>NZ_JARVGY010000009.1:0-12887 GCF_040460035.1 Bacillus cereus group sp. MG1 | reverse complement strand
CGTGATTTGGTTCCATTGCTACACAAAGACCATACTTATTGCGTGATTTGGTTCCATTGCTACACAAAGACCATAAACGATGGTTCCTATAGTAGGGGTACCGCCAGCATTTCGGAAAAAAACCACGCTAAGAAAATCAGAGTTAAAAAATCAGAAAATATATCATTATTCCAAGACACATACAGTGTCTTTTTTTATACAAAAAATAATACAACACAATATTAATTGTGTTGTATTAGGTGTTATAATAAATATAAATCTAGGGGTTTAACGCAACACAATTTATCGATAAATAAATACTTTTAGACGCAACACAATTTATAGACGCGGAGGAAATCACATGGATGTTGCAAAACAGTTTTCTTCTTATCTTAAACAAGAGAATAAAACTGAGAACACTGTTCAGGGATACACATCAGGTATTAGACAGTACATAAAATGGTTTGAAGGTTCCTATGACAGAAAATTAACAAAATTGTACCGACAAAATATCTTAGAGTACATTAGTTATTTAAAGAATGTCAAAATGTTGAACGCCAAGTCCATTAACCACAAGATTAGTAGCCTTGCTAAATTTAATGAATTTCTAATACAGAAAGGAAGTCAACAAGATCAAGTAATTTTAAAAACAGACATGATAAAGGTTCAAACTGTCTATGCTTCTCCAACCCAAATTGTTGAATTAGATGTAAAAAAGTTTTTACAAAGTGTGTTAGAGGATAATAACAAACGTAATTATGCAATTGCCACTCTCCTAGCATATACAGGAGTACGTATTTCAGAGGCATTATCTATCAAAATGAATGACTTCAATTTACAGACTGGGGAATGTATTATTCGAAGTGGAAAAGGAGGTAAACAACGAATTGTATTACTAAATAGTAAGGTACTTAGTGCTATCAAAGATTATCTCATCGATCGAAAAACATACAGTACAGCACATGAATCTCCGTATCTTTTTATTAGTAAAAAGCGAGAAAAGCTCGACCGTACGGTCGTCAATCGTATCTTTAAATCATACAGCAATGTTATTACTCCACACCAATTACGACACTTCTTCTGTACGAATGCAATTGAAAAAGGATTTAGCATTCATGAAGTTGCAAATCAAGCTGGGCACTCTAACATCCATACGACACTACTTTACACAAATCCAAACCAACTGCAGCTAAAAAATAAAATGGAGCTCTTATAAAGGAGTAAAGGGGAAACAATGGGAGTTAAACAATTACTGTCAGAGGCACAACGAAATGAGTTAATGGATTTATCACGTTTAACAGAATGGGATTTGGTAACATTTCATACTTTTTCTAAACATGACTTACATTTAATATTAAAACACCGTAGAGGATACAATCGTTTAGGGTTCGCTCTTCAGCTTGCATTAATTCGTTATCCTGGCTGGTCCTTAACAGAATATAAAGACATTCCACAATATGTAGTGGCTTACGTTGCGAGTCAGTTACAGATTCCACCTGAAGAATTTTTAGTATATGCCAAACGTGGGAATACTTTATGGGAGCATCTTGGGGAAATTCGAACAGAATATGGATATCAGAATTTTTCTTCTGAATATAAAGAAACTTTATTACAATTTTTAGTGCAACAAGCAATGGATAACAATAATACCCTCTATTTAATTGAAATAACAATATCTACATTGCGAAAAATGAAAGTCATTCTTCCAGCTATGTATGTGATTGAAGATATCGTCTGGGAAGCAAAGCAACAAGCAGATCAGAAAGTGTATAGTATACTACATGACGGTTTGGTCCAAGAACAAAAAGATCAATTAGATGCGTTACTTTTACCAACTATAAATGGTAAATCTCCATTAGCATGGCTAAAAGATGTACCGGCCCAGCCTTCACCAGAATCATTTTTAAAAGTAATAGACCGATTACAATTTGTTCAAAAAATTGGTCTTACTATTGATACCACAAAAATTAATACAAATCGTCTTCGGCAGCTCGCTAGATTAGGATCAAAATATGAGCCATATGCTTTTAGACGATTCAATGAAGTAAAAAGATATAGTATGTTAGTCTCATTTTTATTGGAGATTACACAAGACCTTATAGATTACGCAATTGAAATTCATGATCGTCTTATGATGAATCTTCAAACAAAAGGGAAAAAAGAACAAGACGAAATACAGCAAGCAAATGGGAAAAAATTAAACGAGAAGATTTTACAATTTATTACTGTATGCGGGACACTAATTGAGGCAAAAGAAACGGGTAAAGATGCTTTTGCAGCCCTAGATGAAGTAATGTCATGGAATGAGATGGTCGAATCTGTTGAAGAAGCAAAACAACTATCACGGCCTTTAAATTATGACTATTTGGATTTGTTAAATACTCGTTATTCCTATGTTAGACGATATGCACCTACTTTATTACGCAGTCTTCATTTTAGAGCGACGAAATCTGGAGAACCCGTTTTACAAGCACTTGATACGATTCATGAATTGAATGAAACAGGTAAACGAAAAGTGCCTCATGGCGCTCCCTTACACTTTGTATCTAACCGTTGGCAAAAACATGTATATGATGATGACGGAAACATTAATCGGCACTATTATGAATTGGCAGCTTTAACCGAGTTAAGAAATCATATTCGTTCAGGAGATATTTTTGTATCAGGCAGTAGACATCATAAGGCATTTGATGATTATCTTATACCGTATGATGAATGGAACGAAGTTTCAAACATTCCAAATGGCCTTACAGCCCCTTTAAAAGCTGAAGATTATATAACTGACCGAATAAACCGATTAAATGAACATTTAGAATGGTTATCAAAAAATAGCGAGAAATTAGAAGGAGTAGATATTAGTCAAGGAAAACTACATGTTGAGCGATTGGATAGAGGAACTCCAGAAGAAGCAAAAGCATTTAGTAAACTTCTTCATAGTATGTTACCCAGAATAAAACTGACAGATTTACTAATAGAAGTGGCCAGTTGGACTGGATTTCATGATCAATTTATCCACGCCTCTACCAATCAATCTCCTGATCAAGAGGAACAGAATATTGTATTAGCTACTTTGATGGCAATGGGGACAAATATAGGTCTTACAAAAATGGCGGAAGCTACCCCTGGAATCTCCTATAGACAAATGGCAAATGCTTCACAATGGAGAATGTATGATGATGCAATGGTTCGCGCTCAATCTATTCTCGTGAATTTCCAAAAGGAACAAAAGTTATCATCCTATTGGGGAGATGGGACAACTTCTTCTTCTGATGGTATGCGTTTATCCATTGCTGTACGTTCTCTACATGCAGATTCCAATCCACACTATGGAACGGGAAAAGGTGGAACCATTTATCGATTTGTAAGTGATCAGCTATCTGCCTATCATGTGAAAGTCATTACTACCAATGCACGAGATGCTCTTCATGTATTAGATGGGCTTCTTCATCATGAAACAGATTTAAAAATTGAAGAACATTACACAGATACAGCTGGATATACAGATCAAGTTTTCGCTTTAACACACTTGTTGGGATTTCGATTTGCTCCTCGTATTCGTGATTTGGCAGATACTAAGCTTTTTTCTATACCTGGTGGAGAAGAATATGAAAATGTTCAAGCACTTTTAAAAGGAAAAATTAATGTAAAGTTAATAAAAGAAAACTATGAAGATATTAGAAGGTTGGCATACTCGGTTCAAACAGGAAAAGTATCTAGCGCTCTTATCATGGGGAAGCTCGGATCATATGCAAGACAAAATAAACTCGCAACAGCACTTGGAGAAATGGGACGAATCGAGAAAACCCTCTTTACGCTGGATTACATATCTAATAAAGCCGTAAGGAGACGGGTTCAAAAAGGTTTAAATAAAGGAGAAGCAATCAATGCATTAGCTAGAATTATATTTTTTGGACAACGTGGAGAATTTAGAGAACGTGCTCTCCAAGACCAGTTACAAAGAGCTAGTGCACTAAACATAATTATTAACGCTATAAGTGTGTGGAACACTGTATATATGGAAAAAGCCGTAGAAGAATTAAAAGCAAGAGGAGAATTTAGAGAAGATTTAATGCCATATGCGTGGCCGTTAGGATGGGAACATATCAATTTTCTTGGAGAATACAAATTTGAAGGATTACATGACACTGGGCAAATGAATTTACGTCCTTTACGTATAAAAGAGCCGTTTTATTCTTAATATAACGGCTCTTTTTATAGAAAAAATCCTTAGCGTGGTTTTTTTCCGAAATGCTGGCGGTACCCCTAGTAATAAATCTACTAGTATACTATCTAGTGGTAAACCGGCAAAAGCTCGTGGATATGTAACACTTCAAAGTGGATTCTTCACAGGTGATACAATCTGGAATATAAGTATTTCTAATGGTTCTTCTGTATCTAGTTCAATTACAAAAACAAGATAACAAAAGCCACATTAATGTGGCTTTTTATTTTTCAATAAATAATGTTTTTTACCATAGTATAAAATCCCGTTTAATGCCTTCCTTCTGTTTGCCCCCACTTCGCAAACAGACTGGCTAGTCCGAATAGGCTAACACAGGCGCCTTTCCTTACTGCGAAGACTAAGGGGCAAAGGTCTGGTGTGGAAATCCTTTTATTCTTGTGTTCTGAATGTATACTTTCTTTATGGAAATGTCTATTTTTCTAAAAATCTCTTAAAGTTCTATAAAATCAATAATTTGAAAGTAAACTAATATTCAAAAGTTTACTTTGGAACTTACAATTGAAATTCAACATACAATGCTATGAGCATTTACAACATAGTCTTGGTCGACAATAAAAAAAGTACGAAGTCTTTTAAAAGACTTCGTACTAACAACAGACTAAAGTACAGTTCATCGGAAACTGAAAGGGTATTTCATCTATTTATTATAAATCATTAATTCCTATTTCCGGGAATTAATTAGAAAATATGCAAAATTTCATGTTTTATAATTCCTTATAAACAACAAACCTAGTGAATATTTTTGAATTTTCTTTTTATTAATGTTAGACTAAATTATATAAGATACAACTCCTTAAACGCCTAGATATATCTCTATTCGTTATACGCAAAAAAACCAATTCTCGTGTAATAGAATTGGTTTTTTTGTGCAATTCAGTCAAACAGCAACTTGAACCCACATTTTCAAATGTAGTCTTATCAATCTTAACATAATTTTAATTACATAAACGCAAAAAATCTCTTTATATGCACACATATAAAGAGATTTTTAAATGGATGAAACCCATAAATTAGTTAGTGATGAATAATTATAGTATATCACAAAACGTTTCTAACGTTCCATGTCATATCCTTTCTGTCTACTTCTTATTTCTCTTGTATGTTCACGTTCAAATTGATTATCTACACCCTTCATATCCAGTTCGTTTTTAATAAGTCCTCTAAATGCCTTAAATTGCTCTTTAAAGACTTTTTTCGTCTGTTGATATAAAACCTTTATATTCATCTGTAAATCTCTTATATGAGCCTTTAAAGTGCCTATTTCAGTATGCAATTCTTTATTTACTTCTTCTAATTCCCGATTTTGTTTATAAGAATGTTTTAAAGCAAGATTATTCCCCTCTATTGTTTCTTCTAAATATTTATTATCTTCTCGTAAACTTTGATTCTCTTTTACAAGATCCGTCTTCTGTAAACGTTCATAATCTTTTTTAACAATAACGGCTGCATTCACTTTTTCTGTCATATCTCTCCATTGCTCACGTGTAACCACAATGTTTCCTGTTTTCTTCTCAGTAATTTCTGGCTTTCCAAACAGTTTCGTTGTTACTTCTGTTTTTGTTTCTTCTCGCAAATAAGACATTGACACTGGTTTATCCGGAACTTGATTTCGAAACGTTTCAAATTCCTGTTTCTTTTCTTTAATTTTTTTATCTAAATTTAAAAATTGTTGCTGAATTTTTTGTAACGTTTCATTCTGTTTTTCGATGTAGTTTGTAGTTTGTTGTAATTGATTATGGGTTTCCACTACTTTTGTTTTTAAATGCGTTTTTACATTTGATAACTGTTCCACTTCTACTTGTAAATCTTGTTTTTCCTTAAAGGCTTGAGGCGATAAATGTTTTTTCTCAGAACCTTCACCCCGTTCTACATCAAAGCCTTTTTCCCGCATTTCCATCGGGAAATCTTGCTGTAAAGATGTGAGCTCTTTTCTCGTAAACATATCTTTTGCGGACAAACGATTGTCTTCTGTAATAGGCATGACACCAATATGCATATGTGGTGTCGCTTCATCCATATGAACCATCGCATACAACGTATTTTGTTTGCCATAACGTTTTTGAATAAAATCTAATGAACTCTCAAAATAACGTTTCTGTTCTTCTAAACTTAAAGAATGCATGTAATCAGGCGAAGCTGTTACTACAAATTCTGAAAGTACAACCGAATTGGCTCGTGGCTTTCGTTTTACTCGTTCACTAATCTCTTGTTTAATTGTGCTTTCATATCTAATTTTTTGCTGATTCAACAAATCATAATTCTGTTCACTTTTCGAGTAATCGATGTCTAAATTTGATTTACTTTTTCCTTGTCTTTGATTATGTTTTTGAATCCCTTGCACATCAGAAATTTGAAATTTCTGCATGTGAATGATTGCGAATTTGTTCATGTTTTTCCCTCACAATTGTCTTCGGTAAGAGGACTACTTTTGAGACTATCATAACATATCGAGAGAGCGAATCCAAAGTTTTGGTATAGCCCACTATACCAAATTACATTTGGTGTGGGCTCTGCGAGACCTCGTTGGCTTCGCCAAATCACGCCACAGCGTGATAAAGACCAGGGGCGTTGCCCCACACCCCACAAGGGGAACTCTTCCCCTTGACCCCATCAATCGAACTCCCCAACCCCTCAAATCCTTGAGGGGCTTCCTCGCCGGTTGGCGTCCCCAAAACGGTTCGTTTTGAGGAACTGCCAAGAGGATGGAAAATCGGCTGCACGTGTCCATTCCTTAATGCTCCTTTCATAGATCAGCACAAACCGCTGATCTATTCCAGTCCGCTTACCATTGACACTTACCGCTTATTTTTCTTCTCCCAATAGTCACTTTGCAAGTTACCCCCATCGCTCATTAAATCCTTTATCAAACTCTTAATTCTAATTAATACTAAATTAAAAAAAAATAAAAAGACTAATTAGTACTTATCTATTTAATACTAATTAGTCTTTATTTTATCCTTTATTTAAGTTCTTTTTTATACTGTTTATTATTACAAAGGTGGATACTTTAATTTTTTCATCTCTGTTTCAGTAAGTCCACTTCCACCCCACATTTTTTTCTTTATAGCTTTTTCAGAATTAAAGTAAGCTTGAAAATTAACTTTTTTATCTTGATAAGAATATTCATAATAAATATCAGGATTTTCTCCTTCAACATAAACAGCAAGCCAATATCCACCTATTTTAAAGTCTTTACGAAAATCAATATATTTCAACTGACTTTCTTGTATTCCTTGTCTAGCAATGTAATTATATATAGATTTTTTCGCATGTACTCTATTAAATAAAACAAAACTAACTACTAAAACTATTGATATAAAGATAGTCATCATTATTAACATCTTTTTTTTTTCAAATTTAATCCTCCTAAATTATTTATTAATATGTTTTTACTAATGACGGTCTATATGCTGAAGTAAAAGTATCAATTAAACCATAAGGAGTTACGATTCCACTAACCGCTTGCATAACATTTCTTGATCCAGAACCAAAATAAAATGCTTGAAATACTAGCTTAGAACAATAAGTTGGATTTTTTTGATACAGATGTGTATCGATACCATAATCTAAATAAACATTTTTAGTTGCACTTCCAGTAGTGGAATAAAAATTTCTATCAGCATATCTAGCTACATCCCTAGCAAGTGTTTGATCTTTTAATCGATAAACCTTAATCCATTTTCCTGACGCAGTATATTTTTGCATCCAATTAGATGTAGATAATTGTTGATTTCCTTGGCCAGCACCAGGCATATGTAAAATATAATTATCACCATTAGCAATAGCTGCATGTCCTACTATACCTGCTGAACTTGTTGCATTTGTTATAAATATATCTCCAGCTTTTAAAGTAAATCCACCCCAACTTCCTTTTGGAGTCACATCATCAAAAAATTCAGTATCTCCCATTGGTGCTTGTCCATAATTATTTAATTTTAGCCATTCATTATAAGATAACGGTTCTAGAAAAACACCTTGTTTTAAGCCATCTTGATATATAGGCATAAATTCTTCTTTATTTTGTTTTAACCATTCATTATAAGATACACTATTTTGATCTAAAACACCTTCTTGAATTGCTTGATTATAAAGAGATTGATAATCAATAACTTCCTCAGCAGCAAACGCTTTCAAGTTAAAGCCACAAATAAAAAATAAAATAGCAATAAAACTAATCAATAATTTTTTCATAAATTGTCTCCCTGAATAATTATTATATTTCGGTAACCTTTTATAAAGGTAACACGATTTTCAAATTCAAAATGTAACTACTTGTGACAAAAAACATACAAATATTTACTAACTAAATAATGTAATTCCCCCTTGTTTTTGGGTGTGAGTGCTGGCTAGTCGTGTGGGGGCTAAACCCCACATAGCGTTGATCCATATGGAAAAAGAATCATGCTTTGAACGGAAGAATTGGCGGTTCGGCTGGTACAATTGCTAGTCCAAGTCGAGCAACTTAACCCCGTTTTTGGTCTGTTCGGCTTGGCGAAAGCTAAAAACCAGCCGAAAAAAGTTTGGCAAGGATGAAACGTAGTGAAAAAGGTGGAGATTTTTGAGTGCTTTTTACTCAAAAATACGACCTGTTCCTTGCGGAACTTTTAGCCCTTATATAGAGAGTGAGAGTAAACATCCCTTGTTTGAGGATAAAAACATAATTATATCAAGGGTTTAAGAAGGTTTTTGAAGTTCTTAAAATCAAGAACTAAAGTTCTTGATTTTAAGAACTTCAAAAATAACAAAAAAAAGCTGAAAATTTCAGCTTTAAAATAATTTTACAGGTAAGTTTTTTAATTCTTTTGGAACCCTATGAAACATCGCTTTCAATGTTGGATTAACATCATCTTTATTACCTGCAAAAATAATATTTGGATTCATAAAATACGCATTGGCTCTAACATTATTACCTGCAATTCCAATCTCTGAAACAGCTAAAATCCCTTTATCTACTAATGATTTAATAATAGGATTAATGTTATTTTTAGTTCTTTTTAACAATAAGGCAATCTCTGTTTGAGTTAATGGAACAGGATTTTTTTTATGTATATCATCTACAATACAATTTGATAGAAAACCTATTTTTCTACTTATTTTCCAAATAACCACAATTTCTTTGTTATCAAGATAATTTATTTCTTCTAATTGATCTATATTATCTTGAATGAATTGAGCGAATTTCACTCTTGATTGTGGAGAACGCTTAGTACCTATAAAAACTTCTTTTCCACCAGTAGCTTTACTTAATACTTGCATTGCTTGATTTATTTCTTCTTGATTAATTCCGTTATGATCTTGTTTAAACTTTTCTTTTTCATTCTCAAAATCACGTATTCTTGCATTTTTCTCAACTTGTTTAAAATCAATGGTATTGGTCATGCTTTTCTCCTCGTTCCTAGTATTTACAACTAGCGAAGAGACTTTTATTTTGTTATTATGTAGTTAGATAAATTAATTCGAGTCTGAACACTCTAATTAATTGTATAACAGTAAGAAAAGCCCTTCTCCTATAGTTGTAGCTTAGACAACTCAATTATAGCATGAATGGCTTTTTTTGTTATATCTTGTCTGACTTTTTATATTCCGAAAAACAAATATATACAGTTTTAACTAAATTTGATATCCTAAAAATGTCAATAAGACTAATATCTTATTTACGCCCATTAGCAAAAAGCCCTTGATATAAAAGGGCTTTTTGTCATCCATATAAAAACAAAGATAAAATAAACAGAATATTAAAAATAATATATATCAACTTATTTAAAAGTTAATCTAATGTACTACCATGATAACATGGTAAAAACAAGATATAGATAATTTTGGAAAAGGGGAAGATTCTATGAATGTTCAGTTAGAAAATGAACAAATAACAAAATTATTAAATGACTGGTATCAATCCATGCTAAAACAACAATTAGTTAAAGCAAAACAATTAAAAGAATATATAGACAGTGAAATTAACAATGTCAAAGAAAATCAAAACTTACTCTTATACTATTCTTTATTGGATTTTAGATACAAAGCATTAACGGATTGGATAAGTATTAACGAAAACAGTTTTGATGAAATGGATAATTTCACAACTCCAGCAGATGACTTCCTAGCTTATTATTATCACTTCTTTAAAGCATTCCATTCTACTTTAACATCCAATTACACTGAAGCAAGTGAACACTATGAAAAAGCAAAAGAACTATTAATACACATTCCTGATCCAATAGAACATGCTAAATTTAATTATCGAATGGGATATTTTTATTATCAAATCTATAAACAAGTAATAGCTCTTGATTATATAAAATTAGCTAAAGAAGAATTTTCAAAACATGAAGGTTATGAAATAAATATAGCACTATGTGACAACTTTATAGGCCTATGTTGTATTGACTTAAAACATTTCGAACTAGCTGAGGAATCATTTAATAAAGCCCTAGACACATTCCAAAAAAATAACCATAAAAACTCTATGCTTATGGTAAGACATAATTTAGCCTGGTTATATTCAAAACAAAATTTATCTAAACTGGCAATTCGTCATGTATCCGAAGTAACAAAAAACAATCCAAATCATTTCAAAGCATTTTTCGTAGAAGCATTTGAATACTATAAAATAAATGACCATAATTACGCTGAACAACTAATTGAAAAAGGCTTAAAACTTAGTAACGACTTTAACAATCAAGAATTCCAACATCGTTTTAAAATCTTAAAAGCACTCAATAATAAAGTTCCTATATTAACTTTAGAAACATCAATTTCAGAAGGTATTACTTACTTTAAACAAGAAAAACTATGGGAATGTGTAAAAGAATATGCTGATATCTTAGCTCTAAGATTTTATGAAGAAAACAACCATAACAAAGCAAGTCAATATTTTTATATGAGCAATACAGCTCAAAAAAACGAACTAGAAAAAGGAGCGTTAAAATAATGAAAAAAGTTTATCTAACTATACTTGGAATATCTTTAATTAGTATCCTATCGTTAGGATTAAACGACTCTTTTAAAAATCAAGCTGTAAATATAGGAGACGGTGGTGGTGCACCCGCACGACCTGATTATTTTTTACAAACACATTCTAACCGATAAAAATAAAGTATAAGAAAACACCTTCAAAAAATGAAGGTGTTTTCTTATACTTTATTTTTTATAAATGAAAAACTGAATATACCAAAGTTCACTAAACCACCATTATATTAAAATTAATAACAAAATATGGGGTCTGTGTAGTAATGGAACAAGAACGGCAATAAGACTTAATCATGTTATCAAAAATCAGGGTTTTTGATAATGATAAAAACTGTGTTAAATTAGGCTTTGAATCGTTAAGACTACGTTATCAAAACTATTATCATAATCAAATTAACAATAACAACCGTTTTTGATAAATTTAACAAATATTGAGTTTTTAATCAGTAAGATATTTATTTTTTTGATAAAAAACACTCTATTATTAGCTATGGTGAAGCGAAAATATAGGTTATTGCCGTTTCTGTTCTGTTACTACACAAACCCCAATATTAAATAAATTCAATTTCATATTTATAATTATATTAATTCCACAAAATATCCAAACAACAAAAAACAGAATTAGTTAAAAAAACTCTATAAATAGTTCCCTTTCCTTTTTACAAATTACAAAAAAAGGCCAATTAAGGCCCTTTAAATAATCTTTTAAATCTATTAATTAGTTATATTTCTTTTAAAACGTATTTTAAGAACTATAACATATATACCAATTGCAATTAAAGTACACCAAATCAATGAAATCATGTTAAAAAACAACATCAATATTACATTTGTCAATATTACAGATAAAATTCCAAAAACATTTTTATTACTAGAAATTAAATTATAAACAACTAAACCAATTATCGTTGAAATAATCGTACAAAAAAGGATCAATATAAAATACATACAAATAAACCTCCTTTTTACATTTCTGTCTTTATTTTCTAAATATTTTGTATTATCATAATAAATGTACCAAATAATAATATCAAGGAGGACAATTATGAAAAAAATTTTATTTTTCATCTTAACAATTGTAATGATTAGTACATTTTCATTACCAAACAAATATGTGCAAGCTGCCGAAATTTCCAAACAACCTAGCTTAGATACATATTTAACTCCTGAAATTGAAAAAGAAATTAACAATAACATGCAACCTGCAACAAAAGAAAATCCTATTTCATCTTATACAGCTTCTAACGGCCTAAAAGTTGTAGATACTGTGAAAACAGAACCTGCTTTCTCTGATTCTTTTTCTTCAACATCATATGTTACTCATTCAAAAACTTTCTATGCTAGTGGACTTTCCATTGCTACTTATAAAGGAAAATGGTTATGTACTTTCTGGCGAGATGGTAGCGTAACAATTAAAAACTGGGATTATTTCTTAGTAGGAATAAAGGGGTATGTGTAGCAATGGAACAGGATAACGCAACAAGCATTAGCGGACATCATATGGTATAGCGACTCCATTAAGTTAACTGAGTTAACCTGAGTTATAATAAGGGTTTTTGTGTGCATTTAGGTTAACTTAAAAAGTCGATGTCATTTGAGCACAACTAGATAAATTTGATACTTAATGTCCTATAAGTATCATTAGCGGACATTAACTCAGTAAAAATAGTTATTTTATGTCCGCTAATACTTATTG
>NZ_JARVGY010000008.1:0-46416 GCF_040460035.1 Bacillus cereus group sp. MG1 | reverse complement strand
CTCCAATCTCTCTAATGCAGCAACACATTCATTGGCAGCTTCAGTTACTTCCTTCATTTGTTTTAACGCTTCTGTCGTATCGACATCAATGTTAATCTTTAATTTGTTATTAGCCATCTACAATTCCCTCCGCAGCTTTCTTTAACTTCTCTATCTTTTCTTGCGCATCTTTAGGAAGAACGCTCATTTTAGTGCTTAATTCCTTTTTTAAATGATCAATCGTGTTGACTACACCTTCAATTCTCATACATAAGTCGTTAATTACTTTTTGTTGATCTCGATTTACACTATCTAAATCATTAACTAATTTTTCTAATCGATCGATTCTTTCCGCAAGATATTGATTATCCATCCTTCATCCTCCTTTTTAAGTGTCTAATTTGTCTACTATAGCTGTATACATTCGTTATCCATCTAACATAGTTAAACGATCTTTAATGTGTAATTTTTATATAACAAAGAAAAGCACCCATTATGGATGCTATAGTTCACTCTTTAAATAAGGAATACTAATGATTTTATTGTTGCTTAATGGTATGGTGACTGTTCTTAATTCCTTAACAGCTGCTCCATCACTTAAAGTGCTATTTCTTAATTGTTTCTCTAACAATTCGTTGTTCGCTATAATTGTTATTTCTACATTTTCTTTATTACTCATATCCTCATCCTTTCTTTAAAAAAGAAACCGCCACTATTAAAATGACGGTTCTTTTACGGCTTATAAAAATATTAAAGGGGATGGGAGAAATTCACGTTCGAACATAAGGGGATATGTCTATGTGAATCGAATGCCAAGATCACTCTTAACATTCTCTCAGCCACTGCATTCCCGTATTCTTAGCTACGCACTTTACGTTCAGTGACTGAGAGAAGACTAAGAATAGTCCTCCCTCTGAATAGGTATAGTCAATACTTCGGCTGTCGCATAGCCTTCGTTGACCGATATCGAATTATAAAGGATTCATATCAAGACGTTTGTATTTCTTCCGACGTCTTTTTAAATAGGTGGTGTACTTGTTTTAATTTTTACTACATGAGAATCAACCCCTTTATTAAATGATTTGCAGCAATGAGACTCGCAATATCCCATCGCTTATTGTGTATTGAAAAAAACATCCCTATAGAATCTATATACGAGCAAACACTTGGTCACCCAAAACAGATACCATCGGAACAGGTCTCGGTAACCTTTCATATATAGGGGGCATTTGTACCACAAATTTCGACATTTTTCGCAACTAAAATCAAAACATGCAGAAGAGACTTTCATTTATTCTTTTTCCAATCTTCTTATCTGCTCTTTCTAAATGGTTTTGAATAGTAGTTTTTTTCACCCCTAAATAATTAGATATTTTTTCCATCGTTAAACCATGACCTCTAGACATTACATATATTTCCTTTTCTCTATCCGTTAAAGTTGATAATGCATCTTCTAACTGCATACGGTCCCATTCAGAGATAACACTTTCTTTTGCTGCTGTATCCCATTCATATACTGGCATTACAGTACTACGCACATATCTTTGCATTAATAATGGGTCACATGGTTTCTCACGTTCATATGCCGCCCTACGTTCAATTCCTCTTTTTTTCCCTGGCTGTTTAGCAGTACGCATCCATTCTAGAGCGTAATTAATATCACTGATCATTCCATTGATAATACTTATATCCTTTTCTGTTGCGCCTACCTTAGAATTTTCTAATTCTTTTCTTGTTTCTATATACTGCTGCATTAATTTTTTCATCAGCCAGGTTCCTCCTTTTATATAAAAAGAGGACGCTGAATTGTATACAGGAAAAATTGCTTTCCTACACACAAACGCCCTCTGAATGCGGACTATTACTTTCATTGTTTTTTTATTTATCATTTTAATACGGTAAGTGAAATTTTAATTTAATCCTCTTTTTTTTAGCTGCTCCGATACATTTTTACCATCTGCAATACCAAAGTATCTAGCAATAGCTGTATACGTCATTCCGTCTTCTCTCATAGCTGCAGCTTTCACACAAATTCTATCCCATTCTTCTTTCGTTTTCCTTTTTCGCTTTTGCACTTCTTCTTTGCCACCTAGAAATGCGCCTAGTTTTATTATTTCTTTCCCTATGGTGCAATTTGAACTACAATGATCCAATTGCTGATATCTATACTCACAATTTTTACAATACTTATCCTGCATATTTAGAACTTTGATACGCGCCTCTTTAGCATTCATATCTTCACCCTCTATTACTTTAACTAATACTTGGCCATTCTAACTTATCAACATAATATAGGTAATCTACTAACGCACGATTAGTTGGTGTTACTAAATATGCTCTCTCATCAAATACTTCTCTTTTTATTGATTTTGGACCACCATTTTCTGCTGCTTTCATATACTCTTTAATTAGCGCAAATGGAACTAAGAATATAGAATGTTCTTTACTAAACTCCAATAAAATGAAACAAATTGCTCCCATCTGCTCAGCTTGTAGTAACCATTTGTATTGGTGAGGCTTTATATTACTTAAATCAAAGCGTTTTTCTTTTATAGTAGCCTTGGCCTCAAATGCAATAAATCGACCTTTATATATCCCATCATAATCCACTGTAGATTTTTTCTCGTAATATCCTTCTTTAATTCTTCCATCCCTATATTTTTTCGTAACTACAACGGGTGTAGCTCGTTTTTCAATTAATGCAATTTCATTATTTCTATACATATCGTTTGACCAATTAATTAGATTTTCAAATGCAGGTCCATGTGCTCCGCTATATGCCATTTATATCAGTCTCACTTTCTATTAAAAGGATTATTTTATTAAGTTATGTTTTTTTAACTGAAACCAAGTCTCCATGCCTCTTACGTCTTTCTCATAAATTGGCATTACATATATCTCTTCGTTTATTAACAGTTGGAATTCTACACATTGTTTTTCTCTGTTCCATCCGTAAGATGCCATAGGAACCATTTTAGGCTCCGCTTTTTCTGTCATTTTCTCTTCCCCCCCTGAATAAAACTCAATATTCCGTCAATACTGTAGACAACCCATTAAGTTACTTTCTCCCAGTTCCCCCTTGGAGAACCAGCCGGGCAGTTAGCTTTTGCTAGCTGCTCTTTTAGTTATTTGTATCTTCGAATTTCGCTTTTAAACGTTCATAATCTCGTCTTTCTTGTTCTTCTTGTCTTTTCTTATATTCTTCTTGTTGTTTTTGATGCGCTAAGCGTATTTCATTCTCGTATTCTTCAATTTCTTCGTGAGAGATTATCCCTTTTTCATGCAATGTTTTTCTTAACCAATTATGCTTTAACACATATGCTCTTGCGTTGTATTTACCGTACATACTGATTTCACTGCTACCATCATCTTGGAATTGTTCAACTACTAATATTCCCTTATCTTTTGTAACGATCGTAATAGCCTTAGCAAATTGTGCCATGTGTGTAAAAGCTATTTCTTTCCCAACTAAATCCTCTTCTTTTTCCATAAAGTACATTTAACATTCCCCTTTTCTACAAAATGAAATTTTTGTTCAAATTACGAATACCATCTACTAAACTCAATATTGAATACTTCCAAGGCCCTACCCGCCAAATAAACAGGATTTTCAGCTCCACTTGTTATTCCTACAAGAACATCACGTAACAATTTATCTTGTTCTACATGTGCTTTTTCGCTATTGCACCATTCAGCTTCTGCTATGCTACGGATATAATCTAATCGTTCGTTTAGTTGCTTCTTTGTTCTAATTGGTTTTGCCATTGATTATCCTACCTTTCTGATAAAATGAAGTTTTTGTTTAGTTGTATAAATATCTACCTAGCCACATAAAATAACCAAAAATCAGGAGTTAAGTAATGAAAACATCACTCAAAATTCTTAAATGTTTTTTATTTATACTTTTAGTTGTATTCTCACTTTTTTTAGGGTACGTATGGTATTTTTAATGTCCAACCAAATAGCGTTTTTGTTGAATTTTTATTGAGTTTACATTGACCTTTTGTTGATTTTTTCTTCACATTTAAAAGAAACAAACATATGGATATTGTATGTAGTCTCTGCGCTCATAGAGATCTACCTTTCTTATTAAAGAGCATGCTTATATGTGTGCTCCTTTTCGCTTATTATGAAATATCGTTTGGGTTAAAACTCCAACTCGTATCGTTTCTTTAATGACAGGCTCCATAAATTCACATAAGGAATACAATATTAAAAATTTACTCATGAAAATCTGATTACAACTTTTGGGATTTTTCTGTTTCATGAGACATTCATCTACCTTATTGAGAGCACATATACAAGTGTGCTCTTTTTATTAATAAAACTAATTCAAATAACTATTTTGTATTGTCTGCTTTAATCTTTTGTTTAGTCCACTCTACAACTACTCTTCTAGATTGAAACCAGTGTACATTACACGTAGAACAAATATATTTAGTGCAAGTTTCAACATAATTAACCGTCTCTAACTTATTCCCACAATTTAAACAGTGTTGGGCCAATGTATTCATCTCCTTTTCTCTCAAATAACGCTTTTAATAAAAATTAGTTGAAACAACAACTGTCGGCTCTACAGATACTTTTATTAACTTTCTATAGTATCTTTCTCCATTGATTTCAATCGATGTTTTTCTTGCTCCCTTATATAGCGTGTCTAAACGCTTAAAATCACTTTCAGAAATTAACTTCCAAACAAACACATCATCCATCGATTCTTCAACATTTCTAGTATCATAACGCTCCCATTGCCAAAACATTTCCGATAGCCAATCATCTAAGTCAGAATGCGTTGTAAAAATGTACGCTTCATCACCGCAGTCGTCTTCTCTGAATACAAAATAGTACTCCGTTAATATGCTAGTGCCTTTTCCTTCTCTTTGAACGAACTCTTTAAAAGCTTCCCAATTACTTTTCAATCCGCCCCAATCTAAACTTCTCACCATTCTATTCCCCTCCGTTTTTGTACAAAATTCAAATTTTGTTTAGTTTGTTCTTGCTGTTTTATATTCAAAAAAACTGGAAGACTTTTTATGTTTATCGCAAGCGTATACATCTGTAGGAAGATGCTTCCTGCCTTGTGGATCTCTAGCGAATATAAAACCCTTGGTTGTTGCATCATTTTTACATCCAACATAATTGCATTTCTCCACTTTCATTCCCCTCCAAAATAGCTATTTTTTTGACTGTTCAAATGCTTGTTTCTCACAATCTATACACGCTACAATGTCACCAGACTTATCGAATTGATAAATAGACTTTTCTTCAATATCCTTATTTAAAAAGCAAATATCACAATTAAATTGCTTTTTCTTATCTACTAATTCGTCATTGATTTTCTTAGTTAGTTTTACAGTTCCAATTTCTTCATACGGTTCAACAGAATACCCTTTCTCTTGTAACACTTTCGCAATATCTTGCATATCCTTCCAAGCTGCTGTACCTTGTCCAAATTTAATAATAATTGTATTCATTTTTTATTCCCCTTTAATTTTTCTATTTATTTTTTCTAATAATCCTGTTATTAAGCCTATAATCCAGCCTAATAAAAATATGAACGTATATCCCACTACACCACCTACTTAATAACAAATATTTATATATAATTTACAATCTAATCCAACAAGAATTTTCTTTTAGTCTCCGCATACGTTCTTTTGTTGATAAAGCAGGTGTTGTTAACGCTTCTTCTATATTCCATTTCAATTTCTTAATCCGATCGTAAACTGTGCTATATCTTAAGCCATTTTCCTTTGCCTTTTGTATTTGTTCATCCGTCAATACACGATTACATTCATTCGCACGCTTCAAAGTTTCCTCTCGACTCAATGGAGGTTTAGTTATTGAATCTATTAAACTCCAACCTCTTTTTCTTCTTCCCTTAAATGTGGTTCTTCCTATATTATTTTTCAAAGCAATCTCTTTCACTTTAGACCATTCTGAAGCTTTTCGAGGTGATTCAGTCATTGCAAAATCTTTATCCCAACCCAAATTTCTAATCCTATGTTCTAATAATTTACGACTAACCCCATGCTTAGCTGCTACTTCATAATCTTCTGGAGTGACATAATATTCATATGACGATTTCATAAAACCCATCCTCCTCTTTACTCAATATCCACTTGCTTGACGTTCAAAGTTCTCCTTATTTTTATCTTTGTAGGCTTGTACAATATCTTCAAATTTGTACCCATACAAGTAACAAAGACGGAAGAAAATACCAAAAGCCTTATGCAAATGTGTTAGAGTTACGTTTAAATCTCTATATTGGCACCACGCACGTTTAGCGGTTAAAATATCCTGCATATACCATTCAAATAGCATATTGACGCTTAATATATTTTTCTTCATAATGTATTGTTCGCGGAACATTGCTGCTATTCTACGCTTTAATGTATGGCGATCTAATTCAATTACAATGTTCATGAGAAAATGAAACCCATCAACTAATTCAACCAACAGCCCTTCTTTAGGAGTCCCAAACCCTACACTCCACATTTTAAATGCTCTCGTTTCATTCCAAGCCTCGCCAATCTCCACTAATAATGCACGAAACAGCATGTCTAATTTGTCATTACCCTTATAACCAATGCGTCTATCAAGTTCTTTTTGCATTTCCATTAATTCACTAATATCAAATGTTTGGCTTGTTTCTTCTTTAGTAATGATATGCAAGTTAGTTGTATGTCTCATTGTGCATACACTCCTTTACGATAATCTTTAATAATGGCACCATTCTCATTAAAATATGCAATTTCCCAATACGGATTAAATCTAAACTTATGCGGATTTCCATCTAAAATAACGTACAAATCATTTTTGCAATTCCCGACAATCGTCCCTTGTCTTCCCTGTACTTCGACACGCATCCCGCGTTTAGCAAATGGTATTCTTCTGTAGTTACACATTTTTCGAAATGGTGCTTCTTGTCCAAAAAGTGTACTAATATCTACTACTCCCAGATACTTGCAACTAATGAACCTTTCAAATTGTTCGAATGGCATATCTATAAAGTGCTGCTTTTTAAATTGTTTATAATAGTGGTATTTTGCTTTCTCTTCACTTTCCTTAAACACAATATGGTCACATCTCCACTGCGGAAAAACCGTTGAAATATGATACTTGTATGTAGGAGTATCCATTAGTTTCCCTCCTGTCCAACAAAGGAGACTTTTGACCAATCCATTTCTGCTATTTTTTCTTGATTAATCATCTCCAAAGGTACTTCTAGCAAAAAGCGCGCCGTTTTGTTGCAATTCGTGCATTTCACATGAATAGTTTTTTCTTCTGCGCTTACCATGATTCCGCCAATCCCGTTATCCTCCGTTGTAATAATTGGCAATACAGATGTAACTGGACCTTCATTTTCAAATTCCTTTTCAACCAAACTAGCCAGTATATTCATTCCACATAAGCAAGTAATTTCAAATTTCATATTATTTATCCCCTTTAATTGTTTTATATTTGTAACTATTAGTAAGACCGTCAATTCTAGCTCGTCCAATTCCCACAATTGACGGTCTCTGAGCCTATAACACTTCAAATCTATTAATCGATTTATTATCCTTTGTTTCTCCAATTGCTTTGTTCACCTGCTGTTTACTTTTGAATCTTATCGAATACCCTAATTGCTATAGCTATAATAAGACTGAATATTACAAAAACAATTAATGTATCCTTATCCATAACGGATTAACCTGCCATATCTTCTGCGAAAAAGTAGATTTCTAGTTCTTTAGGATCTATTTGGAACCTTTCATCTGAATTATTGACCAGTACTGCTACAAGTCCCGTTTCAGAATCTTGATGTTGTACAGTTAAAACACGTTTATCGTTACTAACGAAGTCGCCAGGATGGAATTCGTTGTTTTTTCTACCTTTAGCAGCGAATACTCTGCGGCGTTCTTCCCAATACTGCTCATCTTCTGTTGCTTTTCGGCACTGATCAGCAAACTGCCATCCCTTATCTCCTACACTCATAACCGATTCGTTACCCCACGTTCCATATAATGCAATACCGCCATTCTGATCGATAAAAGCAATATCTTCTACTGCTGCAAACATTGTGTAGTCTTTGCCTTCAAACGCTACCCATTCCCCTTTTGCAATAAACGGTGCAATGATTTCCGTCATATTTATATTCACTAAAGTCACTTTCATATTTAATTCCTCCTTAATTTGTACTAAACCCAAAAATTAACGATGTATGCTCCGTTCATTTGAATTTCTTTTCTTGCATAAGTCGTTTTTCCATTTTTAAACTTGACTGGTTTATAGAACCCGTTTTTACTAACATCAGATGCTCTGTTAGCATGTTGATATTGATATATTTTAAATTCATTTGCATATACAACCGGATCATGTCCTGCTCCCCAACTGTCCCAACGACCTTCGACAAACTTAGCTGGATCATCACAAATTGCATAAATACTATCTTCTTCATTAATTACGAGGTATATATCATCCCAATCTTGCATTGTTTTCAATCCATTCTTAATAGCTCTCATTGCATCTAACGCACCAATAAAATCAGCTTCCATAGTAATTAACATCCTTTCGTTATTTAAGATATTTAGTTACATATTGCGGTCTAAATCCACTATCTAAATAGATTCTTAGCTGCTGTGGCTCTTGCGATTCCCTAGCCGCGCAGCAAATCCTCTCTGCGGAATCCCAATGAAAACTTTTGTCTTCACTTCTCTTATAACGCCATATAGCTTTGACATAATCCATGAACATGTCAAAGTGATTATCCTGTTTTGTAGAGCGAGGCAGTTCGTCCGCGCTCCAGACGTCGCATGGAATAATAGCCATGACATCTACAAAGCTCGCCAATCCTCGCCTTTGTTTTACATGCGCCTTCTTTATATCAAAAGGAGCACTTTGTACTATATCTGGTTGTTTTATAGAATCATTCAGTAACAGTGTCAGTTGTTCCGTCATGGTGCTCACCTTCTAACTGCATTTGCAGTGTTGCAGTGAATCCGCGTTCTAATATTGATCCGATAACTGCATTCATCCATAAATGAGTTCCGATCTTCCTTTGTAAAAGTGTTATAATCGTTAGTATTTCTTTTGTAGAGAGTGAGACAAATTCACCTGATTTTTCTTGGTTAAATTGCCCACCACGCTTTTCTATGTTTAAAGTAATGTTATTTTCTTTCACATATTGTTCTGCCTTAATTAGATCAAACTGACGAACCTTATCGCGTCCATATTTGGTAATTAACGCTTTTAACATGTCTACTAAAACATTGACATCTATCACTTTTAATTTGGTTTCCATCTCACCACGGCAAGATTTGCATAACGTTTTTTCGCATCCCTCAATGTGCATATTTGTTACATCGGATTCTGGTATTACATCACCGCAAATATCGCACCATTCACTATTGTCAAACAACGCACTGAACATAAATTTCAACTCCCAACCTTTAATTTTTTATCGTTTATATTTAATGCACTTATTGCATGGCCGCTAGTGCGTTTATGTGTACTAATGTGTTATAATTGCAAATGTAAATTCTTTCTTAACTACCCATCTCGCAAATGGGTATTTTTTATACACTTTTTTTGATTTCTTCTACTATCTTCGAACTTCCACTAACTTCTTCTAGATGCTTAGCAACTTTCAAAACTTCATTTCTTTCTTTATTTCTATTTTGTTGATCACTCTTCTGCTTTTGCATGTACAGGTCCATAAGTTCCGATTCAATCGCAACTGCTTCACTAGATTGTTTGTCGCATAGTGTTTTTAATTCTTGAGCAGCTGTAAACTCACCAGAATTCATTGCTCTTTCACATTGAGAAAGTAATAACTTACGATTCATCATATATTCTCGAAGCTTTCCCTCTAAAAGTTCAGCTCTTTGTACATGCTCAGGAAGCACTCTGTCTCTTATTCCCAATTACATTCACTTCCCGTTCTTGTTTACGGTCATCTTCATCGAGTTTTCGCTCGATGAAGCTACCGCCTTTGTATGCTGCTAATGCTAGTAATCCAAGTCCTAAACCAAAGATACACACGGCATTGGTACTCTCAACTAAGACAATGTCCATTACGCAATAATAAATACCTTTTTAGATTCAATTTCCTCTGCTAATTCAGCAGTTAAATACTCTTTAATGTTGTCAATTGCTTCTAGTTTCCATGCGCCACCGTCCGCTTCAAATAATGCACATTCTGGACCTTTACGCATTCGGAATATAAAATTACTTTCTGGTTGTTCAACTTCAACAAATGTTCTGTATGGCTTTAATAAAACCGGATTAGGTACTTTCACATTCCCTACAGTAGCAACGCCCATTTTTGCTACGACACTTTGAGAAACACCATCGTCACCAATTGTATTTACAGCCTCTTCCTTGACATTTCCAACAAGCTTGAGCATTAAATCACGATCTGAATTCGGTACAAATGCAGACTGTAAACTAATATTAAAATTCTCTACATCATGGTATCTTTCAAATGAAAAACGCGGTAATAATGCTTCTACTTGAATAAAATTACTACGATTATAGTCATTGTTAATTTGCGTGAAGCAAGAAACACTTGTTGGACTTTCAATATGAACCATTAATGGATGATCTCCATCAAACTGCGATTTAATATAGGCAACTAAACCAGAAAGATTATTTACAGTGATTGTTTTTGCTGTCGGTTTCTTAATAACATGCATAGGTTGTGTTGATAACTTTTGTCCATTAATCTCCTCAATACGTGTATTTCCCAATCCAACTACATATTCAATTGCTGCTTTAATCATTTTTCATTTCCCCTTTTCTTTTTTTAGTTAGTTGATTGTTGACGTAAATCTACAACTTTATCGCCTACATCATTTTTTATTACTTCTTCACCTGGATCATAAAAGGTTTGTCCAATTACTCCAGAAACAAGTTCTTGTCCTACTAAATTACCTTCATTGTCATAATCCATAACAATTTTAGATTCAACTTCTGTTGCAGGAACTAACGTTGTTTTAGCTTGTACCTTACAATTCAGTACATCTCGTTGCTGATCACCTGCTACTGCAATCGTAATATTAATTTTCCTTACCTTTTTAGGGTCGGTATTTGGGTCTGCAATGTTCTCCAAAACCTTCTTTAATTCAATATTTACTCTTTCAAATAAGGCCCCATCTGCAAAACTATTTAAGTCAATCATCTTTCTACCTCCTAAGCGGTTTTACTACCGTTAAATAACGGGCGCCATCCTTCTATAAAACTGAGAGCTTCCCCAAAATCCTTTTGAAGTATATTAGGATAAGCATTCACTTGGTAAGCATCTTTTAGGTTCTTCCATAAAGCGGAGTACACTTTTCTTGTTGTAGCGTACAATTCCTTATCTATCTTGTTTTCATTCCATAGATTATGTACTCGTTTATTTACAGCGTTTCTAATTACTTGCTGCTGTCCATAATCAAGCGTGATACGTTTATCTATATCACTTCTCATTTTCTCTACATCTTTTTTCAGACTATCGACTTCTCCATTTAACTCAATAGTCATTTTCATATTGGCCAGGATACTTTCTTTTGCGTTCATCGCTTTAGGTTTGCTGCGAATATATTCTTGCATCCTTTTAAACTCTTGAATAAACTTAATCTTCATTTGAACAGCTTCTCTTGTGTTGTAACTCATAACAACTAATGTAAAGGCTTCTTCTGTCATATCAATTTTCGGATAATAACGTCCTCTGCTCTCATAAGTTCGCTCCGCAAAATTGCTTAGTGAAAATTCGTAACCTGCATATTCCATTTGTTTTCTAATATCTCTTAGTACGTCAGCGTGATTTTTACAAAACACCTCAGCAATCGTTAAACTATTTGTTACTGCCTTTCCATTAACTTCAAATACTAACTCAGCATGTACTGGCGTTTCATTTACTGCTGCTAATTGATCCATTTTACTCTCCTCATCATTCGTTTTTTGAGACGTCTCATTTAGAGACCTGAAAGGCAAAAAAATATACTACTTCATCAATTCATCGATGGTTACTTCATACAGATTAGCTAACAAAGACAATCTATGTAAGTTAGGTTCACGTTTTCCTGTTTCTACTTGAGAATATGAATTCCTATTTGTGTAACCTATTGTTTCAGCTACTTCAATCTGTGTGAAACCTTTAGAAAGTCTAAGTTCTCTGATCTTTTCAGTGTTTAATTTCATTCGGTATCACCCTTTGTTCGTTTCGTTAAATTGAGTATATCACAAGAGGTCTCTTTTTGAGAACCCCAAAATTATAAAAAATAAAAGTTTTTAAAAGTGTTGTCATTTCGAGAACATATTTGTTAAATTTAAGATATAGGAAATGTATTTATATAATTATTTTTAGTGTTAGTAAATAAAAATTACTAATAAATATTAAGGGGAATATAAAGTATGGATTACAAATTAATTAGTAGACGTGTGAAAGATATAAGAACTGACATACTGCGAATTAGTCAAAGGGAATTTGCTGAAGCTTTAGGGATACAGAGTAGATCAGCTGTTTCGATGTGGGAAAATGAAGAGAGTACAAAATGCCCATCTAAAAAGATGAGCTTAGAAATTGCAAAACTTGCTAATGTATCTGTTTCTTATGTACTAGGCGAATCAGATGAGAAGAACCCTGACGTCGCTGCAAAAGACGAATGGGAAAGACTTATGATGCAAGTTAAAACAAAATCACCTGAGAAGCAAAAAGAACTTTTAGATCTTATTACTAACTTAGTTAAGATATCCGGCGATTGATAGCTTTAGTTGCTACCAACCGCTTTTTTTATTTCTGCTAGTATATCAAAAGATACTGAATCCCCTTTCTCAGCACTGTTCATTACTTCTTTTAGTACGTCCCCGAATTTATCTACTACAGTTTTATTCTCTAATTTCTCCATCCCTAAATCCTCCAATGTAATCTTTATAGTTTGTGAATCATTCACATACTTTCGAAGTTAGCTTTTCACAATAAACTTCGAACGCCCTCTAAAATCAAGAAATGCGATTACCCCTTTTGGATAATCGCAACTCTACATTTTATATTAAATTTTACCAGCCTCCGCCACCTGGTTCGGACATCATAGCAACTTTAGGCTCAGACATTGTATATTCTTTTTGATCTATCTTGTAATTAATATTAAAAGTAATCATACCCACAAAAGCTAATATTGGGAGAATCATTAAGTATTTCTTCAATCAATTCACCTCTTTCACATAAGATTATTATACCATTTTTTGAATATTAACCCAAGTATATTTTAGGGAGATTTGCGTAAAAAAGGCTCTTTTTTTCGATAAACATTCTATGTGAGATTTCGATTAATTCTCGGTCATTTCTTGCTAAACCTAAGAAGAGTGTCTGAAACTCATTAAGATAACCTTTTGTTTCTTTCATTTTCAGTAAAATAGACTCTGACGCTTGATAGTTACCTCTCTTAAATTCTAAATAAGCTTGATCATCATCATCCAAAATATCAGGCAATGTATCTAAGTCTCGGTAATGATGAATCTTCAAGAAAATGATTGTGCTTTTTATTCTTTTCTTCTTTCTTTCTATGTCTTTATCACCTTCAGAGAAATTTGTTTCCAGAATTAAAAGTGATTGTTCAAGGTGAAATTTCGCTCGTGAATAACTTTCAAATAAAAAAGACTCTCCGATATTATATAAAGAATTGGCTTTTTGAATTATAAAGGCAGGATTTTTGTCGCAAATTTCTAATAGATCATTACAAATAGCACGTGCCAAATCAACTTTATTTTGCATCATATAAGTTACAATTAAACCCTCTTTAATTCTTGCTAAGTAACTATCACGTTTGTAATTGTTAAATATTTTTTTAACTTTAGTTTCGACAGGAGTTATACGCTTGAATAACCTTTTATATTCTTTCATTTGGTATAAAGCTTGGCACATCAAAATACTAGTTAGGATTTTCATCTCATTTGTTGTAATTTCATTTTTACACGATTCAAGATCATCATAAAAATCTGCCGGTTCATATTTTTCATTAACTTTAAAATGTGTATATATAATATCATAAACCTTCGCGCACTCTTTGTTAGCGATTGTTGGAGAATTTTTTTCTGACTCTATAAGTTCTTTCAAAGAATCGAATTGTCTTTGAAATGCAGCATATTCAAAAGCTTCCCGTTTATTTTCCGGTTTTGCAAATGCTAAATAGTCGGATATCATCTGTTCTTCCATTGATACAAAAGATTTATCATACAGTTTCATAATGATCTTTACTAGATAAATAAAACTAATTTCTGTTTTTCCATTTAGTATGCTTGATAAGGTACTTTGAGCTATTCCTAAATACAAAGCTAACTCACAGTTAGTAATTTTAGATGCGAATAAATCATCATTGATTTTTTTTAATAAGTTCTTCATAGTTTGCTCTTTTGTTTTTACTATTGTACTTTCTTGCATCCCTTTTGCTCCTCCCATTGGAACAAAGACTTCGCTCGTTTTCTCAACTTTTTTAAAGGAAAAATAATACCACAGTAATGATTTAGTAATATCGGCATGTTATAATGTAAATGTTACTCGTGTAGTGACCGAAAAGAGACTTATGGCAGATGTTCCCCTCGTGAGTCGGGCGAACGGTGTAAGAGTGGGCCAAATCACTCTTACACACGCTGTGAGTCTTTTTTTCGTTCCGTTTTTTATTGTTATCATAATACCACAAATTTCCCAAAATTCTGTCGTATAATAGTCTGAAAACTATTGAGAAAATTGAAAAACCGCTTTGTATCAACGTTTTATGTATTACATGGAATAAAAAATGCAATTATGCATTTCATCGTTTTTTGAACCTGTATGAATATTTTACCACAAATACGAACTCTCGTTCCTTTTATTTCTACACAGACTCATAATGAATCTTCACATAACATAAAGGTCACATAATTAATCATACCATTCGAATATATACCATTATTACCACTCGTTCGCTTATAATTGTCGAAGATTATAAAGGGCGGTGAATAGTCATTGCTTAGCGAACGACTAGTATACTTTCGCAAGAAAAACAAATTAACACAAAATGATGTCGCTTACCGTTTGAATGTTGTCCGTTCAACATATACAAACTGGGAAGCAGGACGGTCTGAACCAGATGTATCAACTCTCATTAAACTTAGTGATATATACAATGTCAGCCTCGATAACCTAGTTGGCAGGACATATCGAATGCCTCCACAGTTCGAAGTCATTTTAGATCAAATATCCGATTTAGATACAGAACCTAAAAAGAAAGCGCTCAATCTTTTAGTCGAATATACTTACTTAATTAAAAAGTATTTCATGTAGCTATCACACCTTTCATTTTCGCTTGTAAGCAATTTTAAATTCAGAAATGATTAAGTCCATAGAGATAATGTAACGACAAAATTTACAGCCTTTTAAACTCTTATATTTAAAATCCGAAGCATTGACACCTTAGAGAACATTACGCTCTCTTTTTACATATAACCCAAAAATGTAACTATTTGGATTGTTGCATTTGAGTATATAGTACATTTGGATTTTAATATAGACTAGCGGTAAAATATTCTTGTAAAGTCAGAAATTAGTGAATTTTTGACTATTTCCATTGATTTTATGCGGTTATTCGGAAATATGCAATATTACATATCCATTAATTGTAATGTAAACCATGTTTTACTCGTATCAACCAACTCAAGGAAATGCTATAATCCGCTTTGACTAACTGCTACGAAAGCTCATGCCATTGCTAACGTTTGCAGTTTATCATCCACAACTAGGGCGACTCCCTAGATTGCGGTACCATTCCGCAGCCCTTAACAATTTGTTAGGGGCTTTTTTCATTTCTGTTCGACAAAATATGACAATATTATAATTAAATGTTTGCTATGATAAGCTCGGAAATCTTACATTTTACATAACTGGAGGTAATAACATGTATAAGAAACTTGGTACCTTAGCTTTAACAGGCACATTAGCTTTAAGCTTAGCTGCATGTAGCGAAACTGAGGAAACTGCAAAAAAAGTATCTAGCGACCAAAAAACTGAGCAAACAGATACTAAAAAAGAAGATAGCAAAGAGTTTAAAGTTGGTGAAACGATTCAACTAGGAGACTATAAATTAACAGTTTCTAATGTTGAAAAATCCCAAGGTGGCGAATTCGACAAACCTAAAGAAGGACAAGAGTTTATAATTGCTAACTTAACCATAGAGAATGGCGGAAAGAAAGAAATCAGTTACAACCCATTCGATTTTAACCTGCAAAATAGCGAAGGTAACATTGTAGACCAAGCGTTTACAATGGTTAATGAAGAGACTCAATTGAATTCTGGTAAATTAGCTCCAAACGGAAAAATCACTGGAACTATTGCTTTCGAAACAAAGAAAGATGACCCGAAGCTCCAATTAATCTTCAAACCCAATTTTTTATCTAAAAAAGAAGTGAGAATTAATCTACAATAATTAAATAGGAGTGTTTATTTTGAAACGAACAACTGAATTTGTATTAGGACTTATTGGTGGTATTTTTGGAGTATTAGGTGCTGTTTTAGCTTTAATGATAGGTGGAATGGGAGCAGCATTTGAAGCTGAAGGAGCTGATTCTATTATCGGGTTAGGTTGGGCTGCGGTAGGTCTATCTATTTTAGGAATTGTTGGATCTATAGTCGTGAGAAATAAAGCCAAAGCTGGCGGTATCATGATGACAATCGCAGCAATCGGAGGATTTATTTGTATCTTCGTATTCTATATCTTACCAGGTATTTTATTATTAATCGGTGGATTAATGGGAATCTTCCGTAAAGATAAGGCTTCTGCATCTGCATAAAATGAGCACTCGAAAGAGTGCTTTTATTATTTCTCAATGAATAATATAGATAAATATGGTAAAATAGGAATTGGGTAGTATTCTATTAACTCTCTCGTTATTAAAATTAAAGTGGTTATCAAGTCGAAGGAAGGCACCTTAGGGTGTCTTTTCTTTAGGGAATTTATAAATGCTTCATTACGATATAAAGACTCAAATCAATACCTTTAGGTGTGAAATAATAAATTCAACTTGTGGATATCCTTACTTATCCACAAAGAAGACCGTCATTTATTTGACGGTCTTCTCTTTTACTCTTCTTTTTTCAACAAAGTTCTGCTATCATAAAAAGAGTAGATATATAAATTGCAAATGTAAATTTTTCATATAAATTAAAAAAACAAATAGAAAAACCCCGACGAAATTTTCAAAGGTTGATGTAAGTTTGTCCGCCTACTAAACCGATGAAAATTGGAAACTGGAGATCGAGGTTTGTATGAACATATTTAAAGTTGTATCGCTACGTCTATGATAGCATATACTTTAAAAAATGTGAACTACAATCCTCTATTTTCCTATACCCATTTTTGGGCGGGGTGGAAATTGGAGGATTTTTTATTATGTCAAAAAGCAAACGTGACCGTCGTATTGATGGTGAAAAAGCAAGTAAAGATTTATATTTTCAATTGTTTCAGTACTTATTCTATGAACCAAAATATAGAAAGCTAGATAACAATGCTCGTGTCTTATATTCTATTTTACGTGATCGTTACAAACTATCTGTTCAAACTTCACAAAGTAAAGATACATACGTGGATAACGAAGGATATATTTATTGCATCGCTGATAACACTGAGCTAAGTTATATGCTTATGGTATCAGAGCCAATAGCTATCAAAGCTAAAAAGCAGCTTCATGATGTGGGCTTATTGGACGAAGAACCTGTAAAAGATGGCGCCAATCGTTTGTATGTATTAGAACCAGAATTAACAACTGATAATTGGATGTATAAAGCTGAAATAGAGGATCTACGAAAAAAGAAAAAGGCAAAAAAAGAGGAAGAAAGAAAAAAACGAAAAGAGAAAAAAGCATCTGAGAAAGCAAAAAAAGAGGAAGAAAAAACTCCACAACCAGTTGGTGACTTAAAAAACTTAAGTCACCAGGAAAATAGGGGTTCATCCGAAAACGGTGACTTAAGAAATTTAAGTCACGTGACTAAAGAATCTTTAGCGTATACAAAAGTATTTAATATACAGAACGATTTTAATTACTTTAGTAAGTATGTAGGTAAGAGTATCCCTAATCTCATTATTAATTTTTATAATCAATATTTCAAAACAACTAAGTACGCAAAAATTGAATTAACTAAAATGTGTGAAGAAGAAAATGCAGTATTAGTATTCGAATCAATTAAACGTGCTATTGATGGAGAAGCAGATAAACCTATTGCATACATAAAGAAAACTATCGCTAATTGGAATGCTGATAATTGCGAGACATTAGAAGATATTCAAAAATACGAAGAAAAACATCGTAATAAGAAAAATCAAAATAAAACTAAGGGCAGCTATACTCCTAAAAAGAAAACTGTACGTAAAGAAATGGTTCCAGAATGGGTTGGCGAGGAAGATACTGGATCATCAACTATGGAAGACAATGGACAAGCTTCTGAAGAAGAGCGTAAACGTTTAGAAGACGTATTAAAGAAATACAAAAAAGATTAATGTCATATAGGGGATGAATACGTATGCCGAGAAAGTTCAAATTTACTGAAGAAGAACAATTACGATTTGATCACTTTGTTACAACAGATGAATTTGCAGAAGTATTAGCTATCGCATGGAGATACGGTTCCAAACGAAATGACAGTTTCTCAATAAGAAGTCAAAGAAAATGGATTGTTGCTCGTTTTTCAGAGTTGGTTGAAAGAAGTTGGTCTATAAGATATTGCGAATATGGAGGCGATGAACCTTATTGGGAAGGAGCAGTATGTTTAAATCACCCTTTAGTGAACATGCTAGTTGAAATGGGATGGTCCCAAGTTACTAAAGAGGAGCGTTCTTTTCCGATAGGCGATTTTAATGAACTAGTGTTCGTAAAGACTTTTATTCTATTATTACACGATTTAGGAACAATTCGAGAAAAAAGAAAAGGTAGAATGATAGTCCGTCCACGATTACGAATTCATGGATCAGTTGATGTATTAAACAATATTGGTCGGGTCCTCAACAATGAATTAAATGTTGGATTTAAAAAATTGCAAAGTGATCAAAAGGTTCCAAGAGCAAAGACAGTTTATTTTCAATCTAAATTTGAAATACCCAAGATTTTAGAATTTGTTGGAGCTGTAGAATCCTTAGATAAATTTAATTCGCTTGATCTAGGATCTAGGGAATTAATGAGAGTGTGAAATTTCACACACCGTACTATTTTTATATCTTCTAAAACTCAGTATATAGGGGATTTTAAGGAATATTAGGGAGGACAAGCTTATGGCTTCCCTACCTTTCTACACGCATTTTATAAATTTAGCGAAGCCATTGCGAAGACTAACGACCTCGCAAAAAGTACAAACCAATGGTTAATCAATTGTATTTTGTTGTTTTTGGCATATTTTATTGAAACCTAGCGTAAATATCTGTTAGAATCAAAATACCAATGATTAATCAATGGTTATGAAAGGGGAATGTATATGTTATTAGGAAATCCATACGCGATTGACTTAGGAAATGGCTTTACAAAACGCGCTTCAAAGAAAAATAAATCACTAGAGGCAGATGTTATTACAGAATTATCTGTGTTGGCTCCTGTAGACGACTACTACAATGAAGCTAGTTTCACGAAAATTGAACTAACAAACACTGACTTCCCATACTACATAGGAGAAGAAGCTAGAAAATCCAAACTACCATTAATCCGTGCCCTTGGCGAGAATAAAGCGAAGCGCTATGAGGATCCAACATTTAAGAAGCAATTATTTGGATTCATTGCAAAAGACTTTAAAAAGAACGTTACAATTCCGTTACTTGTTACAGGTCTTCCAGTATCACACTTTGGTAATCAACGTGAATCGATTCAAAAAGTAGCTATGGAAGAAACAGCAGTAAAAGTAAATGGCCAGTTAATCACAATTAAAGTGAAACAATGCTTAGTTATTCCGCAACCCGTCGGCACTCAGTATTACTTAGTGAAGAAAGAAATTATTAATAAAGAAGATCGTATTCTTATTATCGATGGTGGGTTTGGCACATTTGATGTTACTGATATGTCTGGTAATGCTGTTATTGATCGTTTAGGAACTGAATTAGGCTGTGAGAAAGCATTTATGGCTATTGAACAAATCGTTCGCGATAACATTGGTGAAACACCTGATTTAAGCGTGTCGAACATGCACTATATTCTTGAGAATGGCTATAAGTACAACGGCTCTCTATACGATTTATACACTCATAAAGACGTAGCTGAGAAGGTTGATGAAGAGTTACAACGTCATTTTGATGCAGCATTACGTGAAGTTTCTCAAAAGTTCAACTTAGCTGTATACGATAAAATCGTCTGGACTGGTGGAATGGCTGCTCTTCATAAAAAGCGTATTGAGAAGAAAAAAGAGCAATTCCCAACATTTGCGGTTCTAGAAAACGGTCAAGAAGCTAACCTATTAGGATACTACTATTTAGGATGTGATGTCTTTGACAAACTTACAAAAGAAAAAGCTTCAAATTGAGCTAAATCCAAACAATGACAAGGTTCTGTATAACTTCGTAACTCGATTAGAGGAACAAGGTAAAGGACAAAAAGGGTATGTAAATAAACAAATTAAAAAGAGATTAGAAATGTACCAGGTACTTGCTGAAGTTGCAGGAGAAGAAGATCCACTTCAATTAGTTAAGAAGTTACTAATCAATATAAATACTCATGGCATACAGAATGATGCAGGAGTAGATGAAAAGCCTTCTGAAGAAGTCGTTGATAATGCTATGGATTTACTAGCTAATTTAGATAAAAGCTTTATGTAAGAAAAATTTTACTCCTTCCTCCCTCCTCTCAAAAACAGCAGGAACGATAGCATGTTGGAATTATGTCCCTGAGAATACAGAGGGGGGAGGAGGTTGAATTTGAAAGGGGAGAGCATCATGAGCAATGTTAACCCTATGTTTAGTTTTTCTAGAAAATCTACTACAATAACAAATCAACAACCTCGTAAAACTCGTTCTGACAAAAAGAAAGATGTAAAAATCCCCGTAAATGAAATACAAAGACAATTAATAAGATCTTCAGCGTTCCAACAAAATATAACTACTACACAATACATGTCTAAATTGATCACAGAACATCTCGGAATTGATTATATTAGTGAAATACATGCGTATGAATATAAGGACACCAAAAAGTACATTCACGCAAAATTGGAGCAAGGAGCGCACTCTAAGCTTGTCCAATTAGCGATTGAATGGGGAGTTTCGCAAAGAGCAGCTGCAACACGTATTTTATGCTTTGCATTACGCACCATGTAGGGAGTGAGCGCATGTATAGTAAATACGACGTTATGACGAAAGAAATACAGCTTATGAGTGCTAGTAATTGGTGGGAGCGAACGAAAATTGAATGGAAGTTAAAAGAGAAGTACCGTTTTGAAGTGAAGATGCTCAAAATTTACTTATTTCGAATGAATATTATTATCGAAGATATGGAAGAGGAAGATTACGAGTGTAATGCTAGTGATCTAGCTGAGATACTTGTTGAGGACTTTCTTGAACATATACGCTCTAAAAATAGTATGGAGCAGCTGTATCAAATCCTAGAGAGCAAGAAACATTATACGGATTTTAATTTGGAGTTTAATGAAAATGACGATCGATACGGTACAATTTCTGTAAAAATTGATAGACGGATATTAAGACGAATTGAAGTGTTTTTTTCGGATATGGCTCATAGTTTCCCTATGCACGGTTTTACAGCTGAAAAATTAATCAATATTCTGATGTGTGACTACATGCGGTTTTATGCTGAAGAACCAGGGAAGAAACTATCTTTGTTGAAGCGAAGATTTTCATAGTGTTTAAATTTCCTATTTTTGAGATGTTTAAAAAATGAAATCTTTGACCACTCTTGTACTAAGAATTTAAAACAGGAGTGATAAAATGGGATGGCTTATTTCTGGTAAAGGGAGAAAATCGAAGCTCTCCAATTTTCTGGAGAAAAACAAAATTACTCAACAGGAATTAGCGGAAAGAAGCGGGGTAAGTAAATCGACTATTAGTCGTGTATGCCAAGGAGATAAATTTTCGCCAACCATGAAAAATGCACAAAAGATTATAAAAGCATTGAAGAAATTAACTAACAAAGATGTACATTATGATGACTTTTGGATGTAGCTCCGTTAAAAACGGGGCTATTTATTATTAGAAGTAATTATTTTGTTTTTGGACATTTTTTTACTATAAAAAAATGTTAGGGTAAAAGTGTCAGTCCGTCCTAACAAATTTTTAAAAATTAAAACCCCTTAAATACAGGTTATAAATGAGCAAAAAAGTAAGAGTTTGGACCCCAACTTCAGCGTACATATTTTACTATCATAATTAATATAATTCATCTCTTTATTTTTGTTAGGATGGCCTAACAAAAGTCCCCTCAAAAAAAGGGGGAATGTTCGTTTTCCTACTGTATGTTATGATGGATTTGCGGTTCTTATTTGTTCAACAAGCCAAGTAGAATTACCTAAATCGCACACTTTCTGAATGTAGCACATCCTTACTACTCATAAGGTGTGCTCCGCCTTTGTATAAAGATAAATAGGAGGAGATAAACGATGCGTGATGTATATCCGGTCAAATATTATAGCAAAGAAGGATTTGTAGAACGAAAAATAGAGATTAACGAAGAAGATTTACAGAAAATCATTGAAGATTATTTAGATAGGCATGCAGACTTTGATTTTGATGAACTTGAGGTTGTAAATAACCGTCCTATGAATATTTGGTTATACGCAAAGTGTAGAAAGTATGTAGATGAAGAAAATCCTGAAGATGATCAAGCTGTACATGAAGCAGAATTGGAAATCACAGGAGATTATGACGGAAATGGTATATTTTAAAGGGGTACGGAAACGCTTCCTTTTTTGGGGGTCACTCACAAAGTATGAATATATTTAAGCATTGTATTGGGTCATTGCTATACATACCTCGTATTTTATAAGAAAAAGGATACGTTATTTGATTAACGTACCCTTTTTTATTTTTTTCTATATTTTTCTTGCTCATAGATACTGGCTGCCATTCCAGCTCGGAATAAAATAAATGCTCCATGAACTACTAATGGGACTACGCCACCATTTGTTTTAACTTACTTTACATACACATAGGCTTCACTTGCTGTTACATAGTATGTTTTATTTTTCAAACTTCACATATTCACCAGAAACCCATTGGTCGCCGCCAACATTATACCAACCGTCTCTATATCCCCAAGATTGATATCTTTCACTTTGGTACACATTTTTTACGACACCATAGTTAGTTCCTGGACCAGTACGAACACGTAATACATCAGCTGTAATAGTTACTACACCAATGCCATCATTTGAAGGTTTAGAAGGAGCTGGTGCATTTTCTCCTGTATAACGAATATATGATGAATCATTATATACCCACTGATCGCCACCCAAGTTTAGCCAACCATTTGACTCACCCCATACTTGGTAGCATTCTCCTTTACCTAACTTACGAATAACTGCATATCCAGTTCCAGGTCCTTTTCGTAAATTCACGTTATCGCCATTAATGTAAGCAACTTTTGTACCATCGTTTGAAGGTGGAATAGGAGTTGGCATTACTGGACTACCTCCACCGTTATATGCATTTTGGACTCTTTCAATAAAACTATTCCAACGTCCTTCTGCTAACATACGATGAGGACAATACTTTCCACTCCATGATTGATGTGTGCGAACTTTACTAATTGGAATATTGTACTGTTTCATGAGCCCAGCTACGACGATAGCTGCATTATCCTCCGCTTTATAATATCGATCTCCACCACTTAGAGAGTAACAGATTTCAACTCCAATAGATTTACGATTTCCGTTACCGCCACCATCACCGCAATGCCAAGCGTTACGCTCTAAAGGAATACCTTGTACAGCTTCTTTATCGTCTACCGCAATATGAAACGATACTTGGTTATCATTACGAATCATATAAGCCACTTCGTTATTTGCTGTAGCATCGTTATAAGTATTGTGGACAGTAATGAATTCTGGATTCATTGTATAAGGGCACTTAGTACCATATTTGCTTGCATCAACTAAATTTTTTCTGATTTCCATTATTAAACATCTCCTTTTAGTGTAAGTCATTTTTTTCTAATACATTTTTTTGTTGTAATCCTTTGTTGCTCAAATAGTTGTTCTTCCACGCCATATACAAAGTGAATGCTCCTGTAATTACAGCAACTAAATCATTTGTCATTTTGTCATCAATCGTTTGGTATCCCACAAGATTTAAGACACTATTAATCACAGCAATCACTAATACGACATAGCGACTAATTGAAGCTGCATCAAAGTTCCTCATACTCTCACCTCCTCCAAATAAAAAAAGTGACCGTATATACGATCACTTCCCTGCGAATTTAAAAAGAGCCATTATCCCACCGGTGATAATAGCCCCAACTACTGTAGTACCAATCCAAAACACTAACTTATCTAATCGATCAATTCTTAAATGAGCACTTTTCGCTGACTGCTGCGCTTCAATTGCAACATCCTTAACATTACCAAGTGTATCTAGTTTGGTTTCCACTCTGGTTAATCCAACTAATAATTCTTTAAAGTCATCATTTTTTTGTTCTGACATTTATTCAGCCTCCTTTTATGCTGCGAAATAACTTGGGTCCATTCCAAATATCTCTGCAATATCTTCTTCACTTCTATCCTTCAGATAAGATTCAGTCGTTGAAATATCAGAATGATTAGCGAGTGATTTTAATTTTTCAAGTGGAACACCTTGTACTTTTAAATTATCTAATCTGCTATGGCGGAAACAGTGAGGATTCATTTTAAATTCCTTCCCTTCCTTTTTGTTCAGCATCTTAGCAAATATATCGCACCAATAATTAAATACACTCTTGTTCAATCTCTTTCTCTCACCATTCTTATACACACGCACAAACAAATCTGGAATAGTATCCTTACCTCGCTGATTTATATATAAACGAATGCATTTCTGCACCCGGTGATTGTAATATAATCTAAACTTCTTACCCCGTTTTCCTCGTACCACATTTGTATAATATTGTTCTGTCAGCCCTTCTTTTTGAACCTGGTATACCTCATTCTTTCTAGCTGCACTGTAATAAGAAAGTGCTAAATACGTTGCTAACATATATCTTTCTTGTGCTATTAGCTCATCGATTAACCACTCAATTTGTTCTTCTGTTATAAAAGTGATTTCTCTAACTGGATTCTTAGGTAAACCACGTACCCGTGAACCTACATTAAATTCATAATCATAGTCATCATCATCCGCACAAAACTCTAACGCGGACCTTAATGCACTCATTAATCCGTTCACACGAGCATTAGACATCCTCATATCTTGAAAAATAATAGATAAATTTCGAATATCTTTACGCGTTAAATCAATAAGATTTTTATTTCCGAAGTGTTGATGTATTAGAAACAAAATAATTCGTAAATCCCAACCGTATTGCTTTAAAGTGCTTGCCGCTTTTCCTTGTGCTTTCTTTTCAATCAGAAAATCTTTGACTAGGTTTTTATTTCCTTGGCTAACATGCTTTTCGTAAATTGCTTGGTCTACTATTCGTTTCACACTAATCATCTCCTCAAAATAAAGAGAAGCGATATCGCCCCTCTTGATCTATGATTTGAATTTATTCAAAGCCGTACTTTGCGCAAAATAAAAAACAGCTTATGGCTGCTCTGGTTTCTCATTTATTAATTGTTGTACTAATACCTTTAATTCATCAATTTCAGCTTTCATTGAAACTTTCTCAAGTTTTTCTGCTTCAAGTTGTTCTTTAAGAGTGTCAACTTCCTGCTTCCACATACCGTGGTCAAATTGAAGATTTTTAACTTTAAAGTCAACTTCTTGTATTGCTTGAATAGAAATTGCAACCGAGCTATAAAGTGTTACAGCGTCTTTTTGTGGTGTGGTGAATACATCGTCAGAGTCCTCCGCAATCATACCGTAATTAATTGGTAGTGTAATAGATTCCCCTGACTCGAAGCGTTCAACATCTCTTATAAAGTGATACTGTTTGATGTTTACAGAGTTGATTTTATCTAAAGCAGAGAATGGAAGGTCTTCTATGTCCGTTTTAAGCGTACGAGAAGAATTAGGGATAAATTCTTGCGCCCACATACGTCCTGTAGCAGATATATTTTCTTTAGCTCGCAGTGTTCTTAATTCTATATCTTTCCATCCTTGGCCCATCATATCTTTAATCTGTAATCCGTTGTTATAACCTTGTACAAAACTTGATCTTATCATTGCATTACCCATGATTAAATCATGATCGGTGGCGCCGTTTATGAAATGTATTTTATAGTCACTGCCTTTTCTTTTGAAAGTAAACTGCCCCGCGTTATTTGTAAAAATATGCGGCTCAGTTGTAGTTACAGAGAAGTAACCATATCCTGGAGCCCATCCTTCAGATTCAAAAATAATATTATTCAAGTTTTGAAAACGAAATTGTCCATCTGAATATACGCTCAGATGTCCACCGTCATTATGCATTTGAATATAGTTTGACCAAATATTAGTTCCTTCTGCATTTTCTCCTTTAGAAATCCCAAATTTTGCATATGCTTTAGAAGGTTGATCGACTCCATTACTTCGCGGCATGACTTGATAAATATAAAATGATCCTGTACCAGCGTATTTTCTATTATCAGAACCAAGGACTAATGAAGGTTGAATACTTCCATCATTTGTTTCCATAAATCCTATATAACCACGTGGCTTATCTAAATCAAAAATCTTCATGTCTTGTTTATTTATTTCAACAAATCTGTTTCCACTCGTTTTAAGTGTTACTCCTTCTAAAACTTTTCCTTTGATATGATTTGCTGTAATAAAACCTACTAAGTTAATTCTGTTCGCATTCAAAGTAATGTTTTCTTTACTCATATTGAATGCTGCGATTACATCATTTTCTTTTACTGATATACTAACACCCTTTTCAGTTAACTGAAGACGGGTTTCCATATCTCTTACATAAGATGATGTGGCAAATTGCCCATTTGCTTGTTCTTTTGTATATACCTCTGTCTTTTTAGCCGAAGCATTGATACCCTGTTCATTGATAGTAAAGCGGTTATCAATCAAAGTCATTTTTTGATTAAATTGCTCAGTTGCAAGTTTGTTAGCTAATTCGCCCAATAAATCTTGATTATTTTTATTAACTGTTTGCTTCAACTCAGGTATCTTAAATCCAGCAACATAATCCTCTACTTGTTTAAGCTCCACTTTACCTTCAAGTGCTTTCGCAGTATTTTCCCAACCAGCTTTCGCCTCTTGTAATTGTCTTCCTTGTTCTGTCTGCGTATTTTGTATGAAAGAGACATTTTGTTTAATGGTAGTTGCATCTTTTTCTACAGTAGCAACACGCTTATCAAATCCGGCTTGGTTATCCTGCACCTTAGTTACAGTAGATTTTACACCATCCACACTTTGCTCTAATTCATATGTTGACTTGCTGAAGTCTGTTGGAACAGAACCCTTTTCTAGTTTAGCTTTCTTGAAACGAAACCTTTTCCCTTTAGATGCTTCATTTCTAGCAAAACGAATTCTAAATCCCCAACCAGTAGCACGAACATCGATTTTAAACGTCCATGACTCACGACGCCAGTCTTTAGCTGGCACAGGCTTTTGTACTGACTCACTCCACGATCCGTTGATGTATTGGAATAAAATAAAATCTAAAAGCACATCATTTTGAATGTCTAAAGATATTGTTATATCTTTCCCTTTTTCAAAGTCTCCTATCTTAGTATTATCTAGATGGAATTGATAAAAGGCGTCTGTATGATCTTGACATTCAATCGCTACGTATTCGCCAGGCTGAACAAATGATGTAACTTTATTCAACACCGCGCCACCAATCATCCCGATTGTTTGAGGTCTTTCGTTTGGGCCTGTATTGATTAGCCAGTTTTCAACGCCTACAGTACGAGCCTCAACCTGTTCTAACTTTGTCGAGATTTTCCCAGCTTCTGCTTTAATTTCAGTTGTAACTTTGATAAATTCGTTACTGTCTGCCTGGTCTTCAGGTGCAGGTCTCCACGGATAAACTTTTTTAGTTAACGATAGCATAGGTGAAGTTTGTTGGTATAAAGCGCCTTTAGGTATTGATTCAGCTTCGAATCTATATACAACATTTGGATCAGCGGCATCAGATCCGACTGGAATTGTTACCGAAACTCTTTTCCATTCTCCATTAACTGTTGTTTTACCAGCACTGTTAGGAAAGAATACTTGTGTAGATTCCCCACCTATCATTCTAGCTGTTACAGAAAATGTTACAGTATCACCAATTTTTATTTTCCCTCGCTTGATTAATTCACTGGGTTTAACGGCTATACCTTGCCATTCTGTATCAGTTTGCGCGATAGCATTCCCATTGTACGTGTCCTTAATAACAGATAGGCGAGCACCTTTTAAAGATAATTCTTCGTTAGTTGTTAACGTCTTAGTTCCTCTTACAAGGTTGATAACATCATCATCAAGGTTATTTACATTCTTTTCGATTCGTTCGATGGTTTGCTTTGTTCCATTTGCATCTTCTTCAACTTTATTTAACTTTTGAATTGTTTGTGATGACGTTTTGTTGATTTGTTCAATGGAACTGGAAATACCGTTAATGTTTTGTTCTGTTTTTACTACACGATCTGTAATACCGTTTTGATCTTTTTTAATATCGGATACAGTACTTTGTAGCCCTTCAACGCCTTTTGTAGTCTCAACGATTGTTTTGTTCATATCTTCTTGAGTACCTTGTATACGTGTGATTGTTTCTTTAGTTGCCTCGTCACTTTCTTCAAGCGCCTTAGTTACCTGACTGACTCTTTCTTGTTCTCCTTTAACAGCATTGAAGTCTTTTTGTAGATTGTCTGCTTTCGTTTCAGCTTCTTTAACTCTAGCATCTAGCTTTTCCGCACTAGCATTAATATCTTTTGTCACCTGTTCCAACGTTTCTTTCTTAACTGAATCAACATCAGGTACGACCGATTCCCAAGCTGCGCCTGTCCATATTTTCAAAATACCAGGCTTTCCATTGCTAATATCACGCCAAAGTGTCTTATAAGGTCTAAGCCCTGTTGTCGGTGGATTCTTTGCTTCAATGATGTCTACCGTGTTATTTTTAAGATTCTCTTGTACTTTTTCAGCCAATGTTTTCGCTGCTTCGGATTCTTTCTTAGCATCACTAGCTGTTTCATTTGCATCTTTCACTAATTTATCTAACTGATCCAGTATTTCTTGTTTCTCACCGAATTTACTAAGGATTCGATTGTAAATCTTTTTTAATTCCTCGTTCGGATCAGTAAGTTCACGATAATCACCAAACACATATTTATCCTGTGTAGGATCCGTAAAAGATTCATCACCAGCAATTACACGTGCTTCTAGGTATAACTTAGGAGTGAAGCCTGTATCTTTGATTCGGATTGTATCACCCTCGTTAATTAGTTCATGTGCTAGTCCGAAAATACGTCCAATCGATTGTGCTTCTACTACATAAGAAACGGAAGTATTGACTCGTTTCCTTAATTCTGTTTTCATGAGAGTCATAAGCCGCTCTGGTGTCATATTTTGATCTTCTGTTTCTGGAGTGTAGAAACCAAATTTATGTTTACCATGCGCATTCCATCGCTGAAATGCGTCATTATCGACGATGTAAGGTAGTCCTTTATTTATGCTCTCCACCGTGATAAGTTTGTCACCTTCACCTCGTACAAATCCGACAAGTGCTGTGCAAATATCTCTAGAATGTTCAATTCTTCTAACCTCAACTAAATCTTTTCCTAGAGTTACTTCCTTGCCAGTTTCTCGCCCTCGCTTCTTTATCATATCTACGTACCAGCCGGTAATCTTGGAACCCATTACTTCGACGCGATATTGGATTTCTAACTCAAACAAAGAAGCAATTTTCTTTAAAAAAGTGAGAGGATCAATAAATTCGTCGATAGTCATAGTGTGGAATGAAGAATAATCCGTTATTCCACGTTGCCATTTTGAATCGGCAAGAGCGATATCAATAAACGTATTAACTGTTTCGCTCTCTATACGTTGAGGTTTAATAATCCCATCTTTCGCTATTTGAACCCAAGCACCAGACGAGTGTACAGTTAAAGATCTATCATTTGAATCTTTTTCTACTTCATTGTTAATAACATACGGAACAATGCGACCATCTCGTACTTCCTTTAAAACCAAGTTCTGCTGTTGTAATGTAATTGCATGTGGAGTGCCGTCAAAAGTTGTAAAATCAAATATATCAATGTTATTTTTGATTTCCCAATGACGGTTATCAGCCCAGTAATCTTTTGGTTGAATAGCTGATATAATTTGATCTGTTTTAAAATCAACAACATGAAGTAATCCACTTGGTGTTCTCATCTAAAACGCTCCCTATATGTAACCTTTGCTGTTCCAATATCAGATGGCATAATTTCGATTATATTAGCACCTTTATTAATAACAGGAAAATTACTGAAAAACTCTTTTATGTTAATCGCGTTTTTCCCTTCAATACTGACGTGAGTGTTCTCTGTATCGATCACTACTTTATCACCAACATCGAATATATAAGGTGGTGTATTTTGATTATTTAAATTTACTTTCCAAAATTTCAAATCAGAAACTGTCATCGCTTCTACTGGTGGTACATCTTGCCACTGCATGATACTAATCTGGATTTGAGCTGCTTTTTCCATATGCTTATTGTCTTTATCAGTCCATCTCGCAAAGCGTTCTGAACCATCTTTTTCTGTTCCAGGAAGAAATTTTGAAATATAAGCCTCCCATACATTTCCGGTCCTAGCAATCCACAACCTACCATAATACTGATTCCATGTATTTGGATAATCACCACTCTCATAAATTAAACCTGTTTTTCCTGGTTTGTTATCGTATCCAATAACCATCGTTCCAAAATTTTGTTCGGCTTGCCAATAGAGATCGTTCATGGCAATTTTTGAAAGAACTTTACTGTTTTCATCGAGTATCGCTATCTCAACTCGTCCCATTTCATTGATTTTCTTGCTCTTACAAGTAACGTAAGCTTGCATGATAAAATCTTCTACTGGGCCACCAGGGATACTTTTTTTAACAGCTGCACCGTGCCATCCTTTTCCCGTTCCAAAATCAGAACAATAAAATTGATATTTATCTGATTTCATTTCACCAACCGGTTCCCCATCTTCCATTGAGCTGACTTTACTCCATCCGACCGTAGTGGCCATTTCATCCCATATAAGCCTTTGATTCCTTTCTACAGGCTTTTCCACAGTTTTTAGCGGCATCCCAATACGAAAATAATCTCGATCACTTAAAGATACCCCACCAAACCATACATCTAAAAAAGTGTTCGGTTTCGTAATTTCAATCTCAATTATAGGATTAGAATGAACAGTACCTTTATTTTGAACATTTGCTATTAACCCACGTCCATCCATTTCAAATTCTACCGTTTTAGTAGGTCCTAACTTATATGGCATTTCACAAACAAAAGTAAGGACTCCTTCTCCTAAATTCACTAATTGCTGTGGGTCAAACGATTCATCAATAAGGGCCAAATACGTGCGATCTTTTTCATCATCAAAGATCAGTTCTTGAGGTTGATCTGTAATAAGCCAATTAGCTATTTCTTCCTTTAACTTTTCAGCCTCTTCCATAGATTCATAAAATAATGCAACCGGTATAATTATTTTTCTCATTTTTGTTTGTGTTCTTATCAAACGCCCACCTGGATAGTGAGGGACTTCAAGGAATGTACGTTCCAAAGGAGCCCATGCAGGGCGTTTTTTACCCTGCAATGGGATTACATTTGAATTTCTTTTCCCGTTAAAACTAAAGAAACTGATTCCAGTCATATCATCACCTACCTAAAATACTTTCAATCTTTCTTTCTCGCTTTCTTGAAACTTACTAACATCTGAGTAGATTTCCTTTGCTATTTCTCTGCCGTTTAAATTAACTTGCAAAATAGTTGGACCTTGTGATGCATATTGTTGTGCTCCAGCTTGTTGAGTTAATGGTAGAGACCCCATTATTCCGTTAGCAATCGCGTCGAATGTTTGTTTGCGAAGCGGTAAAACTGTTTCATCATATCCTCTTGCATCACCAACACCAATCAATGTCGGATTACCCGGTTTAATTAAAGCGCCATTCGCTGCCCATTTGACGTCGAAAGATGGCAAACCTTCATCAGCCCAACGCGCTGGGTTTAATGATCCGTTTATATTAATCTTCGGAACAGGAATATGAACACCACTAAACATGTTCTTAACGCCTGTTTTGATTTTATCAATCCACTCCATAACACCTTCCCAAGCATTTTTAAATGGGGTTGCGATTGCATCTTTCACTTTTCCGAATACTTCTTTTATCACTGTAAGGGTGTCTCCTGAGCTTTTAAAAATACCCTCGAACATGTCAGAGAATACCTTCTTTACACCATCCCAAGCTTCTCCAAACAGCCCTTTCATTTTGCTGCCTATTTTGCCAATGATGCCAAGTACCTTTCCAACACCCCATATTTGAATGAAATTCCAAATGAATTCCCATGCTCCTGATAAAATCTGTTTAATGGCATCCCATACGCCGGTCCAATCACCAGTCAGCAAGGAAGAAAATAGTTTAATTGTCCCTAAGATGATATCTAAGGCCCCATTTATAACGCCTTTTATGTTTCCCCATACATCTTCAATAATGAATAGAACAACAGGCATTACAAATTCAATAATGCCTTTTATAAGATCAAATGCATTTTTTACAGCTTGGACAATCTGATCCCCGTTTTCTTTCCAAAACGCCGCAATCTTTGCTATAATCCCGTTCACAAATGACATCACATCTGTTAATAAAGGCATTAAGTAAGGAGCTATTGTATTGAATACACCTTTAATAAAATCCCAAGTAGCCCCGATTATTCCCATAATTACAGGAGCAGCAGCTGAGATTAGAGATTGTACATTTTCTATAAAACTACTTAATTGGGCATGTACATCCTGAACGAACATGATAATATCCACTTTTTGTTCTGGAGAAAACCCTAACTTATCCAATAAATTACTAGCAGCTCCCCAATCACCAGATACGAGAGCTTTCATAGTTTCTACACCATATTGCACTGCCGCTGTAGTTTCTTGTATAAACTGAATTGCATTAGCTGAAAACCCTAGTTTAGTAAGGATGTCATAACCTTCAACTAGCGCATTCCTATCCCCAGTTGCAGCAATCCAGAATTGCTCGATAGCAGCGCCAACTTGTTGGATGATTCCAATTGCATCACGAAGTGGTTCGAATACTTTATTCATCGCTTCTTGACGTTGGCGAGTTTGCTCAATACCCTGTTGAAGTTTCTGGTATTCAACTTCAGATTGGTCGAGGATTTTATTGGCTTCTTCTTGAGTCATGGTCCCTTCCTCGACCTTCATTTTTAACTCTTCTTTTTTCTGAGCTAACATACCATCGGCATTCATCATATCTTCAGCGTGCTTCTTAGATAAAGCAAGTTTTTCATTATACTCTTCTTGCGTTATCTTCCCTTTTTTGAGATTCATATCAAGAATGGCTTTAGATTGAGCTAACTGCTGATCAGTTTGTTGCATTAGCTTAGCTGCTTCAACAGCTCTACCAGATGGATCAAGCCAGTCAGTAAGAGATTTAACAGCACTATTTGTTCCGTTTGTCATTGCAACAAGTGCTGGTTCAACATGCGAGAAAACAACAAGTCCTAAATTTTCTAATTGTGATTTAACGCCATCAACTGCACCTGATAAGTTATTTGCCATTGTTTCAGCCATAACCTTTGCAGAGCCTTCAGCAGTTTCGAGGGTATTTACCATATCATCAAAGGCAGGTTTACCACCTTTAATAACTTGAATCCATCCTGCATACGCTTCTTCACCGAAGATTGCTTTTGCAGCAGCGATTTGTTGAGCGTCAGTTAACTTCCCGAACCCATCGTGTAATTGACCGATAATTTCATTCATTGGTTTTAAATTACCTTGTGAATCCTTTACAGTTACATTTAATGCTGATAATGATTTAGCTGCTTCTTTCGGCGGGGCAGCTAAACGAGATAATCCGGCACGTAATGCAGTACCAGCCATAGAAGCTTTGATACCGTTATTTGCAAATATTTGAGCAATTGCTGCCGTTTGTTCGATGTTTAAACCGAATGTAGCAGCTACAGGAGCTGCGTATTTCATGGTCTCGCCGAGTTGTTCAACATTTAAGTTGGCAGTCGCTTGGGCTAACGCGAATACATCGGCCGCTCTTCCTGCTTCAGAAGCCTTCATTCCGAATGGTGTCATTGTATCTGTTACGATATCAGAAGCCTTTGCAAGGTCTAATGCACCAGCAGTTGCTAAATCAAGTAGTGGTTTACTAGCTGCAATCATTTGGTTAGAATCCCAACCTGCGAGAGCCATATATTCATAGGCCTCGGCTACGTTGGTAGCAGACCATCTGGTATCAGCACCAAGTTTACGAGCGTTAGCCCCAAGCTCAGCCATTTGTAGTCCGTTCGAACGCGAAAGAGCTTCTACCTTTGACATTTGTTTTGTGTACTCAGAACCAACATGAACTACACCAGCAACTGCGGCACCGACACCGACAGCGATGCCGACTAATCCGCCCATAGCTATAGCAGCTCCACCAACAGAAGAACCTAAACCAGCTGCCGCAGCACCAACTTGACCAAATCCACGACCTAAGATACCTGTGGTCCTTTGCCCGCTTCTTTCTGCATTAGCCAATCCTCTTTGTAACTGATCATCCTTTAAGAAAATTGACCCAAACATCTTAAATAATTCCATTTATTCACCCGCCTTTCCGCGGATTTTTGCAACACGAGCAAACACTTCTTCTTTTGTGAGTTTCTGTTTCGGTGTTTGTTCGATTGAATCGTTGTATTGTTTTACCTGTTCTTGCGTTGGATTTTCGCGCTTATGTTTAAATTGAGGGAATGTTTCATTACAGTACGGTTGTAAGGCGCACCATTCTTCCCATAACATGCGGTCCATCTCTTTTTTCTTTGCGGTGAGATACAAATTAATAACTATTTCTGCATCCAAACTCTTTATGTACTCCATATTTGGATAGCGAGAAGCTAACGTATCGATGAAGTCTATTTCATCAAGTTCACCGCATTGGAAAAAAGCTTAACCAATCCAACTTCTGAATCTTTAATTGCAGTAAACAACTTAACTAACTCTTCTAAATTTAAAGTTCGTATTGTTTCCCAATCTGGAGATGTTTTTTTATCATTTTCATCTTCATGAACTAAAAGTCCAGCTACAAATTCAAAGAATTCTTGTTCCGCTTCTTCTAATCCGAAAATAAACTTCATGATAATGTCGTACCCAAAAGTCTCTTGTGCAGCTAATACATCAGCTTGTGTTGCGCCTTCTTTATTTCGTACGCCCGTCATTAAATCTTTAAGTAAGTTAATATCAACCTTAAATTTCGATTTCTTCAAAATACGAACTACAGAAAATAAATCTCCGCCATGAATTTGTCTCACTTTGTATTCTTTTTCTTGAATTGCAATAGTCACATTTATTCCTCCTTAAAATAAAAAGAGCAGGGATTTTCCCTACTCTTTAACCTGCTGGTATTAATTCTGTCTGTTGCTGTTAAAATACGTTTTTTCCATGGTACTTTTCGAATGTTTTCTGGATCACGATGTCCTGTGAATGTCACTTCTGGAACAACTTCACTTTCGTTTTCAAATCCTAGCTCTAATGAACCGTCAGATAATGCGTTATATACGATAATTTCAACGATATCTCCACCTAAAGTTTCGCCAACCCATGCTACGTTTTTAAGATAGCTATCTTTTGTTAGACGTTCTGTAGCTTCAATCACGTCGTACTTAATTGTTTTCCCGTCTTTTGTAACAGTCTCTTCTGATACTTTTAAACCCGCAATAAAATTTTTGATTTTTTCTTTATCCAAAAATTCAAGTGTCTTAAAACTAATTTGAGTTTTTGATTTTGTAATACGTTTCATCCCCATAGTGTCACCTGGAGAACCATCATATTCAATCTCTTTAAACTCTGGTTCGTATTTAAATGAGCCACCGCCTTGTGTAGCGCCTACAGGAAGTTCGTCTTTTTCTCCATAATTAAAGAAAAATGCACCCCAATCTCCGAATAGGACATTCTCTGGTTTTGGTTGTGGAGCTGCCATATAATCAACCCTTTCTATTGTTTAAAATAAGTTCGTAAAATGAATCGCACTTCTTTGCGTCTAATATTCGGGTCTGGATCAGGTACTTTCTGACTTGAAAGATAAGAAATAGCAGCACCAAATTCAGCGCTGCTTAATCTTTTTCTATGAAGATTGTTTTCTAGTTTCATAATCAGTTCATCTATTTTACTAAGATGAGCAGAAGTACCGTAAATATCAATTGTAAGCATGATATTCTTCCGTCCCCATGGTTCTTTATCATCGTTAACTGTATACACCAGATAAGGCATTTCAGCCGTTGTTTTCGCGATTTCATAGTACGTGTCTTTATGAATCTTTTTCAATTCACTGTGTAATGTATTTATAAAGTCATTCATGGTATCTACCTCATTAATGACGAATAGGTTCGTGTTGCAGCTTGCGTAATCATCGGTTTATTATTCTCCGCTGCAGGTCTAAGGAATGGTTGAGCATGTTGCCCTTGCGTTTTAACCATTTTCCCCGTTTTTGGGTCACGGTACATCCATGGAGTTTTCCTCCCGTCACCATCAACCGCATAGACTCCTGTGCCCTTCTCGACGTATATGCCATAGTCAGCGGATGTACCAATAACAACCTTTTCTAGTTCCGCTTTAGAACTAATACTGCTTCTTAAATTTCCAGTATCTACAGCAGCTAATAGTTTGGCTTTAGAACTAACAAATTGACCAACAGCAGTATGAGCCGCTTTCTTTGCAGCTAAATGCCTTGCCATAACAGCAGCTCTATTTGATTGGAATTTCATGCTCATATGGCAACATCTCCAATTCTATTTGAAAAAATCTACCTGCATTCATTGGATCACCGGGATAAGTAACGCTGTATACTTTATTATCAATAACTAATCTATCTTGAATAGTTACGTCAAATGGAAAACAGTAAAAGAAATGTGTACTTTCCTCTTCTACTTTCTTATTACGTGCATCCTTTGTCCCTTGAATGGCATCTAGTACACCTTTTACAGTGTTTATTACTCTCCATTCTTCTGTAGGATATGGTCCATCATCAGAACCATCATTACGAAGTACTGAAGCATCTTTACCAAACTTACGAATCATCGATTGAATCATAAGACACGTAGCCTCACTTTCAGCCCTTTCGTAATACTAGCAGGATAATCTCCAATATCATCATAAGTAACAGAGTAGTTACCTAATGATTCACTTTTCTTCCCTTCTCTCTCCTGTTCCTTATACTGATGAATCACCATTTTGGAAATAATACCAGGATAAGCAGGAGGAAACTCAGGTATTTTTCTATTCGTATACTCAGCAACCACAAGCATTGTATCTTCAATATCCACTAATAGATTTTCAGGTTTTTCATTAGGCAGCTTTATTTGTACACGCTTTAAAATTTCTATTTTCATATCCATCTAATCACCTACTTGTGTAAATGAAAAAGATGAAAGGCTTATTAAGCCCCTCATCCTGCTGGTGGTGCAGTTGGTGTAGTTGGTACGATTGTAGCCGTAAGCACTGCTAGTGATTCTTGACGAAGAATATCTCCACCATAAACCATAAGGCCACGAATACCATCAGCAAATGCACCTTGTAGACGCATTGCTTCTGTTTCATCTAATTGTTTACCATACCCAATAGCGGATTTATGAAGTCCAAGAATTTTATATTTACCACCAGATCCATGAACTTCTTCAGACACAACGATTTGTGAACCGTTGATAATTTGACCTTCAACAATACCATTTTCTAACACGACAGGTTGTTTAGTAAAACGGTCATCCTTAGATAACAATCCAAGAACTTGAGAGTTAATAATTGTGAAGCGTTCAGTTTTAGGTACTTTTTTAATGTTTAAAATTGTATTTAAGTCAACGATATAGTCGTAAGCGTTTTTTTGGTGTTAATTCAATTGGAGATTTATCGCTACCGATTAAGTGTTCCTTAAGAGCTTCTGCATACTTACCTAAAATAAAGGTATCAACTGTTTTCCTGAAGTACCGCGCCAGCTTCTTGTGTATGCGGATCGATTAAATTACCTGCTGCTTGTACTGCATCTACATCATCTACTTTGAACGCAAAGTACTTTTTCTGATCCATATTAAGTTCTACTTTAGAAGGATTCGTGTCATCCCATTCTACTTTTCCTTCATAATCTTTTACATTTACTGCCCCGACGCGGTTGAAGATAATTTTGTTACCTTCGATTTTTGTTGGTTTTGTTGTGATTAAATCAGCGATAGAACGCTTGTGGAAGTTCGCCATTAAACGCGCTTCCCAAATTGTTGGAATAAAAGTTGCTACTGACATATATTAATTCCTCCTCATTATTTCCATGTTTTCATATCTTTTTGGATTTGATCCCAGTTTTCGTTAATTTCAGACTGGTTCATTGTTGCTACTTGTTGACGAGTAAACACAGCGCCACTACCAGAACCGGCATAGACTTCGCGCCCTGCTGCTTTAAACTTCTCTGCTACTTTAGCTTCTAATGAAGTATTGAATAACTCATTAAGCTTCGCCACACGACTTTTTGTGTCATCTGCATCAGCACCGATAACAAAGTCCACAAATTTGAGGTCTAATCCTACTTCTGATAACGCCTCAGTTGCAGCCCACTGCATTTCTTTTTGGTGTAATACCTTTTCTCGTTCATCATTTTGCTCTTGGAGTTGTTTCATTTCGTATTCCGCTTTTTCTTGAGCGGTCATAGAAGCAGGGTGTTTGGTCATCTGGTGGCGTATCATCCTGCAGGTGGTGTTGGATCAGAAAAGAATTGCAGATTTGATAAACGTAATGGTAATTTCGTTACTTCCTTTTCTTTAAAAAAACTGTAACTGCTTATGTTTTTTGTAAAATATTCATCATTTTTCCTCCTTTGAGTTCCTATGAATACGCCCTATTAAGTTCATAATCTATAAGCCCTCAAGTGTTTTTATTTGTATTATTCAACAATCATCCAATCTTCAGCTAAAATATCAGATACACTTGGAACCCACATCGCATGAGTGCCATCAGCACAACGTAATTGCAAGTAAGGTTCGTACCTTAAATAAATCACCTTCATTTAATCCCCAAGCTTCTGCCGTTTGTTTATTACAAGGAATTCCATCAGGATATCCTTTTTTGATAAAACAGCAAACATATTCTTACCGTTTCCAACCTTTTACGTGACAACCTTATTGCCACTTTTCATTAATTCGAGTGCTTTTTCCAAAATTCATTATTTCTAGACCGTCCTTCCATTCTTCATAACTAACTGCTGTAATAACTTCATTCCTACCTGTTTGTCGGGTTTTCTAGCCCTTTCTCTCAATAAATGGACTAACATCCGCTACTTTCCGTAATGAAAAGTAACAGCGGCAGCGTACAACCTCTTTAGCAGGTAAATTACTATCGTGTGGATATTCACAACTATAACCACCAACTTTAAATAATCCTTTAAAAACGGTACTTTTTGATGGTCTGCTGCTTGGGTGAGTAGGGACGTGTACGTTTATCTAATGTAGAAATCCAAATCTTCTCCATTGATACACCTTCGTCAAAAAGCTTGCGAGGCACTGTCATAAGTACCTAAGTTTTTGTACTCTAGCACTTTCTGTCCATGCAACCATTTGTGCTTTCTTCGCATCCCCATCAAGAATAGGCTTAATACGATTAGCCATTACCGCATTACCCTTCACCTTTTCTAAGGGCCGATGGATAGTTCTTTTACGTATTCGGCTAATTATCTGTGGCTCGATGAGTACTTAACCTTTTGATTGAGTGTCCATTTTATCGATAGGCATTTGTAACCGCTCGCTTAATGACGTTCGGGTCAATCAGCCCATATGAAAAGGGATACACCAACCTCTTTTTCGATAAGATAACTCGTATAATAAAAAGACTCCCCCATATTGAGTGGAGAGTGTTTCATTGAGAGTTTTCTTTTTCTCATAAGTTATTTCATTAATAACTTGCTGTAGTTCACTTTGCAGGTTCTTGTATCGATTAAATCGACGCATTTTCCTGCATACTTAACTGCTCATTTTATCGCATATTTTAGCATAATAAAAAGCCAGTATTCCTCTGACTTCTTCCAAAGCATCTTTATACAGGTAGAGAATCGCCTTTTCCAGCTCGTCCTCTATCTTTTGGAGGTGTTTTCTGCTTCTTGTCCCATTCCATCGTTTTCACCGCCTTTATGTACAGTGGTCTAAATCGATAGAATCAACCCTCTTCTTCCTTCATCTTTTGTAAATTCTGCCTTTGGATCAGGAATAACAGATAACATAGATAATCGTGTTTCTTCGCTTATTAAACCCTGTAATTTAGACTGAACATCAGCTTCATCAGATAAGTTTGCTGGAAGGTTACGTGTAAATTGGAACGTCATGCAAAGGTAATCTAATTCTTCTTTATTTGAGCGTAAATTCCAAGCGTCGAATAGTAACTTAAATTTGTTGTCGCAATGACTTAGTGAATTTCATTTCTAATGTACCGGATTTTTTGTTTCTAACGATAGCAACTTATAACGAATAGCAACACCAGTAAGGTTACCACCAAACGATTCATCAGAAAGGTTCACATGCTTCGTGAATCGGCATATATTCTTTTCTAACCTGTCTAGATGATGTTCTAAAAATGTTGTCATTAAGGTCCTTAGTTAAAAAAATTAGCCTCGCCATTCTCGCCTACAATCCAGAGCTCCAGTTTGTTTTTAATTTCTCAATGGTATCATCATCTATATCCACACCCTTTGAAAATCATATAAGCCAAACGGAACTGCTCAATCTCACTATTTACATCAGAGAGCCCCTATCATATCCCTCAGATAAGAGAAATAGCTTTTATCGACATCCCCTGCAATTCTTCATTGTTAGGAAATCCGATAAGTGGGTACAACCTTTGTATAAATTAGTAATTCGATTTGTTTTCTTTCAACTTATCTAAATCTTCACCAGTGTACTCAATGATTTGCGTATCATTGTAAAATTCCACTTTGTATCCGTCCTTTGAAATCATCACCATCGATTACTTTGATTGGATAGCAGCGGATAGCGTATTTAGGCTCTGCAATGCTTGAATTAGTAAGAAATATTGCTTCATAAGGTTTGATATTCATAACCTTTTCAATTCCTTCTTTGTCATGGTAAAGCAGTCTCGCTCCATAACCGCAAATAGAAGCAAACTTTCCTGTTTCCGCGTCAGCATCTTCGGTATGATTCGATTTTAAAAAGTCTTGGATACGCTTCAATACTTCCTCGTCTTCATGATCTAGACTGTATGAAATAGGCAATCCGAACATATATCCTATTTTTGTATCAATAATTTCAGAAAAGAAATCATTGTTTAGCTTGTTGTTAACCTTGTCCTTATTCCCATCACCTTTAAACTCACGTGTGAATATAGGTACGCCTTTCTCACTTGCTTTGTAACGCTCATACCTATTTATCATGCGTTGTTTTAGTGGTTCAAACTCATCAATAATCTTTTTGAGTAGCTTAGGTGTGGGTTCACCATTTTCTTCATCCAGTAACGGAATGTAGTGTTCAAACATCGTCTCACCTCCTTAATAGATTGACTTAACAGCTTTCGCTTTGTTATTAGTTACCACGACTGTATTTACAAAATAACGATCACCATCCATCTGGTGGTCATTTTCTTTATTCGGTTTATCTTCACCACGAGCTGTAGCTTTTTCATCCCAAGTATAAGAAGCGTATTCACGAAATGTTTCTTTACAGCAGTCGTTGTATTTTATTTTCTCTTCATTCAGTAGTCTCGCTACATTACGTATACCATCTATAACTTCATTCTTAGCTTTAATAACCTTTGAAACGATTCTTCTTTAATAAAGCGATAAATGAAGCCGCTGAAGGGTCAACTATAATCCCACGAATAGAAATTTCTCCGACAAATTCTTTTAGATCATCCAGATACTCATCATCAGTTTTTTGTTGCGAGTTCTTACGACCGTCATAATGATATTCTTTTGTTTAGTACCATATACCATCACATAAGCCCCATAATCCATATGTCATAGGGTTTTGTGTACCATAGTCACAAGATACATAATACTTCTCGTATTCTCTTTCTTTTGTTTTTACAACATGTTTTTCTTTATTAAACATGTCATATACAATGCCTTCTGCAAGCACCCACAGTCCTAAAATGAATCGTTGGAAGAAAACTCCGCTATACATGCGATAGTATCTTTGCTTCACTTTTTCAGATAAAGAAAGATTATCGTCCATTGTAAAATGAATATGTAGCAGGTTCTTGTCTTCCTTATTATCTATCCATTCGAGTTTGAACCAATGATACGGACCGGCAGGGTTACAGTTAAACCAATACTTTGAGCCTTCGATAGAACATCGTCCTGTTGCCTGGTTTACAAAGCTCTGTGGCATAAGAGCAACTTCATCAAAAAACATACCAGCTAATGTAATACCTTGGATAAGTTCTTGTGATGATTCGTCCTTACCACCGAATATATAGAAATGATTTGTGTGGCCATCTTTGCTAATAGTAAGCATATTATCTGATAGATGGTCCTTCACTTTATATTTACGCGATTTCAACATTTTCTTTAATGGAGTAATTACGTTACGTCGCAGGGATCCAATTGTTTTACCTGCCATACCTAAATTCTCTCCATTAAATGTTTCTGTTCCCCACATAACATAAGAAAGAGCCATCGATACAGTTTTGCCAGCACGAATAGAACCATCGCATATAATGCCGTCATGCTCCTTCACAGGTGAATCTTTTCTCCACCAAGTAAGTACTTGTAATTGTTTCTTAGAGAATGGTCTGAATTTAAAAGGAGCAGGTTTAAGTTTCATCTTCCCACACCTCTGCTGTTTTACCTTCTAATGCATCGATAAATCCATCATCTTCATACTCTTCACCTTCATCACCTTTAATGCGAGAAGTATCTGCTTTAATTTTATCAATTTGAGCTTTTTGCACTTCCATCTGTATTTTGTGGCGTTCTTCTTCGATTTTCCGTTTGAAATTGTCAGGTACCAAATCAAAGTACTGTGATAGTTTGTCCAGTGCTTTCATCTTGTCAGCAAGTTTTACTGACACACCATCTTTTCCAAGCTTTACTTCGGTTATTATAGAACCATCAACCATATCAGCCTCATGCAAGTCTACATAATTGATAATACGAGTTATTTCATTACCCGCTTCATCCTTCATAGGGCCGAACATCCCCATTACAGGAACTTCCTTCTGCCCAAAGGTCACATAGTTAGTAATGTCAGCAAAAGCAATCTTAATGTACTCTTTTAGTACATCCATCGCTTCTACAAATACATTCTCGACTAACTCACCTTTAAGTTCTTTTATATAAGAGGCAACGCGTTCACGTCTTAATAATCGGCTAGCTTGTACATGAGCACCATCTTTGGAGTAACCAGCCTTTAACGCAGCTTGTGTACCATTGAAGTATTTCACATAATACAAACAAAAGAGCCGTTCCTTTTCGGTCAGCTCTTCATCCTCTAAAATCTCTTTTAATTTTTCTTTCGTTTTGGGATTTTTAACATTGGTAACGCTCCTTTTTGCAATAGTAACGTTACCATTCATTTGCTCATCCCATTTATCTTGTGATTTCCACTTTCTGATTTGCGAAGGTTTGAGATTTAACTCTGCTGCAATATCAACTAATGGCTTCTCACCTTTACTTGCTTTATATATTTCGAATGCTTTATCTCTATCTGGGCTACGTTGTCTAGCCATAACCACCACCTCGCGGTAATCCCTAATTTATTTTACGAAAGATTCAAATTACTCTTTTATAAATATGTCCAAGTTGCTATAATAGAGTTAACATTGTCATCTGGAAAAGTAATTCGTCCCCAATACGAGTTACTTTTCCTTTTTTTATGGCTACTTTTCTAAGAATTCATCCAACGTTTTACCAAGCAAACTAATCATCGCTTCTCTCTTTTGCTTTGGTGTTGTATTATCTTGCATTTCATTAAAGATAGGAAGTACACTTTCTAATTTCTTTTTATCGATGCGTTCATTTACAACGTCCTGTCCTAACATTGAAATAAATGTACCAATTACAACAGCTTGTTCTTGTTTATCTAGTTTCATTTATCTCACTCCCTTTAATTACGCCACATTTGATTGAATCAGCTGTATGTTCGACAATAGATTCCGCTACAACTCTTCCATCTAATGAAACTCCAACTTTACAATCCATAGGAATAGATTTACTATCGTTACTCTTCTTAATTATTTCAGATTGTTTATTTATTAATTGAACATGAGTTATATCCGCTTTCGTTGCTAATTCCTCTTCGAACATAGTTACTTTTCTTGTTAATCCTTCAATCGTTCGTTGTAATCCAGTAACTTGTATTCTTAATTCAACAATTTCAGTTTTCATTTGGTAGTTTTGATTATCCATCCTTCATCCTCCTCCAAAATAAAAAATAGCACTTATTCCAGCGCTAACATTTCTTTCTCGTGCATTTCTTCTAATAATAGCCACAGCATAAAGTAACCTTGTGCACCAGCGACTTTTCTAATGAATTGATATTGTTCTTCCGGTTTACTAACTAATGATCTAGAAACCTTATAAATATTTTCTTTTACTGTCTTCCAATCAATCGCACCTAATTCCTTATGCATATCTGTACACCATATTCTCGATAAGATAAAACGCATACCTAGAACAGCATTAGAAGCATTGATTTTAGAATTGTTAGCATTCACATGTCTTTTGACATCATCGGAGATTTCATCAAAATCAAGTTTGAATGTTTCGCATATAGGACTAAGATACTTAAAACTTATTTCATTAATATCCTGTTCCATTACCATCACTCCCTCCAAAATAAAAAGCAGTATTTAATCGTTTACATCAGAAACAAATTCTTGCGATACATCTTCTGCTTCACAATAGACATCTAGGTCGGTCCAATAATTTTCATCATAACGATATTCTTGTAAGTGATCTGTAGGCCATCCTATTTTTTTATGCCTAGCAAGAACTTCATCATAATCTTTATTTCTAGCGTCTTCTCTAAATCTTCTGGAAGCTAGCTCTTCTGCTCTCTCGTGGTTTTCCGCAATGACATACACATGTATTTGGCTATATCCTGTATATCCATTCGTCACATAATAAAGATTCATTTTCTTTCTTTTCTTCATATATCGCTTCTTTTTCATAAAAACCACTCCAAAAAGAATCTTATTTTGAAAAATCCATAACGAAAACTAATTTATGCAGGGAAATGAATAGACCTAACAGTTTTAGTTTACATAATAGTTATTATATGACAGTCATTAACATGGGAAATACGCATGGTTGAGCGATTCTTGTTTTATACCGTTATACAGTTTTTATACATCGTTGATTTAACAGCATTCTTATTAATCGTTAACCCTAATTTCTTGCATAAACTTCACTATGTTAACTATCTGTATTTTAATTTAAAATTACCCAGTCATTTGCTAACATATCCGTTTGGGATGCGAGCCAGCCAACAACAATTGTATTTTGTGCAGTCTTCATTGCAATGGTATCAACAAATGAAGGTTCTACCCCTACATACTCGCCGTATCCATATCCTAATCCCTTAGACAATTTATTACCTTCAATAAGATACAAAAACATATTTTTACCGTTCCATCCTTCACGAGCTACGTTTTTCCCTTGCACTAGTGCCACTATCGCTTGTCCAAAACTCATTATTCAACAACCTCCCAATCTTCTGCTAACATATCAGCTTGGTACGCTTGAGCGGGTACAACCCCACCATTATCCTTTAATACAGCGAATATCATATCGTGAGTTTGAAATTCCCTTACATATCCAGCGTTCAGTTCTTCTTTTACCTCTGGATTCTTGGAGAGAAACCAATATCCACCCCAAATAGACCTTTTTACTTTTTTACCTTGTTTCAACGCTTCTAGAGCTTGACCGAAATTCATTATTATTTCCTCCTCTATTTCCGTTCATTGTGTCCATTTGTTTTCTAAAATGCAACACGTTTGCGCTTATCTTTCCTTAACAACAAACAAGACGCCCCCAGATCACGGAAGCGCCTACGATAATTGCTATTGGTTTAATTAAAACTGTCGCACTCTAATACTCTCATTTTCTTGAATTTTAGAAACGGATTCGGCAATCGTCCCCCCATTTAAGGTGACAGGAACACTCATCATTCCAGCACTCACTATTCCTCCCCGCGCTAAACCTGAAAATTTATTAGTCAATTTCT
>NZ_JARVGY010000007.1:0-70796 GCF_040460035.1 Bacillus cereus group sp. MG1 | reverse complement strand
CCTGGTTATTGGGAGATTGTAGAAAGGAGAAATGAAATGAAATGAATATATTTTCATTAATGCCAATTATTATTATGGCGTTTGTATTTCTATTCATAATGCTGTGCTTGTTAGTAAATGTGATTTTTCTTTATTTTGAAAAGGAATTACCTGATCCATTGAAGTTGGCATTACCAGGAATGCTTACGTGTCTAATATTGCTTTTATTTCTTCATTTTATAAAATAAGTTATTTGTACAAATGTTGTTTACTAGATTTATCAAATTTGAATTTTGTATAAAAATGGAGGGAACGAAAATGAGAGAAGTTGAGTTTCGTGGTAAGCCTATCAAAGATTATGGTGATGCAAAATGGTTTTATGGAAGCGTAGTTATAAATTATGAAGATGAATTAGCTTATATTGAAGCTCCAGGTTATGGATGCGTTCCGATTGAATGGGAAACGGTTGGTCAATACATAGGGCTAAAGGATAAGTATGGTAAGAAAATTTATGAAGGTGATTTATTCTATTGGCGTGATACTTTACGACAAGTTGTATATAGGGAAGATAAAGCGGCATTCATGGCTAAAAGAGTGCAAGGTAAAAGTAATAATGATTTTTACTTTTATATGTGGAATTTACAAGATTTATTAGAACGAGTTGAAGTAATAGGAAATACCTATGAAAACCCAGAGTTTTTAAGAAACTAAACCAAAGTGTTATTGTATTACAATTTGAATTTTGTAGAAAAGTAGGGATGAGAGTAATGAAAAAATATGCAGTTGGGGTTTGCCCTTACGATGAGGATAATGTTGTAAAAATAGTTGAAGCCGAAAATGAATTATCAGCAATGGTAAAGGCAGTTGGTAATAACGAATCTTGGGGCATTGTTGAAGAGGAAATACCTTTTGATACTGTCGATGAAGGTATTTCATTTTATTTACAAGGTGATTTATCTGTGTCTAAACCTGTTGAAATTTAAAATAAACCTTTTTATTTGTATAAACCATTGAGGAACATATTAAATATTGCAAAGAACAATTACAAAAAAGTGGAGTTCGATTAGTACAAAATTGAATTTTATGCATTTTTTCCACAATAGGAGGCTATAAAATGGAGGCAATACAAGAATTAATATTAAAGTACGATTGGAATTTACTATGTTGGGAAGATAGATATAGTAGAGGTATATGGGCTATTGTTGCACCTGATCCAAACCATACATATGAAATAAGAGAGATTACAGATGGTGAAGGTATATTAAGTACGGCATTGAGTTTTTATTTCTGTAATGAAGGTTCATGGCTCCCTGTTTCTAATGGAAGTAATCTAAAGGATGTTTTAACGAAGCTTGATGACAAAATTAAACCGATGATCGGTAACGATATATGGAGAAGTAGTGTATATGACACACTTCAACATTTTATTGAGGAAGAATATAGTAATTTCGGTTTGGAAATTGCTCTTAAAAATAAAGTGAAGATTTTATTAAAACCAGAGGAATTATAACGGGTTATGGGAAAGCTGGATATTTGGAGAGAGGAATGATAATTTTGAAAAAACCAGTAAATTCTGATGAAACTACTTCTTGTTTTTGTTGTGACAAGTCTATTTTAATAAACTCAGCAAAACTTATGGATGGACTTTATTGCTGTAACAACTGTTTTGAAAAGCGTAAAGACATAATATTTAGACGTAGAACATCTAAAATAAATTTATTTCTTGTAGAAGACCAATTAACAAAGTTAGAAGCTAAGAGTAAAGCAAAACTAATTTCTCCGGATGAAGATGTTGAATACTAGTTTTTATCAAATTTGAATTTTATTAAAAAACAGATGGACCAACACATGGGTTAAATCCACCTTCAGGTGGGGGTACTATTGCCCGTTAATGCGGGTAAGGGTTGTTTTACCAGCACTAGTTGGTCTTGTCAGTCCAGTTCCAACAAGGTTAACAACCTATAGATTTTGAAATTTATTAAAAAGGAGAATGAAAATGAAATTATTAATTGATGTTTATTATTGTGAATCATGTGAGGAAGAATTTGCGGTAAATAAGGATAGAGAAGTGGTATGTTGTCCTCATTGCGAAAGTCAAGATATTGAAAAATCATATACAGGTTCTCATTCAAGGATATAAAGGTATTTCTATACAATTTGAATTTTATACGAAAATGGAGGGTAACAGGTGGAAATTATTAAAAGACCTATTCAAAACATAAAACAAGCTGATTGGGGTGTAGTTATTTGGATGAGTGCATGGACTTCTTTGATTGCACTCTGGGTTATTCCTGCACAAGCATATACAAGTGTTGGTGAGTCCATATCATTTTTATTCTCTTTAGACTTCTATTCAGTACCTACTGTATCAGAAAGTATATTAACAAACATGCAAAACAAAACAATTAACTTATTAAACATAGGAAAAGTAGTATTTTGGGTTATGACTATGGCTATGTTGTTCATGTTCTTATTTAAGAAGCCTAATTCAAAGTAAGACAATTTAAATTTTGCAAAGAAATGAGGGGATGAATCATGAATAAATTTCAAACTATGAAAGATTTGAAAGAAGAACTTAGGAGCAATGTTTTATGTTCGTTTCTTATTTTAATGGGTGCAATTATCAGTATTATTTTTGGTAATTTAACTAAGAATTTGTTTGATACTAATGTCTCTGTGTGGCTATATATTATAGCATGTTATGTAGTTCCTTTTATTTTCATGATATTAGAATTTTGGTTAGTTGTAAGAACGAAACGAATTGTTAAGGAAATAAACAATTTACAATAAAATATCATTTAAAGATGATGGGGGAGAATGACAATTGTATAAGAAGGAGTTGGAAAGTGAATATGGCAGCAGGAATGATAAAAATTTTTCTAGTGTTTATTGGAATCTTTATTTTAAGTACATTAACAATGATATGCTTTTATTTTTATAATAAAAGTAAGGAGAAAAAAACAAATTACTTAAAGGCTCTTATTGGATCACTAGTTGGATTAATAGCATCATTAATAGGACTTACACTTTGTAGGTTTAATCAAAATAATTTCAATTATATATACTCAAAATTTCAGGATGAATATCTAATAGAATTAAATAAAAATGTTTTTTTTACTGGATCTAGCGATTATGGATTACTATTTTTACTGTGTGTTATTATCTTTATTATCTTTTTTTATATCGGATCTAGAAAAAATTAATAATATTGTTTTATCAAAAAATGATGTTCAAATCAGAAAGGAATAATAATATGAGTGAATTATATAACAAACGTATTAAGCAGGCTTATGAAAATGCAAAAGGATCTATGGAGATTGAAGGTTTCAGATTTACAGAGTCTGATGAAAAATTAATTATCGCTTATCTGAAAAAAGAAATCACAAAAGAAACATTTATTAAAATTGCGAGGGAGCGTGCTAGAAAACATGGTAAATAAATCTCTTTACACATACGATGGCACGGATGTTTTAAAGAATAAATTTGGTATTAAGGATCAAGCGGAATTAGAAGAGTTAGAAAAATTGATAACCACGGCCAAAATCGCTGAATTAGAAATTAAGCCAATCCCAGGTAATTTTGATCTTGATCATCTTAAAAAGATACATAAACATATTTTCGAAGACATTTATGAATTTGCTGGCCAAATACGACAAGAAAATATAGCAAAAGATTTCTTTTCTTTTGGCGATGCTAGATTCATTGAATCAGGGGCAAAAGAACTATTTGGTCAACTAAAACAAGAAAATTACTTGAAGGTTATGAGTCCAGAAAAGTTTTCCGAAAGAGCAGCTCATTATCTAGCAGAAATAAATGTACTACATCCTTTCCGAGAAGGAAATGGTAGGAGTCAACGTGAATTCACTAGAACATTGGCCAAAAATGCTGATTATAAAATTGAATGGAATAGAGTTTCCAAAAGAGAAATGATGGATGCGATGATTAAATCCCATGTAAATACAAAAGAACTCGAAAATCTTATTAAGTCAGTGGTAACACCAATACAAAAGAACCCTGAAAAAACAATGATTAGAAACCAAAATAAAAGTTTGGAAAGGGGATAAATCTATATGCAATCAGACTTTTTTAGTCTAAATAAAATCTTAATTTGGATTGGCATAGGAATGTTGATATGTTTCTTTCTAAAAAAAATAAGTAATTATATTAGCAATTGGTTCTATCTAAGGAGATTATATAAAGGCAGCGATATATCGAAAAGTAAGTGTGAAAAATTTTATGTGGGTGAAATTACGAAAGAAGATTTAGGGGAATGGGAGAAAACGCTTAAAGACTTAGATGTCTTAATTCCTTTATCTAATCGTAATGGATCTATACCAGCTATTATAAATTATGATTTAGGCATAATGTATTCTACATCTAAAGAGATGTTTTCAGAGTATCTCACATTATATCATCCAGAGCATGAAAAAATAAGATTTCAATCTGAACAACTAACAGAGCTTAGAGAAAGAATTCTTCAAAAATATCTATATGAATTAATTTATGAATCCTTGAATTGTTTGGATAGTGAATTAGATAATGTTCATAATATAAAAGAGCAAATTACCAGCATAATAGATATTCAAAATAGTAGTAAGCTTTATATTGTATCAAAGAGTTGTGAAGCGACTTCGAGTGAAGAATTAATTATTATACTAAAAAAAATCAGCCAGTATGTATCTTGTACCAAATTTGAAATATGGCACAAAAGATTAAGTTTTTGTATGAAAATTGCTGAAGATAATCAACGTTTAACAAGAGAGGGAAAATAAATATGTATATGACGGTAGAAATTAACATGCACTTAAATAGAAAATTATCACATAAGGACACGACTGCTATAGCAAAGAAGCTTGGCGACTTTGGAACGATGGATGATTATGTGAATTTTGAAGGGGATTCACTTATATTTAAAATGACTAAAGAGAAAAATAGAAAGTATATAACTAAACTGCTTTCTTTTTTAGAACAATTTTTAGAGGATACGGATGTAAACAAAATAGGAATGATAAGTATAGAAGCAGAAGAAAATAATAATCTTCTCATTTATGCCTTTAAAAAGCACATTTTTATTACTATTGAAGGAATCAAAGAAGGGAAAAGAAGCTATAAAATTTTTGATGTGAAAGGCAATGAATATAAGTATAATATGGAAGGAACAGAACAGGTTCCTATTGAAAATCATGTGGCTGCAACATATTTTTTACATTATTGTAAATAAGGATTTTAAAGTAGAGAGGATTAAAATAAAATTCTTCACTTTTTCTTACTAAAAGGAAAAACATGTTCCTTAGAGAACATGTATAATAAGAACAGTAAGAGAAGGGAGAAGAACACATGAGCGAACAGGGATATTGGAGTAAAGAGATCTCTGAGCTATTACAAATTGGGGATAGTACACTGAGAAAGTGGTGTATTGCTCTAGAAAATCAAAAATATATATTTATTCGTGGCCGAAATAATAGTAGGGCTTTTGTTGATAAAGATATTATTGTTTTGAAACGAATGAAAGAACTTGTACAAGAAAAAAGTATAAATTTAGAAGTAGCAGCACAAATATTAGTAGCAGGTATGAATCCTGAAGAAAGAACAATGGGCGTTCCTGAAGAGGAACGCCCTGGAAACTATCTACAGACCATAAATATAGAAGTTCAAAAGCTAGAACAGATATTAGAACAACAAAAACAGCAAGAAGATTTTAATAAAGCACTTTTAAAAAAACTTGAAGAACAGCATAAATACTTTGAAGAACGGATGAACGAACGGGAAAAAAGGGCAGAAGAACGAGATAAGTTACTCTTACAAAATATAAGAGAAATGCAAGAAACAAAAAAATTGATAGCATCTAGTGAGCAAAAAAGGAAAGGTTTTTTTAGCAGGTTGTTTAGAAATACTTAACAAAATATCTGAGATGAGGGGAGAAAGAATGGAAAATAATACAGGAAGTATTGCTTTCTCGGATTTATCTAAGCTAAAAGAAGAAGTACAAAATGAGAAGCAATATTTAGTAGAAATATATAGAATCACCTTTGAAAATTTTTTAATTAATGTGTTTACAGCGGAACAGTTAAAAATTCGAATACAAGAAGCAATGAAAAAAGAGAAAAATGAAGTGACGTTTAGTTTTAGTAATATAAAATTTCCGTACTCCATAAATACTAATACATTTAGCTTTCAATACTTGATAAAAGAAACCTTTTTTTATAAATGGTTAATGTTAATGAAGATAGCAGTTATAAAAAAAGAATTTAAACAGTATAAAAAAGGGATTAATCAAATTTTTGAAGTACCTACTAAAAATGAGCTTACAATACAAGAAATTAAAGAAACTGTTTTAGACCAGAGTAAAAGATGGAATTTAATTCTCAATGAATTAAAAGCGGCTGGTATTAACAGTACAGTGGTAATTGAGGACAGTAGTACAATTATCTTAAAAATGAGTTGGTAAGCTGTAAAGAAATAGATATACCTATAAAGGAGTATTCATGTAGTTATTAGCAGATTATAAATAGAGAATAAATGAAGGTGATACCTTTAGGGAAAGGTAATGTTAGGTGATTGTTTTATGGAAAATTATATAGTTTGGTTAAAAGAACAAGGAAAAAGAGAGAATACAATTAAGCAATATGAAACTACATTAAAAGAGTTTATTCAGTGGTATGAAGATACAAATGGGGTTGTATTCCAGGGAGAGTCGATTACACCTATGGATCTTCAAGAGTGGAAACAATTTCTAATGGAAGTTGCAAAAACAAATAGTGGAAAACAATTATCTGTTTCTACAGTTTCTACAAAAATTGGTCGAGTAAAACCATATTTCAAATTTTTATATGAAACGAATAGAACGCAGACAAATCTAGGTGCAATGGTAAAACAACCTAAAATTCAAAATAAAAATGATGCTAAATGGCTTGATCGTATTTCTAAAAATAGGCTTATGAGGTACCTAGAGGATGTTGAATTAATTAAGAAAAATCCTTGGAAAAACTATAGGAATTTGGCAATAGTTAATATAATGTTACAGGCTGGATTAAGAGTCAGTGAGGTTTCCAAATTAAAACTAGATGATATTGAAGATGGTTTTATTTCTGTACGGGATGGAAAAGGTGGAAAAGCCAGAAAGATTCCTATGAATTCAGATGTAGTCAATAGCATTAATAAATGGAAAGAACATAGACAAATACATCAAGCTTTTAAAGAAAATCAAACAGAATATCTTTTTGTCTCTCAAAAAAATGGTCCACTATCAGTTGTAGGAATAGAAAATATCTTTAAGACAATTCGTAAGCATACGGGATTGGAGGAACTAACACCGCATGTACTTAGACATACTTTTGGCCATGATTTAGTACAAAAAGGTATTCCAATTTCATATGTAGCTGAATTGATGGGACATACGGATATAAATACAACCAAAATTTATGTTACAGCTGGCCAGCAAGAAAAACAAGAAGCTGTAGAAAAGTTAGCCTCTGGAAAGTATACAAAATAGTTTCTCTACTTAAAAGGTTGTAGTACTTGGAAATATTTCAGTACTACAACCTTTTAAGTAAAATAAATTAAAAGCAAGAAACCTTTAAATTATCACGGGGGAAGAAATGAAGGTGGAAAAATGACCGGTAATTTTCTTGTAGACAGTTTTATACTTATTGCATCGGTAGGATATTTGAGTTGTATTTTATACAAGCTAATTATAAATATAAGTGAAGATGAACATGAATAATTCATTAACACCTAATTTTATAGATAAAAATACCTAATTAATTAATTTTTATATGGTATAATATACCCAACATAGTTCTTTAAAGAACTCTATTTTGCAAATAGCTTAGAATATCTAAATCTAAATTTATTTTTTGAAAAGGAGTAATTTAATTGAGAGATATTTTACAAGTGAGAGAAATTTATAATGTATGACGGTGCTTTTTTTAGAGGATGTTTCAATGGTTTAAAACTAGTTGCTCCATTTTGGTTGATTATTGGTTTATTAGTTTATATGAACATCCAGTAATGGATTATAAGTAATTTTTAGGAGGTAAATTGATGGGAAAAACATTATTTATTGCAGAAAAATATAAAGTAGCACAGAAACTATTAAAATCTCCACGTTTCAAAAATTTAAAAAAGGTAAATGGCACAATGCCTTACTATGGTTATTTTGAAAATGAGGACTATATTGTAAGTTGGTGCCAGGGCCATTTATTAAGATTAAAATATCCAGAAGAAATTGATAGTAAGTATAAAGAATTTGATTTTGAACATTTGCCAATTCTTCTAGAACCACATCTTAAAGTTATAGAAGAAACTGAAGAACAACTGAATATCTTAGTAGAACTATTAAATAGAGAAGATGTTGATTTAGTGGTTAACTCATGTGATAAGGACAAGGAAGGAGAATTAATCTATCGTGAAGTTTATAGCTATGCAGGCGTAGATAAAAATGAAAAAAGGATATTTACAGCATCATATGAGCCAGCAGAACTAGAGGCAGCGCTAAATAACTTGTTACCAGGAGAAGAGTTTGATGCGTTAGCATCGGCAGCAAATGCAAGGCAGTATTTAGATTATGCCCTTGGAATCAATATAACCAGGGGATGTACAACTAAACTAGCTAATAATCAATTTTTATTAAGTTCTGGACGAGTACAAATGTGCTTACTTAATGAAATACGCCAACGTGAAATAGCTAGACAAAATTATAAGGAACAAACTTCTTATAATTTAAGAGTCTTAACAGCTCCAGGATGCACAGCTGTAATGAAAACTGAAGAACAAATTTTAGACTCAGCTCCATTAATACAATTAGCAACTAGAATTAAAGATACACAGTTAGTCGTAAAAGAATTTAGTGAAAAGGAAAGAAAAAAACAATCTAAATCACTATATAATTTAACGGATATTTACAAGGATGCTTTAGCAAAACTAAAGATCAGTCCTGAAGTCGCTAATAAACATATTCAACATCTATATGAGGAAGGATTTATTTCTTATCCTAGATCATCATCAAGACATTTACCAAGGGAACAAGTTAATAAAGTAAAAGAAATAATCACTGTTCTAGAAGAATCTAACTATAAAGAATTTGCAAACATGATTGATATTTCAACGGTTTCTGAGAAACATTCATCATTTAATGATGAATTAGTTAATAGTCATTATGCTGTTATTCCTACGACTAAAAAATATGATGGTGCAAATAAAAATGAACTAGAGCAAAAACTATACGAACTTATTGTAAAACGATTTATTAGCAATTTTATGCCGCCTGCTATATATCTTGTGCGTGAAGCATCCTTTGTTGATCAAGAAGGTAATGAATATGTATCAAAGGAAAGACTTTTACAGGAAAAAGGGTTTTTAAGTGTATTCCAAGAGGATGAAGAAGAAGACGACGTAAAAGAATTTAAAATCCCAATGCTAAGTGAAAATGATCGTTTATTAATTGTTAATCATGAATTAATAACATCTAAATCTAAAAAACCAGCATTACATACGGAAAGTACAATGTTAACTTTTATGGAGTCAGCCGGAAAGAAATTAGAGGATCAAAACTTGAAAGAATTAATGAAAGGAAAACGTATTGGGACTGTAGCAACAGAAGCTAAATTCATCCCAACCTTAGAAAATAGAGGATATATTGCTATTGAAAATGGGAAAATTAGTACGACTGAGATTGGAAGAGCATTTGTAGACACTTTCCCAGTAGAACAGGTAAAAAACCCTGAGTATACAGCGGAATTAGAAGGTATGATTACATCCATTGAAAATAAAGAAATGGACTATAACGAATTTGTCTTGCAAACAAATTCGTTTGTAGAAAAGGTAGTTGAACAGTTAGGGAATATAGATAGTAATGTGGCAATTAGAATGGTAAATACTCATAATAAACAAATAGAAATATGCACTTGTACATGTAAAAAGGGAAAAATCATTAACAAAGGAAAATTCTATGGATGTAGTACTTATCCAAATTGTGAAATGTCTATTCCTAAAAAGATAAAGGGAAAGAATATTCCAGAAGAACAAATAAAAAAACTTTTTAAAGATAAAAAAACAGATTTAATTAAAGGGTTTGAATCAGAGAAGGGGAAATTTGATGCATATCTAGCCTTTCATGAAGGAAGGGTGCGATTAGCACTCCCTACAATAGATGAATTATCATTAGGCAGATGTCCAAAATGTCAGAAGGGTAAAATTCTTTCAAAAGAAAAATTTTATGGATGCAGTGATTATAAAAATGGTTGTGATTATTCCTTTCCTATTAAATTAAAGGGAAAACTCATTCCTAAAGCACAAATAAAAAAATTGTTTAGTGGGCAAAAAACAGATTTTATCAATGGATTTCAATCTGAAAAGGGAGAATATACGGCTGCCCTACAATTAAAGGATGGTAAGCCAACATTTATATTTCCTACAATAGATGATCGTACATTAGGTAAATGTCCACTTTGTAGAAGCAGGGTACTTGTAGGAACAACAAATTATAAATGTGAACACTATAATAAAACATGTGATTTTAAGATTAACGGAACATATCTAGGTAAAAATATTACAAATAACCATATAAAAAAATTATTAGAAAAGAACTTAACAGATATGATAAAAGGTCTCAAATCTAATAAAACAGGTAAAGAATTTGATGCCCGATTATCATATAGCGTAGCACAAAAGCGGTTAACATGTATTTTTGAGAAATAGGATACCAGTTTATATTTTCATATTGCTAGATAAAGGGAGTTTGAAAAATGTTGAGATCTAGTTATTGTACTTCGATAGGATACCATATTGGTAACCTAGAAGTTGAAATAGTCATAGATACAAATTATCAAACAAAAGAAGAAGCTGAAAAATTGGAAAATAACACTTCTCTTCACCAGGCAAAGTTAGATAAAGAAAAACTAGTAATAAATGATTCAATTATTATAAACAAAGATGATATTGATAGATACCAGTTTAGATTATGCAAAGTATGGAATCCCATTATTTCAGCTACAGATTTTGAAGCAGTTTCATGGGATGAAGCAATACAATATTTATCTAAAGAATCTGGATTCAATATGTTCAATTTGGAATCTTATTACTTTGAAGTCCATAAGGGGAAGCATATAGTAACTAAGTAATAGGGGGCAAAGGAATGAATAATAATACTTTCATAGTCAGTCCTAGTAAATTTGGTGTAAGAAGAGAATATCTTATCCCAAGTTTACTATTGGAACAAAAAAAGAGCTTAATTGTATTTGATAATAACGTAAATAACTCATATGAGTATACAAATAAACAAAAACAGGAACAAGGATATCTAGTCTTTAAATACGATGTATTTGATGAAGAACTATATATAAAATTGCAGCAACTACTAACAGATAAAAATAATCAAAAATATATATTCTATATTCAGCAGGGAGCTTTTACATTAAACCAGGAATTTAGAACTAAAAATGGAAATGAAAAAATGGGAGAGTTATTTCGAATGATTCTAGAAGAAAGTACAAACTCTGGAATACACATTTTTATAAAAGATTTTCTTAGACATGATCCTGAGAATAAAGAGTTACTAAAAATCCTCAATACTGGACGGAGTAAAAAAATTAGTGTAACTATTATGGAATATTCTTATAAAGAATGTATTGAAGTGGTTAAGAATTGTTTTTCAAAAATATTTGTATTTGGAATTATGGATATAGGCGATGCAGAGTACTTTAGTAAAGCATCTAATAACCTCGTTACATCCGTAGAAATGATGTATATGCCTGATAATAAAGCGTTAGTTTTATTATCAAATAAACCTCCAAAGATTGTTGAAAAAGCAATGGCTTATAAAATGTAAAGAGTATAAGATTTTTTATTATTAACATACAAGTAAAAGAGAGATAGCAAACGCTATCTCTCTTTTATGTGAGTCACTATATAATAGGTAAATCAGCTAAATAATTTAATTTATAAAAACTGAAAATTCTGTATATTTTTTAGAAATATTTATAATAAACTTACTTAATTTTGTTTTTGTTACTATGTAGTAAAGGGATGAGATGAGGAGGGATTTTATGTATACAGCAACCAGTAATGAGAAGGTTATGGAATTGTTAAATACTTGGTATATAGAAATGAGAGCTAGACGTATAGGCAATGCCCAACGTCTAAAAGAGAAAATAGATATTAAAATTCAAAAATTAAAAAATGAAAAAGAAGAAGCGTTACAAGATCAAAATTTATTGTTGTATTATTCTTTATTGGATTTCCGATACAACTACTTAATAGACAATTTAGGTATATCAAAAGATAGTTTTGAAAAAATTAATTCTTTTGAAGCTCCAGGAGATAACTTTCTAGCATATTATTATAACTTCTTTAAAGGTATCCACTCAAACGAATTAGGAAATTATATTGAAGCAAAAGAACACTATGAAAAAGCTGAAACTTTTTTAGAATATGTTCCAGACGAATTAGAGAAAGCAGAATTTTATTATAAATTAGCAACATATCATTATGATATCCAGCAAGCTCTTTTATCTATTAAATATGCAACTAAAGCTAAAGATATGTATATTCACTATTCAGGATACGAAATAAATGTTGCCTTTTGTGACAATATTTTAGGTCTATCTTGTACATATCTTAAAGAGTGGGAACTTGCTGAAGAACATTATACTGCTGCTATGAGTCAATTTCAAAAGATTGGTGAAGAAAAGTTTATTATAATGATCCGACACAACTTAGGCTGGATGTATGCGACTCAAAACCTATCAGTCTTAGCTATTCGTTACCTATCTGAAGTTGTCGAAAAGTCCCCTAAACATTATAAAGCAATATATGTTAAGGCAAAGGAGCACTTTAAATTAAATCAAACAGAGTTAGCAAGTGTATTAATAGAAAAAGGCCTGGAAATTTGTAATGATTTACACCAGGAAGAATATAAAAATCGTAATTTAATTTTAAGAGAAATGAACAATAATTCACCTGCTGAACAATTCGAAAGGGTAGTATTGGAAGGGATTAAATATTTTGAAAGAGAAGAATTATATTATAATGTCCAGGAATATTATGAAGCGCTAGCAACCAAATTTTATGAAGAAGACGGACATTCTAAAGCAAGTAAGTATTTTCATTTGGGTTTACAGGCAAGAAAGAAAGCATTTGATAAGGAGGCATTAAAATGAAGAAAACATTAATTAGTTTAATGGGGATCGTTACAATTTTAACTTTTACAATAGGTTTATCTAATCCAGGAGAAGTTCAAAAGTTTATTCAGACTAAGGTTGCTGCATCCGAAGGCGACTATGGAGGGTAATAATTTTTCAGAGGTAAAGGAAATGGCTTTATTGTTACTTAACTAGGGCTCATGGCACGGGATGTACGGCAGTTGCCTACATTCCGTAAGCCACCGCTCCACCTTTACTCAACTCGATAACTACAGATTGTAGAAAAAAGATTAGCTGGCAGCTGCAGCTAATCTTTTTTACAATCTGTACGTTCCTGAGTTTCGCTTAACAAGGTGGACGGAGCGTAAAACCCGAAAAACAAAACCTAAACCCTTTAAAGGAAGCCAGGCTAGTGCCTGGCAAAAAAAGTACCTGGTATAGCAAGCCCATCCCCACCTGACTTTGAACGTGTGGGACCCCGAACCCTTCACGCTCAAAATCTAGGTGGGGAGCTCGTCTGTCAAGGGCAAGACAAGAAGCGGAATAGCCCAACTCTTACTGCTTTTGAGTTTCGTATGACCTACTCGTCATGCTTCCTCGTATCCCAACTCAACTAACAAAAGACTAGTAATCGTATAGCCTCTCCCACTTCCCTTGACAGACGAGCTCTGGGCTTGCTGTTAAGCTTCGCACCCCGTCGGGAAAAATAATTCCCAACGGGAAGGATAATACCAGGTATTTTTTTAAAAGAAAAAACAAATACCCCAATGGGCTATTTGCCTAATAACAAACAAACGTTAGCCCATTGGATCGCTAATATGATTAAACAATAGTAGATACAGCTTGTTTATAGATAAGTTGTTGTTTTCCATTAACGATCATAAGTATAGTAAATTTGTCTACACCTACAATTCGTCCTGTCATACGCACACCACTAATTAAAAACAGTGTAATTTCTTTTTTTGCTAATTTTAATTGCTCATATAATTCATTTTGAATATCTTTCATTTCAGTATTATATCCCCCATTCTAGTAATATTTACAATATAAATAAAATTCTATCGTTTAATTCTTACTATGGCCACTAAGAATTAAAACATGAAATATTAAACTAAATCATTTTCGTGATATTATTTATCGTTTTTATATAAAAACGATAAATAATACTGTATTTTTTAGGGGTATTATGCTATAATTATATATGTAAGGGAAATAGAAAAATTGAAAGGATTGAATAACTATGAATGAATTATCAATTGTTAAAGAAACAAATCTTATTATTTTAGAATCACCAAAAAGATATGTGAAAGCATTTGAGGAAGAAGCTACAACTAAAGTGGATTCAAATAATATGGATCTTACAAAAAACCAGTATAAATGTTTTTTAAATGCTGTTACAAGTTTAACATTTTTATTAGGTGAAGCACTGACACAAGAACAAAAGGATAAAATTATTAAAACAAGGCAGAGCATAATTAATATAGCAGGGGAATTAGGTTATAACCGCCATGAGATAGTTAGATCAGCATTATTTTATAGTGAAAATAAAGCACTTTTTAAAAGTGTATTATAGTTTACCTCTAACATATACCAAACCGATATAACGGAGGATGGAAATGAATATATTCGTTGTTGCAATTTCATACAATCTTAGTGTTAGTCAAAAAGGAAGGCAAGTATATGCGGAAGTATTTACTACATTTAAAGAAGCTTTTGATTATGCTAAAGATGAAATCTTTGATTTACAAGATGAAGGGATCGAGGTTGATTATAGAGAGGTTATAAATGATGAGTTAAAAGATAGAGAACATAACTTATCATTTTTAGTACAAGAACTAAATGGAACAGATTTTATACAAGTTACGATTAGACCTAAAAAGATATAGATAAATATAGAGATAAAAAATAACAAACAAAATAACAAATCATTAAGAAAAAAAGAGGCCATATATATGAACCAAATAAACGTAGTATTTAAACGTAGAGCTGTTACAGCAACAGTAGAAATTCGTCATAATAATTTTTACGTAGAATTCAATCATTTAACGGGATATCTGTATATTTGTAAATTTGAAAGAGGAATTTCATATTCAAGGTCAAATGAAGTGAAAATATACAAGGGATACATTAAGTATTCGGCTGATAATCCATTTGGAGCGATTCCTACTATTGAAGAAATGTTGAAGAAAAGTGACCTTGGTACAATCAGAATAGCAAGAAATTATGTAGAGGCTTATTATGTGGGCCATAATGAACAGTTAGAACATTTGTATCCAATTATAAAAAATGATTTATCTGTATATAAGGGTGTTTTTGTTGATGGATTAACAGTTAGAGAAGTGATAGAACAAACAGATTTTGATATGTTAAAGGATTTTAAGATGTTTAAAGTAGAACGTGTTTGGGATGCAATTGAACCTCATTTAATGAAAATTGAAGAGATGTTCTTTACAGAAATATACACATTCTTCAAAGGGAATTTTTTCAAAGTGAATTATAGAGATATTTGTACGAAGTTCTTTTCATAATAGAATCCCTCCTTTTTTTAGAAGGGGGATAAAAGGAGAAAATAAGATGAAAAAGTTTATATATATTACAAGTATTTTAATAGGCGGTTTATTAGGTAGCTATATATCACTAACTTACGCAAAGGATGCAACTTTATTTGAAAAAGCAGGAATGTATTTCCTTATTTTCCCTACAATCATAAATAGTTGTGCAAAATTATGCTATAAAGAAATTACTGGAAAAGGAGAAAAAAATGAAACATTATTTTTTCCTACGGTACATTGTGCCATTTGTTGGACAACACTATTGTTCTATATCAATATAAAATTGAATTTCCATTTTGTTTTAACATTAGTTCTAATAGTAAATATAATCGTTTGGGTAATTCTAACAATTACAGCATGGAAGCGTAAGCAAGAAAAGTTAATTGCAATAAAATAAAAGAAAATCAAAAATCTTTGACTTTAAGATATACCAAATAGATATAATAAGAAGTTGTAATTTAAAAAATGGAGGACTTTTTATGAGAAAAGTAAAAGTTATAGTTAATACACTAGAGGGAGAAGCTGGGAGAATTGCTTTTAAAGATGTTGGGTGCGCCGATGCCTTTATTATGGTAATGAACAGAGAAGCTTTAAAAACCAATCAATTAAATTGGAAAATTGAAGTTGAATTGGTTTTACAAGAAGAAGATTCTCGAAAAATTCTTAAATTATTTTATAAAGTTAATGAAAATAATGATGATTCGCCGATTCAGGATGAACTAATAAGAAGTTATATCCAAACCAAGAATGAAATGCAAGAAGAAAAGGATTTACAAAAAATTAAGGAACTAGAAGAACTAATTAAAAAGTATAAGTCTATTATAAGAGAGCTAATCCCTAATATTTTATAAATAATAATTCGAATATCATTATATAAATCTAAAAAGCTCTTATAATATACAAATTTTAAAATAGTAACATATTAGAAACCTGTTAGAATGGCCAACTGGAGAACAAATTATATCTTTGAGATCCAGTTGGTTGCAACAGGAAATAAAAATACTAAATACTATGAAAGGTGTAATGAATATGGGGGATTTTTTAATTGGTTTGTTTAGTGTTATAGTTGTATTAATCATATTATTCTTATTTTACATAGGAATAAGTTACACAAAGATAGTGGGAATTGTATTTGGAGCTTTTCCACTTGCATTGATTTTCTTATTTTTATTATATAAATTTTTAGAAACTACAGGTCAGCTTGTTAATGAAATATATAATAATGCAGGTGTTAAAGGAATTATAATAGGAGTCTTTGGTTTTTGTTTTATACTAGGCATAGTTGGATTGATAGTTAATGCTAATGAAAAACAAATACGTAAAGAAGAATTTTGATTATAAATTTATTTATATGGATTAAAGGTTATATAAATATAAAAAAGGGTGTGTTTTGATGGATAAGATACATGAAGTAGAAATGTTGGAAAAGAAGAGGAAATCAAGCCTTAGACAAACGACCCTTACTATAGTATTAGTACTTATATTGGGAATAGTTATAGAATATTTTTCTTTTTTTGCTGATTTATTTGGGCTTATGGGAATAGAAGGTTTTTTAAAATTCCTTTTACAAATTATATTTTTGGGGTTAGGAATGATTAGTGTTTGTAACTTTCTTATACTTCTTACAATAATTCATCAACTTGATAAAAAAAGGGACGATATTAAATCAAGTAAAACTTTATTATAAATAATAATTTATTAACTGTATAAAAAAGGATCACCCACCTGGGATGATCCTTTTTTATACGCCAGGAAAGAAGCGGCTCAATAGGAGCCGCTTCTTTTTATTTGAAAGGTTGGCATCGAGCCAACTTATGGAAATGCTATGCTATCGCACAGCATCTTTATTTAGAAGGTTAAGCGTCAAGCTTAACCAAACTAGAAACCGCCCTGTTCTCCCTTAGCATAACAAAATACCACTCCATGCAAGGGGCAAAAAATTTCTTTTCCACTTTTCTTCTTCCGTGTTTCGTTTGTCCTTTCGCTGCGCTCCGAGTTTTGATATTTCATTTTATCAAAACTCTCCACTTGCAAAAGCTCAACTCAACATCGAAAGCGTTCCAAAGAAATTTTTATGCTAATCCCTTGCATTCCGTTCTCCCATTTTGTTCAGCACGGTTCGAACAGGGCGGTAAAGAAAAAAACTAAAAGATTAAAAGACTAAAAAACAATATCGAAAACTATTGGAGGTTTTACAAAATGTTAAAAATAATTGAAAAGTCATTCGACTTATATCTATTAAATGAAAAGGAAGGTGAGAATATAGTAGAATGCATCTTACATTCTTATGAGCTATTCGGTGAGGTCGAAAAGAATGATGAGTATGTCGGTCATGTACTAATCACAATAGGGAAGCGCAAACCGTTTGATTTTGCCATTTGGAAGAGTGATTATGAACCAGGGGGAAATTGGACTAATCATTATGTGTGCTTACCTACGATGCTAGAGGAAAATGAAGATGATGAGCTAGAAATTATACCACTTGGTGATTTATTAGAAGGTATGGAAGAGGAAAATGATTTCAAAGATTCAGCAACTAAGGGGGAAGACCACATCGCTATCAAGTTAAGCTTATGCAAAGTCAATTTTAGGCGAGATTGTTTCTTTTTTCTAAGGAGCAAGTATAGGTGATTGAAAGATTTGCATACGAAATAAACCCTACCGGGTTTCACTTTTTTGAATTAAGCGGCTTGATTATCAGACATAGAATTGTAAACGACACCTAATATATCAAAGACCGTTTTTTTCTCATATCGATGAGATTTCCGCCCGTTTTGCTGTAGAAGATTGAACAGACGAAGTAACACCTTTGATAGCTCTTGGGTGTTTTTCTGTATAGTTTGGAATAGAAGAAGAAAATAGTCTTTAATCATATATATGGCTTTATACTCACTAAGCTCTCGTTTTTTCTTCATGAGGAGCAATTGGCGCATTTGAAACATGATAGAAGAACAGAGTAGAATGGCAATCAATTGACCATATAAATGGCACTCTAATCGTTCTGCTTTTATCTTTTTACAATGATGAATTTGAAAGAATGACTTCCACGTTTTAAATAAAATTTCGATTTGCCAACGCAAAGAATACCAGTCATGTACCTGTCCCATAGGGACAATATCTGTAGGGGTGTTTGTCATATATACATTGATACCGCTGAGTCGTTTACTACGAGGAGAATACTTCATTCCTTTCTTTTTTTCTCTTACAGCTTGATCTTGTAATCGTTTTTGTTGCTGTTGTTTTGTTAATCGATGAACAATTACACGAGCTGGCACTTTATCATTCATTCCTACATAAGCATCAGCTACTTCACACGTTTGTCCTGGTTGAAGGGAGTTCATTAACGTCTCTATATCTATCTGTATATACTCTGTACCTTTCTTAATTCTTCCATCTTGAAAATAATCAGGGTTAGGATTTTTTTGATACATACGTGTGTTCGACTTGATACGAGAGATATAGTAGGCCTCTTTATCTTGTATATATTGAAGGTCTTTTAAATGAAAATAACCTAAATCTCGGATACATAAATCATTTGCTGTCACAGTTGGGGCACACAAAGAGCCGTAAGTGCGATCATGTTGTTTACCTGGACCTGTATGAATATGAAGGAACTGTCCACTTAACAAATCATACTCAAGTTGAATTTTTATCCCAGCTGTATGGCTACATCCTCCTGCACCTGGATAAACCGATGAAAATACATCAGGGAGTTGAAATGCAGTTGAATCTAAAATACGAATACGCTTAAAAACAGAAGTATATGGAGAAGAAATCGGTATAGATGAGGTCAATTTTCGGCTTAGTAGTTCAGCTAGTATGTGTTGTAGAAATTGGACGGCTGCTTTATTAAATCGTTGGTTCAGTCCCTCGGGACTGATGAGCACTTCTGTCGAGGCTTCTAAACAGCTAGATAACTGAGTTAAAGACGTCGTAGCGATATTTTGGTTCATCCATACACATAAAGCGACTAAATCTTTTGCTTGGTACTTACTGGTTCGTTGTACGAAACCAACATCTCGAGCAAGATTCCGTAAGGTATTTGGAGATAAAAAACGTTGAATCTCTTGAGCAAATAGTTGTAATTCATCAGAAACAGACATAAAAAACGCCATCCTTTCCTATGATTCTACAGAAAGAATAGCGTTTTTTTCTCTTTATGGATACATTTTTTTAGCTCGATAGCGATGTGGTGTTACCTCAAATATAATTATTTTATTTGAAGGTCCCTTTTAAATTTTTATTAAATCTTTTCATAGGTTGATATACAAGGACGTGTAATGATAAACCTATCACTGCAGTAATGTTCAAAATAATACTTATAATCATTAAAGACCATTCTATAACTGGAGAAAAGTATCCGTTCGTGCTTAATGTAGAAGAACTGATACCTAGTAGTAAAATCACTATTAGTAAAGGTAAGTTTTTAACCAATTTGAATCCCCCTTTTAAATATAATATCTTTATATTATTATATCACACTGGATTATGTAATTAATATAAGATAGTTATCTATGAGAATTTAACATATTTTCTCTTTTTGGGGGTGACCTACTTCTTTAGCTTGATAGCGATGGGGGAAGACCAGCATGACAAATAAGCAATCTGAGTTATTAAATAAATTGGCTAGTGTTCTATTAGAAGTCAGCGAAGAGTGTGAGAAAAATGAAGATTTTCATAAAGAAGTCATACACTTAAATTTTTTTAGTCGCTGTATTGATGAAATAGCTTTAGACATTAAAAATCAATCTTATTACAAAAAAACGATAGTGGCCAATTGGACATTAAAAGATATGGAAAAAGTTCTTTGTGAGAAGGCTATAAGATATATCTGTGAGAACAATGTATTTAAAATTCATGATGTTAAATACTTAAGATATAAAGAGGGTAAATTTATTGGGTATGAACAAGAGACTAAGGAAAAAGTGTAAATGTCAAGATAAACATGTACATTTTCGCTTGTTTAAGCATGTACAAAATCAATCATTTTCTTTGCTAAAATGATCTTTAATTCGATAGGATTGTCCTACAATACTGACCACCGTGGCATGATGTAAGACACGATCTAGTATGGCATTGGCGAGTTTAGGGTCCTGGAATACTTCGTCCCAAGACTTGAAGTTGATATTGGTCGTTAGGATGGTACTACGCTTTTCATAACGCATATCGATTAATTGAAAGAATAATTTTGCATCCTCCGGATCAATAGGCAAGTACCCAATTTCATCAATAATAAGTAATTTGTATTTTGTATAGTGCTTTAAACGAGATTCTAGGCGATTCTCAATCTTGGCACGTTTTAAATTTTGAAGTAAATCATGACATTTAATAAAATAAGTACTTGTTCGCTTTTTAGCTGCTGCTATACCAATAGACGTGGCCAAATGGGTCTTACCAACACCACTAGGTCCTAAAAATACTATGTTTTCTTGTTGCTCTAAGAAACGTAGAGAAATAAAATCTAAGATTTGTTGTTTATTAATACTCGGCTGGAATTCGAAATCAAACTCATCAACCTCCTTTCTATGAGGAAATGCGCCCATTTTCACCATAGAATGAATCATATTTTGTTCTCGTACATCAATCTCATAGTTTGTCAGTTTAACAAGTGTCTCTACGAAGGATAATTCATTATTAATGCTAAAATCGACTACGTCACCTAAATGTTGTGCCATTTGTTTTAATTTTAAATACTCTAGGTTTGTTGTTAATTGTTGATAGCTATTCTTCATTTCTATATACCTCACCAATTACTGATAAATTTTGTTTCGCCAAATTGTCAATGTTCGGATATTTAGGTAGTGACTTAGCCAATGCTTTTTTATAATGTTCTTCTTTATAATTGAGCTTAGATTGGCTGATTTTATGTTGTACAATTAACTTCATGTTATGATAAACATATATTTGATTATCATATACTTGTAAACCGACGGTTTTACCTTGATATTCAGCTGGAACTGAGTATTGATTCGATTTGTAAGATATCATGCCTGATGTATTAACTTTTACAAGTTTATGCTTAATCATATAGGAATCTCTTATCGCGCTCTTCGGGAGTGGTTGTAGGAGATTCTTTTCCTGTTTTAGGGCAAACACTGGAATCTTACCAGTCCCTTGATGAAATGTTTGATTAATTCTTGCACATAATTTTTGCACAAATTCATGTAATTCTTCAAAAGTGAATCTTCCTTGATAAGCATGAATTTCGTCTAGAAGTTTCATTGGCGCTTCTACTTTCCCTTTGGTATTTGGTCGCCCTGCGATACAAGGTTGTACCTTAAATCCAAAATCTTGAGCGAATTGGGCAAACTTATTGTTAATCGTTCCTGTAAAGTGTTCTGTTCGAGCTTCATCCATTACCGTCTTCATATTATCCGTGACAATTACCTTCGGTACACCACCAAACATTTCAAATGCCTCTGTCATAAATGACATTAAAACACTTTGTGATTTTGAAATATTCAAATGAAAAACTTTAAATCTCGAGTAGGACAATAAAAGTACAGCTACATTCACATATACGATTTCGCCACTTTTGGTTTCAAATCGTATGCTTTCTTTCCAATCTAATTGAGCTTGTTCTCCTGGAGGTGTCTCATAACGGACACCCACTGAATGACCTGATAAAATACGCTTCCCCTCATCAAAATATGTTCTAAATTCAGGCTTTCTATTAATATAAGCACGAAATGCAGACTGTGAACATTTTAAACCGTGATTGTCTGTTAGATACTGCCATAACACTCGTTTGTAGTAGAAGATTTGTTTAGAATCACTAGATAAAAGAGCTGCAATCACTTCATAATATGTATCGATTTTCGATGTTTTATTTTTTGTCCCTTTTGGTGTAAAACCATTCAAATACTTATCTATGGTACGCCGATCCACATTCAATTCTCTGGCTAATTGACTTTTATTTATCTTCATTTTTAAGTTCCCCATTAGTTTTTTAAAATTTGGTAAGTCTGAAAGACTTTTAACCTCAAATTCTGTTTGAATATCTAGCTTAATATACATACTAACCACCTCAGAGTCAGTATGGAGAATCCAATTGAAAATGTACATATTTATTCAAGCGTTAATGTACATATTTAAGTTAGCATTTATAGAAAAAGTCAGTTGTATTTTATATGCATATGATTTTTCTGTAACGTTAAGATTTGAAAAAACTAGAGATTTAGAATTTCATATAGGAAATCTAATACATTCATAATTTATTCGAAGAACTTGCTATATTTCAGCGAGTTCTTTTGTACGCCAGGTAAGAAATAAATCTATACGATTTATTTCTTTTTATTGGAAAGATTGGCATCGAGCCAATCTAAAAATGAAAAACACGGATGTACCGTGTTTTTATCAAAGTAGCAAGCTAAAGCTTGCTGAATAAAAAAATAATTGATCTGCTTTATCTTGGTTTAGAACTATGTTCTAAACCAAGATAAAGCAGATAGTCAAAGAAAATTTGTTGAGTAACTAAGTGGATTGAAAATAAGGGCCTAAACGTAGGTTTAGAGATTAATTATATCCTTTCTGTACTTTTTGTTTAAATAAATTCCCAAATGTGATAGAGGGAGAGATAGGAGCCTTAAATTGCGTTTTTAAACTAATTGTTAGAGTGGAACAAAAAAATTGAAAATAAAAGTATTTAATTAGTGATTAGGGCTCATGGCACGGGATGTACGGCGGCTGCCTACATTCCGTAAGCCACCGCTCCACCTTTACTCAACTCGATAACTACAGATTGTAGAAAAAAGATTAGCTGGAAGCTGCAGCTAATCTTCTTTACAATCTGTACGTTCCTGAGTTTCGCTTAACAAGGTGGACGGAGCGTAAAATCTAAAGAACAAAAATTAATGGGCTACTCGCCCAAACCCAGCCAACGGTAGCCCGTTGGATCGCTGTTTATTATCCCCCCAGCCCCCGTTACATCGGGGGAGCTACCCTCGCCGGTAGGCAGGCCAAAACGAAAGGTTTTGGCAATGCCAAGAGGGTATTGGTGTAGTGAAATTGTCAACTCCTTATCCTCCCTCCCGTCGCTTTGCTATGGTCAGTCCGGTACCGTTGACAATGCTCTAGTGTACATGTCTTCGACTTTTTAAGTTAACCTGAATGCACACAAAAACCTTATTATAACTTAGGTTAACAAAGTTAACCTAAGTTAACTTGATGGAGTCGCTATACCATATGATGTCCGCTAATACTTGTTGCGTTATCCTGTTCCATTGCTACAAATACCCCTATAACTTGTCGCCATGTTTATTAAACATATCCTTAAAGGATTTTTAAATAAGATATATCAAGTCAACTAGTTTATAAGCTAGTTTGTCTTGGAACGATAGAACATGTTCGAGAACGTGTTCTATCATTTTTAACAGCTGTTCTTTAGAAGAACGTAAGTTGTTCGCCACCCAAATGCTAGTGGTTTCTTTTAACTTTGAAATAGTTATATGTATATGTATTATTTATTGTTTATTTATAAAAACGATAAATAATACATATATTTTATTGAATAACATATACCAATGTGATATAATTATATGTGTAAGGAAGAGAATTTAAAGGTTCTAAATTCAATTGAAATATAAAAATCAGTATATCATTATAATGGGATGGTGAATTTAAGTGAAGTATCCAATATGTCCGTATTGTGCAAGTGAACAAAAAATAAGAAATGGAGTTCTACTACCAAAATGTGATTTTTGTGGTGCGGATCTTAGAGATAAAAATACAGGTTGTCTTCGCCTAGTAAGTGATAAGGGAGAAAGATTTAACTTTCAAAAAATGAAAACTAATATTTTCGAAGAGCATGCGATGCAATCAGTAGAAATATTAAAAACATATCATAGTTTTGATTTATACATTTTATTAAAAGAGATAAGAGAAAAAAGAGAACTTTTATATATGGGGTATGAAATATTTTTAAAAGCAGCAAAGCAGGACATTGAATTTGAAAAAAATGCTGAAAAAGAGTTACTTGTTTTTAATGACTGGACTAGGCGAATGTATGTAATTGAAAATATTTTAATAGAAAGACAAGGTTATTTTCCTTCTAATATAACTGATAAAGTCCTTCAATACATGTGGGATCAAATGAAACATTCTAAACAAAATAAGATGATTGTACATAAAAATAATTGTAATGAACCTAATCATATAAATACTGATTGTGTTTAGAAATAAATAAAAACATTATTTCAATATATAAGAATTAAATAATGTTAAAACGATAAATAAATAATAAAGGAGAAATTCTAATGACAGTGCTTCAAAATCAAATGAAACAAAAATTAATAACTGAGGAAAATATAGATATGCTAAAAATTTTAGCGCATCCGGTAAGACTACAAATAGTCGATGTTTTAATGCGACATAAAAAATGTAATGTAACACAATTAGTGGAGTTATTACATATCCCACAATCAACGGTATCACAACATCTATCAAAAATGAGGGGAAAGGTGTTAGGATCTGATAGAAAAGGACTGGAAGTTTACTATTTTGTTACTAATTTAACTGCACAAAATGTAGTTCGAACTTTATGTGAAAAAAAGGAGCATGGGGGAAAATGAATTGTAGATATTGCAATACATATATAGATATTAATTTATGTGGAACATGTTCTTTTTGTAAGCACAATTTTATAGAATGTACGATAGGTCCTAAAAAAATAAAAAGATATGTAGATGAAAATGATGCTGTACAGCCTATAGAGGTATTAAGAAAGTATCATACATACGATCTAATAGTATGTTTAAAAATTATGAGAAAAAAGAAATCAGATTCATATTCATCGTTAGTTCAAGCTAATCATGATACGGATAGTACAAAACATGTAATTAAAGAAAAAAAGGAATTATATAGATTTTGGAAAAAGAGAACTTGGATAATTGAAAATTTACTTATAGAAATACAAGGCTATTTCCCTGAAAGAATTACTGATAAATATTTAAATGAACTATATAGTCAATGTTTTAAGTCAAGTCAGAAAAGAAGTAGGGAATTGTTGTCTAGATGTGTATCCTTGTAGTTTCAGTAACTATAGAAGGTGAATATAATGAATAAATTAACATATAAAGCAATTTTAAAGAAATATAATCCTGACACAAACAAAGCAGGTCGAGAGGTTCGTTCAATTACATTTTTCGCCAAAGATATTAAAGAAGCATGGAATAAAGCTTCTGATGAATTTGAAAAAGAAAGAGAAAGTAATGATACTATTGAGGTTAAGTTGATATAGTATTGTCTTCAGTTTGTTATTATGCTACTATGATTGATGGTTTAAGCTTTTTTTCTTATAGTTTGTTATTTTATCCTGGATTAAAACATCCAGGAATTTTTTTTTAATATTTAACTGGATGGATTTGGCAAAAAAAGAGGTGGTATCAAATGAAAACACAAATGTCATTTAATATTTATATTAATCAAATAAATGATTTTACGAAAATTGTTCCGGAGACTTTACGGGCACATACAATCTGTAAGTTTTTAAAAAAGGAGTATATTCCTTCTAAAATATTTAATGCATTTGAAGGTGAAGGTGAAGCTTATCAAATAAGAATGGATAAAGGCAGTATTAATAAATTAGATGAAATGGTCAAAATAGCAAATGAAAGCGGATTAAACGCTAAAAAAGACGTGAATCGATCAGCTATTATGAGAGATGTGTTTGAACAATTCATCAATAAATATAGACATATAAAATTTCCAAAGCCAGAACGAAAAAGGACGTTGCTGCACGTCGAAGCTGGTACAATAAACAATTTAGCTAAATATATAGATAGTTATGAACGAAATAAAACTATAGAAGAGTTTATTGTACAGGAATACAGTGGTCCGCTTATAACAGCTAAAGAATTAAAGAAACGATTACGTACTGAATCAGAATTAATTCCTATTACCTTGGATGCAACAACCTTTTTAATCTTGGATGAAATTGCAGAGGAATTTGGGGAAAATGTTAAACGTGCACACATTTTAAGAGATGCAATAAACCAATTATCACAAAGATTTAATGCATCTCTAAATATATAAGTGTAGGTCAAATAAATGTTCTATATAAAATAATATCCAGGTTTATTACATCTGAATAAGCAATAACCAATTAAAAATTTTAGAGGGGGGATTAATTCCCCTAATCCACTTAATCTATTTTAATCCATCCTTTTTTTAATGCTTTTAAAACGGCATTAAGTCGATCTTTTACTTCTAATTTTTTTAGTATACTTGAAACATGATTTTTTATTGTTTTATCACTTAGTTCAAATGTTTCCGTTAATTGTTGATTAGAATACCCTTTACCAAGTCCTTCTAAAATGTCCCACTCTTTATTCGTTAGTAAACCGTCAGGTCTTCCAGTGTTATGCTCGTAAATTTTTAAGCGATCTAAATTATCTTTTGTATTATCTAACTTCGAAGAAGTAAAATCAGTGTGGAAGAAGGCAACTCCTGGATCTTCAATAGTTTCTAGTACACACATTAATTTATTAATCTCAATATTTTTAAGTAAATAAACGTCTATATCATATTCATCCATTGCACAAAATACATCTTCTTGTAGGCTTTTGTTTGATAATGCAATTATTTTTAATGAGTAATTATCCTTTAAACTAGATAGTAAAAAGTTTCTTCCTTCAATAGTTTCGTAGTCTATAAGTAATATATGTGAGACACTATCTAGTCCTTTTTCTAGTAAGGTAGATTCTAATTCATTATAAGTAGATACATCCTGGATTTTTCGATCTAACTTGGCTTCTAATATTTGTTTTAGCCCAGCCCTGTATATTGGTTGATCACTCCAAATGATAATATTACTGTTATAAGGAATGTTTGTAGGTTCCATATCCTTATATCCCTCCTTTTATACTTTTAAACAACAATAAAATAACAATAGAAAAGTTATTAGACCCATATAAATATTAACACGTTTTGAGTGGAATTTATTTTTTTGAATATTGAAAAAGAATAAAAGTGAATTAGTACTATATTCTATTCGTACAACTATAATCCTATAATAGTAATAAGATAAAAAATACTGAGATTTTGTGGAAAATGCAAGAATAAAGAGTTTTGAAAGGATATAAGTAGGTATATGGGGGTATTTTGATGAAAAACAACTGAATTTGGAGGGATATTCGGTTTATTTAATAGGTAAAAATAACTATATAAAAACGTGTTTTTGTGGTTAAATAGTTCTATTTTAGGTATAATGGTGAAGGATACGTATTGTAATTTGGATGATATTTTAGTATTATTAGTATCGAAGATAAATATTCTACCAATTTATTTCCCGAATTGGTTGTTTATATTTAAAATAAAGATAATAAATACATATATAAATAAAAAAATATAAAAAAAGACAAATAAAAAAGGATGATGTTTCCCGCATCATCCATCATAGTAGTGAGCAACCCCGCTAAAAGTCGAGCACTACAATTCGCAATATTTACATCATCATAATATCATGTTTTATTTTGTGTGTAAAGTATATTTAAAATATGATTCTATAATTTTTTGCGAATAAAGTGTATTCTAAATATTAGATATTCGAAGACTATCGAGTGTTGTTTACTGCTGTAAAAAAAGCAGAGAACAACACTTTTTTGTTGTTCCAAAAGGAGTAGAAATCTAATGGAACAAGTTAAACATATTTTAGAGCCTATAACAGAGTACACATCGCTTGATGTAATGCGTTTTATGGTTCATGGTGCATTATATGAAAAATCACCTAAACATTGGACAATGGATGATAGAAAGAGAGAAATGCAACGTGAAAGATTAAGAGAGGTTGGAGTTGTTCATGTAACTACTGGAAAAGAGCAACTTTCTACGGGACAAAGTATTGTGGTAAGTAGTTTTGAGACATTAGAACGCTTAAACAATCATTTGACACACTGGACACCACAAGTCTATATGTGGGGAAAGGCCAATAATGAAGGGCGTAATTTTGAGAACATTCGTTTCATTACATGTGTTGGAGTAGAAATAGATAAAAAAATTAGTCTTGAAGAAATTCATTATGCAGCAGCAGTAAATAACTTGCCATCCCCAAGTGTTATTCTTTCAACACCACGAGGGTTGCAATGGTTTTATGTATTCTCTACACCATTTTTGACAGAAAAAGGCCGTAAGGCAGGTCGTTTTGTTTCTGAAGAAATTAAAAGAGCCTTTGTAAATGTCATGGATGCTAGTGAAGTAGAAGAAGGAACTACAAAACCTATATTTGAATTAGAAGCAGATCTTGGGGCCTATTCGCTAGGGTATTTTAGAATTCCACGAGAAGATAATATCCTTTACTTTAATGGACAAGCATTGAACTCAGAATGGGCTTTAGCATGGGCTAAAGAACAATCTAGGAAGCATAAAAGACCAGCGGTTGCTAATACTTCTTCAAGTAGAATGTATAAAAAGGTTGGTATCATGGAAGATCCAGCAATTCAAAGTATTATAAATAACGTATTTTTACGTGGCTGTAAAGGCAAGCTAGGCCGTAATAATGCTGTATTTATTTTATCTTTAGCTATGAAATATGAAGGTAAAACAGAAAGTGAAATTATTGACAAAATAGATGAATGGAATTCTCAAATAAAATCACCATTAAAGCATACTGAGATTCTACGTACTGTTAGAAGTGCCATGAATGATAAATATAATGCGCCTAAAAAGGATTATGTAGAAGAACTGGCTGAAATGAGAATGGAATTTGTCTTTGATATCCGTACACCAGCAAAGGAACGCTTAGACCGTCAGCAAAGCCATTATTCAGAATGGGAGCAAGATATTATAGAGATGGTAGAGCAGCAATGCACGTCTGATGCACCTTATTTATGCGGATCTCTACGTGCTTTAGCGCAAAAAATTGGTGAAGAGTCACCAGTAGGTAAAGCAATGAATAAATCTAGCTTATCCGATGTATTAAAGGTTTCTAAAAAAATAATTGTAAAGACTAATGGAAAGAAGGGCAGAAATGCTCGTACATATATTACAACAAGAAGTGTATTACTGAAATCCAATAAACATAACTTTAAAGCCTTTTTGTTAGGGAAATTAGCGTTCAATGAAGAGATCGAGAGTGCGACACTTGAAGTACAATTTCAAGGCCGAACAAGCGAAGCTGAAGCAAATAAAAATAGTGAAAATAAACGCTCTGGGCCAGGGGGATAATTTCAAAAAAATAAATGGCCGAACCCGTACATATATACCTATCGGTATAAGTTTGGTTTAGAGTATCCTGTTAGTAGGGACTAGGGAGTTCTATTTCTTATATGGTGTTTGTTTTAATATTTGCATACGGTACGTGAAATTTTACATATTTGTTGGCATGAAAAGGGGAGTTTTATCAGGTACTATATTCGGATTAGGGATTGTAAAAATGGTATGACAGCACGAATAGCCCAGCGGCGGCTATGATTTTAAAATCGTTTCCGCTGGGCAATAACATCCAAACACCGGATTGTTATGTACATATTCACATGTTACTTTTTAAGCGCGCTTATAATTCGCGAGCTTTCAAGAAAATGCAAAGGATATTTACGGCGCCAACCTTTTTCCCTACTCTGCTTACTATCGTTATTGACATAATTAAATGATTTTAAACACTAGAGAGGAGAATTCTATTATGGCATTTGTGATACGTGGAGAAGGTTTTATACTAACGGATTGTGAACCAGGAAAAGAAGAGCAAGAACTAGAATTTGAAACATATGAGGAAGCAGAACGCACGCTTGAACTTATACAATTCCCTATGAAAAAACCAAATGCACAAATAATTGAAATTTAATTTTTAATGTGACGGAAATACCGCCACATTGTGTGCTAGGGTGTAAAAAAAATGGAGGTGATAACATATGACTGAATTACTACTCAATGGAGAAGTCCTGGACTATAAAGATTGTGCAGAAAAGCAAGATGAACTATTCAATAAGTTAATACGATTCATAGAATTAAAGAGTCATCAAACAAGTAAGGATCGTGTAGAAGTTATTAATGCCTGTGATTATTGTGGACATGCATTACAAAAACCATATGACTCCTTTGCAAGCGAAGTAAATCCTTCCGACATGTGGGCCATATCCATATTAGATGAAAATGAAGAGGACTGGGTATTAATCATGGGTGAATATGCAGATTTCACTCAAGAGCAAGTACTGGTTTCTCGTTGTCAGGCATGTGGAAAATGGGAGATTTGTAACGATGGTTAAACATTCAAATTTAGTTCTTTATCTTGGAATAGGTGCCTGGAACATATTTTAAACAAAGGGGAAATGAGTATGTATTATGCAAATGAAAATCATAAACGTAACTATTTAAGATTATTAACTGAAAGAGGAACTAAACACGGTGAAGATCCTGAATATGAAGCAGCATTTTATATTACTGCTTATCCTGAAATTCACAAGTGTTTTGACTGGAATAAATTTAAAACTGAGTTCTCTCCATTAGGAGCATTATTGAGTAAAGAGCCGGAAGAACGTGGCGTAAGTACTGCGCCTTTAACTAGTTCTACATTACCTCTGGTACAAGCAGGGCAATCGCTTTTCAATGGTTACAAAGTAGATTTATCTGATCTTGCTTTATATAACGAAGAACTGTTCAACGTTTTTATGCAAGCCTGTAAAATACGTGGCAGAATGTAAAATAAACAAAAAACCCGTCATTTGACGGCTTTTTCACTGCATTTTGATAGTTCTCTACATGATATAAAATTGTTAGGATGCTACTGTTATTCTGGCCAAAAATTTTGACTCTCGATGTAAAGATATTTTTAAATTCTTTACATTATCTTTTGGTAAAGAATTTAAAAATATCTTTACATTATCTTTTGGTAAAGAATTTAAAAATATCTTTACATTATCTTTTGGTAAAGAATTTAAAAATATCTTTACATTTATTTTTGGTAGTAGTATAATATTAAGTAAGCAGAGGCACACTTAATACTACGTCAATTACTATATAAAGAAATGAACATTTAAATGTTCTGCTCATTTACAATTCGCTATAGGAGTATTAAGGATTAAATTACTGAGAAATAACAAAACGCAACACCTACGGAAAATAAAGAAGGATGTGTGTACTATGCAAATAAAAAATGAGAACAGAGGGTTAATTTCGTCTTCAGGTCAATTTACGTCTACTCTTTCTCAGAAAGGACAAGTCACAATACCAGCTAAGATTAGAGATTATATAGATGCAAAAGCAGGAGATCAGATTCAATTTGTGATTGAAGGAGACAATGTTTTTGTAAATGTAGTTAAAAAAAATTCTTTGTTGGCATTATTTGGTGCTATGCCACCTAAAGCTGGTGAGCCGAACTTGTCTTGGGAAGAAATTAGACGTGGAGCTAAAGAAGAAATGATTTCCTCCGAATAAGGGAGAGTGCAGTACATGCAATACGTAGTTGATACTAATGTCATTGTAAGATTTTTGACAAATGACGATGAAGAACAATCAAAGAAGGCTTTTGAAATCTTCAAGAGAGCTGTTAATCAAGAAATTACATTATTTTTAACACCAATAGTGATAATAGAGTGTACCTGGGTTTTAGGTATGAAAAGATATGGTTATTCTCATGAAGAGATTGCCGATAATCTTACAACAATTATTACTTCACCAGGCGTTAAAACATTGGAAAGTGATGTAGTATTAAAAGCATTACATGAATATAAAACAAATAGAATTGATTTTGCTGATGCTTATTTAGCAGCTGTATCTACTAAGAACGGAGTTCCTTGTTTAACATGGAATAGCAAGGACTTTAAAAAGTGTACTGGCGTAGAGCATTATCGTCCTGATGATGTTCTCTAATACATATTGAGTACGAAATTACTTTTCAAGAGAAGAACACGTTACAGAACATGTTCTTCATACAAAGCAAGTGAATAATGTGTTCGTGAAGCGAACGATTACTGTTCCCCTCACGAACACTATGTTTAAAAGTTAAGTATGGATATAAATTTTTTTATTATTAATTAAACTAGTTGATAAACTAGTTTAAACTAAACTATAAACTAGTTGTAGGAGGAAAATATAATGGTTGAGCAAATGCTATCTAAAAACATGTTACTTGGTGGTTTTGATACAGGTAATATTAAAGCGAAAATTAGTTTCTTGAATGAAAAAGGTAATATTGAATCTTTTGCTATTCCAACAGTAATCGCAGAAGCGCCGCCAGCAAAAATAGATTTAAAATCTGCACCTTCTAAGAAAAATGATTACGTAAATGAGAAAGATGAAGACATCGAGTTATTACATGTTCGTATAATTAGTAATTCTTTAGATGGTGATGCAAGAAGCAGAGCGTGGTATGTGGGAGCATATGCTAAAGATCAAGAAGACCGTCAAGAACCAACTGTAGACGAAATGGGGAAAACGGAAGATAAATTTAGCCAGAAAAATAAGAAGTTACATTTGATTCCATTGTTCACAAGTATGGCGGTGGCAGCAGCGAGAATTGGAAAAGAAGAAGTTTTTGTTCCTTTTAGTGGTGGAATGCCAATTGAAGATTATAAACTACGTGGGGAAGAACAAATTTTAGAAATGCTCTATGGAGAACATACTGTAGAATTTTTAGATGGTACATATGAGGGTAAAAAGATAAAAATTACGATTAATGATGGAACAATGAATGTTGAAGGTGTTTCCTCTGTCTTGGCAATACTATTTGACATTGTAAACGGTGAAATAGTGGAAGTTGAAGGAATGGATGCAGAAATTGGAGAATCATATGCTATCAATGATCTTGGTGCAGGTACTTCGGATAATGCTTTCTTTGAAGATGGAGAGTTAAATAAAAAATTATCTACAAATACGGATTTAGGAACAAATAAGTATATTGATGAAATTTTAAAGAATATAAAAGAACGTTTCATGGAAAATGAGATTTTAAAAAGTTTCATGACAGATGAAATTGAGTCACCTTTTAAAACAAGAGAAGATTTTATTCAAAGGCTAGTGATGCCTGAAGTAGAGAAAATGATTGAAGATGATACTTATAAGCCGACATTTAGTGTGAAATGGGGCCCTGTAAAAGAGAATGTTACAGATATTGTAATGGATGGGATGTTAAAATATGCAGAAGATCAAAAAGCATCTCTAATGAAGTTTTGGTTTAAAACAAATGCGGATAAAAACATTGTAGTTGGTGGTGGAGTTTTATTTGGTTACGCTGGTTTAAGAGATCTGAAGGAACAAGATGGCTTTATTTTACCTAAAAACATTCAAGAGTCAGCATACTTTACAAGTAGATCATATTTAATAGCTAATCTATTAGAGCAATTAAATAAAGAAGGCGTTGAAGCATAATAGAAGGTGGATTCACACCTTCTTCCTTGCTATATAAGAATATGAAGTGTGGTGTTATATATGAGTAACGTCGGTTATGAGGCAGGTAAGGGAAGAACATTTACACCTTCTATAGATGCTAAATGGATTAATGAATTTAATGAAATGAAATCGGAATTAGGTATAAGTCGAAATAAACTTACTGAAAAATTAATTCAAGATGGTTTGAAGTTCAATAGAAATAGCGGTAGTACAGGAGCATTGTATATCCCGTTAACTACAGAAAATTTGTCTCAGGGCCAAATTGAAATGCTATCTAGTAGTATAGGACAAGAGATGCTATTAAATTTAGCTTTAACAATGATTGGTGGTACATCTGAGCTTAACAAAATAATTAAAACTAATAATACGAATGAGATGCCGATTTCGGATAAAGAGGACGATACTATAGGCGGTAAGGTTGAAGTACCATCAGCTCACATCGCTCAAGAAATACCGTCTTCTGATATAAAGGGAAATGGTAATGAAAGTAATGTAAGTGAGCAAATAATAAAACCGAAGGTTTCAGAAATGGGTACTAAGCCAAAATCAGCAGCGCTTAAAGCTTTAGAAAAATACAATAAAATGAAAAGCGATATAAAAAATTAGCTATTAATAGCTAATTTTTTCAGGCTGTGGAGAAAGTCTTCTCCACAGCCTGTTTTTGTGTCTGAACCTCTTTTTATGTGTCAACACTGATAAAAAGAGGTAAAGGAGAGATTTTTTATGATGGGTGCTTTAAAAAATCATCGTGATAAACGTGTATCTGTTTCTGTAGAAGAGTTGGTTCCACAAGATCATTTCCTTCGTGCGATCGAAGCGACAATTAGTTTTGATTTTATTGAAGAGAAGTTACGCCCTTATTACTGTGAAAACAATGGACGTCCGTCAATCCATCCTATCGTTTTATTTAAAATGATGTTTATTGGATATTTTTACGGTATTCGTTCGGAGCGTCAATTGGAAAAAGAGATTAAAACGAATATCGCCTACCGTTGGTTTTTAGGGTTTTCTCTATCAGATACTATTCCAGATCATTCTACAATCAGTTGGAATCGTCGTACTCGCTTTATTCATACAAATATTTTCGAAGAAATTTTTGATGAGATCGTGAGGCAAGCGACAGAGCACCGGATGGTGGGAGGACGTGCGCTGATGACAGATTCTACGCACATTAAGGCCAATGCTAATAAAAATAAGTTTGTACATAAATATAAAAAAGAAAAGGCAAAGTTTTATATAGATGAACTAGAAGCTGCGGTAATTGAAGATCGTGAGGTACACGAAAAAAAGAATTAAAACCCAGAAAGGAAAGTGATACTCCCACTAAAAAAACTCGTATAAGTACTACGGATCCAGATAGTGGATTTTTAATGAGAGATGGAAAACCGAACGGTTTTCATTTCTTAGACCATCGTACGACTGATGCGAAGTACAATATTATTACAGATACTTATGTAACGGCTGGAAATATGGCAGATTCCGAGCCATATTTAGCGCGTCTACAAGCTCAAATTGATAAATTCGGATTTAAAGTGGAAGCTGTAGCTCTTGATGCAGGCTATTTTACAGGGTATATCTGTAAGAAATTATCGGAGAGAAATATATTTATGGTGATGGGGTATCGCCGATTTGGAAAACGAAATAAAGAAGTACCAAAAAGCCAATTTAAATATGTAGAAGAAATGAATGCATTTGCTTGTCCGGTGGGGTGTATTTTAGAGTATGCGACAACGGATCGTGAAGGATATCGTCACTATAAATCCAACCCAGAAGACTGCGCTGTTTGTCCGCTACGTGAGGTATGTTTTTCAAAGAAACAAAAACAAAAAGTTATCACTCATCATATATGGGAGAAATATAAGGATATCGCTAGAAAAAACAAACTAACAGTTACAGGGAAAAAGTTGTACAAAGTACGCTGTTCAACTATAGAGCGAAGCTTTGCGGACGCCAAAGAACTACATGGCTATCGATATGCTCGATTTCGGGGGCTGAAGTCTGTCCAAATGCAGGCTTATCTCACCGCAACTTGTCAAAACATGAAAAAAATAGCCCTCCATCTGACCAAAAAAGGTCTGGTGGAGGGCTATTTTTTTGAAACTCTATTATTTTATGTTGTTTTTATTCGCTAAAATCAAAATGATTCCAGAGTGTGGGGAACCCTAAAGGGTTTCCCAACACTCTGAAAAAATTAGCTATTAATAGCTAATTTTTTATAAATATAAATAAACTAGTTTATAAACTAGTTTAAACTAAATTGACAACTAGTTTAGTTTTCGATGTAATTTACACATAATAAATGTCGTTCTCCTTAAGAGCAACTAGTGTTCTTAAGAGGAAATATCTATACAAATATAATGCCACCTAGAACTCAGAATAAGAACACGTTCTCGAACGTGTTCTGGCAATATAGAGTACGGTTAACTGTTGTTCTTTGAGAGAACGCAAGGTGTTCTCTATATAAATTCTTGTAATTAATTCTTAACGTGGGTTTTATGTTAGTATGCTGGTTAGGGTAAAATCATAAAGAGAAAGTGCATAAGTGCTAGAAGGAAAAATATAAAGATAAGGGACAGTAAAGAAATAAGGGGCTGAGAGTAATGGAAAAGAAGTATATTGAATTTATTCTGGAAAATCAGGAACATATGAAGAAAATCGAGGAATTAGAGAAAATATCAAGAGAGTATATGGATTATTTATTGGATAAGCTCGAAATAACTTCTAATGGTGTTTCAATTTCTGATAGTAAAGTACACAATTGGGGTTATATTGAAAGTGAATTTGAGAAATTAATTGTAGATAATTACTTTGTTGACAATGAATGTGATTATTTCGGTATGATTGAGGACGGATACAATCAAGCATACTTTCATCATAGCCCACAAATGTTGATAGATGCTATTAAGAAGGAACAAAAGAAAAGACATACAAGGAAGAGACACCCTAAAAAGAGTTGGGAAAAATTAAAATCTTTCAGTCTGGAAAAAGTAGGAGAACAGATGCGAGATCAAGTCAACTAGTTTATAAGTTAGGTTGTCTTGATTGAAATGTTAGTAGTTGCTTTTAACTTGAAAACTGGTAGGGCTCATGGCACGGGATGTACGGCAGTTGCCTACATTCCGTAAGTCACCGCTCCACCTTTACTCAACTCGATAACTACAAATTGTAGAAAAAAGATTAGCTGGCAGCTGCAGCTAATCTTTTTTACAATCTGTACGTTCCTGAGTTTCGCTTAACAAGGTGGACGGAGCGTAAAATCCAAAGAACAAAAAATTTAATGGGGCTACTCGCCCAAACCCAGCTAACGTTAACCCGTTGGATCGCTGTTTATTCCCATCCCCTCGAAAAGGGGGAATAAGAAAGCAATCTTTCTTAAAAAGGAAGATTGCCGTTTTGTTTAAGGTTTTTCTTTTAATGAACTTTCTTGTGCTAACCTGGTTAGAATATCAGTTTCCTTAATAATAGCATCTAAATTTACTACAGTTGGGGATTTACTAAATTCATAACGTCCATAAAAATTGATATGCTGCCAGGCAATCTTACTAAAAATGAAGTTTGTAAAGATTGTGGTGAATTTGAGGCTACAGTAGAGTATCCAGTAAAACCTTGGGTAGGAGAATATAAAAATATTTGTTCGAATTGTTTTAAAGTGGAAATGGATCAAATGAAAGAAAAATATAGTAAAAATTAATTTAAGACGCGTAATGCGTCTTTTTTTATAAAGAAAAGACACCCTAAGGTGCCTTCCTTCGACTTGAACCATCTTAATTTTAATAATATGTATCTCGCAAATATAATTTTACCATATTTAGTTATTTCACACATTGAGAAATAACTAAATATGGGTGTTTTTGCCCATCCTTCGGGAAATCAAGACTAAAATGAAAAATAAACAGAAAATATAAGGCTCTTACTTTGTGGATATGACCACAAAGTAAGAGCCTTATTTCATTAAATTTGTTCATACATTTTTCCTTGTAGTCAATCAGTTGTCTAATTGCTTTCTCAACCTTTTGTAGGGTTTCTTCTCGCTTCTTTTTAGCCAAGGCTACAATAGCATCTGTAGATCGTTTATGTTTCATGATGATACACCTTTTTCTTTAATAATTTGAGCATCAAAGAGAATTTTTTTAGCACTCTCCCCCCGATGAGACTTGCCTTCGACAAGTTGGTTTCTAATTTTGATGAGGTTATCCAATTGTTCCTTGGTTTTCTCATTGTAAATTGGGTAGTTTTGTGTCATCTGAATATGTTCTTCCACTCGCCGGATTTCTCTTTCAAAGTCACACAGATTGTCAGGGGTTGTACAGAAGTTTGGGCATGTCAGACATGGGGTTACAACATAAGGACAACCTTCCTTCTTCGAAGCCAGGCAAAACCCAAGTGGTACTCTTATAGCCTCGATATTACTGCGTATATATTCCCAATGGATCAAGTCTTCGTCCATGGCCATTTCATTTACTTGACCATTATCTAAATTTACACGAAGGAGAGGTCCTTTTTTCTTTTGTGCCTTTTCCCATTCTCGTCTCAATGTATCATCGGCTATCTTAGCATAGACTAGTGTCATTTCTGGTGTAGAGTGGGCAAACCATTTCATAATGTGAGTAAGATTCATTCCTAGATTAATCAGCTCCACACCTTTGGTGTGCCGAAAGGCATGGTTTCGAAAATGATAGATACTTTCATCTTGATCCACAATGTTGTATCGTTTAGCCAAACGATTTAATGCTCGTGATATATTCCCACTACAAAATGGGTTCCCCTTACGTTTTCCTTTTGTATGAACGAATAAGTATCGATCAGGATTATTTTCTATAGTTGACATATCTTTAGTTTGTTCAATGACAGCTTGAATAATTAGTGCTACATCTTTATCTATAGGAATACGATGTTGTTTAACATCAGTTTTGGGAATATCTCCTTGAAGATAATAGTTTCTGTTCGTATCAGTAATTAAGCAATTATAGTAACGAATATTGAGTATATCACTTATTCGCCATCCTGTAGCCATAAGTAAAATGATAACAGGAATATATTTCTTATCGCTATCTTTCATAGGGGGATTGAGTTCATCAGGATTATGACTTAATAACAATTCTAACTGACTCATTACTGAGTCAGGAATATATTTAATCTCATTTTCATTCCATCGTCTTTGTTTTGGGAAATCTTCCTTGAAGAACAAAGTGAAAACAGGTGTAGTAGGTGCTTTAGGATGTTCAGTACGTTGTAAGTAATCTATAAATACTTTTACTCCATACAAATAATCCGCTTTAGTTCCTTCAGATAAATGGCCCAAATTATGGTTAACGTATAATAAATATTGTTCAATATGTGATCTTTGCAAATCAGTGATACCGTTCCAATTAGGATAATATTTTTGTAAGAACACTATAAAGTGTTTGATTCCTCTTAATATTGTTTGCAATGATGAAAAACTACGTGAAACCGTTGTAAACTTAGCATACTTTTTAACAGCTTCCCTATAGGATGGATGAATATCATGAAATGATATTCGATATTCAGCTTTACTTTTAGAATAGCGTACATTAGGAATATTTCTTACATCCCATATATCTTTTTCAAACTCTTCTCTTATGTCATAGAAATCAAACAGAAATTGATACGCTCGATTAAAAAAAGCAATAGCTTTACTTGAAATCTGTCCTTTTGAATTTGTGATGTTGACATTCCTATTAATTAAATAACTTTTGTATTTCATAAGACCACGTTCATATGGTATCTCTATAAAACTATGGATGTTAGGATAATGTTTGTTTAAAAAAGCAGCTAAATGTTTAAACGTAAATGAATAACTTAATAGAGTTCCAATAGTTACACTTCTATTTAATATTTCTATTGCAAAGAAATATTTTAACTCTTGTCGAATATAGAAAGAAAATGATGTGAAATCTATTCTTTTTTTATTTGATCGCCAAGATTCTTTGCTATCATATACTTCGAAGAAGTTATCCCTTAAATCCCACACATCGTTTATCCGATACCCCTGTAATAGCTGCAGTAATTCATCTTTTTTCTCTAATGTAACCTTCGGTTTATAGGATGTATTACTTACTATATTCATGATTCTCCTCGTCGTTCATCTTTTTTCTTCATTGCTTTCTCCCAATCTTCTTGTATATCTTCCATTGTGGGATGGACATACATTTGCATAGTAGTCTGTATATGAGCATGTCCAGCGCGCTTCTGAAGCGTTTCAGGTCTCATTTCTCCTGTCTTCCATAACTCCGTTATGTTGGTATGACGAAGCATATGAGGAGTTACTTCCATTTTAGTTTTTGTTTTCAAACGTTTGAAAAGGGACTGTACGCTTGCATAATCAAGTGGAGTTCCTTTCCGATCCCCTGTTAGTTTGATGAAAACAAAATCTGAATCTATCTCATCTGTATGTATCTCTAAAATATACCGCCGGTATAAATCAGCCAATTCTTTTGAAATATCTAGAGTCCGAGGACTACATACCGTCTTAATCTCAGCGCCATTAATCAATTCTCCACGATCCTGAATATGTATTTTTCTAATCGTAGGGACAATATCGGATAAATGAAGTGAAAGTGCTTCACCAATCCTCATGCCAGTTTCATATAAAAGAACCAGTAGAAACTTATCTCTGGTGTTACAACAAGCATCAATTAAGATTTGTACTTCATCCGGGGACAGTACTTTTAATGTCTCTTTTGAAACTTTTAGTTTGAGTATCTTAGTATCTTTCATTTTATTCTTAAAGGTATGATGAAGAAATCCCTTGAAATTCCCCCTTGAAGCTGAAGATTGCTTTTTTAATCGTTCTGATAAAGTTATCGAGTAATCTTCATGCCTCATAAGATAATCATAAAAAGCATAAATCTTGTCTAAATAGATATTAATTGTTCTTGCCTTACGCTTCTTTGAATTGTTACGAATACTTGTTACTTTCACATTCTGGAATGGATTTTGAAGCCATCTAACAAATTCAGCTAGCTCATCAATCCCCACATCTGTATAAGACAGTTCCTTTTGTTCTAAGAACTCAAAATAGAGTTTAAGTGCATAGCAGTAAGAACGAAGTGTATTACGTGCTGTACCTGTATTATCTTTATACTTTAGAAATTTCATCACAGGCATAATCATTTCCCTATACTGATTTACCAAGAGATAACGAATCTTATTATCGGAGATAATTACTTCCTCAACCTTCATCTTTTATTCCTCCTTTATCTGAAAAGACGTTTTCTTAAAGTACTTTATTTACGTTATTTTTTCAATATAGATATTTAGTAGATAAAGAAAAAAAAAGGAGCATTCCTGTTCGTTTAATACGTTCAGAACGCTCCTTAATTATAGTCTTGTTTTCCCGAAAAGGGGGATTAAGAAAACGTCATTGTACCCACTTTTTATAAGAGATAGCACCAGACATTTTACGAAATTCATACAATTAGATAACAATAAAACTTTAATCAGCCCTCCCAAATTGTGCTCTTAAAGACAGTTAATCTACGATCTAACATTATATCTGTATCCGTAATTAAATTGATAAATAAAATGCAGAATATTCGAATTATTAAACTGTAAATATCTTGAAACAGCGGTTTTAAAGGTAATAATCGTTGAATTTCATTATTTTTCCGCTTTCTGAAGGGTATATATTTTTATAGCTTTATGTATTAAGATAGAGCTGTGCTAGAAAATACCGGTAAAAAAGCATAAATAAGGAAAAGGGATGGGATTAAAAATGAAGACTGTATTAAGAAATATTGTATCGATGGCTCTCGTACTCGCTTTGTTTGCAACTTCTTTCGCTGGAATCTCCAAAGCTCAAGAGATTAATAGTGAAGAAGAAAAATTAGTACAAGAAGTAGCTGCACAATTGAAATTTGTTGTTGAAGAAGCTGCAATTAAAGATAAACATGGAAGAGTAGTAGATATTGATATTGATATGATAGAAAACAAATATGGTAAAACTGAAGAATTAGAACAATTGAGACAAGAAATCCAACGTGTAAATACACCACCTGGCTATGAAGATCCATTCAAACAAGAAACGGAAGCTGTAGATAACTGTATAGAAAGAAAACTTATAGCAAATTATAAAGAATTTCTATCAGTAGGCTTTATAGGTTCTATTATTGCTAATATTACTAACAAAGAATATGAATTAGCAGCTAGAAAAATGATTAGATTAGGCGTCAAAGGTAATTTAATTGGTTTAGCTGGTCAGCTTGCTTGGTATCTAGGTACATGTATTTATGAAGAAGAAGGCTGGACAGGAAAAACATGGTGATTAATAAAAAACAACCTCTTATTTTCTAGAGGTTGTTTTTTTTGAAGAAAATAACCACATCATAATTTCAAAAAACACTACTATAAATAGTGTTTTTATAAGGTTTTCAAACCAATTGAATTGATTATGATTAGCATAGTTAAAAGCTATCAATACAATATACAGTAGAACTATAAAAATTAACGGTCTCTTATAAGTGAAACTCAAATTATTCACCCCTTAAATACTTACTTAGGAAAGTTACCTTAATACTATGTTAACTCAAAGCGCAATCATTTTCAGTGATTTTCTATATTTCTCCACATTTGTAACACCCCCCTTTTTTAATAACACGTCCTCATAATAAATTTTCTTTGCTTGTTTATGCCCATTCACCGAAAAAGGGGGATAAGCTTAATCCATAAGAAATTTAAACCTGATGTCAAAAAATGTAACTTTTATTGATCCAATAGATGGTTAAATCAAGTAAAACGCAAAAACAAACTAGTTTATAAACTAGTTTGTTTTTGTGTTTTATAATATAGTGGCTAATATCTTCTCTGTTTTTTTGTAAGAATGCTAAAATACACTTAAAATATTTTAATATCATGGGGGGGAAAGTATTGTTATCTAACTTATTTATTTGGATTTCTTTAATACTATTTATAATTATTATGAAAAGTAAGATGCGACTATTATTTAGGATTCCTATAGCTATCTTTATAACTTTGCTAATTTTGTCCATTGGTGCTATTTATGAATTATATCCCAATTTGGAGAAAATTCAGGATGGATTAGAGGGGAATCAAGAAATTATTATTAGATGATGTTCCAATATGAGAAGAATTAATATGTGAATAACTGCATGAATATTATAAGGTGTGAAATACGTGAAAGATCATTTCGTTACACGAAGTGATCTTTCTTTTTTTTGCGTAAATCCAATAAATATATAGAAAAATCGGGGGATACGGAAGGACGGAACGAAGTGGAGCGAACGACATTTTTTTCGCTCTTTGAGCAAAAAAATTAGTAATGCAGGATAAGGGGAACGCCACATACGTGGCTACAACTACCAGGCAAAGCCTGGTATATCATGGTTTTTTCGTGAACACATTTGTGTTCATTCTACTTTAATAAAATGCTTTTATGTGGGAACAAAATGTGATACTATTTTACTAGTACTAAATAACTATGTAGCAACAAAGTATGGTGGTGATAATTATTCATAAAAATAAAAATAGTAGGTACAATGACCTACTAAGAGTCCGAGTTCCAACAGATTTAAAAGCGAAATTAAATGCGGTAGCAGAGGAGAGGGGAGAAGATACAGCAGATGTAGTAAGGCGTTTTTGTGAAGAGGGATTACACAGGCATTATGCAGAAAATAATATGGATTTTATTAAAGTTGAAATACGAGAAGCTTTAAGAGATGTACTGAAACCTTCGGTAGAACGTCTTGCGAAAATTGGTGCTAAAGGATCAGTTTCAGCAGGTACAGCGATGTATATGTTAGTTGAATCATTAGGTAGACAGAATTTAGATGTTAAAGACATATATTCTCGTGCACGGATTAAATCTGTAGAAAGTTTAAGGTCAAAAGGAGATATTGATGAATAATAAATTACTAATGTTTTAAAATTTTTGATTTGATTTATTGAAAGGTATAAAAAGAAGTATGAAAGCTCCATTTATCATGAAAACAAGTTTTTATTTACCTAGCACTTCTAATGCTAAAAAAAATAGTGCCCATGTTGAATACATAGGAACAAGACCAGGCGTAAGTATGGAAACAACAAAAGACTTTGAAGAGTTAGAAGAAAAAACAGATGCCGCACATCATGCAAAGTATGCTGGGGAACGCCCTGGATCACATGGCCTTTTTACCCAAAATAGTAATGAAGCTCTCGTTTTGAAAGACGTACAAAAAGAACTAAGAGAGCATGACGGGGTTGTTTGGCGAATGATACTTAGCTTAAAAGAAGAAGATGCTTTGAATCTAGGATTTACGGAAAAAAGGAAATGGGAAGATCTTCTTCGTTCGACAGTTCCAGATGCAGCAAAAAAAATGGGTATTACAGAAAGTAATTTGAAATGGATTGCCGCCTTTCATGAGGAAAAGGGCCATCCGCATGTTCACCTTATGATGTGGGAAAAAGAGACTAAGCGTGAAAGAGGGGCTTTGTCTAAAGGGGAACATAGAGATGTAAAAAATGTATTTATGAATGAAATATATCGTGAAGAAAGGCAGGAATTAAATTTAATAAAAACTGTAGAACGTGATTTCATTCGAGAGTTCGCTTTAGACAACGTTGTAGATGCAGTCAAAATGTTAAAAGGTTTAGATGAAGTAGATAAAACACAAGTTGGCATTGCACCACGCATACACACGCATGATATTGAAAAATTGCAGAAGTCTCTTTATGAACTTTCCAAAATGTTACCAGAAAAGGGCCGTATGAGTTATGCATTTATGCCAGATGAGGTCAAAAAAGAGGTTGATGAAATATCAAATTGGTTAATAAATCGACCTCAATTTATGGAATCTACAGAACGTTATTTATCATCCGTAGAAGGTCTAACAAAATTACATTCTCATGATACTGAAAAAATAGAATTAGCGAAAGAAAAAGCAATGAAAGACATTCAAAAAAGAGTTTCGCAGGTTCTTTTAAAGGGTGCATTAGAGACAAGGATTAATTTTCTACCAAAAGTTGACCAAGAAAAAGCGATGAAGGCACAAATGCAATTTATAAAAGCTAATGGTAAACCGAAACAAGATCTTAGTTATGATGTGACTAAAAAAAGTGCAGCATTATTAAAACATCTATCCTTTTCGGAAAATGAAATCAAAAGGGTTTTTGAAACCTGGTCGGAGAAAGCGGATTTGGGGGTTAGTGAAAAAGAAATTAGCAAAAGTATTGCTAATTCATCAAAAGAAGATATTAAAACTATTGATGAAAAAGACATTAAAACTGGAGCTGAAATACTAAAATTAGCAGGTTGGACAAATAATGAAATTATATCCAAGTTAAATAGATACGATGACGTTTTAGATGGGATTGAAAAAGTTTTAAATAAGATCGAAAAAAAAGCGAACTCTAACTTTGTATCGAAAAAAGATTTTAGCAAGATTGAGGAAATAACAGATGTATCTGTGGATTATCCATATAAATTAGTAGAACGCAGTGAAGTTTCAAAAGAAGATGTGGATAATATGATTGAAACATTTTCGCAAGGTATATGCAGGGATGAAGCGGCAGCTGGATGGACAGCGTTTTGCATGAGTGTTGCCCTAAAGCAAAGTGAAGTTTCTGAGAGTAAAAGAATTGATGTTGTTTCAGAGTGGATTCGTTCTAATGAAATAGCAGGAGTAGATTTGTATGCGATTAATGAAAAAATCGAAGAAGGATCTAATTTTTTACGTAAGAATACATGGGATAAAGTATTAGGAAATATAGGTGTTAAACCAGAAGATTTTAAATACCCATTCAAGACTTTTCAAGAATTAGAGTTTGACGAACAAAAAGCTGATGAAACTTTATTGCAGTTAGAAAATATTGTAGTCGAAAAAATGGAAGTGCCAGATAGAGAACATTTAACCGAGGTCTATGCAAGGATTTTAAGAGGCGTGGCATCTGACAATTCGTTATTTAAAGAAAAAATAAATGTTTGGGCTAAAAAAAGAAAGTTACCTCAAAGTTTAGTTACTAAGGTAATAAAAAAATATGAAAAAAGAACGAACGACATTGAATACTTAAAAAGACCTTTAAGAGTACAGGATATGACCGAAAAAACTATTCGGGATTACAGTAAGGTTCTATTTGCTACAGGCATGTCAGAAGAAAAGGTTAAAGATACCGTACTTGAATGGAATAGACGGGTGAAAAGTAATGCTCCACCCGAAAAAATCGAAAAAATAATTGAACAAGTAGGAGCTCTTAACGAGGAAAATCAAAGATGGGGAAAAGCAACCTATGTAAATAAAGAGAGTTATAAACAATTAAATGAGACTTTAAATGTTAAAGCTCCATATATTTATAAAATGCCATCATTCAAGAATCCGAACGCTTCAATTAATAAGATATGGAAGTCATTCTGGAATGAGTTAGAAAAAGAGCGTATGAAATCAGAAAAAGAAATGGAATATGCAAGAAAAAGAATGATGAGAGCAAAAGAACAAGAACAAAAACAAAGACAAGAAAGGGAAGAGAGAGGTTGAAATTCCGAATATTTTTAGTTGTGTTTGTGATTTTAGCTGATTTACTAATCTTACCAAAGATTGTATATAATTTAGACCTTTTATTTAAGGGAATTGATCTTCAAATTGTTATTAATAATTTAACTACATTTTCCGTTATATACCCATGGGTAATTTTGAAGCAATCTTATGGAACATTTTATTTAATATTACAGGGCTTTGTTGCCACAGCTATTGTTTTGATTATCTGGAAAGAAAATAGAGGCATAAAAAATAAAATGAAGAATGGTATTGGCGGTCCAGAGGCATCCGGTGGTGGGCAATTTGGGACAAGTAGGTGGCAAACTGAAAAAGAGAGAGATGCTAATAATAGTGTTTGGAAATATGAAAAAGAACCTATAAAAACAGCTGGTATAGTCCTGGGGGCTGATTTAAAAAAGAAAAAAGTATGGCTTGTATCGGAAGATGAACATACATTAATTATCGGTACAACTGGTTCAGGTAAAACACGAAGAATTATTTATCCTGCAATATGGACGTTAGCAAAAGCTGGCGAAAGTATGATTTTAACAGATCCAAAGGGTGAATTATATGCAGCAACCAAGAAATTCTTGGAAGAACAGGGTTACGAAGTAATAATGTTGGATTTCCGTAAACCTAAGGCTAGTACACATCATTGGAATCCAATAAAAGCTGTTGTAGATGCTTTAAAGGAAGATGATGAATCGAAAGCTTCTGAAGCAGCATGGAATATAGCAAACATGATCGTATATCAAAAAGAGCGTACGGGCGACCCTGTTTGGGCTACTGGAGCCGAAAGTGTTATTGCCGCATTGATTTTATATATAGCCATAGAATCAAAGAAAGATAGTCAAAAGCATATGGCTAGTGTGTTTCAATTGCTAGTTGAGTATGGGGTAGTTAAGAAACGTGAAATTGGTGATGGGATGATGGAGGAATATGTTCCCTTATTGGAATTGATTGAATCGTTAGAACGAGGCCACCTTGCAAAATTAGCATTTGCTACAGCTGGTATGGCTCCTGAAAAAATGCGTGGTAGCTTCTTTGCATCTGTTGCAGCAGATTTAAGATTATTTGCAGATCCTTCAATTGCATATATGACTAGTTTTCAAGATCACGATTTAAAACAACCTGGTGAAAAGAAAACAGCAACATTCCTTATTATCCCTGACGAAGTTAAGACTCGACATTTCTTAGCAACGTTATATATAGATCAAACGTATTTTGAGTTGGTTAATTTGGCAAATTCTAGACCAGAGGGACGAATTGCAATAAGAACTAGCTGTTTACTTGATGAGTTTGGTAATATGCCGAGAATTTCAGATTTTGACACTAAAATTACTGTTTCAAGGAGTAGGGGAGTTAGATATAACATTGTTGTTCAGGGATTGGATCAAATTAAAGAAAAGTATGGGAAATTGGCTAATACAATAACCGGAAACTGTAGAGTCTGGTTATACTTGTTGACTGGTGATAATGAAACAGCAGAAGTTATTAGTAAAAAATTAGGAACATACACAGTTGCAACCGATGGTTATTCAGCTACTACTAGAACGAAAGACTTTTCTGCTAGTTATTCACAGAATCTATCAAAACGTGAACTGTTAACACCTGATGAGGTAATGAGGTTTCCAGATTTTGAAGCGATTGTTATTAGACAACGTCAATATGCTACAAGAGTCCCTACTCCTGATATTTCGAAGTATCCTATTAAATTTATACCCATTGAAAGGGGTGATTTGGAAAAGAAAGATATTAGAGTTGATGTATTTGATCCATTTAAAGCGCAATGGGAAGGAGAACTTGAAGCAATTGAACAAGCTGCTAAGACAAATGATTTAGAAGAAATTACTGAGACAGAAGAATTTGAAGAAACAATGGATATTACAAACGAACCAATAGATGTAGCTGAACAAAAAGAAAGCTATATGGACATTATTTAGGAGGATTAGAGAATGGAAGAAAGTAAAGAATTGAAAATGACTAAAGGTAAAAAGAAAAAGATTAGTTTTAAACATTATTTAGCTTTTGCATTACCATATGTATTATTTGCAGCACTGTTTGTAATTGATACTTCAGCATATGCAGCTGATGAGCCAAAGATTTATTCTGGTACTAAAAAAATGATTGGTGATGCTACAACATGGCTTATCGCACTAGTTCCTATTGCGGGTGGTTGTATGGTTGCTTGGCAACAGTTTAAAAAGCAAATGTCTGATAATGATCCAGCTGATATTGCACATGCAAATAAACGTACTAAACAGATTTTAATTGCAACAGCAATTGGTGTATCGGCTGTAGGGTTAATTAAATGGTGGGCTAGTTACTATAACTAAGAAGAAGGTTAAAAAACATGGGATTCATATTAGATAAGATATTTAACAGTTGGATTAATGGAGCAATTGAATTTTTCTTAAAAATAATTGCCGAAATTGCCGGCGTATCTGTTTATGTATTAGAACTAGATATTGTAAAACAGGCCATAATCTATACGCAAGTTATTGCTCTATCCTGGGTTGTAGTTGTTGTTGCATTCCAAGCTATATACACTTATATACTTAGAATGAATGGGGATAGTGGAGCAGATCCTATGGCACTTATAAAAGGTTCTGGTCAAGCGGTAGCAGTTATTTGTACGATTCCTTGGATTGTATCTTATGTATATAAATTTGGTACACAGATGGCTGTTGATGTAGCTAAATTACCTGGAGCCAAATGGGACAAGAGTACTAGTGAAATAAAGCAAACACTGGATTTAATTGCAAAATCAACATCCGTTATACCTCTATTTGTATTATTATCGGTTATCGTGGCTGTTGTAGCCATTATTATTGTTCTTATACAAACATCTATTAGAGCAGCTGAACTAGCTTATGCAGCTGTAGCGGGGCCACTTTTGGCTACTGGATTGGTTACAAATTCAGGGATGTATTCAGCTTGGTGGAAAGATGTTTTAGCGATATCATTAGCCCAGGCTTCACAGCTATTTATGTTAAAACTTAGTTTTGAGGCTTTAAAAACAATGGTATACAAAGATTTTCCTATTATGTCGTTATTCCTATTCTTGGGGATTCTTTGGGTGGCAATCAAAGTACCGAAAACCCTTCAAAATTGGGTTCATAGTACAGGAACAGGGAGAATGGCAACAGGCGTAGCTCAGCAGGCAGCTACAGCAGTTATAATGAGAAAAGCAATGACGAAGGGAGCTTAATATCTATGGAAGATAGAGAGTTTGAGAATCCATATTTAATCCCTAAAAACATTAAAGCACGATTTGAATTAATACCTGGTTTTGGGTGGCGAGAAATTTTCGTCACCTTAGCAGGTGCAATAGTTGGATTTATGCTTTTACTGTTATTAGGAGTTTTCGGAATTCCTATAATTGTTAGGATATTCCTCGCTGTAATGTGTGCAGGTATAGGATATGGTATATCGGTGCAAAATCCACGTACTGGCGTGAACTTACTAGATATTTTAAAAATGATGAGGCAATTCAATGCGAGACCTAAACGATTTTATTACGTTTTTGGTGAAGGGAGAGAAAGAGATTAATGAGTCTTTTTAAGAGTAAATCTAAAAAAAATCTTTCACCGGAGCAAGTTGCAACTCAAAAAAACAAAGCAGTTGCTCAACAGTGGATGCCCGTGATGGATATTAACAATGAATTGCTTCATTTGAAAAACGGTTCGATTGTAGGATTTATAAAAGTTCAGCCTTTGAATATGGATTTATTATCAAAGAAGGAACAACGAAGAAAAATTAAAAGTTTAACTGAAGTTTATAACGGGATAACTCGTGGTCAACAAACATTAACTATTGCTAGACCAGTTGATTTAGATGGTTATATCTATAGGCTACAAGAGAAAAAGGCAAATGAAGAAACTCCAGTTAAAAGAAAAATTATAGAACAGGATATTAAGCGTGCAATTATGATGTCTAGTGGTGGTGAAGCGGTAGAACGTCAATTTTATATCATAATATCAAGCCGAAATAACAAAGATGATATGGATCAGGATCAGTTACGTAGAACATGTAATGAAATTGCACAAGAACTTAAAGGAGCAAGTTTATCCGGACAAGTATGTGATGATCAAATGATTCGTGATTTACAATTCTTATTTGGAAATTCAGCACAATCTTCAGTGGAAAGAGCACCAATAGATAATGGCCCATTTATACAAGCTTTTTATAATGGTAATGATACTGTAAATGATGAGGAAAATGAGGGAGCATAAAATATGGCGAAGGTAAAAGAAAAGAAAAAAAAGATTGCTGGCAAAAATCAATTGTCAGGATTCTTAGATGTAATTACACCTAGTGTGATAAATTTTCAGCCTAAACAATTAAACTATGGGGATAGATTTCAACGTGTACTTGTTATAACTGATTATCCTCAACGTGTAGGGGAAGCGTGGCTAAGTCGAATTGCAAATATTCCTGGTGTAGTAACTTCAATGCATACGGAACCTATTGACCCATATGATTTAGTAAATGAAATTCGTGTTTCTATGGGGGAACTTGGAGCCAAAATTGAAAATATGGGAAATCCAGTTTCAAGAGAAAGGGCACAGGATCAATATGATGATGCAAAGGCAATTTTAAAAAAGATTGATAGAGAACAGCAAAAAGTAATGTTAATGACGGTGGTACTTTTAGTATCAGCTGAAGATTTAGATGAATTAAATACGAGATGCCGAAGAGTAGAAAGTATGCTTGCAGCAGCAGGGTTAAGGGCAAGAACACCGATGTTTCTACAAGAAGAAGGTTTAAGAACTGTAGGCCCATGGGGGATGATGGAAAATCGAATTAAAGATATAGGAGCTAGAAATATGCCAGCTGAGTCCGTAGCAGCAGGCTTCCCATTTGTATATTCAGGTCTTAATGATGGTGAAGGTATTTTATTAGGTACTGATAAAGGTGGAGGGATTATTCTTTGTGATTTCTGGACTAGGCGAGAAAGCAGAACAAACTCAAATCTAACTGTTATCGGCCGCCCAGGTGTAGGAAAGAGTACAGCTGTTAAAAAGATTTTGCGTGGTGAATATGGTCGTGGAACAAAAATTATCATTATAGACCCAGAAGATGAATATGGTGATTTAGCAAGAAATATGGATGGGGATGCTATTGATTGTGGGGGATCACAAGAAAGTCGAATAAATCCCCTACAGATAAGAGATGTCCCATTAGATGATAAAGATGAAAAAGAAAAGTTATATGAAGAAGTTGAAGGAAATAATAGTGGCCCATTAGCGTATCACTTTCAATTCTTACGAACATTTTTCAAACTATATTTAGGTAATATAAGTAGAAGAGATATGAGTTTATTGGAAGTAGCCTTAGAAGCATTATATAACTCAAAAGGTATTAATTGGGCTACTAATCCACAAGACATACCTAATGAACAGTATCCAACATTAAAAGATCTGTACTTTATACTATTAGATTTATCGAAGGAAAATGTGGAGGAACTTACAAAAAAATGGGGAGACTTATCCAACGTTTCTCTAACGGGTGCAAATAGTAAGGATTGGCTTGATCTATCTATTTTATTAAGATCAGCAGCGGTAGGAGCAGATTCATTTTTATGGAGTGGACCGACTACAATTAATCCTAAATCAGATTTTGTTGTATTAAATATTAAGAACTTACTAGAGGCAAATGATGAGATTAGAAGGGCACAATTTTATAATGTGTTAGGTTGGGCCTGGAATGAGGTTTCAAAAAATAGAAAAGAAAAGGTTTTACTTGGTGTGGATGAATGTTACTTATTAATTGATCCTGAAGTCCCAGAAACAATTAAGTTTTTACGAAATACCTCAAAACGTATTCGTAAATATGAAGGCGGTTTAATGGTAATAACACAGGATTTAGTAGATTTCTTAGATCCAGCTGTAAAGCGATATGGACAAGCCTTACTAAATAACCCTGTATATAAAATTTTACTAGGACAAGGTGAAAAAGATATTGAAGCATTAGAAAAATTAATGACTTTATCAGAAAGAGAAATACATACATTATCAGAAGGGAATAGGGGAGAAGCTTTATTTATTGCTGGTAATAGACGAATGCATTTAAAAATAGATATTTCTCCAGAAGAATTAATTATGTTTGGTGAGGCTGGAGGCCGTTAATAGAATTAAGGTGAAATATAAATATATTTGTTCTTAAAAGAACGTAGAGTTTGTTTTATTAGGTAAATATTACTACTCTATGTTCTTTTTAGAACGTTTTAGAAGGTGAAACGGTGATTTACTTAAAGGCAGCTTTACTTTTAAAAGATTATTGGAAACCAATTTTGATGGTCTTGATAACTGGGATTGTTTTAGTGTTATTAGGCCCTTTTCTTTTGCTAACATCTTCAACTCCAGGTGGTAAAGAGGAAACTATTAAAAAATATATAGAGGTAGCAACTAATTTACAGATTAATTGGGTAGAACTGGTCGCATTTGATATGGTCAAGTACGAAAATCATTTAGACGGAAAAGATCCTCATGATTCAGCCTATCATTTTATAAAGCTTAAATATGAAGAATATAAAACAGAAGAAAAATGTATTAAAACAAACAAAGAAACTGGTCAATGTGAAGAGAAACAAACGCAGGAAATAGTTACATCTAGTAAAGAAATTAAAGGGAAAAAGGCAGTTCAAGATTTTTTTGCGAAATTTAATCTTTCAGGAAATAGTATAAGTAACAATATAAAGAAGATTAGCGATATGCCTGGAAAACGTGTAATAAGTTCCTCTGTAACATTAGATGAGGCGATGGATGATGCTAAGTTTACAAAGGAACAGAAAGAATATGTTAAAAAGCTGATTGAAGCAGGAACAATCCAGCAGATGTTTCCCGATGCAGGTACAGGAACAGGAGCAGTGTGTACACCAAGCGGTACATTAAATAAAGAATTAATTCGTCAGCAGATGGATAAAGCCGGTGTATTTAAAGGAATGACCGATGACTTTATAAGTATAGCTGAGAAAAATAAAATTGACCCAGTTCTCTTTATAGCAATTGCATTTCATGAAACAGGGAGAGGGACATCCCCGGCGGTAAAAAATAAAAACAATCCTGGAGGTATCATGGGGAGTGGTGGATTATGGACATTTTCTACTTTACATGAGGGATTAGACTTTATGGCTAGAAATTTATATAAATTATATATTTCACAGGGCCTTACGACAATTACACAAATTGGTGGTAAATATGCTCCAGTGGGGGCAAGTAATGACCCACAGGGAATGAATAAAGATTGGGTACCTGTAACAACACAAATAGCAAATTCATTGGGTGGACTAACGATGAATTGTGAAGCTGGAAATCAAGGTGGAGGTATAGTTTTAGATGGAAGTGGCGGACAAAAATTTGATGCTAATAAAGTATATACATCTATGGCACAATTCCTTGGTAGACCTTACGTTTGGGCAGGTGCCAATCCAGCACAAGGTTTTGATTGTAGTGGTTTAATGCAGTGGAATTTTAGACAGGCAGCTGGGATAAATCTTCCACGTACAGCGCAAGAACAATATAATGCCACAGCAAGAGTAAGTAAAGAACAATTACAGCCTGGGGATCTTGTATTTTTCTATGGAACATACGTAGGGCCAAAAGTCACACACGTTGGAATGTACATTGGAAATGGGAAAATGATTAATTCAAACAGTTCGGGTATAAAAATTGATAATGTATTTGAAGGATATTGGAATAGACAATATTACGGTGGTGGACGAATTGTTCGTTAAGTATCTAAAAGGAGAGGGACAATTTGAAAAGTAGAGTGATTATAAGCGTGGCAGTCATATTATTTATGACGGTTTCTTATTTATTTATATATACTTATGGAGAAAATCGACAATTAAAAAATGAAATTGCGAAATTCCATTCAGAAGAAGAGGTAAAAACAGAAATGAATGGATTTATTAAAGAGATGTCTGAAGGTAAATCCGAGGAATTTGAAAAGTATTTGATTGGTGAGGCTAAAAAGAATTTTTTAAGTATAAAAGAAAGAAAGCAAGAAGATTTAAAGGTTAAGCAAACAGACATCCAAGAGCTTAGGGCAATAGCGAAAAATAGTGAAAAAACTAAGATTACATCTTATGCAACATATAGGACTACATATGATGTAGGTACGGATGATATTCAATCCATTTATGTACAAGCTATTAGTGTAAAGGCTGAGTGGATTAAAACTGATACCGGTTGGAAATGTGAGCATTATGAAATTCATTTGTAGAAAGGTAGTGTGTAAGGATGGATGGTATTATAGCACGTCCTAAATTTGTTGAAGAGATAAAAGCTGCTCTCGAAAGAGAGGCTGCTTTTATAAAAATTGGTGAATTTGAAGAAGATAGTTTTAAGCAAGCTTGTTTTTCAGCAGCTCAGGTTTCGTTAAAGCTACTTTTAATTGATATAGGGGTTACAGATAGTGCTAGTTTGATAACTGGAATTAAATCTATTCGTGCTAGTAAGCCATCTATAAGAATTGTATTATTAGCGATAGATAAAGAGCCAGGCGATAAAACGGTAGCAGCTGTTGTGAGTATGGGCATTACAGATGTAATACCGTTATCGACTGAAACTATAGATGAAAAAGGGAAGGAGCGAGAAAACTTCACCCCTTTAATAGAAAAGCATATTAAGAGGAATACAACATATGCTGATGTTGTTAGATGGCATTATGAAGTAGGAAATGAATTTTCTACTTCTAATGAAAAGATAAAAACCAAGATACTTACAAAAAAGCAGGTTATAGAGAAAAAAATTTATGAAACAAAAACCGAGGTAGTATCCGTTGCAAATAAAAATATAGCAATATGCGGTTTAAGTTCGAAATCAGGTAGTAGTTTTGTGTCTATGAATCTTGCAATGGCAATGAGTGATTATGATCTAGCAATTTCTATAGTAGAACCACCAATAAATCCGTATTTTTTTGATACATTGTTACTACATGAACACGAAGAAGAGGATAATCAATTCATGTCAATTCCTCACATGATTAAACAAAATGAAATTGGAAACAGGGAGTTTAATAATAAGGTCTTTGATATTTATTGGAATGTAGCTGATACTAGAAAAAGTAAAATTGGTGAGTGGGGAATTAATGAATTAATAAAACAAATACATTTTGAGAAAAAGCCAATTAATATTGTAGACTTTGGAGAGAATGTACCACTAGATGCATTTAGCTATATGGATTATATATTTATTATAATAGATCCTCAACCTTATTTAATCGCCAAGGAAATAGATAAAGTAATGAATTTTGTAAAATTAAAGCAGGAAGGCCACCCAATATATTTTATCTTTAATAAGATGAATAAAGGGGTAGATGGTAAAGGCTTATGTAATTCTCTAGGATTAGAAGGAGTTATAAATATTCCGCATATAGATCCCGTAATTACATATAACTGTCTATACGATGGTAGGATTCCATTTGAGCATAAAGATATAGATGAAGAATTTGTAGATAGTATGGATATTATAATAAAAGAGATTATAGGTAATAAGTACTATAAGAAGGGGAGGAAAACTTCTCTGTTTAATAGATTTTTTAAGAAGTGAAATATAGTGAATTTAATTTAATATTTATAAAAAAAGAACTGAAATATAGGTTGATAGTCCTTGTGAACACCTATATTTCAGTTCTTTTTTATATTGATAAATTTTATTTGTAAAAAATGTGTACATTAATTTTAAATATGCTATAATGTTCCTAAAGGAACATTATTAGTAATATATAACTAATAAAAGAATTTTTATATAGTTACAAATACCTAATAATTAATTTTGAGTAGTTGGGGGTTGGTACATGAGTCTACTCATAGTTTCGCTGTTTATTACATATATGCTCTTTAACATTTATACAGATTTTCTGTACTTAAAAACTAAAGGTTACTGGCATCTTATATTTTTAGTTCTTTGTATCTGTCTGGGCGTAATAACTCATATAAAATTATTAGATCTAATGTGTGTAGTTTGCGTTTCACTAGTTGTAGGGATATTGCGAGAGAATATGAAACTAATTCGTTTTTCTCCTGGTGACACGAAGATGATTATTGTTGCATCTTTGTTTTATTTCCTAATTAGCCCAGAGGAAGGCGTATTATATACCGCATTAATGGTGCATATTGCAATTTTCATGTGCTCTTCAATTTTGACAGGATTTATTACTTTGTTATTGCTTTTCAAATCTTTTATACGATTTAAAACAATAACTGGATATCACAGTATTAAATTTAAAAAAATGAATATCTCGCTAGTGACAGATGGGTGGAAGGTAACTCGTATGTACTATTGTTTGCCGGCAGCTATTTCAGTGCTAGGGGGTGTTATACCATTAATTCTAATATCATTGAAATAGATGAATGCATTGCTGGTTTTACGCAATGATTGTATATTAGAATAATGGAATTAAAAAGGAGGAAATAAATTATGAAAAAGAAATTATTAACTACAGCAACAGCATTGACTATTATGGGGACAGCAGTTTTAGGCACAGGAGCTTCAGTTAGTGCAGCTGATAATACAGATTCATTAAAATATAATGATGTTCCAGCAAATCATTGGTCAACGAAGGCAATTTACGATTTAACAAACCGTAAAGTAGTGCAAGGGTATGGAAATAATGTCTTTGGTTTTGGTGACAATGTAACTCGTGGACAAGTAGCACGTATGATTTATACATACGTAAAACCAGCGGATGCAGATGCTGGCTTCAAAAATCCATTTACTGATATTAAAGGACATATGTTTGAGAAAGAAATCTTAGCACTTGCTAAAGCTGGACTTGTGAGTGGATTTGGTGATGGGAAATATGGCCCAGATGATATTTTAACTCGTGAGCAAATGGCACAAGTACTTACAAATGCTTTTAAATTTAAGGGTACGAAAACAACAAAATTTGCAGATGTTGATACAAATTCTTGGGCTTATGGTGCAATCAGTGCATTAGAAGAAAATGGAGTTACAATTGGTACAGGAGGTAATATGTATTCACCACAAATGCATGTAACACGTGAAGCATATAGTCAGTTCCTTTATAACTCTATTAATGTAGTAGAAAAGAAAAAACCTGAGACTAAGCCAGAAGTGAAGCCTGAGGAAAAACCTGAGACTAAGCCAGAAGTGAAGCCTGAGGAAAAACCTGAGACTAAGCCAGAAGTGAAGCCTGAGGAAAAACCTGAGACTAAGCCAGAAGTGAAGCCTGAGGAAAAACCTGAGACTAAACCAGAAGTGAAGCCTGAGGAAAAACCTGAGACTAAACCAGAAGTGAAGCCTGAGGAAAAACCTGAGACTAAACCAGAAGTGAAGCCTGAGGAAAAACCTGAGACTAAGCCAGAAGTAAAGCCTGAGGAAAAACCAGAAACAAAGCCAGAACAAAAATTACCTGAGGGGTTAAACCAGGAGTTAACAACACCAGAAACAAAGTTTAATGAAACAGCATTTAATAATTTACCGATTGCTCAAAAATCAGTTTCAAGTGGCGCTCAAAACATTGTTAAATCTGTCAATTCTACATACGGTACAAATTTGAAATTTAATGAAATTGGTGTATCAGTAGCACTTAAAGACCAGGGAATGTATTTACCAGCAGGTACATTTAATTCACAATTTTTAGTTGAAGGTGTAAATAAAGATGAATTCGAAATTTACTTTTTAGGAAATAACGCTGCAACTGTAGAACTTGCTAAACAATGGGTTAATCTATTAAATCCATCACTTAACTTAGATTCAGAGATTGATAGTGTAGTAGCAACTCATAAAATTAGTAACTATGAAAAAGAAAATAACAAAATAAGAATTGGGCTATCAACAGCGGATCAAATGCTTTATATCCGTGTAGAATCTAAATAATTTAAATTAATTTATGGCATACGAACTAGATAAAAATAAATTAAACTAGTTCGTATGCCACCAATACACGAAAGGAGGAAAATCGTGTATAGAGTAAGACCTTTGTTGTTTTTATTGATATTTATATTCTCGTTACTAGTTCCCAATGCAGCTAGTGCTAGAAATAATGATGTTCCATTCTATAATGGAACTCCAGATACGGAACTAACTTCTAGGCAGTTACAAATACCTGGTAAGTTACTTCGACCAGGTAAAGGATATACACCCCCAGGAAGTGAGAATATATATTATACAGCTGACATACATTATCCAGCATTGTATAATGGTGCATTTAATTTTGGTAATCATCATGAAAACTTGATTAAAAACACTGAATCTTCAGAGCCTTTTGTCAATTTAATTAATGATGGAGTTATAGGGAGTGGAAATCCTATAGGTAATCGGATGGTCACTGAAGTGGAAAGAATGAATGCTTCTATAGTATCCAATATTTATTTTGGTAATGGAGATTTTGTATTAGGTAATATAAATAAACATACTATATCCCATGAAGAAACAGGTAAAAGATATGGTAATTTTTATTGGATAAGAGATATAGCTTATTTAAGTGGGGGATATGCTGGTGCAGGTTTAAGTAGGGAAATTAATCCATATAACATATGGATTGTCAGGACGAGTTTCCCAGATATAACTAAATTCAGTGCAACAAATGGCTCCAAATCAAATCCAGTGTTTTTTGATCTAGAGGGCTATGAATATGTTTCAAAAAACAAAGGTTACACAGATAATGACCCGAATAGTACCACGACTAATCCATACGAAGAAAGTGCTGGGGAAAGAAACCGGGTACATTGGTTCTTAGAAATTTATAAAGATGGGGATTTGGTAGATAAGAAAAACGGATATATGCGCTCGAAACCAAAAAGTAATCCATCTAAAGCGAATGAGAAAGAATCAGGTCACTTTGTAAATGACAATGTGAATCCAATAGGGTGGCAACCTGAGTTGTGTGGAAGATTTACTGCTAAAATAAAGGTTCTAGATGGTGTTCAAAGGACTTCCCAGGAAAAAACAACTACCTTTACAGTCGATGGGGATTGCGATGATAAACCAACTACTAATCCGGATGATAATATGTGCAAAGATGATTTTAAGTATAAAATGGACTTTGCTGTAGATCGAATTGAAGGAGAAACAGCAGAAAAAGGAACAAATATTTCTACCCCTGTAAAAGTATCTAGAGCCAATTTTAAAGAGGAAAGGGATAAATATAGGGGTGAATTAAAAGAGAAGATTAACTCTCTACAATCAGAAGTAAATAGTCTTAAAGATGATAGAGATAGTACACGGTCTAATTTAAAGTCATGTCGTTTGGATCAAACTTGCTATGTGGATGAAAAAGGAAAACAGCATTGTTACCCAAGAGATTGTTCATGGTGGGAAGAACGTTTAGATAGTATTCTATTAAGACTTCAGAAAGCGGAAGAAAAATTAGAATGCGAAACAAATAAATTAAAACGACTTGAAACATTAGAAGCTCAGTACAATTCAACAGAACCTAACGTCACCTTAAGTTTTGATGGTGATAGGGTAGGGGCGCAGAATGTTACCTTAAAGGAAGGAGAGAGTAAAACCATAAGCTTTGATTGGTCATTAAAAAGATCTGGTCAAATAGAAGCTGAAATTAATCCGATACCACGAAAATATGATAACAGTAAAGATGTTAAAAAGACGAACTTTAAGAATAATAAACTAGATACACCTATATACACATCTAGTCATCAAGTGTCATTATGTTCTCGGCCTGGAGAAAAAGCTAGTATTCATGCTGTAGTAAGAACAATAAATGACAAGGGAACAAAGGATAATCTCTATGAATATCTGACAGGTGAGATAATTAATTTATCTAGAAAAACATTGAGATCGGGATATGGATTTAGTTATGAGGTGAAAACAACTTATTCTAATGAAGATCCTAAAAGTAGTGCAACAGGGCCTAAAAATACAGATTCATTTTTCCCAACAATGACTAAGCATTTGCAATATCCAAAAGTTGATGATGGATATAAAGTGCAAATGGAAAAGACGAAAAATTCTGTAAGTGAATCGGTTTGGTCACTCCCAATGACATATGTTGAAAAGTTTTCAGGTAATGTCTTTGATAAAGACTATAAAAATCACCCAGCTTATAATCCAAAAGAGATAATTCTAAATGGTGGTCGAAAGTGGTATACATCTTTTGATCAAAAAGATGGGAAATATGCTTTTAATATTAAATCTTATAATGCTGGAGTAAATAAATTAAACTTATGTCTAACTGGCGAAGTGATGATTGAAGGTTCATTTATTGGAAATAAAAAGGGCGAAGATGATTTTATTAGAAGATCAGTAAATCCGAGTAATCCATTCCCTGATAAGGTGGGATGGAATTGGCAAGGAAAAGAAACAATGTTAACAAGTTTAAATAATTGGTGGACAAATTGGAAATATCCGAATCCTAAAGATATTCCTCCAGGTTATCATAAAGAATCTTATAAAATTAGTCCTGAAATTTACCAATCTATTAAAGCATATAATAAATCTCATGGATTAAATGTGGATTTAAATAGTGAATTCTTTAGCAAGTTTAACCTTAAATAACCTAAAAAGGGTGATGTAATTGAGTGCCCCTAAGTTTGTAATAATGGCTCTTGTATTGCTTGGATTTACATTGTTTATTGCAAGTTCAAGTTATTTGTTTGCAGCTGATACAAATGAGGACAGAACTTTAGAACAGGCAGCAGCAAGCGCTATGAGCCAGGGTATTAATATGGGACAGGTTAGGGTGGATGAAGAAGTTACAGTTAATGAGGATGTAGTAAAAGAGGCTCTTGTGAGACAGTATGTAGAGCAATCAAATCTAAGTGATGGTGAGAAGCAATTACATATATATGCTCTTGCTTCTCAGCCATCCATGCTTGCTGTAGAATCTTATAACACTTTTGATCTTCCGATACGTAAATACCTAAAAGAAGAAGATGAAAAAGCTAGTGTTCGACAATTTGCTAACATTATATTTGAAGCAAAAAAATTGAAAAAACCTAATTAATAGGAGTTGGAAGATGTGAAAAAAAAGAGTACGCCTAAGAAGTTAGCTATTACTTTAGCAGCTTCAATAGGATTAGTAGTTGCGATTGTTGGATACGAGAATTATGCCGTTTCTAGCAAGGTCAATTTACAAAAAGTATATTTTACTAAGGTTGATATTCCACCTAGAACCAAGATAACCAAAGATATGTTACAAGTACGTGAAGTATCAAATAGCTCCATTCCCCCTAATGCGATTAAAAATCCGAATGACATTGTAGGGAAATATACTGTAAATGGTTTTGGGTTAGTCGAGAATTCATATGTTTTTAAGAATAAAGTGGTATCTAAAGATGAGCTTCCAGATGCAGCTATTTTAAACTTAAAACCAAGTGAAGTGGCATTTCCTCTATTAGTAGATATTGAGACTTCTTCAGGGAATAGTATTATTCCCGAAAGTCACGTGGATCTGTACTTTAAGGGAACAGTTAAGGATAAAGATGAAAAAGGTGAGGTTGTAGAAAAGCCTATCTTTGGCCGCATTGCAAAACATGTAAGAGTAACAGCGGTTAAAGATAGTAATGCAGCAAATGTTTTTGATCCTGCAACTATAAATGTGGAAGGTTCATATCAGGATAGCTTAAAAGAAGAAGCGAAAAATCGCCCTATGGCAAAGATTTATACATTCGCAGTGAATGAAGAAGAAAATACATTGCTAAATCAAGGTACATTAATTGGGAAAATAATCCCTGTTGCAAGTGGAACAGCATATAAAACAAATGTTGAAAAAACAGCAGATGAACAAATTGTAAAATGGATACAAAAACAATCGTACAAAGTGAAATAAGAGAGTGAGGGATAGACATGGGGAGTAATAATCCCAAAATTATCGGCGTATTTGGTATAGAGCAAAATATTGGTAAGGCTACATTATCTCATGCGTTATCAAAAATAATTGCAGAAAATCAACATAAAGTATTGTTTGTTGAGTTAGATTATTCAAATCCTTCGTTTGCCAATAAAACCCAAATATTTCTTGGTGATAGACATATGGGAAAATTTATGGAAGAAGCTATTTTGTATAATCAATTAAATCTTGAAAATTACATTTTTAGAAAAAAAGATATTCATAGTAACACAAAACAATTTGATTGGTTGCCCAGTTCATTGGATTTACTAGTTTATCCAAAGGAGTATCAAGCATCCGAATTTCCAGATTTTCAAAATGATAGCGAAGAAATTATCATTAAATTCGTAGAAAAATTAATGAATAGAATCAAGAGTTTAGACTACGATGCAGTTATTTTTAACCTTCCATGTGAAATTGACGATATTTTTGGATTACCAATATTACGTAAATGTGAATATGTGATTAATGTATTGAATGGTAGCCCTAAATATCTATCGAGATATATGGAATTAACAAATGTCTTTGAACAAGCTGATTTACAATACAAGAAATGGATACAAGTATTTAATCTTTGTAGTAGTAATATAGGTAAGGATATTTACGGAGAATTAACTGAGTTAAATATTTCTGAATGCATTCCGTATTGCAATGAACGAGCTGAATTTGAATTTGCTTTGAAGGTGGGCTCTCCTATAATTGATTTGCATTTGAAAACTATTTCTCGTCAACTTGGTTTCTTCATTAAACAAGAAGAAAAAAGAGGTGGCATTAACAAACTATGGAGATCGTAAAGAAAAATATTATCAATTTAGAGAAGTATGGTCATAGTCCAGGGAAAAAGAAAAAAATTGATATTGAGAAGTATATTTATACTATTAAAGCAAGTAATAGTATAGGTGTTAATCATGAAAAGGAACTACCGGAAGAATATTTAAAAGAAGTAAAAGATTTCTTGAAAAATGAACATAAATCATTACTTCAAGAATCCTTTGGTGATGAAAAAAAGAAAGCTGCACTAAGGAAAGTGGTTTCTCAATATCTTATTGAAAAACCTAATCTTCCAGGGTTTTCGCTAGATGAACTAACCAAATTATTAGTGGATGCTGTAGCTGGTTTAGATATTTTGGAAGCTTTTGCAGAGAATCCAAATGTAACTGATATTGTTTGTAATGACTATGATGAAATATGGATTACTGATCTTAAGGAAGGAAAGTACCTTTCTGATATTAAGTTTAAAGATAGAAAAGCATATGAAACATTATGTTATAAGTTTGCATATGCATCTGGGCAAACTTGGTCATATTCAAAACCAGAGTGTGATGCTTTTTTCCCTAACATGCGCATTAACTTAATGGGATTTGATATTTCACAAGAGGGTATTTCACTTGCGATTCGTAAGTTTACTAAGGGTTTAAGAATTAGTCGAGAGTCGATTTTAGAAACACAGCAAGCAAATGAAATTATGATAGATTTATTGAAAGCTATTGTGAGAACACGCAGTAGAATATTAATTTCAGGATCAACAGGAGCAGGTAAAACGGAATTATTAAAGTATTTAGTGGGTTACATTTTTAAATTGGATAGAGTTCTGATGGTCCAGGATAGCCCGGAGGTCTTCTTAAAATTTATTTATCCAGACCGTGACATTAAAACTTGGATAACAAGAGAAAAAGAAGGGGTTGAAAATGTTATTGACTTAGATCGACTAAACCGATCCGCACTACGCCAATTTATAAAATGGCTAATTATTGGGGAGTCTCGTGGTGGAGAAGCTTGGAGTATGGTTAAATCAGCCAAAACAGGACACCCAGTTATGACATCATTACATTCTTTTGGTGCAATTGATAGTATTGAAAGGGTTGTAGACATGTGTTCAGAGAAAGTTAATATGTCATTAGAGTCATTATATAGAAGTGTAGCAAATAACTTTGATTTCGGTATTCATCTAGAACAAACACTGGATGGAACAAGAAGAATTACGGAAATAGTTGAATACACAGGTTATAAAAATGGGGAAGTACAGTACAATAAGTTATTTTCTTTTGATATAGAAGCAGAAACAGAGTATGAAGATGAAAAAGGTAGAACTAGATTCAAAGTAGATGGATGTCATAAACAGACTGGCTATTTAAGTGATTTCAGAATTAAAGAGATGAAAAAGGCCAGAGTTTTTACTAAACAATTAGAAGATTTACAAAAGGATAGGGAGAAAGAAGACCTACCTAAGGGAGGGGCAGCAGTTGCAGTATCTTAAATATTTACCATATTTAATTATGATTGCAGCCATCTATTATGTTATCAATGCGAATCTAGATAGCATACAAAATAAAAAGAAAAATGCATTGAAATATGTTTTAAATAATAAATCAAAGGATAGTAAATTTATTGCATATCTTAAGAAAAAAGGATTATATAAGTGGATTAGCCCTAATCAGATTATTCATGAGGGTAAAGAATTCAATTGGAATTTAACAATTAAAGATTATAGTATGCTTTTAATTGTAGGTTCATTAATTGGGGTAATAATATTTTATGGGTTTTTTATCTCGGTGAATTTTGCTGTTTTTGGTGTGATAGTAGGATTAGTTTTACCGAGAATTATGATGTTTTATAAAAAGAAACGATATGAACTATATGTTGAAGAACAGTTGATGTTGTACTTAAATTCACTTGCAAATGCGATGTCAGCATATGAAAACCCTAGCTTTGCGATTAAAAGTATATTGCCTTTAATGCAGTCACCTATTAAAGAAGATGTTGAAAATTGTTTAATCGTACATTTAGAAGGAACTAGTATTAAAGAATCTTTTGAACCGCTGATTAACAAGTATAAATACAAGAATCTTAAGTTATTTCATGACATGTTGGATCTTATCTCTAAAACAGGAAAAGATGAAGATGGCTTGTTAATGAGAATAGCGGATGAATTTCAGCAAAAAAAGATATATAAAGCCAAATTAAAAGCAGGAATGGAGCCAAAACGATCTTCATTTAAAAAAATTGCTATTATGACAGCATCATTTCCATTCATGTTTTTAGCAGTTACAGCAGATGATTACATTGCTTTTGCAGGGACACCGACAGGGAAAATAATACTTACATTAATGATTCTTGTAAACATTATCTGTGCAGTTAAAGTCGAGCAACATTCATTCTATGATCCAACAGAAGGTATAAATAAAATAAGTTAAAGAAGGGGATAAAGTGAATCTATTAACCACGATTCCACTGTTTCTCTTGCTGTTCTCACTAATATATTTAGTAGTGGATTATGCATTTGAAAGAAGAAATAATAAAAAATTTCAAATACATAAATATATAGGACGGTATAGGAAGAATGAGGAAAATCGAACATTTCTATTCATGCTCTTTGAACCAATTCTAAAGCTTAAAAAAAATTGGATACCTCAAAGAATGGAAGAGGAACTAAATATAAAATTAGATAAAGCAAATCTAAAGATTACACCAATTGAATTTTTGCTAAAAAAATTAGTAATATCAATATTTGTTTTCCTATTTGCGCTTATATATGCATGGATATTTCCACAATATAAGCTAATTATCTTAACAGTAGGCTTAATAATTTCAGCTCTGGTTTTCTTTTATGAAAACGTAAGATTGAACAGTATCATTAAGTCTAGGGAATTAAGGTTGGAGCTAGAGTTACCAGAGCTCATGATTCCTCTAGGGTTTATGCTTTCTAAATTTTCAGCCTTTGAAGCGACAAAAAGATCAATTGAGTACGCATCTGATAGTATAAAACCTTATGCAGAGGAATTGGTTGCTAAATTAGAACTGGAACCTGGTAGCCATGAGCCTTATATAGAATTTGCAAAAGCACTAAATATTCCATCCGCTTATCAATTTATGGTAGCTCTAGAGCAATCTATGAAGATGGATGAAGAAAAAAGTAAAGAAATCATAAATGCACAAATTGAAGTAATGCAAAAACTACAATCTGAATCTCATGATAAGTTAGTTAAAATGAGACCAGGATTAGTTTCTAAATATATTATTTTTGCTTATCTAGGCATGGTTATTTTAATTATGGGAATATCATTTGTTTCTATATTTGATAAATTCGTCAATCTGTTTTAATAGAAGGAATTAATAAATTAATAAATTGCTATATGCAATTATTATAAAAAATACAAACCAAAGGGAGAAATTAATTATGAAAACATTAGCAATCGAAACAAAAAAAGGAACAGGATTTTTAAACAAGGGAAAAGATCTATTAAGAAAAAGTAAATCATGGTTATTAAATGAATCTTCAGATGAAACTACAGATAAAGCAGTATGGATGTATATTGGTGTAGGAGTTGCTCTAGTAGTTTTAACAATTCTATTAGTAGCAATGAAAACAGGAACAGGAAATATCGCTGACTTCTTTGTAAGTGTTACAAAAGGATCTAAAGTAGAACCTTCAGGATGGGGAAAATAATAGAATAATATTAGTGTAAGTTATACAAGAGGGGTAGTTTATTATAACTACCCTTTCTTTTTAGAAAAAGGAGGCCGAGATTAAGTGAGTGAGGCAATACAGTATGTTTTATTTTTCATTGCGTTAATGGCAATAATTTTCTTTGGTGCTGAGTTTGCTGGCCATACTGTATATAATACAAAAGCGAATGAGCTAAGTGAGTATGCAGTAAGTCTGGCTGAACGTGAAGGAGAATTTTCACCAACAGTTATAGAGAAAGTAAAAAAGAAACTTGATGATTGGAATATGGATTCTGATAAATGGAAAATGGATTATACAAAAGGTAAAGTAGACTTTAACCAACCTTTAAATTTTAAAATTGAAGGTGAGTATGAATATAAAGTATTCAATTTGATTCAAAGTGGAGTCGGTGTAAAGAAAGTATCTATTTCAAGTACCCGTAGTGGTTTAAGTCAAGTTTATTTCAGACCCTAGTTTTTTTAATAGAGATTAGTGGTATAAAAATACATAGTTGTCCCTTTATAAGTGCTTTAAAGAACATGTAAGATACCTTATACTGAAAGGAGAATGAAAAATAGAAAATGAGGAATATGGTATGGATATTAAAGATTATAGTATAAAAAAATATAGAATTAGGCCCGAAGCAATGAAGCTAATTAAATATTTGAATTGGAAAGAGACTTCTCAAAAAGAAGAAGAGGATAAGTTTTTCTTAGATAAAATTGTGAATACATATTTCTCACAGATTTTGGCGGGACAAATTTTAATTCAAAAAGAAAAGATAAGTGGACGTAAAGATAGATCATTATTATTAAAAAACGATACTCATCAATTAATAGATAAAAAGCATTCCAAAGCAAAGTGTACAATGGGTGAGACGATAGAATTTAGCCTATTTATTTATGCTCAGGAAAATTTAACTTCAGAAGAATTAAAGATGAATGATTTAAATGCATGGAATATAACATATAGAAGGGTAAGAAAATAATATTATGTTCAAAAAAATATTAAATAATGTTGGAATGATACTATTGGGATCGGCAATTGCTATATGTTTAATATAAAGAATAAAAGCAGGTATTTTATAGTCAAACTATAGAATATCTGCTTTTATTTTTGTGAAAATGCCTATTTTCAGAAGACAAATAAAAAATGGGTTTTCAGATTCCTTTATATGCGTGTTTCAAAGGAATATCCATGGTTTTGGTTTAGAAGGACAGAAAATGTATTTAAACGAAGAATAAGAACAGTATAGATAATTCGATAATTTCACGTACCCTATTTTTCTATTTTTTTAACAATAACTATTTTCCCAGATGTATGGTTAATCTTTGGGATGAGGATACCTTTATCTAAAAAATCCTTCTTACTTTTTAATTGAGCTTGCACTAAATCCTCTATGGGATTTTTTTTAAATGTAAAACGCTTTTTAGATCGCTTATAATATTTCCAATAAAACGTAGTACTTTTTAACCGTTTATTTTTTTTAGCTAATGTTTTTAAAGAAAATCCTTTAATTTTTCCAGAAGAGCTATTAGCAACAATAAATTTATTTTCTTTATTATCATAGCCATATAAGGGAATCCAATGTGAAATCATAGATCCTTTTTTTAAGAATCTGTATAATTTAATCGGATTCCACCAGGAAATAGGGGTAGCAATGCTGAATAAGACAAAACAATTTTGTTTTTGTATGTCCTCAATAACACTGATATCATCTAAATAATTAACATCTTTAATTTTAATATCATAATCGATATTTTTATAGATGAAAGTATTTTTGATTTTATTAAGAAAGGAGATATACGATTCAAAATCAAAAAATTCACCTACAAAAGTAGTTCCTGTTTTAATATTTGAGTCATCTTTAACAATATTAGCCTCTAAGAATGAATACACCATTTTATCAGCTTGTTCCTTTGAAACATCTTTCTTCTGATTAATATGGTACATTCCATTTATAAAAGCATAAATTCCACAAGTGGGACCGGTTTGTTTAATACATTGAGCCATTAAGACCCCCCTTTTTTCAAAACGTTGATTTAAAAACAAAAGGCAGCCGTAATTCACAGCTACCTTTTCAATTATTTGATAAAACACCAGGTAAATTATGAAGCTAAACGTCCCTCAATTTCATCATATTTAACTTTTGCAGTTTGTAGAACTTTGTCTAATTTAGCTAAAATTTCATTTTCTTCATCAAGGGAGAGTGCTGATTCTTGACGGCTAAAACCATTTAATTCTACTTCAATAAGTAGTAATTTTTCTGTAATATCATTATGTATAGTGGAAGTATCATTGCATATATCCCTAATCTGTTTCGCTAGCTCACTATACTTACTTTGATAGTTAGTACCACGAGCTTGCATATCACGAAATTTTTCACTCCCAATAGTCCTTATTTCAGAAATACTAGTGGTGACCACTTGAAGTATTTTTTCTAGCTCAGATCTTTTTTTATGATCATTTAACTTATCTAGAAGAGCACTTGCTGTATTAGCTGCTGTTGAGGCTCTTTTACTGCTAAATGTACCCCATGCAGCAGAACCAATAGCAATGGCACTACTAACTATACTAACTGCATTATTAGTATTACTTACAATATCCCATACAGACATTACTAAATCTCTCTCTTAACATATTTGTATTTTTCCATACCTCTATAAAGCTCGTTAAACACTTCTTCCCAACGCTTGTTTTCCCAAAAAGCATAAGTAATAGCTTCAGCAAAATGATAACCGTGATCAGGCACAATAGCATTTATTTGCATTTCAAACTCATGATGAGACACTTGTCTACCTTCACCAATCATTTTTCTGTATTCGTCCATAAGATCCATTATTTGTGTGAATTGTATTTGAGTGAGATCGTAATCAAATACTAATCGTTCTACACTTCCATTGGTAAATAATAAATTTTGCTTAAATGTTAAATGTGCAACTTGTTGTTTTAGCTGTTCAATTTCATCTAATAGTGCTTTGTTTTCCATATATAGTTCCTCCAAATTATTTTGTATTTACTATGGTTTTTTTTACCCAATCATTATCTTTAATTTCTTCATCAATTAAATTTACAATTTCTTGTAGGGCATCATCTAATGTTTTAAAACAAGAGGGATTACAAACAGCTGTACTAACTTCTTTATTAGTTTCAATAATTTTAGCTTGAGCAGCATACTCGTTTTCATCAAAACATAATATTTCTATTGTGGCCATTGTTCTTCCAGCGACTACAATATTAAAATGTTTTTTCTCAAACAATTGAATTGGTAGTGTAGATTTAATATGTTTCATAAAATCATCCTTTCTAGAAAATGTTTATATTATTTATTATAAAGCTTAATATTTACATATACCATTTTTAATTATTTATTGAAATTAGGTTGAAAAACTCTAATATTGCTTATTAAAAACCAATGGATAAAAACGATAAATAATATTTATTATTTATCGTTTTTATGTGGAATTCTATTGAAAAACGATATGTGGAATTCTATTGAAAAACGATAAATAACAATGTATAATAGAATTATAAAAACGATAAATAACAAATTAGTTTTAGAAAGAAGTTAAAGGTATAATTAGTTAATGTAGTTTGTAAAAGAAATAATACATGACTAAAGTTTTTCAATTTATATATTAATTTACATTAATTTAATATATAAATTAAATAATTTATTCAAAAGGAGAGAAACAAATGCAGATAATTTTTGAAATGATTAGAGAGGGCCAAAATCCAAATAGTGAATTGAGCAAGCTTGTTGTCGAACCTTATATTGCGGCAACAGGTGTTAAACGAGAAGAAATTAACCTAAGCGATTTAGCAAAATGGATGGAGGATAAAGTGAAAAATGAAAGATAATAAGGAAATAACATATAACAAAGAAAAAATCATTACATTTATTGATGATATTTCTTTATTACAAGATAAACTACAAGAGGAACGAGACGAATTTAGAGCTAGTTGTTCTTTGATCAGGGAGTCTAGAAATATGATGCTTTATCTTGATAAGGAGAAGGTTAGATAGTCTAAAGTTATAGGTTTAGAAGCAGAA
>NZ_JARVGY010000006.1:0-72846 GCF_040460035.1 Bacillus cereus group sp. MG1 | reverse complement strand
AAAACAGACTATTTAGCGAAGTTTAGGGAGGATGTGTAGGTTTGATATTTATATGCACTAATATTGGGTATAAATGCTAACTTAAATATGTACATTAACGCTTGAATAAATATGTACATTTTCAATTGGATTCTCCATACTGACTCTGAGGTGGTTAGTATGTATATTAAGCTAGATATTCAAACAGAATTTGAGGTTAAAAGTCTTTCAGACTTACCAAATTTTAAAAAACTAATGGGGAACTTAAAAATGAAGATAAATAAAAGTCAATTAGCCAGAGAATTGAATGTGGATCGGCGTACCATAGATAAGTATTTGAATGGTTTTACACCAAAAGGGACAAAAAATAAAACATCGAAAATCGATACATATTATGAAGTGATTGCAGCTCTTTTATCTAGTGATTCTAAACAAATCTTCTACTACAAACGAGTGTTATGGCAGTATCTAACAGACAATCACGGTTTAAAATGTTCACAGTCTGCATTTCGTGCTTATATTAATAGAAAGCCTGAATTTAGAACATATTTTGATGAGGGGAAGCGTATTTTATCAGGTCATTCAGTGGGTGTCCGTTATGAGACACCTCCAGGAGAACAAGCTCAATTAGATTGGAAAGAAAGCATACGATTTGAAACCAAAAGTGGCGAAATCGTATATGTGAATGTAGCTGTACTTTTATTGTCCTACTCGAGATTTAAAGTTTTTCATTTGAATATTTCAAAATCACAAAGTGTTTTAATGTCATTTATGACAGAGGCATTTGAAATGTTTGGTGGTGTACCGAAGGTAATTGTCACGGATAATATGAAGACGGTAATGGATGAAGCTCGAACAGAACACTTTACAGGAACGATTAACAATAAGTTTGCCCAATTCGCTCAAGATTTTGGATTTAAGGTACAACCTTGTATCGCAGGGCGACCAAATACCAAAGGGAAAGTAGAAGCGCCAATGAAACTTCTAGACGAAATTCATGCTTATCAAGGAAGATTCACTTTTGAAGAATTACATGAATTTGTGCAAAAATTATGTGCAAGAATTAATCAAACATTTCATCAAGGGACTGGTAAGATTCCAGTGTTTGCCCTAAAACAGGAAAAGAATCTCCTACAACCACTCCCGAAGAGCGCGATAAGAGATTCCTATATGATTAAGCATAAACTTGTAAAAGTTAATACATCAGGCATGATATCTTACAAATCGAATCAATACTCAGTTCCAGCTGAATATCAAGGTAAAACCGTCGGTTTACAAGTATATGATAATCAAATATATGTTTATCATAACATGAAGTTAATTGTACAACATAAAATCAGCCAATCTAAGCTCAATTATAAAGAAGAACATTATAAAAAAGCATTGGCTAAGTCACTACCTAAATATCCGAACATTGACAATTTGGCGAAACAAAATTTATCAGTAATTGGTGAGGTATATAGAAATGAAGAATAGCTATCAACAATTAACAACAAACCTAGAGTATTTAAAATTAAAACAAATGGCACAACATTTAGGTGACGTAGTCGATTTTAGCATTAATAATGAATTATCCTTCGTAGAGACACTTGTTAAACTGACAAACTATGAGATTGATGTACGAGAACAAAATATGATTCATTCTATGGTGAAAATGGGCGCATTTCCTCATAGAAAGGAGGTTGATGAGTTTGATTTCGAATTCCAGCCGAGTATTAATAAACAACAAATCTTAGATTTTATTTCTCTACGTTTCTTAGAGCAACAAGAAAACATAGTATTTTTAGGACCTAGTGGTGTTGGTAAGACCCATTTGGCCACGTCTATTGGTATAGCAGCAGCTAAAAAGCGAACAAGTACTTATTTTATTAAATGTCATGATTTACTTCAAAATTTAAAACGTGCCAAGATTGAGAATCGCCTAGAATCTCGTTTAAAGCACTATACAAAATACAAATTACTTATTATTGATGAAATTGGGTACTTGCCTATTGATCCGGAGGATGCAAAATTATTCTTTCAATTAATCGATATGCGTTATGAAAAGCGTAGTACCATCCTAACGACCAATATCAACTTCAAGTCTTGGGACGAAGTATTCCAGGACCCTAAACTCGCCAATGCCATACTAGATCGTGTCTTACATCATGCCACGGTGGTCAGTATTGTAGGACAATCCTATCGAATTAAAGATCATTTTAGCAAAGAAAATGATTGATTTTGTACATGCTTAAACAAGCGAAAATGTACATGTTTATCTTGACATTTACATATTGGGTGTCTATTTTAGCGAGGATTAGGGAAACAGTAGGGAGAATGACAAAAGGTGTTTAAAAAAATTTGATGAATTATGATAAGATTCTTTTATTTAATAAATCTTGTTTTAAAAATTAAAACCATTAAATACATTAGAAATTAAAAATGGCACTTAACCCTTACTCTAACAAGAAGTTTGATTTTTTTTCTTAGTAGTTATTTGGTAGAAACAAAGGAGGTATCTGAATTTTCGGTTCATTTATTGCGGCAATTTTAGTAGGTTATCTTTTTATGTTTTTCCATTATATGCTAAAAATTAACTGTTATTTTTAATTGATTTGGATGTGAAGTATGAGAGGTATTTAGGAAATAATATAAGCGCATGACAAATAGCCTTGTTTTGCTATAATTTTTAAACAAGGCTATAAAAATGGCGATTTTAAGCAAGATTATTCCCCTTTGATAAAATCGTAAATTATTAACTTTTGTTTTGGTTTTGATAAAGATGAAACATATTTTTCAGCTTCTTCTTTTTTACGTTTTAAATAAGATTTATAGTTTTGGCTAAATATTTCAATGAAATAAGCAGCATTACTCTTATCAGCTTTACTAGCTTCAAAACGATCGGCAGCTTGTCTGAAGAAATACCAAGCATCTCTGTCGATATCTGGTGGCATTCTATTTGCAATTGCATATGCATCTTTTTCAGACAGATTAGTAAATGGAGAACTCATAATATAGTGCCATGCTCTTTGTTGATCTTTACTTAAATATTCATTGAAATCTTCTTTTCTAGCAAAATAGTCTTTAGGTTCTTCACTTTGTTCATTAGCTTCTTCTTGTTTTGGATCTGTATCTACTTGTTCGTCTGTAACTTCTTCTTTTTTTTCTTTTAATAGAGTCCACTTGGATATTAGGTTTGAGATAGTTTCTGTTATCTCAATTGCTAGATGCCATTTGTGTTTAAAGTAATCTATGATTTTTTGATAATTATTATGTATTGTTAAAATGTATACAGAAGGACCTTTCTTTCCAGCTTTACGATTTCTAATTTGGTGGCAGATACCAAGTTTTTCTAGCCAAGAAAGAGTTTCATTGATAAGGGGTTTTGAAATTCCCGCTTTTTGGGCTATCACATCCTGTTTCACACAAGAAAAACCTTCGTGAACAAGATAAGATAAAATTGTTTCAAGTCCTTTGTACTTACGAGGAGTTTGTAAAGAAATGTCTTCAGTAGTAAAGCCCTGGTCTTCTAAAAGAATGATATCAATCTCCTTTAGAATTTTTTTTACGGCTTTATTAATATTTCCTGGTTTAGTAGATATACGATCCAGTTGAGGACTTAGTTCTCGTTTTGCTTTGCTTAATATAAAATTTTTTAATAACACGAAAAAACCTCCCTAATATTTCCAGCCCGATATCGGAAAATTAGCGAGTTTTTTATTCACAAAACTTCATTAGTTATGATATAATTTAACCATAATATTAATTTTGTAAAAAAACTCTGCTAACGTGGGTTTTCAATTGATCTAGTCGCCAAACTTCGAATCAATTGAAAACGGTGGGTGGAGTTTTATTTTTTGTCTTTTTTAAATGAATTGAACTTAATTTCCTGTTTATATGAAATAACTATATCATAAATCTCTTTTTTAATTATATATATTATGTTATATATTCTATCTTTTTTTTTATGAAATATCAACCTAGTGACTAGGCTTGATTCTTCTGTTTGATTAATCTGGATTGAATTACCTTTTCTATATATCTTATTAAGGGAAATAAGGGGATTTCTACCTTTTGATTTAATAGAGTACAAATTATATAATGCTAAGATCTGATGAGCAGATTAATTATAATCTAGTATTTTTGTAAGAAAGAATACTTTTTATAGTTGGTGAGCTTTTTTTATTTAAATACATTTGGGGGGATAATAAAATTGTTGTTTTCAAAGTTAATAGATTTATGCGCGCTTTATGATTTGCATAAAAAAAGAAGCAAAGAATACCAATTTTCGGGGGTTCCGGAAATGGATTTTGAAGATATTAATGAGTTTTATAAAGTAGATCGAACAATTAATATGCATTTTAATAGTGAAGTGTCGAATTTACAAAAAAATAAAATCGTTAAATTCGAATATGAAAGTCTAATGAAAAGTGGGGACTTGTTTAATGATTTGGTAAGCGGTGAAGCTTATCTGAATAGTAATGAGGATGCACCTAATGTTATTTTTGTTCATGGCTGGCGTATGGAAAATAATGAACGTGTGAGAAAAATCTTTCATGAAAAAATGATAGATTTAGATTGGAATTTATATTATTTTACTCTACCTTATCATTTCGCTAGAGAACCGGAAGAATCATTATTTAGTGGTGAGTATATGGTAAGTGCGGACATACAACGTACTGTGAAATCAACGCAACAAGCGGTTGTTGATCTAAGAGGATTGATTCATTGGATCAAGGAGAATAAAAAAGGTCCTGTAATATTAATAGGTGTGAGCTTGGGTGGATTTATTACTAATTTAACAGCATTGGTTGAACCAGAAATTGATGTGTTAACCTCTGTTTTTTATGCAAATCGTCTTTCATATTCAATTTGGAACACAAATCCAGGGAAATATATTAAGAAGGATTTGTCTGTTCACGGTGTTACATATGAGGAACTCGTGGAGAGTTGGAAAATTACTGAACCAAGTCAAGCTACTCCAATAATGAATCAAAAGAATATTCTATTGATTTCAGCAAAGTATGACCAATACGTTCATATGGAGGATACAAGTTATCTTTGGGAAGCATGGAATAAACCCACGCGTTATCTTTATAACTGTGGTCATGCTGGAATTGTACTTAAAAGAAAACAAATTGTATTGGATACCATAGAATTTATTCGAAAACGAATATTCGAAAGCGAATAATGTTAGGGTGTATATATGATAGTGCTGGTATTTTTACTGTGGATGATGGCAGCCATATTATTTCTAACTAATCCTAAAAATGAAGAAACACGGTGGGCGAGCGCAATTGCCTTGTTTGGTGGGTTTGGCGGTCTTGGGGTTATGCTCGGAATAGGGCCAGATCGTCCGGAATTAATTTTATGGATAGATGCAATCGCAACATCATGGGGGCATTATTTAACGCCATATGCTATTTGGATGTTTGGAGTTGTATTTTCTGGAGTATTTAGGACTAATTCACACCTTAAAAGAATAATAAGAAATATATTATTTTTAATTCCAGTCTTCTATATGTATAGTATTGATCAAATATATCCTGAGTTTAAAACTCATTATGTCATTTTGGCTTATTGGACAGTTCCTTATGTTATGGGAACAAATATATTAATGATTAATTCTACTTTTAGGGAGACTAGACCAGCTATAAAGAAAAACAAAATATTTACATGTATAGTTATCCTTCCAGTAAATACTTTTGCCTTGGTTACAAATATCATTTTGGAAGCTTTAGGTATAAAAGATGTATGGTTTTATAATCCATTGGTTATTGCCGTTCAGTTTGTTATATTTGGGTATCTTATTATAAAATACGGTTTTTTAGATGTTAAAATTCGTTTCGAAAGGCAGCACAGAGATACTACTATGAAGGCTGTTGCATCTGGAACAGCTTTGTTAAATCATACGATTAAAAATGAAATAGCAAAAATCGACTTTTTAGTCAGTCAGTTGAAAGAACATAATTTAACTGAAAAAGCTAATGAGAGTATAGAGTTAGCACTTAATTCTACTCAACATGTTTTAGAACTTTCCGCGCGTATTCAAAGTAAATTAGACGTTATGAATTTAAAGGAATCACACTTTTGGTTATCAGATAATATTGAATCTACATTAGCTTTGCTTCAACCGTATTTAAATTCAAATGTCCAGGTTATTAAACAGTATGAAGTAGATGTAAAAGTGCAGGGTGATCCTATACATATACAAGAAACCTTATTAAATATCATTAAGAACGCTTTAGAGGCAATGAGTAATGACGGGAGATTGTTAGTTAAGCTTTATAAAACTAGACGGAAAGTATATATAGATATTACTGATAGTGGGAAAGGGATTCCAAAAGATAAACTAGATCAGGTACTAAATCCTTTCTTTAGTACCAAAGGCACGAAAGGGAACTATGGATTAGGTCTGACATACTCCTATAATGTAATGCAGAAGCATGGTGGCGACATTTCTATTAAGAGTAAAGTTAATCAAGGGACTACATTTACTTTGTCACTTCCAGCCAGGAGAGTTCTTGACATTAATGAACAATTTAATATAGATGGGAGATTGTAAGGGATGACTATAATTAGATTGGCCGTTGTTGAAGATGATCCAGTATGGATGAAGTGTTTGTGTGAGTATATAGAGAAGGAAAATGATTTAACAGTTATTGAAAAAGCTACGACAAAAGAAGAGGCTTTTTCAATAAATATCGAAAATATAGATGTGATACTACTGGATTTAACATTATCTGATTCAAGTGATAATGAAAATTTAAATGGATTAGAGGTTGCAAATCATTGGAATGATAGAGGTTTTAAAAATATTATCATGTTGACTTCTTGGGAAGAACAAGAAATCATTTTGGAAGCATTCGATAATGGCGCTATAAATTATGTGACTAAAACCTCATATAGAGACATTCCAGGTACAATTCGAGATGCATATCAAGGTAAGGTAAGTATTCATTCGGATGTTTCTTTTACACTTGTAAATGCTTTGAAGACAGAAAGGAGAATTAGTGTTTTAACACCTTCGGAGAGGGAGGTATACAAGTTAAAAGAAAAAGGGTTAAATAAGAATCAAATCGCTGATATGTTGTTTAAATCAGTGGAAACTATAAAAAAACAATTTAAAATGATTAATAGTAAAATTAAAAAGTGATAGTTTAAAAATCGTAAAAATATTATATTTTAACATTTAAATAACATTTCGGGAAGGGGTATTTTTTTAACCCTTCCCGAATTTATTTTAGGCTCGTATCATATATACAGTAATTTAATTATTCGATATCGAATATTAAGGGGCTGTATATATGATGACTATGATAAGAGAAGCAAGGTTGCAGAAAGGATGGACTCAATTAGATTTAGCAAAAAAATCCGGTGTTCCACAACCGACAATTTCTCAAATTGAAAGTGGGGAAAGAAAATACCCTACTTATCAAAATATCAAAAAAATAGCTGAAGCTCTTGGGATAAAGACCGAAGAGCTTATGAAAGAATAGCTATTTGTATGACGGTTGAACGAAATTCAATTGTACAAATAATATCGTTCAACCGTTATATTTTTATTTATCGTATTTTGTGTTTAATGTCACCAAAATTTCTATGTCGAATTTAAATGAATTCCGTAATCTGATTAAATGTAATATTCAGTGGAGGGAGATTTATGCATATGCAATATAAAGAAATTGATCAACAGTTCATTGAACAACAAATGGAAAAAGATTTATTTGAAGATGTACTAAATAATCAAGAAAATCCAGTGGAATTTTTTTATAAGATTCTAGATGTACTTCGAAAAATTGAAAATAAAGAGTAGAGTATCCTGTAACAGATACCCTACCCACTTATTTTTCATTATCTGGTTTTAATTCTTCAACGTCAGCTTGTGCTGTGAAATTTAAGTAATTCACATATTTGATTAATTCTTGCTTAACCATAGGCTTTTTGCTATCTGGGATATTTTTGTACCTTTCGTAGATTTCATTAGCTAATTGAGAAACTACTTCTTTTCTTTGTGCTTCATCGTCAAAAACTTGGTAGTTTAACATATAATCGGTGCTAACTTGGAAAAAACCGGATACTTTTTTTAGCATATCAAAATTTGGTTCTTTATTACCAAGTTCCCAACTTGATATTGCGCTTCCTGTTACGCCAAGTTCTTTACCTAATGCGTTTAAGCTTAACCCCTGTAAATTCCTTAAATTCCTTAAATTTCTACCAAAAATGTTATCTTCCAATCCAATCAACCTTTCGTATGTTATTGCGATTAGTAGATGTCACCTAACCTTCTTTATTCTGTAGGAGTAAAAAAACGTCATCAAACAGTTGACGTTTGATTGATAATCAAATAGAATATAGACAGGGAGGTGAGTATTTGGCTTTGTCAAATAAAACTAAATCGACAGTTTTGCGAAAAGTTAGGGAAGAAAAGGACCTAACTGTAAGAGAACTTTCATTAGGTACTAATATTCCAGAAAATACTCTTTATAGCATTGAAACAGGCAGAAGTGGTGTTAATGCAAAAAGAGCTAGGACAATAAGTACATATTTAAAAGAACCCCTTGAAAGACTGTTCGAATCTAGTTTGTATCATGCCAAACTTGAGGATAAATAACCTCATTAACTAATCGCTTTCAAACATTTACTTTTTATCATTATGTATACCCTTGTCTATTGTAAATGATAAGACGGGTTTATAAGCAGTGATAAGATAAAAAAATATTATTTTATTATTATTTTTCTTTTATTGATAGAAAATACCTTCAAAGGGGGGAGTTTATGGAAAAAGAAAGTAGGCTTACATTTTATGATGTATCTTGTAAAGCTCACTCTGTAAAAACTTTTGATGGGAAAACATATCAGTTAAGAGGTGCTGTCGCTATCGAAAATAAAACAGGGGAAATCGTAAAAATAGCCCAAGTGTATTATAAGGTACGATCAGTAGTGGATAAAAATAATAACCTTATTGCTAAAAGGAAAAATCCAGAAGATGAGCTTGTAGTGATAAGAAAACCCAAAAAGATTGCAGAGTAAGTTGAAGTTTAGCGATTTTGAAGTGTGCTGTGAGAGTATTTTAAGATTCCGTTTGAATGAAATATCTTTTGGTGGGGATTCCACTTGGAATTTTGTAAACAGCACAAATTGATCCTTTGATAAATGAATATTGCGTGCCGCCCTTGATATGGTCACTAGAGGGTTAGGTCGACGAGTAGAGTTTGGTGAGTGGAACTTAAAACTCATCTGTGGCCGTAATTTAACAGTGTATCGATGATCTGATTGATATAATCGTGAGAAATATCCCAAGTAGACGTTTCGATGAAGCGATCAATATCAAAAGGTAGATATACGAGGTTCTTCGTACATGCCGAAAACGTTGTGCTGTGTGAGGCTGTTATAAGTTAGACTGGGAATAACTTATAACAGCCTCATACGAGGTCGTCAATCTAGCCATAATTGACAAAATTTTATTCTTTTACTTTATACAAATTGATTATTCTCAAGTAGACTTCAAAATCGCTAATTATAAGAAATTAGATTTTATAGGTGGTGATGTTAAAAATTCGTGAACACCTTGATATTATATACAGTTTACATGAGTTTAAATGTTTTTATGGATTTAAAGTATCTGATTACTAAAAACTATTGGCACTTAATATTTTTTAGTCTTTCAATAGTTCTTTGTGTAATTCAGAATAAGAATGTGTTAGCTCTACTCGTAATCGCAATTGTTGCATTAATAATTGGTGTGTTAATTAGAGAAAAAATGCCATTGGCTAAGTTTTCGCCTGGAGATACAAAAATGATAGTGATTTCATCTATGTATTTATATATCTTAGGGTCTTTGAAGATACATTGGCTATTGATACCGATTTTATTACATGTAACAGTATTCATTTTATCAGCAGTAATATATGGGTTAATTGTGATTTTATTGTTTGTAAAAAAATATATATTTACCAGAACAATAAGCGGCTACCATTCCTTTAAATTTCTGAAGATTAGCATTGAACTAACAACAGAAGGTTTGAAAATAATCAGTATGAGTTACCGTTTTCCGGCAGCAATTTCTATAATTGCTGGTTTTATGTCGCTAGTATTGTTACAGTGGTAATATATTTTGTATTATAGGTATATTAAGATGAAGTATTAAACTGGAGGATTAATCATGAAAAAAACAATTCTAACTACAACGGCAGCATTAACAATGATGGGAACGGGTATGGGAATCAATGTTGACCATATCAAGCCAGCTGAAGTTAAAGCTGATACTATATCATTCTATGATGTACCAAATAACCACTGGGCGACTAAAGCGATCACAAACTTAGCGAATAGAAATATTGTTGTTGGTTACGGGAATGGACAGTTTGGTTTTGGCGATAATGTTACCCGTGGGCAAGTTGCTCGCATGATCTATAACTACTTAAAGCCAGCAGATGCAGGTAATTTCAAAAACCCATTTAGCGATATTAAAGGGCATATGTTTGAAAAAGAGATTCTAGCACTTGCTAAAGTTGGTATTATTAAGGGGTATGGAGAAGGTAAATTTGGACCGGATGACATCTTAACTCGCGAGCAAATGGCGCAAGTACTTACAAATGCTTTCAAATTTGAGGGAACTAAAAAAACATCATTTGTAGATGTTGATAAAAACTCTTGGTCGTACAAGGCAATTGGTGCTTTAGAAGAGAAGGGCGTAACAATTGGTACAGGTGGCAATATGTATTCACCAACATCAGTTGTAACACGAGAACAATATAGTCAGTTTTTATTTAATTCTATTAATGTAATAGAGAAAGAGACTAAGCCAGAAGAAAAACCAAACACTGGCGGAGAAGTTAAGCCAGAAGAAAAACCGAATACTGGCGGAGAAGTTAAGCCAGAAGAAAAACCAAACACTGGAGAAGAAACGAAACCAGTTAACATTCCAGAATGGTTAGAAACAAGTTTAGCAACGAATGATTTTACATTTACACAAGCTTGGTATGATGGATCAGAAGCTATTAATAAAGCAGCATCTACTAACGCTCAACAAATTGTTAAAAATATAAATAGCAAGTATGGAACAAACTTGAAGTATAGTGAAGTAGGGGCAATTGTACAATTAGTGGATGGTGCAAGAGAACAACTTTGGTTAGCTGGTATGAATGTAAATGATTTTAGAGTTACTTTCAGGGTATCAAATAATGCAATGATAGAGCTTACGAAAGAATTAGTTACACTTGTAAATTCAGATTTGAATTTGGATCAAGAAATTCAAGAAATTCCTTCAGCACCAATGAAGATTAAGAATGTTGAAAAAGGGGATTACAAAATTCGTATCAGTCCAGCAATGGCAGACCAAATGATTACAATTATAATTGAAAAGAAATAAAGAGAAAATCCGTTTTAGTATTTTACTAAAACGGATTTTTTGTTAGAAATTAAAATATCCTTCGAAATATAATAGGAGGAAGATAATGAAATCAAAATTATTAGTATTTATTTTCGTTATTTTGTTATGTATTCCTAATTGTGCATATGCAAGGAATAGTGATATTCCTTTTTATGATGGAAAGAATGAAACCTTGATACGGAGCAAGGGTTTGCAAATGCCTGGTAATTATTTAAGACCAGGAAAATTTTTACCACCTAATGCACCACCTGATATTTATTATACAGCTGACCTTCATTACCCAGCTCTTTACAACGGTAGCTTTGATTGGGGAAACCAAAGAGCGAACTTGGTACAGAGCGTTGATTATAGTGAACCTTTTGTTAATGTAGCGAACGATGGATATATAGGAAGTGGTATCCCACTAGGTAATAGAATGATTACAGAAGTAGAAAGGGTAAACTCCCAAGTGATTTCACAAAAGTATCGGGGGAATCCAGATTTTGTTTTAAAGTATATATTACCTTATGAAGTGACAAGTGTTGCGTTTCCAAAGTCGTATGGTAAATTCTATTGGATTAGGGATATGGCTTATCTTTCAGGTGGTATGGCAGGTGCAGGGCTACAAAAGGATATTAACAAATTTAATATCTTTATTGTACGTACTAGTTTTCCGGATATAAAAAAATTCCAAGCATCTGACGGTCCTAAAAGTAATACAGTAGATTTTCATGTTGAAGGTTTTGAATATGTAACCAAAAATAAAGGATATACAGATAATAATATGGGGTCAGAAACTATAAATCCTTATGCGGAAATGGCTGGGGAGCGAAATAGAGTAAAATGGGTTCTGAAAATATATAAAGATGGTTCTGAAATTGATACTAAAGAAGGATATATTCGTTCTAATCCTAAGAAAGATTCAGAGAAGCCGGAAGAGGGCGATGCTGGATATTTTGGAGGGAAAGGATCAAGTAGCCCTATACGATGGCAGCCAACGACTTGTGGGAAGTTTGAAGCGAAATTACAAGTCTATGACGCTGTACAAAGACCAGCAAAGGAAAAGAAAACTTCCTTTACTATTTCGGGAAATGGTTGTGACAAAGAGAAACCACCAACTCCAGGTGGTGAAGGTGATGAAGATACATTTAAGTACAAAATGGATTTTTCAGTAGATCGTATTGAGGGTGAAACTGTTGAATCTGGTGATAATGTAAAAACACCGGTTAAGGTTTCAAGAGCTGATTTTTCAGAAGAGCGAAAAAAATACCGAGAAGAATTAGATCGAAAAATCCAGGATCAAGAGCGAGAACTTTCTAAATTAGAGGACAGAAAACAAGACGCGAGGGAAGAATTGAATTTTTGTCGATATGATAGAATTTGTACAATAGATGAAGAAGGAAATCAACATTGTGTTCCCCGTGATTGTTCATCGTATGAATATAATCTTGATAGAATATTAACGATGATTAGTACAGAAACAAAAAAATTAAATAAAGAGAAGAATAAAAGGGATAGATTAGATAAATTGGAGAGTGAATATAAAAACACCACTCCAAATGTTGTTCTCAGGTTCCAAGATAATATAGTAGGACAACAGAAGGTCAACTTATCCGAAGGACAATCTAAAGTTTTATATTATGATTGGAAAGTACCAAGTTCGGGACAAATTGAGGCTGAGATCAATCCTAAGCCGCGAAAATATGATAATAGTAAAGATGTATTAAAAACAAACTTTAATAATAATAAATTGGATACCCCAATTAATGTTGCTTCACATGAAACCTCTACTTGTTCACAGCCTAATTCTACAGCTACAGTAACAGCTGTTGTGCGTACAATTAATAACGCAGGAGATAGGGACACATTATATGAACGCTTAACAGGTAGTATTGTGAATATATCAAAGCCTAAAATAAGGGCAGGATATGGATTTAGTTATGAAGTGAAAACAACCTACACAAATGAAGATTCATCAAGTCATGCTACGGGTGTGAAGAGTACAACATCTTTCCTTCCTACAATGGTTCAACATCAACAGTATTCAAAAACTGAGGATGGATACAAAGTACCAATGGATGAAACACTAGGAGGATATAATCAAGTTTGGTCATTACCTCATACTTACGTTGAAAAATTTTCAGGAAATGTATTTAATGATAACTATAAAAAGCATCCTAAATACAATCCTAATGAAACTATTTTAGATGGCGGGAGAAAGTGGTATACCGAATTTACACAAGCAGATGGAACGTATTCATTTAAAGCAATGGCTTATGGTGCGGGTGTTAATAAGTTAAATCTTTGTCTTACGGGAAAAATTGAAGTGGAAGGTTCAGGGATTGGTGATAAAAAAGGAAATGATGATTTTATTAAACGCTCTGTAAATCCACAGAATCCATTCCCAGGGCAAGTAGGATGGAACTGGAAAAATAAAGAACCTATGTTAACTAGTTTATCGGACTGGTGGAATACATGGGAATATCCAAATCCAAAAGATATACCAACAGGGTATCATATGGAGAGTTATAAAATTACTCCAGAAATGTATAAGCAAATTAAAGAATATAACAAGACGCATGGTTCAGACGTCAATCTGAATAGTGATTTCCTAACGAGATTTAATTTTAAATAATAAGAAAGCCTGTTTTGAAAGTGCAATTAGCTTTTAGAACAGGTTTTTTGTATACGAAAAAATATGTTGGTGAGGTGTACAAATCAATGCAACCACCAAAATTTGTTGTAATAATGCTGGTGTTGATCGGGATTATGTTGTTTACAGCAAGTACCGGTTTTATGTTTGCAGCGGATACAAATGAAGATAATAGCTTACATCAAGCAACAGCTACAGCCATGTCAAAAGGAATTAATATGGGGCAATTAAGAGTTGATGAAGAAATAACCATTAATGAGAAAGTCGTTAAAGAAACCCTGATTAGAGAATATGTTAATCAGTCAAATTTCCATGATGGTGAAAAACGATTAAATATTTATGCCATTAACTCTCAACCAGCAATGATTGGAGTCGAATCATACAACACTTTTGCTATACCTATTAAGAAATATTTAAAAGAACCGGATGATCAAACGACAGTTAGACAGTTCGAAAATATGATTTTTGAAGCGAAGAAAGTAACGAAATAGGAGTTGAAGAAATTGGTGAAAAAGCTTCCGAAAAAAACCGTGAGTGTATTAATTGCTGTAGGCTTAGTAGCGACAATTGCAGGATATGAAAATTACAAAATTAATAGTGCGATAAATCCTACTAAGGTTTATTACAGTAAAGTTGATATTCCACCAAGAACAAAAATTACAAAGGATATGTTACAAGAGAGGGTCATTCCTGGTGATGCAATTGCCCCTAATGCTATTACAAATGTAAAAGATTTAGAAGGTAAGTATACAGTGAACGGATTTGGAGTTTCAAAGAACTCTTTATTGTACAAGGACAAAGTAGTTCCAAAGGATGAATTGCCGGATGCAGCCATACTAAATTTGAAGAAAAGTGAAGTAGCTTTTCCGTTGTTGGTAGATATTGAAACGTCATCTGGTAATAGTATTATCCCGGATTCTTATGTAGACCTGTATTTTAAAGGTAAGGTGAAGAATGAGTCGGACCATACTGAAAAGCCTATATTTGGGCGTGTTGCAAAACATGTTAGGGTAACTTCAGTAAAAGATAGTAATGCTACAAATGTATTTGATCCCAAAAGTGTAGAAGTTGATGGGTCATACAAAGACAATTTAAATAATGAGGCGAAGAATCGTCCGTTAGCTAAAATTTATACTTTCGCAGTTTCAGATGAAGAAAATCAATTGTTAAATAAGGGAGCCTTAATTGGTGAAATTATTCCTGTTGCTTCTGGTGAATCTTATAATGCCAATGTTGAAAGAACGAATGACGATTTGATTACAAAGTGGATTCAGGATCAGTCATATAAATTAAAGTAAGAAAGGAGTTTGTATAATGGGAAAAATTATAGGTATATATGGTGTGCAAAGGGGATTAGGCACAACAACAATCGGTCAATCATTAGCAAAAGTTATAGGTGAATCTAATTCAAAGGTACTGTATTTAGAATTAGATTATTTAAATGCTACATTTGCACATAAAACATCAATATCTAATCCAGAAAGAAATATGGAATTGTTTATGGAAAAGGCCATTCTAGAAGGAAGATTTGATATTCAAAAGTATATCTTGAAAAAAAATGAGGTTAGAGAGGGAAAGAGATTTTCCTGGTTTCCGAGTAATATGGAATTATTGACTTTCAGCAATGATTTTGCGGAAGAGAGCTTTCCTCGTTTCAAAACAAATGTAGAAACTTTAGTAGAGAAGTTCAGTAATGATTTTATTAGTAAATTAAAGGCACTAGATTATGATTATGTAATACTTCAGTTGCCTAATCAAATAGAAAATGTTTTTGGATTACCTATGTTAAGTAAATGTGATAGTGTAGTCAGTATTTTAACAGGAAATCCAATTGTTTTATCAAGATACAAGAACATAACAAATGTTTTTGAAAAGGCAAACTTGCAACACAAAGAGTGGGTACATGTATTTAATCTATGTAGCAATAAAATTGATGAAGAGGACTACAAAATGTTAGTTGATTTTGAGGTAACAGCTTGTATTCCTTATGATCCAGAAAGAGCGGAAATAGAGTTTTCACTACAGTTGGGATCAGAAACAATAGATGAATATATGAAAAATATTGCTAGGAAATTAGGGTGCTTTATCAGAAATGAACAAAATGGATTCCGACTTTTCAAAAGTAAATAGAATTGAATGATCTAGGGGTGGTGAAATTTATGGAAAATGTGATTTCTTTAGAAGATTTAGGTTACATACCTTTAATGCCAGAAAGGATTAATATAGAAACGTTTATTTATATCATCAAATCTGGAGGACACACATCTACAACTACTAATAAAGAGATACCTCAAGATTTAATTGATACTGTAAAGAAATATTTATTAGATGAACATAAAGAATTAATTCAAGAATCCTTTGGTGATGAAGTCAAAAAGAAAGCACTATGGGGTGTTGTTTCACAGTTCATTACATCACAGCCTAATATAGAAGGATTTACATTAGAACAACTTGCTAAAGGAATTGTAGACGCCGTAGCGGGTCTTGATGTGTTAGAAGCTTTTGCTGAACAAGACACTGTTACAGATATTATTTGCAATAACTGGGACGAGATTTGGATAAAGGATTTAGAGAAAGGGGATTATCTTTCAAATGTAACCTTTAAAAGTAAAGAAGCGTATCTAGCGTTATGTAATAAATTTGTAAACGCATCTGGTCAAACTTGGACACATAGTAAGCCGAAATGTGATGCCTATTTTTCAAATATGAGAATTAACTTAGTGGGCTTTGATATTTCGAAATATGGTGTTTCGTTAGCGATTCGAATATTTGGTAAGACTTTAAGAATCAATGATGAAATCATAGTTGAAGAAGGTCTTGCAAGTAAAGAGATGCTTCCACTCTTTACAGCGATGATGAGATCGCGTTCAAGAATCCTTATATCTGGAGAAACAGGTACTGGAAAAACGGAATTTATGAAATATCTCTTGGGTAAAAAAGTAAAAACCGATAAAACATTGGTATTACAAGACGTTGATGAAATGAATTTGAAACAAATTTATTCAAAGGAATGGAATTTAAGTACTTGGTTAACCAGGGAAAGAGAAGATTCTTCTACCTCCGTTACTTATGAAGATTTATTATCTGGTGTAGTCAGACAAACTATAAAAATTATATGTATTAACGAGTTAAGAGGGAGAGAAGCTTGGGGGGCAAAGAAAATAGCAGAAACAGGTCATGGGATTCTTACAAGTTTACACTCTCCAAGCGCAGCTGATAGTGTTGAACGCTATTCTAGTATGTGTTTAGAAGCTGTGAATATATCCAAGGAATATTTACAGCAAAGTATTGCTTTGAATTTTGATTACGGTATGCACTTTGAATTAATGTTAGACGGAAAACGAAGACTAACCGAAATTGTGGAGTATATCGGCTATGAAAATGGAAAACTAATTTATACACCTCTATATTTATTTAATGTTAAAGAAATTAAAGAATTCCAGGATGAACATGATCAAACGAAATTTATAATCAATGGTTCCCATGAAAGGGTAGGGAAATTGAGTGGTCGTATGATTAAAGAGCTGAAATTTAAAGGGATTAAAACGTCTGAACTTGAGGTTACAAAAGAACTTCCTGTAGTGAAAGAGGGGGAGAAATTAATTGGGATTTCTTAATTATCTTCCATATTTTTTGATGGTAGTTGCTATATTCTTTGTAGTTAATTTGGGAATCAATTTAATTCAAAGAAGAAAAAAAGGCAAGTTAATTGTTACGAATGAAAAAGATGATAGTAAGATAGTGAAATTTTTAAAGGGAAAAGGATTGTATAAATGGATCAGTCCTAACTATATTCTGAGGGAAAGTAAAGATTTTAATTGGAATTTATCCTTCAGGGATTATCAAATCATACTAATTATAGGGACTCTAGTTGGAGCTGTTGCATTGTATGGTTTTTTTATGTCATTAAGTACAACAATATTCGGGGTATTATTAGGAGTATCTCTTCCGCCAATCATTGGCTTTTATAAGCGTAAGAAATACGAAGAATATGTGGAAAATCAGTTGATGGTTTATTTAGAAGCTGTAGCAAATGCAGTTTCTACACATGAAAGTATGACACTAGCTTTTAAGAGTGTTTTGCCGTTACTACAATCTCCTATAAAAGATGATGTAGAAAGATGCTTAATCTTATACACGGAAGATGGAAAGAGTATTAGAGATGCCTTTCATTCATTCGTACAGAAATATAATTATAAAGATATTAAGCTCTTTCATGATATGTTAGACCTTATTTCAAAAACAGGTAAAGATACGGATGACATACTTTTAAATATTGCACATGAATTTCAAGATAAAAAAATATACCGTGCAAAATTAAAATCAGGTATGCAACCGCAAAGGAAAACATTCAAGCAAACGGCTATCATGCTTGCTTCATTACCGGTTGCAGCCTTGGCGATCAATGCCGATGATTACGTTGTATTTGCAAGGACGTTACAAGGAAGGTTCATTCTTTTAGCAATAATTGTAGTATGCATATTTAGTGCATTTAAGATAGAGAAACATTCTTTCTACGATCCTACAGAAGATATTACAAAAATAAAATAATAAGAAGGTGATAGAGTGAATCTATATCCTTTAATTTTACTATTTATCTTAGTCTTACTCTTTGTATTAGTGGTTTACAACCTGGTACTGGAAAGACAAAAAAGTAAAAGGTTTCAAATTTATAGCATTGTAAAAAAAAGTAAGGTGGCAAATAAAAGACAACCTATTTTGTATACAATGCTGTACCCAATTTTAAAATTAAAGAAGAATTGGATATCACAAGAACGTGAAAAAGAATTAGAGAAAAAGCTAAAAAAAGTTAATTCGAGTCTTACACCAATGGAGTTTATTATTAGTAAACTTACCTTCTCAATTATAAATTTTTTAGTTATAGCTAGTTTAATATTTTATGTTCCGGATTTAAAAATAGTAATTTTCCCTTTAGCTTTGGTATTTGCTGTTATGGGATTTTATGTGAAGGAATCTAAATTAAATAGTGATGTTAAGGCGAAAAAATTAAGACTAGAGCTTGAATTACCAGAGTATATGATTTCTTTAGCTTATATGATTGGAAAATACACAGCATATGAAGCTACTAAGAGATCAATAGAATATGCTTCAGATAATTTAAGACCACTAGTTAAAAATCTAATTGCACAAATTGAACTTGATCCGGGGGATTTTGAACCATATCTGGAATTTGCGCGTCAATTAGATATACCAGAAGCGTATCAATTTATGGTTTCCTTGCAACAAGCAATGGTTATGGACGAAAGTCGAAGTAGAGAAATAATTAATAATCAAATTAAGTTAATGAGAAGACTACGGGCAGAATCCTATGAAACATTAGTTGCATCGCGGCCAGGTATGGTCTTCAAATACCTTATTTCTACATATTTGTGCATTATTGTATTTGTGATAGGCTTCAGTTTTACATCTATTTATGAAAAGTTTGTTCATATGTTTTAACTAAATCGTAAGGAAAGACCAACTATGAGAAGTCAAGGGGAGTTTTTTATATAAATAGGGGGTGTTTTTCTAAAAAAGGGCGTGCCAAATAAACCTAAGGATTTTCAAAAAAAATGAAAAGGTCATGTTTCTGTTGTGTGAGGTGGTACTTCATAAGGCTTATTGCTTTTAAGAATGGCATAGATAATGTAACACAGCTTTCTAGCTACCGCCCCTATACAAACATAGTAGTGCTTTCCTTGCTTTCGTTTCTTTTCATAAAAAGCTTTTAATACAGGGTCATGTTTATGCGCTGTAATAGCCGCTTGGAATAAGGCTCTACGCAAATGAGAAGAACCACGTTTGGATATAGACGTACCTGAGGCTTCAAATTGTCCAGATTGGGACACAGAGGCATCAATGCCTGCGTAAGCGACAAGTTTAGATGGTTTGTCAAAGCGGTGAATATCCCCAATTTCACTTAGTATAGTGGCTCCTAAAATGGGCCCAACACCAGGTATTGTCATGATAGGAGTATCTAAATCAATTAAAAGTTGTGACATTTCTTCTTCACATTCTTTGATTTGATCTTCGATAAAACGAATTTGTTCCATCAACATTTTTAGTTGGAAGGAAAAAGCGTCTTTACAGAAGGTAACACCAAACGAATTAGAGGCTAATTCCATTAGCTTGTTGGCTGTTTTCTTCCCCAGTCGATTACGACTGGTTTGCTCAATTATTTGTGTTAAATCATCAATAGATATCTGTTCATAGTCACTAGGAGAGGCATATTCAAGTAAGATTTGCGAAGAAGTTTTACCAAAAACATCCGAAAAGATGCTTTGGTACTCTGGGAAAGTCTGATCTAATACGACAAGAGCTTTTCGTTTTAAATCACTCATATTACTTACAAGCGCATTACGAAAGCGGCTCATTTGTTTTAGAGCGAACATTTTCTCGTCCACAAGTGGGGTTTCAACAAAACGGCCGAATCGAATGATATCGGCAATCATAGTGGCATCAATGGCGTCTGTTTTTCGCTTTCTAATTTCTGTTCCTTTTCGCCAAGCATTGGTTTGAATTGGATTTAATACAACGACTGAGAAGCCATGATCAAGTAGAAAAGAATAAACGGCTAACCAATAATGTCCTGTTGCCTCCATTCCAATCAGTATTTCTGTAGGAGACTCAATATATTGGTACATCCAATTTAACAGTGCTTGTCCGCCTTCTTTATGATTCTGAAAGGGAAATGGCTTAGTAATAGGTTTTCCAGTTTGGTCGATAATGGACGCATAATGTTTATGTTTAGCGATATCAATACCTAAATAGAACATAGCTTACACCCCTATTTTAATCAGTGTTAGATAGTGTTGTCCTCCTCTGAACTAATAAGCGCTACTACCTCGTAAGAGATACGAAGAATGACCAATGGTCATCAACATCCAACTCATTCGTAAACTACTTATTAGACAGAGGTACCATTCTTTCAACCGAATACAAAGATTCAAGGAGGTGGTCGGCAACACTCTATCTACAAATATAAGTATCTCATATAACTAGATACTCACGGGTTTATAGGTAAATCCCTTTCCTAAAAAACCTAACTTTATCATACGAGGAGGTGGATTTCATGTATTACAAGTCACCTCTGGACAGGCTTTTCTTCAAATCAATATTTCTTGCAATATCTTAGTTGATAAAGCAAGAGATAGTTAGTTTAGTTTTTAATTAATCAAATAAATCTATTAAAAGAAGAGGAGAAATTTATTTATGAAAACATTAGAAATGAAAGAATTGAAAGGTTCAAGTAAGGGGAAGGTTTCAGCTTTATTAACTCGTACAAAACAATGGTTGAAAAATGAGTCTTCAGATGAAACATCAAATAAAGTTTCATGGACTTACATTGGTCTTGGAATGGCAGTTGTAGTTTTAGTTATCATGTACCCAGCATTAAAATCAGGTACTTTTAATGTATCTAATTACTTTACTTCAATTACTGGCGGCGCGAAGAGTGAGCCGTCTGGATGGTCAAAATAAGTTTTTAGTTGAAAGGGCGGTTGATCCGTCCTTTTCTCTTAATTTATAGGAAGGAGAAACATATACATGCAACAAGCAGTTACATATGTTGTTTTTTTCTTGTCGTTAATGTTCATTATTGTCTTTGGTGTAGAATTTGCAGGGCAAACAGTTGTTAACGTTAAGGCGAATGAAATTAGTGAATATGCTGTAAGTTTAGCAGAGAGGGATGGGGGCTTTACTCCTGACGTAATCGATAAAGTAAATCAAAAGTTAAAGGATAGTAATATGGATTCTAAAGATTGGAAGATGGAATATACACAAGGAAAAGTACAATTTAATCAACCTCTTACCTTCACTATCAAAGGGAAGTATAAATATAATTCGTTTAAATTACTTGAAAGAGGTATAGGTACCTTTGATGTATCAGTACAAAGTACTCGTTCAGGTGTAGGACAAGTTTATTTTAGATAATAAGCGGTCTTGAAGTGTACGGAAAGAATGAGCAAATATCGTTTAAGTTAAGATCGCAGTTTAGAAAATGTTCAATAGTAAGTAAATGATGGTTTAAATTAAATCGGAGTTCTTAGTAGACTTCAATATCGCTTGCTAGTACTTAGCAATAAAGGGTGAAAATATTTCAATTTCATTTGAGATATATTTTCACCTTTTTATATAGATATCTTCTTGAAAGAGCGGGGTATATGGGGAGTTAGTTAATTCAAAAGAAAAGGTAAGGAAGGGGCTATTTATAGTTCTATTCTAATAGGGGTGAATTTCGATGTTTACAAAATGTCGAGAAGTGGGGATTTTATTAATGTTAATACCGCTTTTACTAATAGCTTGTATTTTACAAGCAATGGGAGAGGTGAACGAAAAGGGAGCTCTATAATAATTGATCTTCTAATCAAATTTATGATGATTTATTTAATAGGTTATGTCACTTGTAGTTTTTTATGGAGAGTAGAAGCAGATTTCAAGGAGGGATAATATGAAACGTTTATCAGGAGAAGTGTATCAAGATGATGATCCTTTAGCTTTTGCAAAAGGATGTAAAAATGGCTTAATCATTGCCCTTCCCTTTTGGGTTGTAGTCATAGGTGTTGTAAGTTTTATTGTGTAAAAATTTCATAACAATGAAGGGGTGGAATTAATGATCGTTTCTAATGAAATTGCTGGTATTCAAACTAAAAAACAAGCGTATGAACTCGCTAGAAAAATGACAAAACAGGTACTTCATGAAGGTGCTGGATTAACATGGATAAGAACAACACAATCATTTTTAAGTGGTGCAATTCTTTACGTAAAAGATAAGTATAAAGAAAAAGCTAGGTTATCAGATGTAAGAGAATTTGTTTTGCAAAGCGAAGAAAAGGAAGGTTTTTTGGAACATATCACAGATCACTTAGAAAAAGGTCATCCTTCTTATCATGCGTTTTCAATTATGTTGACTTGTAAGGAATCTACAAGAATTCTTGTTATAGCTCTTTCTAATTTGTGTATGAGAACTGTAAAGGAGTGAAGAGATGGGGAAGAGAGTGAAAAAGGGGAAAGTGAAAATGAAAGATGATATTAAAGAAATAGAGGAATATACATCTAGTTGGGATGCACTGGATTTTTGGACTAGATTCTTTTTTGTAGGAACGGCAGCCTTATGTGGGACGATTTTATTAATTGCTGTACTTTCTTTATTTAATTGAATATTCATTTTAATGTTATTTGAAATTTAAAGGTAAGTGATGTGATTTAATTGAAGACTCGAAAATGCAAAAAATGCAATGGAACGGGAATGATATTTGGAAAAACATGCTCAATCAGAGGATTCAAAGTACATGAATCTATGGAAAAAACACCATGTACTAAATGTTTTGGTAAGGGTGTGAAATAGAGCGGAAATGCTATTGTAGTAGATTTAGAAATTCACTAGCGAGTAGGGATAAGATGTGTTTACCTAAGCAATATGAACTTGTAGAAAGAAAAGCAGAAATGATAAATGGTATTTTGAAATTTTATGATGAAGGGAAGCTAAAAGTTGTTCATAATACTTTCATAGAATTATGTGAATTAAATCCATATGCTGTAAGGGGATTTATTGTAAGGGAATTAGAAAAACGAGACTTAAAAGGCGTAGAGGAATCCTATGATATATGTTTGGAAGAAATAAGACAGAACGACCTTAATAAATGGCTGAGTAAAACGCCTAGAATAATATATTATTCAGGTGAAAAAGTTAAAACGGAGGTGTTACAAAATGGATGAGCTAAAAAGAGTAACTCAATACAAAGCTTCAGATGGTACAGAGTTTGATGTAGGTGTGGATAAAGATGGTTTGTATTATATCGGTGCTAAATTTCCGTTTTTAACAACATCAAAAGATGGAAAGTATACAAATAACTTTGCTGGTTATGTTGCTACTGATATAACGGATGAAATGACAGCTAAGGGGATCGCGTCGTTTGCTTTCTGTTGTTACCAAAGACAATTGAAGCATTATAAAGAATTAAATTAAACCAAAATTCCTAATTTTGTAGGTAAGGTATATTATTTGAAGTTTATTAAAAGATGGAGGCGTATGAAGATGGGAAAATATCAAATAGAAGTGGAAGTAACGAAAACCTATAAAGCTTTTGTTGAAGTTGAAATACCTGAAGGTGCAAATAGTGATAATGTTCAAAGATTAGTTGAAGAAAAAGTGGAGTCAATGGATCAAGAAAAATTAGATTATCAATCTACTAGTCATTTTGTTCTAAAAGTTAACGATATTGAATAAAAGCGTTAATTAGTTTCGAATTTTAATTTTGTTAAAAATGAAGGTGGACAATGCGAAATTAAGAGCTTTAAAAGGAAGTGTACGGATTTATGGGGGAAATCATACTATTTTTTGTTTGCGTGTACATTTTGGTGACCTTTGCTATTTATATGACAATAAAAGATTTTTACTTTGAACAAGAACAATCTGGTTTACTTGTTGTTCTTGCTGTATGTTCATTACCTTTATCGGCAGTGTTTACTTATTTTATAGTTCAATTGCTTGATTATATTACAATTTGATTTTTGCTTAGAAGTGTAAATTCAAGGAGGTAAGAGGGTGTGGGTTCTATAATTCCGCATTATTTGTTTGTAGTGTGTTATTCATTAGATGAGGTATTACAAGTGCATGAAATGGCGAAAGAAATTTTTAATCCGAAGGATCAAAGTGAAAAACTAGTAAGTCAGCTGAACTTAACTTCTTTTTTCGTCCTTTGTAATGGCAGGCATACAAGATGGGGAAATCAAGAAGAGTATATGAAAGCAAGAGAAAAGTATATTAAGTATCTTATAGATCGGGATATCCGATTCGTGGAAATAACAGAAAAAGAATTTAACAGATTTGAAAAAGCTTCGAAACAATGCTTTTTTTAGAAAATCGTACTTATTATGAGCATAGAAAAAAACAGCTTATCATTAATCAGCTAATTGATTGCGGTTTTTACAAGGATGGAAAAAGGCAGCTCTATGAATTAAAGCTTTTGGAATTAGAAAAGTATTTGAAAAACATTAAAAAGGAGAGAGTAATTCTTCATAGCTGATGCAAAGGAAGTGGAGTTAGTGGCATCTAAAAATAAGTTTGAAAAAGAACTGGAGAAAGCCGTGTTGAAGGTATTAATAAAACATTGGCGATTTTTCCTATTACTATCCGGTATATTATTTGTTTGGATTACAAGATACGAAATTTCAAATCGATTAATCCAGATTGTGCCAATTGTGAAAAGGGTTGTACATGTTAGTCTACTCCTACTATTTATTGGGACTATATTTTGGATAACTAGATGTATTGTTTTATATAGGCTGGAAAAGAAGTCTTATAAATACGTTTTAGTTATTCCTCATATGTCCGATGATGCTAAAGTAGATCAATTAGGAGATATGATTCGACAAGTGCATGGTGAGGGAAGAAAACCACTAGAACAATTGTGGAAGGGTCGCGATTGGTACAGATTACTTATGTATCAGCCGGAAGATATAGATGGGAAGAGTCAAAAGGTTCGATTTTATTTAGGTGGACCAGAAGAGAATTTAGCTTATTTAGTTAAAGCGTTTCGAAATGTATATAAGAACGCTGAGGTCATAGAACAAAATATAGAAGATATTCCGTTTCCGCGTAATAAATTGTTTGGTGGTGCTGTTGGCGGGAGAATGAAATTAAAGACGAAAAAGTCTTTATCATTAGCCCAGTATAAAACTGATAAACTCCCACAGCTTATAAGTGGAATGGAAGAAAAGACTTGGATTGATGTTTCTTTTTCACCAGATCGAGACTATCGATTAACAAGAAGAATCAAAAAAGAAGAAGCAGAATTAAAGGATCGAAAGAGAATAGAAAAAGATTTAGATGTGTTTCAGAAAACAGAAGCAAAGGTTTTAACGCAACGATTTTTAGGGAAAGAAACAGCGTTTCAAGTTTGTGTTTCTGTAGCGACTGAGGTATATCCTGGTGTCAGAATGCTAAAAGGTTTAGGGAATATCATAGCGAGTATGATGGCTGATGTAAATGAACTTCGTTACCGTTCGTTTCGTCGGTCTATTTGGCGTATCCCAATTCCTTATTACGGGCGTATGACTTGGACTGGATCAGAACTTGTTAATTTGCTTCACCTTCCAAATATCAAAGGTGATAAAGAGGATGTATCTGAAAATAAGATTCTTTATTTAGAAAGTGGAGAGAAAATGTTACCTGAAGGTATTTTATCTGAAGGGTTGGAAATCGGAACGTTAGTTCATCCTCTAGAGAAAAACCGTACAGTAAAGATATTGAATGAAGTGTTTAAAAAAATGGGATGTATAGTTGGAACTACTGGTGCAGGGAAAAGTACTGTAGCAGCTAATGTGCTAGATAGTGCTATGAAACTTTGGATTGAAAATCCAGATGATGCAAGTGGTTTTTCATTGTTTGATCCAACCCCAGATTTGGCAATTGTTATGTTAAATCGACTGTTAAAGGCTGAATTAGAAGGAGCAAAAATACCTTGGGAAAAGGTGCATTTCATTCGTTTTCGAGATACTGATTATCCACCGGCGATTAACTTATTACATTGTAATCCAGGTGAGGATATGCAAACGGTGGTTGACTCCATTTTTGATAGTATTAAAGCTCTTGTTCCAAATCCAGCCCCACAAACGGAGAGAATTCTAAAATCGATTATTGGAACGCTATTATGTGATGGAAGCCAAAAGCATTCTACATTAAGTATTATTTCATTTTGTACAGATGAATTGTTTAGAGAGCGTGTATTAGATGGTTTAGAAGGTCCAGAGTCAACGTACTATAGAAATGTTTGGAAAAATGAAATAGGGAACGCGCTAGAAGATAGTGTGCAGCCTTTGTTGAACCGATTGGATATATTCAGGAGCAGTACATACTTAAAACGTATATACGGGCAATCTGAGTTCGCTTTAGATATCTTTAATTGGATGGAAAAAGGACATATTATCTTTTACGATTTGTCAGGTATGGCGAATACAGATATTAAGTTAACGATTGGCTACATTATGAATCAGTATCACCGTGTTGTGCAAAAAAGACAGGTGGGGTCAAAATTACACCTAACGTTTATAGATGAGGCTCACAAAGTACAAGTTCCAATTCTCCCTAAAATTGTAGCGGAAGACCGGAAGTACGGATTGGGACTTTGGATTATTACGCAGCAAATTTCAGGACAGCTAGATAAGGAATTAACGGATGCTCTTACGGAAATAGGCGGTAATTTCTTTGTTTGTAGACAAGGGAAGTCTTCGGCTAAAACTCTAGAGGGAGTTATGCAAGGGAAATTTCGGGCTGAGTATTTACAAGGGTTACCCGACTTACATGCAGCCATTCAAACGCAAGATAAGTTTGAAGGAGAAGCGAAAAATGTGTGGTGCATGATAAAAGCGAAACCTCTAGACCGCTATAGACCAAATGGCAAGATTGCAACGTATGGAAATGATAAAGAAATTGCTGATTCTAATGAATGGACATACAAAAAAATAGGTGAATTGGAGAAGCGAGGAAAGTCAGCTGAAGAAATAGATCGAGAAATTAACCTTTTCTTATATGGCCAAGACATAACAGCTTCAACTAAAGTGAACTTGAAAAAAGAGGATGAATCACTCTTTGAAAAGGCCGAAAAAGAGGCGGCGCAAGAGGAATCGCTCTTTGAGAAAGCTGAAGAGGCGGCGCAAGAGGAATCGCTCTTTGAGAAAGCTGAAGAGGCGGCGCAAGAGGAATCGCTCTTTGAGAAAGCTGAAGAGGCGGCGCAAGAGGAATCGCTCTTTGAGAAAGCTGAAGAGGCGGCGCAAGAGGAATCGCTCTTTGAGAAAGCTGAAGAGGCGGCGCAAGAGGAATCGCTCTTTGAGAAAGCTGAAGAGGCGGCGCAAGAGGAATCGCTCTTTGAGAAAGCTGAAGAGGCGGCGCAAGAGGAATCGCTCTTTGAGAAAGCTGAAGAGGTGGCGCAAGAGGAATCGCTCTTTGAGAAAGCTGAAGAGGCGACGCAAAAGGAATCGCTCTTTGAGAAAACCGAAGAGGCGACGCGAGAGGAATCGCCTGTCATTATGGATATGCCTTTTCCCTGGGATATGGAGAACACCGATCATATTTTTTTAAAAGAGAAAGAGGAAATTAATTATCCGTTTGAAACGGGGGATGACGATAAAGAAAAGTATCCCGTTGAAATTAAAAATGAGGAATTACAGAAAGTAGAAAACGCTGAATCAAAAGAAGAAAAAAGTATCTTTGACTTTTGATGGTGGGAAGGAGGATGAAGATGATTTTAACCACTGAGGATGAACAATTATTGATGGATATTCATACACATATCTATTTAGATTTTGAATATATTCGTATGAAAAATTATCCTAATCATAAAGAAAAATCCGTCTACGCAAGACTGGCGAAACTAGAGAAAGAAAACTACATCAAAAGTGAAAGACATCCAGTAGCAAGTATTCGTGGGAAGCGTAGGCGATCAGGTAACGGATCAAATATTTATACACTTGATAAGTACGGGGTTGAAATGGTGCGGGAGTTGAGAGGGGAGGTTCATTGGAATTACAAATGGTCCAATCGAGTTGCGACTTTCGTTTATCATAGTTTGATGTTGGCTCATGTTGAATGTGCCATGTTAGAGCAATCAAAGGCAGACATCCCAATTGGAATAAAAGAATGGATAAATGAAGCAAGAGGAACGTTTCAATATGACAAAAATAAAAGTGCTGTTATTCGACCGGATGGATTGGCTGTTATTGGCTTGAAAAACAGAATCGAAGGTAATTATGGCTTGTTTTTGGAAATGGAACGTACTTATGGAACGAAAGAGGTTATCGAAAAAAAGCTACGAAGGTATAACGACTTTTTAAGCCGAGAGGAATCGGTTAAAAAATATGATCGATATGCAGGTCTAACATACCCAATAGAGAAATGGCGACTAATCTTTATTGCTGGTAATGAGGGACGACAAAAAGAATTGTTACGGTATATGCAAGAAATGGAGAGCCCGCAAGTACCTGTTTATGTCGTGATGTTTGAAGAAGTCTTACAAAATCCATTTGGAGCGATTTATCGGAACATCGAAAATCCTAAGGAGAAAGTGAGGTTATAAGAGGGTGTTTCGATTTGTACTTTCAACAATTGTTTCTTTTATAACGGCAGTTATTGTTTTAGTTGTATCAAAAGATTTTATTTTTCGTAGATTCCCAGAAGCACAACCGGTTTATGAAGAAATAAAATCTATGTTTTTAGAGATTTATGGAAGGTATGGCTGGGAAGGGTTACTTGTTGTAACAGTTGCAGTTATGGGCCTTTCAAAAGCATTTGATAAAAAAGGTTAGGAGTGAAATGGTGTGGGATTAAAAGAAAGGTTGAATAAGTGGAGGGAAAAAAGGAGGAAACCTTTCCGAATACCTTCGTATAAAGCGAAGAAGATCGGGAATGTGGTCTTCTGGGTACTCTTCTTATGGATGTTCACGGTTTCGATTACCGGGCTTATTACGAATAATAAATTGAAAGCAATGGTGCAAAAGGGGCCGGATTCTAAAGTGCAATTAGATCAGAATGGAGCTACACGGCCAGAAGCGGTAGAATTTACAAAGCAATTTGCAAAGGAATACTTTACCTGGAAACGTGGGGATAACGAGCGTGCTAATAGAGAAGGGCGTTTAAAACCCTATTTATTAGAAGGAGCAGACCCACAAGCTGGATTAGATATGCACAGTCTTCAGTGGGATGCAAATTATGTACAAGCTTCCATTGTGCGGGTAAAAGAGACTGGAAAACAAAGTGCAGATATGGTTCTTAAAGTGGATTATAAACTTACTCGTCAAGATGAAGGGAAAGACGTTACAGAAACAATTGCTGTACCAATTCAAACGGATGGAAAAGGGTTTATTGTAACAGGAAATCCTCAAGTGGTTAAAGTAGACAATAAAGCAAAAATCAAAGTTGATAAAGATGAAAAGCAGTCAGATGAAGCAGATTATAAAGCGAAACAAGAAATTCGCGACTTCTTACCAACTTTCTTCAAGTCTTACACAACAGCGACCCAAAAAGAATTGGAGTATGTATTACACAACAAAGATATTAAAGGGTTAGAAGGAGCGCTACACTTTGAACAAATCAAAGAAACGAAGGTATATGTAGGATCAAAGAAAGGTACGTTTGATGTTTATACAATTGCTGAAATGAAGGATGCTGTTTCAGAATCCAAAATGACAATGAAATATGTATTAACAGTTAAAAAAGAAGGAAAACAATATATCGTCACTGATATGACTGTGAAATAGAGAGGGGAAAATAAAATGAATTTATTAAATAATATGATACTAGGATTTGGTTTGGATGGAGCGTATGACTGGGTTAAAACACAAGGGAAATATGCTTTAGGGATTATCATTATTGGGTTAGTTATCTTTTGTATTGCGAAGCGGGCATGGGGCTTCCTTGTTACAATTGTTATCGCGGGTGGCCTTGGATTCTTCCTTGTAGCAGCACCAGAAACTCTTGAAAAAGTAGGATCATTCTTAGGTGGAATGTTAGGAATGTAATTAAATAAGGAGGCGTTCTTGCTGATGGAAGAAAAATCAAAACCTTTTATTGTATATACTTTCGGAAGTTATATGAAATATGAACGTCGCCAATATGAATTATTAGGCTATCGTCTTCCACGACCTGTGTCGTGGAAGATGTTAGGCTATTATGCCTTAATAGTATTGGTGTTTGTTATATTAAGAGTTTTCCCATTAACTTCTTGGTTTATTGGACCAATTGCAGATGAATTTTGGCTTCCATATTATATTATCATTCCAGGTTTTGCAGTTTGGGGCTTAGATACGTATAAAACAGATGGTAAGTCATTTTTAGTGTTTGCTAGATCATGGATTTTATTTAAATTAAGGCCACATAAAATGTCACGCTTTATAAAGTTTGAAAAACCAAAAAAATATGTTTTTGAAAGTCCTATTTTCATTCGTTACCGTGAATCGGATATTGTTCCTATTATACCTACGAGTCAAGGGGAGGTTGAAGATTACCCGTTGACTTTAATAGAACAAGAGACAGAAGAATTCGAAACAATGCGTTTAGAAGAAGACGAATGGTATTAAAATAAGAGGATGAAATTGAATGTTTAATAAAAAATATTGAAAATATAGAAGGTGAGGATATTTAATGCTTGCGTTAAATAGTGTATCGGAATTCCCAATTAATCATGTAGAGGATAATCTTTGTTTTTGTCCAGATCAGAGGGTTTGGAGTATTTATGAAGTCGAAGGTTTTGAATATGAACATCAAAGTGATCGGATGAAGAAAACATATTTCTCAAACCAGAAGTCTTTATTTACACAATTAGAAAGTGATTTTCATTTACTTGTCATTCCAAAAGTAACTGATTCTGACGCAATTATAGATGAACATATTGCAAGATTGAAAGGACCTTTGTCTAACACGGCAAAGGTCCTTTTTGAAAAAGTGAAATTATATTTGCAACAATCATCAGTCTCAAAAGAAAATACAGAATATCATTTTTTCTTATTGGTGCAATTAAATCAGGATAGAAAAGAAAAACAAGTCAAAAATCCAGTAATTGAAACCTCAAAATTCGCACGAAAATTTATAAAGGGGTTTACTGAAACGCCGTTTCGAGCAATGGGAATTGAAGAAAGTGATTTGTTAGAAGAAGAGATTAATGATTATAAGGAAGCTGAAGATGGTATTTATAATCAATTGTTAGGCGCTTTTCGTTTTGTGAGAAGAGCGACGCCACCAGTTACAAGGTTCTTAATTGAACATAATTTCAGTCGTGGAATGACAGCTCCAGAAACAGTGAAGGATTGGAATGTAGGAAGAAAAATTTCATGGGTAGATGAAAATGGAGAAACTAAAAAGGCTACACGTCCAGATCGTGATGCTATTCTCCGCTTAACTGAGTGTGAAGTAGATGAAGAGCCTGGCCGTTGTATTCGACTTCAAAGGAGAAATGCAGAGGGGGATTTAGAAGAAAGTTACGTTTCGTTTCTTGCAGTAAGTGATATGGACCCACAATCACATTTTCCAGGCCGAGAATGGATATATCGTATACAATCGCATTCTTTAAAATTCCCGGTGGAAGTAAGTATTCGTGGTCATCATATGGAGAATGTGAGTGTTCTAAAAGGATTGCAAAATAGCGAGCGGGAATTAAATGACCAACGTCACCAGGCGGCACTTGGTGGAACAGTAGACCGGACTGTAGATCGTAAGGCGGCCGGAGTTAAACTGATGCAAGACGTTTTCCAGACAACGGGTGCACCAGGATTTGAAATGAGTATTTTATTTGCTGTTCATGCTCAAGATCAAAAAACATTGGCTCATCGCGTTAAGAAACTAATTACAGAGTATAGAAAGATGAAAATTCAATTAGTAAATCCTTATGGCGATCAGATGGCATATTTCTATGAATTTTTCCCAGGGGCCAAACGCTATAATAAAGATTTTAAAATATATGCGGAGCCAGGAGTTTTAGCACAAGGTATGTTTGGGGCAACAACACAAATTGGCGACAATCAAGGGTTCTATATTGGTCGTACAGTTAAATTAAATCGCCCAGTCTTTATTAGACCAGACTTAGCAGCAAAAGCGCTAGAGAACTTAAATAATGAATTTGATAGTTTATCAGTAATGATAGCCGGTATGACAGGGAAAGGGAAATCGTTCTTAATGAACATCTTATTATACTGGATTGTTATGAGCGATGGGCTTGCATTTTGTGTCGATCCTAAAGGGGATAGAAGTGAATGGCCAAAATTGCTCCCAGGGTTTAAGAAAAATAAGGATCAATTGGAAGTGTGGACTTTAGGACAAAGTGAACGTGATAAAGGATGTTTAGACCCATTCCGTGTTAGTGCAACAAAAGAAGATGCGATGAGTTTATCGTTGGAAGTTTTAACATATTTAACAGGTGTAACGCTAGAGAATTCAAAATATGACTTCCTATGGACAGCAATTCAACGAGTGGCAAAGAAAGAAGAGCCTTGTTTATCTTTAGTAAAAGATGAATTGTTTGAAATGAAACAAGATGGTGAATTGATCCAAGAAGAGTTGGCATTATTAACAGAATTAGTAACACGTTTAAATACAATTGAAAATTCGCCACTTGCAAATCTATTGTTTGGTAAGCCTGGCCAGGATTACAGAGCCTTAGATTTAGAAAGGGCTTTACAAGTTTTACAAATTCAACATTTATCATTACCACCATTAGAGCAAACTGTATTGAGTATTACTGATAAATTATCAGAAAGTGTTCTTACAGCTTTAACAGCATTCGGTAAATCCCTTATGCTTTCAACAGATCGTAAGAAATTTAAAGTTTATATTCAAGATGAAGCTAAAAACGTTATGCGAAATCGTGAAGGGGCAAAACTTTCGGATGAAATTATTCGTAAAGGGCGTTATCACAATACAGGATTATATCTTGGTACACAAAATGCGAGCGATTTTAATTCAGCGAATAAGGAGATTGCCAACGTTGGAATGAAATTCTCCTATTGCTTGAAAAATGATGCTGAAGCAAAAGAAATGTTAGGATATTATAATTTGCCAGTAACAGACGCTAATATAAGAATGTTGCAGAATTTAAAAAGGGGTCATTGCTTGTTCCAAGACATCTATGGACGTACAGCAGTTATTAAAGTTGATCCTGTTTTCAAAGAATTAGCAGAGGCATTTGATTCTTCAACGAAAACAGCGGAAGAACGTGAACAGGAACTCGCGGGCGCTTAATATAAGGCGAAATAGGAGTGAAGGAATCGTGAAATATAAAAGAACATTGGGCTATTTAGTAGGAGCTATTATGGCTGGAGGGTTAATTGTAACAACCCTTACAGCCTGTCAATCTACTAAAAGTGAAGTGATAGATAATCAGAAATCGATTAATATAAAAGCGGCTGATAAAGCAGCCTTGGAATATATGAAAGCTTATATTGAATTAGATAATAAAAAAATGAATGAATTGCATATAAATGAATACGAATTTTTGAAGGAATACAATGTAACATATCCAGGGGCAAGTGATAAATTGAACGGGCGATATGAGCTGTTTAGGTATGATCTAGAAGAAGGTTCAAATGAATTTTATTACAAGGCTCGTTATTATCATCCAGGTACAGGTGGGAAGAGTAGTGTGGAATTAAAAATGATAAAAGATAAAAAAGATGGAAAATGGAAGAATTACGGTTGGGCTTGGGGAGATACTCACAATTTAGAGTCCATTGTAGGAGATAAGAAGCCAATACAAGTCCATAAGTGGGAGGGGGAACGAGAATGAAAAAGCTCTTCCCTCTTTTTATGGCCATTTTTATTTTATTTGTCGGTACTGTGCCGAATGTAGCCTTTGCAGAGGACGAACCAAAAGCGTCAGAGGCCAATACAATTTCAGGTAACTTGTTTGATAAATCTAAACAAGAAGATTTTGAGAATGTTCATTATGAGATAGATACCGCACCACATAAAGACGATGAGAAAGGCTTTTTCTCAAAGGCTTGGGGCTATATGTTTGGTGATGATTCTGTGGGGAAAGATATACAGCGGAAAATTAATGGAGTTGGTCAATGGATAGTTTCATTAATGTTCCAGTTTGGGGTTTGGTTGACAAAAATATTGTTATTTATAGTAGAACAATCCTTCAGCTTAGACATTATCGATGTTGTTGCAGATAAATTAGGTAAAGCAATGCAAAATATAGCGGGGATTGGAAGTAAACCGGAATTTGAAAGTGAAGGTTTATTCCCGTCGATTATTAAAATGACATGTATTTTATCTGTTATATATTTTATTTATCTGTTTTTTGTAAAAAGACAAATGACAAAGGGGATAAGTGAATTATTTAAGGTAGTGTGTGTTATTGCAGGGATATTGATTTACATCGCAAATGCACCAGCGATTCTGAAAGGAATGAATACAATTAGTTCTGAAATTAGTCTTCAAGTTTTAAGTAAGACAACCGGAACGATCCATGGGAATCCAGGGCAAACAAAAAGTCGGGCTATAGCGAATGTAAAAGCACAAATGTGGGAATTGATGGTGGAACGTCCATATTTGTACTTACAATATGGTCAAGATTCACTAGACACTATTGGTGTCGAGAGGGTAAATAAATTAATCAATACACCACCTGGGGAAGATAGGGTTAAGTTAGTAACAGAAGATGTTAAAGAACATAAGAATTTTATGATGACAAATGAGTCGGTAGGGGAGCGATTGATATTTACATTTATGTACTACATTGTAAATACTTTTGCAGGAGCTCCAACAGCAGTTATATGCTTGCTGATAGTAGCGTGCCAATTGTTATTTATGGTAATGAGTATTATTGGTCCAATAGCGATGGCTTTTGCATTACTACCTAAAAATAGGCGCGTTTTAATTAGTTGGGCTGAACAATGGCTTAAACCGTTAGCCGCAAAAATATTCTTGTCACTTATTGTAATTATTCTGTTTTCAATTGCTGGGCTGTTATATGAACTTCCGGAAGCGGGAACATCTGGCTATTTAATGACGATGATCCTTCAGATTCTGGTATTTGTCCTTTGTTATATCTTTAGAGATAACATCAAAGCGGCATTCCGTAAATCGAAGGTTGCGTATAATTCATTTACGGATTTAGAGTATATGGCAGGCAAAACAAAGGATGGATTTAATCGAACAATGGATGGCATTAATGCAGGTGTAGGAAGAGCAAAAGATATGTTTGGAGATTCTGATCCAAATTATATGGGGGATGATCCTTCTGAACATACAGCTGATGAAAGCGGAACAAAACAAGCTACCCTAGATGAAGAGAAAGTTTCGGGAGAAAGTGAAGAAGAAAAAACAAAATATGCAAGTATTGGTGAAGAAGACGAACAAACAGAACAACATCAAGACGAAGAAAAGCAAGTCGAGGAAGAACAAGAAAGAGCCACAATTGATGAAGATGAGGATGAAGTGGTTGTAAATGCAGAGCAAGAAGAGACAGAAGAGTATCAAGAAGATCAAGAAGAAGTCAATCCAGAAAACCTTGCATCGTTAGAAGGAGTTGAAGAAGAAAATCCGGAGTTATCTGAAGTAGAAGATGCGGAGCAGCCTGAACAGGATGATTCTTCTCAATACGAAAATCAAGAAGGAGAAGATAACAACGAAGAACTTTCAAAAATTAATGAGGAAAGAGAAGGTACAGAAAAAAGCGATTCAGAATTGCAGGATGTAGAAGCTCAAGAACAAGGTGAGCAGGATGATCCATCTGATTATGAAACTGAAAACCAAGAAGGAAACAATGAAGAATTGGCAACGGTGAATGGAAATGATGAAGAAGAAAATCCGGAGTTGTCCGATGTAGAAGATATAGATCAGCCTGAGCAGGACGATCCTTCTCAATACGAAAACCAAGAAGGGGAAGATAATAACGAAGAACTTTCAGAAATTAGAGAGGAAGGAGAAGGGGCAAACCAAAATGATTCAGAATTGCAGGATGTAGAAGCTCCAGAGCAAGGTGAGCAGGATGACCCATCTAATTATGAAACAGAAAATCAAGAAGAAAATAATGAAGAATTGGCAACAATGAATGGGAATGATGGCGAAGAAGAAAATCCGGAATTGTCCGATGTAGAAGATATAAAGCAGCCTGAGCAAGATGATCCTTCCGATTACGAAACAGAACAAGATGGAGGGAACGGTGAAGTTTTAGTAACGACTGAAGAAACTGAAGTGGATTCAGCACAAAATAATGAACCGTTATCAGATGTAGAAACACCAGAACAAGTAGAACAAGATGATTCCTCTAATTACGAAGCTGGATATGAAGAAGGAAATGCAATGGAGTTAGCGACAACAGAAGAAAGTACTACAGACTCGCAAAAAGAGAATATGGAAGTGTCAGATATAGAAACACCAGAACAGGTAGAACAAGATGATTCCTCTAATTACGAAGCTGGACATGGAGAAGGAAACGCAATGGAGTTAGCGACGACAGAAGAAAGTACTACAGACTCGCAAAAAGAGAATATGGAAGTATCAGATATAGAAACACCAGGACACCAGGAGCAAGATAACGTTTCGGAATATGAAACTGAAAATGGTGAAGGAGCCTTAAATCAAATTGCCAGTGTTGGACAGCTGAACTCTTCAGAAGGAACTTCAAATTCAACTGGAAAATCAGGTGAGATTGTACCATCATTGGATGAAAAACAAGGGGTAGTTAATCCATCTGGTATAGATCAGGAAAGTGGGAGTGAAAATGAATTTGTATTAAATGAAACGAATGGAAAGGAATTGACTTCAACAAAAGGGTTGGAGGCAAAAAGTTCGACGAAAACGGAAGGTTTTAATTTAGAGGGAAGTCCAATTGGAAATGGTTCGACAAAAGTATCGTCAGTTGGTGAATTTAATATAGCGAAGCCTGGTGGAATGGGTATAAATAATGAATCGATGAATGTTAATGATATCCAAGGTGCATCCGTCGAATCTTCGGGAGACTTGACGATGACAAGCCCGGATTCGCTAGAATCTTCCGGTTCGATTCCTGGACAAACTATGAATGGAAGTAGTTTAGGAGAACAAGGGATAAAAGGTCAAACTATGAATGGAAATAGTTTAGGAGAACAAGAGGTAAAAGGTCAATCTTTTGAAGGGAGCCAAGTCTTGCAAAGACAAGGGGCTTCGCAAGAGATTAGGGGAGCGGTGGAAGCGAAGCCGTCAGAACATGTAGAGTCTTCGCAAGCCGATAAAATAAATAGAACAAATGAAACAACACATATAGAATCCGCACAAGCAGAAGTAGCAGCATCGCAAGAAATTATGATAGATGCGACACAACAAAAGGTAGAGTTAGAAACCTTAGCTGAAGAAAATGAAATAAAAATAGAAACAGAAACAATATAAAAATATGTATTTAGTTACAATGCCTCGCTAGTTTATAGCGGGGCATTTTTTGTAAGGGAGGTACATGAAGCGTGGATTTAGAGCACGAGGATATAGAGGAAAAAGAAGCCAAAAAGAAAGCGAAAATAAGTAAAGTCCGTAAACTATGGATGGTTAGTGGTTGTTTGTTTAGTAGTGTTTCTCTAATTGTAATTTTCTTTGTTTTAATAGGAATCGTCTTATTTATGCTTTTAGGTGATGAAAAAAAAGAACCAGTAAGTGGTGGGGGCGGGTTAATAGGTAATACAATTTGCCGCCCAGGGGACAAACAATTGACCGCAGCGGATTTAGACCCACACTTGAAGGGTGTGTTTACATCTAAGGGGCAAGCTTTTATTGATGCAGGTACACAAAATAATATTGATCCAGTCTTATTAACCGCTATAGCGATGCTAGAAACAGGTAACGGTACAAGTAATGCTGTGAAAAAATATAACAATCCAGGTGGATTAATGAACCCCGCAAGTACTAACATGACAGGCTTTATTCAGTTTGCGACATTAGAAGAAGGTATAAACGGCATGGCTCGTAACTTATACAAAAATTATATAGGAATGGGAATTACAACAATTGAAGCAATTGGTGCTAAGTATGCACCGCCGGGCGCGGCAAATGATCCGCACGGTACAAATGGTTTATGGCCAGCTTTAGTTACAAAGTTTGCTCAGCAGTTAGGTGGACTTACATTTAACTGTACACCAGCAGATAGCGGAGGTGTTGGGAACGTGGGTGATCCTAGCTCGCATGGATTTGTTTTACCGATTCCAGGAAGTCCACTTGTTACCAGCCCATATGGTCCGCGTTGGGGCACGATTCATAAAGGAACGGATTATGCGTGTACGCGAGGACAGACAGCGATTGGCGCGGCAAAAGCTGGTCGAGTTGGTTTTGCACAGTTTGGAGCCAGCGGTAGTGGTTTTGGTGGATACGGAAATGCAGTGGTTCTAGAACATGAAGGCGGTTTGTGGACGTTATATGGTCATATGGACGTACTTTCTGTGCAACAGGGGCAAATGGTCCAAGCGGGGCAACAGCTCGGCGTATGTGGGGCGACAGGGCAAGTTACTGGCCCGCATTTACATTTCGAAATTAAAACATCATTTAAATACGGTCAGGTTGACCCGGCACCATATATGCCGTAATAAGACCTACGGTAATATGTCAACTAAAAAATATAAACGTTTAAAGTTATCAAAGGGCAATTTGCTAAAAAAAGACATCACGAAACTAGACCAGCATTATATGTAAAATAATGGAATTTATTCAAAGGTAGCGATGACAAATTTTATGTCACACTTTCACGCCCCTTTCTGGCGCAAAGAGTTGGTGACTACGTAGTAGCGCATCCACCAATCGCACAAGTTTTCTTGCGGTTAGAACGAGTGCACGTTTGTGTTGATGTTTTGGTACTTCATTATATTTTTTTACGTAATATTCTTGGTAATCGGATACATGCTTTCTTACAGAGTTGGCGGCTTCAACTAAGTAATACCGCAAGTAATGATTTCCATTACGAGATAATGAAGTGTTTTCAGCAGTGAAGCGACCAGACTGGTGTGTACGCCAATATAATCCGGCATATTTTGCTATCTTGGTTTCATCATCAAATCTTTCGATTTGACCAATTTCAGCGATAATACCTGCGGCGAATACAGGACCAATTCCAGGAATGGATTCGAGTGTTTGCGTTAATCCAGCCATGATTCGCTTAATGGACTTCTCTATTTCTTTGATTTGTTGTTGATAGGTACGAATTACCGCAATTGATGTTCCGAGAAGGACATCGATTGAGTCTTCCACGACCTTATCCAAGCGATAGGAAGAGCGAACAGCCTTTTGAATTGTTGATGCTACACATTTTGGGTCACCAAATCGGTTTTTCCCTTTCATTTGTAGGAACTCAGCGAGTTCATCTAAAGACATGTCAGCTAACTCTTCTAGACTGAATTTTTCAAGGAACAATTCCATCATGGCGTTGCCAAATATAGAAGAATCCACCTCTTGTGAAAACGTATTACATTTATAACTTAGGTGTTGGAGAAAATGTTGTTTTTCCTTTGTCAACATTCTAACGAGCTGATAACGAGATCTTGTTAATTGCTGAAGTGCCACATACTGGCTTTCTTTGACGATGGACATTTGATTCCGTCCGAATCGTAAGTAATCAGCGATGACAAATGCATCAATCTCATCTGTTTTATCCATGTCAGAATAGCTTTTCTTGAAGTTTGCGATTTGCTTTGGATTCATAAGAAATACCTTCGCTCCAAAGCGTTGTAAGTCTTCATCATAGTGAAGAAACATAGATGGATGAAAACTATAAACAGATGTGGATTCTAAGCCGATTTTAAAGGTTTTAACCTCTTGATTGGCTATACGCTGCAATAATCGCTCTTTGATTGCTGTGGCACCTGGCAAGTCATTATTGACCGAAAAGGAATCCAGCTTTTTTCCTTCACCATTTAAAATACAAACTTTTATATCAAACGAACTTACATCTAGACCAACAAATAATCTCACGTAAGAGACCTCCTTTCGGTTTAGAATCATTGCTTGGACGTCTCGAGATATCTCTAGTGTGTACGCCGACCAACAACCTCGTGTATGAGAGCTTGTCCTGAATCGAAAGCCGCCCTAGAGCTACTATCATCTAGGTTCGAGGGTCAGGCTGCTCAGCCTGCGAGTAGGGAGTCCCGCACGTTCACTGAGAAACACTCTTAATTATGTGGTAAGTCCACAGGAGGAAAAAGAATTGTCCCAAATGATCCTAAGACCATTATCTAGAAATATCTTGAGACGTCCAAGTATTAATTTACGGATCTCTTATTAAGGGAAATTAAAGCTGAAGTGACAGCTTAAACATAATATACGAGGAGGAAATCAAATGAAACAAATATTACAAATTGGCGCAATTATCGCGTTAAGTATTACAAGCTTGACACTATGGAGTAGTAATTCTGATTTAAAGGGTGAGGCTAAACAACAGAAGACAAAACTTACAGCTGAAATAAAAGAATTGAAGAATGTAAATAAAGAATTAGAAGAGCGTTTGCAAGTTCTAAAAGAAAATACGCAAGAAAAAGGTCAGGTAGTGGCCAGAAATTTTGTAGAAACTTTAATGACGTATGACAGTAATGATAAGGAGAAAAAAGGGCTTGAAGCGTTACGGAAATTAGTTAAGGGGGAAGCGGAAAATAAATTGTTTAATGCTGGTGAAGATTCACATAAGCAAATTGATGATGCAGCCATTCATTACATGACAAAAGCGAATGTGAAAGATATGTACTATACACGTTCAGCTGAAGACAAAGCAGATGTTACTGTCAATTATGAATATGTAATTTCAATTGAGGGAGAGAAGAAAAAAGAGAATCATAGCATGAAATTAAGCTTGGTACTAGAAAATGAAAATTGGTTTGTAGAAAACTATGATTTCAAAATAGAGAATGGAACAGAAGGGCCGTAAAAGTACGGAATTAGGAAAGGGTTTTAAAATGAAAAAATTTAATTTGGCATATAAAGAGGTTCGAGTATTTGAAGTGACTGTTGAAGCGGGAACGGTTGAAGAGGCAATAAAAAAGTTTAATAGAATGTCCCATCAAGATAGGGAGAGAGTAAATCGAAACATTACAGTTCAAGAAAGAGAGCAGGAAAATGAAAGCTTTAAATAATAATTATAAAGTTTTACTTTGTATCATATTAGGTATTGCTTTTAATGTATGGGCTTATGAAAGACCCTTAATTGAAGCGATATTTGCTCTAGCATACTTAATGCTTTTTCTATTTATATTATTTGCAACATGCTATTTCATGTTGTGGAGTAAGGTTAGGAAAATGAGATCAGAGCATTGAATAATTAAGTGGATTTTATATAAGGGCTTTAAGAGAATATATCCAAAATATGAAGGAGGAAGAGGAAATGAATGAAAATATGTGTAAATGTCAAGATAAACATGTACATTTTCGCTTGTTTAAGCATGTACAAAATCAATCATTTTCTTTGCTAAAATGATCTTTAATTCGATAGGATTGTCCTACAATACTGACCACCGTGGCATGATGTAAGACACGATCTAGTATGGCATTGGCGAGTTTAGGGTCCTGGAATACTTCGTCCCAAGACTTGAAGTTGATATTGGTCGTTAGGATGGTACTACGCTTTTCATAACGCATATCGATTAATTGAAAGAATAATTTTGCATCCTCCGGATCAATAGGCAAGTACCCAATTTCATCAATAATAAGTAATTTGTATTTTGTATAGTGCTTTAAACGAGATTCTAGGCGATTCTCAATCTTGGCACGTTTTAAATTTTGAAGTAAATCATGACATTTAATAAAATAAGTACTTGTTCGCTTTTTAGCTGCTGCTATACCAATAGACGTGGCCAAATGGGTCTTACCAACACCACTAGGTCCTAAAAATACTATGTTTTCTTGTTGCTCTAAGAAACGTAGAGAAATAAAATCTAAGATTTGTTGTTTATTAATACTCGGCTGGAATTCGAAATCAAACTCATCAACCTCCTTTCTATGAGGAAATGCGCCCATTTTCACCATAGAATGAATCATATTTTGTTCTCGTACATCAATCTCATAGTTTGTCAGTTTAACAAGTGTCTCTACGAAGGATAATTCATTATTAATGCTAAAATCGACTACGTCACCTAAATGTTGTGCCATTTGTTTTAATTTTAAATACTCTAGGTTTGTTGTTAATTGTTGATAGCTATTCTTCATTTCTATATACCTCACCAATTACTGATAAATTTTGTTTCGCCAAATTGTCAATGTTCGGATATTTAGGTAGTGACTTAGCCAATGCTTTTTTATAATGTTCTTCTTTATAATTGAGCTTAGATTGGCTGATTTTATGTTGTACAATTAACTTCATGTTATGATAAACATATATTTGATTATCATATACTTGTAAACCGACGGTTTTACCTTGATATTCAGCTGGAACTGAGTATTGATTCGATTTGTAAGATATCATGCCTGATGTATTAACTTTTACAAGTTTATGCTTAATCATATAGGAATCTCTTATCGCGCTCTTCGGGAGTGGTTGTAGGAGATTCTTTTCCTGTTTTAGGGCAAACACTGGAATCTTACCAGTCCCTTGATGAAATGTTTGATTAATTCTTGCACATAATTTTTGCACAAATTCATGTAATTCTTCAAAAGTGAATCTTCCTTGATAAGCATGAATTTCGTCTAGAAGTTTCATTGGCGCTTCTACTTTCCCTTTGGTATTTGGTCGCCCTGCGATACAAGGTTGTACCTTAAATCCAAAATCTTGAGCGAATTGGGCAAACTTATTGTTAATCGTTCCTGTAAAGTGTTCTGTTCGAGCTTCATCCATTACCGTCTTCATATTATCCGTGACAATTACCTTCGGTACACCACCAAACATTTCAAATGCCTCTGTCATAAATGACATTAAAACACTTTGTGATTTTGAAATATTCAAATGAAAAACTTTAAATCTCGAGTAGGACAATAAAAGTACAGCTACATTCACATATACGATTTCGCCACTTTTGGTTTCAAATCGTATGCTTTCTTTCCAATCTAATTGAGCTTGTTCTCCTGGAGGTGTCTCATAACGGACACCCACTGAATGACCTGATAAAATACGCTTCCCCTCATCAAAATATGTTCTAAATTCAGGCTTTCTATTAATATAAGCACGAAATGCAGACTGTGAACATTTTAAACCGTGATTGTCTGTTAGATACTGCCATAACACTCGTTTGTAGTAGAAGATTTGTTTAGAATCACTAGATAAAAGAGCTGCAATCACTTCATAATATGTATCGATTTTCGATGTTTTATTTTTTGTCCCTTTTGGTGTAAAACCATTCAAATACTTATCTATGGTACGCCGATCCACATTCAATTCTCTGGCTAATTGACTTTTATTTATCTTCATTTTTAAGTTCCCCATTAGTTTTTTAAAATTTGGTAAGTCTGAAAGACTTTTAACCTCAAATTCTGTTTGAATATCTAGCTTAATATACATACTAACCACCTCAGAGTCAGTATGGAGAATCCAATTGAAAATGTACATATTTATTCAAGCGTTAATGTACATATTTAAGTTAGCATTTATACTTAAGAACAAAAATAAAATGAACTTTCGTTCAAAGCAACTAAAAAACTCGTAATGTACTTTTGGTATTGAAAAGTACACACACCAAATAAACTCTAACGAGTTTCATTTTAAAAATTATGCAGCTTTCTTTTGTTTTCCAAACCCATTATACTCATAGACAACACCCATAATATCAAAGATAGTTTTCCTCTCATATCGATGAGATTTCCGTCCATTCTTCTGTAGGAGGTCGAACAAACGGATTAAAATCTTTGTTAGATCTTGGGTGTTTCTCTGTATCGCTTGATATAACAGCGATACATGATCTTGAATCATCCCAATAGCTTTATATTCACTTAATTCTCTTTTGTTCTTTTGCAACAGAAGTTTACGCATCTTAAACATCGTAGAAGAACAGATAAAAATGGCAATAAGCCTTCCATACACATGACATTCTAATCGCTCTTGTTTGATATTTTGCCAATGATGAATTTGAAATAAGGATTTCCAAGTTTTAAAAATGATTTCTATTTGCCAGCGAAGGGAGTAAAAGTCATGTATTTGTTCCATCGGAACAATCCCTTCAGGCGTATTTGAGACATATATGTTGATACCCGTTAATCGTTTACTCTTTTCTGAAAACGTAATACCCTTTTTACTTTCCGTATAGGCTTGTTTTTTTCTACGTTCCTGTATCTGTTTTTCTGTTAAACGATAGATAATTACGCGCGTGAATAGTTTTTGATTCTTTCCAATGTAAGCTTCTTTTATTTCATATGTTTGACCGGGTTTTAAATGGTTCATGATATGTTCTAAATCAACTTGAATATACTGTGATTGCTTTTTTACGGTTCCGTTTCGAAAGTATTCTGGAGACGGATTTTTTATATAAACAGTATGGTTTAATTTTAATCTGGATATATAGTAGGCACCTCGTTGATCCATTTGATCTAAGTCTTCTAATGAAAAATAACCTAAATCACGAATGCACAAGTCACCTGGACGTAAGGTATCTAAACATTCCGTTCCAAAGGTCTTATCATTATTTTTCCCTGGACCCACCTGAAAGTTTAAAAATTGACCGCTATGTAAATCATACTCTAATTGAATCTTGATACCCGCTGTTTGTGCGCAACCACCGGATCCAGGATATATACTAGCTAAATGTTTTGGGATTTGAAAAATCGTCGCATCTAAAATACGAATACGTTGAAAGTGGGTAAGCGCCGTGCTTGAAATAGCCGATGTTTTACAAAGTTTACTTTTCCATAATGTAGAAAAAATATATTTCAGAAATTCAACAGCTTTTTTATCAAAGCGTTTATTAAGTCCTTCTGGACTCATAAGAGTACCTGTAGCTGCATGTAATTGGCTACATAATCGAACGAGGGAATCACTCGCTGTCCTTTGACTTATCCAAATAAAAATGGTAGCTAATTCACTTCCTGAAAATTTTCGTTTTCTTTTTACAAAACCTAATTTTTTTGCGAGTTCTTCTAAAAAAGAAGGGGTTAAATGACGGCACAGCTCTTCAGAAAATAGTTGTAATTCATCTTGAATCGAAAGATTCATAAAAAACGTCATCCTTTCTAGTTAGCTTTTTAGAAAGAATAACGTTTTTTTACACTTGGGGGTAGTCTAGATTCTTAAGTTGATGGGCATGTGGAACAATCTATATTTTGATTAATTTTTCGTTGGGGTTACTATATGGATTTTTGATGAGATTCCCTTTATTAGAAACTTTGATTATAGCGGGGGTTATTACAATTTCTTCTAGTGCTATCGTTGCAAAAGTGCTAGTTGATTTAAAAAGAACAGGGAATAACGAAACGGAGCTAATTTTAGGAATTATCATGTTTGAGGATATATTCCTTGCTGTATATTTATCAGTGGTTTCTGGCTTAGTACTTGGTGATCATGCTTCATTTTTAGGTGCTCTTACCTCAATTGGTATAGCTTTGGGATATATGCTCTTATTCTTTATTGTAGCTAGATGGGCTACTCCGTTATTAAATAAATTGTTGAATATTAGTTCAGATGAAATTTTTATTATAGTAGTATTTTCTTCTTTATTCTTTATCGCTGGTTTTTCTGAAACAATTCATGTTGCGGAAGCAATCGGAGCGCTTCTGTTAGGTTTAGTTTTTTCTGAAACAGAGCATAGTGATCGAATTGAACATCTTGTTGTTTCATTTAGAGACTTTTTTGGAGCTATCTTCTTCTTTAGCTTCGGTTTAGGTATAGATCCGTTTTCGTTGGGTGGAGCTATATGGCTAACGTTAGGTGCTGTACTACTGACAATCATCGGGAACTTTGTAGCAGGGATGATTGCAGGAAGGCAAGCTGGATTATCTCATAAAGCATCAACAAATATTGGGTTAACAATAGTGTCAAGAGGGGAGTTTTCAATTATTATGGCTAATATTGGTATAGCGGGTGGTTTAATGTCAGTGTTGAAACCGTTCTCAGCACTATATGTACTTATCCTATCTATTTTAGGACCACTCTTTACTAAAGAATCGAAAAAAATATATAAATTTTTAAATAAAATATTTAGGTGGGATACAAAATCTACTTAAACTTAGGACATTGAACTACTCACCACTTAACGTCCTTACAGACTTTTTGAAGTGGGAGATTCCTGCTAAGATAACCAATGTATCCACCGGTTATCTTAGCAGGCGCTACCCGTAGTCCCTACAGTGAGAACATAAGTATCTTGTACATTGACGCACCACACTCCCTACTTTAGTTTGGTTTTCGCAACTTCGGCAAGCATGGGGCGAAAGAACGTTGAAGATTTTACAGTTGCAACGTTTTTCTGAAACCAACCTCATAACTTCAGTTTTCGAAGAGCAATCTGTATAAGTAAATGATAGCAAATATGTTGGCTTATGCCTATCGATATTCATATCCCACCTAAAATTGGTGTTTCACACCTTGACATTTTTGAGGAAGGAGTCTTCTGTTGGAAAACGATAAAATCTTTTTAATTACTTGAATTCTAAGTGTAGAAACTTTGTAATTTGTATGAATTGAGGGATTGAATTCCTTGTGTTAATTAACATATATATCGATTTGATATAAAGATAGGATCTAAAAGGAGCTAACAAACTGTTAGCTCCTTTTAGATCCTTTTTAAGTATATCGCACAAAAATCAAATCATACATCACGAAAAGTAGCTTTTAAGAACCCCTATTTTAAATGTTTTGTCTAGAAAAGTATGGATAACTTCATGAATGGGTGAAAATATCTATGCTTTTTTATTACAAGACAAAGATATACTGTACTCATAAATGTAGAAATATCTATTTAAGAAAGATTGAAATCATATCCAATAATCTGATAGGAGATGTAGCTATATGACAGTATTCAATACTAAAGAAATTAATAACACACCTTTTGAAAGTAATATCATTCCAAAAGGAAACCGTAACCGTCCTGCATATTCCATGAATCCAAGATATATCACAATTCACACCACCGCGAATCAAAATGCAGGTACTGATGCAAGAGCGCATGCTAGATATGTTAACAATGGTGGTGGATCATCCAGCGTATCTTGGCACTTTACGGTAGACGATAATCGGATTGTACAGCACTTACCACTAAATGAGAATGGTTGGCATGCCGGAGACGGGAATGGAGCGGGTAATCGCTCGTCTATCGGCATTGAAATTTGTGAAAATCGTGATGGTAATTTTGAAAAAGCCTTAACCCATGCTGCGGGTCTCGTTAAGTTTCTCATGGCTCACCTTGGATTAAAGATTGGGAACGTAGTTTCCCATCAACATTGGAGTGGAAAGAACTGTCCACGTCCGATATTTAATCGACCAGGTGGATTTGAGGGTTTCAAGAGGATGATTGAAGATAGTCTAAACGATATGGTTGTAGAGAATCATAACAAGGATGCGGGTACACAAGGATTAGGAATTGCTTACATGGAAGGTGTAAATATTAACCTTCGCAGAGGACCTAGCACGAGTAGTGATGTAATTCGTAAATTGAACAAACCTGAATCTTATATTGTTTGGGAAGAACGTGAGGGCTGGCTGAACCTAGGTAATTCATGGGTGAAATATGACTCTTCCTATATTTACTTTGCCCGTAGACAAACGAGTAATATTGGTAAATTAGTGGTTGTAGATACAAACGAATTATGGGTCTATGGTTCTGCTAATTGGAATGATAAGATTAAGACTGTAAAAAAAGGGGAAGCATTTACAATTCAAGATGAATTGCAGGTAAATGGTTCTAACATGTATAAGTGTAAGTATTTCTACATTACCACAAATTCTCAATTTGTATATGTAAAATAGGAAAAGTGGATTTTATATATAAGTATAAAAAGTAATAAGACTTTAAAATAAGTTAACGGAATACAAACCCTTAATGCATTGGTTAAACATTGTAAAGTCTAAAGCATGGATAATGGGCGAGAAGTAAGTAGATTGTTAACACCCTGGGTCAAAAATTGATATTTAGTAAAATTAGTTGCACTTTGTGCATTTTTTCATAAGATGAGTCATATGTTTTAAATTGTAGTAATGAAAAACAGTATTATATCATAATGAATTGGTATCTTAATAAAAGAGATGGAGGTAACTTATGGATAACAATCCGAACATCAATGAATGCATTCCTTATAATTGTTTAAGTAACCCTGAAGTAGAAGTATTAGGTGGAGAAAGAATAGAAACTGGTTACACCCCAATCGATATTTCCTTGTCGCTAACGCAATTTCTTTTGAGTGAATTTGTTCCCGGTGCTGGATTTGTGTTAGGACTAGTTGATATAATATGGGGAATTTTTGGTCCCTCTCAATGGGACGCATTTCTTGTACAAATTGAACAGTTAATTAACCAAAGAATAGAAGAATTCGCTAGGAACCAAGCCATTTCTAGATTAGAAGGACTAAGCAATCTTTATCAAATTTACGCAGAATCTTTTAGAGAGTGGGAAGCAGATCCTACTAATCCAGCATTAAGAGAAGAGATGCGTATTCAATTCAATGACATGAACAGTGCCCTTACAACCGCTATTCCTCTTTTTGCAGTTCAAAATTATCAAGTTCCTCTTTTATCAGTATATGTTCAAGCTGCAAATTTACATTTATCAGTTTTGAGAGATGTTTCAGTGTTTGGACAAAGGTGGGGATTTGATGCCGCGACTATCAATAGTCGTTATAATGATTTAACTAGGCTTATTGGCAACTATACAGATCATGCTGTACGCTGGTACAATACGGGATTAGAGCGTGTATGGGGACCGGATTCTAGAGATTGGATAAGATATAATCAATTTAGAAGAGAATTAACACTAACTGTATTAGATATCGTTTCTCTATTTCCGAACTATGATAGTAGAACGTATCCAATTCGAACAGTTTCCCAATTAACAAGAGAAATTTATACAAACCCAGTATTAGAAAATTTTGATGGTAGTTTTCGAGGCTCGGCTCAGGGCATAGAAGGAAGTATTAGGAGTCCACATTTGATGGATATACTTAACAGTATAACCATCTATACGGATGCTCATAGAGGAGAATATTATTGGTCAGGGCATCAAATAATGGCTTCTCCTGTAGGGTTTTCGGGGCCAGAATTCACTTTTCCGCTATATGGAACTATGGGAAATGCAGCTCCACAACAACGTATTGTTGCTCAACTAGGTCAGGGCGTGTATAGAACATTATCGTCCACTTTATATAGAAGACCTTTTAATATAGGGATAAATAATCAACAACTATCTGTTCTTGACGGGACAGAATTTGCTTATGGAACCTCCTCAAATTTGCCATCCGCTGTATACAGAAAAAGCGGAACGGTAGATTCGCTGGATGAAATACCGCCACAGAATAACAACGTGCCACCTAGGCAAGGATTTAGTCATCGATTAAGCCATGTTTCAATGTTTCGTTCAGGCTTTAGTAATAGTAGTGTAAGTATAATAAGAGCTCCTATGTTCTCTTGGATACATCGTAGTGCTGAATTTAATAATATAATTCCTTCATCACAAATTACACAAATACCTTTAACAAAATCTACTAATCTTGGCTCTGGAACTTCTGTCGTTAAAGGACCAGGATTTACAGGAGGAGATATTCTTCGAAGAACTTCACCTGGCCAGATTTCAACCTTAAGAGTAAATATTACTGCACCATTATCACAAAGATATCGGGTAAGAATTCGCTACGCTTCTACCACAAATTTACAATTCCATACATCAATTGACGGAAGACCTATTAATCAGGGGAATTTTTCAGCAACTATGAGTAGTGGGAGTAATTTACAGTCCGGAAGCTTTAGGACTGTAGGTTTTACTACTCCGTTTAACTTTTCAAATGGATCAAGTGTATTTACGTTAAGTGCTCATGTCTTCAATTCAGGCAATGAAGTTTATATAGATCGAATTGAATTTGTTCCGGCAGAAGTAACCTTTGAGGCAGAATATGATTTAGAAAGAGCACAAAAGGCGGTGAATGAGCTGTTTACTTCTTCCAATCAAATCGGGTTAAAAACAGATGTGACGGATTATCATATTGATCAAGTATCCAATTTAGTTGAGTGTTTATCTGATGAATTTTGTCTGGATGAAAAAAAAGAATTGTCCGAGAAAGTCAAACATGCGAAGCGACTTAGTGATGAGCGGAATTTACTTCAAGATCCAAACTTTAGAGGGATCAATAGACAACTAGACCGTGGCTGGAGAGGAAGTACGGATATTACCATCCAAGGAGGCGATGACGTATTCAAAGAGAATTACGTTACGCTATTGGGTACCTTTGATGAGTGCTATCCAACGTATTTATATCAAAAAATAGATGAGTCGAAATTAAAAGCCTATACCCGTTACCAATTAAGAGGGTATATCGAAGATAGTCAAGACTTAGAAATCTATTTAATTCGCTACAATGCCAAACACGAAACAGTAAATGTGCCAGGTACGGGTTCCTTATGGCCGCTTTCAGCCCCAAGTCCAATCGGAAAATGTGCCCATCATTCCCATCATTTCTCCTTGGACATTGATGTTGGATGTACAGACTTAAATGAGGACTTAGGTGTATGGGTGATATTCAAGATTAAGACGCAAGATGGCCATGCAAGACTAGGAAATCTAGAATTTCTCGAAGAGAAACCATTAGTAGGAGAAGCACTAGCTCGTGTGAAAAGAGCGGAGAAAAAATGGAGAGACAAACGTGAAAAATTGGAATGGGAAACAAATATTGTTTATAAAGAGGCAAAAGAATCTGTAGATGCTTTATTTGTAAACTCTCAATATGATAGATTACAAGCGGATACCAACATCGCGATGATTCATGCGGCAGATAAACGCGTTCATAGCATTCGAGAAGCTTATCTGCCTGAGCTGTCTGTGATTCCGGGTGTCAATGCGGCTATTTTTGAAGAATTAGAAGGGCGTATTTTCACTGCATTCTCCCTATATGATGCGAGAAATGTCATTAAAAATGGTGATTTTAATAATGGCTTATCCTGCTGGAACGTGAAAGGGCATGTAGATGTAGAAGAACAAAACAACCACCGTTCGGTCCTTGTTGTTCCGGAATGGGAAGCAGAAGTGTCACAAGAAGTTCGTGTCTGTCCGGGTCGTGGCTATATCCTTCGTGTCACAGCGTACAAGGAGGGATATGGAGAAGGTTGCGTAACCATTCATGAGATCGAGAACAATACAGACGAACTGAAGTTTAGCAACTGTGTAGAAGAGGAAGTATATCCAAACAACACGGTAACGTGTAATGATTATACTGCGACTCAAGAAGAATATGAGGGTACGTACACTTCTCGTAATCGAGGATATGACGGAGCCTATGAAAGCAATTCTTCTGTACCAGCTGATTATGCATCAGCCTATGAAGAAAAAGCATATACAGATGGACGAAGAGACAATCCTTGTGAATCTAACAGAGGATATGGGGATTACACACCACTACCAGCTGGCTATGTGACAAAAGAATTAGAGTACTTCCCAGAAACCGATAAGGTATGGATTGAGATCGGAGAAACGGAAGGAACATTCATCGTGGACAGCGTGGAATTACTTCTTATGGAGGAATAATATATGCTTTAAAATGTAAGGTGTGCAAATAAAGAATGATTACTGACTTGTATTGACAGATAAATAAGGAAATTTTTATATGAATAAAAAACGGGCATCACTCTTAAAAGAATGATGTCCGTTTTTTGTATGATTTAACGAGTGATATTTAAATGTTTTTTTGCGAAGGCTTTACTTAACGGGGTACCGCCACATGCCCATCAACTTAAGAATTTGCACTACCCCCAAGTGTCAAAAAACGTTATTCTTTCTAAAAAGCTAGCTAGAAAGGATGACATTTTTTATGAATCTTTCAATTCAAGATGAATTACAACTATTTTCTGAAGAGCTGTATCGTCATTTAACCCCTTCTCTTTTGGAAGAACTCGCTAAAGAATTAGGTTTTGTAAAAAGAAAACGAAAGTTTTCAGGAAATGAATTAGCTACCATATGTATCTGGGTCAGTCAACGTACAGCGAGTGATTCTCTCGTTCGACTATGCAGTCAATTACACGCCGCCACAGGCACTCTTATGAGTCCAGAAGGACTCAATAAACGCTTTGATAAAAAAGCGGTTGAATTTTTGAAATATATTTTTTCTGCATTATGGAAAAGTAAACTTTGTAAAACATCAGCCATTTCAAGTGCAGCACTCACGTATTTTCAACGAATCCGTATTTTAGATGCGACGATTTTCCAAGTACCGAAACATTTAGCACATGTATATCCTGGGTCAGGTGGTTGTGCACAAACTGCAGGTATCAAGATTCAATTAGAATATGACTTACACAGCGGACAGTTTTTAAACTTCCAGGTAGGTCCTGGAAAAAATAATGATAAAACATTTGGAACAGATTGCTTAGATACCTTACGGCCGGGTGATCTGTGTATTCGTGATTTAGGATATTTTTCATTGGAAGACTTAGATCAAATGGATCAACGTGGCGTGTGCTATATATCAAGACTTAAGTTAAACCATACCGTCTATACGAAAAATCCATTTCCAGAATACTTTCGAAATGGGACAATCAAAAAACAGTCACAGTATATCCAAGTTGATTTAGAGAACATTATGCACACGTTAAAACCAGGACAAACGTATGAAATAAAAGAGTCGTATATTGGCAAGAATCAAAGATTATTTACAAGAGTAATTATCTACCGATTAACAGAGGAACAAATACTGGAACGTAGAAAAAAACAAAGCTATACCGAAAGTAAAAAGGGGATTACATTTTCAGAAAAGAGTAAACGATTAACGGGTATCAACATATATGTTACGAATACGCCTTGGGAAGTGGTTCCGATGGAACAAATCCATGATTTTTACTCCCTCCGCTGGCAGATCGAAATCATATTTAAAACGTGGAAATCTCTATTTCAAATTCATCATTGGCAAACTATCAAACAAGAGCGATTAGAATGCCATGTGTATGGAAAACTCATTGCCATTTTTATATGTTCTTCCACGATGTTTAAGATGCGCCAACTTCTGTTGCAAAAGCACAAAAGAGAACTAAGCGAATATAAAGCAATTGGGATGATTCAAGATCATCTATCCCTGTTATATCAAGCGATACAGAGAAACACCCGTATAATAACAAAGGTTTTAATCCGCCTGTTTACCCTACTAAAGAAAAATGGCCGGAAATCCCATCGATATGAGAAGAAAACTATCTTTGATATTATGGGTGTTGTCTATGAGTATAATGGATTGAGAAAACAAAAGAAAGCTGCATAAGAAAAAAATGAAACCCGTTAGGGTTTATTTCGTATGCTCATTTTTAAGAGGATTATACTGTTTAAAAGTTTGTTCATTTCAATTAATGGAAAACCGTAGAGTTTCTATCCTTAAGTTGATGGGCATGGGGTACCGCCAGCATTTCGGAAAAAAACCACGCTAAGAAAATCAGAGTTAAAAAATCAGAAAATATATCATTATTCCAAGACACATACAGTGTCTTTTTTTATACAAAAAATAATACAACACAATATTAATTGTGTTGTATTAGGTGTTATAATAAATATAAATCTAGGGGTTTAACGCAACACAATTTATCGATAAATAAATACTTTTAGACGCAACACAATTTATAGACGCGGAGGAAATCACATGGATGTTGCAAAACAGTTTTCTTCTTATCTTAAACAAGAGAATAAAACTGAGAACACTGTTCAGGGATACACATCAGGTATTAGACAGTACATAAAATGGTTTGAAGGTTCCTATGACAGAAAATTAACAAAATTGTACCGACAAAATATCTTAGAGTACATTAGTTATTTAAAGAATGTCAAAATGTTGAACGCCAAGTCCATTAACCACAAGATTAGTAGCCTTGCTAAATTTAATGAATTTCTAATACAGAAAGGAAGTCAACAAGATCAAGTAATTTTAAAAACAGACATGATAAAGGTTCAAACTGTCTATGCTTCTCCAACCCAAATTGTTGAATTAGATGTAAAAAAGTTTTTACAAAGTGTGTTAGAGGATAATAACAAACGTAATTATGCAATTGCCACTCTCCTAGCATATACAGGAGTACGTATTTCAGAGGCATTATCTATCAAAATGAATGACTTCAATTTACAGACTGGGGAATGTATTATTCGAAGTGGAAAAGGAGGTAAACAACGAATTGTATTACTAAATAGTAAGGTACTTAGTGCTATCAAAGATTATCTCATCGATCGAAAAACATACAGTACAGCACATGAATCTCCGTATCTTTTTATTAGTAAAAAGCGAGAAAAGCTCGACCGTACGGTCGTCAATCGTATCTTTAAATCATACAGCAATGTTATTACTCCACACCAATTACGACACTTCTTCTGTACGAATGCAATTGAAAAAGGATTTAGCATTCATGAAGTTGCAAATCAAGCTGGGCACTCTAACATCCATACGACACTACTTTACACAAATCCAAACCAACTGCAGCTAAAAAATAAAATGGAGCTCTTATAAAGGAGTAAAGGGGAAACAATGGGAGTTAAACAATTACTGTCAGAGGCACAACGAAATGAGTTAATGGATTTATCACGTTTAACAGAATGGGATTTGGTAACATTTCATACTTTTTCTAAACATGACTTACATTTAATATTAAAACACCGTAGAGGATACAATCGTTTAGGGTTCGCTCTTCAGCTTGCATTAATTCGTTATCCTGGCTGGTCCTTAACAGAATATAAAGACATTCCACAATATGTAGTGGCTTACGTTGCGAGTCAGTTACAGATTCCACCTGAAGAATTTTTAGTATATGCCAAACGTGGGAATACTTTATGGGAGCATCTTGGGGAAATTCGAACAGAATATGGATATCAGAATTTTTCTTCTGAATATAAAGAAACTTTATTACAATTTTTAGTGCAACAAGCAATGGATAACAATAATACCCTCTATTTAATTGAAATAACAATATCTACATTGCGAAAAATGAAAGTCATTCTTCCAGCTATGTATGTGATTGAAGATATCGTCTGGGAAGCAAAGCAACAAGCAGATCAGAAAGTGTATAGTATACTACATGACGGTTTGGTCCAAGAACAAAAAGATCAATTAGATGCGTTACTTTTACCAACTATAAATGGTAAATCTCCATTAGCATGGCTAAAAGATGTACCGGCCCAGCCTTCACCAGAATCATTTTTAAAAGTAATAGACCGATTACAATTTGTTCAAAAAATTGGTCTTACTATTGATACCACAAAAATTAATACAAATCGTCTTCGGCAGCTCGCTAGATTAGGATCAAAATATGAGCCATATGCTTTTAGACGATTCAATGAAGTAAAAAGATATAGTATGTTAGTCTCATTTTTATTGGAGATTACACAAGACCTTATAGATTACGCAATTGAAATTCATGATCGTCTTATGATGAATCTTCAAACAAAAGGGAAAAAAGAACAAGACGAAATACAGCAAGCAAATGGGAAAAAATTAAACGAGAAGATTTTACAATTTATTACTGTATGCGGGACACTAATTGAGGCAAAAGAAACGGGTAAAGATGCTTTTGCAGCCCTAGATGAAGTAATGTCATGGAATGAGATGGTCGAATCTGTTGAAGAAGCAAAACAACTATCACGGCCTTTAAATTATGACTATTTGGATTTGTTAAATACTCGTTATTCCTATGTTAGACGATATGCACCTACTTTATTACGCAGTCTTCATTTTAGAGCGACGAAATCTGGAGAACCCGTTTTACAAGCACTTGATACGATTCATGAATTGAATGAAACAGGTAAACGAAAAGTGCCTCATGGCGCTCCCTTACACTTTGTATCTAACCGTTGGCAAAAACATGTATATGATGATGACGGAAACATTAATCGGCACTATTATGAATTGGCAGCTTTAACCGAGTTAAGAAATCATATTCGTTCAGGAGATATTTTTGTATCAGGCAGTAGACATCATAAGGCATTTGATGATTATCTTATACCGTATGATGAATGGAACGAAGTTTCAAACATTCCAAATGGCCTTACAGCCCCTTTAAAAGCTGAAGATTATATAACTGACCGAATAAACCGATTAAATGAACATTTAGAATGGTTATCAAAAAATAGCGAGAAATTAGAAGGAGTAGATATTAGTCAAGGAAAACTACATGTTGAGCGATTGGATAGAGGAACTCCAGAAGAAGCAAAAGCATTTAGTAAACTTCTTCATAGTATGTTACCCAGAATAAAACTGACAGATTTACTAATAGAAGTGGCCAGTTGGACTGGATTTCATGATCAATTTATCCACGCCTCTACCAATCAATCTCCTGATCAAGAGGAACAGAATATTGTATTAGCTACTTTGATGGCAATGGGGACAAATATAGGTCTTACAAAAATGGCGGAAGCTACCCCTGGAATCTCCTATAGACAAATGGCAAATGCTTCACAATGGAGAATGTATGATGATGCAATGGTTCGCGCTCAATCTATTCTCGTGAATTTCCAAAAGGAACAAAAGTTATCATCCTATTGGGGAGATGGGACAACTTCTTCTTCTGATGGTATGCGTTTATCCATTGCTGTACGTTCTCTACATGCAGATTCCAATCCACACTATGGAACGGGAAAAGGTGGAACCATTTATCGATTTGTAAGTGATCAGCTATCTGCCTATCATGTGAAAGTCATTACTACCAATGCACGAGATGCTCTTCATGTATTAGATGGGCTTCTTCATCATGAAACAGATTTAAAAATTGAAGAACATTACACAGATACAGCTGGATATACAGATCAAGTTTTCGCTTTAACACACTTGTTGGGATTTCGATTTGCTCCTCGTATTCGTGATTTGGCAGATACTAAGCTTTTTTCTATACCTGGTGGAGAAGAATATGAAAATGTTCAAGCACTTTTAAAAGGAAAAATTAATGTAAAGTTAATAAAAGAAAACTATGAAGATATTAGAAGGTTGGCATACTCGGTTCAAACAGGAAAAGTATCTAGCGCTCTTATCATGGGGAAGCTCGGATCATATGCAAGACAAAATAAACTCGCAACAGCACTTGGAGAAATGGGACGAATCGAGAAAACCCTCTTTACGCTGGATTACATATCTAATAAAGCCGTAAGGAGACGGGTTCAAAAAGGTTTAAATAAAGGAGAAGCAATCAATGCATTAGCTAGAAGGGTATTTTTGCCCATCCCCCCGAAAAGGGGGAATAAGGACAGCGATACTTCATTTTTCCAAGGGGTCTTCTCGTGTTAAGCTGGTTAGAATAGCGTCTTTATTGATACTCTCAAGAATTTCCTCTATATTTACTACCGTTGGTGATTTACTAAATTCATAACGACCATAAAAATTGATATGTTGCCATGCAATTGGTGAAATATGCTGTAATATTTTCATCACAATCCTTGTATCTTTAGATTTTATTAGTAAGTTAGATAATATACTCGCATTGTAATAAACAATACAGTTGCTGAGCAGCCTACTACATTCATTCCAAATGTGCTGATCTTGTTCAGTCTTGAAACGGAGTTTCCCAAAGTTTGCATATGATACGGATCGACGTAATTTATGATAACTTTCTCCACGATTTAGTGATTTTTGAACATTTTGACGTAATGATAATGAATCAATATATTCTAAAAAATATAGACTTTTAATGATGTTATCATACTCCCATAATGCTCGCTTGGTTTGATTTTTTCGTGCATAAGAACTTAATTTTCGTACAATAACATTTTGAGTCGTCGTCTTTAAAGCAAGAGATACCATAATTCGTTTTATATTGTCCCATTCTTTTACAATGAGATCTGTATTAATTTTACGCACAGGTTTAATCAGTAATTCTTCATAATGGCTTGGATGTTGAAAACCATATAAATTTCGAGATATCGTTGCTTGAATATCTTTATATCTAGGTGCAAATTGGTAACCAAACAAATCTAAAATAGCAAAATTAACTTCATTCGTTCCATGTGTATCTGTAGAATGGATAGTAGGCTTTATATTGGTTGTATTATTGTATAAAATATCAAATACATAATGGCTTTCATGCTCATTTGCACCAATAATTCTTGCTTGAATTGGAATGTGGTTAGCCACCATTGTATAAGAAGTGATTCCTTTATTCATTCCAAAATATTTAGAAGAATGACGGGACTGTAGTGTATGAATCTGTGTTTCGTATTTTTGGCCATCACTACTTGAATGGATGAAATCATCAATGTTAAAATACGGGAAAATAGGAAGTTGACTTGTGGCATTACTGATACAATCATTAGCATCTTTTAATGTTTCTAATCGAATAAAATTAGCTGATGTAGTAGCTAATTTTGAAAAATCCATATCAGAGACTTCTCCCATTCTATATAACCCCATATTTGTTCCCCAAGCTATTAAACATGGAATAAGAGTATAATCATTTGCTTTTTGATTGGCATAGCGTCCCAGAATATGTTCAAAGTTATCTAGAAAATTGCATTGCTGATTTACAAAATACAGGATGCTTCTCATATCAACTTGTGGTAATACATCGAAAAAAGAATGATTAATAAGAGCTGAAGCTCGAGTATATGGAAGTGTCCAAGAATGATGATTTTTATGTTTTTTCACTTGAACATGTTTGTTTTTTCCAGAAGTAATCCTTTTATTAATAGAGATGATACGAGCGTCCAATTTGTTTTCAAGTTCTTTTAAATGTTGTTCGATGGGTTGTTGTAGCTTAGTTAAATTGAAATCTTGAATCATACTCTCTTTATGTACCCACGTATTTTCATCGACTAAATCATCTTCAAAACTTCTATACTGTATGCTATCTCTACAAAAAATATCTCCTGATTGTAAGCGATGCCATAAAGAATGATAAATTAAAAATTCATATCGATCTATTAGTAAACGTTTTGAATGCACATCATCTTTCGTGTAAAGGTAACGTTTGGTACCATTTTGTATAAAGGTTTGTGGAATATCTTCGATATCATATTTAAGTAAAGTTTTTCGTTTCATAAAAACTTCTTTTAAAAAATGTATTGCATCCATAAGAGGATCTTCAATATCTGTTGTAACAAAATCAATCGTCATAAAAATCGGACGAATTTGTCTCTTGAATTGTAAAGCTAATGTATCAATACGTTCCCAACGGAACGCTTTTTCATCTATCTTCGAAGTATTCAGGATTTGATTTGCTAGCTCGGTTAATCTAGGACGGTCTAGGATAGAAAATACCCGTCTTTGTATGTCTTTAAATACTGTATATTCGGAAATATTTTCATCTATTATAACCTGTAAAACATTTCCGACTTTCTTGAAATCTTCTTGGTTTTCTGTGTAATAGTTATATACTTGGTCTTTTGCAAAGGATACGATATCATCATTGTATTTTCTCATTTTATAAATAAAACTATTAATCAAATTATCATTCATTCTTTGGTATCGATAAAAAATAAAGCACAATAAATAAAGATTTATAAGGGATTCATTAAACCTTTTTAATTTATATACGGAATAATATTCTACTAAAGAAGCGTAATATTTAATACTTTCATTAGAAATTTTTAGTTGTGGCAAAATTGAATTGGCCAGTTGAAAAAGAGGATACATTTCTTTCCCATATTCAATTTCTCGTTTAATTTCATTCATACTAAAGTCTTTAGGTTCATGTTTGATTCGAGTAATCTTATATAAACCAGAAGGATTATATAATAATTCTTTTAAATGCTGTTTATCCGTCTCGGATAGCTGTTTTTGTATAATCCTTATAAGGCGTTTTTGTTCATATGTAATAGCATTTCCTATAACCTCTTGTATAAAGCTATAACCAGGAATAATAATTCGTTTAGTAGTTAAATAATTTATAAGCTCGCGAAAAATAAAAATTGGTTTCCCACTTATAGCTGCAGCTCTACGAGCTTGTTCTTTTAAATCTAGTCGAGATTGTGAATCACAAAGACAATAGTTAAATCGCTTGAGAATAAGTTGTTGTTGATTTAGCCTAGTTTTCTTATCAATAGATCCAAAATCTGAGAACTCAGCATTATTGAAATGGACTTTAAGAATATATTGAATCTCCTCTTTCACTTCACATAGGTTAAATTGAAAAAATAAATGCTTTGACTTAAAGTATCCAAGTTGAAGAATGAAATAAATTTTAGATTTTATTGAGCGTAAAGTATATAACAATTCAGTTTCCATTTGAGAAAGAGCAAAATATTGTACGCGCTCTTTAGTTGTAAAAAGAGGTCTACTATAAAGTTGATTTATTTCATCTGTAGTTAAAATAGTTAATCTTTTTTGAATATTCATATTCAATCGTTTTCTACATCTCCTTATGAGTTATAGTTATAATAGATTACACCATGTCAAAAAGTATACTTTTTGACATGGTGTGTTTGAGTAGGTTTTAATATTTCACAATTATAACATAATTATTTTTGAAATATGTCATTAGAGTTGTATAGAATTTGACATTAAAGTGTAATAATTATATCTTATAACCATCAAATTTTTATAATTATAGATTTTATGTGGGATTTGAAATGGGGAAGGAATACATAATGAGAAAATTCTTTTATATTAGAGTAAGTAGTAAAGATCAATCTATTGAGAGACAACTCGCAACCGCAACAGAGATCAGTATTCCTGAAGAATACATCTTTATAGAAAGAGCAAGTGGAAAAGATTTCAAACGTCCTGAATATCAACTTATGAAACGTATGTTGAGAAAAGGCGATCTTTTATATATTCAATCATTAGATCGTTTGGGAAGAAATAAACAAATGATTTTAGACGAATGGCAAGAATTAATTAAAGAAAAAAAGATTGATATCGTTGTGTTAGATATGCCACTTCTTAACACTATGAAATATAAAGATTTAAATGGAATTGAAACTCTTATTTCAGATTTGATTTTACAGTTATTAAGTTATATGGCTGAAGATGAAAGAAAAAGAATCCGCGAACGACAAAAAGAAGGAATTACAATTGCACTTCAAAAAGGAGTTAAATTTGGCCGCAAAAAAGTTGAAATTGATGATAATTTTAAAGGAGCTTATCAAGAATGGAAAAATCATAAAATTACTGCAGTAGAAGCCATGCAAAGAGTAGGCATGAAGAGTAATACATTTTATAGAAGAGTTAAAGAATATGAACATAATTTGGAAGAAAAGAAGCTTTCTTAAATAGAAAAGCTTCTTTTTACATACTACCCTATTTCAAGAGAAATTATTAAAAGTCAAATAAATCCCCTTTCAATAATTTGATTTTTCGTTATTTTTTGTCAGTTATGTGTTATAATGATAATGTACATGTAAAATGGTTTGAAATATTAGTATAGACTCATTCAGGAAAAGCGCGTTCTACAATAGAACGTGCTTTTGTATTATACACCTAAATAATCTCAATAATAAGAATATTGATTATCAATTTTATTAGAAACGCAATGATGTAAAATGACATTAAGCTAAACTTTTCTTTAAATCTTTACCCCTAACAAAGATTTAAAGGTTCTTCTATGTCTTAATATAAAATATAGGAAAGGAAGGAGTTCACTCTAATGAAGATTGCACTCCTTCCTTTATTATGGTTCTTTATATAATTAAAACTATATATTAATTATAATTAATTTGTTTATCTAATAACCTATTATACTATTAATAAATCATTCATTATATACATAGTAATATAACAAAGCTGACATTCACTCTTTATGTATAGAGGGGCATTTTCTACATATATTTTTAAAATATTCACTATAATAAAAGAGGAAAGAATACATCCTTTAAAAAATATATACATATACCCATGCTAAGGAGTGTGATGCCTTTGAAACAGTTTAAAGAAATTTTAGAAAAAGGGGCCATACCTATTGGCCAGTCCGATATATTAGGAAAATCACTGCGGCAATTTGATGAGATACAATATGAAAATGAAACATATCTTATTATTTGGCATCCCATTTATAATGAATTTGTCGGTTCTCATGAATCAGGGAATTGGATATCTCATACCGATTTACATAAAGCTGTTTGGATCAGAAATTTAAAAGAAGCATTTGTTACGAAAAAATAAGAAAAGGTTCTAACAAAAAAGTTAGAACCTTTTCTACATACTTTCTAGGGATTTCGTAAAAACGAAAGTAAATATAGTATACCATAAGTACAAAAACATTTATTTGAAAAGATAGTAAATTCCTCTTATTATTGCTGGTTAATGTCCGCTAACACTTTATTTCATGATTTGGTTCTATTGTCACACAGATCAATGTTACCAAAATATTTACTACAACTCCTTTTAAAAATGTACTGCACAATTGTATTGAATGATACTTTTCAGTCCATGACAGTAACTCTGGCGCTCCATCTACAAAAAAATCCTATTTTTTCTTATTCCCCCTTCCCGAAAAATCAAGACTAAAATGAAAAATAAACAGAAAATATAAGGCTCTTACTTTGTGGATATGACCACAAAGTAAGAGCCTTATTTCATTAAATTTGTTCATACATTTTTCCTTGTAGTCTTTTGTTTTCATCCTTTAATCGCCTATTCTCGTACTCTACTTCCTTGATTCGATCCCGTAATAATTGAATCATTGCATCTTTATTTTCATCACTCATTTTCCGTTTTTCGAATTTTGGAGATACAGCTCGTTGCTGTTGTTTACGAAGCGTTTCAATTCGTTCACGAAGGGTAGTATGACTATACAAGTAAGACTTGGACACTTCTGCGAAGTCGGAGACAGAGTTGAAATTAATACGTCTATTCTCTTTAATCAGTTGTCTAATTGCTTTCTCAACCTTTTGTAGGGTTTCTTCTCGCTTCTTTTTAGCCAAGGCTACAATAGCATCTGTAGATCGTTTATGTTTCATGATGATACACCTTTTTCTTTAATAATTTGAGCATCAAAGAGAATTTTTTTAGCACTCTCCCCCCGATGAGACTTGCCTTCGACAAGTTGGTTTCTAATTTTGATGAGGTTATCCAATTGTTCCTTGGTTTTCTCATTGTAAATTGGGTAGTTTTGTGTCATCTGAATATGTTCTTCCACTCGCCGGATTTCTCTTTCAAAGTCACACAGATTGTCAGGGGTTGTACAGAAGTTTGGGCATGTCAGACATGGGGTTACAACATAAGGACAACCTTCCTTCTTCGAAGCCAGGCAAAACCCAAGTGGTACTCTTATAGCCTCGATATTACTGCGTATATATTCCCAATGGATCAAGTCTTCGTCCATGGCCATTTCATTTACTTGACCATTATCTAAATTTACACGAAGGAGAGGTCCTTTTTTCTTTTGTGCCTTTTCCCATTCTCGTCTCAATGTATCATCGGCTATCTTAGCATAGACTAGTGTCATTTCTGGTGTAGAGTGGGCAAACCATTTCATAATGTGAGTAAGATTCATTCCTAGATTAATCAGCTCCACACCTTTGGTGTGCCGAAAGGCATGGTTTCGAAAATGATAGATACTTTCATCTTGATCCACAATGTTGTATCGTTTAGCCAAACGATTTAATGCTCGTGATATATTCCCACTACAAAATGGGTTCCCCTTACGTTTTCCTTTTGTATGAACGAATAAGTATCGATCAGGATTATTTTCTATAGTTGACATATCTTTAGTTTGTTCAATGACAGCTTGAATAATTAGTGCTACATCTTTATCTATAGGAATACGATGTTGTTTAACATCAGTTTTGGGAATATCTCCTTGAAGATAATAGTTTCTGTTCGTATCAGTAATTAAGCAATTATAGTAACGAATATTGAGTATATCACTTATTCGCCATCCTGTAGCCATAAGTAAAATGATAACAGGAATATATTTCTTATCGCTATCTTTCATAGGGGGATTGAGTTCATCAGGATTATGACTTAATAACAATTCTAACTGACTCATTACTGAGTCAGGAATATATTTAATCTCATTTTCATTCCATCGTCTTTGTTTTGGGAAATCTTCCTTGAAGAACAAAGTGAAAACAGGTGTAGTAGGTGCTTTAGGATGTTCAGTACGTTGTAAGTAATCTATAAATACTTTTACTCCATACAAATAATCCGCTTTAGTTCCTTCAGATAAATGGCCCAAATTATGGTTAACGTATAATAAATATTGTTCAATATGTGATCTTTGCAAATCAGTGATACCGTTCCAATTAGGATAATATTTTTGTAAGAACACTATAAAGTGTTTGATTCCTCTTAATATTGTTTGCAATGATGAAAAACTACGTGAAACCGTTGTAAACTTAGCATACTTTTTAACAGCTTCCCTATAGGATGGATGAATATCATGAAATGATATTCGATATTCAGCTTTACTTTTAGAATAGCGTACATTAGGAATATTTCTTACATCCCATATATCTTTTTCAAACTCTTCTCTTATGTCATAGAAATCAAACAGAAATTGATACGCTCGATTAAAAAAAGCAATAGCTTTACTTGAAATCTGTCCTTTTGAATTTGTGATGTTGACATTCCTATTAATTAAATAACTTTTGTATTTCATAAGACCACGTTCATATGGTATCTCTATAAAACTATGGATGTTAGGATAATGTTTGTTTAAAAAAGCAGCTAAATGTTTAAACGTAAATGAATAACTTAATAGAGTTCCAATAGTTACACTTCTATTTAATATTTCTATTGCAAAGAAATATTTTAACTCTTGTCGAATATAGAAAGAAAATGATGTGAAATCTATTCTTTTTTTATTTGATCGCCAAGATTCTTTGCTATCATATACTTCGAAGAAGTTATCCCTTAAATCCCACACATCGTTTATCCGATACCCCTGTAATAGCTGCAGTAATTCATCTTTTTTCTCTAATGTAACCTTCGGTTTATAGGATGTATTACTTACTATATTCATGATTCTCCTCGTCGTTCATCTTTTCATTGCTTTCTCCCAATCTTCTTGTATATCTTCCATTGTGGGATGGACATACATTTGCATAGTAGTCTGTATATGAGCATGTCCAGCGCGCTTCTGAAGCGTTTCAGGTCTCATTTCTCCTGTCTTCCATAACTCCGTTATGTTGGTATGACGAAGCATATGAGGAGTTACTTCCATTTTAGTTTTTGTTTTCAAACGTTTGAAAAGGGACTGTACGCTTGCATAATCAAGTGGAGTTCCTTTCCGATCCCCTGTTAGTTTGATGAAAACAAAATCTGAATCTATCTCATCTGTATGTATCTCTAAAATATACCGCCGGTATAAATCAGCCAATTCTTTTGAAATATCTAGAGTCCGAGGACTACATACCGTCTTAATCTCAGCGCCATTAATCAATTCTCCACGATCCTGAATATGTATTTTTCTAATCGTAGGGACAATATCGGATAAATGAAGTGAAAGTGCTTCACCAATCCTCATGCCAGTTTCATATAAAAGAACCAGTAGAAACTTATCTCTGGTGTTACAACAAGCATCAATTAAGATTTGTACTTCATCCGGGGACAGTACTTTTAATGTCTCTTTTGAAACTTTTAGTTTGAGTATCTTAGTATCTTTCATTTTATTCTTAAAGGTATGATGAAGAAATCCCTTGAAATTCCCCCTTGAAGCTGAAGATTGCTTTTTTAATCGTTCTGATAAAGTTATCGAGTAATCTTCATGCCTCATAAGATAATCATAAAAAGCATAAATCTTGTCTAAATAGATATTAATTGTTCTTGCCTTACGCTTCTTTGAATTGTTACGAATACTTGTTACTTTCACATTCTGGAATGGATTTTGAAGCCATCTAACAAATTCAGCTAGCTCATCAATCCCCACATCTGTATAAGACAGTTCCTTTTGTTCTAAGAACTCAAAATAGAGTTTAAGTGCATAGCAGTAAGAACGAAGTGTATTACGTGCTGTACCTGTATTATCTTTATACTTTAGAAATTTCATCACAGGCATAATCATTTCCCTATACTGATTTACCAAGAGATAACGAATCTTATTATCGGAGATAATTACTTCCTCAACCTTCATCTTTTATTCCTCCTTTATCTGAAAAGACGTTTTCTTAAAGTACTTTATTTACGTTATTTTTTCAATATAGATATTTAGTAGATAAAGAAAAAAAAAGGAGCATTCCTGTTCGTTTAATACGTTCAGAACGCTCCTTAATTATAGTCTTGTTTTTTCGAGGGGATGGGCAAAAACACCCTAGAATTATATTTTTTGGACAACGTGGAGAATTTAGAGAACGTGCTCTCCAAGACCAGTTACAAAGAGCTAGTGCACTAAACATAATTATTAACGCTATAAGTGTGTGGAACACTGTATATATGGAAAAAGCCGTAGAAGAATTAAAAGCAAGAGGAGAATTTAGAGAAGATTTAATGCCATATGCGTGGCCGTTAGGATGGGAACATATCAATTTTCTTGGAGAATACAAATTTGAAGGATTACATGACACTGGGCAAATGAATTTACGTCCTTTACGTATAAAAGAGCCGTTTTATTCTTAATATAACGGCTCTTTTTATAGAAAAAATCCTTAGCGTGTTTTTTTTCCGAAATGCTGGCGGTACCCCATGCCCATCAACTTAAGAACAAAAATAAAATGAACTTTCGTTCAAAGCAACTAAAAAACTCGTAATGTACTTTTGGTATTGAAAAGTACACACACCAAATAAACTCTAACGAGTTTCATTTTAAAAATTATGCAGCTTTCTTTTGTTTTCCAAACCCATTATACTCATAGACAACACCCATAATATCAAAGATAGTTTTCTTCTCATATCGATGAGATTTCCGTCCATTCTTCTGTAGGAGGTCGAACAAACGGATTAAAATCTTTGTTAGATCTTGGGTGTTTCTCTGTATCGCTTGATATAACAGCGATACATGATCTTGAATCATCCCAATAGCTTTATATTCACTTAATTCTCTTTTGTTCTTTTGCAACAGAAGTTTACGTATCTTAAACATCGTAGAAGAACAGATAAAAATGGCAATAAGCCTTCCATACACATGACATTCTAATCGCTCTTGTTTGATATTTTGCCAATGATGAATTTGAAATAAGGATTTCCAAGTTTTAAAAATGATTTCTATTTGCCAGCGAAGGGAGTAAAAGTCATGTATTTGTTCCATCGGAACAATCCCTTCAGGCGTATTTGAGACATATATGTTGATACCCGTTAATCGTTTACTCTTTTCTGAAAACGTAATGCCCTTTTTACTTTCCGTATAGGCTTGTTTTTTTCTACGTTCCTGTATCTGTTTTTCTGTTAAACGATAGATAATTACACGCGTGAATAGTTTTTGATTCTTTCCAATGTAAGCTTCTTTTATTTCATATGTTTGACCGGGTTTTAAATGGTTCATGATATGTTCTAAATCAACTTGAATATACTGTGATTGCTTTTTTACGGTTCCGTTTCGAAAGTATTCTGGAGACGGATTTTTTATATAAACAGTATGGTTTAATTTTAATCTGGATATATAGTAGGCACCTCGTTGATCCATTTGATCTAAGTCTTCTAATGAAAAATAACCTAAATCACGAATGCACAAGTCACCTGGACGTAAGGTATCTAAACATTCCGTTCCAAAGGTCTTATCATTATTTTTCCCTGGACCTACCTGAAAGTTTAAAAATTGACCGCTATGTAAATCATACTCTAATTGAATCTTGATACCCGCTGTTTGTGCGCAACCACCGGATCCAGGATATATACTAGCTAAATGTTTTGGGATTTGAAAAATCGTCGCATCTAAAATACGAATACGTTGAAAGTGGGTAAGCGCCGTGCTTGAAATAGCCGATGTTTTACAAAGTTTACCTTTCCATAATATAGAAAAAATATATTTCAGAAATTCAACAGCTTTTTTATCAAAGCGTTTATTAAGTCCTTCTGGACTCATAAGAGTACCTGTAGCTGCGTGTAATTGGCTACATAATCGAACGAGGGAATCACTCGCTGTCCTTTGACTTATCCAAATACAAATGGTAGCTAATTCACTTCCTGAAAATTTTCGTTTTCTTTTTACAAAACCTAATTTTTTTGCGAGTTCTTCTAAAAAAGAAGGGGTTAAATGACGGCACAGCTCTTCAGAAAATAGTTGTAATTCATCTTGAATCGAAAGATTCATAAAAAACGTCATCCTTTCTAGTTAGCTTTTTAGAAAGAATAACGTTTTTTTACACTTGGGGGTAGTCTAGATTCTTAAGTTGATGGGCATGTGGCGGTACCCCTTTTTAAGCAAATAGGCCTTTGATAACTTTAAACGTTTATATTTTTTAGTTGACATATTACCGCAGGTCTATCGTTATATATAATAACAGTCTACTACAATTTAAAGATAATCTAAAATTTCACTTACCGTATTAAGTAGATTTCTCCATATCGCTCCAAAACACTACATAACGATGTAGGGCTTCAATGCTTTTTAAACCAAGATGTAACTTGATCTCTACCGGCGTCATTCCTTTTTGTAAGGCATTTAGTATCCAACGATTCCGTAACGTTGTAGGAGTAACGTGGATACTTGCACGTTTAATTTCTTTTTGAAGCATCCTTTGTACACCAATTTTCGTTAATGCTCCAGGAGCATCTTTCTCATAATTCCAACGAAATGTTTGTGGTCCGAAATCAAAAGCTACAAATAATGGATCGTTACTATGTTGTTTTGGCCGTATCGTTTCAGGAATGTCATTTAAATAGTCTAGGACTAATTCTCTATCTTTTTTAGATAGCTTTACGGTGCGTTTAAACGCACTTGTTTGTCCTGGGGTAATAATACCTTCACTAAGTTTTAAATCGTTCATGGATAGCGAAATAATGTCCTGAATAGATAAACCATACTTTAGCATGAAACGGACTAACAGGATATTTCGGTTCAAGATATGTATTCTTCCGGATGCCTGGTATTCTGATAATCCATCTAAACTTTTTATAGTGCGCATAAGTTTACGTATTTCCCTATCTGAAGCGAAATTTTTTGATGTAAGGGGTGGAGGGGCAACATCACTTTTTAAATCGCTTGTATTACCATGAAACTGTAAAAAGTTAATTACAACTCCTTTAATCCTTTTTATGTTAGATATAGACGCTCCACGATCTCTTTTAAGAGCATTTAAGAAACTAAACAATGTATTTGTATCGAAAGATTGAAAGACTTCTTGAGAAGGGGATGGGTGTCTTTTTTTGATCCAGGAGACAAAAATAGATAGATCGTATTGGTATCTTTGGAGAGTAGATTCTTTGCGCCCGCGACTCTTAAGTGAAGACAAAAACATGCTGACACTTGTTTCGTATTTCATTTCTATATACCTCTCTTTTCTAAAAATCGTGTACCGCAATTATACGCCGAAAATCTTACATAATGCAATAGGGGGTTCTTGTCTCTTTTATGTTCTCCTTCTTCTTTTCTTGTTTTTTTCGTCGCGAAACATCATCTAAAAGAATGAGGGGATGTGTTTTCTTTACTCCTGATCATAGGTTATTTTAGTTCCATTACGTGGTTAGTTCTGAAAATTCAATTTATTTTTAATACGAATGTTTCATAAGTACATTTAACCCTTTATTCGCATTAATATCGAAGTGGATCAGTGATGAAAACATCAATTTCTCAAATAATACCTTCGATATTTCAAACAGAATACACTAAGGAATAAGTTTAGAATATATTTAAGAATTACTTATGGAATTACTATAGAAATGAATAGAATAGCTATAGGAATAGGCGTAAGAATACTTGTAAATTAGTTCTGTGCCTATTCCTATAGCTATTCTATACTAAAATCCTATTATATCAAGGTAGATTCTAATTCTTATAAAGATCAAGATTACTGAAGTTATCCTTGAGATAGTAACTGTATTCTACGAATACTGTAACTAATCGAAAGGCTATTAGTCTTTTAACTACAGTAAATCCGCGGCGGCCGGCAGCCCATTCATTCCATATTCCATCATCCAAATCCAACTCAACATCTTTCGTATTTCGGTACGAAACACCATCCATCGTTCCTGGCATATAATATATATCACATAGCTTGTACATATATATTATCTCTGTATATATCCTACCTATATAACTGATCTCTAGATCACACTATAATATTATGTCAGCTGTCCTCACTATTACCCTCTCATAAAAAAATGCTAGTTGCCCTTTACGGACAACTAGCATTTTCACTTCAATATCCCTGTACTTTTTTTGTTCATAATCTTGTACATATATCTCGTATGGATCATGACCAATTACATTTCTGTTTAATAGTTTTGATGCACATATTCAAACAATATTATCGCGATTTACAGCACCAAATATATTCGGTGCTGATGTTTCTTGTTTCACTTCTTCTTTTGTTTCTTCTTTAATTGATTCCTCTTTTTTTACAGATTCACCTTTTGAGGGTTCAATATTTTGAACAGAAGGTTGTTCAGTGATCACTTTAGAAACAACTGTATTATCTTGTAATAAATTTTTCATTTTGTTGAACTCTTGATAAAATTCATCTTTCATCAACAAATCTCTATGCATTTCTTGCTGTGCTTCAAAGCTTTTTACGTCTAACGTTCCATATTGTTTTATAAAAAACTTTATTAAAGTAAATAACGATTCACCTATATTATCTTGATTTTCGTACCAATCCCAAAATTCCGGATCATTTACTTTTTTTAGTTTCCATCCATATTGTTCTGGTTTTGTTTTTGCCTTCATAATTTAACACCAACCTAAACTAACACTTCTTTTTCTAGTACATCTAAGCCTTCAATATTCATGTCAACAGCATATTCAGCCGGAATCCATAGTAATTCTAATTTATTTCTTTTACAGAACGATACTAACTCTTTTTCCAAATCTTCTTCTAGTGCAATTGATCCTCCTCCATAAATTGCAATGACTTCGGCTTCACTGGCTGTATTATTTCTATATTTATTACGAATATCGCGCAAAATATTCTCAGCTTGAACATAACGAGTCTCATAGAAAAACTCTTTAGCTTCTTGATGGAATTTGTGTTCCTCATGTAATAAAATCTCAGCAAATTGTTGACGGGTAATTTCTCCAACCCCTGGTCTGTTATTCTGTAAAAGTTTTATCGCTTCTAACAAAGCATGTCCGATACCTCGACGTTCACCTGTGCATGAATCAGGTTTAGGATTTAATCCTTCTGTATAAATGTACTCTGTTGTACCATCACCAATATCAACATGCAGGATTTTCTTTGCTGAAAACACTTCGAGTTTTAACATTTTTTGGATTTCTTCTTCGGTATATTTTAGTTCTTGTTTACAAAATTCCACGTATTTTCTAAACATCTTATTCTCACCATCAGCAATCGCGCGAATCATTCGATACAATGGAGGAATCCCCTCACGAGTAACAGTTACTTGTTCAAAACTAACTGTTACAGTCACCTTCTCTTCAGCAACATCTACAATTGCAATGTGTGGCTTTTCTACTAATCGTTTTTCTAATACTCTAGCGTGTTCTGGTTTCCATTCACTTGCTGGTATAGCTGTAGTTAGCTTTACTTTTACATCAAGTGTTGCTGGTAAGGTGTTAGTTTCTCCAAATTCCTTTTGGATTGCCTTTGCAGCTACAATACTAACTAAATGAATAATCGGTAGATCATCTTCATGTTTTCCACCTTCTTCAATATCCATTGTTGTTGTATCCTTAGCAAAATTCATCGCACGTTTGCCAACTAAAAATTGACCACTACGCTTTATTGTATTGCTTGTAATATGTACCTGTAATTCATCTAGTAAATTCACAACACATTTTTCAATATTTGTTTCACTTGGATCAAGAGGTTTAAACAAACGTTTGTATACACTAGGTACTTTTTCAATCTTATCTTCAATTTTGAACTTAACTTTACTATTTCCAATATCCGCTTTTAAGTTAAACATCATACTCATAAAACACATCTCCTTTTGTTTACTATTCCATTACTATATGAATATTTTCCAAAACCTTATTGGTTATAAAAAGATTACTTTTTGATACCTTATTGTAATTGTAACACGATCCTTTGGGTGATGCAACAAAAAATGCAATAAAATCACCAAAAGATTACCAGGGGATTACTTTTTGATACCTTTATTGTGACTAATAAGTGTTTTATTTGTTATTTTTCCGTAACCTTTCGGCGAGAGGGTGTTTTCGCATTATGTTTTAGGTATCTTTCTGGTTATGATTTGTATGTCAGTTGTAAAGTGGGCAGATTATATGAAAATCCGTGGGATATGGACGATCGTTGTTACAACAAATTGAAACATTTGGGTGTGACAGTGTCTAATAAACTTTGTTATAAACTTCTAGATTTGGTTGTAACAGTTTTTTGTACTTTTATAAGGAAGAATCACTGATTTTGTTGAAAATCG
>NZ_JARVGY010000005.1:0-103343 GCF_040460035.1 Bacillus cereus group sp. MG1 | reverse complement strand
TTGTTTTTATGATGTAAGAATGAATAATAGTAACCAAAAAGAATTCATTTGGTGTGTTTTTAAAGGTCTAACAGGCCTGTAGGCGTGAAATGAATGTGCGGTTAAGGGGTAAGGGTGGTTAAAGTGAGTTATTGCTTTGTACGAGCCTTTAAGGGTAATAAAAAGAGAAGTGCCTACTATATATAGGCACTTCTCTTTTTAACGAGGATTTAAAAGAAGGATGATAGGCTTACCAGCCTAGTCGGGATCGTGTTTTTAAAATAGTGAAGATGGATCTTCTTTATCTTTCATGTATTGAGCAATCATAATTATTAGCATTTCTTTAAACTCTAGTTGAGGTAGTTTAGTAAGAATTGCTTTGTGAATCTTTCTGAAATACTCTTCTTGTGTGAATAATTCATTTTTAATTGTTATTGTTACTAAGTCTTTCTTTAAATCATTAAGTTGATCGTAATTATTTATAACTTTATCGGCAAATAATTCTACAGAAAGTTTTTCATAGTAATTAAAAATTCCTTGTAGTTGTTCAAGATAACTTCTTTTTGATGCTTTTTTTATTTCCATAATTTTATTTTTGTCAATTCTTTGCAATGGAATATCTAAATTTTGTTTCAAAAAAATTCAGCCACCTTTTAAAAATATTATATTAAATTTATTTTGCTTTTATATGTTTTTAAGTTTTTTTTATTATACTATAAATGTATATCAAATTAATTGATAATTGTATAGAAAAAGGAGGAAATAAGCTATGAATAATGCTGAACAAACAAGAGATGATTTTAGTGAAGCAATGTATGAACTAATGAGTAGAATATGGAAAGCGATTTTTAAGAAAAGAGAGTTATCAAAAATAAAACGTGAACCGGAAGGTAAAGAAGGAAAAGAAAGCGACAAAGATAAGGATAAAGAAGGGAAAGAAAAAGAAAAAGAAAAAGATATTGATAAAAAAGCATTGGAAAGTATTAACAAAGAAGAATTGACTGGTAAATCGAAAAAAGTATATGAGTATTTAGAGAAAAATCCTGAAATAGCAAAGCAAGTAATTTTAAAATTTTTAGACGAGAATATAAAAATGCAATCTAAAGAATTTAAAGAAACTAATAACGAAGTTATTGAGGAAATACAAAAATTAAGAAAAGAAATGAATATGAATCATGAAAAAACAAATAAAACATTAGAATCAGTAAATAAAATTGAGAAAGATCTAATAGAACAACAGAAAGAAATGGAAGATTTAAAGCAAAAAGGAAAAGATATTAAAGTTGATGAAATTGAAGAGGTAAAAGAAGAAAAGAAACAAAATTCAATTTCAGATGAAATGTTAAAGATCTACAAAGAAGATTCTCAGTTTTATCAAAAACATGGAAGCCCATATGTGTATTTAGAGAAGAAAGAAAATGAATATTTTAGTGAATTTGAAAAATACAATTCATTCGATAAAAAAATTCAGGCTTCACAAAAAGAAATGCTACCTAAAATGGTTGCTTTAGGATGGAATCCTGAAAAAGATAAAGAAATGAATATTGTTGTTTTTAATGTTGAAACAAATAGGAAAGAAAAATTAAAAATTGAAATAACTAATAGTGAGTATGATAATGATAAAAAAGCATTCAAACTGAAAGATTTAAAAGGAAAAGAAATTGATGGAGATATCAAAATATTATTCAATCAAGATAAATATAGACTTATCCCTGAATCTTTTAAAGATCATGAAAAAACTAAGATGAAAAATTTAGAAGGTATCAAAGAAGTTTATACATTGAGCAAAGGAAGTAAAAATCAGAAAGAATTAGAAGAAGAAAATCCGCAATTCCGTCACATGAACGCAAGTACCAAAAATATGGACAATAAGTTCCTAGAATTTGCGGAAACAGGTGAAACAAAATGGGGAAAAAAATATGAAAAACCATATGAATCAAAAGAAGAAAATGAGAAAGAAAATGAGAAAGAAAGAGAAGAAGAGAATGAATTAGAACTCTGATAAAATTAGAAATATTTTTCTTTAATACCACAAAGTATTCATGAATACTTTGTGGTATTAATAAAGACACCTCTTTTAAAAAGAGGTGTCTTTATTTTTTTAAGTGATTCGGTTTATTAGCTTTTATGAAACTAGAAAAGATTTTGAAAAGATCTTCACGCTCAGAAATATCCAGATTGGTAATTTCAAAATATTTTTCAGCTAAAGCGCCTGTCTCGATTAAACGTCTAGCTCTTTCTTTTCTGAGATTTTGTGATTTTTTTCTCTCAATAGATTTTTTTGTATCATGATGTAACTTTTTTAAATCTTTAATTTTCTGATCAATTTTCTTTAATTGATCATCCTTAGTTTCCATTAGAACCTTCACCGTTTAGTGAAATATTTCTTAATTTATCTTTTGCTTGTTCTTTAAGTATATTGATCAAAGTAATAGCTGTTTGTTCGTCTTCTATTTCCCAAGACTCAAATAAGTGTTTTCCAACGTTTGTATTCTTTTGTTTTTCTAGGTTTTTCTTTTTTTGTTGGAGTTTTTTTATTTGTTCTTCAATATCATTTAGTTTCTCGTCTGTACGTAACTTTGCCATGATTACACCTCCTATTTGAATTATATAGAAAAGAAATAGAGAATAAAAGAGAAATCTAAATATAAGACCACTATGAAACTTGTTGATGGAAAAATGAAGTGGTATAATGATCACGAAGAGAAACGAGTGCCCATTTACACAGTCAGTTTCCTAACTGTTTCATGGGTAATCAAAACTTTTCCAAAGTTATGATTCAAACGTTGTCTGGCGACAATAGCCCTACGGGGGAAATGAAAGGAGGAAGAATCAAAATGAGTCTGTTTTATTTCAATGTGAGGAATATTAATAAGTCTAGTCAATCCGCTGTTGCTTCGGCTTCATATCGTAGTGGTGAGAAATTATATTCTGAGAGAGATATGGAATTTAAGTCTTATAGAGGTAGAGAAGTAAAACCCGATTCTTTTATTCTTGCTCCTAAACATGCTCCGAAATGGGCTTATGATCGTGAAAAGTTATGGAATGAAGTTGAAAAAGTTGAGAGGAACTGGAATAGTAGATTATCACGAGAACTTTTAGTTGCACTACCTGTTGAACTTACTAATGAACAACAAAAAGAAATGCTAAAAGAATATGTTAATGGGATGTTAGTAAGTGATGGAATGGTAGCTGATATTTCTATACATAGGGATCGTGAACATAATCCACATGCGCACATTATGTTGACAGTTAGACCTTTCAACGAAGATGGGAGTTGGGGGAAAAAAAGAATAAAAAACGAAGATGGAAAATGGATACATTCTATTAATTGGAATGATAAAGAAACATTGTTAAAATGGCGTGAATCTTATGCTGAAAAAGTGAATGAATGGTATAAAAAAATGAATATTCCTGAACGGATTTCCCATGAAAGCTATGAAAAGCAAGGTCTAAATAAAATCCCTCGATTGAGACTTACAAGAGAAGAATATCAATTTGAGGAAAGACAAAAGGAAATTTCAAAAAAAGAAGGTAAAGAATATCAGCCATCTTCACATTATGCTCAGATAAATAAAGAGATTGAAGTTGCCAATAAAAAGATAGAAATTATTGAACAAAAAGTAGTTTCATTATCTGATTATCGTCAAAAATTTGAGAATGAAAAGTTAAATGAATTTAATCAGATTCGTAGATCAATGGATTTATCAGAATTTGATTGGGAAGTACTTAAAAAAGTAGCTGGACGTGTCGGTGGTTTCCTTGATTATCAGAGTGCAAAAGAGAATCTAAAAAAATTAGATAATTGGAAGAAAAAAATTGATTATAAAAAACTACAAATTGATGCTGAAGAAAAGGTTTTATCAAAAGCAAAATTGTCCTTTGATAAGAATCCTAAAAGTGTTCTAGCTTATGGATTCATTCCAAATAAATTTGAAGATTTATTATTGGAAAGAACTAATGAGTTAGATAGTAAAAAAGATGAATTAAATCGAACAATTTCTTATTTTGAAACGATATATGATGAATCTTTAAGAGCCTATGAACTTCAAAAGGAATTTACTAAGGAGGAATTTAAGTTTTTATATCCTGAGTATGCACAAGAATTCGATGGATCTAATGTGGATCTTTATGATATTAAGTTTTCATACACGCAACAATTTAGAGAGAATACTATAATCCATGAATCGCTTCCTGATTTTAATAGGAATAATCCTTATTTAGATGATGAACATCATAATTTAAAAGATGTATTGAATGAATGGGATCGTGTAAATAAGGACTTGCTAATTTTAGAAAGAACTAAGACTAAAATTCAGAAGGATTATAAACACACATTTGATAATTTTGATGCGGAAAAAGTATATGATTCATCAATTAAATTTACCGCAATCAATGAACAAATTTCTGATAAGGAAAGTAGAAAAGAAGCCTTAAAAGAAAAACTATTTAATATGATGAAAAATTACTATCCAAATATTGATGATGTAACAATTAAGGTAATCCCTCCAAAGGTTCAAAGCCAATTACTACTTCTACATTTAACAGGAGAAAGTACAGGTATATTATCTGAAGATTTATTACTACTAAAGCAAAAGAAATATAATGATAAGTCTTATGAACAAAATCATTACAGACCTTCAGATAGAAAAGGATTTGAGCCAAGAGGAAAACATGAATTTGAAGAACAAACGAATAATAATGTCGCAAGTAATTCAGGACAATTATTTAACACTCTAATTCAAATGGCTCAAAGTCAAGAAACCAAAGATAATGATTTAGAAAGAAAACGAAAAATGAAGAAAAAAGCTAGAAAAAATTATCTTGGAGGTCATGAATTATAGGAGAGTGAAAATGAAAAGAAAAGGTAGAAATAAGTTTGTTCAAATTTTATGCGGTTTAACTATAGGTACTATACTTGGATATTTCTATGCTGGATTACTTAGAGTGCTGAAAGAACACAATAATCTTCAGGATAACTTAAAGGATTATGAGGGTACAATTCAGTTCATGAAAACAACTGATAAGCAAATGCAAATGTTATTTCTTGTAGTATTAGTTATATCAATGGGCTTTGTGTTCTCTAAAATGGGATTGAAAAATAAGAAATATGAGGATGCTAGTGACTTTGGTGTTCATGGTACTTCAAGATGGGGAACAATTCTAGAGCTACTTAAAGGGGGAGCGATTTCTAAAAATAGTAAATACTCCGAGACAGACCCCTTTAAAACCTTAAATGTTGAAAAAGGGATAATTTTAGGTAGAGATATTGAAACAAAGAAGTTGGTCATAGCTCATGATGAAACTACGGTGGACAATCTGAATGTAAATGTTGTGGGTTCTTCAGGATCAGGGAAAGGCCAAGCTTTTGCGATAAATAATTTAATAAACAACAGAGAGAGAACCATTATTTGTACAGATCCTAAAGGTGAATTACATGAAATGACTCGTAAAATAAAAGAAGATCAGGGTTACAAAGTATACCAAATTGATTTTATTAATTTTGAGTCTAATGCATATAATCCGCTTGATTATGTAAAAGATGATCAAGATGCATTACAACTAGCTAAAACAATATCAAAAAACTCTAAGAAAGATGATAAAGAGGATTACTTCTTTAATACCGCTAAAGATTTACTAGCTGGATTAATTATCTATTGTAAGAATGAAAAGCCTAATGCGAATATACCAAAAGATGTTAAGAGGGAATTTTATCGTTTATCAGATAATGAAAATTATTTGAGGGAATTATGTGACGAAATTGGAGAGGATCACCCAGCATACAATTTATTGAAAGATGCCAGTATTGCTGAAGGTAAAACAAGATCAAGTATATTATCATCTTTTGCGCAACAAACAGCTATATTTTCAATACAAAAGGTTGCAAGAATGACTATGCATAGTGATTTTAATTTTAACGAATTTCAAAAAGAGAAAAGTATATTGTATATAAAAATTCGTATGGATGAAAATCCGTTCACACCACTAACAGCAACTTTTTTTGATCAATTGATAAGTGTATTTTATGACATTGCTGATCGTAACCACTCTGAATTACCTATTCCATCGACCTTCTTGTTAGATGAATTTGCGAATATCGGAAAGATAGAGAAGTATCATAGGGTTTTATCTACTTGTCGTGGGTTAGGTATGAGTATGATTACAATTATTCAAGATAATGCACAATTAGAAAATTTATATGGAAAGGAAATAGCAAGAACTATTATTAATAACCATGACTTTACGCTCTTTTTAAGAACCAAAGATCCTGAGACAGCTAAATATTACTCTAATTTAGCTGGTGAGACTACGGTTCGCATGACATCTGAATCATTAAGTGGTCCTTCAGGTATGTTTAGTGGGAAGTCTACAAGTTCTAGATCAGTACAAGAACAATATGTAAAACGACCTTTAATTACTGAAGGAGAATTAATAAACATAGATAAGCAAGATTGTTATGTGTTTATTTCTGGATATTACCCTTTGAAATTGAAAAAGGCATGGCAATTTGTTATCTATAAAGATTTCTTGAAAAATTATGATGAATATAGAGAAAGATATCGTTCGCTATTTAATCATAATGATAAGAAAGTTGAGGAACTAACTGATAATGAGTTGGAAAAAGATGTGAAAGTTAATTTACAAAAAGAGAAGATCGTTCAAGAGCCTGAACCACAAATGGATAAAAAAGACGAAGTTGAGTTGAATATTCATGAGGAAAATGAAGTTAATAATTTGAATGATGATATAAATACACCTCAGTCGATAGAAAAATTGGCTAGAGATTACTTGGATGGTAAATTTACATTAAACGAATATCTACCGAGAGAAAAGATTGAGTCTATTAATATGACACTTTTTGAAGAAGAACGGGAATATGTAGATTATAGTGTAGAACTTGAAACGATTATGGAAAATGCTGATTTTTCAAGTGAAAGCATCGAATCCGTTATAAAAATTAAACAGGGTATGCAAAGTATGGAGGACAATAAAACTGAAATAGCCAAGAACGTTGAAATGGCTAACAATATTGATGATATTGAAAAGTTACTTTCACAGGACATAAAAGACATTGAAAAAGATATTGATGAAGAGTTAAACTTTTTAGTCCAATAAGAAATAGCTTTTAAAAATACCTAAAATACCCTAATTACCTTAAATGTTACGATAGGGGTATATGTAAGGGGAAGGTAATTTTATGAGGGGGAAATAGTAGTGGAACAAGTTATAAAGATTGAAGAGAAACCATTTGCTTTTATTGAAGGTTGCATAAATGCATTGATTTTAGTTATTCCATTTTGGCTAATTATTGGTTTTGTTGTTTATGTAAAATTATAAACAAAACTGATGCTTTGAAAAAATGTTCAAATAAGAAAGGAATATGAAAATGAAATATCAATTAGAGTACGATAAAGTCTTGTTAGCAAAAGACAGAATTGTTTTGGAAGAAACAGGAGAGATCATTTCATCTGTTTCAATATGGATTCGTTTTGGGAAGGTATTTGATGGAGATATCTCTTGCCCTGAACATATGATTTTAGTTGATGGGGAAGAAAAGTATTTATCTGAATTGTTGAGGGTAGCGTATGATCCTAAAACAAAAGAGTTTAGTTTCTACCCTCATGATGCCATTGGCGACAATTATGAAGTTGTTGATTATACAAAAGATGTGGGAGAAGTATTTACAGAACCTCAACCTATCAGTAAAAAAGAATTCTTCTCGATTATCGAAAAATACGGACATTTATTTGAAATGGATAATAGTTTGCAAAATTGTGCATACTCGTCTTATAAAATTGAAAGTAAGCTTTAAATTTGGGATTTTGATGTTATGAACAGTCTAACAAGACTTATATCATATAGAATTTAGGATAAAGGAGAATGAATTATAAATGGGATATACTTTAATCTTAGCGGAGAAGCAAAATCAGGCTGAAGCCTACGAGGAAGTATTCATGAATACCAAAAGAAAGAAAGGATATATAGAAATTCCAGCTTGTCCTTTGTTTCCGAATTCAGCAATTTTAACGTGGGCTATCGGTCATTTAGTAACACTTTATGATCCTGTAGATTACGATGAAAAATTAAAATATTGGAATTTAAAAGATCTTCCAATTATCCCTTCAGAATTTAAGTTTAAGGTATCAAATAATAAGGTAGAACAGTTCAATACTATTAAAAAACTAATGAAAGACGCTTCAGATGTGGTTATAGCGACCGATGCGGATCGAGAAGGGGAAACATTGCCTATAGTATAATTCGCTTGACAGGAGGTGGAGAGAAGCCTTTAAGAAGACTATGGATTAATAGTTTAGTTGAAAAAGAAGTTAGAAAAGGATTCGAAAATTTAAAAGATGCTAATCAATTTGTGAGCTATTACCATGAAGCACAGGCGAGACAAGTTTCAGATTGGTTAGTCGGACTAAATGGCACACGTTTATATAGTGGATTGCTTCAAAAAAAAGGGATTAAAGGAACGTTTACAGTTGGAAGGGTTCAAACACCAACGTTAAATTTAATTTATGAGCGTGAAAAGGAAATTACCAATTTTAAACCGACTTCTTTCTATGAAATAGAGGGGTGTTTTGAAAAAGATAATCAAAGTTTTTGTGCCAAATACAAAGAAAAATTTGATTCTGAGTACCTGTTAAAAGAAAAACTAAAAGAGCATAACATATCTTTGTATTCGAAAAATACAGCGATTGTAGAAGAAGTGAAAACGGAAGTGAAAAAGGTATCTTCACCGAAATTACATTCTTTATCGAGCTTACAGGCTCTAATAAATAAAAAATACAAATATAGCCCTAAGGAAGTTTTAGAAACGGTTCAATCGTTGTATGATAAACCGTTAACCCTAGTTACGTATCCAAGAACAGATACGCCATATATTACAGAAAACGAGTTTGAGTATTTGAAAGAACATTTAAAAGAATATCAAAAAATTGCTGGTGTAGATTTTGAACCATATTCATTAGAACCCAATTCTAGATATGTAAATAATAAAAAAGTACAGGAGCATTATGCTATTGTACTGACTGAAAAAATCCCAACAGAAAAACAAATAAGTCAATTAACGGACAAGCAAAAAAATATCTATTTTGAAATTGTTCATAGCGTACTAGGAATGTTCCATCATCCTTATATTTATGAGGAAACGAAAATTGATTTGAACCTTCAAAATTTAAAGTTTGAAAAAGTAGGGAAGGTGGAAGTGAGTAAGGGATGGAAAGTCTTATTCACTACAGATCATGAAGATAGTAAAGAAGAGGATGAAAGAGGAAGTTTACCCAAACTTAATCGTGGTGATAATTGTGCGGTTGTTTTGAAAACAAAAGAAGGGAAGACAAAAGTTCCTAAAAGATACACTGAAGGTGAGCTTATTATACTCATGAAAACCTGTGGTGGAAGTAAAGTGTTAGACAAATTAGATCAAGAAGAAAAAAATGCTTTGAAAGAGACAGAAGGATTAGGTCAAGAAAGTACAAGGGGTAATATCATTGAAAATTTAAAAAAACAAGAGTATATAGAAATTAAAAATAACCGGACGTATGTTACTAAAAAAGGAGCAATTTTATGTGATTTAGTGGAAGGGACAATGTTAGCTAATCCAAAATTAACAGCGGGTTGGGAAAAATATTTAAAGAGAATAGGAAAAAATGAAGGCACAAAAGAAAACTTTATTGCCAATACAGAACGGTTTGTACAACATTTAGTTACAACCACGAAAGAACAACTAGAGGAAATGGATATGTCGGAACAGGTAGAACAAATAGCTTCTCAGGATTATTTAGCCCTTTGTCCTACTTGTAAAAAGGGACACATTGTAGAAAAAGAAAAATTTTATGGTTGTACCAATTATAAAGAAGGTTGTAAGCAAACATTTCCTAAAGAGAAATCAGGAAAGAAACTTACAAAGACACAGATAAAATCCTTATGTGAAAAAGGGAAAACTAGTAAGATAAAAGGTTTTAAAGGCAAAAAAGAATTTGCTAGTGTACTTGTTTTTAATGATGGGAAAGTTTTATTTGAATTTCAATGTAAATAGGAGGACTAAAGATGTTAGAAAAACATGAGATTTTAGGGACGGATAAATCAATTTATGAGAAACAAGGGGAACAACATTTTGATTATGAAGAAATAATTCATTTGAATGAGGATATTAATGATTATGTGCTTGATGGTTATATAAGCATTAATAAATTTGATAAAGAATTCTTTAAACCAGTATATGTGAAAAGAGTGTGAGAAGGATGCAAAACTTTATAACAGTTGAAGATACCAATAAAAAATTAGAAAAAGGCCTTGAAGAAATTTTTAAAAATGATCGTTTTCAGCATTTACTAAAAGTAATGTCGCAATTTAAAGGTTATTCAACTAATAATACAATATTAATTATTGCTCAAAAGCCACATGCTACTATGGTGCAAGGTTTTAATGATTGGAAGAAGATTGGGAGAAGTCCGAAACAATATGAGAAAAGTATCCGTATCCTTGCTCCACAAAAGCAAAAAATAAAAGTTGAAAAAGTAGATCCTGTGACAAAAGAACCTATGCTAGATAAGAATGGTAAAGTTCAAACTGAAACTGTAGAAAGAACCGTTGGTTATAAAATGGTAAGCGTGTTTGATGTTTCCCAAACTGTAGGTAAAGAAATTCCTAAAGTGCGTGATTTTATTAAAAATAGTTTGTCAGATAACCAATCAATGGATAATTTATATAAAGATTTCTTTAAACATGTGAAGGAAACAACTCCATATGATATTAAGGAGAGTGTTACTGATCAAGGAGTTGGGGGATATTATAACAGGAACACAAATGAAATTGTAATAAGTACAAACGAAAATAAAAATACAAATGACAAATTTGCTACTTTACTACATGAATATGCACATGCGAAGTTACATCATAAAGAAAGTGAAATGAAAGACCTTCCGAGAGGACATAAGGAAGCGCAAGCGGAAAGTGTTGCTTATGTAGTTTCTAGTAATTATGGACTAGAAAGGGATGATTTTTCTTTAGGATATATAGCTACATGGGCGAAAGATCTAAACTTAGCTAAAAATGCAATTCGTGAGATTCAGGAGGTTTCAAGAGATATAATTTCTACTCTTGATGAACTACAAAAAGACAAAATTCTAGATTTCTATCAAAATAACGATAAACAATATTATGAAGCTGTAGAGTTCTTTGAAAAAGATTTAGGATTAAAACTAAGTAATAAAGAAAACCTAAATACTAATCAATTTGAATTACTTAACAAACAAAACAATATTATTCTATCAGCTAGATTAGAGCATTCACCTAAAAATGATAAATTCTATTTGAGAACCAATAAAAATATGATTATTCCATTATCTGAAGTTCATAAACAAGGAGATTACCATTTATTAAATAAAGAAATTACTAATAATAAACTAGTAGAAGCATCTCAATTTAAGCATGTTGAATCCTTGCTTGAAGTACACAAGATATCTGAGGGTAAGTATGCTGTTGCAAGTATGGGTGGAACAGACATTGTATCTAGGGAATATACAAATAGAAAAGATGCACAAAATCAATTGTTGAGAATAGCAATCTCTCAATCTTTACACAAAGAAACCGTTTTAAAGCAATATATGAAAGAACAATTAAATGAAAATCTTGAAGAAAAAGTTCAAGATATTAGAAATGATATAGATAAAAGGCTAAATGATATTAAAATAGATACCAATTTTCATGTAGGACAATATTTATCCTATGGTAGCCAAAAAGAAATACTCCTTTCAGAAAATAGTGGGAATGTAATAGGCTGGACATTATTAAAAAATAAAGAAATTCAAACTATGGATGAATTAGTTGATTATGCATTTAATAAAACTAAAAATCTACCAAGAAATAATGGATTAAGAGAAGAAATTACTAATAATGTTTATGTTGCCGAAAAAGAAAAAAGCGAGGATTTAAAAGTAATAAATTCTAAGGACGGTTGGTATGTAGGGAAGTTAGACAAATATAATGGCGTTGAAAGAGTTACAGAATTTTACTCTAGCGAAAAACAAGCTCAAAATGAATTCAATTCTTTAAAAGGGCTGGAAGATAAGCCGAAGGAAAAAGAAAAAGAGGAAGAGCTAGAATTAGAGAGATAATAAAGTAGTTTATGAGAATTATCATAAGATTAATGGAAAGGCTTACTATCGTAATAGTAAGCTTTTCTAATATTAAAATATGCTCTAATTCGGATATTTAAACATTTTTGTTTAAAAAATACACAAAAATTGTTGTTTAATTAAACACAAGATGGTACAATTTTCTTGTGATGAAAGAACGTTGATTAAATAAACATAGTCCTTTTTTTAGAAAGGGCTTTTGTTATAAATTTTGTGAATAAAATACACAAAAGAGTAGGTGGAATTATGAAATTAGCGATCTCGATGAAGTCCAATTTTGCTTTTGAGAGATTAGTCGCGATTTTAGAGAATCACGAATATGGAAAGGAGGTTGAAATATATCAAAAGAATGTACAGACGGTAACTGATGTAGAGGATGTAGTTGAATTTTGGAAGGTAGATTATATTGTTGTAGATTCAAAAGTGATTGATTCAAAATCTATATGTGATTTTTTAAACAGAAATGACATTGAATTTACTGTTTTTGAATCAGATTTTGAACTAGTTATTGAACAAATATTAAACTTCTTTTCCCTACAACCCAGTGAAGAAGATCCTTTACAAATCAAAGAAGTGAATGCAAGTGTAATAGCTACTAAACCACCTGTTGAAAAAAAGGAAAAGATAATTTATCAAGAAAAGGTTGTAGAAAAAGAAGTATTTAAAACATCTTATACATCTATTCCTAATCAACTAATTGTAGTAGGCTCTATGTGGTCTGGGGCTGGTTCTACAACATTTGCACATAATTTAGCTAAAGCAATAGCTGGACGAGGATTAAAGGTATCTTATGTTGAGTATCCAGTTCTAAAACCTTACACCTTTGATTACTTGGCTATTCCTGTTAAAGAACAAGAAAAGGAACAGGAATATGTAGATGTAGCAAGAGAACTTCGTATGAATAGATCATTTAAAAAGCATGGAGCTGTATGGAATGAACATGGTGTGGATTGGTATGTAATAGATTCACGTTTAGAGCCTATAGAGTCATTTGGATACGAAGAAATGCTGAAATTTGTTTATTCAATAAACTCGACAATTACTATTGTAGATGTTTCGAATCGTTTGAATGATCCAACAGTACAAAGTTTATTACACCATGCTGATCATATTTATATTTGCATAGAGCCTGATCCAATCAAAATAGATTGGCTATCAACCATTAAGAACGGTGGAATTGATGCTGAGGTACAAAGGGAAGAAAAAAGGGCTATTGATTTCCTAAATGAGATTGAGGAAACAGAGGGAGTAACTTATCAATTTATAAATATGAAATATACAAAAAAGATTGATACTACTACATGGCTTGAATCTCTTGGAGATAAGAAACCGTTAGTTCTTTTCCCGACAATTCCTTATGAGGATTTAATAGAGTTAACTTGGAAATCTGAATTCTTATATGATAATGAGCAATATAAAATAAAAATCGAAAAAGTGCTAAAACCCGTTCTAGTACAAATATTACCTCGTCAATTTTATGAATTACCTAATAATGGTGTGAAGAAAAGGTCTAGATTCATACCTAAAATATTTTAAGAAGGGGAAGAAGAAATGAAGTTGAAAAGGAAATTAAAGGTACTATTACCTGTTTCAATGATGGTATTAGGAATTGGTACAGTGGGATCTTATGAACTAGTTTTTAAAGACAAAATTAATACAACTGATGTAATTGTTGCAAAGCAAGATATCAAATTCAAATCGGAAATTACTAAAGATGACATAAAAGTAGTTTCTGTAAGAAAAGATATAGCTGTACATGATGCATTGAAACCTGAAGATGTACAACTTGTTTTAAATAAACATGCTTCAATTGATATTAAAAAAGGAACTCAAATTTATTCTAAATTAGTGGATACATATAATCTAATTCCAAATGAGGAAAAGGGAGAATTTATTGCTCCGATTCCTGATAGTTGGTTGTTTGCTGTTCCGGGATCATTACGAAAAACATACATTGCAGACTTTTATCTTGTGCCTGATAAAGATCAAGCTGTAATTCGTTCCCTTGTTCAAGATTCTAAGGAAAATGAAGGGAAAAATGATAAAGAGCCATTAAAAACTGATGAAGACTCAGATGTAGAAATTATGAGGTTAGCCAAACCGATTTTACAGAATGTTCGAGTAGCTTCAGTAAAAGATAACGGAAATAAAGAGGTAACGGAAACACAAGAAGATCAGCAGAATGCTACAGGATCAGTATCTAATATTGAAGTTATAGCTGATCAAAAAATGTTGAATAAATTAAAAGATTATACAAGTCAAGGATACAAAATTTATGTTGTCTATAAGTTTGGGAGATAACAAGAAAGGGGTTATGCAAATATGAAATTATTTGTAATGTCTTCCGATGAAGCGCTAATTAATAAAATTAAAGAACGAAAATTTTTTACTTCGGTACAACAGATTAATGATGTTGAAAAGTCTAGTAAAGATGGATATTTATTAATTTCAGATCGTGTATTACCTTATAGTGAATTATCTACTATAGAGTTTGAAAATAAAAAGGTATTTTACATGTTAGAGAATCAATACAAACCTCAACTTGAAAGTACAGTAAAAGCAATTTGTAATAGTAAGGATATTTATTTAATTCCACCTAGATTAGTAGTAGAACAAATTGTTGATTTTATTGATCAAAATCTTAATCTAGCAATGGTAAAGAAAACTAATATCATAACTTTCTTCTCTTCAGTTTCTAACATAGGTACTACTTCAACCTGTTTAAGCGTAGGAAAAGCGTTAAGCCAATATACAAATGCAAAAGTAGGAGTTTTATTACTGAATGCATGGGATAGTGGGACTGATCAACTGAATTTTAAAGGAAATTATATGGATCAGGTTAAAAGTAAGTTAGCATCTAAAACCATTAGTTCTGAACAGGAATTTCTGTCACAATTCCATATGGTTAATCCCAACCTATATATATTAGGTGGTAATCGTGATACTAAAATGGAAAGATTATTTACTAAAGAGGAAATTAACTATTTAATTGAACACTCTAAACAGACATTTGATGTAGTCTTAGTTGATGCTGGATCGCATTTTGATAATGCAAATATGGTTCAAGCATTAAATGAGAGCAATTTACGATTTTTAATTATGAACCAACAAACAAAGGCAATAAGAAAATTTAATCAATTTCATCGTGATATTTTATATCCACTCGGTTATGAAAAAGAGGATCTGTTAATGATTATTAATCAGTTCGAAGACTTATCGCATTTGCCTACTACAAAAGATATTCATAAAGATATTGATATACCATTATTAACAACAATAGAAAAAAGTGAAAATGGTATGCTTTCTGAGATTGAACGAACTGTACTTTATGATTATGAAGATGTCGGATACAAACAGTCAATTAATGCTGTTGCTAAGTCAATCGCATCCAGTGTTGATTTAATTTTTAATGATGAACTTCAATTGCCAAGAAGAAGGAAAATTTTTGGCATCCTGTAAAAAAGGAAGGAGGTAAAATAAATGTCAACAGTAACACCTAAATTATTTGATATAAACTCCCATTTACAGGAAAGTGGAGTGGCAGACGTTATTAATTACACTGTGGAAAAAGCCAAAAGTGTAAAACAAACGCATGAATTCTCAGAGGTACTAGAAATCGTCAAAAAAAGTATAGAAAATATATATGAAGACAGAGGTATTAGTTCCGATGAAAAGATAAAAAGGCAAGAAATAGAGCATAATGCAATTTTAGGTGATCATGAAGCCGAAAAGATTTTAACAAAAGAAATTGAAAAGTGTCTTAGGGAACAGAATTTACTAGATGTAAAGTATCCTGACTTTTTTGATTCACTTGCTCAAGCTCTATTCCATGAAATTTATGGATTCGGAGCGTTTTATAAGTGGAAAAAGTATCCTGAATCAGTATCAGCATCCATCATAGGTAAAGAAATATGGTTCAAAATTAACGGTAAGTTTGTAAAGCAAGAAGAAGAATTACGAGACGAGGAACATATCTATGAGATTTTTCGTGCATTGGAGGTAGGTCATAAAGGATTGAAAATCAATCATGAAAATCCAAGGGCTGAAATTGAAATGAAGGATGGAACAAGGGTTAACATTATTCGTCCACCAGCAAATTTATTCCCTGTAATTGTTTTTCGAAGATTTATAATTAAAAACTTCTCTTTTGAGGAACAAGCGAGAAGAAAAACAATTTCTTCTGAAGATGTAGAACTAATGGAAATCATATCACAGTTGTATCTTAATATGATTATAGCTGGACATGTTGAATCAGGAAAATCTACTATGTTAAAAACAATATTTGCTAGTAGGAGTCCTGAAAAGATTGCAATTTGTATTGAAACAAGTCCGGAAAGTTTTCTGAAAAAAGATTTTCCTGATCGACTCGTATATGACATGTATACCATTAATGGAAATATCGAAGATGTAATTTATTCAGCTTTAAGAACAGATCATGATTATGTAATCTTCCAAGAGGTACGTGGAATTGAAGCCGATGGTGCTATGAAGGGGGCAGAAAGAGGGACAACTGGAATGATGATGACCTATCATATTACTGATCCGTCTAGAACGCCTGAACAATTAGCACAACATATTGTTGATGCATACGCAAATAGAAAGCTAGAAAATGAAATTAGACGAGTAGCAAAAAACTTAGATCTTGGCATTATCATGAAAAATGATGAACCCAAAAATGAAAAGAGATTAATGAGTATTTATGAAATTTGTTACGACTATAAAGGCGATAAAGCTTGGATCAACTATTTAATGAAATATAATGAATTGGATGAAAGATGGGAATATAATTCAGCAATTTCCGAAGCATTAATGAAGAAAATAAAAGGTATTGATCGGAAAAAGGCTGAAAGATTTATTCAATTGCTACAAGAAAAAAGCAACCGTTGTCCAATAACTACAGCTGTAAAAGAAGATATTCTATTTTAGGGGTGAATAAGCGTGATTTTGTTTATCGAAGCAATTTCTAAGATTCTTGGATATTCCCTATTCTTTTATGGTTTATGGGCTTTATTAGGTGCTCCATTCTTACAAGGTGAGTTAGAAAAGAACTTTAGAAGATGGAAAAATAGACGAGAAATTAAAAGATGGGAAGAAGTCCATCAAACAGCAAAAAAGAATTACGAAGTACACCCATTTGTTAAACATCTAGAATTACTACTTTCTAGTATTTCTAAAAATAGTAAAAATGTAAATGTGTTTAATTTCTTGTTTGCATCAATGCTCATTTTCGTAATAACTGTTACAGTTTTATACTTTTTGATTCATGATCTTGTATTTGCTTTAGGTATAGGTATTACTTTTGGGATTTTACCGTATGTTGCAATTAGATATAGATTAACAATGTTACGATTAAAAACACAGTATGCATTCTTAATCGAATACCATGTTTTATTCCAAAATTATCAAAGTACCTCAAAAGATATATACTATACAATGTTAAATGCTGTAAAAGAAACAAAAAATAAAGAATTAAAGCATATCTATATGAAACTATTATCATCACTTCAAAAGGATAGAGGGAATTTAGAATTTGAAAGAGCGGTAAATGTATTTTCATATTCAATAAATTCAACCTTTGCGAAACGTTTTGCAAAATTATTAAAAAAAGCACATATAGATCGTGGTGATATCACCATGTCTTTAATGGATTTAAATGCAGATATAAAGAAAAGGAAACAAGATATTCAAACTGATAAAACAAGAAAATTAGAAACAGTAATTTTAGGGTATTCACCAATGATCTTATTTCCTCTCATGGTCTTTTTAGCTTATAGGATCTCAGGAGTAGTAGATTTTTGGTATGTTTTCCAACAGAGAACGCCACTAATACTATTTACGATTAGTTTAGTAATGTCAATTTTTTCAGTCCTCACAGCTTTTGTTATGAGTAAACCGAGAGCCGATATCTAAAATGGGAACTATTACAGCCTTAAAGTATTCTTGAATACCTAAATTGTATAATTCTAATTTTAGATATTAAATATATTTGCTAAATAGATGGGAGTGTAAAAGATGTGTCTGTAGATTTATTGGTAAGCCTGTTTGTCTATCTATTGGTACTCATATTCTTTGGAATAGGAGCATATCAAACTTATGCTCTATGTACTTCTCTTGAAGAACGAAAATTACAAAGAACAAAAATTGCTCAAAGTATCCAACAAAAGAAGAAAAAGTTCATTTTAGCTAATAATAAATCAAAATTCCAGCAAAAATTATCAACCGCAGAAATTAAGTATATAAAGGCTTCTCATTATCAAATTACAAGAATTGTAGTGTTACTTTTTTTAGCAATCTATTATCTAGCTATTCCATATGTAACACTAGGAGAATTTTCCGTAATGAGCCTACTTTTGGTTTGGGGTATATATCTAGCTACAGAACCAATTTTTAAATACTCAATTATCTCGATAGTGATTAATTATTTAATAGCATTAAAATATCAAAAGAAAATGACAGAAGTGTTTACATTATTTGATGTTTTAAAAGCTGATTTATATTCATTAAATCCTTCGCAAGAAGTTAATATATATGGAATTATTAGGGATTCTTTACCGATGTTTGAACATATTGACGGTACAATTGCTAGATTTCTTTCATTATGGAAGTCTGATCCTGAAAAGGCTAAAGACGTTTTTCATGAAGATATTGGTGGAGAAGGAACAAAAGCATTAGGAGATATTATTTTTAAAATGGATCAAACTTCAAAGGATCAAGCATTAGAAACAATTAATGCTGAATCTAGCGTATTTGCTTTTTCCTATTATGAAGCACAAATGCAACAAAGCGGAAAAAGTAAAACATTAATGTTTGGGGTTTTTACTACAACAAGTTTGTTAATCATATCATGGTTAGTTCTTTATATCTTTGCCATGTTTAGTGATATTTTAGGAAAAAGTCATATTTAAAGGAGGTGAATGTGCATGGATTCAGTCATTTCGAAAGTATTATTAATTGCCGCAACACTCGTAGTAATTGGTGCGGTGGTGTGGAATCAATTAACGCCTTCAATTGAAGGCAAAGGATCACAAATTCAAACTCAGATTGATGGAACAAAAGTAAAATAAAAATTAAAAAATTTTAAATCGTAAAGGAGAAAAAAATCATGGATTCAGTCATTTCAAAAGTATTATTAATCGCCGCAACACTTGTAGTAATTGGTGCGGTGGTGTGGAATCAATTAACACCTTCTGTTCAAACTAAAGGTGGAGAAGTACAGAAACAAATTACTTCTACTAAAGTAGCGCCTTAATACCTACAAATTAAAAAATAAGTATTTAGCAAACTTTTATGATAATCCATTGAATATTCAATGGATTATCATTTTATCGAGAGCATTATTTTTGAGAATAATAAGAGTTAAGAAGGTGTGATGTATATGTTTAAAGTGGAAAGACAAAATGTGTGCGCATTAGCTATCCCTATGACAATTGCTGAACAAGTAATCGAATATAGAAATCAGTCTGGGATGGCTGATTTAGAAGAACTTTCTACAGGCTATGAAGATACAGGATATGTTGTCAAAGCAAAGGTAGTGCGTAACCTTAAACAACATATTAAAAAAGGAAAAAACAATTTAAATACAAAGGAAAGAATGTATTTACTAGAGATTTTTAATTATTTGCCGATCTGTGGAATTCAATTGAAAGTAGAACATTGGAATTTAGCTTACTTCTGTATTTGCGCTGATCTAGAACAATCTTTAAATGAAAAAGAAATTGAGAATCTAATAGAATTCATTGAACTTGCGGAAGGTAACATTTTCCCATCTGAAGAGGAAGAAAAGAGGGAGAAAATGTTGTATTCCAAGATTTATGGTGAGGGTGGTGAAGTTACAGAAAAAGAAGAACAAGAGTATAAGAACTTACTAGAAAAGTATACAAATAACTTTTACCAAGCAATCTTTTAATAGTAAATAATTAAAATATGAAAGGGGTGTGCGTATGAATCAAGTTCTTTCATATGTATTATTGATGCCATTAATCCTTTGGTCAATTTTTCAACCAGCTTTATTTCTCAATGCATCCCAAGTCGATGAAACTATTAATTTAGCTATATATGAGACTCAAAAGAAAGCAAGTTTACAAGGGAAATATGATTCAGCTTTATATAAAGAAATGAAGGACTATCTTGTAAATATCCATCATTATAAAGCGGATCAAATAAAAATTAAGGGAACTGAAACAGTAACCACTAGAGGGGAAAAAATTTATATTGAGTTTGAAATTCCTCAACCTCCATTAACAGTTATTGATGTATTTAAGATTGATAATTCTAAGCCCTATAAGATTAAGAGAACTGTTAGAAGCGAATATACAGGGACTACATAAGGAAGAGTGATATTGTGGGAGATCTTATCAGAACTTTATTTATCGTATTAATGGCTGTTATGGGATTAACTTTGAATATGAATATTGCCACATACGCAAAAAGCTCTAAGTATTTAAAAGAGGATCTAGAGGTAGCTGTACATGATGCAAGCTTAGAATTGAAAAAAGATGAACTTGCAAATGGAAAGCTAGTGTTTGACCCTATAAAAGCAAAACAAACATTTAAAGAAAGTTTAAAAGATAACACTGGATTCCAAGAAGGGACAGATTATAAAATCCTTGAATTCCAAGTGCTTGATCAATCTAACTCCAAATTTCCAGTGAAATATAAAGCGAATACCCTGAAGTTTCAAGATACATTTCAAAACCCTACCTTAGTAGCGATAATTGAAACTACTACAAAGAAATATTTTTTAAGTAAAGAGGATCGGGTTGTTAGAAGAGTTGCTTCTTACACATATAAAGTAAAGACTCCTAATCCAATAAATCAAAATCTAGGACAATTACAAAACGTTACCGCAAATGAAAAAGGGTTAGTATTTCCATTGTCATTTACTCAAAATGTAACTTCTAATTTTAATCCTGAACGAGTTCACCCAATCACAGGAAAGGTAGAAAAACATAACGGAGTCGATATATCAGCGCCTAATATTATGAATCAACCTGTGGGGGCTGTAAAAGATGGAACTGTGACATTTTCTGGTACTATGGGTGGATATGGAAATCTAGTTATTTTGGATCATGGGAATGGTTTTGAAACTAGATATGCACATTTAAATTCTATTACTGTATCAAAAGATGCAAAAGTAATAGCTGGTCAGATTATTGGACATGTAGGATCGACAGGAGATAGTACAGGGGCACACTTGCATCTTGAAACTAGAATGAATGGACAAGTCCTTAATCCATTAAGCTTCTTTAATAAGGAATAGGGGGACGGTTAGGATATGAAACGTAAATTACTTATTTATATATGTATGGCCTTAATAGTAATGGGTGCTTCGGTGTATTGGTTTGTAAATCATAATACAGCATCAAAAGAAACCACAAAGCAAACTCAAACTAAATTTTATATAGCCCCACCAGAAAAAGCGGGAACAAATAACGATTTAAGAAAAAAATTAGGTGTATTTAACCGTTATGATGGTGTGAAAAAAGAGTATTTTGATCAACAATTAGAAGCTATGACAAAAAAGGAAAAATCAGTAGAACAAGTTAAACAAGAAATATATCAATTGGAACTTTGGGAAGATGCAAATAAGAAAATACCTGAAGATGTACGATGTGGAGTAGATACAGTATATACAGCAATTTACGAAACGAAATCAAATGATTATAGCGAAATTGATAAATTAATAAAGAAAGATTTTAATGGGAAGTACGCTGATGTAAATATTTATTGGGATAATAAAAATAAGATAAATCGTATCGGTGTATTAGCCATTCAATTTATGTATCAGTAAGTAAGCTAGAACTTTGGAAGATAGAGATTTACTTGTTAAATCTCTCGATTCGAGAGTTTTAATTTTAATGTATCAAAGTTGGGAGGAAAACTATGAAACTAGACTGTGAATGTCAAGAGTGTTTAGCTGGTTTATTACAAGATTTAGCGGAGGAAAAAGGAAATTGTTTTACTTGCAAAGGGAAAGGTTATATAGTATTTGACTTTTCTAAAGAAGAGGATATTTTAAAATTTGTACAATATATCCCTGAAGGATATCATTGGCTAAAATATCATTTTGATCTTAATGAGTTGTCACAAATCGAATTAGAAAAACTAAAAGAAGTGCTTGTTAATCAATATAGGGAAACAAAAGCAATCAATTTAGATCATTTTATAAATCAAATTGATGAAGAATTATGGGACACGTTAAAACAAGAAAATACAAAAGAAGCGATTGATATGTTTGTATCAATGTATAAGGGCTGGTTAAAAACTGGTGAAATTGTATCGCCTGATGAAGAATTGGAAGTAGATCAAGAAGACATAGATGTTATGAAAGCAGTATTTCAACAATTCCATAATCTATCGGTAGAGCATTCGACTTTGAACAAGAGCAAGGAAACTATTAAATCATAAGGGGTATCCTATATGGAAAAGATAGAAATTGCAAAAGAATTACTGAAAAATAGCTTGAATATCTATATAAAGATAAAAATAGAAGAATATATTTCTCATTTTGAAGAAATTGAAGAGGGGAGTTATTTCAATAAAAAAAATCATGAGGATGATTCATTAATTCGTTTTCATAACTGTATTACTTATATACAAGAGAAAGGATTTGATATAAAGGGTTGGATGCTGTATGAAATTCCTATCTATTATTCTCATTGCTTTTATAACGAAAATACAGGGCAAAGGTTTGATTTAATGGTATTAAATATTGGTGAGGTAATACCAGCTTATATAGATTATTCAGAAGAAAAAGATGCTGAAACAATAGAGGAAGCTATAAAAAAATACGCTGTATAGAAATTTCTAAGGGGTATTAAAATGAAAGTTATTCAATCTGAAATTTTAGTAAAAGGTTATAGAAATGGAAACTGTTACATTATCATCAAAAATGAAAATGATAATTTTAATGTGTATCAATTGTTTTGTGATGTAAATAAAGATGTGAAAGTCAAAGATATTAAAAAGATTATACCATCTTTAAAACACTTGCCTGATGTTGAAATTATTGTTTCTTTTCCTAACGAAAAGTTTGAAGCTTTTTTATTACTTCATGATATTGATGTTAAGAATATGAATGTATTTAGAATCGGATTAAAGAATAAACAAATCCTTCTATAGTACGGAAATTAAAGAATAAAGACCTGCGGTAGTATGTCAACGGAAAAACAACAGAAATCAAAGTTATCAAAGGACATTTTGTTGAAAAAAGACATTACGAAACTAGACCAGTAATGTATGTAATTTACTGGAAAATATTTGAAAGGTAGCGATGACAGGTTTTATGTCACACTTTCACGCACCTTTCTGGCGTAAAGAGTTGGTGATTGCGTAGTAGCGCATCCACCAATCGCACAAATTTTCTTGCGGTTAGAACGAGTGCACGTTTGTGTTGATGCTTTGGTACTTCATTATATTTTTTTACGTAATATTCTTGGTAATCAGATACATACTTTCTTACAGAGTTGGCGGCTTCAACTAGGTAATAACGTAAGTAGTGATTTCCATTACGAGATAATGAAGTGTTTTCTGCAATGAAACGACCAGATTGATGTTTGCGCCAATATAATCCGGCATATTTTGCAATCTTAGTTTCATCATCAAATCTTTCGATTTGACCAATTTCAGCGATAATACCAGCAGCGAATACGGGACCCACTCCAGGAATGGATTCAAGTGTTTGAGGTAATCCAGCCATGATTTGCTTAATGGACTTTTCTATTTCCTTAATTTGTTGTTGATAGGTACGAATGACCGCAATTGATGTTCCGAGAAGGACATCGATTGAATCTTCCACTACCTTATCTAAACGATAGGAAGAGCGAACAGCCTTTTGAATGGTTGACGCAACACATTTTGGATCACCGAACCGATTCTTTCCTTTTGCTTGTAGGAACTCAGCGAGTTCGTTTAAAGGCATGTCAGCTAATTCCTCTAGACTAAGTTTTTCAAGGAATAGCTCCATCATGGCGTTGCCGAATATAGAAGAATCCACCTCTTGTGAGAACGTATTACACTTATAACTTAGGTGTTGTAGAAAATGTTGCTTTTCCTTTGTCAACATTCTAACGAGCTGATAACGAGATCTTGTCAATTGTTGTAGTGCTACGTACTGGCTTTCTTTTACGATAGACATTTGATTTCGTCCGAACCGTAAATAGTCAGCGATGACGAAGGCATCAATCTCATCTGTTTTATCCATGTCAGAATAGCTTTTCTTGAAGTTCGTAATTTGTTTTGGATTCATTAGAAATACTTTTGCTCCAAAACTTTGTAACTCTTTATCATAATGAAGAAACATAGATGGATGAAAACTATAAACAGATGTAGATTCTAAACCGATTTTAAAAATTTCTACTTTTTGATTGGCTATACGCTGTAATAATCGCTCTTTTAGCGCTATGGCACCTGGTAAATCATTATTGACTGAAAAGGAGTCTAGCTTTTCTCCGTCACCATTTAGAATACAAGTTTTTATATCAAACGAACTTACATCTAATCCAACAAATAATCTCATGTAAGAGACCTCCTTTCGATTTAGAATCATTGCTTGGACGTCTCGAGATATCTCTAGTGTGCACGCCGATCAACAACCTCGTGTATGAGAGCTAGTCCTGAATCGAAAGCCGCCCTAGAGCTACTAACATCTAAGTTCGAGGGTCAGGCTGCTCAGCCTGCGAGTAGGAAGTCCCGCACGTTCACTGAGAAACACTCTTTTTATGTGGTAAATCCACAGGAGAAGAAAGAATTGTCCCAAATGATCCTAAGACCATTATCTAGAAATATCTTGAGACGTCCAAGGATTATTTATAAGTCTCATAGTAGGAAGAAAACCTAAGTTTGAATTACAGCTTAAATATAATATACGAGGAGAATAAACAAATGAAATATACCAGTGTTTTTTTTGAAAATCCTGAACAGGCAAAAACAATGAGTATTCATGAATACGATAATTTTGTAATTCAATTACAGCAAGAAGCACATATAACCCCTTCTGTTATCCGTCAGGTGTTTTTTAAAACACAATTAAATGAAGAGGAAAGAAATGTACTGGAATACACTGAAGAGGATATTTCAAAGGTAAGAAAAATAGAAGGGGATTTATATAATTATTTGAAAGATAAGCACCCTCTATTTTTGGGAGAAATAGAAGATCTATTTCATAAGGCGATGGAGAAGTACAATCCTTTTTTACCTATTGTACAAAAATTTTTAAAAGGTAAAAGGCTATATGGAAATACATATAAGGGAATTCGTATTTATAACAAGGACTACACTGAAGAGAAATATATTTTAACAAATTTATCTTTAGAGAAAATAGAACTTGTTCTTATGTTTGTTGAAAGTTTGTTTGATAAGAATCTAAACCTAGATGAACTTATTTTTTATGCATCTATGTTCTTTGATATATACGAAATGGAAGGAACAACTTTCCGAGAATTTGGGGAATCTAAGCTAGAAAATATAAATCTATCAAAAGTAAAAATATATAAAGTATGTTTGGATGCAATCCGTTCTAGACATGGAAGTCATAAAGAATTATTACTACACTCAAAGTTATTATGGGAAAACATGTCATTAGGAGTGCGGATCTTCCGAGTAATCTATTATCATGCTGAAAAATTCCTTTTAGATTCTCAAAAAAATTATCAGGAGAATCAAGTCCAATACATTGAAAAAATATATGAACTTAATCCTAATAAGGGTGAATTAGATAAAAACGTAACTATGAGTATTCAAGTGAAAATGCTAGAAAAACAAGAAATGGATAATAGTACCCCTATTATGGATATTGCCTTTGAAGTGGAGGTATGGGATATAGAAGATTTAAAAAACAGGGGACTTACTATTAATATCGAACCTCCTAGCGAGCAAATAGATTTATTAGCTTATAAAGAATGCTCCGATCAATATACAGAATTTGCAATCGGATATAAATTTTCTCCTTATTTTAACAAGTGAAATTTAAAAGTTAGGAAGAGATATCATGAAACATAAAGTATTAAAAGTTGCTTTGTCTTCTCTCATAGTAAGTAGCATATTTCAATATCCTGTCAAAGAAGCACATGCTGAAAAACAAACTACAAGATGGATACATTATGGTGAAATTCAGAAAGATATGCGTTGGGAAAATCCGAAAATTGTTCCCTATCCAAATCAAGAATACGGTGATTATCCTGATAGCATCACTTATGATCAAGATGGTCAAACCGGTATTCTAAAGGCTACACGTATTAAATTAACACCAAAAGAAAAGGTACATCATAAGGATAGTATCTATCGAACAGAAACCAAAGAGTTTACAAAAACAGTTAGTAACACCTACCATACTAATGATCAATCGTTAGTGCCAAAAGAAGTGACGATTAATGAAGATGGATATCAAGGGAAAATCCCTCTAGTGGGAAATGTTGAGTGGTCAAAAAATTGGGAAACAAATAGAACTGTTAACCTAGATGGACATTGGGAAGACAACATATTTAGAAGGTATTCGTGGCAAGCGCCAGCACCATCTAGTATATCGAAGAACTATTATGATGAAAGAAGTGGACAAACTCTTAATTTCCAAGTTCCTCAATCGGGTGATAAATATTCGGTGGATTCTAAAGGAATGTGGATACAGAGCCGAAGTGAAGGACGAGCTGAATACTATGATGGTGCTGGAAATAGTCGTTTAGGATTTATGTCATATAACCCGTATACTTATTATGGTGATATGTATAACTTCAGTGATTCTAAACCCCTTAAACCTGATACATATTACGGATTAGAGCCTGATAAGGAGAATTGGATAGTTGAGGATTGGGGATGGGATGAATGGGACGTACAAGATGCTGAAGATCCAAGATGGCATTATAAAACAGCACAGTTCGGTTATCGTTGGAAATCAGAATCAGGGAGGACTAATAGATATCGTAAAGGCGTATGGATTGATTATATAAAGCAAGTGCAAGGATATAGATATGCTCAGGAATATAGAGGAACATTTAACTTGCCTGATATTCTCAAAGATTTCACTGGAAAGGCAACTTATAAAGGTAAACTTTCTAAGGAAGTATTTGATCATTGGAATGAATATGATACAAGTGGAAAATGGGATGTAGAAGTTGAGTATGTTGGAGATATTCGAGCGACAAACTTAAAAGCGCAATCTATTACTATTTTAGATTCAAATAACAAAGCTATTAATCATCTAGTTAAAGGCAAAGAATATAAGGCGAAAGTAGACTTTATTAATGATGGTGAATTAGATGTAAAAGCATTTAAAATAGCATTCTACCAAGACAATAAAAAGCTACAAACAATAGATATTAAGAGCATGAAAAAAGGAGAAAAAGCTACAAAATATTTTACCTTTAAGGCTGAAGATTCAGGGGATCATACATTCCGAGCAAAAGTGGACGATGAAAATGTGATTAAAGAGATAAATGAAAATGACAATGAAGTTTCCACTACTCCTTATGTAAATACAGTACCTAAAATTGAATTGAAATATAACCCTAATCCAGTATTTGAAGGAGATAATGTCACTTTAGAAATGTTACCGAGTGATGAAGATCCTAGAGATAAAGAAAAGCTACAAGTTATACTAGAAATGAAAGAGAATCAAGGAAACTGGAAGAAAGTATTTGAAGAAAAAAAAGCTATATCAGGGAAGACCTTACAATATAAAATAGATTCGATAAAAGATGGAACGTATGAATTTAAAGCAACAGTAACAGATCCTCATGGTGAAAAGGGAGAAGCGAAAGTCTCTTTTAAAGCTGAACCACTTAGTATTAAAGGGAAAGTGGATCATACAAAAGAGTGGCAAGAAATTCATAAAAAGCTAAACCATTTACCGGAGCAATTTGTATCAGGGGAAAAATTTGTTACGTCAGCCATTGTAACAAATTATCCGATTGAATTTGTTACATTAGAATTCAAAGGAATGCAAGTAAACAAACAGGATCTCATTATTAGAAAGCCTTTGAATTCAAGTCATCCAATATATAATCTTGATATTTTTGAACCATCCATGACTGATCCGAGAACGAAGTTAGAAAAAGGTAATATTTACTTCATGTTCACAGCGAAATGGAAAAATGGTATTATCAAAAGAGATATCGTTACTGTTGAGATTATAGAGGATGCTTATAATACCTTTGATTTTTATCGAACTAATTGATTGTTAAAGGAAACAGTAACTCGTTATTGTTTCCTTTTTTTATTTTATATGTATTGGAGAGGTAGGAAAAATGGATACAAACAATACAATACCTAACAAATCGTACAAAATAGATCCTGTCATGAATTATGTTTTCCTTGCAACTTACATGATATATAAGAGATCTAAGTTTACTGAATTTCTAATTATAAAACATTTTAATTACCCTACCATTACTGAATTATCAACGACTAATAAGCCTGAGTTTTTGAAAATGATGATTGATGATGTATTTAAACAGACAAATAATGTAGCATCATTAAAACCGTTTTTACAAAGTAAAAGAATGAAGGAATTGAAAGAAATCATCCATCAAGAAGTTAGTGTCTCACATAAAAGAGTCGTATTGAATGTGAGAATTGATGAAACAGAAAGAAAAAGAATAAAAATGTTAGCAAAAGATGTAGAAACAGTTGGAGAAGTGATAGAAATTGCAATTGCACATTTCGTTTCCAATTGCCCTGAGAAATTATTTGATGTGATTACATTCGCTCTTATTTCTACTATTAAAGCGGAACAAACAAAATAGGTGTTTTATCTAAATATAGACTTGAAATAAAGGTTGATTGATCTTTATTTCAAGTCTATATTTTATTTTATTACTTTAATTCGCTTCAGTAATTCCAGTCTTCCGATGCTCTCATACTGTTCTTTAACGTATTCTATTACAGTGTTTAAGTATTGAGATAACGTATAGAGATAGTTTTTGAAATTATTAAATGTAATATCAGGTATTGGTTTCTTTTCATCAAGTTCCCAAAGAAGTTGCCACCAGTCAAAGTGTATAGGTATTGGAAAACCTAGTTCTTTTAAATTATTCTCTAAAGAATCTAAATAACGCAATTGTGCTATGTTTTCTATATTACTAGCAATATACAAAGATTCTTTTTTTTCTACTTTACTTAATTCTTCAACACTATTTAATATTCTAGGCAAAAAATAAAATGGATCAAAAGATGTAGGGACATTTGTGAATTCGCTTTGTTCAAGCATTTCCCCCATGAATAATCTCCGTATCTTTGAAACAATTTCTTTATTATTAAAAATAACACCACATTCGTAATTCTTGTTACTATTAAAACTAAAATTAGCTGAACCAATGTATGCGAAATTATCTGTAATAAACATTTTCGAATGATTAGTTTTTAGCTGTGCACATAACACGAAGTTTTTAAATATTTCTTCTATCTCTAATTTATCCTCATTAGAAAAGGTCATTATTGAATATAGTAAGCTAACATCAATTCCTGAATCAGCAAGTTTAGATAACTCCTTATAAAAGGATCTTTCGTATTTATTCTTAAAATTAAAATTGTATGTTGCTATATTAATTGTTTTTGTTTCTTTTTTGCATCTTTCAAGCAAATCGTTCCACAGATCCGCTTCTTTAAAAAGAATTATTTCGCCTTCTTGAAATGGAATTTCTTTTATCATATACATTCTTCCATCCTTTTTTGAATATTTACCTACCCATAACCCTGTATATGAATTATACATGACGGTTAATCAATATTTCAAAGCAACAATACAAAGTAAACATAATGTTTTTATAAACAACTAGAATTAGGTATAATAGTTATGATTCGTCATTTTAGACATATCCCTAGATAGAAAAATAGGATATGTCTTTTTTTATTTCAGAATATTCTGTTTATTTATGAGAAATCTTGTAGTAAAATTCATTGTACCCAATTCCTGTTATTATCGAATTAAGACTGTATATAGAAAGAAGGGGGATATTATGAGCATTCAGACAAAAGGAAGAGAGCAATTAATAAGATTATTGAATGAATGGTATGAAGAAATCCGTTTGTATCATGTCGAGAAATCCAATCAGTTAAAAATGAAAATAGAAGAAAATTTAAAAGAGATTGAAACAGATCAATATCTTTCACTCTATTATTCACTACTTGAATTTAGATATAAAGTGTTAGTAGAAGGAATTAATATTACAAAGGAATCGTTTGAAAAGGTAGAAGAAATTTCGGGAATCAAAGATCAATATTTATTTTTGGCTTACTATTATCATTTCTTTAAAGCAATACATTCTACAATTTTGTCTAATTACAATGATGCAAAAGCACATTATGATAAAGCGGAAGAACTTTTAATTTATATTCCTGATGAAATCGAAAAGGCTGAATTTGAATATAGAATGGCAAGTTTTTACTATCATTCATACCAACCATTTGAAGGTATTCAGCATGTATTAAAGGCTAAAGAAATGTTTTCAAATCATATAGGATATGAAATCAACCATGCATTATGTGATAACCTATACAGTATAGCTTGTATAGATTTACGGGAATTCGGAAGGGCTGAAGAATGTCTGAATAAGGTAATAGATGTTCTCAAAAAGAATAATGAAGAACATTTGTTAATAAAGGTGCGTTACAATTTAGGATGGTTATACCATATTGAAGATTTATATGAATTGGCTATTCGACATAGTTCTGAAATTGTAAATAAAATTCCGAACCATTATAAAGCATTATTTGTTCTAGCGAGAGCATATTATAAATTAGGTGATATTGAAACAGCAAAACAACATATAGAACAGGGAATGAAAAGCGCAATTCAATCAGGAAATGCAGAATATAAGCATCGTTTTGCAGTTATCAACGAATTAGTCACAGAATTACCTAAAGCACGTTTAGAACAAGTTGTTACAGATGCAATTTCTTATTTTGAAAAAGAAGGAATGTGGGATTGCGTAAAAGAATATGCCGAAATGTTGGCCATTCAATTCTATGAAACTGATGATCATGTTAAAGCAAGTAAATACTTTTATATCAGTAACAATGCAGACAAGAAACATTTGAGAAAAGGGGCGTTGAAATAATGATTAAAATAAAGAAAGTTGTATTAGGAATGGTATTAGTAGGTACTTTAGCATGTAGTATCAATAGTTTTAGTAGTTTAAAACAAGCGTCACTTAATGGTGGAGAAACACCATCACCAGCAAAACCGAGTTTATCTGTTGAAATACCTAATGATTAAGTAGGGTAGATATTTTTTTATGATAAATAATTAGAATATTGGCACTTGTTCTTTCTAAGAGGGAGAAGAAGTGCTTTTTTAGGCTTGGGCGGTGGCACTTACTCCTTATAACCTTCTGAAAGCCTGTACAGGCGTTTCAGAAGCTAACAAGGAGATATGTGTCGCTCACAGCATTAAAAACAGGGATAACTACAGAGAGTACGCTCACGCTACTCTCTGTAAGTTCCTCCTGTGTTTGCCAAGGCACATGCTGGACGAACCGAAAAAAACAAAAGATTAAAAGCGGAGAGTAGGCTAACGCCTACTTTTTTTATGTGTGCCAGGCATGGCAACTATCTAGGTGGTGGAAGTCCACTGTGGGGGTACACATCGACCAACCACTAAGGAAGCGCAAGGTACTTACCGTGAGGTAAGGGCTGGAGGAAGCGTGGAATAAAATCTTGGCTCGACGAACAGAAACCTGATATGAAGGCTTTATAAAGGGATGAGGCTCCATAACAAGTTAAAGTCCAAAAGATGTGCGTAACTTTGTAGAGTAAATCAGGCGAGTAAAAGAGGAAAGATAGCTGCCTTACCCTGGGAGATCTTGCGGATGTACTAACAGTACAGTCGAAAATGGTTAACCGCAAGAAGTCAGCCGAAGCCATAGTAGTGGAACAAATTCATGAAGGGCCGAACAGTTTATAGTGTTTCAACGCCATGAATGCGTAAGTGACGTACTCCGAATATGTTAATGATGAAAGTATGAGCGTATCTCAAAGGATAATCAAAATGGAGTTGTCACTTACTACGTGAAGGGAAAGGAGAAACGAGTGTGGAACTCTTAGAAGCAATTTTAAGCAACAAAAATATGAATGAAGCCTACTTACGCGTTTATAAAAACAAAGGTGTTAGTGGAGTTGATGGTGTAACAGTCGAAGAACTAAAGCAATATCTGAAAGAGCACAAGGACGAGCTACGTCAGCGCATTAGAACAAGGAAATACCAACCACAAGCTGCCTTAAGAGTGGAAATCCCAAAAGAGAATGGCAAGATGCGCAAGCTGGGAATACCAACAGTAGTGGATAGAGTCGTTCAACAAGCCATTCATCAAATACTCAGCCCGATATTTGAGAAGCAGTTCAGTGAATTCAGTTATGGTTTTAGACCAAAAAGAAGTTGTGAGATGGCAATTGTTAAAAGCTTGGAATTTCTAAACAACGGATATGATTGGATAGTAGATATTGATTTGGAGAGATTCTTTGACACAGTTCATCACGATAAATTGATGCGAATTATATCTAACTCAATACATGACGGAGACGTCATTTCTCTCATAAGAAAGTATCTAGTCAGTGGAGTTATGGTGAATGGGAAATATGAAGAAACACCAGTCGGAACTCCGCAAGGAGGCAATCTCAGCCCTTTACTGAGTAACATTATGTTGAACGAACTGGATAAGGAACTCGAGGGTAGAGGACTTCAATTTGTGAGATACGCTGATGACGCTCTTATCTTTGTGAGGAGTGAGAAGGCAGCGGGCAGAGTGATGAAATCAATCGTGAGATTCATAGAAAAGAAACTAGGCTTGATAGTCAATACAGAAAAGAGTAAAATCTCTCGGCCAAAAGATTTAAAATTTTTAGGGTTTGGATATTATTACACCCTCAAGGATAAGAGATATCAAACGAAACCACATCCAATCTCGGTACAAAAATTTCAAAGAAAACTGCACCAACTGACAAAACGAAGCTGGAGTGTACCGTTAGACTATCGAATATTGAAACTTAAACAAGTGATATTTGGATGGGTCAATTACTTCAGGAGTACAAATATGAAAGGTGTTCTGGAGCGAGTAGACCAGAAGCTCCGCGCCAGAATTAGAGTGATTATCTGGAAGCAATGGAAAGTACCGAAGAAACAAATCAAATCGCTTGTTCAACTAGGGATTCCGGAGGAAGAAGCGAAGGGATTAACCTACTGTCGAAAGGGCTTCCGATATATAGGGTTATCGAAAGTTGTTCAAAGAGCCATCTCAAATCAAAGACTAAAGAAGAGGGGATTCCCTTCTTCTTTAGAACGCTATCTAAAAGTTCACACTGTAATATAAACTGAACCGCCGTATACGGAACCGTATGTACGGTGGTGTGAGAGGGGCGAGAATAATTACTTTATTTTCCCTCTACTCGATTTATATTATTTTTGCATTTGCACTACGCACTGTAACATACCGCAGAATCACTAAGCAAAAAACAGGTCAAAGTTTCCCCTTCGGTTTAACCTGTTTTTTGCTAAGTGATTCAGGGAAATTGGCAAGGGGCTGAAAAATTTTTATTCCGATAAAAAAATTCGGACATAAAATTTTTTCAGCTAAAACCCTTGCCAACTTCCCTATGCGGACGTTCCATGCTTCATGTCAAATGGCAAAAATAATTCCCTTTGGGAAGATCATTTGCGTAATGCAAATGCAAAAAAAGGAGAGAAAAAACATGAAAACATTAAAAAACATGCAAGAACAAATCTTTCAAGATCTAAAAGAATTTATGGAAAGACAAAATACTTTTGAGATCCAAGACATTGTATATCAAAAGTATGAAGCTGGATTCTTTTGTTATAAGGCTTTTGCTAAAGAAATGAATGAAGACGTGGTTATTAAACTAAATCCATATGATGGAGAAGTAAATTTAATTTTTAAATCAGATAAAAATCAGGAATGGCATGTAGGGTATATATTAGATTCTATGAAAAATACAGAAATTATTGTTGTAAAAGAGTTATGGAATCTAGAAGAATCAAAACAGCATGTGCATTTATTCACTGATTGGGAGAATGCTATGGATTATACGAATCAACAAATAGAATTGTTTGCGAGTATGTGCGATCAACGTGAGAGTATTGTTGTTACAGGACAAGAGATTGAAGAAGAATTATATGAATGGATAGGGGAAGAAAATATGAATCGAAAATTAGAGATTATAGCATGTTATTTAGGATTTGAAGACGGAAAAACGAAGGAGGGGAAATAATATGTATACAGTAAAAGAAAGAACACGTACATTTATTGAACGCTTTTTTGAAGAAAAGCACATTCCAAGTGATATTTTTGTTATTAAACATAAAGGACTTACACATGTAATTGAAAATGAAATTGTTATAGATATGATTAAACAAGCACCAATAGGAGAACAAAAAGTAATTGAAAAGCAACTACGAAAAATAGATTTTTATAATAGAGATATCAATCATTACTTGGGGTTTTTAGCAAATGCATATGTTCAATATCACTATTAATAAAAAGAAAAAGGAACACGAGCATAGGGAGTTTATTTTTATTGAATACGTGTGTGAAGAATGCAAGGAAGGTGATTGGAGTAGTGAAATCATACCCAAAAAGAAATGCCCGAAATGTGAAATGTATATGGACTTCATTGAACATAAATAAAAGAGTGCAAGAATCGACCCTCACACTCTAAACAGCATTGGCAAAAGGCAAGGTTGCAACTTGTCTTTTGCTATTATCTTAATAAGAATTATACTATTGGTAGTATGTAAAGTAAAGTTTCTACGAAAAGCCAAATGAAAAAATGATTTTATGGGGGAATATGCACATGAGTTTTAATCAGCATAAAACACCTAGTACAAAGCACCAATTAATATTAGGGAATGTATATTATGAATTAAGAAAACAATTAGAAATGAAGCATGTCAGTATTTTTGCGCCCTACACTGTCTATTTAAGAAATGTAAAAGGACGTTTTGGACATGCCAAACCTCAACCTGATCTTTCAGTTGTTGTTTCTGATCATAATATAGTAAGAGAAAATTGTATTGTGGGCGCACCGGATTTAATTGTAGAAGTATTATCTCATTCTAATATGGATAAAGATCTAGTGGAGAACGTAAAATTATATGAAAAGAATGGTGTAAAGGAATATTGGATACTGGATCAGTTCGAAAACAAAGCATATGTTTATAAACTTACAGAAGGTGGACAATATATAAAAAGCGAAGATTCATTTATAATAGAAAGTGATCTCCTTCAGTTAGAGTTAGATTTAGAAAAACTATTTTAAAAGGAGTGTTAAATAATGCAATTAGGAAAAGTATTTTTAGATGATGACAAAACTGAAATTATGGTTGAGTTAATTCATGATATGGAAAATGGGAAAAAAGTTTTAAAAGGATTTGTTTATGAATTAAAAGATGAAACAGCCGATGAATTTAATTATGAAGAAAGATATGCTGATATTCCTGTATTCAGTAATGTCATGGAATATCAACCAAACCAAGATAAAGAAATTGAAGATTGGGCGGAAGAATTGGTTCAAGAGTATCAGTTGTACTTACAAAGAAAAGAAGATGAAAAACAAATGATTCAAGAAGCCTTTGATGTATTAAGTAGAACTGTGAAAGAGCCGAAGAAAAGATTAAAACGAGCATAAAAATGGAATCTAATGATTCCATTTTTATTTATGAATATAACTAAATGTGTTTTAAAAAAATATTTACTTTAAACTATATTTATTGTATGTTTTTTATATAATAAATAAGATATAAGATAGGGAATAACTGTTACGATGTATCCTGTTCTCTTATATATCAAAATGAAAAAATTAACAAAGTAGGTGGTCATTATATTTAGCTTACAAAAAACAATAACTAATATTATTTTTAAACCTTTTGTGGTTACTTTGTTTGTGTCTTTTATTTTTTTATGTGTAATGCCGATTTCTAATGTAGAGATAATAGAACGTTTCTTGGTGGATCTTAACCATGTGACGAATGCAACTATAACAAACTATATTCTTAATTTGTTATGGACGGTACTTGTAAAATGTTCGATTCCTACATACAAAATTTTATTTATGGTATTTTTAAATTTAGAACTTGTTATGCCTATGCTTAAAAAATGTATATTGAAAAATTTAGATTTAGAAAATATATCAAGTAGTTATAAAAAATGAGAATGAGATAGAAAATCTTGTTCTCATTTTTTATATAAAGGCATTGAAAATAAGCTACGCTTATTCTCTATATCAATACCCACCGCCCACCCTTTTAAAACAAATATAGTTTACATTATTTTTATTTATAAACTATATTTGTTTTATTAATAAAATATGATATAATAAGATAGTCAGTTAGATAAGTGGATTTTTATATAACTTATAAATAAGGGTATTCATGAATACTAAATGAGGAGAGGAATTTAGATGGAAAAACTTGAAGAAATTCGTAAGGATATACATAAGCTGTCTCACCAATTATGGTGTAAATTGGATACATTAGAGGAAGCAAGCGTTCTTCATGATAATGTTGATTATTGTAATAACAATGAAATGAAATTATATGATGCTCTTGAAAAGTTTTTAAAAGCTGAAGGTGTATTTACTAGTAATAGTTCAAATAAAAAATGAAAGGGTTGATATGATTTGACGAATTTAAAAAGCTTAGAAAGATACATGAGGTTTCTTGAAAATAATAGAGAGAGTTTAGGGCAAACAAGGCGAGTAGATGATATATTGGAAGCCTTAGAAAAGATCGTGAAAGAAACAAGGGGACAAGGATTTCTAGGTAATGAGAAACAAATGGGACTAGATGAAGGTATGGTATGGAAGCATTGTTCAACTGAAGAATTGAATACACTGAGAGAGTTTAATAGGGAGTTTTTTAATGCACAAAACCCCAATAAGAAAGTTAATTATCATAAGCAAGAAGCTAAGGATTTTAATTTAGAAAATATGAGTATGGAAATACCGGAAGTTATACTATCCTCAAAAGCTATTAGAGAAATGCTTACTGAACGGATTAATGAGTTTATCAGAATAGAAAAATCAGAAAATGATGGAAAATATCATGTAAAATCCAGTTTCGTTAGAGGACAAATTAATGTAATTACTACCCTTTTAGATGAAACATGGGACTTTAAAGAATCAGGACAAAGTTATTTTGATTTCTTAAAATACCTTGTTAGTAAGTACCAACTAGAGGGAGTGTGGAGAATTAAAGAACTCTCTTAAAATCAAATTTTATTTAGAACTAGGAGGATATAAAATGAGTAAGTTTTTTAGTATATTTGGATTTATAGTTTTAATGTTACTTGCTTTATCATCAATGGGTGATTTATTACAACAAACTGGACTAACGAATGAAATGGCTATACAAGAGGTGGTTGCGGGAATATTTGCTCCTTTAAGGAAGTGGTATATTGGTGTACCTGTAGTTATATGTTTATTAGGATTTAACACTAGTGTTCTTTATAGAATGCTTAATGGACATAGTGAAAAGAATAATACATTTCTTATGATGTTTGCATTAACTGGTTGTATGGTATATATGGCAGGCGCAATTTCTATAGCAATACTGGATGTAATAGTGTAAAAAGTTGATTTTTATAGGAAGGAAACGAAAATAATGAAATTCATCAATTGAATTTCATTAGAAAAGGCAGGTTGGAAAATGCATACTTTTTATAAATTAGAAACTGATATAGAAGTAAATAGGACATTAGAAAAGCCATATGTACTTAATATTAAAGTTCATTATTTTAATGATGAATTCAAACAAAGGATTCAAAACATGGTTAAAATATATGAGCCAGCCTTTGAAATTAAATGTAAAAATTTCATCTTGAAATATTTACAGAAAGAACATTTCAAGATAAAACTTGTGAGTTATAGAAATAAAGAAGTTATGGCTTCACAAACAGGACATTTATCTCATTTGATAAACGTAGAACATTTTGATTTTGAAAATGATATGTATGTATTTCTAAAGCGTAATGAAGCTGAAGAAGCAATGTATAAAATGAAAGAAGCTATTACAGAAATCTTAAATAAGGAAGCACAATTTGAATTTTATATAAAGGGAGAATGCGTTATGAAAAAAATAAGAGTAACTTTCAATATGAGTAGTGGTGAATCAAGGGCTACCAATTTAGATGTTAAAGATTTTGAAGAAGCACAAAAAAAGATTTACGACAATTTCCTTCTTCAAAGGACATTAAATAAGAGCGTTTTATACAATAATGCAGATCATCAAGAAGGAAATGTATTTGAAGTTAATAAAGATCAAGTAGTTTGTATTGACTATGAAGAAGCTGAATAACACCCAATATATAATTGAAATTTTGTAGTGAGGTGAGATTTATGGAGAAAAGAGAATTAACAATTTTAAAAATACAACTAGATGAAACTTTTAAGTCCATAATGATTAGTACGTTAGCTTGTCTTCTTACTATGATGTTGAGTAATTATTTACATAATACAGTAAAGATTCCAGAGTGGTCTACTATACTTATTGATCAGGTGATACCTTGGATTTATGCATTAACAAATATTATCTTGCTCATTAAGGCTATAAAAATTAAAAGAAATATGGACAGTCTAACATAAAGATATTACTGTAATAGATTTTGAATTTTGTATTAAGTGAGGAAAAACTATGAATAGAGATGATATGAGAATTTCATGTGTTTATTTTTTAATATTTTTGATTTTTATAATTATGCTTTTTTCGCTAATTTTTGAAGCCTACTGAATTAGATAGTAGAGTTTAATCAAATTTGAATTTTATTAGGAAATGAGGGGACGAAAGTGAGAGGAGAAGTAATATTTAAAGTCAATCCCTTGTGGGGAAAGGGAGTAAAAAAAGAGTTAAAGTTCTGGTTATTGAAGTATTTAGTGATTTTTTGTGCAGTTATAATTTTTTTAAATCTTATATACACTCAAGATTCAATATTATCTTCAAAATCAATTTCAGTTTTAGCGTTAGAAAATTATGGTGTACACATACCAGCAATTTCTGATTATTTCAAAATGATTATCATACCTATATTTGTGATATTAGGTATTGTATTGCTCTTCAAAACACTAGGATTGCTTTTATATATTGTTTGTTCAATTTTTATATTGTTTTTTCACATCGTAGGAGTATCAGCATGTGGAAAATGAAGATGAACGGAATAGATTTGATATTAAAAGCAATCTCTACAATAGCTTTATGGTTATATTTGTTTCCAGAAATGCTGAAACCTAGTAATGTTCCTTTTAGATCCCTTTTCGATATTTTTTCAAATGACCTTGCAGGAACATTTTTTAGTTATATGTTTTTTTCTATTGGATATGTAATTTATTTTATTTTTGTAGTATTCATGTCACACAAGGTAATTTGGTCTAATACACTTGCACAAAAAAATTAAATAAAAAGGAATGATAATATGTTTGCAAAATATGAAGCTTTTAATAACGATGAAAATAGTGGTAAATTTACTAATCGGATGCTTGCTTTAATAGGTATGCATGATTTTATTAGTAATGCAGGTAAAAAAGATGAATATGAAAGAGGATATATTACTTCAGGTTTACTTCAGGTAGAAAGTGAGTTGTGTTTTTTATTGTCTTTATTAACTTCAAAAGAGTTAGAAGAATTTTATAAAAAAGTAAAAATAAATTGGTCTGATAATGTTGAATTTGAAGGGAATAGACCAACTATGAAAAAACCGAAAATTTACGAGGATTTTCGTATTGATGAATTTGAATAGTATGAAATTAAAATTACATGAAAGGATCATGAAAATATGGATAATCTAGCATTTGATTGGTTTTTAATAATAAGAATTTTTGTTTACTTCGGTTTCGTTGTTTTATTGGGATATTACTTTACAAAGGGATTGTCGCTCTTTTTTAAACAAGAGGAAGAACCTATTATGGGAAAAGACGTAGATAAAGTTGTAAATTATATGAAAGATAAAAATTTAAAATCTTGTAAAGTAAGCATGGATAAAAAAGAAATTGAAATATCTAGCGACAAAACCAATATGGTTAGACGTTCTAATAGACACTCACACGTACATCATTTTACTGAGGAAAAAAAACATAGAAATGCTAGTGATCTAGTAGATCCCTTAATCACAGCAAGCACTATTAATAACATAATACTAGACGCTGATAATGGATCAGACAAATCAAGTGGGATGTGTTCACCTGATACTTCTTCAAATAACTATAATGATAGTAGCAGTGACAATAGCTCAAGTTGTGATTAATTAAAAGGACGAGACTATATCTCGTCCTTTTAATTATGATGCCAAAAATAAACTGAATATAGTTTAGAAAGTTGTTTATTTTAAACTATATTTAGTGTATAATGTAATTATTAATATTAAAAGATTGTAAGTTCTATTAACATAAAGTATTCATGAATACTTTATGTTAATAGATTAGAAGATTTATAGAACAAATGATTACAAGATTATTAGTTAATAACATTACAAAATTAATATAAAAGGAATGAATAATATGAAACTTATGGAACGAAATTCACAAACTGTAACAGAAAAATCAGTAGATATGCTAAAGGCTCTAGGGCATCCCATCCGTCTTCAAATAGTACGATACCTTATTTCATGTAAGATCAGCAATGTAACTCAAATACAGACACAATTAGATATACCACAATCTACTGTATCTGTTCATCTAGCAAAATTAAAAAGTACAAGAGTATTAAAATCACAAAGACGTGGCTTAGAAATGTATTATCAAGTAGCAGATAAAACAGCAGTAGATATTGTTACATTACTTTGTAATTAAGGGGGGGATCAGTGTGAAGGAAATTCATAACATTTATACTGTAGTTTTATATAAGGATAACAAGGAAGTTGGATGTGAGGTTATATATGAAGCATCTACTAAAACTAATTCATTTCAAGAGAAGATACAGTTATGTATAAAGGGCTACAATGCAGATCGTGCTAACATACATTATCTTGATAAAAAGACCTCTAAATTTAGTTTGTTAAAGACCATTCTTACAAAGGAGTGGTTACAAATTTAATAGATTTTCCTTATAAATGTGTAAGCGTGAAGTATCAAAATCTTACCTTTCATGCAAAAAAGAGTTCAGCCCCTAATGGTGCGCATTGAGGGGCTGAACTCTTGAGAACTCTTATGATATTGTAGAAATGATATTAATTCACCTCTAGCATTATAACACTAAGTTATTCGGAAATTAAACCATTTATTCGAATTTTATGATGAAGGGAGTTTGCTAAAATGAGAGATAGGACACATCTTATAAAATCCTTATTTTAGTGAGCTTAATCAATTCTACAAATACACAGTTAGTTATATATAAATATGGGGTGATGAAATGGGAATGTATACAGCATTTCGGGGGAAAGTAATTATTAAAGTAGAATACAAAGAATTAGTTGAATTAATTAATGATGGTGATTGGCACATAGCAGTTGATAAATATCCGTTTCTTCAAGAATATTATGATATCGAAAGAAGCACTTTGATTCCATTAAGTAGGGAAGTTATTCAAAACAGATGTAATGAGGTGGGGAGTTGGACTAAAGCAGGAGAACTGGATTTGGAAACAGATCCTTTAGATTGGAAAACTGATAGTACGTATTTTACTAATCTAAAAGGGCTAGAGTGGACATTCATTGCATGCCTAAAAAACTATGCAGATAAAAATCATTCCAACAAAAAACCTATTGGAGCATTTATCGAACAGGTTCTGTCGGAAATTGTAAGTGAGATTATTAATATCCAAGTTTACTATGAAGAATGGGATAAACCAGTAGAATATGAGTTTCAAAAGATGAAAATACTAACTAAACTTTTCAAAAAAAAGGTAGTAAATAAGATAGTAGCCAAAGGCGTTAATTTATAGAGTTTAATACAATCTGAATTTTGTAGAAAACGTAGGGAGGAATAATTTATGGGGGTAACTTGGACTTATTTCAAACAATTTGAAATCGTAGAACATGAAGAAAATGATTTTAATAAGATGATACGATATTTTGATCAAGGCGAATTAAGATTTACTTACGCAACAAGTGGGATATTAAGAGCTGTATACGAAAATTATGGAATACATATTCCGATATATAGTCAATTTGAACCTCCAAACTCAAAGGAATTAGAATTAGTTTCGCCTGAAGATCTAGTTCATGCTTGTGAAGATGCCATAAAAGTTTTAAAAGAAGGAATTAACCCAGAATTTAAAAGTTTTGATGGTGAGAAAAGTTTGCTATGGGAGTTAGATGATCTCGATGGACGGAATGGGGGAAGTAGAACCATAGTAGAATTAAATGCAAGGATAATTGATGAATTACAGCGTATAAAATCAATTTCTAGCCAAGGATACTATATTATTGAAAATGAACAATAAATAGAAGGATCTTTACAGAGTTTTAATACAATTTAAATTTTGTATAGAAAGGTACGGAAATATGGAAGTGAAAAATAAATTAGAAAATATTATTTGGCACATTAAAACAAATAGAGTGGTTTTAGGTGATAAAAGAACTTTAAATGATGTATTAGTAGCTTTAGAAAATATGGTTGAAGAGAAAGTTATTGTTGCTCCTGTTGATGATGTTATATTGCAATCTCACCAATTCACTAAACAATTGGGTGTTGTTACATCTGTATTAAAAGAGGTTAGGAAATCTAATATAAAGGAGATTGAGAACCTTTAAAGATTTAAACATTATAGATCCTTTGGGCGGTGGCACTTACTCCTTATAACCTTCTGAAAGCCTATACAGGCGTTTCAGAAGCTAACAAGGAGATATGTGTCGCTCACAGCATTAAAAACAGGGATAACTACAGAGAGTACGCTCACGCTACTCTCTGTAAGTTCCTCCTGTGTTTGCCAAGGCACATGCTGGACGAACCGGAAAAGCAAAAAACATAAAAACGCAAGTAGGCCAATGCCTACTTGCTATTCAAATACTTTCGTATTTTCTTTATGGAGGGTACATATGAAACCGAAAATTAGTAATCGGAAATATTATAGACAACTAGATGAATTTAAAAAAGAAAGGAATGGATATATACATATAATTATAATCTCTCTTTCAATTATCCTCATACAAGGAAGTTTCATTTATATGTATCTAGGGTGTTTTTGCCCATCCCTTCGAGAAATCAAGACTAAAATGAAAAATAAACAGAAAATATAAGGCTCTTACTTTGTGGATATGACCACAAAGTAAGAGCCTTATTTCATTAAATTTGTTCATACATTTTTCCTTGTAGTCTTTTGTTTTCATCCTTTAATCGCCTATTCTCGTACTCTACTTCCTTGATTCGATCCCGTAATAATTGAATCATTGCATCTTTATTTTCATCACTCATTTTCCGTTTTTCGAATTTTGGAGATACAGCTCGTTGCTGTTGTTTACGAAGCGTTTCAATTCGTTCACGAAGGGTAGTATGACTATACAAGTAAGACTTGGACACTTCTGCGAAGTCGGAGACAGAGTTGAAATTAATACGTCTATTCTCTTTAATCAGTTGTCTAATTGCTTTCTCAACCTTTTGTAGGGTTTCTTCTCGCTTCTTTTTAGCCAAGGCTACAATAGCATCTGTAGATCGTTTATGTTTCATGATGATACACCTTTTTCTTTAATAATTTGAGCATCAAAGAGAATTTTTTTAGCACTCTCCCCCCGATGAGACTTGCCTTCGACAAGTTGGTTTCTAATTTTGATGAGGTTATCCAATTGTTCCTTGGTTTTCTCATTGTAAATTGGGTAGTTTTGTGTCATCTGAATATGTTCTTCCACTCGCCGGATTTCTCTTTCAAAGTCACACAGATTGTCAGGGGTTGTACAGAAGTTTGGGCATGTCAGACATGGGGTTACAACATAAGGACAACCTTCCTTCTTCGAAGCCAGGCAAAACCCAAGTGGTACTCTTATAGCCTCGATATTACTGCGTATATATTCCCAATGGATCAAGTCTTCGTCCATGGCCATTTCATTTACTTGACCATTATCTAAATTTACACGAAGGAGAGGTCCTTTTTTCTTTTGTGCCTTTTCCCATTCTCGTCTCAATGTATCATCGGCTATCTTAGCATAGACTAGTGTCATTTCTGGTGTAGAGTGGGCAAACCATTTCATAATGTGAGTAAGATTCATTCCTAGATTAATCAGCTCCACACCTTTGGTGTGCCGAAAGGCATGGTTTCGAAAATGATAGATACTTTCATCTTGATCCACAATGTTGTATCGTTTAGCCAAACGATTTAATGCTCGTGATATATTCCCACTACAAAATGGGTTCCCCTTACGTTTTCCTTTTGTATGAACGAATAAGTATCGATCAGGATTATTTTCTATAGTTGACATATCTTTAGTTTGTTCAATGACAGCTTGAATAATTAGTGCTACATCTTTATCTATAGGAATACGATGTTGTTTAACATCAGTTTTGGGAATATCTCCTTGAAGATAATAGTTTCTGTTCGTATCAGTAATTAAGCAATTATAGTAACGAATATTGAGTATATCACTTATTCGCCATCCTGTAGCCATAAGTAAAATGATAACAGGAATATATTTCTTATCGCTATCTTTCATAGGGGGATTGAGTTCATCAGGATTATGACTTAATAACAATTCTAACTGACTCATTACTGAGTCAGGAATATATTTAATCTCATTTTCATTCCATCGTCTTTGTTTTGGGAAATCTTCCTTGAAGAACAAAGTGAAAACAGGTGTAGTAGGTGCTTTAGGATGTTCAGTACGTTGTAAGTAATCTATAAATACTTTTACTCCATACAAATAATCCGCTTTAGTTCCTTCAGATAAATGGCCCAAATTATGGTTAACGTATAATAAATATTGTTCAATATGTGATCTTTGCAAATCAGTGATACCGTTCCAATTAGGATAATATTTTTGTAAGAACACTATAAAGTGTTTGATTCCTCTTAATATTGTTTGCAATGATGAAAAACTACGTGAAACCGTTGTAAACTTAGCATACTTTTTAACAGCTTCCCTATAGGATGGATGAATATCATGAAATGATATTCGATATTCAGCTTTACTTTTAGAATAGCGTACATTAGGAATATTTCTTACATCCCATATATCTTTTTCAAACTCTTCTCTTATGTCATAGAAATCAAACAGAAATTGATACGCTCGATTAAAAAAAGCAATAGCTTTACTTGAAATCTGTCCTTTTGAATTTGTGATGTTGACATTCCTATTAATTAAATAACTTTTGTATTTCATAAGACCACGTTCATATGGTATCTCTATAAAACTATGGATGTTAGGATAATGTTTGTTTAAAAAAGCAGCTAAATGTTTAAACGTAAATGAATAACTTAATAGAGTTCCAATAGTTACACTTCTATTTAATATTTCTATTGCAAAGAAATATTTTAACTCTTGTCGAATATAGAAAGAAAATGATGTGAAATCTATTCTTTTTTTATTTGATCGCCAAGATTCTTTGCTATCATATACTTCGAAGAAGTTATCCCTTAAATCCCACACATCGTTTATCCGATACCCCTGTAATAGCTGCAGTAATTCATCTTTTTTCTCTAATGTAACCTTCGGTTTATAGGATGTATTACTTACTATATTCATGATTCTCCTCGTCGTTCATCTTTTTTCTTCATTGCTTTCTCCCAATCTTCTTGTATATCTTCCATTGTGGGATGGACATACATTTGCATAGTAGTCTGTATATGAGCATGTCCAGCGCGCTTCTGAAGCGTTTCAGGTCTCATTTCTCCTGTCTTCCATAACTCCGTTATGTTGGTATGACGAAGCATATGAGGAGTTACTTCCATTTTAGTTTTTGTTTTCAAACGTTTGAAAAGGGACTGTACGCTTGCATAATCAAGTGGAGTTCCTTTCCGATCCCCTGTTAGTTTGATGAAAACAAAATCTGAATCTATCTCATCTGTATGTATCTCTAAAATATACCGCCGGTATAAATCAGCCAATTCTTTTGAAATATCTAGAGTCCGAGGACTACATACCGTCTTAATCTCAGCGCCATTAATCAATTCTCCACGATCCTGAATATGTATTTTTCTAATCGTAGGGACAATATCGGATAAATGAAGTGAAAGTGCTTCACCAATCCTCATGCCAGTTTCATATAAAAGAACCAGTAGAAACTTATCTCTGGTGTTACAACAAGCATCAATTAAGATTTGTACTTCATCCGGGGACAGTACTTTTAATGTCTCTTTTGAAACTTTTAGTTTGAGTATCTTAGTATCTTTCATTTTATTCTTAAAGGTATGATGAAGAAATCCCTTGAAATTCCCCCTTGAAGCTGAAGATTGCTTTTTTAATCGTTCTGATAAAGTTATCGAGTAATCTTCATGCCTCATAAGATAATCATAAAAAGCATAAATCTTGTCTAAATAGATATTAATTGTTCTTGCCTTACGCTTCTTTGAATTGTTACGAATACTTGTTACTTTCACATTCTGGAATGGATTTTGAAGCCATCTAACAAATTCAGCTAGCTCATCAATCCCCACATCTGTATAAGACAGTTCCTTTTGTTCTAAGAACTCAAAATAGAGTTTAAGTGCATAGCAGTAAGAACGAAGTGTATTACGTGCTGTACCTGTATTATCTTTATACTTTAGAAATTTCATCACAGGCATAATCATTTCCCTATACTGATTTACCAAGAGATAACGAATCTTATTATCGGAGATAATTACTTCCTCAACCTTCATCTTTTATTCCTCCTTTATCTGAAAAGACGTTTTCTTAAAGTACTTTATTTACGTTATTTTTTCAATATAGATATTTAGTAGATAAAGAAAAAAAAAGGAGCATTCCTGTTCGTTTAATACGTTCAGAACGCTCCTTAATTATAGTCTTGTTTTCTCGAAAAGGGGGAATAAGAAAAAATAGGATTTTTTTGTAGATGGAGCGCCAGAGTTACTGTCATGGACTGAAAAGTATCATTCAATACAATTGTGCAGTACATTTTTAAAAGGAGTTGTAGTAAATATTTTGGTAACATTGATCTGTGTGACAATAGAACCAAATCATGAAATAAAGTGTTAGCGGACATTAACCAGCAATAATAAGAGGAATTTACTATCTTTTCAAATAAATGTTTTTGTACTTATGGTATACTATATTTACTTTCGTTTTTACGAAATCCCTAGAAAGTATGTAGAAAAGGTTCTAACTTTTTTGTTAGAACCTTTTCTTATTTTTTCGTAACAAATGCTTCTTTTAAATTTCTGATCCAAACAGCTTTATGTAAATCGGTATGAGATATCCAATTCCCTGATTCATGAGAACCGACAAATTCATTATAAATGGGATGCCAAATAATAAGATATGTTTCATTTTCATATTGTATCTCATCAAATTGCCGCAGTGATTTTCCTAATATATCGGACTGGCCAATAGGTATGGCCCCTTTTTCTAAAATTTCTTTAAACTGTTTCAAAGGCATCACACTCCTTAGCATGGGTATATGTATATATTTTTTAAAGGATGTATTCTTTCCTCTTTTATTATAGTGAATATTTTAAAAATATATGTAGAAAATGCCCCTCTATACATAAAGAGTGAATGTCAGCTTTGTTATATTACTATGTATATAATGAATGATTTATTAATAGTATAATAGGTTATTAGATAAACAAATTAATTATAATTAATATATAGTTTTAATTATATAAAGAACCATAATAAAGGAAGGAGTGCAATCTTCATTAGAGTGAACTCCTTCCTTTCCTATATTTTATATTAAGACATAGAAGAACCTTTAAATCTTTGTTAGGGGTAAAGATTTAAAGAAAAGTTTAGCTTAATGTCATTTTACATCATTGCGTTTCTAATAAAATTGATAATCAATATTCTTATTATTGAGATTATTTAGGTGTATAATACAAAAGCACGTTCTATTGTAGAACGCGCTTTTCCTGAATGAGTCTATACTAATATTTCAAACCATTTTACATGTACATTATCATTATAACACATAACTGACAAAAAATAACGAAAAATCAAATTATTGAAAGGGGATTTATTTGACTTTTAATAATTTCTCTTGAAATAGGGTAGTATGTAAAAAGAAGCTTTTCTATTTAAGAAAGCTTCTTTTCTTCCAAATTATGTTCATATTCTTTAACTCTTCTATAAAATGTATTACTCTTCATGCCTACTCTTTGCATGGCTTCTACTGCAGTAATTTTATGATTTTTCCATTCTTGATAAGCTCCTTTAAAATTATCATCAATTTCAACTTTTTTGCGGCCAAATTTAACTCCTTTTTGAAGTGCAATTGTAATTCCTTCTTTTTGTCGTTCGCGGATTCTTTTTCTTTCATCTTCAGCCATATAACTTAATAACTGTAAAATCAAATCTGAAATAAGAGTTTCAATTCCATTTAAATCTTTATATTTCATAGTGTTAAGAAGTGGCATATCTAACACAACGATATCAATCTTTTTTTCTTTAATTAATTCTTGCCATTCGTCTAAAATCATTTGTTTATTTCTTCCCAAACGATCTAATGATTGAATATATAAAAGATCGCCTTTTCTCAACATACGTTTCATAAGTTGATATTCAGGACGTTTGAAATCTTTTCCACTTGCTCTTTCTATAAAGATGTATTCTTCAGGAATACTGATCTCTGTTGCGGTTGCGAGTTGTCTCTCAATAGATTGATCTTTACTACTTACTCTAATATAAAAGAATTTTCTCATTATGTATTCCTTCCCCATTTCAAATCCCACATAAAATCTATAATTATAAAAATTTGATGGTTATAAGATATAATTATTACACTTTAATGTCAAATTCTATACAACTCTAATGACATATTTCAAAAATAATTATGTTATAATTGTGAAATATTAAAACCTACTCAAACACACCATGTCAAAAAGTATACTTTTTGACATGGTGTAATCTATTATAACTATAACTCATAAGGAGATGTAGAAAACGATTGAATATGAATATTCAAAAAAGATTAACTATTTTAACTACAGATGAAATAAATCAACTTTATAGTAGACCTCTTTTTACAACTAAAGAGCGCGTACAATATTTTGCTCTTTCTCAAATGGAAACTGAATTGTTATATACTTTACGCTCAATAAAATCTAAAATTTATTTCATTCTTCAACTTGGATACTTTAAGTCAAAGCATTTATTTTTTCAATTTAACCTATGTGAAGTGAAAGAGGAGATTCAATATATTCTTAAAGTCCATTTCAATAATGCTGAGTTCTCAGATTTTGGATCTATTGATAAGAAAACTAGGCTAAATCAACAACAACTTATTCTCAAGCGATTTAACTATTGTCTTTGTGATTCACAATCTCGACTAGATTTAAAAGAACAAGCTCGTAGAGCTGCAGCTATAAGTGGGAAACCAATTTTTATTTTTCGCGAGCTTATAAATTATTTAACTACTAAACGAATTATTATTCCTGGTTATAGCTTTATACAAGAGGTTATAGGAAATGCTATTACATATGAACAAAAACGCCTTATAAGGATTATACAAAAACAGCTATCCGAGACGGATAAACAGCATTTAAAAGAATTATTATATAATCCTTCTGGTTTATATAAGATTACTCGAATCAAACATGAACCTAAAGACTTTAGTATGAATGAAATTAAACGAGAAATTGAATATGGGAAAGAAATGTATCCTCTTTTTCAACTGGCCAATTCAATTTTGCCACAACTAAAAATTTCTAATGAAAGTATTAAATATTACGCTTCTTTAGTAGAATATTATTCCGTATATAAATTAAAAAGGTTTAATGAATCCCTTATAAATCTTTATTTATTGTGCTTTATTTTTTATCGATACCAAAGAATGAATGATAATTTGATTAATAGTTTTATTTATAAAATGAGAAAATACAATGATGATATCGTATCCTTTGCAAAAGACCAAGTATATAACTATTACACAGAAAACCAAGAAGATTTCAAGAAAGTCGGAAATGTTTTACAGGTTATAATAGATGAAAATATTTCCGAATATACAGTATTTAAAGACATACAAAGACGGGTATTTTCTATCCTAGACCGTCCTAGATTAACCGAGCTAGCAAATCAAATCCTGAATACTTCGAAGATAGATGAAAAAGCGTTCCGTTGGGAACGTATTGATACATTAGCTTTACAATTCAAGAGACAAATTCGTCCGATTTTTATGACGATTGATTTTGTTACAACAGATATTGAAGATCCTCTTATGGATGCAATACATTTTTTAAAAGAAGTTTTTATGAAACGAAAAACTTTACTTAAATATGATATCGAAGATATTCCACAAACCTTTATACAAAATGGTACCAAACGTTACCTTTACACGAAAGATGATGTGCATTCAAAACGTTTACTAATAGATCGATATGAATTTTTAATTTATCATTCTTTATGGCATCGCTTACAATCAGGAGATATTTTTTGTAGAGATAGCATACAGTATAGAAGTTTTGAAGATGATTTAGTCGATGAAAATACGTGGGTACATAAAGAGAGTATGATTCAAGATTTCAATTTAACTAAGCTACAACAACCCATCGAACAACATTTAAAAGAACTTGAAAACAAATTGGACGCTCGTATCATCTCTATTAATAAAAGGATTACTTCTGGAAAAAACAAACATGTTCAAGTGAAAAAACATAAAAATCATCATTCTTGGACACTTCCATATACTCGAGCTTCAGCTCTTATTAATCATTCTTTTTTCGATGTATTACCACAAGTTGATATGAGAAGCATCCTGTATTTTGTAAATCAGCAATGCAATTTTCTAGATAACTTTGAACATATTCTGGGACGCTATGCCAATCAAAAAGCAAATGATTATACTCTTATTCCATGTTTAATAGCTTGGGGAACAAATATGGGGTTATATAGAATGGGAGAAGTCTCTGATATGGATTTTTCAAAATTAGCTACTACATCAGCTAATTTTATTCGATTAGAAACATTAAAAGATGCTAATGATTGTATCAGTAATGCCACAAGTCAACTTCCTATTTTCCCGTATTTTAACATTGATGATTTCATCCATTCAAGTAGTGATGGCCAAAAATACGAAACACAGATTCATACACTACAGTCCCGTCATTCTTCTAAATATTTTGGAATGAATAAAGGAATCACTTCTTATACAATGGTGGCTAACCACATTCCAATTCAAGCAAGAATTATTGGTGCAAATGAGCATGAAAGCCATTATGTATTTGATATTTTATACAATAATACAACCAATATAAAGCCTACTATCCATTCTACAGATACACATGGAACGAATGAAGTTAATTTTGCTATTTTAGATTTGTTTGGTTACCAATTTGCACCTAGATATAAAGATATTCAAGCAACGATATCTCGAAATTTATATGGTTTTCAACATCCAAGCCATTATGAAGAATTACTGATTAAACCTGTGCGTAAAATTAATACAGATCTCATTGTAAAAGAATGGGACAATATAAAACGAATTATGGTATCTCTTGCTTTAAAGACGACGACTCAAAATGTTATTGTACGAAAATTAAGTTCTTATGCACGAAAAAATCAAACCAAGCGAGCATTATGGGAGTATGATAACATCATTAAAAGTCTATATTTTTTAGAATATATTGATTCATTATCATTACGTCAAAATGTTCAAAAATCACTAAATCGTGGAGAAAGTTATCATAAATTACGTCGATCCGTATCATATGCAAACTTTGGGAAACTCCGTTTCAAGACTGAACAAGATCAGCACATTTGGAATGAATGTAGTAGGCTGCTCAGCAACTGTATTGTTTATTACAATGCGAGTATATTATCTAACTTACTAATAAAATCTAAAGATACAAGGATTGTGATGAAAATATTACAGCATATTTCACCAATTGCATGGCAACATATCAATTTTTATGGTCGTTATGAATTTAGTAAATCACCAACGGTAGTAAATATAGAGGAAATTCTTGAGAGTATCAATAAAGACGCTATTCTAACCAGCTTAACACGAGAAGACCCCTTGGAAAAATGAAGTATCGCTGTCCTTATTCCCCCTTTTCGGGAAAACAAGACTATAATTAAGGAGCGTTCTGAACGTATTAAACGAACAGGAATGCTCCTTTTTTTTTCTTTATCTACTAAATATCTATATTGAAAAAATAACGTAAATAAAGTACTTTAAGAAAACGTCTTTTCAGATAAAGGAGGAATAAAAGATGAAGGTTGAGGAAGTAATTATCTCCGATAATAAGATTCGTTATCTCTTGGTAAATCAGTATAGGGAAATGATTATGCCTGTGATGAAATTTCTAAAGTATAAAGATAATACAGGTACAGCACGTAATACACTTCGTTCTTACTGCTATGCACTTAAACTCTATTTTGAGTTCTTAGAACAAAAGGAACTGTCTTATACAGATGTGGGGATTGATGAGCTAGCTGAATTTGTTAGATGGCTTCAAAATCCATTCCAGAATGTGAAAGTAACAAGTATTCGTAACAATTCAAAGAAGCGTAAGGCAAGAACAATTAATATCTATTTAGACAAGATTTATGCTTTTTATGATTATCTTATGAGGCATGAAGATTACTCGATAACTTTATCAGAACGATTAAAAAAGCAATCTTCAGCTTCAAGGGGGAATTTCAAGGGATTTCTTCATCATACCTTTAAGAATAAAATGAAAGATACTAAGATACTCAAACTAAAAGTTTCAAAAGAGACATTAAAAGTACTGTCCCCGGATGAAGTACAAATCTTAATTGATGCTTGTTGTAACACCAGAGATAAGTTTCTACTGGTTCTTTTATATGAAACTGGCATGAGGATTGGTGAAGCACTTTCACTTCATTTATCCGATATTGTCCCTACGATTAGAAAAATACATATTCAGGATCGTGGAGAATTGATTAATGGCGCTGAGATTAAGACGGTATGTAGTCCTCGGACTCTAGATATTTCAAAAGAATTGGCTGATTTATACCGGCGGTATATTTTAGAGATACATACAGATGAGATAGATTCAGATTTTGTTTTCATCAAACTAACAGGGGATCGGAAAGGAACTCCACTTGATTATGCAAGCGTACAGTCCCTTTTCAAACGTTTGAAAACAAAAACTAAAATGGAAGTAACTCCTCATATGCTTCGTCATACCAACATAACGGAGTTATGGAAGACAGGAGAAATGAGACCTGAAACGCTTCAGAAGCGCGCTGGACATGCTCATATACAGACTACTATGCAAATGTATGTCCATCCCACAATGGAAGATATACAAGAAGATTGGGAGAAAGCAATGAAGAAAAAAGATGAACGACGAGGAGAATCATGAATATAGTAAGTAATACATCCTATAAACCGAAGGTTACATTAGAGAAAAAAGATGAATTACTGCAGCTATTACAGGGGTATCGGATAAACGATGTGTGGGATTTAAGGGATAACTTCTTCGAAGTATATGATAGCAAAGAATCTTGGCGATCAAATAAAAAAAGAATAGATTTCACATCATTTTCTTTCTATATTCGACAAGAGTTAAAATATTTCTTTGCAATAGAAATATTAAATAGAAGTGTAACTATTGGAACTCTATTAAGTTATTCATTTACGTTTAAACATTTAGCTGCTTTTTTAAACAAACATTATCCTAACATCCATAGTTTTATAGAGATACCATATGAACGTGGTCTTATGAAATACAAAAGTTATTTAATTAATAGGAATGTCAACATCACAAATTCAAAAGGACAGATTTCAAGTAAAGCTATTGCTTTTTTTAATCGAGCGTATCAATTTCTGTTTGATTTCTATGACATAAGAGAAGAGTTTGAAAAAGATATATGGGATGTAAGAAATATTCCTAATGTACGCTATTCTAAAAGTAAAGCTGAATATCGAATATCATTTCATGATATTCATCCATCCTATAGGGAAGCTGTTAAAAAGTATGCTAAGTTTACAACGGTTTCACGTAGTTTTTCATCATTGCAAACAATATTAAGAGGAATCAAACACTTTATAGTGTTCTTACAAAAATATTATCCTAATTGGAACGGTATCACTGATTTGCAAAGATCACATATTGAACAATATTTATTATACGTTAACCATAATTTGGGCCATTTATCTGAAGGAACTAAAGCGGATTATTTGTATGGAGTAAAAGTATTTATAGATTACTTACAACGTACTGAACATCCTAAAGCACCTACTACACCTGTTTTCACTTTGTTCTTCAAGGAAGATTTCCCAAAACAAAGACGATGGAATGAAAATGAGATTAAATATATTCCTGACTCAGTAATGAGTCAGTTAGAATTGTTATTAAGTCATAATCCTGATGAACTCAATCCCCCTATGAAAGATAGCGATAAGAAATATATTCCTGTTATCATTTTACTTATGGCTACAGGATGGCGAATAAGTGATATACTCAATATTCGTTACTATAATTGCTTAATTACTGATACGAACAGAAACTATTATCTTCAAGGAGATATTCCCAAAACTGATGTTAAACAACATCGTATTCCTATAGATAAAGATGTAGCACTAATTATTCAAGCTGTCATTGAACAAACTAAAGATATGTCAACTATAGAAAATAATCCTGATCGATACTTATTCGTTCATACAAAAGGAAAACGTAAGGGGAACCCATTTTGTAGTGGGAATATATCACGAGCATTAAATCGTTTGGCTAAACGATACAACATTGTGGATCAAGATGAAAGTATCTATCATTTTCGAAACCATGCCTTTCGGCACACCAAAGGTGTGGAGCTGATTAATCTAGGAATGAATCTTACTCACATTATGAAATGGTTTGCCCACTCTACACCAGAAATGACACTAGTCTATGCTAAGATAGCCGATGATACATTGAGACGAGAATGGGAAAAGGCACAAAAGAAAAAAGGACCTCTCCTTCGTGTAAATTTAGATAATGGTCAAGTAAATGAAATGGCCATGGACGAAGACTTGATCCATTGGGAATATATACGCAGTAATATCGAGGCTATAAGAGTACCACTTGGGTTTTGCCTGGCTTCGAAGAAGGAAGGTTGTCCTTATGTTGTAACCCCATGTCTGACATGCCCAAACTTCTGTACAACCCCTGACAATCTGTGTGACTTTGAAAGAGAAATCCGGCGAGTGGAAGAACATATTCAGATGACACAAAACTACCCAATTTACAATGAGAAAACCAAGGAACAATTGGATAACCTCATCAAAATTAGAAACCAACTTGTCGAAGGCAAGTCTCATCGGGGGGAGAGTGCTAAAAAAATTCTCTTTGATGCTCAAATTATTAAAGAAAAAGGTGTATCATCATGAAACATAAACGATCTACAGATGCTATTGTAGCCTTGGCTAAAAAGAAGCGAGAAGAAACCCTACAAAAGGTTGAGAAAGCAATTAGACAACTGATTAAAGAGAATAGACGTATTAATTTCAACTCTGTCTCCGACTTCGCAGAAGTGTCCAAGTCTTACTTGTATAGTCATACTACCCTTCGTGAACGAATTGAAACGCTTCGTAAACAACAGCAACGAGCTGTATCTCCAAAATTCGAAAAACGGAAAATGAGTGATGAAAATAAAGATGCAATGATTCAATTATTACGGGATCGAATCAAGGAAGTAGAGTACGAGAATAGGCGATTAAAGGATGAAAACAAAAGACTACAAGGAAAAATGTATGAACAAATTTAATGAAATAAGGCTCTTACTTTGTGGTCATATCCACAAAGTAAGAGCCTTATATTTTCTGTTTATTTTTCATTTTAGTCTTGATTTCTCGAAGGGATGGGCAAAAATACCCTAAATGAAAAACAACCATTTAAAACAAAGATTGATTAAAATGGTTGTCTCTATTTTGATTGTTAATTCAAATCTACAACTTTTCAAAAGAAATTCATCAATATCCTATGACAGTAGTATTAACTTCATTAATAATCTCATTAGATATTGTGCTTATAGGTAACAAATAGACTTTATTTAAACGAGGATTAAATATCCCTAAATTCTCAATTTGTTTGAATTCGGAATGAATAGAATGAACACCCATTAAATAATATATGAGTAACTGTAATGTATGCTTGTTAGTCGGTGCTGATTTTGAAACTTTAAAATCCCATATCGTGTTTTTCGTTAAAAAATCGCCATCACCAGTATTAATAGATGGCGTATAACCACCTTTAAAAGTAAAACCATCCTTTACAATAGGTCCATATAATTTAAAAAAATTCAATCCTCTATTCACCATAATTCTTATATTCGAAATAGTCTCTTTATCAGGATTAATAAGTTCTACTGGTTTATACCCTGCTACTCCTGCTCGATACGCTACATCAAACCCCACCATTTTACATGCACTTTCAATTGAAATATCATCTGTCCCCTGTATATTGAATAATAGATCATTCGCTAATTCAACCTCTTTAAGGGGTACCGCCAGCATTTCGGAAAAAAACCACGCTAAGAAAATCAGAGTTAAAAAATCAGAAAATATATCATTATTCCAAGACACATACAGTGTCTTTTTTTATACAAAAAATAATACAACACAATATTAATTGTGTTGTATTAGGTGTTATAATAAATATAAATCTAGGGGTTTAACGCAACACAATTTATCGATAAATAAATACTTTTAGACGCAACACAATTTATAGACGCGGAGGAAATCACATGGATGTTGCAAAACAGTTTTCTTCTTATCTTAAACAAGAGAATAAAACTGAGAACACTGTTCAGGGATACACATCAGGTATTAGACAGTACATAAAATGGTTTGAAGGTTCCTATGACAGAAAATTAACAAAATTGTACCGACAAAATATCTTAGAGTACATTAGTTATTTAAAGAATGTCAAAATGTTGAACGCCAAGTCCATTAACCACAAGATTAGTAGCCTTGCTAAATTTAATGAATTTCTAATACAGAAAGGAAGTCAACAAGATCAAGTAATTTTAAAAACAGACATGATAAAGGTTCAAACTGTCTATGCTTCTCCAACCCAAATTGTTGAATTAGATGTAAAAAAGTTTTTACAAAGTGTGTTAGAGGATAATAACAAACGTAATTATGCAATTGCCACTCTCCTAGCATATACAGGAGTACGTATTTCAGAGGCATTATCTATCAAAATGAATGACTTCAATTTACAGACTGGGGAATGTATTATTCGAAGTGGAAAAGGAGGTAAACAACGAATTGTATTACTAAATAGTAAGGTACTTAGTGCTATCAAAGATTATCTCATCGATCGAAAAACATACAGTACAGCACATGAATCTCCGTATCTTTTTATTAGTAAAAAGCGAGAAAAGCTCGACCGTACGGTCGTCAATCGTATCTTTAAATCATACAGCAATGTTATTACTCCACACCAATTACGACACTTCTTCTGTACGAATGCAATTGAAAAAGGATTTAGCATTCATGAAGTTGCAAATCAAGCTGGGCACTCTAACATCCATACGACACTACTTTACACAAATCCAAACCAACTGCAGCTAAAAAATAAAATGGAGCTCTTATAAAGGAGTAAAGGGGAAACAATGGGAGTTAAACAATTACTGTCAGAGGCACAACGAAATGAGTTAATGGATTTATCACGTTTAACAGAATGGGATTTGGTAACATTTCATACTTTTTCTAAACATGACTTACATTTAATATTAAAACACCGTAGAGGATACAATCGTTTAGGGTTCGCTCTTCAGCTTGCATTAATTCGTTATCCTGGCTGGTCCTTAACAGAATATAAAGACATTCCACAATATGTAGTGGCTTACGTTGCGAGTCAGTTACAGATTCCACCTGAAGAATTTTTAGTATATGCCAAACGTGGGAATACTTTATGGGAGCATCTTGGGGAAATTCGAACAGAATATGGATATCAGAATTTTTCTTCTGAATATAAAGAAACTTTATTACAATTTTTAGTGCAACAAGCAATGGATAACAATAATACCCTCTATTTAATTGAAATAACAATATCTACATTGCGAAAAATGAAAGTCATTCTTCCAGCTATGTATGTGATTGAAGATATCGTCTGGGAAGCAAAGCAACAAGCAGATCAGAAAGTGTATAGTATACTACATGACGGTTTGGTCCAAGAACAAAAAGATCAATTAGATGCGTTACTTTTACCAACTATAAATGGTAAATCTCCATTAGCATGGCTAAAAGATGTACCGGCCCAGCCTTCACCAGAATCATTTTTAAAAGTAATAGACCGATTACAATTTGTTCAAAAAATTGGTCTTACTATTGATACCACAAAAATTAATACAAATCGTCTTCGGCAGCTCGCTAGATTAGGATCAAAATATGAGCCATATGCTTTTAGACGATTCAATGAAGTAAAAAGATATAGTATGTTAGTCTCATTTTTATTGGAGATTACACAAGACCTTATAGATTACGCAATTGAAATTCATGATCGTCTTATGATGAATCTTCAAACAAAAGGGAAAAAAGAACAAGACGAAATACAGCAAGCAAATGGGAAAAAATTAAACGAGAAGATTTTACAATTTATTACTGTATGCGGGACACTAATTGAGGCAAAAGAAACGGGTAAAGATGCTTTTGCAGCCCTAGATGAAGTAATGTCATGGAATGAGATGGTCGAATCTGTTGAAGAAGCAAAACAACTATCACGGCCTTTAAATTATGACTATTTGGATTTGTTAAATACTCGTTATTCCTATGTTAGACGATATGCACCTACTTTATTACGCAGTCTTCATTTTAGAGCGACGAAATCTGGAGAACCCGTTTTACAAGCACTTGATACGATTCATGAATTGAATGAAACAGGTAAACGAAAAGTGCCTCATGGCGCTCCCTTACACTTTGTATCTAACCGTTGGCAAAAACATGTATATGATGATGACGGAAACATTAATCGGCACTATTATGAATTGGCAGCTTTAACCGAGTTAAGAAATCATATTCGTTCAGGAGATATTTTTGTATCAGGCAGTAGACATCATAAGGCATTTGATGATTATCTTATACCGTATGATGAATGGAACGAAGTTTCAAACATTCCAAATGGCCTTACAGCCCCTTTAAAAGCTGAAGATTATATAACTGACCGAATAAACCGATTAAATGAACATTTAGAATGGTTATCAAAAAATAGCGAGAAATTAGAAGGAGTAGATATTAGTCAAGGAAAACTACATGTTGAGCGATTGGATAGAGGAACTCCAGAAGAAGCAAAAGCATTTAGTAAACTTCTTCATAGTATGTTACCCAGAATAAAACTGACAGATTTACTAATAGAAGTGGCCAGTTGGACTGGATTTCATGATCAATTTATCCACGCCTCTACCAATCAATCTCCTGATCAAGAGGAACAGAATATTGTATTAGCTACTTTGATGGCAATGGGGACAAATATAGGTCTTACAAAAATGGCGGAAGCTACCCCTGGAATCTCCTATAGACAAATGGCAAATGCTTCACAATGGAGAATGTATGATGATGCAATGGTTCGCGCTCAATCTATTCTCGTGAATTTCCAAAAGGAACAAAAGTTATCATCCTATTGGGGAGATGGGACAACTTCTTCTTCTGATGGTATGCGTTTATCCATTGCTGTACGTTCTCTACATGCAGATTCCAATCCACACTATGGAACGGGAAAAGGTGGAACCATTTATCGATTTGTAAGTGATCAGCTATCTGCCTATCATGTGAAAGTCATTACTACCAATGCACGAGATGCTCTTCATGTATTAGATGGGCTTCTTCATCATGAAACAGATTTAAAAATTGAAGAACATTACACAGATACAGCTGGATATACAGATCAAGTTTTCGCTTTAACACACTTGTTGGGATTTCGATTTGCTCCTCGTATTCGTGATTTGGCAGATACTAAGCTTTTTTCTATACCTGGTGGAGAAGAATATGAAAATGTTCAAGCACTTTTAAAAGGAAAAATTAATGTAAAGTTAATAAAAGAAAACTATGAAGATATTAGAAGGTTGGCATACTCGGTTCAAACAGGAAAAGTATCTAGCGCTCTTATCATGGGGAAGCTCGGATCATATGCAAGACAAAATAAACTCGCAACAGCACTTGGAGAAATGGGACGAATCGAGAAAACCCTCTTTACGCTGGATTACATATCTAATAAAGCCGTAAGGAGACGGGTTCAAAAAGGTTTAAATAAAGGAGAAGCAATCAATGCATTAGCTAGAATTATATTTTTTGGACAACGTGGAGAATTTAGAGAACGTGCTCTCCAAGACCAGTTACAAAGAGCTAGTGCACTAAACATAATTATTAACGCTATAAGTGTGTGGAACACTGTATATATGGAAAAAGCCGTAGAAGAATTAAAAGCAAGAGGAGAATTTAGAGAAGATTTAATGCCATATGCGTGGCCGTTAGGATGGGAACATATCAATTTTCTTGGAGAATACAAATTTGAAGGATTACATGACACTGGGCAAATGAATTTACGTCCTTTACGTATAAAAGAGCCGTTTTATTCTTAATATAACGGCTCTTTTTATAGAAAAAATCCTTAGCGTGGTTTTTTTCCGAAATGCTGGCGGTACCCCATGCCCATCAACTTAAGAATTTGCACTACCCCCAAGTGTCAAAAAACGTTATTCTTTCTAAAAAGCTAGCTAGAAAGGATGACATTTTTTATGAATCTTTCAATTCAAGATGAATTACAACTATTTTCTGAAGAGCTGTATCGTCATTTAACCCCTTCTCTTTTGGAAGAACTCGCTAAAGAATTAGGTTTTGTAAAAAGAAAACGAAAGTTTTCAGGAAATGAATTAGCTACCATATGTATCTGGGTCAGTCAACGTACAGCGAGTGATTCTCTCGTTCGACTATGCAGTCAATTACACGCCGCCACAGGCACTCTTATGAGTCCAGAAGGACTCAATAAACGCTTTGATAAAAAAGCGGTTGAATTTTTGAAATATATTTTTTCTGCATTATGGAAAAGTAAACTTTGTAAAACATCAGCCATTTCAAGTGCAGCACTCACGTATTTTCAACGAATCCGTATTTTAGATGCGACGATTTTCCAAGTACCGAAACATTTAGCACATGTATATCCTGGGTCAGGTGGTTGTGCACAAACTGCAGGTATCAAGATTCAATTAGAATATGACTTACACAGCGGACAGTTTTTAAACTTCCAGGTAGGTCCTGGAAAAAATAATGATAAAACATTTGGAACAGATTGCTTAGATACCTTACGGCCGGGTGATCTGTGTATTCGTGATTTAGGATATTTTTCATTGGAAGACTTAGATCAAATGGATCAACGTGGCGTGTGCTATATATCAAGACTTAAGTTAAACCATACCGTCTATACGAAAAATCCATTTCCAGAATACTTTCGAAATGGGACAATCAAAAAACAGTCACAGTATATCCAAGTTGATTTAGAGAACATTATGCACACGTTAAAACCAGGACAAACGTATGAAATAAAAGAGTCGTATATTGGCAAGAATCAAAGATTATTTACAAGAGTAATTATCTACCGATTAACAGAGGAACAAATACTGGAACGTAGAAAAAAACAAAGCTATACCGAAAGTAAAAAGGGGATTACATTTTCAGAAAAGAGTAAACGATTAACGGGTATCAACATATATGTTACGAATACGCCTTGGGAAGTGGTTCCGATGGAACAAATCCATGATTTTTACTCCCTCCGCTGGCAGATCGAAATCATATTTAAAACGTGGAAATCTCTATTTCAAATTCATCATTGGCAAACTATCAAACAAGAGCGATTAGAATGCCATGTGTATGGAAAACTCATTGCCATTTTTATATGTTCTTCCACGATGTTTAAGATGCGCCAACTTCTGTTGCAAAAGCACAAAAGAGAACTAAGCGAATATAAAGCAATTGGGATGATTCAAGATCATCTATCCCTGTTATATCAAGCGATACAGAGAAACACCCGTATAATAACAAAGGTTTTAATCCGCCTGTTTACCCTACTAAAGAAAAATGGCCGGAAATCCCATCGATATGAGAAGAAAACTATCTTTGATATTATGGGTGTTGTCTATGAGTATAATGGATTGAGAAAACAAAAGAAAGCTGCATAAGAAAAAAATGAAACCCGTTAGGGTTTATTTCGTATGCTCATTTTTAAGAGGATTATACTGTTTAAAAGTTTGTTCATTTCAATTAATGGAAAACCGTAGAGTTTCTATCCTTAAGTTGATGGGCATGTGGCGGTACCCCTATAGGGATAAAACATTTATATCAATTTGCTATAATATACAAATGGTCTAATTTTATAATAAATGGAGGAATTTATAATGAAACACAAATTATTAAAAACAACGACAGCATTTTCAATTATGGGTAGTATGTTCTTTGGTGCAAGTTTATCTAGTGCAGAAACACCAGTATTTAAAGATGTACCAGCAAATCATTGGTCTACGGAAGCTATAAATGATTTAGGAAGTAAACAAATTTTTCTTGGTTATGGAAATGGCATCTTTGGTTTTGGTGATAATGTAACACGTGGTCAAGTTGCTAGAATGTTATATAACTTTTTAAAACCAGCAGATGTAGACGGAAGCTTTAGAAGTTCATTTTCTGATATTAGAGGTCATATGTTTGAAAAAGAAATTAAAGCTTTAGAAAACGCAGGTATTATGAATGGGTACGGAAATGGTACTTTTGGCGCAGAAAACATCTTAACTCGTGAACAATTAGCATCTGTTTTGACGAAAGCATTTAAATTAAAACCAAAATCTATGACTACTTTTGATGATGTAGAAAAAAATTATTGGGCTACAGATTCAATTAGTGCGGTGCAATCAAATGGTATTTCAATAGGGATGGGAAATAACACATTCGAGCCAAAAACACTTGTAAAACGTGAACAATACGTACAATTTTTATACAATACTATGAAAAAACAGCCGGATCACAACGGAAACAACAATGAAAATAACAATGAAAATAACAACGGAAACAACAATGGAAACAACAATGATGAAGTGAATTCACCATATTATGTTGCACCTCCAAAAGAGTCTTCAGAAAATAGTGCATTACGTCAAAAGCTTGGAAATTACGGTAGCTATACAGGAGTAAAGAAATCATACTTTGATAGCTTGAATCAAGATATTGCAAGCAGTAAGATCACAGAGGAAGATGCGAAGGTCAAAGCTGGAACATTAGAACCTTGGGAAGATGCAAAAATCCCTTCATTTTTACCTAAAGGAACAAAAGTTGCTGTAGAATCAGTAAATATTCAAAAATTCAATACATCTTCTAATGATTATAAAGTTATTGATAAAATGATACAAAAAGATTATGGTGGAACTTATTTCGGTATTAATGTTTACTGGAATGCTGAAACAAAACAAAATACTGTTTCTGTATTACATGTTCAATTTATATATCAGTAATAAAGTGTTTGTATTAAGTTATTTGTACCTTTAAAACGATAAAGGGAGGGAAAGTGTAATGGACTTAAAGACAGATGAATTTTTTAAAGAAGATATTATTAATTTAAAAGATACAAATCATCAAAATAATGAAGTGGTATTCTTTTGTGAAATTGGTGAATATAGATTAGAAGTACAAGTCATTCGAAAGGATCATGAGGATTGCTTCCTACAAGTCTATAAAAAAAATAATATAGAAATTGATGTTCCTATGTGGCTTTCTCCTACAATAATTAATTTTGAAGTAAGAAAACAAAGATGGAAAGATCTAATTTCGCTTATTAATAGGATGGAAGATATATCGTTTGAGATTAAAGAGACAAGTGAATTAAGTAACGAATTCAAGATTGTAGCAAGGAATCAACCGATTATTGTAATGAAAGAAAATGAGTATAAAGAATATCAAAAGATTATTGAAGAGTTAAATATAAGGAATGTCAAAGTAGTCGAAAAGAGTGTCAGAGTAATTGAAGAGACAAGTGAATTAGACAATAAAACCAAGATTATAGAAGGAGAACAACTAGTTAAAGTAATAAAGCCTTAAAAGAATTTATTACTTTAACTACAAAAATAAGCATTGAATCAGATTCAATGCTTATTTTTTGGGACTTATCTTTATAATATATAAAATTTCACGTACCACTAATTTATAAATAAATAAAAAAAACAAAATAAGCATTAAGGGATTATTGTCATTTCAGTTTTTTATATGAATCTAACCAATCATTTATTAATTGAGCAACATTAGTCGTTCCTGTTTTAATTTCATCCATTAAAAATGATAATAAAGCCCCCCACGATACTTCTTCTTCATATGGATTATGTTCATTTACATATTTTATTACCTTTTCTAATTCTTTTATACGTTTAAGATCCAAGTTTTGTTCAAGATAAGATCTAGCGTTTTCATTGACATAATCTGAATATAGAAGGCATGTTTCTAATAAAATAGCAGTTGCCATAGTTGGTGTAACATCTAGAGCATAGTTCAATTTACAAATGTTTTCATAAGTTGTTTTTGAAACACGTAAAGAAATTCTCTCTTTTGGGTAATCTTCCTTCTTTCTTGCCTTTGCTAATGATGTTCTATTCAAATCACCCATATACAGAGTATTGTGTATCGTTAAGTTTCTACGAAAACTTTCCGATAATATCTCCATAATTTCTTTTGAATGGAGAGCATAGTCACAAATATGTAGAGCAACATCTTTAACAGGTTTATTTGTAATATATGAAAGTCTGTAAATACATTCTTTGAGATCTACTGAAATTGTCGGCTTAATATCTACTTTTTTATCTTTTCTTACCTTCCTCTCTTGCTCAATCATTTCGATTCTCCTTTCAAATTTGCAATTTAAGAATTTGTACAGTGTCTTACTGTCCTAAGGAATAATATAATATATGTCCAAATTTTCGGAATTATGTTTAAGTCCCCTACTTATTGGACATACAAATAATAAAACAGTAGGGGAGAGGAAAACTGTATGAATATGTCGAAAACGGAAGCTAAAGATCTAGCTAAAAAAATAATTAAAAATGCTAAACATTATGGCTTACCATTAAAGAAGAAACCTAAAAAACAATAAAATATTCATCTATTTATAAATTCATAACTTTTTTTCTTATTCCAGCAAAATATAATATACTTACCGGAAAAATGACACTTCAGATTAACTTGTATCAGTTTTTGTATTCGTCCATAATACGATAGGTATCAATCAAACAAAATGCCTATATAAACTAATTTGAGAGTCCTGAATGAATGCATATTAAAAAACGTCAAAAATAAACTTAATTATTGATGAAAACACCATTTTGGGGTCTGTGTAGCAATGGAACCAAATCACGCAATAAGCATTAGCGGACAATAGGAATCCTATATCATGTAGAAATATAGGATTCCTATTCTATTCCATCAAACGATCTTCTTTATATGTTAAATTACGCAATTGGCCATCTTTTATTTCTTCAGGAAGTATAAATGAATAGCGCCCTACTATATTGATATGTTCATGACCAAGTGGAGACAGCCTAGCAATATTATTATCGTCCAGAGTATGACCACGATTTCGGAGAACTTGTAAGGCTGATTCCATATAACGAGTATTCCACACTACAATCGCATTTACGACTAACCCCAGTGCACCCAATTGATCTTCTTGGCCCGCTCGATAAGCTTGATGAAGCTCTCCTCGCTTTCCATAAAATACAGCTCTAGCTAAACTGTGTCTTGCTTCTCCTCTGTTTAATTGCGTTAGAATTTTCCGACGATAATTCTCATCATTTAAGTATAAAAGCAAATAACGTGTTTTAAAAATCCGTCCAAATTCTCCAATCGCTCGCCCTAACATGGTTGGTTTTCCATTCTGTTGCAATGCTTGGATAAGATGAGTTGCATTGACTTTATTTAATGAGAGAGAGCCGGCAACTCGAAGCATGTCTTCCCAATGACGATGTATCAAATCTTCACGAATGCGCCCTTTAGATAACGGATTTAGAATTCCATAATCTGATGTGGCATCAAAACGCCAGAGACGTGATTTTCCAACATCGGCTAATCGTGGACTAAATTGATAACCTAATAATCCAAATAGCCCAAAAATAATATCACTATAACCAGCTGTATCTGTCATGATTTCTTTTGGCTGTAAACTCGTATCTTGTTCTAACACACATTGAAGTAAATATAAAGAATCATGAATGGTTCCTGGAATCACAAGGCCGTGAAGTCCTGTAAATTGATCACTAGTAAAGTTGTAAAAAGTAACTCCACGACCTGTGCCAAAATATTTAGGGTTCGGTCCAGAATGTACAGATTTTACTGGAGTAAAGAAACGTAGCCCGTCTGCTGAGGCGATTTCACCGCCTCCCCACATATTTGCTAGGTCTAACTGACTATGAAAATCTACAAGTCTTGTATTAGCTTCTGTAAGAGTTTCTGCACGAAAATAATTTTGTTCAATCCATGTAAGACGATCACGTGCCAATGCAGGAACACCATCTTGAACAAGAGGTCGTAATCCTATATTACAAGCTTGAGATATAAGTAATGCACAAATACTTATGGGTAACTCATTAATCCTTGATTTAGCTTCACTAATATGTCGGAAATCATTCATAAACCCAGTCCAACGATTTACTTCTAATAATAGTTGAGGAATATCTATGTTTGGTAACATATCCTGTATGCGTTTTTTTAATATCTCTAGTGTCTCTGATTCTTGAAGCTTCTGTAGAGGTGTAAGAGTAATTCTTTGTTTACCAGCAAACGTCTCTATTTGAACTGCAGGATTATTGTCCCAATTTTCAACGGTTTGATGATAAGCCAAGTCTAATTCTTCCTTAAGAGGTGCTAAAGATTCATAAGAATCTAAAGACCAGTCTAGTGAGCGAAGAACATTAGGACGGATTGCTTTCCATTCTTCTCCTTGTAGCAATTGTGCGCGGAGATCTCCATATTTTACACTTCCAACGATATAAAGGTCATGACGGCGTAGAGCATCTACTACCTGTTCAAGCATCCAAAATGTATAAGCACGATGATTTACAGTTCGTGTTTTCTTATCAACTACAATTTTAGACCAATTTGTATTTAAACCAACAAGAGGAGCATTTCTCCATCTTTTCTTGCTAGAATCCCCATGTTCTTTTACAAAATTCCATGCTTGTAAAATAGGAAGTCCAGCGGGTGTTGCTTGTAATTCAATCTCTTCCATGAGTAGCGGAAGGAATTTTCGAATTGTACCGTAATATTGCAATAACTCTGAATATGCTAGCGTTTGATCTGGCGGACAGGTAAGTGAATCAACAATTTGAACAGCCTGTATCAAATCTTTTTCTGGGACTTTCTTGAACACTGCAACCTTTGGATGGATAGAAGGATCCGTATGCTCTAATAATGTTATACAAGCTTCCCGGAGTTGACGTGCCGCTTTATCTAAATCTTTAATTGTACGAAGACGTTCTTTTTGTTCTTTTCGATAAGTCTTAGCAAATAAATCTGTTAAGTATCGATCCAGTATATCAATCACATCATCTTGGGCATTTTGTGTATAAATTTTAGCAAATGCTACTAACACAGCTATGCGACGCTCATCATTCATTCTGGCAATGGCTTGTGATCTCACAGCTACAGCATGCCGAGCAAGTTGTTGCAGTCTTTTGGTAGGGATTCCAGATGTATCCCAATATTCAGCTTCTAATTGCCGAAGCTCTTGTAGTCGGTGAAGAGAATGTTTAATACCTGTAATACTGATAGTAAACGGAGGATTACTCAGACGCTCTAAATGTGTTTTCTTTTTTTTAGGACCTGATTGAAGAAGATTCTCCAATTGTTTGCGCTGTTCAGTACAAGGAAGTTCCGCAAGTTTTTCCCATAGATTTTCTGACGCACGATCACGAACTTTCGCGACTAACTTTGTTAATACTGATACACCAGGTAATAAAATTTTTTGTTCTATACATCGTGCTGTGGCTAGATCAAACAATATACTTGGTCGGTCATTGTGTAGCCAAGCACGTGTATATAACCATCTGATCAGACGCCAATGTCCGGGCTGATCTGTAAAATTTTTGTATTCATAAGTAGAGCGTATTTCATTCATGTGTTGCCAATGATTTCGTTTACTTCGGTAATCAGCAAAGCATTTGGCGTCTAACCCAAGTTGATCTGCTATATATGTCACCACAGCATGTGGTACATCTGTAGGGTCAGATAAAAATGTACCTAGGAACCTCACGGTTCCTAGCTGAACAGCAAAACCAAGTTGATTATGCTCTCCACGACGATTCCATATAAGCTCTTTATCTTTATCATCTAACCAAAAATATTTTGCTAATTGCTCTGATGTTGGAGTGTCACAAAAACAACCATATTTCTCCTCTTGTTCAGGTGTTAAAAAATCTACAGGCATAATCCTTGTTCCTCCTGTTACAATTATTAGTTTGTATCAAATGACAAAATTAGTATGATGATATTTATTCCTTAATTCCAGGCAATCTTCTCCACTTCTCCCTGTAAATCTTCTTGAGTAGCTCTCACATAAATCATCGTGGTATTCAAGTTATCGTGGCCCATAATTTGTGCCAGACGATGTAAGGGTGTACGTTCAGCCATTACATAACCAAAACGATGCCTTAAATCATGGGCACTAAATCCATCTAAATTAGCAAGACGCATGTACTTCTGGAGAATATGGCGGATAGCTCTTTCTTGTAGCCGTTTTCCTGTTTTAGAAGAAGGAAACAAATAGCTATGTGTAATATTATTCGATCCAATATATTCTTCTAGTGCAAAACGAACTGTACTATTCAGAGGAACTTCCCTCTGTTTATTTCGCTTTCCAGATCGAACAATGACATTGCCTCCCCTTTTTCTCATAACAATATCTTCTATTTGAACATCGCAAACCTCCATTGAACGAAAACCAGTATGAAGCATAAAAATAATCATTGCTTTGTCACGTAGCGTGCCATATTTCTCAACAGCATTCATTAAGGCTGCTTCTTCTTTATCCGTCATTTGCTTCGGACTCGTTTTTACTGCTGGAACAAATTTAATTGACTTGGAATAATCAGTTTGAATGATTCCTTGTTGTTTCGCCCAGTCAAAATAACGCTTAATAGAGTTAATTCTTCTATTGATTGTAGCCGGCTTTAGAGATCTGGTAATTTGCATATGTTCTCGATACCTTGCAATTGTTCGAGCAGTAACTTCAGTTGGATGGAAGAAAGTTTCTTCCGAAAGATTTCCCCATAGATGTTCAAACCAGTATACAAAATCTTTAAGATCACTTTTATATTCTGTAAGTGTTTTTGTATGCAAATCTCCTTCAAGAGATAAGCTAGAAATAAAATCTGAGATAAAAGATGTTCCTTGTAGTGAAATAATCTTGATGGATGACATATATTCCTCCTCCGATATTGACTTATATTAGTGGACATGCTAATCTAATCTTATCAGTTACATTAGCGGACATCAATTGTTTATTTCAAAGCATCATATGTCCGCTAATATTAATTAGCGGACATTAAAAATACCGAAGGTAGGTGTAGAATATGGCTGTTCGTAAAGAAGAGTTATATCGATTAATTGATTGTCTTGGTCACCAAGATGAAAAAGCAGCATTTGATTTTTTAGAATTCCTTGTTCAACGCTCAAAAAAGAAACCTAACGATTGGGAAAAAATTGATATAGCGGATTCAGATGATGAACCCTTGTCTAAACAAGAATTAGAACAGTTAAATAGTGAAGAAGGATATGTATCAGGGGAGGACGCAAAACGTGAATTCGGACTACAAATTGATTTACCATAAGTCCGCGGTGAAATTTATTGCAAAACAAGAAAAAGGCATACAAAAAAGAATTGCTGAAGGGTTGAAGGGGCTTCTTGAAATTCCTCCTGAAGGAGATATTAAAAGTATGAAGGGTTACACAGATTTATATCGATTGCGGGTTGGAACCTTTCGAATCTTATTTGAAATAAATCATGATGAGAAAGTCATATACATACAAGCTATCGGAAATCGTGGTGACATTTATAAATAATGCTAACATGAATTTTTAAAAAGGAAGGTTCTTGAAATTAGAGAAACTTCCTTTTTTTGCGCTGATAATGTCCGCTAATGCTTATTGCGTGATCTGGTTCCATTGCTACACAGACCCCATTTTTAATAAAACACATAAAAAAAGAAGGTAACTCCTACAAATGAGTTACCTTCTTTTTAGACTGAATCATCTTTTTCATATCTAAATAATTCATCTAATGATACATTTAATCCTTTAGAAATTCGTTCTATTGTTTTTAGATCTGTACGTTTAAAATCGTGATTTTTTATTTTCCCTATTTGGTTTCTATGAAGACCTACAATAGTAGCTACTTGATCTATATTTAAATTCATTTCTAACATTAATTTATCTAGATTCCATTTTAGTTGTCCTGATCGTTCCATAGGATCATCACTCTTTTGCTTTTCAGCACGATAATACGTAACAAGGCCTACTAATTCATCAAAAGATATATCAAGTAATTTTAATGTCATTTCTAATTTTTCTAATCGCTGATCTATACTTTTAGTGCTATTTTTTCTATCCTTCTTGTGACTTATCTGATTCTGTTCATTACTCATGCATATAATCTCCTTCCTTTATATTCATTATACTTAATAAACCTTTAAAAATAAACTACATTTGGTTTAGGTAATAACCTAATATTGTTATATTGCGTATTTTAATTTAATATTAACTTCTACACTAAATTTACAACCATAAAAATAAACTACATTTGGTTTAAATATGTGTTGATTTTAAAGCACATATGGTTTATTATATACCTATAAGCAATTATTTACTATATTATAAAAATACAATTAAAAAGGGGTTAGTAAAAATGAGTAAATTATTCACAAAAATTTTGATAGGTAAAAAAGCTGTAATTGGTGCAATTAGTGCTGTAGTTGTTGGTGGCGGTGTAACAACAGCAGTCGTAATGACTCAAAATAATGATGAGCAAGCAAAAGATTCAAATCAAAAAAATGTAGAGAAGTACAAAAAAAGGGATCGTAATGAAAAAGAAACAGATAAAACTAAACAAGAAGAACCTCATTCTGATGTAGTAGTAACAGAAGAAAAACCTGTAGATGTTATAGAACCTGTAGAACCTTCTCCTGAAACAATCAACCATAATAACACTGAACCATCAAATAAATTAATTGTTTCCTTAGAACCTACAAAAGAACAACCTTCTACCAATAACATTGTCGAAAAGTTAGCGAGTCTGACGAAGCCCGAAGGTCTTAGCAAACCATTTAGCGAAGACAAAGGGAAACTTGAAGATCTTGGCGAAAAATTTAGCGAAGACAAAGCGAAGCCTGAAAATCTTGGTAAACCATCTAGCGAGGACAAAGCGAAGCCTGAAAATCTTGGTAAACCATCTAGCGAGGACAAAGTGAAGCCCGAAAATCTTGGCAAACCATCTAGCGAGGACAAAGTGAAGCCCGAAAATCTTGGCAAACCATCTAGCGAGGACAAAGCGAAGCCTGAAGATCTTGGCAAACCATCTAGCGAGGACAAAGCGAAGCCTGAAGATCTTGGCAAACCATCTAGCGAAGACAAAGTGAAACCTGAAACAGAGAAGCCTGAGACTAAGCCTGAAACAGAGAAGCCCGAGACTAAACCTGAAACAGAGAAGCCTGAGACTAAACCTGAAACAGAAAAGCCTGAGACTAAGCCTGAAACAGAGAAGCCTGAGACTAAACCTGAAACAGAAAAGCCTGAGACTAAGCCTGAAACAGAGAAGCCTGAGACTAAGCCTGAAACAGAGAAGCCTGAGACTAAGCCTGAAACAGAGAAGCCTGAGACTAAACCTGAAACAGAGAAGCCTGAGACTAAACCTGAAACAGAAAAGCCTGAGACTAAGCCTGAAACAGAAAAGCCTGAGACTAAACCTGAAACAGAGAAGCCTGAGACTAAACCTGAAACAGAGAAGCCTGAGACTAAACCTGAAACAGAAAAGCCTGAGACTAAACCTGAAACAGAAAAGCCTGAGACTAAACCTGAAACAGAGAAGCCCGAGACTAAACCTGAAACAGAGAAGCCTGAGACTAAACCTGAAACAGAAAAGCCTGAGACTAAGCCTGAAACAGAGAAGCCTGAGACTAAACCTGAAACAGAAAAGCCTGAGACTAAGCCTGAAACAGAGAAGCCTGAGACTAAACCTGAAACACAAGATCCATTTTATGTAGAGCCACCAAAAACTTCAGGATTTAATCATAATTTAAGAAGTAAGTTAGGTAGTTATGGAAGTTATAATGGAATCAAAAAATCATATTTTGATAGCTTAGTACAAGATATTGCAAGTGGAGAAATTTTAGAACTAGATGCAAAAGAAGAACTGTATAAATTGGATTTATGGAATGAAAATAATATACCATCATATCTACCAAAAAATACACAAATGGGTGTAGCTGTAGTAAATGTTCAAAAATTCAGCACTTCATCAAATAATTATCGTGATATTGATAAAATGATTAGCAAAAACTATGGTGGGAAATACTTTGGAATCAGCATTTATTGGGATGCACAGGCTAAGAAAAACACCATTGCTGTATTAAATATTCAATTTATGTATCAATAATTAAGAAATAACAAGAGAAAGGAAGCAAAAAAGTTTCCTTTCTTCTTTTTAATATTATGAACTTTAGGAGATTGATAAAAAATGAATTTTTTCTTTGCACTTATCGGATATTTTATATTGAGTACGTTATTATTATTGCTATTTTATATTTATAGTAAACAAACAGACAAAAAGACAAGATATTTAAAAGCTCTCCTTAGTTCCTTATTGGGATTAATAGCATCAATAATATTAATAGTAGTTTATAAATTTAACCAAGATACTATTAATTTTACATATGGTAAAATAAAAGATAATTACCTAGATGGACTACAAGGTGTGTTCTGCAACTAAAAAGTTGTGCGAAATGCAATTTTTTTTGTTAGCACCCCAACTCATTTTATAAATTCATATAAGAATGTTTTAATCGATAACTTTCCCCTGAAAATGTTAACAAATAACTATGATGAACCAAACGATCTATTATGGCAGTTGTTAATCGTTCATCGTGGAAAATACTATTCCATTTACTAAACTCTAAATTTGTTGTGATAATAATACTTTGTTTTTCATAACAACTGGCAATGACTTGGAAGAGGAGCTGCGCTCCTTCTTGGCTTACCGGTATATATCCCCATTCATCACAGATTAAAACCTCTGTTTTTTCTATTTGATTCATCATTTTATATAGCTTACCTGCATTTTTTGCTTCAATTAATTCGTTTACTAATGCAGCTGTTCGATAAAACTTTACACTTTTCCCTTGATTACAAGCTTCTACACCTATAGCGGTAGCTAAATGTGTCTTACCTGTTCCTACCCCACCATATAATACAAGGTTTTCTTTTCGTGTTGTAAAATCAGTCGATTTAAGGTCTTCTACACTTAATTGTTTTGGTAGTTCCACTTCAGTAAAACTATAATTTTCAAATGTCTTTATCACATCGAATTTTGCTTGTTTTAACAACCTATTCTTTTTCTTAATTTGCCTGTGCTGTACTTCTAGAGCTAACAGTTTCTCCAAAAACTCTTGATGTGTAGCTGCTTGAATAGAAGGATATTGTTCCACTATACGGGTTCCTAACTTTAATTCTCGGCAATAGAATTCAATTGAATTTTTCATGTAGCGTCATCCACCATGAGTTTGTCATAGCGTTTAAAGTCTATTTCAAATACTACTTTTTGTTCAAGTTCCGATGGAACTGGTACATCCACACATTTTGGTAATTTTCCATTTAACCGATACCAAGTTGTTAAAATGCTATCAGAATCTTGACAACCACCTTGTAGTGTTTGAATTAACGCTTCTGTCGCTATCGATGCATCTCCATCTTCATGTATCATCTGAGATAATACATGTATTGCACGCTTTTTCTCTGCTGTTTGCGTTAAATATTCTTTCCATGGATGTGGTAATTCTTCATAAAAAGCTAAATTTTGAATGGACTTAGGACGCTGTACCATTAATTTCAAATAAGGAATCCACTTCATTGATTCTAATCCTTCTCCATACAAACGTGGATGGCTTACAATTTTTTGATAGTTCTCATTTAAAATTTCAATTTGCTTATAAGTAACTTTGAGCCATACTTCTCTTTGAGCAAATTCAGGTGCGGTAGAATAAATGTTTTTTGCATAGCGAACTTTCCCGTATTTATCAGCTTTCGCTTTTTGTAAACGGTGAACATCAAACGCTACCTGTGGTAAAGGGATAAAAGCTTGGTGATCTACCTGAAACAACTTATCGATATGTTCTTTTTTACGATAATGTCGGCGATTCATATCATGATCACAACGTTGTAATAATTCCTGATTATATGCTTCTAAATCTGGAATAGATGGTATCGGAACAAAAAAATTACGACGTATATAACCGACTTTATTTTCTACATGACCTTTCTCATGGCCACTGTTTGGATTACAAAATACATGTTGAAAATTATAATGACATGAAAACTTTTGAAATTGTTCTGTCAGTATACGTTCTCCCTTTTTTGGAATACTTGTTACTGCCGCTGATAAATTATCAAACCAAATTTGATGAGGTACACCTGCGGTGTATTCAAATATTTGCTTTAATCCCTGTAAGAGACATTCTTGGTTTTGTGCTGGCAACACTTGTACATAACTGGCATTGCTATAAGGAAAGGAAACCGCTAGATAGGAACCTTTTGTTTCTATTCCTTTTTCATCTAGATAAACAAGATGGCCAAAATCTGCTTGCGCTTCTCCAGGTGAATGCTGTAAGGGGAGATAACCTTCACAACTCTGATACAATTCTTTCTTTTTCCGAGATACATAATATTGAACAGTCCGTATAGAAACAGAGAGGTCTCCACCATATATTTCAATCAAGCGTTTGTAGACACGAGCTCCGGTATGTCTTTGCTTTACTGGAACCTTTTTATCTTCTTTTAACCATTGATCAATTTGTACTTTGTAAGGATCTAATTTGCTTCCGTGTACTTTTCTTGAGGTTGGAACGGTATTTGGGTTCTCCAGATACGCATATTTTTGCACAGTTTGAAAACTATGCCCTGTTTCTTTTGAAATGGCTCGTAGAGACATCCCTTTATACTGGTGTAAATATTTGATATGATGTTGTTGAATCATTGTAAGCATCCTTTCTCCTCCTTCTAACTGTCTTTTCTCACAATTAGAAGGTTAGTGGAACGAGAGGGGTGCTGACAATGATTTTTTATTTATCAGCCTGTTAACCTTTTATTTTGCATAATGCACTACTTTCATTTTGCACTAAACATACAAGGGGATATTTTCTCATATAATTTTAGTGATAATACTTTATTAATCATTATTTCTATTATTACTTTCATCTTCTTTTTCTATGTGGGACGAAAATCTAGTAAATAACAAATGGGGGGCTTGAATTGGAAGAAATAGTTGTTACATTATTTTGGGTAATAGGTATTATGTACTTACTATTAGAAATGAGAGAAACAATACAGAAAGACACTATACAAGGTAAGGATCATACAACACTATGACTATAACAGTATTAATAATAATATATTCATTATTAGCTTTATTGATGGACTCTCTAAATGGAATTAATAATAATTTAAAGTTTAATAGATTAATAAATATCGTACAATTTATTCTATTAGTTATTGGATCAATATTCCTAATCATAGTAATCTATGTTTAATATTTTCAAAACAGGTATTCTTGAATACCTGTTTATTTTATATACGAAATGACAGCGTTGTGATAACAACACTGTCACCTAACATAACCAATTACCTTTTATTTTAGATCCATTAAAAATCCTTCTAAAGATTTAATACAGCTTTTTGCCCATTTTAAACTTATTTCTTTATTAGGTATAACCGCCGAATCCTTCATCATCTCTTGGTAAACTTTTAATTCTTCGTCTATTTCCTGATTAGCACCTAATAAAATAAAAATTTCTAATATAAAGCAATGTAAATACGACATATAAACTACAAAGAAATATCGGAAATCATATAAGTTGTTCTCACTAGCTAATAAATATCCTTGATCATATATGACATGATTGACATCTAAATCATAGATTTGGAATGGAATCTTTTCATAATCAAAAATTTCAAAAGCTACACAAGTATATGCATTATGGACTATATCATTTCTGTTTCGGGATATGGAATAAAACCATGAGTTATCAATTAAAAACATTTTAAAATTATTTTCTTGTGCCTTCATTTTTAAGAAATAAAATATTAACTCTACTTCACTTTTCTTTTTAACGTCTTTTTGTTTTTCCTCTTTTTGTTTTTCCCATTCCCTATATTTTTTCAATTCTTTTTTTAATTTATTACCATAATGGAATTTAACTATATCAATTAGATATCCAATTACTATACGATATTTTACTAAAAATAAATCAATATCTAACGTAATATGCGCTGGTTTTCTATTAATGCTAGATTCATAATCTAGTCCTTCTTGAAGGCGACCAATAATTTGATATATTTTATCAATTTCTTGTCTAATTGCTTGAGTATACCTCAAAATTTTATTCTTTTTTTTCAAATTTTTCTCACTATCTAAACCCAATTCATAGTCAAACATGGAATTGTAAAATATATTTTTTTTACCTTCTCCTTTTTCTAACATCGGTAAATAATACTCAATAATTTTTTTATCATATCTAGTGGCTAATTCTTGCAATTCTAATTCATTCATAAAGAACGCTCCTTTTAAAAAGTTTTGCTATTAGATATAATTTATCACATTAAACCTTAATATTCCAAAATAAACCATCTGAAAAGGTATACCTTTTCAGATACTACATAACAACCTAAAATATATGTCGATAAAGGTATTTTTTTAGTTTTATAGATAGCGTTTAAATCCAATATACCTTTTTAGATACATTTAGTATAATATTTTTGAGGTGTATAAAATGGAACATAAAATTTTTGGCTATGTACGTATATCTAGTGAAGATCAAAATGAAGGTAGACAAATAGAAAAGATGAAAGAATTAGGAATAGCGGAACGTGATATTATTGTCGACAAAAAAACAGGTAGTAATATGGATCGTGAAAATTATCAGATGTTAAAAAATCACCTAGTTCGTTCCGGTGATACAATTGTATTTGATTCTCTCACAAGACTTGGAAGAAATATGGAGAATACATTAGAAGAGTTTAAGTTCTATGAAAACAATAAAATAAATCTTAAATTCATAGAAGAACCGTATATTAACTTAATACATACTGATGATCATACTAATGACATTATTCAAGTTGCCATAAAAAAATCTACACTAACTGTTCTTTCCGCCTTTGCTCAAAAAGAAAGAGAGGACACACACAAAAGGCAAGCTGAAGGAATCGCCTTAGCAAGAAAAAACGGTAAACACTTAGGAAGACCAGCTATCCCAATAACTGATGATTTCATTAAATCCTATGATCGATGGAAAGCTGGAGAAATTACCGCAGTCAAAGCAATGGCTGAATGCAACTTAAAAAAAGACACCTTTTATAAACTTGCAAAAAAATACCAACAACAAACAAAATAAATATTATTAAATTTAAAATAACACTTGATTTAAGTTACTTTTATCATGTATAATAAAGGTAACTTAAATCAAGTTTTTTAATAATTACATTTTAAAAGGAGATATTTTAAAATGAATCCGTTAATCAAAAAATATGTTGAAGAAGTTAATTTTGAACAGGTTGAGAATTTATTTTTAACATTAGAGAAAATCGAAAATTTAAAATCTCAAGAAGGAGTTGTATGTCCCACAAAAACAACAGATTTATGGATATCTAGAAAGTTATCAGTAATTGAAGTATTGGGTGTTCCAACTGTAATGGAAAGTACAACCGAATATATGATTTTAGATTCATTTGGTAATCCATTGTGGGTAGATGATGCAAATGGGACTTTAGACTATATTAAAGGATTTGTTGGATAAAATGACTTTTGTAATACAATTAGATTTTCATAAGAAAAATGAGGTGAAAAAATGAGGTCACATGGAGGAAAGCGAAAAGGTTCTGGAAGGCCTAGTATGGGAGTGACGAAAAAAGTATCAGTTAACTTGCCCGAAGAAGTTTGGGACTTGATAGAGCGAGAATGCGAAGATGAAAATAAAAAACTTGCACAAGTTTTTAGAGAAGCAATATTAAAAAAGTATAGTAAGGAGAATTAAAAATGAATTTCGAACAATTTTTTACTATAAGTTCGTTCATCTTATTGCTAACAATAATACTAGTTATGATAGATCATTTATTATTCACTAAAACAGAAGGTATTTTCAAAAAGGATACTAAATAAACAAATAAAAAAAGACTCCTTTTCAACCGCCAAGCCAAAAAGAGTCTTTTATACAAATACACTTAAATTTGAAAGGATGATTCAAATGTCAAATGTACTACTTAAACTAACAACTGATGAACCCATTTTACCACAATATAAGCGAAAAAATAACCCACTCAAGAAACTATTTATAAGTTTTATTAATCACTATGATAGACTCAATAGATGGTTCGGAATTCAGGATAGCAAAAGTGATCGAGTTTGGTATTATGGTACATTATTTTTAATGATATTTCTTCCTTCTGTTACATATGTACTTTCAAAAATATATTTTGGATTTTAATTAAAATTAATGTATACCATATACCCTTTTTGCCTTAAAATTATATAAAAGGGTATATGGTGAGAAGGAGTGAACAAATTGAAATATTGTGCTTATTGTGGAGAGAAAATTTCAACTAAACCTGAACAGGATCTTACCAAATTGAAATGTACATACTGTGATGCTAAATTATATGATACAAAAAATCGAGTATTAAAGATTTATGATGGCAATAGTAGATTTAAATTTAACAACCTCCAAAAAACGGTTTCTTTAGATGATGCTAAAGGCTCTGTAGAGTTCCTAAAGTCCTATAATATATTTGATTTATATCTACTATTAAAAGAAGTTAGAGAAGCACGAAGCGGTCACTATACTACATTTAACATATTTAAAGAAGCTTCTAAATGCTCTAAAGCGACCAAAGAAGATGCTAAACAATTTTATAAACTTAGTCAAACTGAAAGACAAGCTTATGTATATTGGACACGTAGACAATGTATAATTGAAAACATTTTAATAGAAAAACAGGGTTTTTTCCCTGAAGCTATTACGCAAGAATTACTACATGAGAAGTATGAACAAATATTAAAATCTAAAAATCGGAGAATGGTCTTATCTAACTAAAAATCTTATAATTAGAAATAATAAAATCTTTTAAAAAGACCTGCGGTAGTATGTCAACGGAAAAACAACAGAAATCAAAGTTATCAAAGGACATTTTGTTGAAAAAAGACATTACGAAACTAGACCAGTAATGTATGTAATTTACTGGAAAATATTTGAAAGGTAGCGATGACAGGTTTTATGTCACACTTTCACGCACCTTTCTGGCGTAAAGAGTTGGTGATTGCGTAGTAGCGCATCCACCAATCGCACAAATTTTCTTGCGGTTAGAACGAGTGCACGTTTGTGTTGATGCTTTGGTACTTCATTATATTTTTTTACGTAATATTCTTGGTAATCAGATACATACTTTCTTACAGAGTTGGCGGCTTCAACTAGGTAATAACGTAAGTAGTGATTTCCATTACGAGATAATGAAGTGTTTTCTGCAATGAAACGACCAGATTGATGTTTGCGCCAATATAATCCGGCATATTTTGCAATCTTAGTTTCATCATCAAATCTTTCGATTTGACCAATTTCAGCGATAATACCAGCAGCGAATACGGGACCCACTCCAGGAATGGATTCAAGTGTTTGAGGTAATCCAGCCATGATTTGCTTAATGGACTTTTCTATTTCCTTAATTTGTTGTTGATAGGTACGAATGACCGCAATTGATGTTCCGAGAAGGACATCGATTGAATCTTCCACTACCTTATCTAAACGATAGGAAGAGCGAACAGCCTTTTGAATGGTTGACGCAACACATTTTGGATCACCGAACCGATTCTTTCCTTTTGCTTGTAGGAACTCAGCGAGTTCGTTTAAAGGCATGTCAGCTAATTCCTCTAGACTAAGTTTTTCAAGGAATAGCTCCATCATGGCGTTGCCGAATATAGAAGAATCCACCTCTTGTGAGAACGTATTACACTTATAACTTAGGTGTTGTAGAAAATGTTGCTTTTCCTTTGTCAACATTCTAACGAGCTGATAACGAGATCTTGTCAATTGTTGTAGTGCTACGTACTGGCTTTCTTTTACGATAGACATTTGATTTCGTCCGAACCGTAAATAGTCAGCGATGACGAAGGCATCAATCTCATCTGTTTTATCCATGTCAGAATAGCTTTTCTTGAAGTTCGTAATTTGTTTTGGATTCATTAGAAATACTTTTGCTCCAAAACTTTGTAACTCTTTATCATAATGAAGAAACATAGATGGATGAAAACTATAAACAGATGTAGATTCTAAACCGATTTTAAAAATTTCTACTTTTTGATTGGCTATACGCTGTAATAATCGCTCTTTTAGCGCTATGGCACCTGGTAAATCATTATTGACTGAAAAGGAGTCTAGCTTTTCTCCGTCACCATTTAGAATACAAGTTTTTATATCAAACGAACTTACATCTAATCCAACAAATAATCTCATGTAAGAGACCTCCTTTCGATTTAGAATCATTGCTTGGACGTCTCGAGATATCTCTAGTGTGCACGCCGATCAACAACCTCGTGTATGAGAGCTAGTCCTGAATCGAAAGCCGCCCTAGAGCTACTAACATCTAAGTTCGAGGGTCAGGCTGCTCAGCCTGCGAGTAGGAAGTCCCGCACGTTCACTGAGAAACACTCTTTTTATGTGGTAAATCCACAGGAGAAGAAAGAATTGTCCCAAATGATCCTAAGACCATTATCTAGAAATATCTTGAGACGTCCAAGGATTATTTATAAGTCTCATAGTAGGAAGAAAACCTAAGTTTGAATTACAGCTTAAATATAATATACGAGGAGAATTTACAATGAAAATTCCGTTTAATACCCATACTATTTATGTTACTTTGGATGATGATAAAATCTATGAATTAAAGAGTGATTATACAAAAGTTGAAGTTTCGAAAATTCAAAACTCTAGTAAAGAAAACCCTGTTATGGTGCTTCATAAAAGCCAATTTGACTTTGCGAAAGGGTATTTATTAAATAAAGAAAATCCTTTCAAAATTGATGAAGAAGATGCAAAAATTTATCAACAGATTGGCTTCATAAGTGTTGAAGAATTAAACGAATTTATTATTGTTTAAAGAAATTTATTATTTGTCTACATCCTAGTAAGCCTTGAAAGAATACAAGATACTAATTTCATTTTTTAAATAAAATCACCAGCGCCTTTTTAAGATGCTGGTGATTTTATAATATATAAGGGGTATCTATACTAAGAAAACTATTACCTTTAGGCTATACACCAATGATAAATAGAATACCCTATAGCCATTAACCCAAGTTGAAAACTAGTCATTGTAACTATGCGACTTAATGTATCATCGTTTTCCGTAAACATTCACGATCCTCCTATTATAATGATTCATATTGCTACTTATTTACTAAAATTAGCATCAATATTGGCTGTAGAAATTGGTACTAAACATTTTAACTTTTCATCATACTGTTGTATTGAATATAACACCCTTAATGCTTTAGCTATCTCTTCTCTTAAATAACTAGAGTCCTTTCTTTTTATATGATCGGATATATTATGGATACTATTACTAATCATAGAAATCCAAGAGATTACCTGACTATGTGTTATATCAAAAATCTCAATATAACTAGGATTCATTATCAAAGAACTAAATCTCCTTATTATAAGGATTGAATCTGTTAACACATCATATCCTAATTTGAATACTTGCTCTTCTGAAAATCCAATTAGTTGCTTCTCTAATTTTGAAACATGGATTTCCCCTTTCTTAAAAAAATGGACGTTCCTTTCATTTGAGAAAGCATTCATTCCTTTTTCCTTCTTTGAATTCTTTTTAAAATAGCTTTTAAGGTGTGTTAACAATTTCTTACCTCCATATACCCTTAATTGAATAAAAAACACCAAAAAGGGTATTTAATACCCATTAAATATTTTAAACTAACTCACTGATAAACTTTCATATGAACTCAGATCATTAGTTGCAATTGACACTCTAATCCCCTTACAATACTGAGCAATTATATTAGCAACATTCCGATCAGGATATTGATTACCAAAGGCTTTTGCTTGTCTTAATTGATTTTTATTATTTATTTCTAAACAATATTCAATTTTATTTTTAGTAACATTCTCTAAAAAAATTAAATACCCTCGACCATTACTAATATATCCAGCATATAGATCCACACATAATCTTAAATCACAATGAACTTTATATAAATCTTCACCACTCTTAGGTAATATAAATTTAAATCCTTTCATTTCTTTTTCAAATTTTAAAATTTCATCTTCTGAATAATGAAATTTTTTTCCGCAAAGATGCAAATAAGAATCCATACGCATCAAACTGTCATGAATAGTTTGAAAGTCTCTAGCATTTCTAAAAATTCCATGATTATCTTCAAATTCGTGTTCAGTAAGATACATAACCGAGTGCAAAATATACATTTCTAATCTTTCATATGACCTGACTCCATGTATCGTATTGATCATGGCTCTAACAAATGCTGTTTCTGAATCATATAAACCTCTTATTACTTGTAAGTTTATTAGAAGATTACATTCCTTCATTCGACATTTGGGATTCAGGAAATATTTAAAATAGAATTGAGATAGTGAAAAACAATCTGTATTTTTCCATTCACTCATACTTTTTAAAACATTTACAATATGATTATTATCCTTGATTATTCTTTTTAGAATTGGATACATTACTAGATTCAAACTGTTCTCTGTTATTATTTTTATTTCTGATTTAGTAGGTTTAAACCCATGTAATTCTTGAAATAAAGAATATATACTTTCCTCACATTTTAACAATTTATTCTTCACTACAGGAGATATTAATCTTGTACATCTTCCAAGCGGAAAATGTGATAGATGGGGTAGACTCATTAAAACTGGATACCTAATAAGACTAACAAAGTTATAAAAATCTATTTCTTTATTTTGCATCCAATTCGGTAACTCTTTTTTTAGCCTATTCATATAATGCTTATAGTTTTTATCTTTGAGTATTGTATCAAAATGATCTCTATTAACCCATTTAGCAATTGCTCCATTAGATATAGGACTAACCTTAGTTTTTTTTCCTTTAGGAGTTTTTGTGAATATATACAATTGCTTCGACTCTTTATTATAAACTAATTTATAATAGAATTTCTTATAAATAGGCTTATCCCTACCAAGAAAACTCCATTCACTCAAACAGATACTCCATCTAATTTTATTATCTTCATCGTAAATTTTGCTAAACATAACGATATAATCTCTATACTGACCCCTATCCATATAATGTTTAAAACCTACTTTACAAATAGGGCATCTATACCCATATCTTTTCTCACAAGGTTCAGCGAGTAATAAGGTTTCCGAACATCTAGGACAAAAACATTTAGTAATCTCTTTATAATTAAGATCCTCGTCTTGAATTATACATTCTAATAAAACTCTTTTTTTAGGAAAATGTTTTTTCACATAAATCCCTTCCTACATCTTATTTTTTCCTTTTTTTATATTGAAGATAAGACCAACTTATATCAATAATTCCCATCACGCATAACATAATAAGAGCAAATAGAATATTGTTCATATACATTATTCACCTTGTAACTAAAATTCTTCTTCATTCTCTGACTTATTGGAAAGATTTTCACCCTTATAACATGCAAAGAACAAAATTGTTAAAACTAAATATCCCATAATAACTACAAATATAAGATTCCACCAACTCTGTATTAATTCAGGATAAATAATTCCAGCATAACAGCATAAAAAAAGGATCACCATAAGGGTAATCGAAATAACTATAAATAAACTTTCGTAAATCCCCCTAAAAATGTTCACCTTCCTCACCTCGAATTTTTATAGTATCATTTCGGTAATTGAAATTTTAACATCTATGTTTTTTTGCAAAACACGAACATAATTAATTGACTAGATATCTATATTTCATGTTTCTAAATAGAAATAAACTTGTCATAATAATAATAAGAGACATACACTCTACAAAAAACATAATAATTCCAAAGGGAATTGTTATAATGGCAAACAATGTCTTAGTAGATAATACACATACAAACAATATTCCTCTAAATTCTCTTGCTTTTACAAGCGTTGAGATAGTGGAGTAAATATATCCAAATATAAAACCAAATAATATAAAATATGTGCTCATGTTACTATAAATAAAAGGGAATTCTCTTACGATACTGTTAATTTGTCTTACAGCAATATTAACGAAATACAAATCTGTAAAATTTTGATATAGGTAATACCAAATGAAAGCGTATAATAAGGGATAACCAAACAATCTTTTAACAAAAAATGTTCTCAATTGTAGATTCCTCCTTTTTTAAAATTATATCATATTTTGTTTATTTTTTATACATATATTGTTGAATTTATAAACATCAATTGATACTCTGAAATAGTACACAAAAAAGCGTGTTTTTTCTTATAAAACACACTTAAAACTTACATATATATCTAATTATATAAAAATAATGGAAAATATTTTTTTGTAGGAAATAAAACTGTAAAAAAATTAAACAAAATTTGTTTAACAATATTGAGTGAAAAAAAGCGATTGGGGAAAAATTAAATTGGTATTTCAAAAGTTAAGTCATACACATTTATTTGAACATTACTCTTATGAGGATGTGTCGAAAGGGGGGAACTCTGTTGAAAAAATCTCTTGAAGAAATTTATAAAAAATACCCAAAGGTTAAAGAAAGAATGAACGGTACTCTATGTCCATTGACCAATGTTGAAGATACATTTTATCAACTGTCACTTTTTATTAACGATCCTTGTTTATATTCATTTAATATGAATACATTGTATACACATTTAAAAGATAATGATCTCTTATTTGCACTACAAACTATTATTAAATTCTTTCAACAAGATACAAATTTAATATCAGAAAAAGACATATTAAAAATTTCTGAAGAAGATCTTCATAAAGAAAAAATATATAATCAAAAAATGTTCTCAGAATATTTAACTCAGAGCGGAGTTCCATATTCACAAGGTAAATTCCATACTTATTATAAGCGTGGAAAGATAATTGATGCGGATATTATTATTGCTGAAACTCCATATTGGTTTGAGTCTTCAGTTATTAAATTCACAAAAAAAGAACTAAATAAAGCAACTAAAAAAAAGTAAACAGGGTTCGACTTCAATTTAACAAATCCCTAATAACAAAATATCTATATATTTCATTATTTATAATTTAAACCATATTTATTTTACATTCGCATTTGATTATAAACTATATATAGTTTATAATCAAGTTATATTAGAATTTATAAAATTTAATAAGATGTTGGTAAATGTACTATTTTAGTATACAGGAGAAGAAATCTACAATTTAATTGTTTGAGTGATAATAGGAGAGTGATAATTTTCAAAATGCATATATCATTATAATTAGAAGAATAGTTTTGAACTTTGATAAGTTATAGAATAAACTACTAATTGCATTAATTCAAGTGGTAATATAAACCAAATTTAACCAACTTACATACGTAAAATCAAATTTAATACTAAATAGAAGACAAGGATTGGGGACACATGAGTAAACTTAAAGCCAAAACTTATATTATTACATATCAGATTGAAGATCATTCTGAAGTGCAAGAACACACAGTTAAAGCTTTCTCAGAGAAAAATATAACACTACCATTAGAAGAAGAAGTTAAAAGAAGGTTTAAGAAAAAATGTACTATCATTGCGGTAAGCGAATCTAAAACTAATTAAATAAAAAAGTAAAAAGCAACCCTATCTATAAGTAGGGATTGCTTTTTACTTTTTTTCTTTTTCTTTTTCTTTTAAATGCTCTTGCTCTTGTAGGATTTGTTCTATGCCTTCAAAGGAAATAAAAGCGTTCCCGATTGTTTGTCCTTGATCTGTTATTTTACCAGTCACCGCACAAACAAACTCAGGTTGATGCTTTCTAATTTTAATAAACTGTTCATCATGCGTTATTTCTACTTGATCATCCTTTTTTAAACCAAATTTGCCACATAAGTCTTTTGGCAAAGTAATTCTACCTGTATGATCAATTTTTTTTAATAATGTCACCTTTTCACACCTCTATTCAGAGAAAGCTTTTATCTCTTCTAACAATACAGGATTTCCGACCTTTTGAGCAAAATCTTTAGCTTCTTTGTATTTCTTCAGAGACGTAAACGCTTCTACAATCTGTTTTTCTCTTCTTCCATTTAAATCTACTTCATCTTTTAATTCAACAACCTTTTTCCAGTCCTTATTAATATATGCAACTTCAAAATCTACATATGGACTTTTAGATTCCATTTTCTCTTGAATCTTTAATAATTCGTCACCTTTATTATTTGCCAGCATTTCATTTACAATACCTTTTACAAGAGAAGGCTTCTTATCAAATAATTTATATACCTGATCCGTTTTCTTGTATAAATTATCTAATACTTGTTGGTCTACACTTCGAAGGTTTTCATATCCAATGTTTTCTAATGATTCAATTGCCTTCTGATTTTCGCCTATTAAAGCTGTTTGATATGCATCAAACAGTTTATCCTTTTCGTCTTGGCTCAATGGTTTATTATCAAGCTTATTCTTCTTTAAGACTTCAGCATGATACTGTTTCTTTGCATTTTGCTTATTCTTTTCCGCACTCTTACTATCATTTAAAGACGTAAGGGCAAAATTTAAACCTATGGCTAATATTATAACACTACCTAATATAATATAGGTTTTTTTGCTATTATTTTTTTTCTTTTTCTTTTGCTGTTGCTGTTTCTTTTCTCTTTTTTTTATATCATTTTTGTTACTTTTTAACTTTAAACTCCATTTTTTATCCTTAGTAACCTTTTCTTCTTCTACTTCCGTTTCTTCAGGTTCAAAGTGTTCTGATTGAATCATTTTTGTATTAACAAAATGATCTAGATCTTCAAGATCATCAATTTGTAACAAGGTTTCCGCAAATTGAATTATTTCATCACTAGGATCTATAAAGTCCGTACGGCGTGGTTTTCCATAAATTTGAGTTAATTTTGTTAGACTTAACAAAATTAACTCCTTAACGCCAATTAGTGAGTCTTTTGTGTCATAAATTTCCAAATCAGTTGTTTCATAAATAACTACTTTCATCTTGTCTTCATATTCGTCTAAAACAAAATTATATTTATTCCATAAAGTTTTTGTATGCACACTATTTTTAGCTATTTGAATTATGGATGAAAAATATTTTAATTGCTCACTAAATTCTAATGATCTAAGATATTCAAAACTTTTATATTTCTCCATGTCATAATAAAGTATTAAAGATGCATTTAATATTTGCATCTCAAATGGAACTAAATAATGTGGATCATTATCTATACTCTGTATTTTTCTTTTAAGATTTTTTTCAATAATATTAAGATCATCTTGATTTAATTCTGTTATTGGAATCCGATATTTGAGTGTATTATCTTCAATTTCTATGTTTGCTACTTTGTTAATATTAACTCGCACGTTCCATCACCACCATATTTCTTAAAAAATGTTATACGACTTTATTTCTTTTAGTGTTTTAGATTGTTTTTCTATCTTAAGTTCCTCTTCCGTTTTATCTTCTAAAGTTTTAAAATCATTCAGAATTGTTGAACTAATACCTAATCCATGAATTAATTTCATTCCATCTTTGGTTTTTACAAAATGGAACGAAGGTACTATTAAATCTTTCCCCTCATAAGTCATTGGAATAATTAACTCATGCACATTAATATTTTTATAATATACAATTTTCGGAGATTGTAATTTCACCTTATTCCCTTCAAATTTATAAGTTAAAAAGCAATCTGGATCATACGTACCTAGCATTGCTCCTTCTTCTTTCTTATAACAATTATTAGGATCTTCTAAAAAATCATCTTTTCCTGAACGTTCATGATGATTATCTACTATATTGACTTCAACATCATCAAAGTACGCATCTTTTAATTGTTCAGATATATCTTGAGCAATAGACTTATTTACTTCTTCAAACTCATCCATTGTTAATTGTTTTTGATGATTCTCATATGTGTAAAATACCTTTTCTATAATATTTTTTGCTTGTTTCATATCATTTTCGCTAAAAAATACTTTTTCATTTGTTTCTGTTTTCTTATTTGCATCCTCACAGCCAACTAAAGTGGTAAATGCTAATGCACCAACAAGTATTATGTTTTTTATCTTCATAAAGTCCTCTCCTTCTATCTTCTCCTTGAAAGGTATCGTAAGGATTGTCCAATTGCTCTACTAGAACCTGTACTTGCTCCCAATTGTCCAAGTAAATGAGGAATTGCTAAGGCCAAAATAAAGAACGCAAACGCTACTGTAAATGAAACACCATGACCAAAAGCATTATTCTTTACTAGCGCCATAAAACCTAATGAAAACGTTAATGCTTGTAAACACAACGTAACACTATTATTTACAAATAATCTAATCCATAAAGAGAAGTAATTGTATTCATCATTTAGTGCTGTAGGGATCGCTACAACTCCAATGACATATAATAGTCCAAACAAAACAAATCTATACATAAACGCTAATGCGAATACAAACAAAACAAACATTACTATCAATGCAATGAAGAAACCATATAATGAACCTTTTATAAATATCATTAAAACGACTTCTTCCATTTTGATTGGTTCATACAATACGGATGTCACAATTACTTCTTGAAATCCCAATACCCAATTTATAAACGGATCATATATACCTAATAGCACCCCAGCTGTAAGAGTCATAATCATTTTCTCGTTGATTACTAAAAAACCATCCCCATCAGGTTCTACATACCTCATGGAATAGATTTTTAATATTTGCCACATCAAGAATATAGCTAACATAGTTGAAGATAGACTATTAAATGCATTTTTGTATTTTTTAAATTCTTTATTTCCTGTTATATCGCTTGGTTTAATTACAGTTGATTTCAAACTGTCATATGTTACTTTTATTGTTCCAATAATTGATTCATAAGCCAGTCCCGAAACTTTGCAAGAAACATCAAATGTCCCACAATCAAAGTAATTATCTTTGTAATCATAGTTTTTTATAAACTCTTGTTTGTCTTTATTTTTAATTTCTTTTTCAATAGCCTTTTTATTTTGATCGTAAAATTCACCTTTTTTTGCATACGCTGTAGTAAGATTAGTATTCATTGCGACAAATATTAAAAGAACTATAGATAAGATCTGATACATCTTTTTTAGTTTCATAGCGGTTTCTCCTTTAACTTGCAATACTTATAAGACCCATCATGATTAAAAAGATTACAGCAAATAATGAAATTCCTTTTCTCATTATGATAGTTTTTTTAATTTCGAGAATTTCAGAATCATTAGGATCTCTGTGATACAATCTATAAAAGCCCTTTTTTTCTTTATCAAGATTTTGATCTATAGTTTTTTCAATTAAATTGTTTACCTTTTTATTTACTGAAAAGTAAAAAGTAGAAATTTTGTCTGATAGGTCATTCACAATAATCACCAGCTTTTAAGATTATTTTTCTAAACTTTTTAGATAATCATCCAAACTATTTTTTAAGACATTAATTCTATAATCAGAAACTTTATATTCTCCATTAACTTTTTCCCAATCAACAATCATTGTTAAAGTCATTACTTGCTGGGGCATTGAATCTGTTGCGTATGGATTCGAGTTATAGATAGATTTATAGATTGCATATGATTTCGCTGTATTATCTCCTGTTTTCACAGCAAAAATATGATCTATATCTGTTCTTTCTAAAATAGAGTGAGAGCGACTGTCTTCAGCACCCTCACGCTCTTTTTGTTTAATTGCATCTTCAAACATTTCCTTTGCTTGTCCAGTTAACATATCCCCATGATCAGCAATACTAGACTTTTCAATAAACTCTTTTGATCTATCGTAAATAACACTAATTTCTTTTTCCTTTTTTAATTTTTCTTCTAATAAATGAATATCATTATTTATCTCTTTATTCTTTTTATAAACTGAGAAAGAATAAAGTGATGAAATAACCAACAATAGAATTAAAAGGAAATTTATAATTGGTATTTTCTTTTCTCTTTTATTCATTTTTTTCACCTTATAACCTCATATTTTATTTATGAGTTATTCTTCCAGCACCATAATAATACTTTCCCCAATAAGGCGAAAAGACATCATCTATCTTTACACCTGAATTATTCGAATTAATCATTTTTCCGTTTCCAATGTACATTCCCACATGTGTAACAGTTTTCCCGACATACGTTCCGGTGAAGAATATTAAATCACCCGCTTTAAGTTGCTCTTTGCTGACCCTTGCTGTTGCATGATACTGTTCTTCGGCTGTTCTTGGTAGATTAATGCCAACAGTCTGTCTAAAGTTCCATTGCATCAAACCTGAACAGTCAAATCCTGTTGGGGATGCTCCACCCCATACATATGCTTGCCCTAAGAACTTTGCCATACTGTTATACACAACATTAGGATCAAAAATTTGATTTCCACTTCCGTCAATAACTACACCGCCAGATCCTTGACCCACCGCTTGACAATTCATTGATAAACCGCCTAATTCATTAGTCATATTTGTAACTATAGGAACCCAATGAATGTTTAAATTTGTAGGATCATTAGAAGCGCCAACAGGCGCATATTTATTTCCGATTTGTGGTATCGTAACAAGTCCTTGCGATATATATAATCTGAATAAGTTACCAGCCATATAATCTAGTCCTTCATCTAGTGTTGAAAATGTACGTAAACCGCCTTTCCCCATGATTCCCCCGGGGTTATTTTTATTTTTCACAGCGTTAGATGTACCTCTTCCTGTTTCATGGAAAGCAATTGCCGTAAGAAGAACTGGATCAATATTATTTTTCCTAGCAATTTGAATAAAATCCTTCCCCTTTCCAGTAAACACACCAGCCTTTTCAAAGGCCTTCATATACACACCTTCATTTACTTGTCCCTCTGTACACATATAACTTCCATTGCCCATATTATTATCTTGGGAATTATCTTTACTTCCAGCATCGGCAAAGAAAAAGATGGACATTAATCCAAACGTAAAAACAAGCAATAGAAAAAACGCTAAAATATACGGGTTTTTAAACAATAGATAAGTAATGTAACTTCCATTTCTACTATTCATCTAGATCTCACCAATCTATATTGCTATATCTTCTATATTTTTATTTTCAAACCATAATTGTTTTTCTAAAGGCGTTAGTTGTACTTCTAATTTAATTTTCTTAGATCCTGAGAACAGAATGCCTTTACCAGCCTGTTTATCCTTATCTCCTTCTCGTACAACTAATGTCGTTTTCTCCTGTTCGGAAAAATCATGAGATAATTCTTTTTCTAAATAGGTTACTTCTTCTTGTGTCATAGGAAGATATAACCTTTGTACAGATTGACTAATAACAGCCTCACCATAGTTTCGTTTTTCATCTTTTGCACTCATGAAATCTTTTATAGACTGTGTTGCTGGTGTAATCCCAACATTGAAGGAACGTAAGACTTTCATCATAAAGTATACATATTGCATAGCTAATGGTACTTTAGGATCAGCAATTACATGGGCTTCATCTATGTAAACTTGTGTCGCCCTTTTATCTCCTTTAAGGAGTTCGTATGTTGTATGAGAAAGTAAATTATAATAAATAATACGTTGAACTTTTTCGTTATTGTTTAAATCAAAAATATCGTAAGCAATCAAATCATTCGAAATATTTACATTTGTATAACCGTTAAATAAATTGCTATACAAACCATATGTGTATGTTTCTAATGTTGTATGGAAATTTCTAATTTCAGAATATAACTCTATATCTTTATCTTTATATTCAGTTAGTTTTTTGTACAGATCCTCCATAATTGGTACATCTTCTACGCCTAATTGAGTAGTATCGGTATCGTAATCAATTTTTTTATCTTGATATACTTCAATCAAGATTTTGGAAATTATATCTTCTTCTAAATCTGTCATTGACGGATACATAAGCCTAAACATTGTTAATAATTGTGTGATTTTAACTAATAAAATACTTCCAGTATCGAGTTCCTCTGTATCTGTACTACCTGAAGTAATCTTTGGAAGATCAAACGGATTAATTCTATTACCACCACGTAACTTAAATTTCACCCATTCTCCACCAAGGTTTTTGAATTTTCTTCCAAACTCTCCTTTTGGATCAATTGCTATAATCCTTCTTCCAAATATCCATTTCCGTATTATATCGGCGAATAAATAAGTAGACTTACCCGAACCTGAAATACCTATTACGAATTCATGCTTATTTAGTAATTTTTCATCATCAACAATAACAACATTACCTGTCGTCATATTTTTCCCTTTTACAATTCCAGTTTCAGAAAACATTTCATTTTCATGAAATGGGAAGAAATACGAAACCGCTTCAGAGTTCATCATTCTATAAGTCATTTCTGGAATTGTATTATTTGCAAGGGGTAAAAAAGCACGAAATGCATCTAAAGCACGTATAGAGGGAGAATGTGCTGTTCCAATCGCACCCATTCTACTTTTTATTAATGTTGTTAAATTATTTAACTCTTCTAAAGAAGTACAAGATAAATGAATGTACGTGTGAAATAAGTAAATCTTGTCATTAGCGGTTGCTATATCTCTTAACATTTGTATAGCTGAATCAACTTGTGCTTCAGCATCCGCTACAGTATAAGCATCCGCATGTTGAGATTTCATTTTGATTTTATTTTGCTTAACTGACTTTGAAAGTTGTTCTTTAACCTCAGATGAATTAAATTCCTTAATAAAATAAGTAAAACTTACGTTTTCGGATAACTCATTCAACTCTTGGATTCTTTGTTGATGGATAATAGTTTCATAGTCAAGCACTAATAATGTTCTTGTATAGTTAGACCCTAATTTCACTCCATTTTCCATTTCTAAAATGTGTGATGGAGAAATTGCAGTTAATATTTGTTCATTAGGATCACCGACTGTATGAGCAAAATTGTTTTTTTCTTTTTTAGACCTAAATAATTTAGGGATTTTGAGACTGTATTTCATATAACATCTTCCTCATTAATTAATATTTTCATTCACTTTTTTCTGAAGCTGATTAATTAACTTTTGAGCCGATTCACTTCCTAATGATAAATCGAGAGAATTACTAGCCCGCCCAATAATAAACTCACCAACGGACTGTGCATTATCATAGTCAAGGCATGTATAAATTAATTGTAGTAATTCCTCATTATTTAGTGGTTTTGCTATCAACCTTGCATGTCCAGTTAACATATTTTCAAGGTTAGCGGTTACAAGAGAAGCTTTTCTTTCAATATCACTTAATGATTTTTCACGATTGTTTCCAATCGGCTGATCAATAATTACATACCGTTTCCTTGCAACCATATCTCTTGTTTTTTGAATTCCCTCAACGTATTCTTTATAGCTTTTTGTAAGCATTCTTTTTGAAGGATTCTTTTCTCCATGCGTTATTTTATCAACATGAATCAAATGTTTAGATAAATTAACAGGTTGAGCCACTTGTGATATTTGAATTTCATTAACGAATTGCAATTCATTAATGAATGTTTTATAGGAAGTAAATATTTTTTGTCTCTCATTGCTACTCATTAATGACAAATTAACAGCGGATACATCTATTACTTTGACAAAACGATTGTCATTTGTTTCATAACAACTCGAAAAAATATCACGAATACCTAACTCTTTTCTTATGTCCTGATCATTTTGTTGCATATTAATTTCACCCTTTTTATAGAAAAATTCTTTATGTCTTCTTTGATATTTAAATTTCCATATCAGCCGATATTGTAAGAAAGATATATTTGATCTAATCGGGTGTTTAATTAGCTGAAATGCTGTTAACGTAATCGTTGGTGTTAGACAAATTAAGGCTGTGTCTCTCGTAAGATTTCCCTGAGTATAAAAAATCACCATGCCTACAATTGATATTAGTAAAGCTGGTGATACTACGACTAAATCCCAAAATGAGATATTACCTACTAAATATTTTTTGGAATCAATATTAAGGGGAAGTTCAATTTTACCTTCCCCTTTTAACCGATCCTTTCTTTCTCTAAAGCTTTCTATCATTTTTTTTCACCTACTTTTATAGACCAGCTTTGATGTAATCAACGAATGGTTTAGCAAGTAAGAAGACTACTACGCCAGCACCACAGAATAAAAGACCTTTTTTAAATTTAGGTGCATTTTGCTCGTCACCTTGCCAAATCATTAGACCACAAACTAAACCACCAATAATGAATGCCCAAATAAATGTACTTTGCATGTCAGTAAATAGCGTTTGTAATAAATGTTGAATTCGAGTAAACATAATTTCACTCCCTCCTTAGAATAAGTTAGTAAGATCAGATAATACCTATTTTTAAATAAAATAACCAAAAAGGGTATAAAAGGATTGATTTACAAACCCAATTACGATCTTCAGGCTAAATTATACCCTCATTACCCAAAATAGGCAATAAGGGTATAAAAATTTTTATAATTTTTATTTCTATTAAAAATAAAACCATTATTTTCTCATTAATAAGGTTCTATATCAGTTCTTACCGAAACCTGTTGCCGTATAGTAATTCGTCCTTCCCTTCATGCAAGGGGCATTAAATTTTTGAATCATTGTGTTTCGTTTATGCTTTCACGTCGCTCCGCAATTCGCATTGTAAGTTTAGCAAATTTCTACACTTGTAAAAGCCCAACTCAACATCAATTCTAAAAAATTTAATACTATTCCCTTGCATTCCGATCACTCCTCATTACGTATAAGGCAACAGGTAACAGAGAAAAACCTATCAACACTACTACGAAAAGAGGAAATTTTATGTTCTTATCACAATTATCTTTTTATCAATTAGAGATTAAAAACACATCCCCGAAAGAAGCTATTACAAGCTCTACAACTGAATCATTTTATGCTTATGGAAGTGCGTGGTTAAAAGCCTGTAATACTATCAGCAATTTTTTACAACAAAACAATTATAAAAAAGATGATTTAAATATTGTATTCAATGAAGACCCAAAGAATGAAGTTTATCGTTATACTTGGTCAGGAATTCACAAGTCTAGTTTCAAAAAACTTGAAATTACTGTGTTCTGCAACTAAAAAGTTGTGCGAAATGCAATTTTTTTTGTTAGCACCCCAACTCATTTTATAAATTCATATAAGAATGTTTTAATCGATAACTTTCCCCTGAAAATGTTAACAAATAACTATGATGAACCAAACGATCTATTATGGCAGTTGTTAATCGTTCATCGTGGAAAATACTATTCCATTTACTAAACTCTAAATTTGTTGTGATAATAATACTTTGTTTTTCATAACAACTGGCAATGACTTGGAAGAGGAGCTGCGCTCCTTCTTGGCTTACCGGTATATATCCCCATTCATCACAGATTAAAACCTCTGTTTTTTCTATTTGATTCATCATTTTATATAGCTTACCTGCATTTTTTGCTTCAATTAATTCGTTTACTAATGCAGCTGTTCGATAAAACTTTACACTTTTCCCTTGATTACAAGCTTCTACACCTATAGCGGTAGCTAAATGTGTCTTACCTGTTCCTACCCCACCATATAATACAAGGTTTTCTTTTCGTGTTGTAAAATCAGTCGATTTAAGGTCTTCTACACTTAATTGTTTTGGTAGTTCCACTTCAGTAAAACTATAATTTTCAAATGTCTTTATCACATCGAATTTTGCTTGTTTTAACAACCTATTCTTTTTCTTAATTTGCCTGTGCTGTACTTCTAGAGCTAACAGTTTCTCCAAAAACTCTTGATGTGTAGCTGCTTGAATAGAAGGATATTGTTCCACTATACGGGTTCCTAACTTTAATTCTCGGCAATAGAATTCAATTGAATTTTTCATGTAGCGTCATCCACCATGAGTTTGTCATAGCGTTTAAAGTCTATTTCAAATACTACTTTTTGTTCAAGTTCCGATGGAACTGGTACATCCACACATTTTGGTAATTTTCCATTTAACCGATACCAAGTTGTTAAAATGCTATCAGAATCTTGACAACCACCTTGTAGTGTTTGAATTAACGCTTCTGTCGCTATCGATGCATCTCCATCTTCATGTATCATCTGAGATAATACATGTATTGCACGCTTTTTCTCTGCTGTTTGCGTTAAATATTCTTTCCATGGATGTGGTAATTCTTCATAAAAAGCTAAATTTTGAATGGACTTAGGACGCTGTACCATTAATTTCAAATAAGGAATCCACTTCATTGATTCTAATCCTTCTCCATACAAACGTGGATGGCTTACAATTTTTTGATAGTTCTCATTTAAAATTTCAATTTGCTTATAAGTAACTTTGAGCCATACTTCTCTTTGAGCAAATTCAGGTGCGGTAGAATAAATGTTTTTTGCATAGCGAACTTTCCCGTATTTATCAGCTTTCGCTTTTTGTAAACGGTGAACATCAAACGCTACCTGTGGTAAAGGGATAAAAGCTTGGTGATCTACCTGAAACAACTTATCGATATGTTCTTTTTTACGATAATGTCGGCGATTCATATCATGATCACAACGTTGTAATAATTCCTGATTATATGCTTCTAAATCTGGAATAGATGGTATCGGAACAAAAAAATTACGACGTATATAACCGACTTTATTTTCTACATGACCTTTCTCATGGCCACTGTTTGGATTACAAAATACATGTTGAAAATTATAATGACATGAAAACTTTTGAAATTGTTCTGTCAGTATACGTTCTCCCTTTTTTGGAATACTTGTTACTGCCGCTGATAAATTATCAAACCAAATTTGATGAGGTACACCTGCGGTGTATTCAAATATTTGCTTTAATCCCTGTAAGAGACATTCTTGGTTTTGTGCTGGCAACACTTGTACATAACTGGCATTGCTATAAGGAAAGGAAACCGCTAGATAGGAACCTTTTGTTTCTATTCCTTTTTCATCTAGATAAACAAGATGGCCAAAATCTGCTTGCGCTTCTCCAGGTGAATGCTGTAAGGGGAGATAACCTTCACAACTCTGATACAATTCTTTCTTTTTCCGAGATACATAATATTGAACAGTCCGTATAGAAACAGAGAGGTCTCCACCATATATTTCAATCAAGCGTTTGTAGACACGAGCTCCGGTATGTCTTTGCTTTACTGGAACCTTTTTATCTTCTTTTAACCATTGATCAATTTGTACTTTGTAAGGATCTAATTTGCTTCCGTGTACTTTTCTTGAGGTTGGAACGGTATTTGGGTTCTCCAGATACGCATATTTTTGCACAGTTTGAAAACTATGCCCTGTTTCTTTTGAAATGGCTCGTAGAGACATCCCTTTATACTGGTGTAAATATTTGATATGATGTTGTTGAATCATTGTAAGCATCCTTTCTCCTCCTTCTAACTGTCTTTTCTCACAATTAGAAGGTTAGTGGAACGAGAGGGGTGCTGACAATGATTTTTTATTTATCAGCCTGTTAACCTTTTATTTTGCATAATGCACTACTTTCATTTTGCACTAAACAGAAATTACTATTATTTATACTCAATTCGCTGATACAGAGGACTTTTACAGAGAGTGTACATGCTGTAATAAAGTTATGTTTGAAGGATATTGTATACACGAGGGACTAGAATATTTTTGTTCTGATAAATGCTTATATACACAATACACGCCTGATGAATATGAGGAAATGCATGAAGATGATTATGCTTACTGGACAGTATGGCTTGAATAAATAACTAACTAATCATATTACATTTCGGAAAATAAATAATTGGAGGAATTAAAAATGGAATACAAATGGGAAAAAGAGAGTTTACAAAAATATGGAGAAGAAGCTACTCAAATTTTAATTACTAAACAAAAAAAATACGAAGCATTACACAAGGATAATAACTGTGAGTATTGTGGCAAAAAAAATGAAGGTGCACTTATTGAAATAGGAAATGGTATACCTTTTATTATGCGCTATGGAATGTGGAGTAGTAGTGGACGATGTGGATATTGTGGCGAGTTCACAGGTAGACGCACATCAAAAATCTAATAAAACATTTAACATAAGGGAGTAGTTAACATGAAACAAGGACAAGAAGAATTATTGCATAAATTTCAAACAATTTTACTGGAACTTAGTTATGAATGTGAGGTAGATGATACTTTTCATAATACAATTATTAATCTAAATGCTTTTAGTAGATGTATTGATGAAATAGCATCGGATATTTCAATAGATAGAACAATAACTAAAAAGATTAATAACCAAACTTACAGTAACTCATTAATTAATAAATTATTAATATATCTAAAAACAAAATTCTCAAACCTTATGACCCACAATAGATAATTTATAAAAAATTATTATCATGGAGGAATTTTATATGTGTATCCCAATAGTAGTTCTAGTAGAATATGATTTTTATAATGACGGAACAGGAAGCAACGTCTATTTATTCAAAGATATCAATAATGCGATTATATTTGCTAAAAGAGAAGCAAAAACATATCTAGAAGATAATAGCCTTACTCTAGAAGACTTTAAAGGGCAACATGATACTCTAGACATTATGGAAACAAATGATAGTTATTATTTCAATTCATGGAATGATAAAAATTGTGATAAATACAATATTGTTGTCTATGAACAAGAATTTAAAGATAAAACAACGAAACTAATAAACTAACTACCTATACTTAATATACACAGGGCATAGATTAAGTTCAAAATCTTCTATGCCTGTTGTATACCTTTCTTATTCCAAAGAAGGGCTATATACCCCCGAAGAAGTGGCGTGTAAAGGGGCAAAATGTTTTTAATCGCTGTGTTTCGTTTATGCTTTTATGGCGTTCCACAATTTGCATTAGCATTATAGCAAATTGTTCCACTTGTAAAAGCCCAACTCAACATCAACTCTAAAAACATTTGTGCTATTCCCTTGACACGCCACTAGAGAAATCCTTTTATGTAGATCCTACTCAAAAAATCCCTCTTAACATATTAAGCTAAAAATCTTGTAAAGAACGGGTAGTATTTTTTGAGAAACCATTCAAAAAATCTCCACACCTTACTCTTTACAAATTTTTTTCGACTGGGTTATCAGCTATCGCCAAGCTGATAACAAAATAGGGGGTGATGATCATCACAGCTTGGATTAACTAGTATACCCTGTCGAATCGCTAGTTTAACGTTCATAAATAGTTTTTTATTCGATATTAGAATACGGAAGTTCTCAGGGGCTAAGCCCACCGAACCCCCAGCCAATGCTTCCACAAAATAGTAAGGGAAAAGCATTTTTCTATACAATATATTTTTATTCAAAATAACAAAAGGTTTAAAAGGAATTCAAAATGAATTCTAATAGAATTTCAATTGATAATCCAAAGGAATTCATTTTGAATTTAACACTTTATTTTATTGAATCGCATTCTTCATTTCATCAATTTCTTTAAATAGTACGCCTATTTCTGTCCAATCCCATTTTGCATCTAAGTAGATCTTAGCTACTTTCCAATTGTCTTCTGTAATTTCTTCTGTAATATATTTATTTAGCTTTTTTTCATAAAAGCGAATCTTTTCTTTAATAGTTTCAGTAGTCACTTGTACGCTTTCACTGTTTTGATGCAACTCTTTATTAGTTTGTACTTCTTCATCTTTAAGTTTTTGTTCTTTAAGCCACTCAGGAACAATATCTTTCTTTCCGTATGATGGTTTAAGAGATTTTGTTTTTTGTTGAGACTTTGGTTTCTGTAATTGTTTTCTTTCTTCAAGATACGCTTTCTCAACATTTTCAATATCAGAAAAAGATTTCATTCCTTGTGATATCCATTTCTTGATAATACCTTTTATAGTAGCTATGTATTTATCAGTCTTCATGTCACTGATTCTTTTAATTGCTTCATTTACAATATCTTTTCCATATGTAGTAGTTAAATTATTTAATTCAATCTCTACATATTTTGATGGTGAACTTACAATAGCAAATTTAAAAAAGTCGATAGGAGATAGATCTATACTTACATACTTACTAAAATAATTTAATAAATTATTAAGTTCTTTAGTATTATTAATAGGATTCTGTGGAGAATCCTTTAAAGGATTCTGTGGAGAATCCTTTAGTAAAGGTTTCTGTGGAGAATCCTTTATTTCGTTTTTAGGTCTTCCACCCTTTATAGCATAGAACTTTCCTGATGATTTATAGTCTTTTTTCCAATCACGTACTTTTTCTAAAGGCTTTGTTAAAAGAGTAATGTCATTACAAGGGTAACGATAAATAACAATATTCATAGGTTTATGTCCAGCTCTTGCATGTTCTCCTTGATACTCTACTAAATCAACTAAGCCATATTCCCATAATGGAATAAGAATCTTTTGACGAAAATACTTTTCTTTACGGTCTAAAGCTTCCCATAAACTAGAAAGCGCTCGTGGAACTCTATCATATTCTCTATCTTTATCTCTACGATCAGCCATTGTATACATTTTTAAATAATCACAGTAAGCGGATTCTCCTAATTTATCTATCCAATCCATTGCGGTTATAAAATGTTGGTTTGGTAATCTTAATTCTTCTTTTGGGACATGTCCCTGAGTAATAAAGGTAGGTGTTTGACCTACTAATTGTGTTTCAGACATATAAAAAACCTCCTATTTTCATAGAAGGGCACTTTTAACATCGAACTCTCTAATTGGAGGAAATTACAATCTTATTGCATCTTTATATAAGCCAATATAACATTGACAAACAAAATGTAGAAGATTATAATTAAATTAATAATAATAGGAATTAGAGAGGAGTTCGATTACTTGGCGGTTGTCGGTGCTCCTTCTTTTTTTATATTTTTTTATATTTTTTACATCTTTATATGTTGTTTTTTTACAAAAAATAGCAAAGATACAAATTAGAAATCATATCTTTGCTAACGAGTATATCATATTTTGTTGAAATATGGGATTGTTTTTTACTGACACTGGTGAAAAAAGCCTAAAAGGGTATTTTGTGATTAATACAAACGCCATTAAAGGGCGTTTGTATTAATCTGATTATATATATTATCTTTGTCGTCATCAGAACTCTGTTCCTTTTCAGGAATAGAGTTCTTTTCTTCTGTCTCAATCTTTTTTTGAGAAGTATGAGTATCATTTGTTTTCTCAGATTTACTATCATGTGTTTTTTCTATTTCTTTCACAGAATCAAAGGTAGCTTCTTCTGTGCTAATACCCGTTAGAGGGAATTCTTGATGTAGTAATTTCTGAATTTCATGATCAGTAATATTTTTATAACCGAAACGATCTATCATATGAAGAACTAAGCTAGTAAGAGAAACTTGTATTTTCTCTTGGTTATCACACCACTTATTAATCTTATTTCTAGCTTCTTCATCTTTAATGTCTTTTATTTTCCAACTAACGTTGGCTCTCACGTTCTATTCACCCCTTTTTAAAAAAGACTTTTTTATTTAATATGTCTAATCCTTCCATGTTCATATCAACAGCATATTTTTCAGGAATCCACAGTAACTTACAATTTACTTCTTCACAAAACTCTAGTAAATCATCGTAAAGTAAAGATTTAAACTCTATACTTCCACCACCGTAAACACAAATGATATCAGCGTCACCAGCAATTTTTTCTGTGTATTTTTCTTGAATATCTTCTAGTATGCGCATAGCTTGAATATATTTACCGTTTTCTAAGAATCTAGATGCTTCGTCAAACAGACGATGGCTAGGATCTTTTAAGATATTCATATATTGTTGGCGCTTTAAGAGAACTCGTCCATTTGTATCTTCTTTTAAAAGTGCAATTGCTGATTCTGTAGCATGTCCAACGCCACGACGTTCACCGGTACAGTTATCAGGAACAGGGTTTAAACCAACTGTGTAGACATATTCTGTTGTTCCATCGCCAATATCGGCATGAAGAATCTTTTTGTTTACAAAGTCTTTAGGGACAGCTTTTTCTTTATATTGTTCATTATATATATCTAAAATTGCTTGTTCTCCTTCAATTAAGGCATAAAGTGGTGGAACTCCTTCTTTTGTTACTTTTACTTTCTCAAATGTAATTGAAACGGTAACAGATTCTCCGCCAACATAAACAATTACGATATGTTTATTATTAGTGAAACGATCTTCTAAAAATTTAGCTTTATCAACCGTATATTCACTCATAGGTATTGCGGTACTTAACTTTGATTTAATGTTAATAGTGGAAGGTAATTTACTTTCTTCACTAAATGCCTGTTTTACACTTTCACAAGCCATCATACCTAGTGTCATAACAACTGGAATTGTGTGTTTATATTTATTTCCTAGTTTTATATTCATGTTTTCAACGTTGGCATCAGATGTAATAGTTGCTCTTTTACCAATATTGTATAAGCCACTACGTTTAATAGCATTACTTGTAATATGTACAGTTAGTTCATCTTCTAAGTTTGAAACAAGTTTTGTTAAGTTTGTTTCTGTAACAGGCGGTTGTTGTAATAAATATTGGATTACAGATGGTTGTTTTAATACTTTCCCGTTGATCTTAGCTTTTACATTCGCATTACCAACATCAAAAGCTGAATCCATTTTATATGCTTTAGTTAGCATTTCTAATTCCTCATCTTCTCTTAAAAAATCTTCTTTTTCTTTAACATTTGACATGTTATTCACCTCATATTTTATTTGGTTGTTTAAATCATCCTTGAGTTAATTATACAATAAAAGAAAAAATAAAACAACTCTTTTTTGAATTCATTTTGAATTCTTTTTAGTTAAAGAAAACAATGTTCTTGAATTTAGTTCAAATAGAATTCAATTTAAATTCAATTTAAATTGAATTTGAGTTTTTGTTTTGGATTTTAAGAGTGTGAATGAATAAAAACTAATAATGAGTTTAAGTGAAATTTAATATAAATTTTTTTTGAATTTATTTTAGCTTCAT
>NZ_JARVGY010000004.1:0-307119 GCF_040460035.1 Bacillus cereus group sp. MG1 | reverse complement strand
GGCTATCGAATGACTTATTAAGAGTATACGAGGAAGAGTTTAATCTACAAATAAATAGAACTAATGGTGGGCATCGTCGCTACACGGAAGATGACATTAATAAGTTTATATCTATTAAGAAGAAGATCCAAGAACAAAATTGGAGCTATAAGAAAGTTCGCTCTTGGTTAAATGGTGACGAGCTTCCAGTAGCATTAGAAGAACACCAGGTTAAAACAAACCTAGAGAAAAAAGTAGAGTATCAAACAGAATTAATTCAAGATTTGACTGAAAAGTTGGATCAAAGTATCAAACTACAAGTGGAAATGGTAAAACAAATGCATGAGCTAAAGACCGAGAAACAAGAGCTTGAGCAAATTGTGGCACGTAGAAATCAGGATCTTATAGATACTTTAATTCAAGAAAAAAGAAAAGAACGTCAAGAACGAATTGAGACAGAATCAAAAAAATCATTCTTACAAAAAATATTTGGAAAGTAAACTTTGAACTAGATTCTAAGTTTGGTTTATTTAAGTAGCAAGTCTAAAAATGGACTTGCTACTTTTTTATTTTGATAATTTTAAAGATGTTATTTTTTAAATGCCTATGAACCTATTCAATTATTAAATATCGACATTAGATTTATATAAATATAGAAGAATTTTAACAAAGATAAATAACAGTTTAATTTTCAGTTTAACTTTAGGTTTAAATTTAGAAAGGTTTTAGAAAGATATATGTAGCTCTAGTGTGACTTAAGGTTTAAAAAATAGTTTAATTCTTAGTTTAACTTTTAGTTTACATACCATTTCCATTGTGATATAAATAGGTTAGGTGAATTTTTCCACTCTCAAGAATTAATAAAATAGATGGGAGTTAAACAATGAATAGGGATCACTTTTATACGTTAAACATTGCAGAAATTGCGGAAAGAATTGGTAATGATGATTGTGCCTATCAAGTATTAATGGCATTTATTAATCAAAATGGTGAAGCGCAAATGCTTAATAAAACGGCTGTGGCAGAAATGATACAGCTAAGTAAACCTACTGTTTTTGCAACCGTAAATAGTTTCTATTGTGCAGGATATATTGATGAAACTAGAGTAGGAAGGTCCAAGATTTATACCTTATCGGATTTAGGCATAGAAATAGTAGAATGTTTTAAACAAAAAGCAATAGAAATGCGTAATTTATAAGTATAGGGGAGGAATTTTATATGTTATTAAACAGTAATGAACTAGAACATATCTATTCAGCTAACCATAGTGTAAATGATATTAGTATTCGATGGGGAGTTATTGGTGCTGGCCAAAAAGGTAATAAAGAGGCTGATTTATTCGCTGGTTACAAGTTTTCGAATGGAGCTAGTTGCTATCCGACATTAGCTGTTAACTTTGCAGAGTCAGATATGATGCATTTACAAAATATTATTAAAGAAGATCGTATTCATTTTGATGGTTTAAAGGGAGCTGCACGTACACCTGCTGTTGTGACTGACTTATTTGACCCGGAAATTAATCCTAATGCTAATGGATACCTTGATAAATTAGCACAAGAGCTAGGTCGAAAGTTTACAAATGAAGAGGGAGAGGTAATTGTAGACCAATTCTTAATCTGTCTTGGAGCTGGTGGTGGCGTTGGAACAGGTTGGGGTTCACTTGTTTTACAATTAATTCGTGAGCAGTTTTTCCCTTGCCCAGTATCTATGCTTATTTCCTTACCATCCGGTGATCCAGATGAAATTAACAATGCACTTGTATTACTAAGTGAAATTGATGAATTTATGAGAGAGCAAGACAGATTATTTGGAAATTCTGATCTAAAGCCATTAGCAAATGTAATCATCAATGATAATACTAAAATGCAACGGATTATTGAAACACAAAAGGGCACGAAAGACCTGAAAAATAGATATTTAAACTGGAAAGAAGTTGCGAACGATAATGTAGTGAGTACGTTACATGAAATAAACATTATCCCAGAGAACTATGGTTCTGATAACGTTACATATGACCCATCGGATTTAATAAAACTATTAAGTATTCCAGGACGTTTCTTAACAATTGGAAAAGCGAGAATTGCTAAATTTGATTTACATTCACTTGGAAATAGTATTAAGAGAAGTTTAGAAGAGGGATTCTTCTCAGCAGAACATCAATTTGAAACAGCAACAATGTATGGTGGTTTCGTTTTAAGACCTTCTAACGCAGATTTCTTCAAAGATGTTAATACGGAAAATAAGATTCGTAATACCTTAGGAGAGTATAAAAGATTGGATGAAATCGCTGGTAAATTTGGTGATCCAATTTGGGATAATGAATATGCGGTTTGCTACACTATATTTGCTGGTATGACAATGCCTAAACGCTATATATCTCTTGCGCGAGAAGGAAAAGAGTTGGCTGAAAAACAAGAGCAATTAAGAGAAGAAGCACAACGTAAACAGGACGAAGAAAAAGTAGATATTTCTTTTGCAACGAATCGTGTACAAAAGAACACATTCAATCCTTATAATAAAAACCAAGGATTTGGCGGGGCATCAAGATTCAGTGGTGGTAAAAACTCTGCATTTAAACGTCAGACTAGTGAAGTTACTACAACACAAAATCAACAAGAAGAAGAGAATATTATTAGCACTCTTAAAACTTCAAATCCATTTAAAAAACGTTAAAAAAAGCGGGTCTAAACGACCTGCTTTTTTTATTAAAATCACAACCGATTACAATAAAAAACTACAATGCACAAATTAGATATCTATTATATTTTCTGCATGTTTAACACAGATTTATATAATGTGATAGTTTAAATAGATTGTTAGGCCGTCCTAACAATTTTATTTCAATCCTTTATCCTTTAAAAAATTGTTCGGTTAAAACATGTCTTCCGTCCGAACAATTTTAAAAGGACCAAAAGACTATATAAATCAATGTTTCTAGCAGATTTTTAGGAAGAGAAGTAATCCAAACTTCAGCGTACGAGTTTTAGTATCTAGATTCGTGCAAATTCAGTTTAAACTTTTCATAATTTACAACAAAATTTTGCTGTAATAAGATATATAGAAATGGTTGTTATTTATTGAAAATAAATTCGAGTTATGGAGTTGTATATAATGAAAAGTAAAACGTATAAATATACAAGTAAAGGCACACAGAAATCTTTTCGTTTAAAAGAGGCTGATATATTTGTATTCACATTTTTATATTACAAAAGGCATCTTACTACACGACAAATTACTCAGCTTTATAGTGCATTTGAAGGTAGGGATTTTTCTGAGGATAGTGTGTTTACAAAGCTTAATCGTTTTTCAAAATACGGTGCTATCTTAACTAAAAAAATTGATAAAAGAGATGATAGTATAACCAGACGTGCGACATTCTCCTTAAAAGATAGAATGGTCGATTACCTTCAAGAAATAGGACGGATTCCTACAGGATCTTCAAAACGTAGATATTCTTCTTCAATCTCGTTACATACACTCTGTTCACGAGAAACGTTAGTACGTACACTTTTAGAAGTATCGAAAAAAACCAATACAAATAAGTTATTATGTGAGCTAGATATTCGCTCATATCATCAAAAACAAAAGAAAACAGAAATTGAAGATGCAGGTTTACTCTTAATTCCCGATGAACACATTTCATATCAAGACAAAAATATTTACATTGAAATGGATATGTGCAAAGAAACGAATGCTACCTTAATTGAAAAGGTGGGGAAGTATATTGAATATGCACAAAAAAACAATGAGAATATAACTGTTGTTTTTGTTATGTATGACAAATCGATGTTTCTTGCAGAAGATGCTGACCCACCATACGTACGTATGAAAAATCTCTTATTTTCTATGCGAGAGTATCATGAACTTTTAATGAATCTTCCAAATCTAAATATACACATCTGCTCTTTGAAAGAAGCTGGAGATGTTATTTCAGATATCATTCTAGGAATAGATGATAATCAAAACTTTGAACAAGATATTCTTCAACCTTTATCTCAACGTACAGTAGGAGATGCTGACTGGCGCTACGCATATGTTGAAAAAGTCCAAACATTTAAGGAAACAATAGATGGCGGTCTTAGACGAACGTATAGAAGAGATAAAGATGCTATGCAAGATTTCTTCTTTATTTTTGGGAATGAAAATGATTACCGAATGATTGCTAGATTAGACGACGTTGTGTTTTCAAGAAGAGAAGGCGATGAAGGGGTGCCACTTGTTGTGATTTATCCAAAGCGCAACAAGGGTAGAGATATACTTTTAATGGACACTTATGACAACGTATTACTGCTATCCCTCCAAAATGAAGGTGTTACTATCGACGCAGATGAACAGATCATGGCACGTACTGCAAATAACATACATCCGAAAAGACGCAAGCTTGTTGAATTATATTAATCATTAATTTTTTATATACTTTTATACAATTTTATTGATTTTTATTATTTAAGGTGATAGAATTACGTTTGAACTAAACACAAAAAACTACAATCAAATCAGAACATATGAAATTAAGGCAAGCGACACACGCTGTTTTTACAGTGGGTGTCGCTTGCCTTTTTTTATATGGAGAAAGGTGGAAAATTAAAATGGATTTACAATATGCAACTACTACAACTGAGGGAGTGCTCTCTGCTAGAGAAGCGTTTAAAAACCCTGAACTAGTCCTCAAACATATGACAGAAGAGGGCGCAACGTTTAGCGTTTCTCTACAAGATATCCAGATTCCAGGAAAACCGAATTACTATTGGTATGATGTAATTATTGAAACGGCATCGAATAAAAAAATAGAAGTAAATATTGCAGTACTTTCCCAAGAAGAATATAACCAACTCTGCGAAAGAGATAGTATTGATTTATATTTAAAACAAACTGAAGACGCAGCAAAATTCTTTTTTGAAAAATCAAAGGAATTATTCCAACCAGAATTCAATAATAGATTCAAGTTTAAACATAAAGCTCAATTATATCTGTAAGCGGTAGGTGAGCCTATATGCAGACATTTAAACAACGATTACCGTTATTTACTACAATTGGCTTGATTAGCGGATTTATTCTTTCATTTGGATTTGGTTTAGTAAACTACATCAAGTTACTCTACTATGCATTTGAACCACCGTCTTATCCTATAGAAATTACATATGTACCGCTTATTTTAATGTTCTTCTCTTTACTTTTAGGAGAATTTAGTTTTAGGTTTTACAGCCGTATTCCTGCTTTGCATGTGAAGAATGGGAAATTAATAATTTTGATTGCTTCTCATATTGCAGTTGATATTCAATTTTTATGGTTTGCAACTGCTCCGATTCATGCAAAGGTTATTCCGTATCTTACAGATAAATCAAAGCATGTTAATTTTGGGGAGTATGAGGCCATAGGTCATGTTTTAACAGGGAATTTTCACACACTCACTATGATTTTTGTCTTTTTACCTACAGTTTTTATGATCTTGTTTACACTTTGGTATAGTGGTCATATTGTTCGTTACAGAGAAGAAATATTAAAGTGGGTACAAAAATACGAATATAAAAATCACAAGTTACAAAAATGGTTTAATAGCCAAGAAGAACAGATATACCCTGATGTGGAAATTGGACCGCATATTGAGCATAAAGAAATGGTCCGGATTAAGGGGAAAGATAGAACGTTAAATGGTATCATTATTGGTCCAATTGGTTCTGGTAAAACATCAAGTTTAATTATTCCTATGATAAATCAAGATTTACACTGGATGGTGCGTTTCATAAATAAGTTCGAAACTGCGTATAAAAAGAACGATTATGATACAGAAGAAGTAAAAGGAACATTTTTAAATGGTGTCACTGTTATTGAACCCAGTAATGATTTATGTCAAAAGGTATATAAATTAGTTCAAGCACATAAGATTCCTGCAAGCTCGGTTTACTACATTGATCCAACCAATCCTGATACCAAAAATATAAACATTCTGCGTGGACCGGTTGATAAAGTAGCAGAAGTTTTCGCAATGGTTATTCAAGGTTTGTCTGAATCTAACAATGCATTCTTTGAACAAGCGCAGCGTAACCACCTTAAGCAACATATTTATTTATTAAAACTACATAACCCACAAAAAGATGTGACCTTTGATGACTTAATAGATATGTACGTGCGCCCATAAGGGTAGATTTAGAATTGATTAAATAGCACTAATCTAGGTTAACTCACGAAAGACCTATTACCAATCACCTCACCTAGAAGGGAAACCTAAAGGGGAAAACAGCATGGTGATAAAGTCATAAGTTGGTCAACTACTAAGATCACGACTGAATGGCAAGGTAAAACTCATAAATAAGGATGAAGGCTACACTGCTTGAATGATAGACCAAGGGTGGTCAGCGATACGAGTAATGAAAGGTAGTTGATACATTACTAGGGAACAAGGTTATAAAGAGGATAGTTTAGGTCGTACATATAAACTATCAGTGAGTCTCTCCCTCCCAGCCACAGTAAGTGGAAAAAGGTCAAACGTCACATCCGACATTATGAAAGCTATTCTTTATCTATCTAAATGGGGATTGCCTAAGTTGGGATGCCACCGGCATACTTGCGAATTTGGCTATGAAGAATGACACCAAGTTACTAACAAGGTGTGTGACTTCTGAATACCCAATAAGGCAACGGAGCCTTCATAGTAGTCCGAGCTAGGGAAAGCCTAGTACATGGCGAAGGAAGGCAACTTATCCGGTCTAAAACAAAATTGGAAGGTGTGTGAGACACAATGAGAAATCCAAATGCAGTATTAGACAATCTGAATAAAAAAACAACTAACCCAGCTTATAAATTTGAACGTCTGTATCGAAATCTATATAACCAGGAGTTCTACTTTGCAGCATATCAAAAAATATATGCAAAAGAAGGGAACATGACTAGAGGAACAGATGGGCATACCATTGATGGTATGAGTTTGGAACGTATCGATAAAATTATTGAAAGAATTAAAAACCAAAGTTATCAACCAGCTCCATCTCGCAGAGTATATATCAATAAGGGGCAAAATAGGGGAAAGAGGCCTTTAGGGATACCCTCTATAGATGATAAATTAGTTCAAGAAATCGTAAGAAACATCCTAGAAGCTGTTTTCGAACCGACCTTTTCTAACAATTCTCATGGATTTAGACGTAATCGCAGTTGTCATACAGCACTAACACAAGCAACTAAAATCTTCAAAGGAGTTAAGTGGTGGGTAGAAGGTGATATCAAAGGCTTCTTCGACAATATTGACCATCACATTTTGATTAAACTGCTAAAAAGAAAAATTAAAGATGAAAAATTCATTAATTTAATCTGGAAATTTCTTAGAGCGGGTTATTTAGAAGATTGGAAATTCAATAATACTTATAGTGGCACTCCACAGGGAGGAATAATCAGCCCAATTCTATCAAATATTTATCTAAATGAACTTGATAAGTATATCGAAGAGTATAAAACACTATTTGATAAAGGCACACGCCGACAAAACAACATAGTATATACCCAAAAATATAAGCGACTTTGGTATTTAAAAAAGAAATTCGCAGATAGAAAAGTACTGGCTCCACACAATGAATTAACTGAGATTACAAGTGAAGTGAAAAGGCTTCAAAAAGATATACGTACAATGAGTTCAGTAGAATTAATGGATTCTAGCTTTAAGAGAATTCAATATGTACGATATGCCGACGATTTCCTAATAGGGATAATTGGTTCAAAACAGGACGCAGAAGAAGTAAAGAAAGACCTTACGGCTTTTCTAAAGAATAAACTAAATCTTGAACTATCATCAGAGAAAACACTCATTACACACGGCAAAATGAAAGCGAGATTCCTTGGATACGATGTAACTATAAGTAACCTTCAGGCTGTATACAAAGGCTCAAACAGTAGAATAGCCAAAAGGTATGCATCAAACAAGTGCGAAATTTACATGCCTAAGGAAAAATGGATTGGAAAACTTAAGGAGCTCAAAGTTCTTAAAATCGAAAAAGATAGTAGTTGGAAGTCTATTCATAGGGCCGAATTAATAAACTCCGACAATTTAGAAATTCTAAGTATATACAATAGTGAAATTAGAGGTTTATATAATTATTATAAACTAGCAAAAAATGTACACAGCCTACAGAAGTTTCGCTACATTATGAAATTCAGCATGGTAAAAACTTTTGCAAACAAATACAAACTATCAGTCAGCAAAATAATGAAAAAGTTTAATCATGAAGGCAATTTTAGAATTTCTTACACGACTAAAACTGGTCAGAAGCATAGATATTTCTATAATGAACCTTTGAAAAGAGTTTATGAAAATCCAACTACTAATAAAGAAATAGATATCGTTCCAAATACTATGATATATGCAGGACGCAATAGTCTAATCAGACGCCTTCAGGCTAGTAAATGTGAGTGGTGTCAAACTGAAAACACCGCTATCGAAATGCATCATGTTAAAAAACTCAAAGAACTAAAAGGAAAACAACTTTGGGAAAGAATCATGATAGCTCGCAACCGCAAAACACTAGCATTGTGTAAAAAGTGTCATGTTGACCTGCACGCTGGAAGGTTAGATTGAAATTCAGAGGATAAGTGGAGAGCCGTATACATGGAAACATGTACGTACGGTTCGGAGGGGAGCGTTTGAAAACCTATCACAGTAATGTGAAAAGGCGTTGGGCGCTTACCCTACGACGATGTAGAACGTGTTCACCGTATGCATAAACTATTAAAGGTACAGGTCGAAAAGTTATATGATTTTGTTCAAACCGGAGCTGCTTCACGTGACCAAAAAAACGAATATAAGATTATAAAAGGAATTGACGAGTGGTTTGGTGCGACACGTTTCTCTATAAATAGTTTATAACTATGAAATGAGAAGACTATCTAGATTAACACAGATAGTAATAACTGATTTAACGAGTGAGTGGAATGAAAGCCTTCATGTTGAGCTGAAACACTCCCAATAATACTCCTACATGCAGAGAAAGTTGATAGACTGCACTGTATGAAGCTAGGTGAAGACGCATGAAGAAAGCCTAAGTACATGACAACATGTATATGGCAATTGATAATGCGGTTGGCTATAAACTAATCATGGTGAGAATGACCAACTGGTCTGACGAAGATACGAATGTACGGGTCTAAAATTCGAATACAGTGAAAACTGTATCCCTTGTATGGGGTAAGTCAACGAAAAGTAAGAATCGAACCTATGAAATTCGTACTATGTAACAATGAACATAGAGAACTTACAGGCCTATAGTATCCACCTAAAATTAGATGTACAGCTAGTTAAATCGGAACGTGGGAAGCGAGAGACAACTATTTAAACCACTATCTTGGGGTTGGTTCATATAAGGTATAAAGCCGAAATTGATTTACTCTCGTGAAAGCAGGGGTACAGTACCGATGAAATTATGGAAACATAGTGGAGGGATAACCCCGAGTCATTAAAGAAATTAAACAATAGTAACCAAATGAAGTTCATAAGGTCGAGTATGATGATGGGACTTTCCAAAAGGAAGGAGCAATATATCCATCGATGAACGCTACACTGAGAAACAGCGAGTACTACGGTATGCAATCCACCTTTGACACGCTATATGAGCGCAGTAAATATAACTGCACAAAAGGAATAGGATTATATGAAATTATAACATCAAAAGAAAATATACTACTCGCATACCGCAATATCAAAGCCAATACAGGCTCAAAGACAAGAGGTACAGATGGAATAACCATAGATAATTACAAAATGAAAAATGTAGAAAACTTCATAAAGGACATTAGAACAGCTTTAAATGATTATAAACCTCAAAAAGTACGAAGGGTAGCGATACCTAAAGAAAACGGTAAAACAAGGCCTTTAGGTATTCCTACAATGAGAGACAGACTAATCCAACAAATGTTTAAACAAGTTCTCGAACCAATATGTGAAGCAAAATTCTACAATCATTCCTATGGATTTAGACCTAATCGAGCGACAAAACATGCAATAGCTAGATGTCAATCTCTTATAAATAAAGGGAATAAACATCATATAGTAGATGTAGATATAAAAGGTTTCTTTGACAATGTAAATCACACCAAGCTAATAAAACAGCTATACAACATTGGAATAAAAGATAACAGGGTGCTAAGCATTATTTCAAAAATGCTTAAATCACCGATAGAAGGCGTAGGTATACCTTCAAAAGGAACACCGCAAGGTGGTATTCTATCACCACTACTATCGAACGTTGTACTGAATGATCTAGATTGGTGGATCTCGAACCAATGGGAGAACATGGATACGAAACACAAGTACACAAGCCTTCACAAATATAGAGCACTGAAGTCTACAAAGTTAAAAGAAATGTTTATCGTACGATATGCAGATGACTTTAAAATCTTTACAGATTCTCACGAATCTGCAAAGAAGATATTCCATGCGGTCAAAGAATACCTTGAAAATCACCTACAGCTTAATATATCAAGAGAAAAGTCAAAGATAACAAATATTACAAAGGGTAAATCAGAATTTCTAGGATTCAAATTAAAAGCAGTTAAAAAGAAGAATAAATTTGTTGCTAATACTCATGTTTCAAGTAAACAAATAAAAACTATTTTAGCTAAAACCAAAAAATTAATCAAAGAAATTCAACATAAACCAACTGTAATATCTGTCAACAAATATAATCAATATATATTAGGAATCAAAAACTACTACCGAACTGCTACGCATGTAAATTATAATTTTCGCCTAATAGCCTATCGTCTATCACGAACCTTATATAATCGACTTAAAAACCATGTATTTGAAAAACCAATAAACCCTTCGGTTTTATATAAACGACTTCATAAAAACAACTATAAAACATACAAAATAATGGGAGTCTATTTATATCCAATAGCAGATATTCGAACTGAAAATGCAATGAATTTCAGTCAAAATATCTGTAATTACACCACTGAGGGAAGAAAAAATCACAAGAGAATTAAACAAAGTGTAGAACACGAAATTAATAAAATGATGTTCACACAAAGAAATGACAACTTGGAGTACGAGGATAATCGAATCTCTAGGTACTCCATGCAGTTAGGGAAATGCTCAATTTTGGGAACATTCCTAGAAGCTGGAGAGGTACATTGTCATCATGTAACCCCCAGAAAATTAGGAGGAAAAGATGACTTTAAAAACCTTGTGATTGTTCATAAATTAGTTCATACACTTATACATGCAACAAAGAAAGAGACGATTGTTAAATATAAAAACTTACTTCAATTGGATGGAAAACAATTGAAAAAACTCAATATGTTTCGTCAGAAATGTAATTTGGATATTATTGATTAGTTAATTTAATGATGGAACGCCGTATGCGGTGAAAATCGCACGTACGGTGTGGAGCAGGGGAAAAGGTGGAGAGTGCCTCAAAACCTTACCTATTGCTATATAATACTATTCGTGAAAAGATGGATTTTCAAGGGGAACCAGCAGTTTATAAATCAGGAAAATACCGCGGACAACCGATGCATTATGACAGAGAAGAAGAATATGTAAAAGGTTTACGCAACATCTTAAAAGATTTAGCTTCAAACGTTTTAATACGTCGTGTTTTGTTTGGAAAATCTGATTTTGATTTCGATACACATTTGGAACAAGGTGGTATTTTACTTGTGAATACTGCGAAAGGGGAATTAGCAGACCTTTCAAACGTATTAGGAAAATTTGTATTGCTGAGTATGCAGAATGCGGTATTCCGTAGGGAACCAAACGTCTCGCCTTACCATCACATTATTGTGGATGAGTTCCCGGATTATGGTACGCCAAGTTCTCCTATAAACGTAGCGGCGTGAAATGGAGGGGCTGACTCTTACACAGCCTAACTATTTGTTCGAATTTTATGGGTGAAACTCCCATTCTAGGATAATAGCTCATTAATCCTAGCCATGATACCCCTACATGCGCTAACTTACACACGAGTTAGGGTCTGAAGTTAGGTAAGGTCGTAACCTGATGGCACAACTCACTAATGCCTATATGGTGCGGTGGTCTTTAAAAACATTCCAATGGTGACGAAAGGAATCCATGTTTTGAAGCGTCGTGAGGGAATCCCTTCTTAACGTGAGCAATCGGAAGGAATAACGGGAACAAGGAGAGGCTCGAAGTTCTAATCCTTGCACATAATCGGTTTCGTAATTACCGATTATGCTGAACCAGTATGTTAGAGCTACTCAAGACTGGTGAGTACCGTCGGCGTAAAGTGGGCACCTAAAGGAATGTAAAAATAAGGGATAGAACAAATGGAACTTGGGAAGCTTGCATTGCCATAGGGAGTGTGATCCTGCTTGAAACAATGCAAGTGGCAGCGGTCTCGTAGTAGTGAGGAAGCGGAGTAATGTCCGTGGAGCGAAGGGGACCAGTCGATTCAGAATAACAATGGATATTTCAAATGTCTATATGAACCTCTTCTAGAGTGGGAATTAAACAGCACATCGTTACAATCGCTTGAATAATGGGGAGACGTAATGAGGATTAAAGGACATTTGATAGATAATGAAGCACAGCTCCAAGATAAGTTAGACCTAATATACAAAAAGGCCAAAGAAGATAACTCTTCTTTTCATGGCATGATAGAACTAATGAAAAACAAGCAGACTATTAAAACGGCAATTCACAACATTAAAAGCAATCGTGGGAGTAAAACGGTCGGAATTGACAAGAAAGACGTGAACTACTACCTGCAAATGGAAACGGAACAGCTTATCAAACTCATTTGGGAACACATAGACAACTACAAACCTAAACCCGTTCGAAGGTATTATATTGACAAGGGCAATGGTAAAAAGCGTCCTTTAGGGATCCCAGCCATGATAGATAGGATAATCCAAGAAACAGCAAGAATGGTGTTAGAACCCATAGCGGAGGCGAAGTTTTTCAACCATAGTTACGGTTTTCGTCCCTATCGTTCATGTCACTATGCAATAGGCAGAATCTTGAATACCATTTCTAGGTCAAAAACATACGTAGCCATCGAAGGTGACATCAAAAGTTTCTTTGACCATATTAACCATAATAAACTTGTTGAAATAATGTGGAATATGGGCATAAAGGATAAGAGATTCCTAACCATTATTAAGAAAATGTTAAAAGCAGGTGTACTAGAAGATAATCAACTTTTCCCTACGGAGTTGGGAACTCCACAAGGTGGAATTATATCTCCCCTGCTAGCTAACATATACTTAAATAACTTTGACTGGATGATAGCTAAAGAGTTCGAAGAACACTACGCGCGTTATACTGTTAAACACGCTTTCAGTACAGGACTTAGAAAAGTAGTTAGAAAACATAAGAAATGTTTTCTTGTTAGATACGCTGACGACTGGATAATTCTATGCGAGGATAAAGTACAGGCAAGAACACTCTTGACTAAAATCAATAAGTATTACAAACATATACTCAAATTAGAATTATCAAAGGAGAAAACATTTATTACCGATATGAGAGAGAAGCCAGCCCAATTCCTAGGATTCGACATCAGAGCTGAAAAGATGAGACTGAAAAACCGTATTGCAGGAAAAGCTATACCGAACAAAAAGAAATTAAACTCTAAAATGAGAGAAATCCTTCGAGATACCTACAATGTTCGGAAAACAACCAGCTCTCACGATGTTGCCGCCCAAATAGAACTTATTAACACCAAAATTATTGGTATTAGTAATTATTTCCGTATAGGAAATTCTGCTAGAATTTTCGTTAGATGCGATGACAAAATACGCTATACATTCTACAAGTCTATTAAGAACAAACATGGTGGAGGAGTATTCGAAAAAATGCTTACTCCAGCTGAAAATCTTGATAATCGTAAAGATAGGCATAAAGGGCATAAAACCAAAGTACCCTTCGTTGAAGTTGATGGAGTTAAGATAGGATTAACCAAAATGAGTTTTACACCTAGTACTAAAGCACTCCTATACAATTATGATACGACCCCCTATACACAGATAGGAAGGACAATTTATTCGAGAAGACATGGTAAGGTCGATAAGAAAATGAGACCAACCATTTATTCGAACGACCAAATCAACCAAATGGTCTTGTATCAGATGCTTAGACAAACTAAAAATAAACGACTCTATAACTTTGAATATATACTTAATCGCGATTATGCATATAATCGTGACAAAGGAAAGTGCCGAATATGTAAGACAGGGTTGATTCCAACTAACATACATTGCCATCATGTTAATAATCGACTACCTTTAGAGAAAATCAACAAACTCAGCAATCTTGCCACCCTGTGCATAAGATGCCATAAGCTTATACATCAAAAGGACTTAGAAGACAGTATCTTATACAAACTACCGAAACTAAAGAAATACCGTGAGCTGCTACACATTTGAAATATATCTCATTGTTCACCTTATCTTAATCGCGAGGCAAAGAATAAGGATGATACTAACTAAATTTGTTAGGGGTTATCAATCTGAACCGATGGAACGCCGTGTGCGGTGAAAGTCGCACGCACGGTGTGGGGCGGGGGAAAAAGTAGAGATAACTTCAAAGCTTTACCTATCGCGACCCGTAAGGGTTAGTAGCTACCCCAGCCCTCTCGGGCTAGGATGCTACACATTTGTTCGGCCGTTTAAAGAATTCCCTGCTCAATCTCGTAAATATAAAGTAATTCTAACAATTGCTAGCCAAACACTATCTCAATTAGCTCTCGACTTCACAGAGCAATACATGTTTACCTTACTAGGCTCATTCCGTAATAAAATGATATTTGGAGATGTAACACCATATGATGCAAAAATCTTTTCAGATATGTTTGGTGAAAAAGAAGAATTTAAAGAGGCAGAATCTGAACAAGGTATTTCACCTATGCAAGACAATCCTGTTAGTCGATTAGGATCAACCTATCAGAAAGCAAAAGAAGTTGTTATGTCACCAGGAGATATTATGGGACAAGGTGCATTCATCTGTGCAGCTCGTATTGTACAAGATAATCATGTGCAACCTGTCCAACAAATTACGAGTAACTTTGTACCTAAAGAAGAATTCGCGCATGCACTAATACAGGTAGAGGAGCGAACAGGCCAATATTGGGAAAATGAACGTCTTCGTCTTATTAATGAATCTATTGCAAAAGCAAATCCTATGAAGCATGTAGACGCAGAGAACATGAAGAAATTACAACCTTTGCCGCCTATACAAGAGGATGAGATCAAACAGAATAGCTCTATAGAAATAAACGAAGAACAACAACACATTGTATCATTGGATGATTATAAGGAACACAAGTCCCAAGATGAAATTCTATCTAATGATCCTGCAACTATGAACCACCAGATAGATATTGATGATGGGGCTGAAAATAAGTTGTATGAAGAAATTAAGGAATTTATTATTGAATCACAACAAATCTCACCTTCTCATCTGCAAAGAAAATTCAGGATTGGCTATATGAAGGCTATGCAATATATTGAGAAGTTAGAACAAAATCTAGTTGTAAGTTCTTACACAGGCGATGGTCCTCGTAAAGTTTTAATTTCAAATCATAATAGTCAGCCCGAATTAGCAAAAGGTCCCACTGTTAATGCTACTCATTCATTAGATAAAAATTCAGAGAATACTATCTCACAAGGGGTAGCGATTCCAATCGAAGACAGCGTGGCTGCGGAAAAGAAGAAAAACAAATTTAAAGATATTTTATGTAATGATGGAGCAGACTTTGTGAAACAACCAGGAGATAGCGAAATACCGGTAGTAGAAGAAATGCCAATAGAACGTGTGAGTCATGATATAAAAAATGCAGTAGCGGAAGAAATTATTGAGGAAAGTATAGATATAGAATTACCTCATATGGAAGATTGCCATGATATAAATATGGAGGTAGCAGAACTGAACAAAGAATTATCTATTACTATGCTAGAGCAAGACTGGAATAAGGATTCCATCATTCATTCCGGGATTCCCAATGATCTTGAACCACTACTAGAAGAATTCCCATCTGATGGACTTCCCGTTCCAATTATAGAGACTGCGGAAACAAATATAGAATCTACTTCAATTTCAGCTACAGCAACAGAGTCAGACGAAACACATGTAGAAATCAATACGATTCCAATTACTGAAACGCTTAATTATACAGAAGAAAATAAACTTGATGAAGATGTAGCAAGAGTTTACGAATCTATTAGTATTACAGTTCATGAAAACTTAGAAAAAAATAAGGAAGACCATTCGAGAAATGATGAAAAGCAACCTGAACATAAGCGTATGAGTTACAAAGAACGCCAAGAGCGCTTAAAATCCCAGCAAAAAAATAAAAATAATACTACGCAGCCAACGCTTAATAAAATTGAGAAACCAAAGCAAAAAACATCAAACGCAATGAGTAAAGAATTGAATAATTTCTTTGATTAATAGTTTTTAAACCTCAAATTAAATCTAGTGGAACTACATTCTAGATTTTGATTTGAGGTTGGTAAATATACAAAAAGTAGCAGAATACGGTTAGAAAAACTATTCTAGATTTTCTTATAAGAGATAACTGCATACTTTAAATTTAAAAAGGCATAGTTTCAAATATGAGACTATGTTTTTTTATTGAGAATTCTAATTATATATTTTAAAATCACTACATATAAATTTTTTTATAATTCCTTAAATAAATTGAATCGGGTGAACATAAGTGATGAAAAATGAATATATAAAAGTGATGGCAATAGAACAGATGTATCTATCAGCAATGTGCTTAATACTAGTGGGAAATGAAAAGAGTAAATTCTCGACTGAACAATCATTAGAAATAACTGAAATAATGGAGGTTTCTAGTAATGAATTTTCATCTATTGTAAAGCTTTTTCAAAAAAATGAGCAGCGTATTACAAAAGAATTAGAACAAGGGCCAGCCAATTTTAGTGCGGTAAAGGAAAAGGAATTCGAAATAGAAACATCCGCTGCCTCAACACTTGTATTATTATTAAGCAGACTAGAGGAAACCTTAGCAAGTTTGTTTGATGTACTCACTAAGTTTGATTCTAATCTCCCCAAAGAATTAGACCTGTCTAATTCTTGCATGAATGAGTACCTTAATTTCTTTGAGAAATATATAGATAATAGAGAAAAAAATTTCATTATCGGAACAAGGAATCACCAGTTACTTACTTTTTGGCAGAGATTAAGAGATAATATTGTACATAGAAATAATAAGTATGATAGAGATATCTTACAACTTGGTAGAAAACTAAAAATAAGCATTTCCTATGATCTAATAAAAAATAAGTTCAAAATTCAAATGAGAGATGTAATATTATTGGCTGAACTTTGTGCTTTGATTTTAGAGAAATGTATTATTAATGGATTATGTAGATATTTTGGCATTGATGAATGGGCAGTTAAAAATCTTAGAATGCGTAGTGAAAACGCACGTGTAAATCGAGAATTACAATTATCGCATTTTTAATTAATGCACATTAAGGATGGGGTTGCTATGACTGCTATAATTAGAATCCCCAAAATCCACTTGTAATCAATCTAAAATTATTCTTGCATTTGAGTAAAAATACCATTATATTTATATTAACAACTATATAAATAAATCATATTTTACGTGAAGGACACACCTTACGTACCATCCCAACGGTACAGGTGTGTCCTTTTTTACGTTCTAGGAGGAAAAATGTAATGGCAGAAGACAAAACAAACACTCAAACTGTAGAAGAACTTGGAATGGTTTTTGAATCAGAGAATCCACACGGTGACACACTGTTAGAATCAAATTTTAATCACTTCGAGCGAGTACGTGAACATGAATTAGAAGAATTGGCCCGCATGAAACGTGAACGCACTGTAGGGAAAGGTTTAATTACAGTCGTATCTGAAAAACTATTCCCGACTAAAAACGGAAAGTCTGAGCGTATACAAGTGCTTACAATGCAGATTGGTACTCATACAACAGCATATTGTCCAATTACAGAGGCAGGTATAAACGTTCCTAAAAACCCTCAATGGTTAGTGGGTAGAACAAAGCCTGTTATTATTGAACACTTCCAAAAAACAGAAGAAGGGAACTTTGCCGTTGTATCTATCACGGCAGGGGAGTTAGCACTTCAAAAAAGATTATATGAAGAAGTAACAGCGCAAGAAGGAAATAAGGTATACACAGGAACCGTATCAGGTCATATCCCATCTGCACAAACTGTCTTAGTTGAAATTCATGGCGTAACAGTTGGGGTAAGGTACTCACACTGGTCTTATTCATTCGTTCGTCCGGAGGATATCGTCATTGGTGATGTAGTAGAACTTATCATCGATAAAGTAGTGGAAAAAGATGGCCGTTATGAATTTAGAGGAAATAAAAAGAAACTAGAAACAGATCCAATTGAAAAACTGTTAGAACTAAAGAAACGCCGTGATCGCTTTGTAGGTAAAATAGTAGGGGTAGATGCTATTGCTGGGATCTTCGTAGAGGTTGCACCAGGTATTCAGTTTAAAGGACTTAAGAGCCGTAATCTTGCCAATCCAACTATAGAAGATGCAAAAAATCAAACGATTGTTACATGTGAGCTGCTTAATATCGACGCCAAAAATAGAAAAGGAACAGTGCGTATCCTAAATTATCCGCAGGGACAAAGTAAAAAATCTAATTCGTCAATTTTCCAATTTTAATGGATGACTATGTGTACAATAGAGAAACAATTGTCTACTTATGTCCCTTCTATTCCTCATTTATCAAGTGAGGATGTACAGGGACTTCAAATATATCGAATACATGAACTGGATAAATCGTATGTATTCCATTCTTTTGACGAATTGGTTAAGTTTAAGCAGCGTTTAACAGAAGAACAGTATGCCATACTTGCTTTCATTGGTGTTCATACATCCGTTCGATTTAATCATTTATTATATTTATTCAAGGATAGATATTCACGTAAGAAAATAAATGATGCACTTCAAGGATTACTTTACTATCGTCTAATTGAAAAATGGCAAGTTGAGAATTTTGATATGGAGATCTTTGAAGAAACATATACGTTATCCGATAATGGTTATAAGCTATTAAAATACTGGCAAGGAAATATGTTTTTCTTTGCTCCAGAGCGAATTGATAATCACGGTAAATATGTTCACCTACGTTATTGGCATGATATAGATCTGCTTTGCCATCTACGCTATGCTCCATCCTTTTTAGGGCATATTATGCATCCATCCATTAGTAAAGGGGTTTTTACCCCTCCTTTAAGTTTTTCAGTGCAAGTGGGAGTAAATCAAGAGTTTAATTTTGTTGTCTACTCCACCCTATTAACAGATAAAAAGGATCGCTTGAAAAAGATTATTGCTAGATGGAAAGATTTCGTAGAGTCAGGTAAAGATATTATCATGAGGGGGTTGGGGAATAACCCTACAATTTTAGTTGTTTATGTTTCTACTATTCAGCAAGCACAGCGTATTAATAAAGAACTGTTATTAGATTTAATTCCTGGTAGAGTTTTATTATGTATAGGGGAGACCTTACATGTACAAGGATTACAACATGCATTCTATCAGCCTCTTGCAGAAGGGGAGATTAAGCAATTAAATACAAAGTTATTTACAACAAACTAAGCCATCCTTATAAGCACTTAAGGTTGGCTTTTTTACCTTTATTCAGGGAGATATTAGAAATCTCAGGGTGCATAATTCAAATAATTTTAATGGCATTTATAATCAAAAAGATTTTCTTTAAGTATCTTTTTTGTAGATTTAAAAGGAATGAAATACTCAAAAATAATATGCTAAAGTTAATTATCCTATATCTGCCCCTATACAAATTAAGGATTTTACGAAATAATATTCTTTGACACCTTTATACAAAATAACAATATATACAAATATAACTATTTGTGTGAAGGAATATATTTGAAAGGGGTAAAGCATTGCTACGTATACAACGAGGGTACATGTATGATCCAGATGATAATGAGGTCATTGTGAACGAAATTTTCTACAACGCTGCATCCGAACAAAAGTTAGGAAGCAAAATGAGTGTGTTTGCTGCAGAAAAACTACCTACTTCTATTTTTAAAAATGTTCAAGAAAGTGAAAGTATGTCCTATATGGAAAGTATGGAAGTAGACGAACAAACCATTCCAGAAATACTTTGTTATTTAGACCAGAAGCAAAAGCCAGAAAAACTTTATTTTGAATTGCAGTACATGAAGTAACGCCAAGAACTGAAAATAAGAAGGGAGTTATAAACGTAGAAACAGAGGTATTATTATATGGTACATAAAACCACTACATATAATTTTCCTTCTTATTTTTGTTTGCTTAAAAACAATTGAATATGATATAAAAATAGATTAATATATAACTATATTTATTGTTTAATTGATTCCGTTTATTCCCACACCTTTTTTGTGTTGTGGTTGAGTTGTAGAAGCAAGTTGCGTCTTGTTTCATTTATGAAAGGGCTTCTTTGAGCCGATTAGTGTATATATAGCTTATTTTGCTATGCACATTTTTAATCGACTTGAAGAAGCCCTTTTTGTGTTGTCTTCAAGTTTGGAGTTATTGTATAGCCAGCACTTTAGGCAATTATTTTATTACTTAGGGGGAAACATCATGAAAAAATCACAAAGAAAATTGCAAAATGATGCTCATTTACATGACATTATTGAAGAAATTAAAGAACTAGCTAACCCTTTATGGATCAGTTCTGTATCAATGCTGCAAGCGCACAATAAAAACTTCAATACGAAAGCTACGACATTTAAAGATATTACTATTTCTGATTTAAGGGACTTGAAAGTAAGCTTAAGTCTCATTTACGCAGCAAGGAATATCAGTCATACAAGTATAGAAGTGTTGAATCAGCGCTTATCCATTCAATCGGGAAAGAATATTACTTCCTATGAGGATTGGCTGCTTCATGAAAATAGAGGGATTATTTGTGAAATGATTGATGAATTTCGAAAGAAAGAGAGGATTCACCCAGATTCGAAATACCAATTAATGTAGGGGGATTATTATGACGAATATGGAAAGTTTACAAGCCGAATTTCCATTTGAACAATTAGGTTGGAAGATTACACATACATTCGAAAGCAACGGGCGTTTTTTCGCGTATGTAGCTCCATTTGTTGACGCACGCGCCATTCAGGACCGATTTGATGAAGTCTTTGGTATTGATAAATGGCAAGTGTCTTATGAAAAATGGGGTGAGAAAGCAACGAAATGTACCATTTCAGTGTTTTTGAATGAACGTTGGATATCAAAAGAGGATGGCAGTGAAGAATCTGATTACAATGCTGTAAAAGGTGGATTTTCCAATAGCTTAAAAAGGGCAGCAGTCCTTTGGGGCGTGGGAAGATATTTATATAATATAAAACCACATAAAGTAGAGCTTACTACACATAGTAAGGGTAAAAATGATATCTATGTTTCTTATCAAAAGAAAGGGTATTATTTCACACCACCTACCATGTTACAGCAAAAGAATAAACAAGGTTGTTCACAGAAAGAACCATCAAATGCCCAACCAAGTCTAGGGTTATTAATTCGAGACATGCAACAGCTAGTTAAACCGTTAGGAATTACATCTAGGGATGTTTTGCTTGCCTATAATCACAATCATAATGCACAGGCTAGAACATTCGAAGATACAACGACTGGTGGATTAGAGGATATTATAACTCGTTTGCAGTGGATTCATGAGGCCATAAATATTAGCCATGGGAATGAAAAACAGCTTAGCCGCTGGTTATCTACCTATATATCCGGCGATATTACGTCCTTTAGAGAGTGGTTACTTCATGATCATACAGAAGCCATTCACCAACTCATAGAACAGTTAAAAAAACAACAAAGCGCGTAAAGCTTTGTTTTATAGCAGGAAGACGAATGAACAGGATATGAGGTCTGTTCTTTTTTTATTACTTTTTTGGAGGGATTTACTATGAATTTTAAAATTAACCGTACTTTATTTATTGAAAAATTAGAGAAAGCTAGCGCTACTGTAGACATTAAAAGCCCAATGCCAGCATTACAAGGTGTTTTATTAGAGTGTAATTCAAAAGGAATGATTCTAATGGGTTCAGACGGTACAGAGACGGTAACATTAGTGACACGCTTTAACGTAAACAGTGGGGATTGTACTGAACCGGGGAAGGTGCTTTTTGCGGCCGCTCCGGTTCTTAAAACGATTAAGAAATTCAAAAGTGAATTCATCGGTTTAGAGCATACAAACAATGAGCTGAAAATCGTAGAAAATACGAAGAAACAATTTAGCTTTTGTACCATGGATCATGAAGAATATCCTGAAATTAAAATCGAATCAGGAGAAGACTGGATAACGATGACACAAGAGCAATTTGCAAAAATTGCTAGTAGAACCTTACATGCTATTGCAGTATCAGATACACGAAAGATTTTAACGGGTTTAAATTTAAAATCCATGGAAGGTGAGCTATCATGTACTGCTACTGATTCGTATCGTTTAGCGAGGTTACGTTTTGAACGTACGCATATTCCTGCTGCTAAAGATGGTGAAGTCATCTTACCAAGTAAATCCCTTAAAACGGCGTTAAAACTATTTAATAGAGAATCTAAATTAGAAATGAAATTGATTAGTGACACGCAACTTCTTATAAGAGGGGAGAGCATTATCTATCAATCTCGATTATTAGCCGGAATATATCCTGATACATCAAGGATGATACCCGATTACTCAGATATCTATGTAACTGTAGAACGTAGCGAGTTACAAAATACATTAGAACAGCTGTCGGCATTCTCGACATTAGTAATGTTTACTTCAGAAGGAACAAAATCTTTAAGAATTGAACCAAAAAACTCACAAGTAGGAACTGCGAGTGTGGAAATTCCATGCGATCAAGAAGAGACATTTACGTTTGCTTGTAATGTGGAATATCTGCTACAAGCACTACAGACAATACCGTCTGAAGCAATCACGATAAAAATAATTAATAACCAGAGACCTATTGTGATAGTGGGAGCAGATGACAAAACTAACTCTAATCTGCAGTTAATTCTACCGGTTCGTGTGTAAGGGGGCATCCAAATGAGTATGAATCACAGTGACTTCTTTGACTTATTACAGTCAAAAGAAGTCCTTCTTAATAATCAAGAACTTCGTCAATCCTTTGAATCGATTATAAATGGATTTATTGCGAATGAAATGCCTGATTTAGAAAACATACCATTAGAACATATAGATGAATTTGAAAAGCAATTTGAGCAGCTACGACATTATGTCACGTTTTATAGTGGTAATTCATTTCGTATAAATGGTCCAGATTGTGAATTAAAAGAAATGCTACATTTACATCTTTTCACTGAACAACTAGAAGATGTAGAAAAGCAGGGGCTAGAAGATGAAATATTTATTTAATCAAGGAAATGAGATGAAAGTATACATTCGGATACTACGCATACAAAAATTAATTCGCAAATATAACATCCCATTCTTAATCAATATCAATGATTTTCACAGGGACAAGTTGCATATCACAAGTGAACTATTATTCGAATCGCTTGCGCGTTTTAATGAGCAAACACGTATATTTTGTCACTTTGCCTTTGGAACTGAAGAAGACCTGTTAGATGGGACGTTATTTAGCTCAGAAGACATGTATTCGAATTTCGCTTCGGATATTAGTTCTATGGCTGCGGAAGGATGTTACTTCGATACAGCTGGTTACTATTTATGTATAGGCTCGGAACATATAACACAATCTGATTTTCAATTCGTGTTACATGAATTTTCTTTTAACACCTATCAAAGTGAAGCGTATCCCAGCCATATTTTGATTGAATTTCTAGAGGATGGTTATGAACAGTACTCATTTGATGAATGGGTACTTTCTTATTATGAAATTATAATCCGTCTTGCGGCAATGATTCGAGAAAAGACGAAGGGGAACCAGGTATGAAATTATTATTTACATACAATCACCAGAAAGTAAGAAAGTATCTACTTTCGTTAAAAATACAAAAGGATGCTCACTTACTGCATGACTTACTTGCAGATAAGAAACATGAAGAAGAAATCTACATATTAGATTGTTTAGAGCACTCAAGAGAAATAGACTTCAGCAAGATTTCAGAACAATCCATTCAACAAGTAATGGCTGCCGTTTCTTATTTAGAGGAAGACTCCAATTTCCCAATTGATTTAATTGATTCGAAAACTTTACTTGAAATAATTATGCTTGCGGAAAACTCTTTAGATACTGATCTTTCCTGCTTCTATACATCGCAATTGTATCTTATGGAGTTATTTATGCGTATGTATAGATTAGGAATTCCCGTATCAGCTTATTTCCCGACGTATTTAGAACAAGATAATTTCGAAGAATACGATTGTGAGGATTCATTTAAAAGCTGGGGTGATGACTTAATTCAAGATATGAAATTACATCACGAAGAGGTAGATAGCGACGATAAAGATACTCTAATCAAATATTCGAATCTATTTCATATATCCATGGATGAATTAAACAACATTGTTGATAATGCATGGAGTCCAATTGGTGAGATATTTTCCAATATAAATATAAAGGATCAAAGTTTCTTTCGTTCAATCCAAAATCAGTTTGATATACGTATGCTTTACCAAGCTGAAGAGGAAAAAATCTATCTTTTCTATGATGATGACACATACTTTCCAGCAATCAAACGAATTGAAATGTTACTTTGTATCTTTGAAGAGATACAGATGGTTAGTAAGAGGAATGTATAAATTAACAAACCTTTAGAGGTGATATTATAATGCGAAAATTATTTAGTTCTGAAACGCATATATCAGTTCCATACTACTTGCTATGGATGAAGTTAAATAAAACTTATAGCATTGTAAATCTGGAACACATTAAACAAAAATACCAAGAGGAAATATATATATTAGAAAGCCTTTCAAAAGATATAGAGATAGATTTCAGCAAAATCTCTCATGAGGCAATCGGTAAGATCCTAACTTGTGTGGACTTTTTAGATACGAATCAAACATTAAGTTGGAGGGACATAGAATCCACGGATACGATTGTTATCTTCTTACTTTCCATGAACCTATTACATATAAATCTATCTTGCTTTTACCCGTGTCAATTTCATTACTTACATTACTTTAAAAGGATGCATTCGCTTTCGAGTAATGTAACACAGTATTCTCCCGTGTACTTGGATCAAGAGAATATTTATGAATTAGACCATGAAGAAGAATTTGTGGAATTGGGAACGGACATGATCGAAGAGATGGGCTTAGAAGTCTTTCCTATTGAAGAAGAAGAGTATGAAACGCTCTCTACACTATTCGACATACCATTAAATGAAATAAAGAAAGTAGCAGAGGAAACATGGGGTGCTATAGCTGAAACAATAGATGGCATATCACCGAATCATAAAGAAAAAATATCTAAATTACTAGATTGTTATCCGGTGCAGTATTCTTACCAAATTGATGAAGAATCTCTTTATCTCTATTATGGCGAGGAACCTTTATACGGACCATATAAATTTGAGATGTTACTAGATTTATTGGAAACAATCTTTAAGCAGGGGGAAACAACACATGAAGACAGTAGCAATATTTGATGCTTTAGAGCCAAAAGGAATTGTAACCATCCAGCAATTTAACAACGAATTATCGCGTGGAGAAACTGCCGTTACTTTTAAAGATTTTTATTTAGCTTTAAAAGAAGTGATGGAGCAAGGTACACAAGATAATACACATTACTCTAGTGGCGTACTCCCAAAAGGTTGTATAAAACACGAGGTGTTATCTAAGAGTGGTGATAAACAAGCTGTTTGGATTGAAGTACCAAAGGCTCAGTGGGATATTCATTTTTTTGAACGGCCGTTTCAACAAGTAGGCTTTCCACGTCTATTATTTCGTTATACGGTGTATCAAAAACGAGTTACGAATATCTCTGTCTTTGCTGTAAAAGAAGATATGGAGTTAGAAGAAGGAATGAAATTATATCAATTTCCTTACTCTAATGTTCATGCTAGTGGATCTGTATGTACGGGTAGAGTTGTAATACCTGAATTCCGGACTTTAAAAGATCTAGAAACATTTCACGTTCTATTCTTTGCAAGTTCATTCAACCATGACCTTACATATACTCATACGGAACCAGTAGGAGAGTTATTTAAACGATTTGAAAACCAAAGGTTTGATGATTCTATTCTAATAGAATCGGAAATTACTTTTTAATAAATAGCAGGATTATATATAAGCAAACATACTAGGAGGATTTTTAATATGAATAACTTATTCGATTTTTTTGATATGGAAAAACAAATAGAGGAAACAACAGTACCAGTGAAAAAAGCTGCTTCAGAGCAAGCCACTGCTAAAAAAGTAGAGAAAAAGGAAAAAGCAAAAGATAAGACAAAGAATAGTAAGAAAGCTAAGGCTGCAAAAGCTACAGATTGTCTAGATAAAATCAATACAACAACGGTTGTTCGTCACGTGGTATTTGGAGATATATCGTTAGTAGATTGGTTTACAGAGGAAGAAATTACACATGGAATCGCTGTTCAAAATGGAGATTCTACAGATGTAAGGAAAATAGAAGCAGAGGACATTCGCGTAAAATTAGAGCAACGTTATCCCTCATTTGTTAAAGGCTTAACTGTCATTAAATTTGATGAGGATACAAATGCACTACTTCCGATTTTAACTGTCGGCGCAAAAGGAGCAAGTACTGTAGAGGGACAATCCATTTCAGATTGTCCTTTTTCTTTTTTAAGTACTTGGCGTGATCACTTTTTACCTGGGGATTTCATTCCGAGGACCCTATTAATGGACTTTATTATTATTGCACAGGCCATTTCTCGTAAATGTGATTGCGAATTGCATGCTGATATCTATTTCAATAAAGAGCGTGGTTATTTTATGGACTTTCCACGACAGCAGGTAGCAACTGAAATTGTAATCCCAGAAACGAATATAGAGATGCAGTCTATCGCTATGAAGGTTATGGAGATACACAGTCATCATTGTTTCTCTGCTGAACCAAGTGATTTAGATGATCAAAGTGAACGGGCTCCTATTCTTTATGCAATTATCGGCAGAATAGAAGCTGTTTTCCCTGAACTGCGTGTACGCACTTGTCTAGATGGGGAATTTTATTCTATTAACCCTAACTTTATATTTGCAGGAGAATATGCAGCGAAAGGGATAAGCCAAAATTACGATTTAAGTAGGATTACACTTTTAAAATAAATATACAAGGGGGCGTAAAAGAGACATATTTTAATGTCTCTTTCTTTATTATGACAACATTAAAAACAATTCACATTTCAATGTTTACAAAGATAAAAAATTACATGTTAGTTCTTAAACAAAATGAACGTGTTTTAGAGGAACCAATTCATGATTATAAACTATTTCAATTTATGTGCCAGTTAGAGATGAATAACATACATAAAGTATTAGAAGGACACGGAAAAGATACCCATATTGATATAAACATGCATCAAGAATATATAGATACGCTTGTTGTGCAGTTGAATTTACTTCAATATGTTTTAGACATTGTACAAGAGGAAGGAGTCGTCCATGCTGCATCGATACTATTGAAGCATTCATTTGACTTGTATACCGTGCATCGGATTACAAATTTATCGATTCCATTTCTACGAAATTTAGAGAATACACTATCAAAAGAAAAATAGGGGGCTATAAAAATGAGTATTGTTATTGATATTGCAGAAGGAAAGAAGATTGTACCGCATATTGTATTAGTAGGTGCTGGAGGAAATGGTGGATTAATTTTACAGCATATTGCTCAAATGATGAGTATTTTCCAATTAAACGGTGAAATAGTAGTTGCCGATCCAGATATCATAGAAACTAAAGTGCGCCCATAAGGGCCTTGTAAACTCTGATTTAGTAAATCAGCGGGTGAAGTGAAACAAGATAACAACCCGACACCGGTAGCCTTATCCGTAATCGAAAGTGAGCGGGGAGTGTAGCATGGCTGCAACGGGATAAGTCACTCTAATGTCATGAGTGCGACTGAATTTCTAGGTGTACCGTGGTAAACAAGGTTGAATGCTAAACTGCGTGAAGGATAAATCAAGGGGTCTTATCGACGACCATATCGAAATAGACATTGAAACGATATGTCTCTAGTTCAGCTCATCTATTTTTTGTGGAGAGAGGTGTGTTTCACACTAGAGAACCAACTAAAGTACATTAGTAAAGATTGAAAGTCCCAACCGACATTACTACAAACTATTTACAAGGTACTAAATGGGGATTACCTAAGTGGAAGCGCCATTTATGGCTATAGAGGATGATTTCAAGGTAAAAACCAAGAAATGTGGCTCTTGAATATTCCATATGGTAACGGAGCCTTCGTAGTAGTCAGAGATAGGGAAAGCCTATCACACTAACGTATGACAAATTACGTTAGGTCATGGTTGTGAAATCAGGATGGCGAAGGAAGGTAGTCAATTAGTTCATGATGATAATAAACAGGAAGGAAGCGAGATGCTGATGAGAAATCCAGTTTATGTATTGAACACCTTGTCGAAGAATACTATTAAAGAAAACTATAAGTTCAAAAGATTATATAGAAATCTTTATAATCCAGAATTCTACTATAAAGGTTATCAAGAAATATATGCCAATCCAGGTAATATGACCAGAGGAACCATAAATAAAACTGTTGATGGCTTCTCAAAAAATAGAGTATCTAAAATCATCAACAACATTAAAAATGGTAACTATAAACCTACTCCTGTTAAGCGAGTATATATTGATAAAAAAGGGAGTAAGAAAAAACGTCCTCTTGGGGTACCGACATTTGACGATAAACTTGTCCAATTAGTAATAAAGTATATCTTAGAAGCAATTTATGAACCAAACTTCTCTGAGAACTCACATGGATTCAGGAAAAATAGGGGTTGTCATACAGCTTTGAAACAAATTAAAAAGAGTGGTAATGGAACTAAATGGTTTATTGAAGGTGATATTCAAGGTTTCTTTGACAATATCGACCACCATATCCTAATTAACCTACTAAGAAAACGTATCAATGACGAAACACTCATCGGATTAATATGGAAGTTCCTAAGAGCTGGGTACATGGAGGATTGGCAATTCCACAAAACATTCAGTGGAACACCACAAGGAGGGATTCTCAGTCCTCTTCTTGCCAACATATATCTAAACGAACTAGATATATACATGGAAAAATACGCTGAAAAGTTCGGAAAAGGTCAACCAAAAGACAGAGAAGTTGATAAAAGATATCAATACTTACACCTCAAAATAAAAAGAGGGCGTAAGAAAGCAGACTTACTAAGAGAACAAGGTAAACACAATGAAGCTCAGGAATTAATCGAGCAAGTCAACGAATGGGTTAAGGAAAGGGGACAACGTCCCTACTACAATCCAATGTCGGATAAATTTAAGTCACTAAAATATGTTAGATATGCTGATGACTTTATTGTAATGATAATCGGCAGTAAAGATGATGCCAAAGCCATTAAATCTGATATAGCTCAATTTCTCAATGAAGAATTAAAATTAACTTTATCAGAAGAAAAAACACTTATCACCCACTCTAGCAAGAAAGCAACATTTCTTGGGTACAACGTCAATATCACTAGAAACGAGTTATTTACCAAATACTCGGTGAAAGGTGCAAAAAGAAGACATCACAATCTAAAAGTAAGACTTGAAATCCCCCATGAAACATGGCGAAATAAATTACTTGCCCTGAATGTTTTAGAAATGAAGTATGTGAATGGGAAAGAAACTTGGAAACCAAAGCATAGACCGGAAATGGCACACCTAGATGATTTGGAAATACTACATAATTATGTATTACAGATCAGAGGGATGTACAACTACTACAAATATGCAGTTAATTCAACGGTACTCCAAAAATTCAGTTACGTTCTAGAATACAGCATGTATAAAACATTCGCCAATAAATATAAAAGCTCAATCGGAAAAATTAAGGGGAAATATTGCAAAAACGGTGTATTCATAGTCAATTACAAAGATAAAAAAGGCAAACAACACTCTCATTCTTTCTACAGGGAAGGATTTAGAACGGTTGATATAACTAAGATGAAAACACAAGAAAATAACATCGACAACTTGTTAGCCTCAAGAGTTCATATGTCAACAACTAGTCTTATGGATAGGTTGTCAGCCAACAAATGTGAACATTGTGGTAAAACCGATTCTAACTTAGTAATGCACCATGTCCGAAAAATGAAAGATGTTGAGAAAGGCAAAGCCAAATGGCAAAAATTAATGATTGCCCGTAGACGCAAAACATTAGCCGTATGTGAGGATTGCCATAATGAAATTCACTATGATATGAGAGTAGAACTTATAGCGAAAAACAGAAAAAAATAACTTTGACAAGCAATTGATGGAGAGCCGTATACTCTGAGAGGAGTACGTACGGTTCGGTGAGGGGTTTTGAGAAACCTATCATAGCAATATGACAAGGCGCTCGCTTCCTACTCTACAACCTTGGAAATCAACTCTTTATTCGACCTGATGTTGGTAAATACAAAGCAGAGGTACTGGCTCTTCGATATAAAGCGGGCTATAACGTTCCTATCTCTTCCTATACGTCACAATACATAGAAGACATAGAAACAATGCAACAGTTGTTTGGCAATAAATATGATTTATTAAAGAAACAACATAAAGACGACTACTTGTATCTGCCAATTGTGATTGGAGCAGTAGATAATATGTTTTCTCGTGAAGTCTTCCATCAATTCTTCCATCAATCGGATAATCTTATTTACATCGATGTAGGGAATACAGCTGTAACAGTTCCTAATAATTGGAGAGAAGTAGATAAAAGGCATTGGACACCTCAACAAATGGCCGATTATAAAAGCAGTGGTTATAACGGTCAAGCAGTATGTGGGATTAAACTGAATGGTGAGGTCATTCTTTCTCCGATTGGCGACTTATTTCCAGATGCTTTTACAAAAAAAGAGACAGCACCAAGTCAATTAAGTTGTTCCGAATTAGCTGCTTCAGAACCACAGCGTGTTATTACAAATAAGTTCGCTGCCATGACTGTTGCACAATTCATTAACGAACTCTTTGATGAAGGTACCGTATCAAATCACTATATCATTTTTCAAGCTCAAAAGGCGTTTATGAAAGCTGCACCAATTGGTGAGTAATGATATAGGAGGGGACAAAGTGAGAGTGTATCAATTAGATTCCACTCAATTACAATGTACATTAACACCAACAAACATGTGTGATGGTGTTCTACAATACTACCAATATAAACAGTATACCGTTGTATCTGTACTGGATTTATCAAAGCATGATTCCGAAATGATACCATTGCTTCTGGCTTGTCTAGCAGAGGCTCTGATTCATTTCTATCCGGATTCTTTTTTAGCTAAGGATAAATCTGATCTCTTATATTGGTGTAGAAAGAACTTCAAAGGATTTCATAGTATTTCTGATGATGGATTCTTGCGAGACTTCAAGCAGGTATACGAATGTTATCAAGCATTGCAAAACGTTGGAAAACAAGAAAACAATAAAAAAAAATATATATAATAGCAGGGAGAAGAGAAACGCATGTATAATATACTTAAACGTCAATTTAATTACATTATCCGAGGGGTGATTCGGATTAACGAAGAGGTACAAAGGGAATTGGACCTATTGGTGCAAAAGATTCGTGAAACTGTATCTTCTGTCCAAAAAATCATCCTTTTTGGCTCTCATGCATATGGCACACCAAATGAAGACAGTGATTTTGATCTCTGTATTGTTGTGGAAGGTGTAGGAGAAAGAAAAAGGGAAGTCATTAATCGTATCAATTGGGGGATTTACGATGTAATGGAAACGCCAGTTGATATTTTAGTGTATGGGCCAGAAGAGTTTCAAGAACGTGCTAGCCGTACTGTAACTATGGAACATAAGATTGCACTAGAAGGGACGGTCCTATATGAGAAATATTGAGGATCTAAAAGAGTGGGTATTCATAGCAAAATCCGATTTAGATTCTGCTATTTACTTATCTGATATGAAACCTTTCCCCACTGCAATTATTTGTTATCATAGTCAACAATGTGTGGAGAAACTCCTAAAAGGATTTCTTGCACTAAACGGTAGACCAGTCCCTAAAACTCATAACCTTTTAATGCTGCATAAATTTTGTTGTAGATTAGATGAGGAGTTCTCATTGATTTTAGAACAATGCGTGCAGCTGAATGGTTATGCTACAGACATTCGTTATCCTTATTTTGAAGCCCTTACTGTGCAAGATGGGTTAATAGCTATACAACATGCTCAAAAAGTAATTCGTTTTTATAAAGAGACCTTAAACAAGCTAAATATAAATGAAATCGTAATCGATTAAATATAGAGGAAATACATAAAAGAGAGTGCCTTTAAGGGACTCTCTTTTTCTATCTCAAAAAAAGGAGGAATGCCCCATACATAAAAAATAGAATCTTATTTTTCTATGGGGATAAAAATAAAATGATGGATATATATAAAGAAATTAAAGAGGAAATGAAAAAAGTCTATTTATCTCGCGATTGTTGTTTTGTAGGTTACAGCGGGGGAAAAGATAGTTCTGCTATGTTGACATTGCTATGGGATGCGATTTCCGAGCTGTCGCTAGAAGATCGTACAAAACCTATTCATGTATTAACTTCCGAGGTTGGGGTAGAAACACCTGTTATGACTGCTTATATCTCACGTACATTAAAGAAAATCCAAAAGAGTGCGGATAAGCAAAACCTTCCGTTTATAGTACACAGTGTGAGACCATTAATGAAAGATTCATATTGGTATAAACTACTAGGTAGAGGTGTTCTTCCACCAACAGGAAATAGTAGACTACGATGGTGTACTGATTCCCTTAAAGTTAAACCCATGCAACGTAAGATGAAGGAAATACTAATAGATTCCCAAACTAAAAAAGTAGTAGACTGCTTTGAAGAGTATGATGGAGTCCTTGCGTTGGCCGTTCGTAACGAAGAAAGCGCACGTAGAAGACATAGTATTCAAAAATATGCAGTAAGTAATGAATCTTTATTTTCACGTCACAATGACATGAAAAATATACTCTGCTTTAATCCAGTCAAATTCTTAACCGGTGATGAAGTATGGATGTTGCTTTTAGATAGAGGGATACTGCCTTTTGGTGTGGACGTTGAAGAAATGAGTATACAATACGGACAAGCTATGTTTGAATGCGGCATAAAAACAGGCGGAAAACAACAAGGAAATGCTTGTGGAGCTGCAAATTCGCGTAGTGGCTGTTGGACTTGCCTTATGATGAATGGTGAGGATAAAATGCTAACCCAACTAATAAGCGAAGGATATACAGATTATGCTTATCTACAATCATGGAAAAGCTTCTTACGCTCCATTAGAAACGATATTCGTTATCGGAATGTAATGAATAGGCGAAGTCTGCAAACACTCCTTAAAAACGAAAATAAAGGGGATTCGGACTTGTTTTCAATTCAAAATCATGCTGAATATGATTATATTATGTTTGATCGCACAGAAAAAGGAGACTATGCACCAGGAGGGCTTACGGTAGAAGGTAGAAGAATGCTTTTAGAGTATCTACTTTTTACACAACAAAAGATGAATACAAATCTTATTTCTGAAGAAGAAATTGAGGCAGTGCTGCAAGCCTGGTATGAAACGGATGGAATTAGAGTATACCGAGATGAATTGGAACCTATACACCACGCATATCTAGGTGAATTGGTGTTCAAACCCGATTGTACAATAAATGAGGAAAAAACAACGTCTCCATTTCCCGTATTTTTTGTAGAAATAGATATTCATCTAGGGAAGCAGGAACTATTTCGTTGGATTAAAGAGCGGCAAAGAATTACACAACAAAGCTTTTTCTTCTTTCCTTCAAATTATTCAAATGAAGTTGCAAAGTTAACATGGAACAAGCTAACCTTTGTTGTATCTAGAGTAGATGTAACAGAAGCAAGAGACGCTGAACGAATTGTTCGTCATTGGTTAGGAATGGATATGTACCATGGAAAGAAGAACGAACAACATAAACAAATGCTAATTCAGCTATTAATTCAATCCATGAAGAATGAACAATTGTTTAAAGAAGATGAAAAAGCTAGTACGAAGCTTTTGTATGCTGCAGAGTTTACAAATAGACTGTCTAGATTAATAGAAACAGAGGAAATACTATCCGAAGAGACAAACCATCTCTTTGCAAAAGTACTTAAGGAATTAGGAAACGAGGCATTTCTAATAGATTAATAAATATTAGAAAAATAAATTAATAAAAGACGTGTTCTATAAATAGAATACGTCTTTTTATTTTAGTGTGATTAATACATTCAAGGTAAGCTCATTTTTGATATATTATGTGTTATGTATTGTATTAGGAATCTTTTTCTTGATTCTCATTTTCAATATTTTTTAATGCTACATGTTTGGATTTATTTTTGAAATCTAAATAACTAATATAAGAGAGTAGTTCCTCTTCGAATAATAGAATATCTTCGCATTTTCCGTACAATTTATGAGCCAACTGTGTAACAACTGCTTTTTCATGTTCCACGTTATCTAAAACCTGATGATTAAACAAGTAATCTGTACTAACCAAAAAATAGATTGCAATTTTTTTTACCATATCAAAGTTTGGCTCTTTATTTCCTAACTCCCAGGAAGATATTGCACTTCCTGTTACCCCTAACTCGATACCTAATTTGTGTAGACTAATTCCTTTTAATGTTCTTAAATTCCTAAGGTTCTGCCCAAAAATATTTCCTTTCAATCAAATCAACCTTTCAAATTTTTAATTGACAATTAGTATAGAGTTGAAATAAAGTTACTATATTTTAAAAAAAGTATTCATCAAACTTTATTCTAAGTCTACTTACAGGTCACTGTAAATATTGATAATATCTTTTTAAAGATATTTTAGTTTTGAACCCCATCCTACTTACCAAATCTTTTTCAGTTACTCCTTGCTTAATAAGACGGAGAATAAAAGTGTTCCTCATCTGCTGCGCAGAAATACGCCTTTTTAGTCCCGCTCGTTTCACTTCAAGTCGTATCATCTTTTGTATAGCAACTTCAGACAAAGCTTTTGGCATATCCTTTTCGTATACCCAACGATACGTACCTCGATTAAAATCAAATGCCACAAATAGAGGATTATCTGTGTGTTGTCTAGGTCTTACTGGTTCCGGAATAGTCTTGTAATATTTATAAAGCTGCTGCGTATCTTCCATAGTTAAAAAGACAGACCTAGTTGCTCCATTCTCCCCAGGTACCATTAAGATATTTCTAGCAAACTTTATATGGCTCATATTAAGCGATACAAGCTCATGCAAGGACAACCCATAGTTTACTACTAAATTTATAATACAAACGTTTCTATCCATAATAAGAGGGCGATATTTAGCTTGTCTTTCCGTTAAGCCCTTCGTTGATAGAACAGTTTGTTTTAAAAGCTTTTCTTCCATTTCAGTAATAAAATCATTATCATTTAGTGATTGATCCGGAATTAAAGAGAAATTAATACCATCCAATGGACTAACTATACCTAAAAACATGTGTACCTTCTTCAAAACCACCCATATTCTGTGTCTTGTTTTCTGAGAATATTTACGCTTGTCTTCTAACTCAGAGAAATACGTCTGATAGTCCGCTTCAGAAAGTTCACGCCATGATTTGATATGTAGAAGTTTCTCATTTTCTCTTAGCCACTTATAAAAATCTTTAATATCGTAAGCATAACGTTTAATCGTGGATTGTTTTCGTCCTTTTTCTGTTAAATAAGCAGAAAAGGCTGCTAATGTTTCTTCTAAATTAATGTTTTTGCTCATTATAATCACCTAATTTCTTAGGAATTATTATAACAGAAAATAAGTGAAAGACCTGCTACCGCCCTTTGCTACGCACGGTTGCTGCCATCTCCAAAACGCAAACGGACAAACAACCCTTTGCGTTTTGGAGATGTTGATTATTATCTATAAAGTAAAATAAACAGGGTTATCATAATACTCCAAAAAGGAACTACAAAAACTAATCCCCAAAATATTCCTTTGAAAAATCTAATCTCGTTATAGGTATCTATATCTAAGTAAGTCGTATCTTTAAGTACAGTCATGTTTAATCCTCCAAATATGAATTGTTTACTAAAATGAAAAAAGGACAAACCTCGCCCTGGTAGGGATACGTAGGTTTGTCCTTTAGTATGTGGGTAATGATATGTTTATTTTCCATTATTATAACGTAATTTACAAATATTTTCAATTTGGTCAGACATCTTATTAACAATCATACTAGCTGTATTAAAAATCTATTATAAATATATATCTTATATATTAAAAAGAAATAAAGATAAAACTATTATAGGTATCAAAAATAGGGGAAAGATCTACTCCCACAAGGGAAAATTTGATGTTAGAACGTAAAAAATCATAAATAGTAGAAAATGTATACGGAAATTCAATGATTATTAGACTATCAATTCTACAAAAAAGCATAAAGAGAATTATATATTTCTACATGAAATCGGAAAGAAATTGATACAAATCACTTTATATTTATCCAACTATGGAAATAGGCTTTATTTTCTTTATTTTGTTAAATACAGCAGTATCTAGCGTTCAATTACCCACATTTTATCCAGATTAAGCTTCTAATTGTTAACATTACTCAGTATATACACATAACTCACATTATTATTGATGATTTTTATTAGATAAATACAACGACACTAGTAGTTACAATGATATCAGGAAAATATTATTCACATTCAAGTATATTTTTCCTCATATCCACTATTTTTATTATTTTTCTTCTGATTTTTTGTAGGTATTATGAGATAGGTTTTACTACTTTAAAAGAATACTCCCTAGCACTATGTGGAGAGTTCTATAATGCTAGAAGAGAATTTGTATAGAAGTGCATAAAAAAAGACCTCATTTTACATGAAGTCCTTCTGATTTTGTATTTATAAATAGAGTAGTAGAAAAGGAGTATGAATGAAACAACTACGAATAGCCCTCTAATTTCGATTTTTTCAAAAATAGAGAGCTCGTTACTATTATTTTGTTTCCATTGCGTGTAGCACCTGATCTGGAGCTGTTATTGTTACATCGGCACGTACTAAACGTTCGAAGGTACGCATAAACTCTAGTAAATTAAACTGCTTTGGTAGCTCAATAACGCGAAGTTTTTCTTGTGGCAGCTTATCAATTGCCTCGATAAACCATTCACGAACATCACTTGGAATCGTGCGTTCTTTATGGCCACGAACTTTTAGTTTTTCACGCATTTCAATTTCTAAAGCGATATATGCATGGAGATTCACTCCCTGATCATATGCATATTTTCTAAATAACGTTTCTTCCTGGTATTTTAGATAATTACGGTGATAAGACTCTTCCGTCACTGGTACCGCAAACTTCTGCTTCAGTAGTGCATGCACATTCTTAAACATCTTCTTAATGTTGTGAAGAGAGTACATAGAATAATGTAAACCGAAATTAAAGACAGCTTGCTCACGGTCACTATTTCTCTCTTTTGGTATATGCTGCGCAATAAGAGGGTAGATACCTTCTTTTGCTGCTGTATCGAGAATTTGATATTGAGATGTTTGATGCAATAATTTCTTCAATGTATATACAATTTTCGTTGGATATCCTTCTTTTCGATCAACCATGTCACGTAGTCCGCGAATGACACTGCGAATTTGACGGTGACAAGTATGCTTTAAGACATGAATGAATTTATTCATGTCTGCAGACAGTTCACCGATATTCATCTCTTGTAGGACTGCTTCGATAAATTTCGCTTTTCGAGCATAGGTAGCTTTTGGTGTAAATGGATCCCTATGTTGTTCTTCTCCAGCTTCTTTCGAACATAAGAAGTCTGAATGGATAGACAGATATAATGTCGTATATCGTTTTGTATGCTTTACACCTTTTTGCATTTTACAAATTTTGAATAGGGGATTCCCTGTACATGGTAATGCAGTTGTTAATTCCTCGATAACCGCACGGATTTGATGCGGATATTTTTTATGTAAGAAACAATACATCCCACCGAAGTGAGTTTTGTTTCCTCTTTCATCCTGCTTATCCAAAGAACGCTTTAATGTTGTTTCCGTATGTTGTTGCATCGCAATGTCTAAGAATAGTTTCTTAGCTGCTACAGATAGTTTAAAGAAAGCCTTTGTAAATACAACAGGACTAATATATACGTATGGATTTGCTTTTTCTGTTTCCTCGTTTATAAAATGAGTCAGTTTGATTGTATATCGGCCATCTAAGCCATTTTCAATAGATATAATGTTATGTAAGCTTAACTTTTTCAAAGCGATATAGAATTGAGAATGCTGAATGTATGCAAGCTCTTCTTTATATTGCTTGTAATCTTCCCACATCATATGTATTGTTACATTTGGAATGACACCATTTGTATAGCATTTTTTATGTAAGTACAAGAATACTTCAAGATCTGCATTCGTAATACCGTATAATTTATGTTTTCTTCCGGTTTTTTCTGCAATTGCAGACATTGCGCGACGTGAAAAAGATGGCTTGGCTTTTTCGACAAAGCCTTCTACGTCAGCAATACGTTCTTCGTATGTCATGTGCTGCAGAATATCTTCTAAATATGTATCTTTATAGCTGTAGTATTTCTCCTCAAATGTTTCCACAAACTTTTGCCAAGATTTGAGTGTTACTAGCACAGCATTGGTTGTTTCCCCATTTAAGCTACGTTGATTTCGTATTACAAATGATTTCCCCATCTTTTTCACCTCCGTTCTGCAAATTCAGAAATATATGCCAAAAGACTATAAAATATTCCAATTTTGATTATATCAAAACGAATTTTGTAAAAACGTGCCCTTTAAGAGAGTTTTTAAAAAGAGGAAACACACGCTAACCCCTTGAGCCACAAGGCCTCAAAAAAAAGTTACAAAAAATTTTATGTGCAACTTTTGTGAAAATGTGTTTCCTGTTTCGGTGCTAGAGGAAACATGGAAATCACAATAAACCTTGATTTAATCATATTTTTTACTCATTGTTCTTTAGTTACGCGCACGACTTGAGAAAAATGTTTCCTGTTTTCCGTTTTTTTACGCGCGCGACTTGGGAAAAAAATAGAGTTTATTTATGTTTTGAAAAAACGAAGATACTATAGAACTATTGGTATAAAAGGTTTTTTGGCATGTTTATAAAAAAGTTACGCGCACGACTTGGGAAAAGTGTTTCTTGTTTTGTGTTTTAAGAAGGAATATGTTTCCAAAAAGTAGTGTATTTTGTTGCAGGTGTTTCCTCTTTTTTCGTTATACGCGTAACTTGGGAAAAGTGTTTCCTCTGAAAAAGAAGAAACAATACAAATTGAATCTGAAAAATTAGCAAGGTATGATTAAATATACAGGAGAAAATATTAAGAGAAATTTTTTTAAAACATTTATAAGGGGAATTGAGAATGGATCAAAGAATAGAAGAAGTTAATTATAAACTAATAGACAATGGTATATTTTTCAGTGTGAATAAGACTCAACTTGCACGACACTTTCTAAATAATGTTCTTGAAATCGATGTATGTAATCTAAACAAAGAAGAAGTTACTAAAATAATTTGTGAGAAATATGGTTATAAATTAAAACAGTTACCAGATGAAGAAGAAATCTATCTATTTGTAGCTCATAACATAATGGGAATTAAAGAGGATAAAGAGCCTTATGAATGTTTTAACCATGAGGTTTTTCTTGTAATGAAGGATTTAAGAAAAATTAATTTTATGATCCAAGAATATGAATCAAAACAGCAAGTTAAAGATATTGATAGATATGAAAAGAAAAAGTATCAATACTTAGCTGAAAAGCTTTATAAGGCGAAAGATGTGATATGTGAATATATGACAGGAGAAATCAATTCATGTATATATAAAGAAGTAAAAGATTGGAGTAAACCAAATGGATTTCCTAGCTCCGGTAGTTTTAATCAAATGTTACCGAGTCGATATGCTTTTAGAGGTAGGGAAGAAGAATATGAAATGTCAGTTTTTGATGGATTGAATTATAAATTTGAATTTATTACGTTACAAGAGCGAAATGAATTGAAACTTCTACACAGTAATAATAAAGATGAATTTAATGAACGTGTGGATAGATATATAATTACACATGAAATTGACAATAAAATATTATCTCTTATAGAGGAAAATCATGTACTTAATAAGAGAGGAATGCTTAAACAAGCAATAGAAATTTATAAAGAAGATATGATGGAATTATTCTGCCAGATTATACCTCTTCAAATTGAGGGGATAATATATGATTATTGTATTGAGTTAGGGGTTTCTTCAGCAAATATAGAACGTACCTCTTTGGATAGAAAAATAGAAGAGATAGTAAAAAAAGATAGACGGTTCAAATGTCATGAATATTTTAAGTATGATTTTATTGAGTTAAGAAATACAGCAGCGCATGGAAGGTTGCACGAGAATGTTAATTTCAAAGATACTGCAAATATGTTAATTTTAGATTTAATGTATTTATGTGATGCTTTAAATAATTCTAATGCGCTAGTGGTTAACAGAATGAGAAGCCTTATAAAGAGGTTTGAAGAAAACTTTAATAATGATTATGTACCTATAGACGGGATAGTATACTCGTTTATAGCAAAATACAGAGATAAGTCCCTTCCATCTATTTATGAGAAGGAAAATGTAATACAAGAAATAAAAAAATATGCTATGAGCGATAATTTTTTGAGATATATACATATTCACATAATGCATCCTTCGTTGGTATCAGAATTATCACCGGAACAGAAACAAGAAATAAAAAAAATTATAGTTTATTTAATGCGTTCAAAAGAAATTAAAGAGCGATGTGTAAATTTATTGAAATTATTAGCAGATAATTCAAAAGAAGAATTAGTACATAAATAAGTATGCGCACCATATTAGGTGAATAGGAGGAGAATATGGATCAGTTAAAACAATTGTTTCAAAGTACATTATTAGTGGCATACCCACTATTTCAAAATATAGAAAATAACGAACGAATCTTTAATAAATGGAGAGGACTTTGTACGTTAATTAATAGCGATGTTAGTTATTTAGAGGATCCTATGTACACATCTGTCTCCTTTAAAAAATTTGCAAATTGGATATCGTATAAGGAATCCCAAGGTGTTGGTATTATGGAAATTGTTGCTCAAATAGAAGGATACCGACCAGAAGTATTTGAATTACTTGCTAATGATATAGAAAAAGAATTTGAAATTCTTTTAGTGAAACAAAAACAAGAAAAAAAACATACAGAGGAGCAGCAGAGCTTCATCGAACATAGTAGTGCTGGTTTTATGTACCATTTAACAGACACAATTGCAAAAAATAATTTTACAGAAGATAAGGAATTGAATGCCCATATTGCTGAGCTACCAGATAAGAGTAATAGCCTTGTTGTGGTATCTTCACGTTTTAATGATGGTGATATGAAATTAAGAGGCGCAGGGGAGTTAAATAGATGGAATACATTAGTTGATTCTACTTTTGTTGATCGTGTAATGGATGATTTAACTGCTGATTGCTTGGATATTGTAACAGAAATATGGGTGAAGTCAGCAAGCACGGAAAGTAGTCCAGTACATATAGGTTACGAAGAAATATTAGAAATGTGTAGTATGAAGCAGGTGAGAAATGGTAAGTCCTATTATCGTAAAGAGGACCGTTTAAAGATTATGGAGCGTTTAGCTGCACTGGCAAGTATTTTTATATATGTAAACGAAGATAATGAAATAGTTATACTAAATGATGATGAGAATCCAAATGAGTCACTTGCTTATAAAAAGCAACGAGTACGAAGACTATTCGTAATGGATGAAATAGTATTTGCTAAAGATATTGATACCGATGAAATGTTAGGTATTGAAAGTATGAATGTTGCACCTGGAACATTTTTATCTAAGTATTTATATGGATCAGAAAAATTGACTGGTTTGTTATCGAAAAAGGCCCTTGAATACAACAGTAAACAACAGCGATATCATAAAAGATTGACTAGGTATTTAAGTTGGAGATGGCGAATTCAGCAAGCTTATCAGCATTTAGTACACCCTTATTCAATCGGTGGTCCAAAAGGTCTTATAAGTGTTATGGGTGTAAGCATGAATCAAAATCCTGCCAGAATAAGAAGTGTATTCGAAAAGACACTTGATGACTTAATGCGTGATGAAGTCATCAAGGAATGGCAATACCAAACACCGATTGATGAGGGGAAATGTTCTGGGCGTAACTGGCTTGAGAATTATTGGTTAAACCTTAAAGTAACGGTTACACCTACTGATGAGTTAGTATCGTTACAGCAAGAGCTTTTACAAAAGAAAAAAATAACTCCTAAGAATAAATTGATGGAAACAGTGGTAAAAGATCCAGTAATAGAAGTACAGGATATGGAGATAGAAGAAATTCAAACATCTCAATTAGAACAGCAACAGGTAAATAGGGATATTAATTGGTATCAGCAGAAGATTCTCCAATATAAAGAAGAAAATAAGTGTAGTTTAAGAGATATGGCAAAAGAAATAGAGATATCACCATCTAATCTTTCAAAATTGTTAATAGGCAAAAGAAAAAGATTAAGCGAAGAAACACATAATAAGTTAGATAAATGGATTGAGCGTCAAGAGGTAGTTAATCTGCTGTAAATTATGGTTAAATATAAATCAAAAAAAGCTGTTGGAAACAAACGAAAAGTGTATGTTTCCAATAGCTTTTTTTGATTATACAGTTACACGGATTAAAAATAGTATCTTTATTAAAATCATAATGCATTTATAAATTCGTCAAATATAATTTTCACCTCTTTCTTAACAGAATCAAACACCTGTTATAAAGTTGTTAAAAAAATGCAAGGTTTATTCAACAATTGGGCGAGAGAATATGGGAGTTACATACCTTTTAAGTAGATTCTGATCTACCTGTTTAAAACTAAAAGTTTCGAGTAAAGATATGGTTAGTTGTTGTGTAAATAAATGGATATTTAAATACAAATGAATATATATTTTATATTTGATAAACAAATTAATTTAATTAGTATTTTCCTTAATAATAGAATCAATTGTACTTTGTTTTATTACCCCTGATTTTTCTGATTTAAGATGACAAAAATTTTTCAAAGAAAAATTAATATTCTCCAATGCTTTTATCAAATCAGATATTTTACTTGATTCCTTACTAAACAATTCTTCTAAAAAATTTTTTTTAAAAGGCATCCAAATTAAAAAGACAGACATAAAAATTAAAAAACCTAACATTAATAGATACTGAATAGCTTCTGCTGATGTCTTAATTTCATGATTATAAACCCAGCTATTGAAAGCTGACCATACTGGAATCGTAAACAAGAAAAATAAAGAACCATAGCTAGACAAAAGTTTTAATACATTTAATTTCTCGGTTTCTTCTTTTTTTTCCTTTAACACCTGTATTAAAAATTGTAATGACTCTTCATTGAATTTAGGATCATTATTTAAAAGTTCTTTCTTAAATAAATATGATTGAACAATTAAACAAATAAAAACTTGCCATTGTTTGCTTTTAAACGAGATATTATATTTATTAACAGAAATCAAAATAGCTGGTTTTACTACAACATAATGCATACATACCAAAAACAAAATCATATAAACAAAAAAGAAAATCATATAAATATAGAAAGAATCAAATTCAATATCATGTTCGACAAAGATGTTTAAAGAAATAATAACTAAAGCGGCTATTGAAATAAAAGTAGCAACCAAAAAAATAATATTTTTTAAAACATACTTATAAACTAAATTCCATTTACTTAACTTTTTCGAATAAAAATTAAATAACTCCAATTCAAAATCAAACATATAATTCTCCTTACTATTAATAATTATACCTTTTAATAACATTATCACCAGTTCTACTATCGATGTAAAAAATATAGCAATTACCATACCCACTTAAAAAACAATTTAATATACAAGACCTTTTGAATTTTTACGCTGTTCAAATTCAAAAATAACCATCGGAAATCTATGAAATATTAAACCTATTTTGAGGATAAATTATTCGAACTGAATACATATTAATGTTATATTAGAATAACATAATAAAAATAACATAAAATAATAAATTCATGTACAAAACTATAAATTAAAAAAATTGATAGGATATATTTCTAAAACATATAAAGCACCTAATTAATCTGTTACCTAAATTCTTTAGGGGACAGGTGGTTTGATTTTTCTTGAATTCGCACACAATTTTAGGAATGGATGTATACTAGTACCATCTTTCGCACAGTTTTGTTTGGTTTTTTGTTATCTTTTGTGAGTAGAAAACTTCACTTTTTAAATGACCAAAGCAGCTTGCTATAAAGGCATTATCATGGCAATTTCCTCTCCGGAATATACTGATAATTATGTCGTTTTCTTTGGCATACGCTTGAAACTTCTTGCTGTATAAATACTTCCTTGATTCGATTGTAGAAGGACATTTTTACTTTTGCCCTCTTATTGCTTGTTTTGATGTCTTCACTGCTAATGCCAGTGTTTATAATTGCTTGATGACTTAACTAATAATTTCACGATTAAAGGTATCCATAATCGTTGATAACTAAAAGGTTACGCTCACCAAATAATAGATTAGACATATCCGTAAACTATGTTTCATTTTGTATGGATGAATCGAATTGACATTCCAATCGATGAGGGTCTATCCCTGGTTCCACACCATTGATGTATTTCTTTTTTTGGCACACTTTTGAAAGAATATAATTTTGTCTCATAAGTCTTAATACTTTTTATGATTCACAAAGCCGAAGAGTAGGAGTCACTCTTCGATATTCATATCGTAATTTATGCCTAAGACAGATGTCCTAGATTTTCTTTTTTACCTTATCTATAAAATATTTTGTTCGTTATAACCACCGATAAATGTGGAACAGGGTAATTCTAATACGTTACACAATTCTTTTACAGTTATTTTTATGTTTAAACAGTTCCATAAAGTAACAACAAATTCCGGTTTCAACTCCTTTTAATTTCCAGATAATTTCCGTATATAAGTAATTTTGTTTTTAAGTGTTTATTTTCTAAGCGTATTTGTTCCAATTCATTTAATTCTTTTGGCACTTTTCTATAAGAATATTGTTTTCCTACAGGGCGACTAAAACAATACGTTTCACCTTCACGATGCCACTTCATCCAAGTTTTAATCTGTGCTTAATTTTTAACTTCTAATTGATCCATAATTTCTTTGTTTGTGTACCTTTGTTTTTTCAGCTCGATTGTTTTCCAGATAATTTCTTCTAGATAAGATTTTCTCATTCCCATACGAGGTGTTTTTTCATGTATCTCTATTCGGCTTCACTCATATCAAATACTTAAGTTTTTTTAAAATTCCCGTAGTCTTTTTATATTATATATCTAAAAAATTATATGATATTTATCCATTAATATTTTTTATGTAAGAAAATAATAGGGTATTTAAAATTCTGTAAATTATAATTTATAGAATTTTGGAGTGGTTAATATAGATTTGTATACAAATTAGATACTATTTATTCATTTTTAAATATGAAACTGATATTATCAAGTTTTTTACGCTTATTTGGTATCTTTTTTAGATACTAGTGTTATAATGGATAACAAGGAGGGAATTAAATGAAAAAAATAGTGGGTGAAAACATTAGGATATACTTAGAGGCGACAGGACGAACTCATCAATGGGTTATGGATAAAGGCGGAATTCCAAAGGCGACTTTTTATAAGCTATTAAAAGGAGAGGGCGATTTAACAAAAGGAATAGAAAAAATAAACGAATTGTTTGGAATAAAAGATGATTTTTATTTCTATAATTCAGAATTTAAACCACCATTAAAATTAGAAGATAAATTAAAAAGATCTGATATACGAAATTTTGCAGCTGCAAATTATGTAGCCGTTGAGGGCGAAGAAACAGAATTCAAAAATACTTTAGATACTTTAGACGATTTCATAAGAATGATTGAACTATTAAAGCCTTATAATAATTTAAATAGAAATGATTTTATATAATATTTTTTATCTAATACTTAACATTAAATATAGCCTATAAATTTTTGGAGTATACAACGTTGAATTTTATCTACAAAGGGATGTGAAGAAGAATGATAAATAGCACTAATATCAGGGAAGTTATAGAGCAGAATCAAAAAATACTTCCTTCAATATTGGTAAACGTAGAAAGTACAATTGAAAAGGGAATTCATTTTAAATATAAAACTATAGAAAGTATACGTAATTATTTAATGCAGAAAACAGAAGTACTACTTTTCCCGAGCAAATCTTTATCTTATGGGGGAATGGTGTTATATCGAAATGGCTCTTTTTATATAAACATAAATACTTTACAACCGAAAACATATGAGAATTTTGTTTGGGCACATGAATACTATCATTTTGAATTTGAAAAGGATCGAATCAAAAATGCGGATGATGTAACTTTTGTGAATAATCCAGTCCTAAATGAAAATGAGCGTAGAGCAAATCTTTTTGCTGCAGAGTTGTTAATAAATGATGATGTATTAAAAACTTTATTTCAAGAAATAAAATTAAATTACGTTAATGATTCTTTGGAGAAGAATGTAATTAGGTTAATTCCAGCTTTTGAATTGCCTTATAAAACTATGGTAATTAAATTAGCACAAGAAAACCTGATTAGTATGGAAGATGCAGAGAGAATTATTGATCATGATTACCGCCATAATTTACCACAAGATTTTGATCTTTCAATTTTAGAACCTACAAAAGCAATTAAGATTGATGGATTAAATAAATTACTTGAATCAGAATCCGTTCAAGAAAATATGCTTGAATCAGATTTTGAAAGTATTCAAAATCTAGCAAATCAGCATTTCAAACAACTGGAGGCTATTCGAATGGAAATTTAAGGAGGAACAAATAAATGGACCAAGTAACCAATACACCAGAGACGAACCAAGATTCAAAATGCAATGGAATAGAACCTTATTTACAAGATGGTAGGAAAAATGATAGGGTTACACACTATTATATATTGGATAATAATGTCCTATCAGATTTAGCAAAGTTGGCAAGAGAAGAGCAAAGTTCCTTCAAGGAGTTAATGACATGTTACAAAGGAACAGTATTTATAGTACCGGAAATGGTAATGGAAGAGGCTATTAGGAATTTACCTGGACAACAGTGGGTTGATGAGAAATATTTGAACTTTTATCAGGTAATGAGTGAATTACATATTCCCATTTATCTTGAATCTGTTGAGCATAATTATCAGATTTTTGCAGAGGGTTATGGTAGTAAGGAGGAAGCCTTCCTTCAGTATAAAGAGATAGCCCTAAATTCAATAAGTAATATTGCTATTCAAGGTGAACTAAGAGAGGCAAAATCATGTAAGGATATTGAAAAAGCTTATTCGCAGTCCTTGAAAGATGCTGGCGAACGATTTATTTTTCTTTATGCGCATGCGATGTTACAAGATAAAGTAAATAAGATTTCTATTTTGAGTAATGAGATAAAAGGTGTCTACAATGTTTGGAAAGCAAATATGAGAAAAGGTGAATTATTGGAACTTGTCAGAGTTACTAGTCATGAGGAATATTGTGAAAAACTGCGACCTGTATCATATAATTGTATTCTAGTGAATTCCTTGAAAAAGAATCCAACATTAACTAGTGAACAGAAAAAGTCATTATTACAAATTATGAGGGACAGTAAGATAATTGGTAGAAATGTTTATTATTCTCAGAAATCATGCAATTTAGTAGATACTAGGGCAGATATGAACAATGAGGAATTTATAAACTTTATTGAAAAACATGATGATTATAAATTAGCGTTTTAAATTATGCAAGTTTTGAAGTGTTCTATACTTTTGTATGGGACATTTTTTGGTTTATCTATTTTAAATAGAAGAATCTTACTTCGAAAATAAGAATGGTTCCGTTTTAAACTATGTATTTGGGGAAGATAGGGTGACCTATATTGCTCATGTTCGTGAAAATAAAAATTGAGTATAAACTGCGGAAGTGCTCTTATTAAAATTAGTTAAATTACTACAAGCTTTATTTTTAAATAAAAATATTCTTAAAAAATGACTTAACTAAAGTAATGGTTAGGTCTTTTTCGTATGCTTATTTTATAAATAAATAAGGTTTAATTGAGATTAGAGTGAAGATTAATATAAAGTTTTGGTTTTATAAAGTAGAGTAGATAATATATAAGTAGAAGGTAATTGGAGAGAGGGAACCAAATTGTGTAAATGTAGGGTTTGTGAGACAAACAACAATGATTTTCATTGCAATATAGCTGGGGATAATATTTGTAGAAATTGTTGTAATGACTTTCAATTAAGAAACTTTAAAGATAGTTGGAGTGGTTTAGTAAAGCTAGTTAAGGATGAAATGGAAATTTATAACATTAGCGAATGTTGCCTAAAATGCAAGGGGTTAATGAGAAATCAAAGGGTTGAATTAACAGGGGACGGATCGATAATAAATTATGGCTACAATGGCAAATATGTTTTTAATGATATGGTTGATTCTTACTCGTATAAATTTTTCAATAAGAAAAAAATAGTATTATTAGAGTCTATGAATTCACTAGATATAACTGGAGTATATGATTTGGCGGAAGGATACTATCTTTTAGAAGAATATGAAAAAGCAATAGATTTATTAGAAAATTTGGAGGGGAAGGACACTGATAGTAAAGTGTTGTTACTGCTAGGAAAGGTGTATTTTCATGCCAATAACTTACAAGCTGCAATAGATTGTTTATTAAATTCTATAAAAATACATGGGGATAATTCAGAGACTTATCGTATACTGGGAGAGGTATATCAAGCAGATAATAATCTTATAAATAGTGCATATTATTTTAATCAAGCAATCAAGTATTTTAAAATAGACGCGTATGATAGACCAAATGATTATTTTCCACAGTATTCATATCTTGGATTAGCAGTAGTATATTCTAAGTTGAATCAGCATAATGAAGTAATAAAATCAGCGGAAAAATTTTTAGAATCTCAATATAGTTGGGATACCTTGGTAGAAATGCTTTATGAGCAAAGATCCGGTGAAAAGAACTATATAGGTTTCGGTGGTTTTTTTGCATGCGCTACTATATATGAATTAATGGCATTGAGTTACTTAGAGAAAGAGAATCTAATGCTAGCTGAAAAATATATTGACCGTGCTCAAGAATTAAATCCTGAAAATACAAATATTGCAACGACCAAAGGGATAATTATAGGTAGAAAGCATAATGATGGGAAAATAAGTGAGTATAGAGAGCAAATTAGTTCATTAAGACAGAATATAGAGTTGAGAGCTAGTAGTATTAACAAACTAAAAACGCTAAGACCAGAAGAACAAGTCAAACTGTTTACGGGAAATGAAGAAGAAAGTGTGTGGGGTTTCCTGGTAGGGAAAATATTTGATAATTTAAAGACAATCGAGAATTTATCACCAATTGTTACGCCATCTCAGAATAAAGCTGCTGAAGAGGATAGATATACGGATTTATTTAAATCACATATGGATTCTAATTTAGTAGATACCTTTGGTTGGATTACTCATACTCAGAGTAGAGGTGGATACACACGGAAAGAGATGGGAGATAGAGGGGGAATAGGAGAAAGGGATATAGTAATTCGTTCTCATCAAAATAAAGACTTACTAATGGGTGAAGCTCTAATATTGAAAGGGAAAGATACTGCAAGCATAAAAACCCATACTAAGAAAATTTTTGGATATGATATAGGGAATTGTAACTTCCACATAATTATTAATTGGGGTTTTAGCGAAAAGCCTGATTCAGTCTGGAAAGATTATAGAAAATTAGTAATTTCTCGGCAAGAGGGTATTTATGCAGTAATTGAAAATGGAGAAACAGAGAATTTATATCCAGGGATTAATAAACAAGGAATAAGAACATTTTACACGAAACATTCTACAGATGTTGAGAATGAGGTTGCTACTGCGATTCATGTGTACGTTGATGTATTAAAACAAATGAAGCGTGAAGGTGCTGAATTAGCAAGGAAGAAGTAGAACGATGTGATTAGAAGATTTAATAAATAAAATTCTTCATCATATTATAAAACTATACATTCTTGTTTATTAGTTAGCTAATAGCTATGAAAATAAAATTAAATATATCGGTGTACAAGAATGAATTGATTTAGAAAGTCCTTTGATTTTTTAGGTGCGAATGTATAGCAAACATGAAATTCCTAGTACATTCGCACCTAGAATTCTCATAATGTATGATGGGGATTTATGATTTTTATACAAAATACTTTAATAAATAAAAATATTTTTATATTTTTGAATAGAATTAACGTATTTGTGATTGATTTTGAGCACAAATCGGTGTCGCACCTCATATAGGTGCGTGGATTGAAATTATTGTTACACCTTTAGAGTATCCGAGTAAAAAAGTCGCACCTCATATAGGTGCGTGGATTGAAATTGGGTGGCAATGTTTGCGTTATTAGTTCCGAGTGGTCGCACCTCATATAGGTGCGTGGATTGAAATACAATGGGAAAGTGTTAGGTTATGCACGTTTTAAAGTCGCACCTCATATAGGTGCGTGAATTGAAATGAAGATAGTAGAAGAAATCAAAAAAAGTGTATGTCGCACCTTATATAGGTGTGTGAATTGAAATTTTGTTGCTCCAGTCGTTATGATCGTCTTTGCAGTCGCACTTTATATAGGTGCGTGGATTGAAATTAGGAGTTATTAATGGCTTTAGATGTTAGACCAGTCGCACCTTATATAGGTGTGAGGATTGAAATTACCTCGGGTTTATATTTATCTGGAATGCCCATAGTCGCACCCTATATAGGTGCGTGGATTGAAATTTTGCAACTAGCTCAATTGTTTTTCCGTTTTCAGTCGCACCTCATATAGGTGCATGGATTGAAATTACCTCGGGTTTATATTTATCTGGAACGCTCATAGTCGCACCTTAAATAGGTGTGTGGATTGAAATATAATATCACAATTTTGACAAAATTCAGTCATGATTGCACCTCATATAGGTGCTTGGATTGAAATAGTTTAGTAGATACTCAACTAGAAGTATCTATATCTGCAGTATCTAATACAAAAGTAAACAGTATAAAATGGAGGGAGATTGAATGACCTACATTGCTCATATACGCGAGAGTGACAGTCAAGTACAAACAGTCGAAGAGCATTTATTAAGAGTAAAAGAACTAGCTGAAACCTATGGAGAAAAAATTGGTATAAAACATTTAGCTGGTTTAGCCGGTATGCTCCATGATATGGGGAAATACACCAATGAGTTTAAAGAATATATATTGGAAGCAGTAAATAATCCTAATTCTCCACCTAAAAAGGGGAGTGTTGACCATTCAACTGCAGGGGGGAAATTGTTATATCAATTATTCCATACAGAAAATATGATTCCTTACAAAGGGATAATATCTGAGATAGTGGGAAATGCTATTATTTCTCACCACGGATACCTTCAAGATTTTTTAAATCCAGATTTAGAATCGCCCTATTTAAATAGAGTGCGAGATAAGCAATTAAGAGGATTTGATGTTACACAACAATTCTTTTTTAAACATGTCATGAAAGAGAAAGATTTTCATGAGTATGTGGACAAAGCTACTGTAGAACTAGAAAGTTTCCTACTTAAAGAATCCCCAGAAAATGCTGAAAAACAATTAATGTTTTTAACTAAATTCATCTTTAGTACATTAATTGATGCCGATAGAACAAACACCCGATTATTTGAAGAAGAAAAAAGTGTAGAATCCGTAATAAATGTTGATGAGTTATTTGAGAAATACTACGAGAGACTCATGACAAAAATCAATTCTTTCAAAAAACAGCAGAATGCAAATACCCCTATTAACATGTTGAGAGCAGACATGTCAGATCAGTGTGATCAGTTCGCTGAGAGGCCATCAGGAATATATACGTTATCTATTCCAACTGGTGGTGGTAAAACATTAGCAAGCTTAAGGTATGCACTAAAACATGCAAACACCCATAATAAAAAACGAATTATTTATGTTGTACCTTTTACAACAATTATCGAGCAAAATGCGGAAGAGGTTCGAAGAATATTAGAGGATGAAGAAAATATTTTAGAACATCATTCAAATATAGTTGAAGAAGTGAATGAGCATGATGAAAATGAAGACGGTGTGGTTAGCATACAACAAAAATTAAAATTAGCTAAAGATAATTGGGATTCTCCTATTATTTTTACAACCATGGTTCAGTTTCTAAATGTGTTTTACGCAAAGGGAAATAGAAATACTAGAAGACTCCATAATTTAAGTGAGGCAATTATTATTTTTGATGAAGTGCAAAAAGTTCCTGTTTCATGTGTTTCATTATTTAATCAAGCATTGAATTTTTTAAAAATATATACTCGTTCCAGTATAGTCCTCTGCACTGCTACTCAACCTGCTTTGGACTTTGTAGAACAAAAATTAGACATAAATACGGATGCTGAAATGATTAATAACCTTGATCATGTAATTGAAGCATTTAAAAGGGTGAAAATCATTGATCAAGCAACTAATGAAATCTTTAATAAAGATAAACTCAAAACATTTATACATACAAAAATAGAGGAAGTACAAAGTATCCTCATTGTTCTAAATACAAAATCAGTTGTGAGAGATTTATATACACAATTACAGAGTCAAGGATTAAATATCCCTATTTATCATTTAAGCACAACAATGTGTGCAGCACATCGACATAAAATTTTAGAAGAAGTTAGAGAATGTCTCAAAGAAGGAAGAAAAATCATTTGCATCAGCACACAGTTAATCGAAGCAGGTGTAGATGTGAGTTTTGAGTGTGTTGTTCGTTCTTTATCAGGGTTAGATTCTATAGCACAAGCTGCAGGAAGATGTAATCGCCACGGGGAAAAGGGCATACAGAATGTCTATGTGATTGATTATGAAGAGGAAAACTTAAGTCATTTAAAGGAAATTAAAATTGGAAAGAAAATTACGAAGAAAATCCTTATGGATTTAAAACATAACGATAAAATACATGGAGGACATATTTTATCAAGAGAGGCAATGAAGAGGTATTTTAAAGAATATTATAGAGAATTTGAATCAGATTTAGATTACTTTATTCCAAAACTAAAAAAGAACATGACTGAGTTATTATCCGTACCAAGAATAGAAAATAGCTATCGTCGAGCATATATTCATAAACATGATAAAAAAGATATTCCATTATTTATTATAAATAGCTACCAGACAGCGGCCAAACATTTTAACGTCATTGATGATATAACCACTTCAGTTATTGTCCCATATGAAGAAGGAAAGGATATTATCGCAGAATTAAATAGCAATAATTCCATTGAGGATCTGACTCGATTATTACGAAAGGCACAGCAGTATACAGTTAACGTATTCAACTATGAAAAAGAAAAATTGATAATAAATGATGGACTCGTATACTATCTTGATGGGAAAATTCTAGCCTTGAAGGAAAGTGCTTATAATGATGAATATGGTTTGAATGTGCTTAATGAGAGCGATTTTAAGACAGCTATATTTTAAACTCTATCTTTGTTTGAGATAGGGTTTTTAATCGATGTTTTTATACCACATCAAAAGAATTCTTAAATTTCATATAATATATAATCGCTAAATATTGATATAGTTACATAGGAGGAGTATCATTAATTTACTAGAAAAATATAGAAAATGAAAATGAAAAAGGAGGAAGAATCTTTGCGGAATTCTATTGAATTTGAGGTTTTTGGTGATTACGCACTTTTCACAGATCCTTTGATGAAAATGGGAGGAGAAAAGTTAACTTACCAAGTACCAACTTATCAAGCTATCAAAGGGATTGTTGAATCAATCTACTGGAAGCCAACTCTTCTTATGATTGTAGATAAAATAAGAATTATGAATGCAATCAAAATGGAATCAAAAGGTATTCGTCCAATTGAATATGGTGGTGGAAATACACTCGCAAATTACACATATTTAAAGAATGTAAGATACCAAGTTCAGGCTCATTTTATCTTTAATCATCATCGACCTGATTTAGCTTTTGATCGTAATGAATATAAGCATCATAACATCCTAAAACGTTCACTTAAAGTTGGAGGACGGCGAGACATTTTTTTAGGAACGAGAGAATGCCAAGGATATGTGGAGCCTTGTGTTTTTGGCGAAGGAGAAGGCTTTTACGATAATTATGGTGGAGATATTCATTTAGGCACAATGGTTCATGGGCTTAATTATCCTGATGAAACAGGTAGGAATGAATTAGAAGTTCGATTATGGAATCCGGTAATGAGAGATGGAATTATTCAATTCATCCGACCAGAAGAATGTACAAAAATCCGTAAAATATCCAAGATGGATCCAAAGATTTTTGACAGTTCAAACGTTGAATCAGTTGATGAGCTTATAAAACAATTAGAAGAAGGAGGTGAATAAATGAGTTGGCTATTGAATTTGTATGAGACCTATCAATCAAATTTAGATCGAGTCGGTAAAATTGAAAAAAAATATAATGGCCAAGAATATACATTGCTACCTATTTCCCACACTACTCAGTCAGCAAATATTGAAGTTTTAATTACAGAAGAAGGGGAGTTCCATTCAGCAACAGTCATAGATAAGAGCGACGCCAATACATTGATCCCTTGTACAGAAGACTCTGCAAGTAGGTCTGGTACCGGAGCGTATAAAGTTCCTCATCCATTACATGATAAATTAACTTACGTTGCAGGTGATTTTGGTGAATACGGCGGCAGTAAAAAAGAAGAGGAGTCATTTGGCTATTATATCGAACACCTAAGGAATTGGGTAGAATCCCCATATTCTACAGATAAATTAAAAAGCATTTACAAATACTTAAGAAAAAAACAATTAGTGAAAGACTTGGTAGAAACCAAAATATTATGGCTTGATGAAAACCAAAAGCTGATTGGAAAATGGGATAAAAAAGTTGAAGTTTTTCTGGGGAACAAGCCCGAAATCTTTACAGTGCTTCCAGCTGGCCAAGAAGCCGCGTTTGTTAGATTTACCGTGTATTCTCCAAATAAGATGCTATCAAAGGTATGGCAAGACAAAGAAATACATAACTCCTTTATTAATTTCTATGATGGCCTCCTAGATAATGAAGATTACTGCTATGTTACAGGGGAAATAAAACCGAGTACTGATAAACATGCGAAAAAGATTAGAAATGCCAGTGATCAAGCAAAGTTAATCTCTTCAAATGATTTAAGAGGTTTCACATTTAGAGGAAGATTTACTACGTCAAATGAAGTAGCGAATATTAGCTATGATGTGTCCCAAAAAGCACATAATGCATTGAAATGGCTTATTAACAAGCAAGGAAAAATTATCGATCAACGTGTATTTCTTGTATGGGGCAATGATGCAGAAGATGTTCCAGATATTGTAGAGGATAGTTACAGTATATTTTCTATGGATATAAGAGGAACTAAAAAGCGAGAAATAAAATCCTATACACATGAACAATTTGCCAATGAAGTTGCTAAGGCAATTGATGGTTATAAAAATAATTTATCTTCCAGTGAAAATGTAAATATTCTCTTGCTTGATTCAGCGACAACAGGTAGATTAGCGGTTCTTTACTATCGTAATATGGATAAAAACCTTTATTTAAATAGGTTGAAGAACTGGCATTCTACATGTGTCTGGGAGCATGGTTACCGTAAAAATGCAGATAATGAATTTGTTAAATTTTATGGGACACCGTCAACCAGAGATATTGCATTTGCTGCTTATGGGCCAAAAGCAAACGAAAAAGTAGTCAAGAGTTTGATGGAGCGTATGCTTCCTTGCATCATAGATGAGAGAAAAATCCCTTTCGACATTGTTAGAAGTGCCTTTCAGCGTGCATCAAACCCTCTATCAATGGAAAAATGGGAATGGGAAAAAACATTAAGTATTACATGTGCATTAATTAATAAAATGGAGGGATATCAATTGGTATTAGATAAGGAAAATAATAATAGAGATTATCTCTTCGGACGCCTTCTAGCGGTTGCGGATGTTTTGGAAAGAACGGCATTAAATAATGGTGACCAACGTGCTACAAATGCTAGGAGATATATGAATTCCTTTTCACAACATCCGGAAAGAACATGGAGGACCATTCAAGGGGCCCTACAACCGTATCAAGCACGTTTAGGGGAGAAAGTTTGGTATTATAACAAATTAATTGATGAGATTGGCTCAATGATAAAAATTGAAGATTTTAATAATAAACCACTGTCTGGAAAATACTTGTTAGGCTTTTATAGTCAACGGCATGAATTGTATCAAAAAAAAGAAAAAAATGTTTCACTAAATGATGTAGTAAATATTGGAGAGGAGAATTAAAAATGAAAACTTTAGATCACAAAATCGATTTTGCAGTTGTTCTATCAGTTACAAAAGCTAATCCAAATGGAGATCCTTTGAATGGAAATCGCCCAAGACAAAATTATGATGGACATGGTGAAATCTCTGATGTAGCCATTAAACGAAAGATTAGAAATCGTCTGCAAGACATGGAAGAATCTATTTTTGTTCAATCAAATGACAGGAAGGTAGACCAATTTAATAGTTTAAGGGAACGAGCAGAAACCAATGTAGATTTAGTCAAAGCGTTAAAATCGAAGGATAATCCACATGAACAATTTGCTGCAATTGCATGTAAAGAGTGGATTGATGTAAGAAGCTTTGGACAAGTTTTTGCCTTTAAAGGGGGAGCTGGAAAAGGTGTCTCTGTTGGAGTAAGAGGACCTGTTTCAATTCATACGGCAACGAGTGTTGATCCGATTGATATTACTAGTATGCAGATTACGAAAAGTGTAAATTCTGAGCCCGGGAAAGATAAAGGTTCAGATACGATGGGGATGAAGCATCGTGTTGATTTTGGAGTCTATGTTTTTTATGGAAGTATTAATACGCAATTAGCAGAAAAGACAGGTTTTACTAACGAAGATGCGGAGAAGATTAAAAATGCACTGGTTACATTGTTTGAAAATGATGCATCAGCAGCACGCCCTGAAGGAAGTATAGAAGTACATAAAGTTTGTTGGTGGGATCATAATTCAAAACTTGGTCAATACTCATCTGCAAAAGTACATCGTTTATTAGAGGTTAAACGGAATATTGACGAGCCAAAAACAATCGATGATTATACTGTATTGGTACATGAATTAGATGATTTAAAAGTTGAGATTATTAATGGAATGTAATAAAAAGCGTCAGAATAGTTGAAAGAAAGTATTCTTATAAAGATATACTCTATCAATTTATTAAATGAAAGTCGCATCTCTTGCAGGTGCGTGGATTGAAATGACACTATGAGAAACATCGATTCAAACGGTATCGTCGCACCTCATGTAGGTGCGTGGATTGAAATAGGATATGGAAGAATCAATTTTTGTTCAATCGAAGTCGCACCTTATATAGGTGCGTAGATTAAGACTGGTAAGATAATTGATAGTAATTTAGTGTCTCTGTTGGAGTAAGAGGATCTACTTCAATTCATACGACAACTAGTGTTAATCCGATTGACATTACTAGTATGCAGATTACGAAAAGTGTAATGTCTGAGCCTGGGAAAGATAAAGGTTCAGATACGATGGGGATGAAGCATGGTGTTGATCTTGGAGCTTATATATTTTATGGAAGTATTCATATGCAATGAGCAAGGAAGACAGATTTTACCAAAGGTGATGCGGAAAAGATTAAAAATGAACTGGTTACATTGTTTGGAAATGATGGGTCAGCAGCACGCCCTGAAGGAAGTATAGAAGTACATAAAGTTTGTTGGTGGAAACATAATTCAAAACTTGGCCAGTACTCTTCCGCAAAAGTACACCGTTTACTGGATATTAAGCGGAACATTGACGAACCAAAAATAATTGATGACTATAACATTTTGGTAAAAGAATTAGATATTTTAAAAGTGGCTATTATTGATGGACTGTAATGAAGAAAACGTTAGAATAATTGAAGGAAAGCGTATTTATTAAAAAGTTAATCAACCATTTATTAAAGAAAAGTCGTACCTCTTGTAGGTACGTGGATTGAAATCATTGGCGGTAGTTCATAAGTAACAACAAATGGATGTCGCACCTCTAGTAGGTGCGTGGATTGAAATATGATATTCAAAGAGCCTGAACAAGTGGAATCGAGTCGCACCTTATATAGGTGCGTGGATTGAAATATAATTGAATATGAGCTGCCGCCGATGGAAGGGACGTCGCACCTTATATAGGTGTGTAGATTGAAATATGGAAATGGAACGTTCTTACGGATCAAAAGAAGTCGCACCTTATATGGGTGCGTGGATTGAAATATGTAGCTGGTATTAATGCTTTGTGAAAAACAAGTCGCACCTTATATAGGTGCATGGATTGAAATTAAATTACTTGCTGCCTTATCTAGATTACTTTCGTCGCATCTCTTGTAGGTGTATGGAGTAAGACTGATAAGATAATTGATAGTAATTTAGTGTTTTTGTTGGAGTAAGGGGACCTACTTCAATTCATACGGCAACTAGTGTTGATCCGATTGATATTACTAGTATGCAGATTACGAAAAGTGTAAATTCTGATCTTGGTAAGGATAAAGGTGCTGATACGATGAGTATGAAGTATCGTGCTGATTTTGGAGTATATGTCTTTTATGGAAGTATTAATACATAGTTAGCAAAAAAGACAGGTTTTACTAACGAAGATGCGGAGAAGATTAAAAATGCACTGGTTACATTGTTTGAAAATGATGCATCAGCAGCACGCCCTGAAGGAAGTATAGAAGTGCATAAAGTTTGTTGGTGGGATCATAATTCAAAACTTGGTCAATACTCCTCTGCAAAAGTACACCGTTTATTAGAGGTTAAACGGAATATTGACGAACCAAAAACAATTGATGATTATACTGTATTGGTACATGAATTAGATGGTTTAAAAGTTGAGATTATTGATGGAATGTAATAAAAAGCGTCAGAATAGTTGAACGAAAGTATCCTTATAAAGATATACTCTATCAATTTATTAAAGGAAAGTCGCATCTCTTGCAGGTGCGTGGATTGAAATAAAGACCATTTGACCGAGAATGATAGAAGCAGGGATGTCGCACCTTAAATAGGTGCGTGGATTGAAATTGGTTATTTTCCATTCGTGTTTTATGCTCCTCTGTCGCACCTTATATAGGTGCATGGATTGAAATTTTAAGTCGTATACAACAGTAACACACAAAGAATATCGCACCTCTTGTAGGTGTGTGGAGTAAGGCTGATAAGATAATTGATAGTAATTTAGTGTCTCTGTTGGAGTAAGAGAACCTGTTTCAATTCATACAGCAACAAGTGTTGATCCGATTGATATTACTTGTATGCAGATTAAGAAAAGTGTAAATTCTGAGCTTGGGAAGGATAAAGGTTCAGATACAACGGGGATAAAGCATCGTGTTGATTTTGGAGTCTATGTTTTTTTATGGAAGTATTAATACACAGTTAGCAGAAAAGACAGGTTTTACTAACGAAGATGCGGAGATGATGAAAAATGCACTGGTTCCATTGATTGAAAATGATGCATCAGCAGCACGCCCTGAAGGAATTATAGAAGTACATAGAGTTTGTTGGTGGGATCATATAGTTCAAAACTTGGTCAATACTCCTCTGCAAAAATACATCGTTTATTAGAGGTTAAACGGAATATTGACGAGCCAAAAACAATCGATGATTATACTGTACTGGTACATGAATTAGATGATTTAATAGTTGAGATTATTAATGGGATGTAATAAAAAGCGTCAGAATAGTTGATAGAGTATCTTCTTATAAGGAGATACTCTATCAATTTATTAAAGGAAAGTCACATCTCTTGCAGGTGCGCGGATTGAAATTTTTAAAGCCAGCCTTCCAACCCAAAAAGTTAGTGTCGCACCTCTTATAGTTACGTGAATTGAAATTGCTAGTGCTAAACGTCTAAAGGAATTGTATGGGCCGTCACACCTCTAGTAGGTGTTTGGATTGAAAGTGGTAAGACACTTGATAGTATTTTATTAAGTCTAACGCATTAAATACCTTTTGATTAACGTTCTTCACAATCTTGAGAAAGAAGGAGTCTTTTGGTAATGCGTTAACTTTAATTAAAATTTCTTGAAATATATAACGATATTATATAATATATAGGTATATTGTTAGTTTAATTGATTCCGTTTATTCCCACACCTTATTGTGTTGTGGTTGAGTTGTAGAAGCAAGTTGCGTCTTGTTTCAATTTTGAAAGGGCTTCTTTGAGCCGATTAGTGTATATATAGCTTATTTTGCTATACACATTATTAATCGACTTGAAGAAGCTCTTTTTGTGTTGTTTTCAAGTTCGCAGGCGGGGCCATGTATCAAAATATAGCAAATTAAACAGTTAGGGGAGATAAAACAAAATGAAAAAAGATTGTAGACACTTACGACTAGTACCAACAGTAGAGGAGCATAAAACACGAATAGAGGCAAATGAGACATATCAACAGAAGTCATATGCTACATCTACAATGTCATCTGAAACAAGAGGAAGATTAAATCAAATGCGAGGTTGTTTCGAGGCTGAAATTATATTACCAGTTGGTAAATTTCAATACTTTAAACCACATGCTATGAATGAAAAAGAAGCCATTCAAGAAATCGCATTATTTATTGAAGGGATACAGGAAATGAACATAGGCTATGTTATCTTATGGCGCTTTGTTGGGCAACAAAGTTTTTATAGTGGTACTAAGATCGTAGCCGAACCAAAGTTTCGTAAAATCATGCGTAAGTTGAAAGATTATCTTTTTGACTACGAAGAACTTATTTATGAAACAGAAAAGTAAGAAGGATAGAGGGATATAGATATGAAAAAAGATAAGATTTGGACAGTATTAGATGATCCAAAAGAGCAGGAAACAAAAGAGCAATCCCAAGAGCCGGATGATATTTTTGCTGGTATGGAAGAGCTATCGGAGATTACAGATGATGAACTACCATTTTAAGCAAGTCGAGGTAGTTTATAGAGGGTAAAAGGAAGAACTAAGTGATGTATATACTTGGATCTTCCTTTTTTTATTGCAAAAAGAACTTTGGAGGGAAATATATAATGCGCATAGGTAACGATTTAGCGGCGGGATATTATCCAACACCACTATTAGAAGGGAAACACTTAATACAGTTATTACAAATGGAACCAGAGCGAGTTTATGCTTGCTTTGATCCATGTTGTGGAGAAGGTACAATTTTACGAAGTTTTGCAGATGAGGTGAGACAGGTTAGCATACAAATTGATACATATGGTGTGGAAGTAGATGCAAATCGATATGGAAAAGCAAAAGAGCAATTAGATGAAGTGGTATGTTCGGACTTTGAAAGTATGATGATTAGTCATGACTACTTTCCGCTTATTTTTTTAAATCCTCCTTATAATACGGAGCTTCGTACAGAAAATACAAAATCAGAGAAAATGGAGTTCAACTTCCTAAAGCGTGCTCACCTTTATTTACAAGATGGTGGGATTATGGTGTATGTCATTCCATACGACAAATTTGCTAGGGACGATATTAGCTATTTTATAGCAAAACATTATGAGGAAATAGGATTAATGCGTTTTGGCGATGAAAATGAAGAATTTGAGCAATTTAAGCAATGTGTTTTTATTGGCCGTAAGCGTGCAGCTACGAAGAATGATACATATTTCAATGATCGATTTGCTAATTTTTGCGAAAATATGTCTGACCTTTCTTTCGTCAAAAAACATGTAAATACATTAGCAGAAATGGTAAATCGTAAGGACTGGGCTATACCAGAATTGCGTCATCAAAACAAACTTATTTTTACATCACGAGTGGATTATAAAAGTGCTTATGAAGGAGTTGGGAAATCGGAAGGTATCTCGTCGTTCAAAAAGCGTTTAAATAGAGGGAATGGTTACTCACTTCAAGGTGAGAAAACAGCTGCTGAAAGAGCGAAAATGCCGATTGCTTCCGGACAATTAGGACTATTGCTGATAACAGGTGTGGCAGACGGCTTACTGGGTGAAGGAGATACACTCCATGCGGTCCGTGGATCTGAGAATGTGTATTATGAAACTTCATTTGAGCCACTTCAAAAAACAACGAAAGAAGTTGTTTTACAAAAACGCCGCGCGAAATTTATCATCGCAACACCGACCGGTGAAGTCAAAGAACTTGTCTAGGAAAGGAAGAAGGCTATGTCTGTACTATTAGGAATAGGAGCATTATTTATCGTATGGGAATTTAGTAATCGTATGTTTCGTATTGCTATTGTACTTACAGTCATTTGTTTATGTGCTTCTCAATTAGGTGCAGGTACATATTTGGAAGTATTAGAGCAATTCTCAGCGTTCCAAGGTGCAGGTAATATGCTACATGCGGCTGAACAATCATTACCAGAGTGGAAACAGTTTATAGATTTTTAGCCAATAAATTGAATGAGTAGGACATGAGACGTATCGAATAAGATGCGTTTTTTATTTTAGGAGGGAAACTTATGATACAAGAAATAATTCAACAAGATACATTTGACCAGGAACAAACACCAGCAATGTTGCAATTGGAGACAGCCGTTGCCTCACATACAGCTTTTTGTTTTGCAATGGCAGTAAATCGTCATCAACAAATCCAATTTGCAGTACTAGGTGCGAATGACAGTACATTAAAGTCATTCCGTGCTGCCATATCAATGGGAACTAATCGTTTGTATTTTGGAGAGGGAAAAAAAGAAGAATTACATTACATTTTAGATAAAAAAGTGAATGTAAACTCAAAAGGTCAGTTTGAATTTATTAACACACAAACAGCAAATAAGAAGAAGGCAATTATTGCATTTTCTAGAGAATTAGAAGAAAAGTATATTGTTGCAATTGACGAAGCGCCAGAGAAACAAGTAAGGGATTTCCTAATGGCTCCTCCGTATGGTTTACCGATCTTAGAAGAATGGGCGAGGCCAATTTATGAGGAGATGCTAACAAGAGATCTATTACAACCGTTAGAGGTGTATTTTGATAAGAATGAGTTTTCTTCTCTAACGATTGCGCAAGTCTTACTAAAAGAAACGGATTGTAAAGAGTTTTTATCAGAAATGATACGCTCTGGGAAATGTCAATTTCCGCAAGAAGGTACAGGTGAAAAAATCAATGAAATTAATGATTTAAATGAATACCTATTGGAATATTCACCTGACATGCTTGATAAGGTTACAAAATTGGATGAGCCCTTACATCAACCGATGAAAGATCAGGCATTATCTCATTTTGATACATATCAAAGACCATTATTCCCTGTACAAGCACATGTAGCAACAGGTGTAGCAAAAGCTTTACAAGTACAAAAGGGAATCATCTTGCAGGGGGAAATGAGCACGGGCAGTGCGGCACGTTCCGCTATAAGTGTAGCTTAAACACGAAAAGCGGGGGCCAAATCTTATTAAGATTGGTTACAACTCTTTAAACGATTTACAGGGTGAAAATTCCCTGTCATGACTAATATTCCAATTCAAGTCATGTCTATGAGACTCCTACATGCGCCTATCATTCCAATGTGATAGGGGTCTGAAGCTAGGTGAAGCCGTCCTTGAAGCGAACTCGTTAAACGTGGATTTAGGGCGGTAGGCTTTAAAAACATTCTATGATGAGCGAAATCGAACCCTCGTATGTACGCTCCGTTACTCATTCCCCAATCTAATAACGAGATATATGATTGGGTCTTGCGTGAAGATATTTCTCTCTTGCCTGAGGAGAAATTGCTTATATAGGTCTTTCCAGAGTTTATATAAGATTCATGAGAGTTAGGAATAGTCTACTCATGAACAAGTAGCGTCGGAGTATAGAGGGCATCTAAGGAATGTAAAAGAAGGGCTGGTTTAAAGGGAACGTGCGAGAGCCAATAAGCGGAGGTATTGGAGCCTATGAAACTTATTGGAAGTCAGCGACACCATAGTACCTATGATGAATAGCCGTTTGTATCTTGCTATAAGTTGCTTCTGCAACGAAGTGTAGGAGAGGAGAGAAACTATTCTAGGGAAGGGTGTTAGTCGAGAAGTATTGCACTAATTGAGGAAATGTTCAAACGAACCATGTGAGAGTAAAAGAGTTAATTCATTTCGGATAGTCCATTTCTCTAATCAAGGGGGCGATCCATATAAAAATGAAGGATAATAAACAATTTCCACAAAACGAAAAAGAGCTAAAACTAGCACTCGATAGCATGTACCGAATAGCCAAAGAAAGTAGTAAACCTTTCTATAACCTAATTGAACTTATGAAGAACGAGCAGACTATACTGACCGCCATTCATAATATCAAGGGTAATAAAGGAAGCAAAACTGCTGGCACTGATGGTAAGACTATGGACTACTATCTTCAAATGGGCAGAGATAAGTTGATGTCTCTAATTCGTAGGAACATTAATAACTATCAACCTAGTCCAGTAAGAAGAAAGTACATTCCAAAATCAAATGGTAAGCAACGTCCTTTGGGTATTCCTAACATGATAGACCGCATCATACAAGAAATAGCCAAAATTGTCATTGAACCCATAGCCGAAGCTAAATTTTATCATTATAGCTTTGGTTTCAGACCAATGCGTTCAGCTGAGCAAGCTATTGCTGAAACACTTGAACGTATCAGGAGAAGCAAAACCTATTGGGTAATTGAAGGCGATATTAAAGGGTATTTCGATAACATCAATCACAATAAGTTGATTGAAATAATGTGGAAAATAGGAATCCGAGACAAAAGAGTGCTTATGATGATTAAGAAAATGCTAAAAGCAGGAATTATGGAAGAAGGAAAGGTCAGAGATAACGTTAGTGGTTCACCACAAGGCGGTATCATCTCACCTCTTTTGGCTAACATTTATCTTAATTATTTTGATTGGGAGATTGCTAGAATGTTCCAAGAGCATCCAGCTAGATACAAGGTCAAAGACGTTTCTAGAAATGGACTACAACGTGTCCGACAAAGACATGAAGATACATTTCTAATTCGATACGCAGATGACTGGGTTATCCTTTGTAAAAGCGAGGGAAATGCCAAGCGGATTCTCAAAAAAGTGGAGAAATATTTTAACCACCAATTGAAACTGGAGCTGTCCAAAGAGAAGACCTTAATCACTGATGTGAGAACGAATAGAGTCAATTTCTTAGGATTCTGGATTTTTGCAGAAGAACATCGGCTTAGAAAAGGCAACATACAAGGAAAAGCTATCCCTAACATGGATAAAGCCAAGTTGAAAATAAAGGAGATTAATAAAAATATTAAAACCCTTTATGACCATCGTGGTAATAAATCCAAACAGGTTGCCATAATCGAGAGTATCAACTCAAAGATTGTTGGCATAGCAAATTATTATAAAATCGCCAATGTATCTACTATATTTCAAGGGTTTGACAAACGTATTCATTACGCCCAATGGAGAACATGGTTGTTTATGAACAATCGACGTGGACGATATTATCAACTAACCACTCCAGCGGATACTCTCTTAAATAGAAGAGATAGACACAAAGAGCAAAAAAGTAAAGTATTCTTCATTGAAGAACATGGAGCTAAAGTAGGAATCACCAAATTTGCATTTACGCCAAAACGTAATGCGATGAAAGTGAATCTCTTAATGTCGCCCTATACAGATAATGGCCGAAGTATTTATAAACGGACAACCGGCAAACGTGAGGCACTAGAAAGACCGAATTTCTTCCAAGAAGAGATTCCTTTCTACCAACTCAACAACCGTTATCCGATATATAACTTTGAATTCTATCTGAATAGAGAATACGCATTTAACAGAGATAGGGGAAAATGTAACTGTTGTAAGGTTCAGCTAAATGAATGGAATCTTAACACACATCATAAAAACCCTAAACTACCGCTTAATAAAGTCAATAAGGTGATAAATCTGGTTTCCTTGTGCAAAACATGCCACAAGCTGGTTCACAACGAAAATCCCGTTACCAATACAAAAGGTGGAAAGAAAATAGAGCAACTTAGAAAGTTGCTTAAAGAGGTTAAGTAAGTACGGCTTTCGAGGATAAATTAACTCTTATTCGTATTTGAACAAATTAGTGTAATGGCGGTTATAGTCGTAATGCTATAACAGTCTTTATGGAGAACTGAGACAACAGTTTGAAATATGGTTTCCCGATGGAACGCCGTATGCGGTGAAAATCGCACGTACGGTGTGGGGCGGGGGAAAAGGTGGAGATTACTTCAAAGTCTTACCTATCGCACCCGAAATGGGTAGTGGCTACCTCAATCCTTACGGATTGAGATGCCACACATAAAGCGCAATGATGACAGCTGCAGTAGATGGCTATTTTCATTTAAAAGGGAAAAAAGGATATCGTACATGCGTATTTGTTCCACCAACTCTTACTGAGAAGTGGGCAAAAGAAGAAATACGACACTTATTACCAGACGCAGAGATACACCTTATTAAACGAACTGAGGATCTTATTCGTATTCATCAAGCTTGGATTCAGGCCGGGAGACCAAAACCACAAAAACCAACCTTCTTTGTTATTAGTTTTACAACAATGCGAGGAGATTCTATCAAAATGATGCCATTATCTTATAAGCAGACTCCTCTTTCTAAAAAATCTGAGGAAGAGGTGCAAAGATATTATAAGAATGGCTACTACTGTTCGGATTGTGGTGCTAAGTTACGTAAAAAAACATCTTCTATCATGGTTCAACAGGCCAATGGTGAACAAAAAGAAGTATGTCAATATAAAGATTTTACAGCTAGTGACTTAGATACTAAAACGAATAAAAATAGTGTATGTGCTGATTGTAATTCAAATATTTGGAGCCCAAAAGTAAAAACAAAATATGCAAGTTTTAAAGAGTGGACAAAATATGAGGAACAATTAGTGCAGGCAATTAAAGAGGGAAATAAACCTTTACAAAAACAACTAGAGTTAGAGAATCGTGTAAAACCATATGACGCAAAACATTCAGGAAGAGCGTATAGAAAAGTAGCTGCTGTTGAGTATATTCGTAGAAAAATGAAGCATTTCTTTGACGTTCTTATTGCTGATGAGATACATGAGCTGAAAAGTGAATCTGCACAAGGAACTGCTTTAGGAAGTTTAGCAAAGGTTTGTAAGAAAGTTGTAGCTGGAACAGGTACATTATTTGGTGGCCGCGCAAGCGATGTATTCTATACGTTATGGCGTTTATTCCCTCAAAAAATGGTTAAAAGTGGTTTTGAATACAGTTCTTTCATGGAATGGAATGAAACCTACGGAAACATCGAGAGAACATATTACCATGATGGTGAGGTCACATCTAATATAGCTTCACGCGGAGCACAAGGTACATTAGATAAAACTAAGGTTGTACCTGGTATTTCACCTTATGTGTTTACTCAATTCTTAATGGATACAACCATTAATGTACGTCTTAAAGATGTATGGCCAAATCCTGTGGAACTAGTCAACGTCCCTACAATTCTTGTTGATATGTCTGAAGAGCAGAAGCAAGCCTATGAGCATATGAAAGAGTCGTTTGAAAAAGCAATTGAAGCAGCGAAAGGTACACCAGACGCTGGGAAACTGTGGCTTTCTTATATTCGTACAGGTAATGCATATCCAGACAATATGATCCATTATCCGAACTATTACTTAGATGATGCAGGAAAAGAACTGGTTTGGTCTAATGATAAATTCAAATTTGATGAGGATTGTATACAGCCTAAAGAGAGAGAGTTGCAAAGTATATTGCGTACAGAAATTTCTGAGGGCCGTCCAACCATCGTATACGTATGTGATACAGGATCTACAGTAAAAGAACGAGACGTTCAACCACGTTTACAGAAGGTTGTAGAGCAAATATCTGGTGCGAAAGTAGCTATTCTCCGTACCAATACAGTTACTCCGCCAAAACGTAGTGAATGGCTAAAAGATCAAGTGAATAGCGGTGTGAATGTAATTATTTGCTCGCTAGAATTAGTGAAGGTGGGTCTTGATTTACTTGCAACACCTACATTGATATTTTATCAATTACCATTTAGCTTATTCGCGTTGAATCAGGCAGCAAGAAGACACTGTCGTATTGGCCAAACTAAGCAATGTAGGACCTTCTATCTTGGATACCGAGAAACGTTCCAACAGCAGATGGCGCAATTAATTGCTCAAAAGAATAAAGCTGCTGAAGCAATGAACGGTGAGGCTACAAGTGATGGTCTGAATGCAATGCTTGGTGATACTGGAGATCTACAGACTCTATTAATTCAAAACATAAAGAGTGGAAATCAATTAAAGGGTTCAACAGAGGAATGGACAAAAGCAGCATCTGATGAATCGAAGCGGGTTCTTGCAAATATCGGTAATGTGATTACACCTGTGTTTGAATCAATTGAAATTCAATTTACGAACTGGGTGGGAAAATTACCAGGAACTATGGATGTTGCATTTATGAAAGAAGTTCAATTTGTACAAAGGGCTGTTGAATGTATTAAAAAAGAACAAGTACCTGGAGTTCGAGTGAAGAAGAATGTACTTGAAATAGCTGGAGAAATAGAAGATGTCATTCGAGCTTTAACAACACTGAATACTGATAAGCGTATGCTTGTACAAAAACAAGATATCACATTCTGGGATTCAGTTATTGTTGAAGTGGATTCTTCTAAAAAGAAAGGAAAACGAAAAAACAAAGTAATTGATGGACAGTTTGAGTTCGATTTATTTGGATAATCGAGAGGGGAATATTATGTTTACAAAAATATTTATTGGTCTATTTTGTTATGTGTTTTTGGTAGTTCGTAATTCAAAGAAAAAATTTCTAATGGAAGAAGCCAAGAAAAAAGAAATGGAAAATAAACCGGTGGAACGCCCCGTTTATTGGTGCCCAAGAGAAAATAAACCTATTGGAAGGGAACAAGAGCGTGTTACTGTTCCAACAAAAGAGATCACCTTAGAAAAAGATGTAGCAAGTATATATGATTTAGTTGCTACATCTGTTCATAAGAATCTGGGTGAGGAAGAGAGTGATAGATTAAAACATGAGGATATAGAAGAAGTGGAGTATGCTGAAGATTTTCATCATACTCCCACTCCTGAGGCTGTATATGATATTCCTTTTCCAAGTGATGAGGATATACCAGTGGAATTATTAGAATATGAGGACATGTATCCACAACAAGAATATGTTTCAATTCCACCGGAAACAGAACACGTTTTTTCTGTTCAACAAGGAGTAGCTGATGTTGAAGATATGGATTTTGTGAGGTGGACTGCAAAAGTAATAGAACAAGAACAAGGACTGACACGTGTCATAAATATGTCTAATAAGAAGCGTTATTGGATTCATACAGAGGGAGAAATATTACCGAAAAATCAATTACTGTATATGAAATTAGAGGTCAATTCACCTTATTCTTATACACTAGTTGAATGGAGTAATAGACAACTAGGGAATATATAAATCTATTTCCTAGTTGTATTTTCTTAGTTAAATAGCATCAAATACAGCATTTTCTCACTCATTTGTACAAGAATAAAACATTTTTTTATTTTTGTACAAATGAGTGGGACAGAATGATTCACCATATAAAGATATTCGACTATAATGAGACATTGTACGTCATTGTAATATTGAAATGTTTTGAGATTCAAGTGATTAACAGTCTTAAAACAGGAGAATTGAGAACTCTTCGTAATATTACAATGCTTAAAATAGATTAAATCCAAACATGAGGATTATATGAAGTGAAAAATATTTTTGAGTTAAAAAAATAACAATTTTGAAAGGTGAATGTAAATGAATATTAATTCCATAAGTAACAATGTAGTAGAAAAATTAGAACAAACGGTGCGCTATGAAAAGAAACAAGTCCAGGTATTACGTGTAAGTAAAAGTAGTTCTAATATACACGCTTACATGATTTTTCCGGAATTCTCAGAGGTTAAAATTTCAAATACCGAACTGGATGAATATATAGAAAACCTGTCAACAAGCGTGAAGTATGTCATTGATCGCAAGTTGAGTCAACAAGAAATTGAAAAACAAAATCATTCTTTTATTATGACGTGTGAAGTCGAGGAAGATGGTGTGATAGATGATGAAACGATTCATTTTAATACGACGTATGTAAAACCACCAACAATTGCAAATAAAGTATTTAAGTTGGTGTGTGGATTAGGGAATCGCTTAGATAGCTTAAAAGAATTACATATTACAGTATTAAATAATAATATTAACCGAATTGAAATTGAGTTTTACAATGAAAATGAAGCATATGTGGCAGTAGAAAAAGAAGAAATTGCAAATGCAATTATGGGGGCATATACAAAAGCAAATATCTATTATGCAGCAGATCTTTATTATGCTGCAGAAGGAAATGAAATCAAATTAAAGAGCATTAAACCAAAATTAGCGGGTGATGTATGATGAAACGAGAAAAAGGAATGATAGGAGTCTTATGCACGCTTGTTTTGATGATTTTATTACTTGTACCCTTACAAGCAGCTCAAGCTTCTGTAAAAGTAGATTTTAATGAGTTAAAAGGAAATGATGTTTCGTCATCATTTACAGATGGACTAAACAATCGAACGAAAACAATAGAGAAAGATGATTCATTTGGATCATCAATCATTCAAAAGATTGAAGGATTGTATGCGCCGGCTTTTAAAGTAGGAGTCAATATCTTTTCTATTTCATTCGTATTAGGCGTTATTGTCATGGTTATGGCATTAATTACAAAGAATGGTCAATGGATGAAGTGGGCAACCGGAAGTATGATTTTCTCATTTATCAGCATGATGTCGATGAGACTAAGTGTATACTTTTTGTTTAGTTCCGATGTATTTTCATTTATGAACATCTTTACGGATTTTTTAGACCTGTTTAAAGCAACAGCACTTATTTTCACACCCTTTATGTTAATCGCAGGTATTCGTTTAAGAAGAATTCATGAGAGTACGAAACAGCCGGAATATTACCGTTGGGCCAACCGTGTCATAACAGGATCTTGTTTGCTGTGTATGTTAGCCGTACTCGCTCCATGGCTATTTGCTAATATGTAAAGAACTATATATGAAGATAGAAAAGGTACTGAATCTACATTCAGTACCTTTTATCTACCCATTAGGTTCTTTCTTTCATATTCTTCAAATACTTCTTTCGATATTGGTGATAGTATGCCGCTCAAATATACAGCGGTATATAAAAAGTATTGCCCATCTTTTGTTTTGATTGTATGAGTACCGTGTTCTTCATTATTTGGAATGATTCGTTCGATTTGTAGTTGTTTTTTATCACAAACGATCTCTTTTACTCGATATAAATTATGTATAGGTAAACGCTCAATATACAAACAAATGCGCTCTAATAGAAATAGAATAATAGTCATTTGTAGAATGAAAGCAATCTTTAATAGAGTTGGTATGGATGCAAATAACACTAGAAATATAGAGATTAAGAAAATATTTAACTTTGAAAACCACTTTTCATATTGGTTCAAAGAAATAATACTTTTCTTATTCTGGAACACCTGGAACCTCGTTATAAGGAAAAGAACTGCAAAGATCCCTTCATAACTAAACCAGGTTTTCCACTCTGTATCAGTAAGTTCTAGCAATATATATATGATACCGGTAGATATGATCAGTGGTACTAACTGTGCCAAACTAAATAGTATGGTATGTTCTAACATTCTTTTCTTATAGATGTGATTAGTTATTGAATCCAATTTTCTTAACTCCTTCTGCAATTTTCATGATGACACCGCCAATAAGTATATGGTATTCGCCTATTCCTTTTTCGTTTACATACCAGCACATATAGTGCCTAATACCTTCTTTTGCTCCATGGTCATGTAAAGGAAAAGGAGATGCGTATTTTTCAGATGACATATTATTATCACCGAAAGGAACCAGTTCTGCAAGTGCAAAACGTTTCTTCGAATCATTTATAATCCAACAACCATAGTTTACTGCTCCATACCATATTGCGTCTTTATGAATTGGATCAATAGCAGGTTGTGCTGGATAGCTTTCAGCTAGTATTTGCGCTTTTTCTTCACGAAGTTGCTGATGTATGTGTGAATTTAATGGATCTTCCATTCCGATTTCATAGGTTTCCTCAAAATTCCCACACTCATAAGGAACAAGAGGATTATTTGAATCAGCAGCTAATTGTAGACTGCAAGAATCTGATTTTGAAAGATAGTATACACAGTCTTTGCAAGTGAAAAAGTTTGAAAAAGCTGAATCTGTTTCTTGTTCTGTTACGGTATTATCTACTACAAGTTTTAACATGTCTATCACAATCCTTTTTAGGCTAGTTCGTAAATTAATATAGACGTATCATATCATGCTTATAAATAAATGTAAATATTTTCCAAATAAAAATAACCTTATTAATTTTGAAAGGACTGTTTGTATTGAATAGAAATCGAGAATATATTGCTTTGCGAAATTCTATATTAATAGGCTGGTTACTGACATGCATCGTAATAGGCCTATCTATCTATTTTTCTTCTATTGTTTATTTATTAATCGGATGTTTCATTCTATCGTTAAAATACGGATTAATGGGTACCGTGAAAAATGTGGAAAAACGTTTGCCTACCTGGGCCAACTTTGGCGTCATTGAAAAACCAGTAAATCGAAGAGTGACTAGACCTTTTCAGTTTCGAGGTGGGCTCCTTGTTTCATTAGCATTAGGCTTCGTAGAGATGGTGATTAAAGGCTTATGTATCTCATATTTTATTTTAGGATTAGAAACACATGTATATCGTTTAATGCGCAGAAATGCAAGGGTGTAAAAAGGAGGACTCTATTATGAAAGTATTGATATTTGAATTAATTCTCATTGCGGTTCTGATTCCGTTGAATATTGTTGTGAAAAAACATGTACCGAAATGGAAAGGAAAAGCCGGAGAAAAATTAGTAAAACGTATATTGAGCAAGTTGGATTCTGAAAGTTATTGCGTGTTACATGATGTTACGGTTTATACGGAGTATGGTGATACAACGCAAATTGACCATATTGTTATCGCGGAAACCGGTGTATTTGTTGTAGAGACGAAAAACTACGAGGGATGGATCTATGGAAATGAGAAAGCGGCAAGATGGACACAGGGGATTTTTAGAAAGAAATCCTCTTTTCAAAATCCATTTCGACAAAATTATAAGCATATAAAAGCAATTGAATGGGTGATGGAACAACAGCTGCCGTGCATCTCTATAGCAGCGTTTCATCCAAAATGCAGTTTAAAAAGAGTAAATGTTCATTCTAAAGGTAAACACGCCTTATATTATAACGATTTAAAAAGTTGTATTGAATCATATACTGAGGTGCAACTAACAAATGATGAGGTACAACATATTTATCAAACTATGTTGCGAGCAAACATAACGGATAAGGGTATTGAAAAGAAACATGAGAAGTATCTAAAAAATAAGTTTGCTAAACAATAATAAATGGAGATAGAGACATGTTATATGTAGTAGGGTTTATCGTAATGTCCATAGTAGCTATTCGCCTTAACATAAAGTATTACAAGTTAAAAGGGAGTCGGAAAGACATTGTAATGAAAATGAATGATTAGAAGATTTTTTAAAAATAAGCTGAGATGAGGTATATAAATCATCTCAGCTTATTCTTTTGTTAATTCTTTTAGTACATTTCAATTAAAAGGTACTTTGTTTAACCGTCGTCTTTAAAAGAAGGAAATTTATTAAAGATTGAGAGTAATGCCAAAAGGGCTAGAAAACATTTAAAGTAAAAGTTTTTTTGTTCATTTTGATATTTATAGTAAGCGTATATAGAATTATTCGCTTACTATTGTAAACCTAATATTTTAAAGTCATAAGCGTGAATTGATTTTCCTCCTTGAACAGAATTGATAATTTCTTCCATTCCTCTAACTTCAATTTCTTTAATTTTGTTACCGTTTTTTAAAGAATAAATTTCTATATAAAATTTGTTCTTTCGATCTGTATCATAGAGAAATACATATAATTTATCATCTTTGAAGAATGTTTGTTCATTATATCTAGTCCCATTAGTTACATGATAATCAATCTTAAATTTAAGATTCACTAAATTCGTTTTTGTATTAAACGTAGTGATTTCACCTAGCCCATTTATAAAATATACTTCATCATTATATAGATATGCGGAATTATTTTTTGTAAAAGGTATTGCAGCTATATAATTTTCTTCCAAGGACATTAAAATTAAGTCTTGTTTTAATGTTATTTTATCAATACGCAACAAATGTACTTTGCTTTTAACTGTATTACTATCGTTTTCAACTAAAATAGTATAATAAAAATTCGAGTCGCTTAAAATAGAAGAATAACTAGAAAATGACATCCCTTTATCTAAATCTATTGATTTGATATCTTCTATTTTCATCTTTAAATCATTGAATGTTAACTGTTTTAAACTGTATTCTTTTTTATCGATATCTTCAGTTATGAACAGAACATTTTCTGAATCCACTCCAGAACTTATGATATAATTTGGAATATTTCCTTCATGAATCCCTTTTTTATTACCATATATAATATTTGAATCATATCCTCCAGTTTCAAAATTACTACCGGAGTTATATATGTTTACAAATAATTTATTATTCTTTAAATAAAACCTTTGATCACCTGTATGTTGATATTTCACCTTAAAATCTTTAAAGTCTTCTCCAATAATTTTTAGTCTATTTTTGCTTTCTAATAAAATTTCTTTTTTATTCTCAGATAAACCTATACCGCCAAGCTCTAAACCATTCATTTTATAACCAACTGCTTTCCCGTATTTATCAATAAATACGGCATAACTAATCCCCTGACCATCCATGTCTTGATCAGCTGTAGAAGAAAGGTATACTACAGCTTGTTTATCTTTTAAAAAATCTTTTTTCTGAATTTCCTTCTCAGATATTAAATTTACTTTTGAACTACTGAAAAAGTAAAAATAGAGTATTCCTGTAATCAAGATAATACCTAAAATAGAAAATAGTAGTTTTTTCATTAGAATGTATTCCTTTCTGGCAAGAAAAAGTGCAACAAATTTATTCGTTGCACTTTTTTTATTAAGTATTACGAATTATTGTAGTCTGCTTCGCATCACAAACATCTCGTGGATATACGCCAAGTCCACCATCTTTGTCTAAATCTAAACCACCATTAATCTGATAAGCTGACCAGATAAGCTTTGAACAGTTTTTATCTCCATAATGATCGGTACTTCTGTTTGTAACAAAGTTATAAGAATATCCGTCTTTACCTACGCGATCCTTTGCCCACCATGCAGCATCATTTTTATTTTGCAATTAACAGCACTAGTAATAGCAATGTTATTAGTCTTTCAAATTAAACAGGGTAAATTGACAGTAGGTGATTATGTGGCTTTAATGTCTGCGATAATAACAATTCAAAGTACATTGGGTAGCATTGGGATGAACGTTGGAAAAATTTTCGAGATTAACTTATATGTAAAGAATCTATTTGAATTCCTACAATTAAAAAATCCATTACAAAACAAAGAAAAAACATTATCTTTTCCCGAAAGTGATTTTTCAAAAATTGAAGTGAAGAATTTGTCTTTTAACTATCCAAATCAAAACCAAACAACTTTGAAGAATATAAATTTTACAATAAAGAGAGGTGAAAGAATAGCTATAGTAGGTGAAAATGGGGCTGGAAAAACCACGTTAACAAATTGTCTACTTGGTTTATATATTCCTTCAAATGGTGGAATATATTTTGATAACATAAATATAAACAATATAAAAATTAGTTCATTGAGAAAAAATATTTCGGCTGTATTTCAAGACTTTGTAAAGTATCATTATACTATAAGGGAAAATGTTGGATTTGGAAATTTAGAAGATTTACATAATAATGAGAAAATATACTCTGGATTACATCAAGTCAATTTAGATTCGTTAATTAATAAATTTCCACTTGGAATTGATGCAATATTGGGAAAAGAATTTAAGAATGGACAAGACTTATCTGGGGGACAATGGCAACGAATTGCTATTGCACGTGCATTTTTAAGTGAAGCTGAAATATTAATTCTAGATGAACCTACTTCTGCTATTGATCCAAAAGCCGAATTAGAAATATTTAATTGTTTCCAAAATTTAGCTCAAGGAAAAACTGCATTTATGATTTCACACCGATTAGGTCCAGCTCGTTTGGCAGATAAAATTTTAGTTTTAAAAGAGGGAATATTAGTTGAACAAGGAACTCATGAGGATCTTATGAAATTGAATGGTGAATATACACGAATGTATAATGCACAAGCAAATATGTATAAAGAAAATGAAGAAGATGAGAACGCTAATTTGGTTCAAATTCCTTAAGGAAGGTGTCAAAATGAAAGAAATACTCGAAGTGAAAAATTTAACAAAAGTATTTGGAGAAAAAAATAATACAGTACATGCACTTAAAGGCGTTAACTTAAAGTTATATGAAGGGGAATTGGTAATAGTAATGGGACCAAGCGGATCTGGTAAATCTACTTTTCTCCATATACTCGGTGGTTTAGAAGAACCTACTTCGGGTAATTTGTTTGTTCATGGAAAAGAAATTAAAAATTTTTATAAAGAGCCTATTGCCTCTAAATATAGAAGTGAAAATATAGGATTTGTTTTTCAATCATTTAATCTACTTTCATCACTCACTGCTAAAGAAAATATATCTTTACCATTAATGTTTACCAAAATGTCGCACCAAAGTATAGAAAAGAGTACTGATGCCATAATAAAACTTGTTGGATTAGGAGATCGAAAAAATCATTATCCTTCTGAACTTTCTGGGGGACAACAACAAAGGGTAGCTATTGCTAGGGCATTAGTTCATCATCCAACTATTTTATTGGCAGATGAGCCAACAGGGAATTTAGATTCAGAAAACTCGAAACATATTTTAAGTTTATTTCTAAAAATGCGTGATACGTTAAAACAATCAATTATTTTAGTGACTCATGATCCTATGGTTGCTACATATGGGGACCGAATTATCATTTTTCGCGACGGAAATATTGTGCATGAACACGTGAATAATAAAAAGAAGGATGTCCAAGAACAAATTAATGAAATTATTAGTCACCTTCGTATAGGGGGTTAACTTCAAAATGAAAATGTTTAGTGTTGCATGGAAGAATATAAAAAAAAGTAAAAGGAGATCACTATTCACTTGTTTAGCCGTAATTTTAGGTATTAGCACTTTAATTAGTATGACAGTTTTATATCAAAAGCTTGAACAATCCGTTAAAGAGGAGATAAAAGAACAATATGGTAGTGCAGAAATACGTGTTGGTTATCGAGAAAGTAAATTATTAAATAAAAAACAAGTAATTGATATCAAAGATACAGCGAAGCCAGTAAATTCGTCACGGATCTTAATTAATCCCCATAAATTTAATAAATCTTATGATGGTCAATGGAATGGAATATATTATATTGCTTCGGACAATAATATACTTGCCAAAGAACTTTATAGATATCAAAAAGATGTAAATAATAATGAAGTAATAATCTCTGAGAAATTAGCTGATAGATTAAAAGTAAAAGAAGGTAATACTGTAAACCTTCCTTTCCCTAGTGGCAAAGTTCTAGAAGTAAAAGTAAAAGAGATAATTAAAAACTCGTCAGAGAATGCTCCAGGGCTAGCGATTTTGAATCTTACATACATTCAGGAGGAATTTGAGATTAATGAAAATATAAACCTCCTTTTACTAGATGTGGAAGAATATGTTAATCAAAACTATTTAAAAAAAGAATTAATGAATAAATATAATCAAGAGTTAGATATTGATATACTTGAAGAGTATGATTCTGCTAAAAATAATCTTAAGAGTTTGAATGTTCTGGGGATGGTTCTAGGAGGCTTAACAATTTTAATAAGTAGTTTATTTATTCTAAGTAACTTTCAAATGTCGATTCAGCAACGTCAACGTGAACTTGCAACATTACGTGCGATTGGAGCAAAGAAAAAGCATGTATTTATGTTTATATTTACTGAGGCAATCCTACTCAATACAATAGGCACAATTATAGGGGTAATCCTTGGTGTTTTTTGTGCAATGTGTCTATTAAATATTGTTGGTGAGCTACTTGGAATCACTAGAATGGTTGGAAATATTGATTGGCTCACTGTAATTGGTATTAGTTTTATAAGTTGGTTATTTATTATGATAATTTCAATGATCCCTGCATGGAAGACAACAAAGTGCGCCCATAAGGGCCTTGTAAACTCTGATTTAGTAAATCAGCGGGTGAAGTGAAACAAGATAACAACCCGACACCGGTAGCCTTATCCGTAATCGAAAGTGAGCGGGGAGTGTAGCATGGCTGCAACGGGATAAGTCACTCTAATGTCATGAGTGCGACTGAATTTCTAGGTGTACCGTGGTAAACAAGGTTGAATGCTAAACTGCGTGAAGGATAAATCAAGGGGTCTTATCGACGACCATATCGAAATAGACATTGAAACGATATGTCTCTAGTTCAGCTCATCTATTTTTTGTGGAGAGAGGTGTGTTTCACACTAGAGAACCAACTAAAGTACATTAGTAAAGATTGAAAGTCCCAACCGACATTACTACAAACTATTTACAAGGTACTAAATGGGGATTACCTAAGTGGAAGCGCCATTTATGGCTATAGAGGATGATTTCAAGGTAAAAACCAAGAAATGTGGCTCTTGAATATTCCATATGGTAACGGAGCCTTCGTAGTAGTCAGAGATAGGGAAAGCCTATCACACTAACGTATGACAAATTACGTTAGGTCATGGTTGTGAAATCAGGATGGCGAAGGAAGGTAGTCAATTAGTTCATGATGATAATAAACAGGAAGGAAGCGAGATGCTGATGAGAAATCCAGTTTATGTATTGAACACCTTGTCGAAGAATACTATTAAAGAAAACTATAAGTTCAAAAGATTATATAGAAATCTTTATAATCCAGAATTCTACTATAAAGGTTATCAAGAAATATATGCCAATCCAGGTAATATGACCAGAGGAACCATAAATAAAACTGTTGATGGCTTCTCAAAAAATAGAGTATCTAAAATCATCAACAACATTAAAAATGGTAACTATAAACCTACTCCTGTTAAGCGAGTATATATTGATAAAAAAGGGAGTAAGAAAAAACGTCCTCTTGGGGTACCGACATTTGACGATAAACTTGTCCAATTAGTAATAAAGTATATCTTAGAAGCAATTTATGAACCAAACTTCTCTGAGAACTCACATGGATTCAGGAAAAATAGGGGTTGTCATACAGCTTTGAAACAAATTAAAAAGAGTGGTAATGGAACTAAATGGTTTATTGAAGGTGATATTCAAGGTTTCTTTGACAATATCGACCACCATATCCTAATTAACCTACTAAGAAAACGTATCAATGACGAAACACTCATCGGATTAATATGGAAGTTCCTAAGAGCTGGGTACATGGAGGATTGGCAATTCCACAAAACATTCAGTGGAACACCACAAGGAGGGATTCTCAGTCCTCTTCTTGCCAACATATATCTAAACGAACTAGATATATACATGGAAAAATACGCTGAAAAGTTCGGAAAAGGTCAACCAAAAGACAGAGAAGTTGATAAAAGATATCAATACTTACACCTCAAAATAAAAAGAGGGCGTAAGAAAGCAGACTTACTAAGAGAACAAGGTAAACACAATGAAGCTCAGGAATTAATCGAGCAAGTCAACGAATGGGTTAAGGAAAGGGGACAACGTCCCTACTACAATCCAATGTCGGATAAATTTAAGTCACTAAAATATGTTAGATATGCTGATGACTTTATTGTAATGATAATCGGCAGTAAAGATGATGCCAAAGCCATTAAATCTGATATAGCTCAATTTCTCAATGAAGAATTAAAATTAACTTTATCAGAAGAAAAAACACTTATCACCCACTCTAGCAAGAAAGCAACATTTCTTGGGTACAACGTCAATATCACTAGAAACGAGTTATTTACCAAATACTCGGTGAAAGGTGCAAAAAGAAGACATCACAATCTAAAAGTAAGACTTGAAATCCCCCATGAAACATGGCGAAATAAATTACTTGCCCTGAATGTTTTAGAAATGAAGTATGTGAATGGGAAAGAAACTTGGAAACCAAAGCATAGACCGGAAATGGCACACCTAGATGATTTGGAAATACTACATAATTATGTATTACAGATCAGAGGGATGTACAACTACTACAAATATGCAGTTAATTCAACGGTACTCCAAAAATTCAGTTACGTTCTAGAATACAGCATGTATAAAACATTCGCCAATAAATATAAAAGCTCAATCGGAAAAATTAAGGGGAAATATTGCAAAAACGGTGTATTCATAGTCAATTACAAAGATAAAAAAGGCAAACAACACTCTCATTCTTTCTACAGGGAAGGATTTAGAACGGTTGATATAACTAAGATGAAAACACAAGAAAATAACATCGACAACTTGTTAGCCTCAAGAGTTCATATGTCAACAACTAGTCTTATGGATAGGTTGTCAGCCAACAAATGTGAACATTGTGGTAAAACCGATTCTAACTTAGTAATGCACCATGTCCGAAAAATGAAAGATGTTGAGAAAGGCAAAGCCAAATGGCAAAAATTAATGATTGCCCGTAGACGCAAAACATTAGCCGTATGTGAGGATTGCCATAATGAAATTCACTATGATATGAGAGTAGAACTTATAGCGAAAAACAGAAAAAAATAACTTTGACAAGCAATTGATGGAGAGCCGTATACTCTGAGAGGAGTACGTACGGTTCGGTGAGGGGTTTTGAGAAACCTATCATAGCAATATGACAAGGCGCTCGCTTCCTACTCTACAATATTACCAATTCAAGTGGTAAGAGAAAGTACAAATTTAGCAGTAAAGAAAAACTCTGCTTTCCACAATATTTGTGTATTCATTTTTTTATTGGGAGCGATAGTAGCTTTCTTATTAGGATATGTTTTTAATAATGGATTTATTTTAATTTTAGGTTCATTTTTATTAATCATATTAGTATTTCTATCTATTAGTAAACTTTTAGGACCTATATTAAATGGAATTACTTTATTATTTTATAGATTAATTGGCCCAGAGTTATTGATTACTAACAAAAATTTTATTGCTCAAAAGCGAAAAAATAGTACAGTAATCCTTTTATTATCTTCACTAATCATTGTTACTATTACTGCTACTTCTTTGCTAAATGTTTTAAAGGCGGGTATGAAAGAAGTAGCTTATCGTAATTTCGTAACAGATATAGTTATTAGTAGTGATCTATATATGAATAGTACACTTCTTCCAGAGATAAATACAACGTTTGAAGAAATAAAAGGTGTTAAAACAGCGATACCTGTTACTGTAGTAGCTGGTGGCGAAATAAAAAAAGAGCAGTCTAAAGCATCTATTTGAAGTGACCCCTAAAAGTTAGACACGGTTATTTCATTAGGCAGCTTGATAAAAGTGAGTCCGGTATTGTACCGGGCTCATTTTTAATTTTGCCTTAATCCGTTTCGTATTATAATAATCTATATATTTTTCTAATTCTATTTTAAAGTGCTCTACATTTTCAAATTCTTTTATGTAGAGGAACTCCGACTTCATAATCCCAAAGAAATTTTCTATTACTGCGTTGTCGTAACAGTTGCCTTTTCGAGACATACTCTGGACGATAGCTCTTGATTCAAGAGTACGGACGTACTGTCTCATTTGATAATGCCATCCTTGATCCGAATGCATCAGTAGCTGGTGCGTTTCAGGTAAACGTTCCAATGCTTTCTCTAACATGTCTGAAACAAGCGAATACGTCGGTCTAGAACCAATTGTATAGGTAATAATTTCACCATTATACAAATCTAATACAGGTGATACATACAGTTTTTCTCCAAACAATTTAAACTCTGTGATGTCTGTTACCCACTTTTGATTCGGTGCATCTGTATGAAAATTACGCTCTAAAATATTAGGTGCAATTCTACCGACTTTTCCTTTATAGGATTTATATTTCTTCATACGCACAACACACTTTAACCCAAGCTCTTTCATAATGCGCTGAACCTTCTTGTGGTTCACTTTCTGGCCACGATTCGTTAATTCATCACGAATGCGACGGTAACCATAACGACCTTCATTTTCCTCATAAATCGCTTTAATCTCAGCTTTCAAATCGGCATCTACATCTGGACGATTCATTTTCTTTACTAAATCATAATACGTGCTTCGAGGAATAGTAGCTAGCTCCACGAGTGCCTTCACCGAATATTTATGCCTTAATTCATAGACTACTTGCGCTTTGTCTTGTTTTGTGATTTTTCCTTGTTTTGAACTAAGGCATTTAACTTTTTTAAGTACTCATTTTCCATCTCAAGCTGTTTAATGCGTGCTTCAAGTGCTTCGACTGACCCTTCAGCTAAAGGTTGTTTTAATTGTTTATTTGAATCTTTTTTCATGGATGGACGCCCCTTTTTCTTAGATTGAAGGGCATCAATTCCTTGTGTTTCGAGCTGTTTTTTCCAAACAGAAATCGTTGAAGGGGCAGGAATATTAAAGATAGCTGCCGTCTCAAATAAGGACATACCGTTTTCAATCATAAAGTTTAGTACGTCTAGTTTAAATTGTTGTGTGTAATTTGTACATCGTTTTAGAAAAGCTTCCAGACCATTCTGTTTATATTGGTTTACCCAATTCAAAATGATTGTGTCACTTATACCGAGCGATCTACCCATTTCTCGATAACTTTCATTTCCGTTCAAATAACGTAGAACGATTTGTATTTTTTCATCAGCTGTAAATTTAGCCATAGAAAAACTGCACCTCCAATTGTTAGACTGTGTCTAACAATTGGGATGCAGTTCAATTGTTACTTATGCGGCTACTGATTTAGAAAAGATGATAAAATTAAATTTATTACCTAATTTAAAAAGTATTAATAGTAAAGATGCTGTTGTACTCTCAGAAATGCAAGCAAAACAATTAGGTTTAGGAGTAGGAGATGAAGTATTATTTTCTATTAAAGGAAAAAATAATCAAGATATAAAGGCTTCATTGAGAATTTCAACTATTATTGATCATATACCTGGTAATGATGTGGATGATTGGATACTCATTGATATTCAGAATCCAATTTCCATTTCAAAACAACTGCCATTACGGAAAATCTTACTAGATATTGATAAGAAACATCAAAAAACAATTGAAAGCGAAATCAAAAATATCAAAAAGAATAATCCAGAAATTTCTTGGGGGGATTTAGAGTCCAGTCTCAAAGAAATAGATCAACAAATTAGTCAAAGATTTGTGGTATTATGGGCTGCGATAGGGATACTTATTATAATTGGTATGCTTGGATTAATTAACACTTTGACATCTACTATACAGACATATCGGAAAGAATACGCTATACTTAGAGCTGTCAAATTATTACCTAAGCAGATTGTCAAGATGATATTAATTCAAAGCTTCTTGTATAGTTTAATATCTATATGGATAGGTTTGTTATTGAGTTTTGTACTAGCATATTCATTATCAATTTCATTAGAAAGTTCATTTTCGATTTCATGGGCTACAATCATAATAATTGTTCTTTTGGTACTTTTCTTGACCTTATTAATATCGCTACCGATTGCTTATAAACTAAGTAGAAAGACAATTACACATGAATTGACAGTGGATTAATAATATTAGAGTATAAAAATAAGGATAACAGGAATAACAATTCTCGTTATCCTTATTTTTATTTTAAGGAACAGATCTTAATTTTTCTTAAAATTCATCTACTCTTGTAGGGGTACGGAAACGATTCGGGAGATGAGGGGCCACTCTGGGATTTAATTACAAATATAAAATAGAACTTTATTCAAGTTCTTTTAATCTACGATATAGAGCGGCCTGACTCACTCCTGTAATCTGACATATTTCCTTTACTGTTTTATTGGTATGTTTTCGTAATTCAATTGCATGGTTCATGCCAGGATGTTTATCTGTGTATTTCTTCATTCTTCCTCTATATACTCCTTTTTGTTTTGCTAGCTTTATTCCCGCATGTTGTTTTTCTTTAATCATTTCACGATCTAATTCACTAAAGGCAGCCATGACAGTTAAAAAGAATTTTCCTGTTGGAGTTCTAGTATCTATTCCTAAATTTAAAATTGCAAAGTGAACATCCTTTTCCCGAAGTTGTTCTACTAACTGTAGTAGCTGAATGGTATTTCTACCTAAACGATCCATTCTAGTTACGACCAAAGTATCCCCAGGAGTTAGTTTTGACAGTATAATGTCTAACTCTGGCTTTTGTTTTGTTACTCCACTTATTTTCTCTTTAACAATTTCATCTACTCCATATTTCATGAGCTGTTCAATCTGTGTATCTAGATTTTGATCTTGTGCACTTACACGAGCGTATCCATAGACCATTATTATCCCTCTTTTTGCATATGTTTTTGATAAGTGTTATTGAGAGTCTCTGAGACTAATAATATCAAGGAAAAGATTTCTTCTCAATAGGGTACACTCTATTGAGAGGATAGATATGCAATTATGCATATTTATATTTTTTTATTTTAATAACAATGAAACCTAATATATAATTGAAAGGTTTTTTACGAATTGATAAGGAGATGCGAGTATGAAGAAAATCATAGGACTTATATTATCATTATTTTAATTATTTTCTACCTATGCACCAATGTTTACAGAGGAAGTCGAAGTTTTAAATCAAATAGGTCGCGTCAAAGAGAAAGGAGACTGGTATTATTATGGATCTCGTCAACATCATGCGAATTTTACACTAAGAGATTTTCAAATTAAAAAATCGGTTTTACTTTATATTAAGAAGTCTCTATAAACGGGCTACTACATTTAAAAAATGAAACATCTTATGAATTAATTATTGTTTAGACAGAATGACTTAGTTTGTCCTTATGCGAAATATCAGTATGAATAGAAATTTGATAATCATATAACATGCCGTAAATGAGGGATAAAATAAGTGCTGATTTTGCAATTATATTTTTAACAATTGAATAGGAGCTATTATGAACACAATTAAGAAATTATTTTTAAGTTTTATGGTATGTATTTTATTATTCAGTACAGTAGGAACAGCGTATGCAGAACAAAATGATCAAGTGAATTCATCATCTTTTATTGACGTTCCTAAAACTCACTGGGCATATAAAGAAATGATGTATATGGCTGAGAATAAGATTATAACAGGATACGGAAATGGGTATTTCGGTGCTACGGATCCTATTATTCGCGAACATCTTGCTGCTTTCTTGTATCGATATTTAAAACCGCAAGATAGTACCAACAATCCATTTGTTGATATTGGTGAAAGCAATTTTAAAAAGGAAATTTTAGCACTTACTGCACGGGGCATATTTAGCGTAAATGTAGAGAAACAATTCAATCCGAAAAATAATATGACGCGTGCTGAAATGGCTGCAGTGCTTGTCAGAACATTCGATTTAAAACCGCAAGGTAATTTTGACTTTACGGATATGAAAGGTCATTGGGCTAACGAATATGTCAAAATATTAGCTGGAAATAAAATCACAAATGGTACTGGTGATGGCAATTTTAATCCAAATGGACTTGTCACAAGAGAGCAATTTTCTGTGTTCTTATATAGGACAATCATGGCAACATCAGGTATAAAAAACAATGAATCGGTTGGCTGGGTTGTAGATGGAGAAAAGAAATACTATTATGACAAACCAGGCGTGAAACATACTGGATTATTACGTTCAGGGGATGATACCTATCTCTTCGATAAAAATGGTAATCTAGCTTCAGGATGGAATACTGTAGACGGAAAGGACTACTATTTTGATACGGTAAGTGGAGCTGCACAAAAAGGATGGTTCTCTCAAACTACTCATTGGTATTATGCAGACGATAACGGTGTGATTCAAAAAGGCGATGTAACCTATAAGGGAAAACAATTCCAATTTGATAGAACAGGTAAAATGGTAAAAGGGTGGATAACAATCCAATCCCTCGACCAAAATATCTACAAATCCAGAACAGTTGTAAGGGGATTTGACCCGATAAAAGTTAGAAAGGATGAAATTCTTGAAGTAGTAGGGGAAGACGGTCCTCTATGGTTTAAGGTGAACTACAATGGTCAAACATACGTTGTGCAAAAATTATTTGCAGTCGTGTTTGATCAATCTTTATCTAATAAAATAGATACAATTCGTCAAGATATTGATGATTTAAAAAAGAGTACTGAGTTAGTAAAAAAATATTCAGAACGCTATAAAAAAGCAAAAGAAACTAAAAATGATGATGCGGCTTTAGTTGAATCTAGTGAACTTGCACAAAGTGTCTCTCAATTACTAACCACACTAAAAAAATCTGAATTGAAGAACACTGTAGATAAAATTTATGAAAAAGAAGCTGATCCAGCTGTAAGAGAAAAATACAATTCTACTATCGCAACTTTAGAGATGATGAATCAGGATTTTGGGAAAATCCATAAATTAATGCTACTAAAAGATAGTGTTATGATTATCGATAAAGCGAATCAGGATTCAGGTAATATTATTCAACAAATTCAACAAGGTAAATATTTGGTACAACAGGATAAAGCTAACCTTCAAAACTATGTGAATGGGTTAACAGATTATAAAAATAGTATGACATCCTATAAAAAGCAAATGTTAGAATGGTTTGTAGATACTGCAGATGCAGGAACAGATGCCATGATAATGTTTATGGACATGACAACAGCTTACTCGCTCTCAATTAATAAGGTGTTTATCGAACCAGCAGAAAAATGGGTTGGCACATTACCAAAAGGTGAAATAGAAAAATTTGCAGATGGTGTTCGCGACTATGGACAGCAACTTACTGCCATGCAGGAAGGATTCAAAAACAGACTACCTGAATATAAACAAATGGCCAGTGATTTACGCGTAGTAAATCAAAGTTTCCATAAGTTTGGAGATTCAGTACAAAAAGCTGGGGCATCACTTCATAAACAAGCAGTAATGGCTGATGGACTAATTAATAGTGTCTCAACGCATGTTGCAGAAGCTCAACAAGCATTTCCAACCTTGCATACAGATATCTTGTCTGGATTAGATGCTGCTAATAATATGATGGACTCTGCTAATAAGATTTCAGGCTACAAAATAGATACGTCTAATGTTGTTAAAAATGTTGGTAATATGGATGGTTTAACAACCCGTCTTAAGGATTTTGGTGTACCACCTGAAAAAATGAAAGAATATCTGGAAGAGCAGAAACGTACTAATGAGCTTGGATCCATGTCACTTGATTTCTTTCCAATTGTAGGACAAATCAAACAAGGGTTACAACTCATTAACGGAAGAGAATTTTTCACAGAGAGAGAATATGGTCCAGATGATTATGTTTGGGGAACTGTTTCTACACTAGTAGGTGGGTCTCCTAGAGTTGTTGGCCGTGTGTTTGGTAAATATGGAGAACTAGAACAAAAAGCGAAGGATTTAGGAAAAGTATCAAAGGTAACAGAAGAGATTGGATGGAGTATGCCAAGAGGTGGCGGCGTCATTGATGGGCGTAAGTATACTGAACATGCGCTTGAAAGAATGGCTCCCGATACAGTTCAAGTACGAGCAGAACTTATTAAACGCGCGCGTGAGAGGGCTGAAAGGAAAGGGTATAAATTTGGCTCTGATGACTATGTGAAGGAATTAAGCACAATTGATCCTCGTGGTATTACCCCAACGGTAGTAGAAGATACAATCAAGCATGGTACTAAAAATCCAGGAAATAAACCAGGGCTATGGGAATACATAGGGAAAGATGCTAGAGTTATTTTAAATGATAATGGTGATGTTGTTTCGGTTGTACCTAGATAAATAGTAGGAATTAATTGTAGTAATGATAAATTTTCACTAAGAAAGGAGTTATCAAATGCACGTCCAATATGATGAATATGAATTGTTAGAAATCTTTGAAAGTGAACCGGAAGATTTTATTACCCCTGGTGCAGGTGTATATAGGTATTGTAAAATGGATAAATTAGGATTTAAATTAAATATGATTGTATCCTACTATGAAGATACCGTTCAATTAGATATAGTTTATAAAGAACGATATATTTTTGAAACTAAAATGGAGTCTGTAAAACGAGTATATACTCGTAATGATTCACTATATATTCAAGGTACAGAAGAGAAGAAAAAAATTGAAGTAAAGTTCAAGCCACATTTCACAGTAAAAATAGAAGAATTCTAAAAAGCTAAAATAAAATATTTAAATTTAGAAAAAGAGCCCTACACCAACCCTTTTTTAGTTAGGTGTAGGGCTCTTTTACTCTCTTAATCGTTTATTATGAATTTCCTTTCAAAATAAGCTCAACTTCTTCTAAACTTAATTTACTTGCTTTTGCAATCGTTTCAATTGGTACACCAAGTTCATGCATACCTTTAATCATTTGTATTTTCCCTTGCTGAACCCCTTCTTGAATTCCTTCTTTTTTCCCTTCATTACGAGCATGAGCAAACTTTGCAGCTTCATCCATCAACGCTTTCTCCCTTGCTTCATATGCTTGTCGGAAAGAAGAATCTTGACTCATACGTTCCCATTTATTCATCGCTTTTTGTAAAATTGGGTCTTGGTTCATCGCAATATCCTCCAATGTTTGGGTTAATTGTTCGTCCTCATTCGCTGGTAGTAATAACAACCAACGAACAAATGAATCTTCCCAGGGATTTACTTGTTCATTCCTCCACTGTTGCATGAGTTTTTGAATCTCTACGATGTGAACTTCAATATCACTACTTAATACCTTTTGTTGTTGCTGATTCCATAGGATTCCGGTTGTATGAAATGCCTCGTATTCAGGAAACATAACGAAATTTAACAAATTGATCGTAATTGTTTTATGAAGAGAGCTGTATGGCATCCCCTTTTGAAGTTGGGATGTGTATAGCCTTCCCCAGTAATATAAACTTCTCTTAATCATGTCATGATTATTATTCAACTGTATTTCGACATTTACCTTTGTACCTGTATCTAATGTAGCAGAAATATCTAAAATTGATAATTTATCTTCTTCATGTTCTCGGTGCAAGTGTGGGTCTTCTAATTGCAATGAAACAATAGGTGATTCTAAAGAATCCTGTAACATCGCGTTTAAAAAAGCAATTAGAATGTCTTCATTTCCACTTGTACCAAATAATTGTTTAAAAGCAAAATCAATACGTAAATTGACTAACTGTTGGTTGGACATGGGTTTTCCTCTCCCCACCTCGTACAATGTTTTTCTTTTATTGTACATAAAAGAGTGGTAACCATGCAAATAAGTCCTTATCACAACAGACATAAGAACTTACACCAATATTTATAATATATCACTGATTCTCATGAATTTAACATTTTTGTATCTTTTGTAAAACTCGTTTAATGAATTATTTAATCAAAAATGCACCAAAACTTTTAATTTATGAACATCTTAACTTAATAAGCTTTACTCCAGTAATTACGAAATCTTTACAGATAACTTTATTATGTATACTCAGGACGCAAAAAACACTTAAAATTAGTGCAAATTATCTCCTAAAGTTACTACTTACCTTTTTAGTATCTTTGTTTTCATATAATTGAAAATTTATTCTTTAGCACAACTCTAATCAATGTTAAAATATTACATGTACACCTTAACAAAATAGGAGGTCTTAATTTCATGATTACAAATTCCATGCCAGAAGTTTTAACAACAAATGAACTTCGTGCCTTTCTTTCATTCTTAAAATGCGAAGAAATTTCCAATGATAAAGCTCTAGACGTTTTAAAACTTGATCGTTTTAGCGCAAGGAAAGTTCGTGGAGCAAATTACTACGCTACAAGTGAAATAGAAGAATTATATAATTATTTAAAAGAAAGATATGCATTGCATTTTAAAAGACGCAATATCAAAGACTTTGAAGATTTATATGAAAGAGCTTTTGATTATTGCGAAAAACATCGTGACAACTTCTACAAACCAATTAATCGCTACATATAAAATTATTATATTACCAGGAGAAGCTATAATGTTTCATCATTTAAACGTAGACAGGAGGACGATCAACATTGAAATTAACAGGTCTTGAACCATTATACAAAAGCATGCGCGCGCAAAAAATGACGCGTACAAAATTCAAAATCACAATAAATAAGGCTATTTTTAGTATTATTTATTTTATTGATACGAAACCTCATAAACTTGCTATTGGAATCCATGCTAAAAATGTATTCTTTGAAACCCCAGTAAACAAAGGTTTCACGATCAAAGCTTATCTTGACAAACATTACAAAGATGTATACGAAGCTTTAGGGTTATCACCAAATTCTACAAACCCATTTAGCTCAAGGGCTTTTTTTGAAGAAATCAACAAACGTATACCCCCAACCACCAATCCAGGTAACACCCCAAAACCCAGAGATGTTATATATTTTAGAAAAGACGTAGAAGAGGCTGACAAAATCTATTTTTTCGGTTGGAAAGACAATGATATCAGGGGCGAAAAATTAAGTGATGAAAACCTTCATAAAACTAGACAATTATTGGATGAAAAAGCCTACATAATGTGCAAAACTTATAATATCAGTAGTCGTTGGACCGATGATCCAGCTAAAGAAGTCGCTTATACATCACCCCGAAAAGGAGGATTAAGAAAAAATATTCAAAATTAGACTTGGATTAAAATTTAAAATCGGCAAAGAAAATAAACTGTAACAAAAATGAACGTTTATATTACAAATCGAACAACTAAGGTTGAACCCTAAATTCGTCTACAACTGATATGGAATATTTTGTATTAATATCCCTTTTCGGGGGATGGGCAAAGAAACCCGAGTTTAGCTTCATTTAGAAAACCTTGCAACAGAACCCTCCCTTTCTTTCACATTGGATTCAATGAATTGATTCAAATGATTAATTTTGATACATTACTCAGTCCAAATGATCCATGATATTAAATCTTTTTGTAAATGACTAAGAAATACATCAAGGGATATGTGGCGGTACCCCATGTATATTAAATGTGATATGTGCTATAATTATAGTAATCCAATACTAAAAAATCATATTGCAAAAGGACACACCTACGCATAACCATAGCGTAGGTGTGTCCTTTTTTTGTTTAAGGAGGAAAAATGTATGGGAAAAACGTTATTTATTATTTTAGCCAAGAAGACTCCTTCCTCAAGGAGCGTGAAGGGTCACAGCCCAGTGAGTAGGTGGGAGATGAATTGGCTTCGAACAAGGGATGGCAGGAAGCCATCTTAATTGTTCGACATACAGAAAGTGTTACTCGACTACCTATCGAATGTACGTTTGGTGTATAATAGTCATATACCGAAATGGAGGTGAATCAAATAATCATGAATAAAGCCTATAAGTTTCGTATCTATCCAAATCAGGTACAAGCAATTCTAATCAACAAAACGATTGGATGTTCTCGCTTTGTATTCAATTATTTCCTATCCTTATGGGATCAAGCATACAAAGAGACAGGAAAAGGCTTGACCTATGGTACATGCTCTGCCAAACTACCTGCCATGAAGAAAGAGCTTGTTTGGCTAAAAGAAGTGGATAGTATTGCGATTCAGTCGTCTGTTCGCAACCTTGCGGATGCTTATACACGCTTTTTCAAAAAACAAAACAGCGCACCGCGCTTTAAATCTAAGAAGAACAACGTACAATCTTATACTACAAAACAAACAAATGAAAACATTGCCGTTGTAGGGAACAAAATAAAGTTGCCGAAACTAGGTCTTGTTCGATTTGCCAAAAGTCGCGAAGTAGAGGGGCGTATTGTAAATGCTACGGTTAGACGGAACCCTTCTGGTAGATATTTTGTGTCACTATTAGTTGAAACAGAAGTACAAGAACTTCCGAAAACAAGTTCTTACATTGGAATAGATGTAGGACTAAAAGATTTCGCTATTTTGTCAGATGGAACCCACTATGAAAATCCGAAGTTTTTCCGATCATTAGAAGATAAGTTGGCGAAAGCACAGCGTGTGCTTTCTAGAAGAATGAAAGGATCTTCTCGCTGGAATAAACAACTAGTAAAGGTAGCTAGAATTCATGAATACATATCCAATGCTAGAAAAGATTACTTGGACAAAATTTCAACTGAAATCATTAAAAACCACGATGTTATCGGTATAGAGGGTTTGCAAGTATCGAATATGTTAAAGAATCATAAGTTAGCAAAAGCAATTAGTGAGGTATCTTGGTCGCAATTTCGATCCATGTTAGAATACAAAGCAAAATGGTATGGCAAACAAGTCATTGTCGTATCGAAAACATTTGCTTCCAGCCAATTATGTTCTTGTTGTGGGTATCAAAATAAAGACGTTAAAAATCTCAACCTACGTGAATGGGACTGTCCTTCTTGTCAAACACATCATGATAGAGATATTAACGCAAGTATCAATCTAAAGAATGAAGCGATAAGGCTTCTAACCGCAAGGACTGCGGGGTTAGCCTAATCAATTAGAGTTCGATAGAACTCTTTACTTAGGAATCCCTCACTTCTAAACGAAGTGAAAGTGGGGGTAGTTCAAGTGAACATTATAAAAAGCCTTGCGAATTCATTGTTTCTGGAACCATTTTGAAAAAGAAAATAACTAACGGGCAAGTAAAAAAGTTATTAGAGAAGAATATGACCGATACAATCTCAGGATTTGAAAGTAAGAAAACCGGAGAAAAATTCGATGCAAAATTAACCTATGATGTACAAAAACAACGTATTACGTTTATAACGAATAAAAAGAAATAATATCGCAAAATCTTAAATTTCATATATAAAACTAATAAGAAATATGATATGATGAAAGTAACAAAATACTTCTAAAACTATCTTGCAAAAGGACATACCTACGCATACATATGCCATAGGTGTGTCCTTTTTTATGTATTTTTAAGATTTCAAGACTCAAAAGGGGGATATATATTGTGTACCAGTAATATAGCGTCTGATAATGTATCTTTTGAAAAATTGAAAAGCCAGGAAAAGTATGAAGAAAGTATGGTGGCAATATGCCCGCAGTGTAAGGAACGGTCATATAGTGCACTTTATAATGATCATCCAAAATGGATACAGTTTTGCCTATGTTGTAATTATCGAGAAGTAAATACTATGAATAGCCCGTTTGTTTATTAGAAACAGCTATTTACGTATTTTAAGTAGGAGGAAGAAATTTCGATATGAAAATATGGATTAAAGCTATTTGTATAACATCATTTGTAATTCAAATGTCAGCATGTAACAGTTCCGTGCAAACAAAAAATGATTCGAGACCTGTCCAAGCAGTACAAAATGGAATACAACAGCACGTAGAAGGGAAAGGTATTGTTGATATTCCAGAAGCTTATAAGGGGAAAATAAAAGGCTTAGAGACTGTTAAAGGGAAGGTGTTACATATAAAGGATGGAGATACGATAGACGTGAACGTAAAGGGGCAGAAACAGACGGTAAGGTTACTGTTATTAGATACCCCTGAGTCTGTATCTCAGAAAATCCCACCACAAAAGATGGGAAAGGAAGCTTCTTCCTTTTTAAAGAACCGGCTAGATGGGAAAAGTGTAACCTTGGTTTATGATCAAGGATCAAAAGAAGACAAGTATGGTAGGAAATTGGCTTATGTATTTTGTAATGGTATACACGTCAATGAATTAATGGCCAAGTCGGGTTATGGGATTATAGCCTATATTTCTAAACCTAATACTACATTACTACCCGAAATGCTAGAGGCAGAAAAAGAAGCAAAAGAATCAATGGCTGGCGTGTGGAGCATTAAAGGGTTTGTAAATGAAAAGAACCGGCAGTATAACCGTAATGATGCAGCTTAATATCTAATTTATGTTTAACCGTATAGTTATCAATGCTTATCAAAAAAGGAGGTATATGAATGAATAGGACCAAAAGAAATATGCTCTTATCTTTTGTTATTTCAACTTTCTTTATTTTTTTGAGTCTATTGCCAGTTAGTAATAATGAATATGTGTATGTTATCTCAAAAATTGGGGCTGCAGCTGGTGTAATTAATATTGTTATGATGAGCGCATTCTTATATTTTCAGAGCAAAAAAACGAGACATCTCTTGAATTAATACGGTACAAGTACCTGTTTTCCTTACTCATACGTAAAAGAAAAGAGTAAGGAAAATAGAAAGGTGAGGTTGTAGATGAGTCAAATACCGGGGTTTTTGAAGTTTGTTTTAGCAAAGGAAAGACGATATGTATATTTGGTTGTAGCAGAAAAGAAAAACAAACGAGTGAAAACACATGTTGTATATGGATTCGGTCCACTAGAAAAAGCATCAGAAACTATGTATGGAATGCGTGATGATTTTGAGAATCGCTTTCCACCAAATTTAAAAGATAAGGGATATGACTGGGAAGATTGTGCGACACGTTTCTAGGCTAGCAAAGGTTAGCCCGGAAATGGACTGACACTTTGGTAAAACCTAGACACAGACTAAAATATTAGACTGTAGAACTATTATTCTGATGTTTCGAATGAGGGATTAACATCCTGAAAGGAACACTCGATAGCGGCATCGCAATATAACAGATAGGTTAATCCTCTATAGGAGGAATATTGTTTGGAGCCCGCCGTAAAAGTGCGAAGGTTGTCGTAACAGTAATGCTGACGAAAAGGGGATGGAGGCATCCTCTACAACTGATAGTGCCTGGGTCTATAAAATACTTATGACTAGAATGTATTAAAAAATCTTTCCGAGATTACATACTGACGAATCTTTGAATGTACGGATCTAGAGCCAGAGGTGGTAGAAATACCATCGCACACAAATAGTGTGGCTGTTGTGGACAAGTAAGAATGGTCTTTATGAAAATCCATATTACGTTAAAGGCGTAATCAAGACAGCAGGTCTAAAGGAGAAGTCTAAGGGTAATATGTACAGATAAGAATAATGGAACGTGGTAAGTCAACAACGAGGAGGACCTATGGCCGTTGAAACGTTTTGAGGGAAAAGTCTGATGATATTAGTCAATACTATAACCTCAATTTATGTTGATGAACGTGGTGGCACAGTACCTATGAAACCGTGATAATAAGCGGTGGAGGGATAGCCACTAGTCGTGGAAGGTTAATCACAATGTTAAAAACATAACTTTCTATATTATAAAGTTTCTTGTAAGACTAAGAGAGATATTCCCTCCCTTATAGGAGGTTATCGCCTTTATGACAAAGAAAGTTCAGCTAAGGCATAACGAATACTACGACATACAAAAGTCACTGGATGAGTTATATGCCCAAAGCAAAAACAGACAAAATTTTTACAACCTTATTAATTTGATGAAAACCGAAGAGAACATTCGCCTTGCCTACAGAAACATTAAAACCAACAAAGGTAGTAGAACTCCAGGTGTAGATGGATTAACCATATCGGACTTAAAATCCCTTTCCATAGATGTAATTGTAGAAAAGATTAAAACTATGTTCGATAAATACCAACCACAACCTGTAAGAAGAGTGCTAATACCCAAAGAAGGTGGTAACGGAAATAGGCCATTAGGAATCCCTACCATTTTGGATAGATTATTTCAACAATGCATACTCCAAATCCTTGAACCTATATGTGAGGCTCAATTTCATAACCACAGTTATGGATTTAGACCTAACAGAGGAACAAGTGATGCAATTGCTAGACTCTATCACAGGATCAACATATCTGGTCATCACTACTGTGTGGATGTAGATATCAAAGGTTTCTTTGATAACGTAAACCACGGTAAGCTACTAAAGCAGATGTGGTCGATGGGCATCCGTGATAAAAGTCTTCTATGCATTATATCTAGGCTTCTTAAATCAGAGATTAAAGGAGGAGGAATTCCTAATAAAGGTACTCCCCAAGGCGGTATATTAAGCCCACTTCTATCTAATATTGTATTAAATGAATTAGATTGGTGGATATCTGACCAATGGGAAACATTTGATGCAGTAAGAACCAATGGTGAGCCATACTCTAGCAGTGATAAGAAATACAGGGAACTAAAGAAGACAAACTTGAAGGAAATGTACATCATTAGGTATGCTGATGACTTCAAGATAACCTGTAGGACATACGAAGATGCACAAAAAGCATTTCACGCTGTAAATGATTTCCTCAAATATAGACTTGGACTAGATATCAACAAAGAAAAGTCTAAAGTAATAAATATGAGGAAAAACACGAGTAAATTTCTTGGATTGAAAATCAAAGTTGTTAGAAAACATACCAGCACAGACCCTAAGTCGGGTAGAAAAAGAAGAACCAGGAATGGTTATGTAGCCCAATCTCAAATGTCTGATAGAGCGAAAAAGAAGGCCTATTCTAACATCAAAAGAGCAATCAAGAAAATTCAAAGAAAGACCACCGGTGATTCTGCACATAACTATAACCTTGTAGTAATAGGGATTCAAAACTATTACTCAATGGCTACCTATATTACTGTAGATTTGGGAAGAATGGAATTCTCTCTTAGGAAAGTACTTTATAATCGGTTAGAGAAACATCGAACTAAAGCAACTCTTGATGATTTCACCAAATCGATGCAGAAGAGATATAAAGGGTATAATTGGAAACTGTTTAAGATAGAAAAAACAGGAATGGTACCCATAGCAGCTCAAAAGCATAGAGTGGTCTACGCTTTCCAACAGAATATATGTAACTATACTAAAACTGGTAGGGATAAAATTCACAAAGACTTACGTAATATATCCAACGATGTACTTCGTAAGGTAATGAGAACTTACATCCCAAACAGGAGTATAGAATATAACGACAATCGTATTTCGAAATACATTGCTCAAAATGGAAAGTGCTGGGTAACAAAATATGTAATTGGTATAGATGAAGTTCATTGTCATCACAAAATACCATACCATATTAGCTCAGATGACTCATTTGGTAATCTTGTTATTGTTAGTGATTATGTACACAAGTTGATACATATGACTAATATAGAACTAATCAAAGAACGCTTTATAAATCTCGAAATGACCAAAAAGGATTTCAAAACCACGCTCAAGAGACTTAATGAACTAAGAATTCTAGCTGGAACGGAAGAAATTAAATTTTCTACCAAGGAAATCAAACAAATCATATAACAAGGTTATGTTAAAAAATTTTTTTGATTAACTAGACACGATGGAACGCCGTGTGAGCTCGAAAGACTCACGCACGGTGTGAGGTGGGGGAAAATCTAGAGATAACTTCAAAGGATTACCTATCACGCAGTAAATGATTGGATACTATCCATAGAAACAGGCTATTCCAAATACGGAAATAAGTTAGTGACATTCTAAATAGAAAAGTGAGGTAGTATCACATGCTTGATACGAAATCTTTAGAACCGTATTTTCGTTTTTCTAATTCACCAGGTATTCAGTATATCGGAACTTATTGTCCAGATTATTCTAAAGGTGAAAATAAACATGTAAAAGATTTTTTACGAAAACTCATAGATTGCCTTTCGCATGTTGAACCGACATACAGCCATGAAATTATATTAAGATTTTTACAGGATGAAATATATCAACGAGAGATACTATCACATGCGAATTTTCAGTCCGCATTCGATGAACAAGCAAAAGATTCTATTATACATATACTAGTAAATGAGTCTGAAATAATAGAAACAGTAAGTACTAGAATGAAGCAGTTAATAAACCGAGTACGAAAGCCGATGGATCCTGATAAGTATGTTTTACTAGATTTCATTCAAAAGGCAAGTACATATTTTGTACCGATAGACGATGGACATATGTTTGATTCTATGGCCAAAAGCGGATTAATTGGATTTTTGCTCGGACAAGAGTGGATATTTGATTTTGGAGAGATGGACGAGTTTGAATGGACGCCTTTTATCCATATTCAGTTCTTGGGGCATATAGTGCCATATAATGAGTTATTCATCTATTTACCAAAAAAAGATTTTATAAATCTAAAAGGAACTGACCTAGAAAAGTATGTAAGTGAAAGATTTTTAGATATGGCAAACCATAACACCACTTTTGAAGTAGATTTTATGAACATGGAACACCGAAAACAAATTGAAGCATATATGCTTGAGAAAAGTGTATAGCATGCAATTAAAATCGTGTGAGGAGTATACAAAATGGAACTGTTCCGTAAGTATCATATTTTCTGCGCTTGGACCATCGCTACAAGTGCAATGTTAATTAGTTTGTTTTTCAGTGAATGGATGAAGCTACCACCATGTGATTTGTGCTGGTACCAAAGAATGGCCATGTATCCATTAGTATTAATATTGGGGATAGGAATGTATAGAAGAGATCCGCATGTCAACACATATGCATTCCCATTTGCGTGTATCGGATTAATATTATCTGTATATCAAATTACAATTCAAACGTTTCCTGCTAGTGAGATGAAGATATGTTCAGTGGGAATATCTTGTACAGAAGATTACTTGAATTTATTTGGTTTCATCTCGATACCTATGCTATCATTTGTTGGATTTTTAGCCATCATAGTACTTTTATATATTAAACCTGATAAAGAGACAAAAGAACAAATAACACAGCGATTATAATCGATATACTCATACAAACACAAAATACTTATAACTTAAAAATAAAAAAGGAAACTAAAAAGGAGAAATTAAAATGACAACTATTCAAGTAAGTAATGAAATGCACAAAATCCCAGAGGCGGATGTAGAATTATTAAAGATTATGGCCCATCCAGTTAGGTTACAAATCGTGAAGGAGCTAGAACACCGCAAGATTTGTAATGTAACACAATTAACGGAGCTATTAGATATTCCTCAATCTACCGTATCTCAGCATTTATCTAAAATGCGTGGGAAGATTCTTCGTTCGGAAAGAAGGGGATTAGAGATGTATTATCATATTGTAAATTCAAAGGCATGTCAGATTGTTAGTGTACTAGGTTTATAGAATAGTATTGAACGGTAAAACAAGAACCTCATTTCATTTTGGGGTTCTTGTTTTACTATAGTCTCAGAATAATAGTGGTAATATTCAGAACTTTATTGATGTATATTCAAAAATACACCTATTAAATTACAAATTCTGTTATTATATTATTAAAAGAACATATGATAATTGGTATTGAGGGGGTGGATTATGAATATAGCAATCAAAGGAAACGAACAGATTCTGGGCTTATTAAATGATTGGTATGTGGAAATTCGTGCACGGCGCATAAGCAATGCGCATCGTTTAAAAGAAGAAATTGATGGTAAAATCCAAAATATAAAAGATCAGAACTTATTATTATACTATTCATTATTAGATTTTCGTCATCAATATGTAATTGATAACTTAGGTGTTTCTACAAGTAGTTTTGATAAAGTAGAATCCTTTGAGATTCCTTCTAACAACACTTTAACTTATTATTATCATTTCTTTAAAGCTATCCATGCTAGTGGAACTGGTAGTTATAAGGTTGCAAAAGAACACTTTGATCAAGCCGAAAAATTATTAGAGCTTATCAATGATGACGTTGAGAAAGCTGAATTTTATTATAAGTTAGGTGCATTCCATTTTGATATTTGTGATTCACTGGTCTCTTTTCAGTACACAACAAAGGCAAAAGAAATGTTTTTAGCCCATGCTGATTATGAGCGTAATGTCGGCTTTTGTGAGAACTTGTTAGGGTTAGCTTGTATAAACTTAAAAGAATGGTCATTAGCAGAGGAACATTTTGCGGCTGCAATGGACAAGTTCCAAAAAATCGGAGAAGATAAGTTTATTATTATGGTGCGCCATAATTTGGGTTGGATGTATTCTAAACAAAACCTATCATCTTTAGCGATTCGTTATTTATCTGAAGTCATTGAAAAGTCTCCGAACCATTACAAAGCCATGTATGCAAAGGCATTGGAACATTACAAACTGGACGAGCGAGATGTCGCAGCAGAACTCATAGAGAACGGTTTAAATATTAGTAAAAAACTAAATCAAGAAGAGTTTATACATCGATATCTCATTTTACAAGAGCTAAACAATGCTTCACCTACTCAAATACTTGAAACAGTAGTACTAGCAGGAATTGATTACTTCGAAAGAGAAGGATTGTATGAAGATGTTCAAGAGTCTTATGAGACGCTGGGAACAAAATTTTATGATGAAAAGAATCATCATGCGGCGAGTAAGTATTTCCATTTAGGGTTGAAAGCGAAACGAAAATTTTTTGAGGAAGGAGCTTTAAAATGAAAAAAATAGTATTCAGTTTAATGGGAATTGTCACGGCTATAACCTTGACTATAGGTGTGACGAATACAGCGAAAACTCCACAATCTTACGAAGTCATTCAAAGTCTTTCAGTTGGAGATCACGGTGGTTGATACACTAATTTAATGTATAATAAAAAGGGCTAGGATTTATCATCTAGTCCTTTTTTTATTGATTGGATGCTTTTTCATAAGGTTCAATTCGTAAAATTGTTAAAGCGTATGCCGTGATTCGATTCGAGGCCTACTACGTCTGTGGTTCAAATAAGAAAAAATACGATTGGGGAGTGAAGGGCAATAAAGAATCATATCAGGAGCCCTCAGGGACAACTATTGCAAATTAATAAGAAATGGTCTCACCTAAAGCAAAAACAGCGTGAAACCATATCAACTTGGCTGAGAGAGGCTTATATAGAGAAGATTAAAGTTCATAACCGTAGATTGAAACCGAGAGAACATGAGGCTGTTTTAGAAAGTGTTATGAGTAAAATCAATGATCGTGAAATTTGGATTCCGGATTACGAAGTCGAAAAGTATTACAAAGGAAAAATAAATAAATGGTATAACAAACACATTTCATTGGAAGAAAAAAATGATAAGGAGGAGAAAATATGAAACATAGTATCGAAAATGTTAGTACTTCATATATAATCCGTCTATTTTTAAATGATTTAGACACATTTATTATAGCAGGAAAAAGGGGATTTAATTTCCGCTCAGAATCGAGGAGCTAATTGCGGATTGTTGGAGTGGTTTAATGATTACCCGCAAGGTATATCGGCAGATGAATTAAAAGAAATTGAAAGAGAGATAGGTGAATTGATGGGGAGTATGTTTATATAGTCTCATCATGTTGAAGAAAGAGAAGGGTTTATAAAGCAATTTAGCGATTATTTCGGAGAATATATAGGTTTCTTTAAATTAGTTAGGGATGTATATCTTGAAGAGTTGAAAGATGAGTTGGCATATTAATATAAAAAGAAATTAAAGTTAACGTTCTTTAAATGATGAAAAAGTTAAAGGAGAAAAGAAAGTGAAATTAGGGATAGAAAAGTTTATTAGTGACATAGAATTTCCGGAAGCTGCTAAGAGTCTTATTGAAGAGGGGATATTATGTTATAAAGCAGGGGCTTATAGGTCAGCATATATAATGTCTTATTTGTCTTTCTTAAATGTAGTAAAGCACAGAGTATTAGAAAATCCATATGCTCTCAATAGAATATATGGTAGAGAATGGAAAAGTGAAATAGAAGAAATTCCAAACGATGAATTCTGGGAAAGAAATGTATTCAACTTAATTGCTTCAGGAAACTCACATAGTCGCTATTTTGAAGTTAGCGAATCGATAATTACACAAATGGAATATTGGAGGACTTTAAGAAACGATTGTGTACATTCTAAAGGTAAACAGTTTGTAGCAGCGCATGTTGAATCATTTTGGTTATTTATACAATCAACTCTCCCTGAGTTATTAATTAACTGTAGGAAGAATGTCTTATCTAAAGAGCTTGAGGAGCTTTTAGAAAATTTTTTTGAATGAGATAAAAAGTGAAGAGATTTTATTAGGTACTTTAATGAAGAGGAGGAAGCTATAACAATAGCTTCCTCTAAATAATCGCAAAAAATGTTGATTTTGTGCAATTATTAATATTTTTTATTCGAATTGTCTTCTTTCCAAGCGATCAACAGCCTCACGTTTTTTCTCATTATTAATATTTGTATAGATACTAGTAACTTCCACAGAAGTATGGCCAAGTTGATCCCGAAGTAATACTAGGTCTTTGTTTTCCTTATAATGATTTGTAGCATATGTGTGTCGTAGTTTATGAGGGCTACGCTTCTCATCAAATGCACTTGAATATTTGTCACATAACTTCTGTATAGCTCTAACAGTTAACTGCGTATATTTCCCTTTATAATTTGTTACGAAGAGTAAGTCTTCATCTTGGGGGCAGTTATATTTACTAAGACGAACCTTAATATATTCCTGAACATCATCTAAGCAAGAGTGAGTAGCTAATATGGAGGATCTTTTATTGCCTTTACGCGTCACTTTTACTTTCCCTTGACGGAAGTTTATACTAGATATAGTAAGACTAGCTACCTCGGAAACTCGAAGCCCAGTTCCTAAAATGAGGCTTATAATGGCTATATCCCTTTCTTTATCACGCTGAAAAAAACTATATTTTTTTGGTGATATATCTTTCAACATTTCACCATAATCATTTGCTAGAAATTGAAGAAAAGCTACATCATCTTTTTCATTAAATATCATGTTTGCAACGTCACCTGCTCTTGCTGCTGCATCTACTTTCTCCTTATGCAGTTCAATTTTCTTCATTACATTACGTGAGATGTAATTTTCCCCTTGTTCATTTTCTGTATTTTGAGCTAAGTACTTGAATAGGGATTTTAAAGCAGAGAAAGTTCTGTTAATGGCTTTTGTCTCAATACCTTCTCCCTGGAGATATCTTTGAAAAATTCTAGCTTCATTTAATGGTAAATTTTCTAGTGTTGTAATTGGTACATTACATATATTAGTGACCACCTTACCGTTTTCAACGGCTAATCGATTATTTATAAGCCATTTTAGAAACTTTTCAAATTCAGTAATGTAAGCATATAATGTAGCGGGGGAGAGGGCTGTTTTCATTTCTGCATACTCTATGATATACAAGGGCATTTTACTTTTATGTTTATCTATTAGTATTTTAAACTTTTCTTTTTATTGGTTGCTCATGTTGTACACATCAAATCAAATAATGTAAATTATTTTTTAAACTAATACTTAAACCGATATTTAAACTAACTATTCGGATTTTTGAGCTAGAATGCTATTTTAATAAATAACTTGATTACATATATGGATACCATAATAGTTTTTGAAAAAGAAGAGAGGTATCAATATATAATTGATACCTCTACTATACTCAATTCTATGAAATCCATCAAACTGTTCGTTAAATACACTTTTAACGGATACATTATATGAGATAATTATTGTAAATTGAAGAATTATTATTACATTCTGTATGCTATTGAATAGAGAACTGGTGTATGGTTAAATTCACTTTACTGTTAATTCTCCAAATTGGTCATATAATAATTTTAAACGAATAGAATGATTTTCTTTTAAAAGCTCATAGGCTTCACGAAGTAATTTATGTCTTTTGTTATAGAGTGTAGAACATGTAAATGTGTTTGAATTACAACAAGGACAGACAATACCCATAATGGCCGTATTAAAAGCAATAATAGTATTTTGATCTGGATCAATCTTACAAAATAAACGAACAGAGTTACCTGTGTCTGGCTTTACAATGATTGTGACCATGTTATCTTCTTTACGAATATTCCCATTAGAATCCATCTCTAAAGTGGCATGTGTTAGTTTCAATTACTTTCACTCCTTAATTTTTATGTATTAGTAGAATTTTTGAAGTATCTAAATAAACAAAGTTTATATTTAGATAAGTGCGATTTCTTAAGTTCATACAATTAGTATTATAACATCTATATCCCATCTGCTAGTGTACAAGGACATGAATCTCTAAACTATTTTGACAAAAAACTATAAACTTAATATAAAAAAATCAATTGTCTATAGTAATCTAATCTTAATTAAGTAAAATCTTTAATTCATACAAAAATAATGCTCAGAGTCATTTAAGAACTTTGAGCTTTGAGGAGCTGACTGTGGTGAAAAAATGATATAAGAGTTAATAAAAAAGAGTGCAAAACATTAAAATGTACCCTATAGAATAGACACTGAAAAAAAGTGTATTCTATAGGGTATTTCTTGTATAATGAGAGAAAATTGGGATCGGAGAAAGTTCAAAATGACAAAAAAGCTATTTACGGAAAGAGACATTCAAATTCTATCAAATAACCCCTACATAAAATCTGTAAGTCAGAAAGGTATCACTTATACAGATGAATTTAAGCGTATTTTTATTGAGGAAAATGAGAAAGGAAAACTACCTCGAAATATTTTTGAAGAATGTGGTTTTGATATAGATATAATTGGAATGAAACGAATTATGTCATCAGGAAGTAGATGGCGTGCTGCTTACAGGAAAAATGGTGTATTTGGTTTGCGAGATACACGCACCGAAAACGCGGGAAGAACTCTTGAGAGAGAGCTTACGTTAGAAGAGAAGTATGCTCGTTTAGAAGCCGAACGGAACTTACTAAAGGCAGAAAATGAATTGTTAAAAAAGATCAAACTTATGGAAGGGAGGATGAGAAGGAAATAACGTTATCACCTAGTCAGAAATATATCCTGATTCGTTCTGTTATCATAAAATATAACTTAAGAAATATGGTGAGTTATTTGTGTAAAGTAGCTGGTGTATCCCGTTCGGGATACTATAATTATTTTTCCATTTCATCTCAAGAACAACGGAAACAAAAGAACAATCAAGATGAAATCGTGAAAGAAATCATATTAAAAGCACTTCGATTTAGAAATCGAAAAAAAGGGGCTCGTCAAATAAAAATGACATTGGTGGGTCATTTTCAAGTTGTCTACAATTCAAAGCGTATCCGTAGAATCATGAAAAAATATGAGATTGTCTGTCCAATTCGGAAAGCAAATCCTTATAAAAGAATGCTGAAAGCTTCAAAAGAACATCGAGTAGTGCCGAATCAATTAAATCGAGAATTCAAACAAAATATCCCAGGAAAAACGCTTCTTACAGATATCACTTATTTAATTTAAGGTAAGAATAAAAGAGCTCATTTATCTACAATTTTAGATGGCTCAACCAATGAAATTTTAGCTTACCATGTTTCAGAACAGATGACATTAGACCTCGTAACAACAACTCTTCATAAACTAAAACGGAATAAGAGGATTCCATTGACTGAAGGCGCATATATTCATTCAGATCAAGGAGCCCACTACACAAGCCCTACCTACCAAAAATTAGTCAAAAAGCTAAAGCTCGGACAATCTATGTCAAGAAGAGGGAACTGTTGGGATAACGCTCCACAAGAATCATTTTTTGGTCATCTGAAAGATGAAGCACATATAAAACCTTGCGAGTCTTTTACTGAGTTGAAACAAGAGATTAAGAAATATATGACGTACTATAATCACTATAGATATCAATGGAATTTAAAAAAGATGACCCCTGTTGGATACAGAAATCATCTTCTTGATGTTGCCTAACTTTTTTCAAAATGTCCTTTACAAAGGGTACAGATTACATGTCTGCATTCTTTTTTATTGCGCCCTAGCTACAATAGGTAAAGTATTTGTAATAAAGATAGGTGTATACATCTATAACTTAGATTTGGGCTAATTTCTCCATTTTTCAAGCAAAGAAAATATAGAGTTTATTTATGTGCATAGTGAGAATTAAGGTTTAGAATATTCTGTGTCAATATTATCAATTTACTATAGTTTACAATTGTGTAAAAATAGAGAGGATTATATTTTTTCGAATTAGTATATTAAAAGCTATATTAAGGGTAATGTGAGCATTTATAGCCTACTTATAAACGGTGACTGTGGGATCAAGTTCTTGTAGAATTCACTAAACAAAATGAGGTGACTGTAAATTGAGAGAAATTGCGAAAAAAGTACAAATGATACGTTTACAGGAGGAGCATTTCGGACGTCATGCAGACGCAGAACAGTATTGTGCCAAGCGGTGTAAAATAGAACGAGAGAGAATTAAATTAGAAATATAGTTAAAAAACGAAATCAAAAATTTCAAACAACAGAAGAAAAATGGGACTCAAAATGTAAAAAAGCAGTACAATTATTTAATCAAGGAGAGGAATATCCAACTATTGCAAAAAAACTGAGGTGCAATGTGAGTAGTTTGTATAGAGAACTCAAGAAACGGGGCGTATTACAAATGCCAAAGCAAGTAGCATCATCTAAATCATTAAAGTCATCCATAATACCACCACAAACAAAAAAATCGAAGTTCGAACGATATAAAGAGTATTATATGTATAAATAGAAGAATTAAAGGCTACTCGAAAGTTGCAAATGTTTACATAATTTACCTGTGACTAATGGACTTTAAATAAAAAATTTAATTAAAAATACAAATTAATAATAATTACATCTAAAAAATTTTATTCTTAGATGTATCACGAAATACACTTTTTGAAATCACATTTAGCTCTCTTCTGAATTAAACTTATTCTCCTTTTGGCAGAATAAATAAAAATACCCAAATAACAAAAATGTGGATTTAAAAAAATAAGAGATTTTTTAGTGTTTGCCTCTAAATGTCCGCTAATGTTTAATGTTACATGGTTCTCTGAAATTTGTTATTCACTCTGTATATTTTATAACCTTTATTCTTAATATAATATTAAATTAATTTTTTATAAATGGAAGGGGATATATAATGTTAACTGATTTACAACAAAAGTTTTTCTTAAAGTTAAAAATTCCACCAAAAGAAAATGTGAAGTTTGAAGATTTGCATACAATTCTTTTACAGATGGGGCACTTAGTACCTTATGAAAACATAGACATCATGGAAGGAAACATGCAAGAATTTTCTAGAGAAACTATTGAAGAAAAACTACTTTTAAAGAATCGTGGCGGATTATGCTATGAGATTAATTCTTTGTTATATTATTTTTTGTGTGATTGTGGATTTAATGTGTATCGAATAGCTGGAACTCTTTATGATTCGAAACTAGGAAAGTGGAACCCGGATGATGGACACGCACTTATTGTTTTACAGCACAAAAATGAAAACTATATAATAGATGCTGGTTTTGCATCCTATCTTCCTTTACATCCTGTTCCTTTTCATGGTGACAGTGTGACTTCTGTAACGGGAGAATATCGTGTTCGTAGGCAAAATACAGAGAAAGGGACCTATGTATTTGAAATGAAAAAAGGGGAAAATGGGGAAACTTCTCATTTTCTTGATTCGGATCTTACTGATACCTGGTCTATCGGCTACGCTTTTTATTTAAATGCAATTGATGAAAAGAAAATAAATGCTATACAAAATATGGTTATAGAGCATCTAGAATCGCCAGTAAATAAGGGGAGTATTATTTGCAAATTAATTGGAAACGGTCATATTGCACTTACTGAGAAAAGTTTTACCGAAACTCGGCATGGAAAGAAGTCTAAAAAAGAAATAACAGTGAAACAATATTATCAAATACTTAGAGATAAATTCAATATATTTTTAGACATATAGCCTGAAGTAAATTGTAAAGGTTCACCATATTATTTCGCGAAAATTGTATGTTTCTGCACACGTTAATACTGAACAAAAAATTATAGGATTTCGCTTTTTTCGTGTTCAAAGCTCTTTTGAACTTACCTATATTCAGATAATTAAATAGAATTAAGTTACTAAGAAAAAGGGAATTTTACTATATTTTTAAAGAGTGAGGTTCCTATACTTGGGCAGATTATTGCAACGGATAAATTTTCCATTCTTATGATGGTTCATGGTAAGCAACAACTAGTCTACAAAAAAGCAATTTCCATAATCATTAAGTAATTCTTTTTCCTTTTTTTAAAGGAGGGAAAAACAACAAAAAAAAGAAGGTTGAAATCAACCTTCTTTAAAATAAAGGAACAGATGACAGATTACTACTCCAACTCTTAATCAATTATAATAAAGTTAGTGCGAATATTCAATTCGTTATAAAATTTATTAATATTTATGGCTTATTTTCAAATTATAATATGAGTAATTCTTTTTATTAATATATGTTCGATCTTTCCTGTTGCAGAATGAACAGCTCCCTGTCAAGTAGACAGTGGAAATAATAAAAAATACTTTAAGCGGCTTGAACCCTGTATTCTAATGGGCTTAAGCCGTTTAATTTTTCTTGGTAACGTTCATTATTGTAAAACTGGATATAATTATCTATCGCTTGTTGTAACGCTTCAAATGTCTCATACTTATGTAGGTAATACTTTTCACACTTCAACGTCCCCAAAAACGATTCCATTGGTCCATTATCTATACATTTTCCTACACGTGACATGCTATGAATCATTTTTGCCTTTTCTATCTTTCTCTTAAACCCATGTGACGTATATTGATACCCTCGATCACTATGAATTAATGGATGTTCATTCTCTTTTAATATAGTGATAGCTTGATCCAATGTTTGAAATACCAATTTATTATTGTTTGAATGTCCCAATACATAACTAATAATAGACCCATCATAAAGATCTAAAATGGCGCTTAAATACGTTTTCCTTCCGTTTCCTAATTTGAACTCCGTGACATCTGTTACCCATTTTTCATTGGGTTTGCTTGCAGTAAATTCACGATTTAGTCGGTTTTCAGCGACATATTGCGCAGTTGAGGGAACATAGCGCTTTCTTTTCCGACGAATCACGGACTGTAATCCAGCAATGTGCATTAAGCGATAAATGCGTTTGTGATTAAACTTTTTATGATACATTCTATTAATATTTAATTTCATTCTTCGGTACCCATAAATGCCTTCTACTCGTGCATAAATAGCTTGAATATCCAGAAGAATTGCTTCATTCTCTAATTCTCTAGCTGTTGGCGTACGCTGTAGCCATTTATAATAAGCAGCACGAGATACACCGGCAATTTCACATAAAAGGATTACTGCCAAATTTTCATTCGCATGTAAATCTTGAATCGCTCTATATTTATTTTGTAGACGAACGCTTGTTAACGACGCCTCCTTTCGAGTTTTTCTAACTTTTTTAAAAAAGCATTTTCTGCACGTAATCGTTCATTTTCTCGTTCTAAACGTTTCATTTCCAGTTTAAACTTTTCTTCAGCTGTTAATTCATATTCTTCTTTCTTTCGACCGCGTTTATCTTGTAGTGCATCTTCACCATTCGCTTCAAACTTCTTGACCCATTGATATACTTGTTGATAAGAAACTTCATAACTTTCGGCAGTGAGCTGATAGTTTTTCTGATGTTGTATACAGTAATTCACAATTTGAATTCGTTCTTCTAACGTTGTTTTTCTTCTACTTGTCATAGAGTTTGTCATTCCTTTACCGGTATCATTTAGTTCTCTATGACTATTATACTTTTTAATCCATTTTCTCAAAACCGCAGTACTGGATATATTGTATTTTTGGATAATCTTGTTTAACGAATCGTGTCCTGATAGATAATCATTGACGGCTGCTAACTTTAGCTCTTTTGAGTAACGCTTCCAAGAAAGTGCTTCTTCTAGGCCGTCTTCACCATTCACTTCATACCTTCTTTTCCAATCTCTAATCGTCCCAGGATCAACAGAAAACTTTGCCGTAATGTCAGCTATTGAATGATGACCATCTTTATAAAGAGCTAAAATCACCAATTTTTCAGCTTTAGAATATTTCATTCTAGCCATAAAAAATACTCCCCTTAGATAACAGATTTTTATTTTTTATCTGTCTACCTAATAGGGAGCATATCAGAATCCTTATTATAAGGATTCTTTTTTTGTCTTACAAATTCACAAATAGAAAAGATAAAATTGGAGAGCATGAACTTATCTTTTTCATAAGGAGAAAAAAGAAAAAATTGTTTGTAGAGAATAAAATAGAGATTATACAAGGATTTAAATCTAATGACAAAGAGTTTTCTACTTATCTAGAAATTTTAACGTATTTCCCGAAAGAAGTCTCCTTCCTCAAGCGTGTGAAGGGCGTAGCCCGACGATAGGTGGGAGATAAATTTCGGTTTGGCGGAGCCAAAAGGCTTTGCTTTTTATTTCCCCTCTGATAGAATCAGTCTTATAAAGAATGAAGGTTGTTATATCAATGAAATTAGATAATAATCATTCGGTGTTCTTGCTATATTATCACCTTGTATTGGTTGTAAAATATAGAAGAAACGTGTTCAATGATGATATATCAGACTATGCAAAAGACATGTTTGTCAGGTTATCAGAGAATTACAACATAACATTGGTAGAGTGGAATCATGATGTAGACCATGTTCATATTTTGTTCAAGGCTCATCCGAATACAGAAATGACAAAATTTATTAATGCTTATAAAAGTGCAAGTTCTCGACTCATCAAGAGAGACTTTCCACGAGTGAAAACGAAACTTTGGAAAGAGAAGTTTTGGCTTATTAACTACTGGCGGTTCTCCAATAAACGTAGTAAAGAAATATATTGAAAATCAAGGTGGAAAGTGAGATGAAATGATATGACAAAGCACAATAAAGCATATAAATTCCGTTTGTATCCAACAGAAGAACAAGCATATCTTATGCGTAAAACCTTCGGTTGTGTACGTTTTGTGTATAATAGAATGTTAGCTGAGCGAAAAGAAGCGTACGAAAAATACAAAGATGATAAGGAACAACTAAAGAAACAAAAGCCTCCAACTCCCGCGAAATATAAAGCAGAATTTGAGTGGTTAAAAGAAGTGGATTCATTAGCTTTGGCAAATGCTCAAATAAACTTGCAAACTGCCTATAAGAATTTCTTTAGTGGTCAAAATGACTTCCCAACATTCAAAAGTAAAAAAGACAGAAAGTCTTATACAACGAATGTAGTAAACGGAAATATTATGTTGCTAAATCGTCATATCAAATTGCCAAAATTGAAAATGGTACGTATCAAACAACATAGAGAGATACCACAAGATTATAGAATCAAGTCATGTACGATTTCTATGACTCCTACGGGTAAATACTATGTGTCCATCTTGACTGAATATGAAAAAGAAATTGTACAAAAAGAAGTAGAAACAGTTGTGGGGTTAGACTTTGCGATGGATGGATTATACGTTAGTTCTGAGGATAAGAAAGCCAATTATCCTAATTTCTATCGTAACATGTTAGACCGATTAGCAAAGGCACAACGAGTATTATCAAGGCGCAATAAAGGTTATGAGCGTTGGCAGAAACAACGTATTCGTGTAGCTAAATTACATGAGAAAGTAGCTAACTAACGTAAGAATTTCCTTCATCATGAGTCTAAAAAGTTAGCTATTCATTTTGATGTCGTAGCTATTGAAGATCTAAACATGAAAGGAATGTCGCAAGCACTTCATTTTGGAAAAAGTGTCGCTGATAATGGGTGGGGTATGTTCACTTCTTTCTTAGCTTATAAACTAAACGAACAAGGAAAACAACTTTTGAAAATAGACAAATGGTTTCCTTCCACCAAAACATGTAGCAATTGTGGGAATATGAAAAATATGACTTTGTCTGAACGAATCTATTCTTGTATATGCGGTGTAAATCTCGATAGAGATTATAACGCAGCTATCAATATCAAAAATGAAGCAATACGACTATTAGCGTTAGGATAAATAGCAATAAAATAACCTTTGGAAAAAGGGAGTTAGCTCGGCTGTCTAAGGACAAATTCGTTAGCTATTAAAAGTAATGATTAACCGAGAAGCCCCCACTTCAAACATTCCGTTAGGACGTTAAGTGGCGGGTAGTTTACAAGAATTAGATCAAAAGTCATTTTCTCATAATAGATTACATAACGGATGGGCATTACTTTTTGATACTTTGTATGAGCATTGGACGATGTGGAAAGGGCCTTTTTTTGATGGCGCTCATAGGGAGAAGTATGTAGAATTTTTAAGTGTATTAGATAAAATAACTGATAACTTGGGCACAGCTGCTGATGCATATGATTATAAAACATTTTATATGAGGAAATTAAGATGTGGGATGATCCAATTACTATTACATTTCAGCCGAAAATTAATAATAGTATAGTTCCCAGCATAGATGATCTAATCAAGGGAATTGATGAAACAATATTATTATGGAATTAATTGAAAAATATGGTTAATGAACGTTATGAGCATGAACGATCCAAACGTTCCAGTTTATAAAAGAAGAAAGTTTTTATGAATTGCTTTTTTTATGTGATTGCTATCATTTTATAGATTTTCTGATTCATATTACGTCAAAAAGGTATTGAAAATATTTATTCTGGATATTTTCAATACCTTTTTTCTAATGTAGGAAAGAAGTTGGGATTTTTGATTTTACTTACTAAAAGTTTATTCTTATAAAAAAGATAAATATTGATAATATGGCAATATTATTATTAAGTGTAATGACCTTGAAAAATTTAAATATATCTTTTAAGAAATAAAAAAAGAACCAATATTGGTATTATCCCCTATAGGTAGACAGTAAAAAAAGAGTCCATCTGGTATGATGGACTCAGTACTGTTTTATCTGGAGGGGATTTTTTATGGCAAGAAAAGGACAATCATTTCAAAAATATACAGAAGAACTAAATGGGGAAGCAGTCCGTCTTAGAATAGAAGAAGGAAAATCATTACGAGAAATTCGTGAACAACTTGGCATAAAGAGCGATGCACAAATTATAGAATGGGTAAAACGCTCTCAACAAGGGCAGGCATTTGATGATCAACGTGGTGTTTGGAACCGTAAGAATTTTAATAGTCTTGAAGAAGAAAATGCATATTTGAAGGCGCAGGTTGAATATTTAAAAAAGTGCAATCCAAATCTACACGGGAAGGAATGGTCTTAAAGAAAGAACGATTTTCTCTTATAGATTCACTACGCCAAACATATCCACTCAAATGGTTATTTCAAATTGCAGAAGTGTCTAAGGCTGGATACTATTAATGGCGAAAATATCATAACGTGCATCGTTTACGCCAAAAAAGGGATATGTGGCATAAAGAACATATTTTATCTATTCATCGTCAACACCCTTACTATGGATATAAACGCATGACCCGTGCTTTAGCCCGAGAAGGAATGGTAATGAATCATAAACGTGTTCGTCGTCTCATGAGAGAGCTAGGCATTCAATCTATCATCCGGAAAAAACGTCCATTTTACAGAAGAAAAACATCGGTGATATTTAAAAATCATTTGAACCGAGAATTTCAAGCGGACAAACAAAATCAAAAATATGTAACGGATATTACTTATGTACGAATTGGAGATCAGTTTGCTTATTTGTCAGCTGTGTTAGACCTATATAACAATGAGATTGTTGCTTGGAAACTATCTCGAAGAAATGATTTAGATTTGGTTTTAACTACATTACAACAATTAGAGGAAAAATCCTTATCTACTAAGCCCCTTTTACATTCAGATCAAGGGGTCCAATATACATCAAAATCTTACGCAAAGCAGTTAGAAAGATTAGGATTTGTCGGTAGTCATTCTAGACGTGGAAACTGTTTTGATAATGCATGTATTGAATCATTCTTCTCACATTTAAAAACAGAGAAGTTGTATTTAGTGCGCCCAAAAACATATGAAATGGCTTATCAAGCAATTCAAGAATACATCCAATTCTATAATATAGAAAGGTTCCAAGAAAAACTTCACGGCCTTTCTCCGATAGAATATCGGTAAAAGGCCGTGGCATAATACTCTTTTTATGACTGTCTACTTGACAGGGAGATGACCAATATAGGTTCTTTTTTTATAGTTGGTAAATACGTAATTAACTATAGATGGTAATAAAGATAATATTTTGGATATCTTTAATCACTTAGCTGGTTTCTATTGGTAGAATCCTTTTGCTCACGTTTCATAGATACAGAATAAATTTTAGCTTACTAAATTGGATGAGTTAACTTCTGAGAATCTTTAAGCTGAATTGTAAAAACTAGTTAGGGACATAATGAAAAAGTTGGTTTAACTGAGCTCACAGTATTTTTAGCGATGAAATTTCGTTGAATATAGTATAAGATATCTCATATTCCATTGGACCTATAGCCTATTTTCATGATTTATCCGTACAATTTTACGAGGCATAGGCAAAGAAATTCTTTACGGCTTATTACCATCTATTGTTCGACTATGATAATACCATAACAATAAAGCGTTTACAACTGAAAAACAAAGAAAATATATGAACATTCGACTTTTTTCGACATGCATTATTTTATGAAAATGCATCAAAAAATCAAGAAAATATGTAATTTCCATTACAAATCTATTGTGTTTTGCTTCTAATTGTGTAATTTAACTGTATATTTATATAATTTAAGTTATATATCCTATTCTTTTAAGTGTTAAGTTGGAATTGAGTTCTTTGGCCATTTCATAAAACTACTTATCTTATTAAATTAAGTAGTTTTATGAAGTATCCCAGTTTATAGAGCAGGATAATTATAATTTCAAAATATAAAAACTTTTAGCCATTGTTATTTCATTACCTATGTTTAGTTCTGTAATCCCAGTTTTAGAATAAGTCTTTGTTGAAGAATGTATACAATAGAATATCAAGGTTCTATTAGATGAAATTCTGAAAAGTAAATTACGTACAGTGCTGGAGATAGAAGGTTTTTTAAAACGGCAAAAAATTAGATTAACATTAGACTGTGTGAACAAATTGAACTATAAATAAGCAGCTGCACTAGTAACAGTATTAAGGCTTATTTTGCTACTCTTCCATATAATGCTTCTAGAAGCTTTAATTTAAAAGGAATTCCATTTCTATTCGTACAAAATTGACACTCCTCCCCTAAAGTGGCCAACTAACGTCAGTAGGATTCTTGCTACCAAAGGCCAAATCCATTTCTTGTACCGCTGAAGTGTAAAGATTGCGGTGTGCCATCACCAATCCCACAACAGACCGTATAGTTTCGTAGGCTATGGTACTGTGATCATACCGTACAGATTGTTGGTTCTCAAATGTATTTACGTCTTTTGCATGACTATGAATAAAGTATACCTTGTTTTGCTATACAAAAACGATGAGTTCATCCCAAGTCTAAAGACGGACTAAAGTCCTGCGTAGGCTTTTCTATACCGTAAATTCTGTGAACGGTATTTTAAAATTGTGGTAACATGAGCCTAGATATAATATATTCAACAAATATCTTAGGATGCATGAGATATAGGACATTCCTTTGGCAAGGAAGTCTCTGCCCTTAATGACCGTGAAGCGTCTCATCCTAGTGAAAGGGATAGGTAATAATTATTGTTCTTAAAATTCTGAATTTTATATATTTTATTTATACAAAGTAATTTGTTACTTATTTTATATTTTATTGTTAGAATGGATACCAAGTTGTAGGAGGTGATTTACATAATTACCAATATTATCTTTTCAATTTTAGAAATATGGAGGAGGGACGAGATTGTTAAGTAATATTTTTTTCTTTGATTAGATTTAGTAATATCATTAAAATTTATTTTTTTGTATATGATAATTAAAAAATAAAAAAGGATACACATAAAAAGGAGATGCTAATAAATGAAAATACCTTGTTTTGTTATGCGTGGAGGAACGTCAAAAGGATTATTTTTTTTAGATAAACATTTACCTTCAAATAAATCAATTAGAGATGAGGTTATTTTAAAAGCGTTAGGGGCAGGAAATGCTCGTGGTGTTGATGGGATGGGTACGTTAGATCCTTTATCAAATAAAATTGCAATTATTCGAATTTCCACTACACCAGGAATAGATATTGATTATTTATTTTTACAGGCGGATTTAAAGAGAAGGATATTAGACGATAGTGTAAATTGTGGGAATATAATTGCAGCTGTTGCTCCTTATGCAGTAGAGAGCGGATTGATTAAAGTCGGGTCAGGAAAAGAAACTATAACAATTAGAAATTTAAATACAAATGTAATTGTTGAATCAACTATAGCCACTAAAAACGGAAATGTTGTATATAACGGAGATATTAAAATTGACGGTGTTCCGGGTACAGGAGCTCCGATAGATTTGAATTTTAAAAATTCAATCGGCTCAGTTACAGGGAAGTTATTTCCTACAGGTGCAAAAACGGATGTTATTAATGGAATTAATGTATCTTGTGTCGATGTATCAGTGCCATTAATTATAATTCGAGCCAGTGAATTAGGAATTATAGGAAATGAAAGTCCAGATGTGTTAAATGCAAATAAAACATTTTTACATGACATTGATCTTATTAGAAAAAAGGTGGCTTGTCTTGCAAATTTAGGTGATGTATCAAATAAGGTCATCCCTAAGATTGCGGTAATTTCAAAACCTAGGGAATCTGGCACTATTACATCAAGATATTTTATTCCTCACCAATGTCATAGCACTCATGCAGTAACAGGATCGCTCGCATTATCAGCAGCCATAAAAATTAATGGTACAACTGCATACCATGTTGCAAAAAATAATGATTTAAATAAAATGAAAAAATTGAATCAAATTATAATCGAACACCCAGCGGGGAAAATTCAAACAGAATCAGTTATTGAGGAGTCATCTAATGGATATGTAATTAAGAAATCTAGTATTACACGAACAGCAAGGTTACTTTTTAAAGGCGAATTAATAATACCTTGATCAATGCATTGTTTTTCTTGATATAGTTTTAATGGCACATTTTTTAAGCACCGAGAAATTTAAAGAATAACGTTTCTCGGTGCTTATATTTATTAAGGAGGCTTAAATTAAATGGATAATCTTAAAAAAGCGACATTTTTTATGGTTCTTTCAGGAATTAGCTTTTCACTTTCTGGATTTTTTGCAGAACATGCTATTATATCAGGAGATTTCTTTGTAACTTTAACAGCAAGGTTTTTTATTCCTTTTCTATTCTTAGTCCCTTTTATTATAAAAAGAATGGGGAAAATTTCATTTTGGAGTAATAGTTATAAACAATTACCTCGAGCTTTTTCTATTACATTTTCACAGGCATTATTTTTTTTATGTGCAGCTAAAACCTCACTTTTCATAGCAATGGTTTTATATAATACAGGTCCTATTTTTATCTGTCTTATTACCCTTTTTTCAAAGACGAGACGTGCGACAAGAGCAGAAATATTGGCAGCATTTGTAGGTTTTTTTGGAGTGTTTCTTGTTTTAAAAACCGGTGGTATTGATTATGAATCATTCCTTTATTTGGGGGTAGGTTTACTTTCAGGATTATCCTTAGCATTTTCACAATTTTTTTTACATAGAAGTGCACAGACGGATGATAATCTATCCATTATGGCCTATACATACCTATATGGAACAATAATATCGGGTGTACTCTCTGCATGTTTTTCAAAGGGGAATTATATTGGTGTATTTACGAATAGTACAATGGTACTAGTATTTTTATTTTTAATGGCAATGGGAAGTTTAGGGAATCAATGGTTTAGAGGAAGGGCGTATAAGTTAACTACGAGAATTTCAAATTTATCTGCGTTGTTATATTTAAACATTTTGTTTTCACTGTTACTAGATATATTGTTTAATAATAGTATTCCATCAGTTATTCAAATTACAGGTGCTATTTTTGTGATGGGTAGTGCTGCTATTCCAATTATAGTACGTGTAAATAAACAGCAAACAGAACAAAGAAGGGCAGCAAGTTCATAAAAAATAGAGTAGATAAAAGGTTTCCTTCCACAAAAACATGTAGCAGTTGTGAAAGATATGTCATTGTCTGAACAAGTATATTCTTGTATATACGGTGCAAATCTTCATAGAGATTATAGTGCAGTTATTAACAACAATGAAGCAATAAGCCTATTAGCATGAATATTAATAAAGTAGCCTTTGGAACAAGAGATTTAGTTCGACCGTCTTAGGATGAATTTCTTAGCTATTAAAAGCAAAGACTAATCGAGATGAACTCACTTCGAACAGTTTGTTAGAAAGCCAAGTGGCGAATAGTAGACCTGACCTAGATTCGAATATTCATTAAATTTAGGATGTTATAGAGAAAAACGTTATATTTATGTATATTTTTGGAAGTTCCTGTGTTGTAATTCACTTTGTGAAGCATTCTAAAGTTCATCTCTTTACAGTTTTTTACCTTATTATTCTCTATGTATAATACTATTGACGAAGAGAGTGTATATCCTCTCTTCTTTTTTTATCATTTTAGCCAAGAAGACTCCTTCTTCAAGGAGCGTGAAGGGTCCTAGCCCAGTGAGTAGGTGGGAGATGAATTGGCTTCGAACAAGGGATGGCACACAGAAAGTGTTACTCCACTACCTATCGAATGTACGTTAGGTGTATAATAGTCATATACCGAAATGGAGGTGAATCAAATAATGATGAATAAAGCCTATAAGTTTCGTATCTATCCAAATCAAGCACAAGCAATTCTAATCAACAAAACGATTGGTTGCTCTCGCTTTGTATTCAATTATTTCCTATCTCTATGGAATCACGCATACAAAGAGACAGGAAAAGGTTTGACATATGGTACATGCTCTGCCAAACTTCCTGTCATGAAGAAAGAGTTTGTTTGGCTAAAAGAAGTGGATAGTATTGCGATTCAGTCGTCTGTTCGTAACCTTGCGGATGCTTATACACGCTTTTTCAAAAAACAAAACAGTACCCCGTGTTTTAAATCTAAGAAGAACAACGTACAATCTTATACCACAAAACAAACAAATGAAAACATTGCTGTTGTAGGAAACAAAATAAAGTTGCCGAAACTAGGTCTCGTTCGATTTGCCAAAAGTCGCGAAGTAAAGGGGCGTATTTTAAATGCTACAGTTAGACGTAACCCTTCTGGCAAATACTTTGTGTCATTGTTAGTTGAAACAGAAGTGCAAGAACTTCCGAAAACACAATCTTACATTGGAATGGATGTGGGACTAAAAGATTTCGCCATTTTGTCAGATGGAACCATCTATAAAAATCCGAAGTTTTTTCGATCATTAGAAGAGAAGTTGGCGAAAGCACAGTGTGTTCTTTCTAGAAGAATAAAAGGATCTTCTCCCTGGAATAAACAACGAGTAAAGGTAGCTAGAATCCATGAATACATGGCAAATGCTAGAAAAGATTACCTGGACAAAATCTCAACCGAAATCATCAAAAACCACGATGTTATCGGTATAGAGGATTTGCAGGTATCGAATATGTTAAAACATCATAAGTTAGCAAAAGCCATTAGCGAGGTATCTTGGTCACAGTTTCGGACCATGTTGGAATATAAAGCAAAATGGTACGGCAAACAAGTTATTGTCGTATCGAAAACCTTTGCTTCTAGTCAATTATGTTCTTGTTGTGGATACCAAAACAAAGACGTTAAAAATCTAAACCTACGTAAATGGGACTGCCCTTCTTGCCGTACACATCATGATAGGGATATTAACGCAAGTATCAATTTAAAGAATGAAGCGATAAGGCTTCTAACCGCAAGGACTGCGGGGATAGCCTAATCAATTAGAGTTCGATAGAACTCTTTACTTAGGAATCCCTCACTTCTAAACGAAGTGAAAGTGGGGGTAGTTCAAAGATCTTGTATTTCTTTTTTAGTGAATAGCTTTTTAGTCATTTTAAAATTTCTCCGGTTCTAAATTTTCTTTCTATAATACAAGAAATACCCTATCGAATAGATTTTTTTACGGTCTATTTAATAGGGTACATTTTATACAGATATTTACTTTTATAATAAGTGTGCAAGTTTTGTAATAGTGCTCTATTTATTCTAATTGGAGTATTTAAGCTAGATACTCCTATATGGATATGTAATTTTACATATCCATATAAAAGACAGATATGTATTAATCACTATTAAATTATATTGATATCATTTTTAGGTGAGGGATTCATTTAGATATAAAGGAATTAATGGATTTTTATGTTTAATTATCATAGTATAATTATTTCACTTTATGAAATGAAATTTGGATTTAACTTTTTTTAAATATAATATTATATAATTTGAATGAAAAAATATCTGAAAAATCAAATTTAATCAAAGCGATTTTCTGGTTTACTTATGAAAAACATAGTGTTTAAAATGAGGGGGAAGTAAGCTCCTTATATTCTATCAAAAATAAATAAAAAAAAGAGATGTAATTACTTTTTTGAAAAAATCTCTATCTTCAAGTATGTGTGAAGAAATCCTAACGTTAGGTTGTACAACATTTACGATCAAAACTTGTAAAAAACAATAGTGAAGAGGTGTACGGAATGAAGAATAAAATTATGACAGGATTTTTAATAACATCAATCGTTACTGGAGCGACTATTCCTATCAATACTCTCGCAACGCCAATCGTTCAGGCAGAAACAAAACAAGAAAATATAGATATTTCCTCAGCATTACGAAAAATAGGTGCACACTCCAAATTAACACAAACCTTTATCGATGGAGCCTTATCAAGTCCGAATGTACAACTTGAAGAAGTTCCATCTTTAAATACAACTCAATTTCTAATTAAACAAGATATGAAAGAGTGGTCATCCGAACTTTATCCTAAATTAATTCTATTAAATTCAAAAAGTAAAGGATTTGTAACTAAATTTAATAGTTATTATCCAACATTAAAAGGATTTGTAGATAATAAGGAAGATAAAGAAGGGTTTACAGATAGACTGGAAGTCCTTCAAGACATGACCATCACAAACCAAGAAAGTGTGCAACGTCAAATTAATGAGTTAACAGATCTAAAACTACAGGTAGATAAGAAGTTGAAAAATCTTGATACTGATGTGGCAAAAACACAGAGTGTCCTTAATTCAGAGGGAACAGGAAAAATAGATAAGTTAAAAAATGAAATGCTAGATACAAAAAAATCAATTCAAAATGATTTACAGCAAATAGCGTTATTACCAGGAGCTTTAAATGAACAAGGACTAAAGGTATTCCAAGAAATTTATAGTCTATCAAAAGATATCATTGAACCGGCTGCTCAAACAGCAGTAGTAGCGTATAACAAAGGAAAAGAAATAAACAATGCTATTGTAGACGCAGAGAATAAAGCAGAGCAAGAAGCAAAAGAAAAAGGAAAATCAGCTATAGAAATTGAGGCTGCCAAAAAAGAAGCACGTGAAGCGATAGAGAAAAGTAAAAAAGGTGAAATCGCTGCAGCTGCAGTTACAAAAACGAAAGAGTATGATCTTATGAAAGTAATTGATCCTGAAAAAATTAAAAAAACATATAATACTTTTGCTGAAATTAATAAACTAACAGCAGAGCAACGTGCATATTTAAATGATTTAGAGAAACAAAATCAGAAATTATATGACTTAACGACTAAATTAACAGTAGCAGATTTACAAAAATCAATGATTCTTTTCATGCAAAATGATTTGCATACATTTGCTAACCAAGTAGATGGAGAAATTGAGCTAATGAAACGTTACAAAGAGGATTTGGATCTAATAAATAATAGTATTACAAAATTATCGACTGAAGTTGATACCAATAACACCCAGTCTCAAAAAGATACATTAAGACGATTAAAAAGTGTAACAACTCAACTCGAAGAACAAGTTTATAAATTTTAATATTAAGAAATTAGGTTTAATAAAAATATTATAACGCAACTGAAAATAAGGAGGAGAATCAAATGATGAAATTTCCATTTAAGGTTATAACTTTAGCCACTTTAGCAACGGTTATAACTGCTACGAATGGTAGTACTATTCATGCACTTGCACAAGAACAGACAGCTCAAGAACATAAAATAGAAAATTATGCGTTAGGACCTGAAGGGTTAAAGAAAGCGTTGGCTGCAACTGGCTCTCATATTCTTGTAATGGATTTGTACGCAAAAACTATGATTAAGCAACCGAATGTAAATTTATCCAACATTGATTTAGGTTCAGGAGGAGGAGAATTAATCAAAAATATCCACCTGAATCAGGAACTGTCACGAATCAATGCAAATTACTGGTTAGATACAGCGAAGCCAAACATTCAAAAAACAGCTCGTAATATTGTAAATTATGATGAGCAATTCCAAAATTATTACGACACATTAGTAGATACTGTAAAAAAGAAAGATAAGATGAGCCTTAAAGAAGGAATAGGGGATTTAATCGATACAATTCATACAAATTCAAATGAAGTTACTGACGTCATTAAGATGTTAGAGGCTTTCAAAACAAAGTTGTATACAAATACTGTAGATTTTAAAAATAATGTTGGTGGTCCAGATGGACAGGGAGGATTGACGGCTATATTAGCGGGAAAACAAGCACTAGTCCCACAACTTCAGGCCGAAATTGAGAATTTACGTTCTACACAGAAATCACATTTTGATAATGTATTAGCCTGGTCAATTGGCGGTGGACTAGGAGCAGCTATTTTAGTTATTGGAACGATTGCAGGAGCGGTAGTAATTGTTGTGACTGGTGGTACAGCTACACCAGCTGTTGTTGGCGGTCTTACAGCTCTAGGAGCAGCTGGTATCGGTTTAGGAACAGCAGCTGGTGTCGAGGCATCTAATCATATGAATTCTTATAATGAAATTTCGAATAAAATCGGAGAATTAAGTATGAAAGCTGATCTGGCTAATCAAGCGGTTATTTCACTTACTAATACGAAAGACACTCTAACATATTTGTATCAGACAGTGGATCAAGCAATAATGTCTCTAACAAGTATTCAGCAACAATGGAATAAAATGGGGGCTAATTATAAAGATTTATATGATAATATCGATCAAATGCAAGAACATAAACTTTCGTTAATACCTGACGATTTAAAAGCTGCTAAACAAAGTTGGAATGACATTCATAAGGACGCAGAATTCATTTCAAAAGACATTGCTTTTAAACAAGAAAAAACAAACTAAAAATTAATATATATTCATAGGAGGAATTAAAGTGAATAATAATTTTCCTTATAAACTACTTGCTGTATCGACGTTTTTAACCCTGACAACAACTACTGTAGTTTCACCAGTAGCTGCTTTTGCAAGTGAAAGTAAAATAGAACAAACCAGTACGGAAGATATATCTCTTTCTGTAAACAGTGAAAAGATGAAAAAAGCTTTGCAAGATGCTGGGGTATTTGCAAAATCCATGAATGATTACTCTTATTTGTTAATTAATAATCCAGATGTTAACTTTGAAGGAATTGATATTAAAGGATATACAAATCTACCTAGTCAAATTGCACAAGATCAAAAGAATGCAAGAGAGCATGCTACAAAATGGGATGCTCACATAAAAAAACAACTTTTAGATACCCTTACAGGAATTGTAGAGTATGATACCACATTTGACAATTATTACGATACATTAGTAGAAGCAATTAATGAAGGAGATGCAGATACATTAAAAGAAGGCATTACAGATTTACAAGGTGAGATTAAACAAAACCAAGCATATACACAGAATTTAATTCAAGAACTAGCTAAGTTAAGAGATAGTATTGGAGAAGATGTCCGAGCATTTGGAGGTCATAAAGATATCTTGCAATCGATTTTAAAAAATCAAGCATCTGGAATAGATGAAGATGAAAAACGCCTAAATGATGTTTTAGAGCAAATAAGACATTTTAAACAAGTAGAATCGGATGGAATAATAACTGTATCATATCCTTCAATCCCTACATGGATTGCTGGAGGTGTGATGATAGGGGTAGCAAGAAATAATTTAGGTACGTTAGAGCCGTTATTAGTGCAATTACGCCAAACCGTAGACTATAAAATAACATTAAATCGTGTAGTTGGAGTTGCGTATAATAATATTACTGAAATGCAAAATGCAATTGGATCAGCTATTAATGCTCTTACCTATATGTCAGCACAATGGCATGATTTAGATTCTCAATATTCAGGAGTGCTTAATCATATTGATAAAGCATCCCAAAAAGCAGATCAAAATAAATTTAAATTCTTAAAACCTAACCTGAATGCAGCGAAAGATAGTTGGAAAACATTAAGAGCAGATGCGTTTACATTAAAAGAAGGAATAAAAACATTAAAAATGGAAGCTTTTTCTTCAAAAAAATAGGTATATATAGATTTCTTTGCGAAGTCAGCTAAAATAATGGGGTATTATTGGAAAAATGAGAAATAATTACTTGTATTAATAAATTATAATGACAGAGGTATAATAAATATTAAATGCACCCCAATTGTTAAAAACAGTCTAACAATTGGGGTTATAGTTTCTTTATAATTAAATTTACTCTAGAAGAAAAACAAATGCTGTAATACATTATCAAAGATGGAAGTGAGAATATAAAAGATAGTATTAATAGTGATAGGTAAGGTTTTGACGTTATCCCCCCCTTATCCCCCACTTTACACCGTACGTGAGGGAGAGTAAGTAGCCAGCGAGTTACTAAAAAAGTTTAGCATTTTTCTAACTACCTCTCCTAGAACAGGGCATGACAGTTTCCGTGGCACCTAGATAATAGTTCTGCTGAATATCGAATCAGCGCCTAACATTTTCAGTTAGGAACGTGTCACACAATTATAGGATTGAAAATAAGCCGTTCCAAACGAAACGGCAGTTATTTTTAATATTTCTTCATCTGGGCTTATTAGAAAATACGCACTCAACAACAACCAAAAGGAGTAGAGGCCCTTAAGTCGAAGAAAAAGGGGGAATTATTCATAAAGACCAAGAGTCTTAATATACAAGTTGTATTTTCAAACTACATTCAAAAAGAATGGGCTTTTTCAAGTGTCTGTAGAAAAGAACCCTTTATGACGATGCATTTGTGGAATCCTTTTACAAAATCATAAAAAGAGAGCTTATTCAAGGTGCTAAAGTAAATAATACAATTGTACATAAGTAGTCTTAGGCAATTAGATTAATTTTCTTTTTGGACTCATATACCAATATTAAGTTTAATTAACATAGTCAAATGCTGAGTTATATACAAAAAAATTATTTGTCATAATTTTTTTATATAAATGTAAGGATTAAAATGTACATTTTCACTTGTTTAAGCGTGTACAAATTTAATCATTTTCTTTACTAAAATGATCTTTAATTCGATACGATTACCCTACCATGCTAACAACCGTGGCATGATGTAAGAAACGGTTGTTAGCATGGTAGGATCTTGAAAAATTTCGTCTCATGATTTGAAATTTACTTTCGTGGTTAAGATGGTACTACGCTTTTCATACCGCATATCAATGAATTGAAAAATAATTTTGCATCCTCCGGATCAATTGGTAAATATCTGATTTCAGCAATGATAAGTAATTTGTACTTTATATATTGTTTCAATTGGGATTCTAAACGACGCTCTAGTTTCGCACGCTTCAAATTTTTAAGCAAATCATGATATTTAATAAAATTTAGGTGTTGCAGAACTCATAAATATCCAAAAATGAATGCATAAAAAAATCCGTTTTCCTGGAAGAATGATAGTAACCCAAACTATCACTGGAAAGGATGTATTTACTAGTATGATAACCAATTTTGATCAAAAAAATCCATTTTACAAATTTTATTTGCGTATGTAGAAAGTTTAATCATTGGAGAAGTTCCGCCTATTACAGGTCGTCCACTCATTTATAGAAAAACTTTACGTAAATTAACCTGTCTTTTGCATCAATATCCTTTATTTCTTGTATTTTGTGACTTTCCTTTTGTTCCTCGTATCTCTACTTTTTCACGTGTAGGTAACTTGGTTTCAAAACGAAGGTATTCCATTGATTCATAAACAAACTCTTCAAGAGGTGAATTTAGGTTTGATTCCCTGTGTTTTAATCGATAGTATGGCCTTACGGAGGAGTTTATACGATTCTCAAACAAAGAATAGTCTACTCGTTATGGTTGGTATAAGAAATATAAAGCTCATGTCTGTTCTACACCAGATGTCGTATGCATTTACAACAGCGAACGTAAAATGGTTCCTGCATTGCTTTAAGGTATGCAAAACCAAAATGCGTTGTTTCCGTTGCAGATGCTGCTTATGATAGTCAGCACGTTTATGAAATTGCACGAACATATAATATCTTTGTCATGAATCCAATTAAGTCACGGATTGGTGAATAAATTAAGAGTACACATCATTGTGTAATGTCGCATTCTATACAAACCATTTTTGGTAAGCAGCTGATGAAAGAGCGTGGCATATCGATGGCTCATATAACCATTATGCGTAGGTTCATCAATATGGGTCGGAATGATGAAAGAGTATGGAGTCACTTTAAGACAACAAATGACTCCCGGAGAGTCGATGAAACATATATCAAAATGGATGTATCTATTCGTGCAGTGGATTCTGAATACAACACAATTGATTTGTATTTCAGTGAAACAAGAGATACAAAGAATGCAAAGCGTTTCTTCAAGAAAGCTTTTTGGCCTTTTCATGTTTCTAAGCCTCGCATCATTACGGTGGATAAGAATCCGGCTTATCCTATAGCAATTGAACAGTAGAAAAAGAGAAAAACATGCCTGTCGGTATGTAATTTAGACAACAGAAGTACTGGAATAATGTAGTGGAGCAAGATCATCGTTTTATCAAGAAGCGAGTTCGTTCTATGTTAGGATTGAAGTTACTTCGTACAGCTACTTTAATTTTAAGTGGCATCGAAGCTATGCACATGATCAAAAAACAAATTGATTTACGAGATCATTATGTCCAAAACTTTTGAAAAGAAGTTACTAATAGTATGTAGTTTCTTGTTGCCCCTTATATATATCATTTAATTGTTTCAAAAGGTTTTTCAAATATATATTAGACTCGATTGTACAAATTTTGTTTTAAATATAACTGTTTCAAATTTATATATATTGTTGGTAATTTAAAGATTGATAAATAATATTTATCTTTATTTTAGATAGACTTAAATTCGAGTAAACGAAAATATATTAAATGAAGAATATATAACTCATCTTTTTTTTTGTTTATTTTAAGAGTTAGATATAAATAATTCTTTGAATTTCACGCCGGAAAAATTTTCAATTAATTAGTCATACTCTAATGGGATTTTTATTACAGCTTTAGGACTGACTACATCTCCTATCATGAGGATTAGTAGATGTGTATGCATCTGGAACTTGAAAATTATAAAAATATAGGTATGGATATGCTGGTATTAGAGGTGTATGGGAAAGAGATTCACTTAGTTTTATATTACTTTGGCTAACCTTTGTATAAAGAGTATATAGATGTGGTATTAAATCGTTGGTACTTCTAAACAGCTACATACTTAGATTGAAGAGGTTTTAGTCTACACATATAAAACGACTAAACCCCGGCTAGGTATTTAAGGTTTTGTTACATAAAATTCATATCTCCTGGAAGAGCTTGTAAAAAATTTAGAGTTAATAAGTTTTGAATTTCTTGAGAGAATAGTTCTAATTATTATATACAAAAAATGGTGATATAAAGACATCATTTCCTATAATTTTGGAGAAAGAACTTATGATTTTTTTAACTGGATATTGATGTGATCATCCTCATTAGGAATTATAGTTTTAATATAAGTAATTATTGTAATTAGTTTTTATATTTGTATAATCTTAATATAAAGAAATAAAAATTTTTATATAGTGTGAGGGGAAGAGTATGAAATGCAGATAAAAGCAGTTACTATAGAAGAAATCTATCAGGAGATATTGGATGGAAAAAGAAGTAGATTCCCATCCAATACTTGGAGGTGGGATGAGAATAATGAAATGGCTAAAAGAGTAACAAGATATTTATTAACCGAAATTTTAAATTGGAACGAAGAAGAGATAAAGCAAAATTGGAATGTCTCTTTAATTGCAAAATATCGATTACGTGGAGTATTGCAGCATAGATATGAAAATAGTCCGTATGCAATGATTAATGATTTATACCCTAATCAATTTAAGGAATGGGAATTCAAAATGACTCCATTAAATTTTTGGACGAAAAATAAGGCTTTACAATTATTAAAATGGACAATTGAAGAAAAAGAAAAATTATTACCAAAAAAAATTTTACGAATTTATGGGCAAAAGTGGTTGAAGGAACAAAAACTAAGTACGCCATTAAGGGTATTTTGGGATGGGAGTCCATATGCGATGATTAATGATTTATATCCGAATGTATTTAAGGAATGGCAATTTACTAAATCCCCTAATAAATTTTGGACGAAAGAAAAAGCATTACAAGCATTAAAATGGACAATTGAAGAAAAAGAAAAATTAGATCTGGAAGAATTGAGAAATATTTACGGGGGAAAATGGCTAATTCAATCTGGATTGAAAGGCGCTTGTCAATTATGTTGGGAGGATAGCCCGTATGCAATGATTAATGATTTATATCCCAATCAATTTAAGGAATGGGAATTTAAGATGACTCCTAATGGTTTTTGGACAAAGGAAAAAGCACTAGATGCATTACGGTGGACAATTGAAGAAAGAGAAAAGTTAACAGATGAACAATTACTACAAAAATATACAATTAGATGGATAAAAAGTCATAGGTTATGGACACCATTAATGAAATATTGGAATGGAAGTCCATACGCAATGATTAATGATTTATATCCAAATAAATATTTGAAGAATTCATTCAGAGGCTATGTAAATAAGTCTTAAGTAATTCGTTTATACATTTAAAAATCAAAAAAGGTTTCAGATTGTTTGGAAATACGTTATCAACTATAGACAGTATAAAGATAAAATTTTAGATATCTTTAATTACTTAGCTCGGTTTTGTTGGTAGAATTCTTTTGCTCACGTCTCGTAGCTGGATACAGAATAAAATTTAGCTTATTAAATTGGATGAGTTAAATTTCGAGAATTTTCCCGCTGAATTGTAAAACTTTGTTAAGGACATAACAAAAAGCTGTTATATCTGAGTTCACAGTATTTTTAGCGATGAAATTTCCATTGATTAATTTATAAGATAGCCCATATTTTATTGGACCTATGGCCTATTTTTATGATTTAGCCGTACGTTTACACGCGTCTTAAGTAAAGAACTACTTCAAGACTTATTACCATCTATCTTATAAATACGATGGTATCATAAATGTAAAGCGCTTACAACAAGGGAATAAAAAGAATTTATGAAAATTCTTTTTTTGATTTATGTCATTTTATAAAAATGTATCAAAATATCAAGAAAATAATTCATTTCCATTACTTTATTTATTGTATTTACTTTTGATTGTATATTTTTAATGTCTTTTATACGATTCAAGTTATACATACTAATTCAATAGACACAAATATTCTATTGAATTAGTAATTGTATTCATATTTGTCAAAAACAATTGTGAAATATGTAACTAATATTTTACAATTGTGGTACCAGGAGTCTAGATATAGCAATGTTAAAGAATAGTTTAAGATTTATGCACCATGAATGTAAAAATACTACATTGTTATATTAAATTTAATAATTACTTGATTTTTATTATTCTTACACATAACATTTAAGTAAATACTTAAATGTTATTGGGGGGAGGATTTTTATTGAATGATCTTTTTAAAGCTTTAGCAGATCCAACAAGAAGGAAAATATTAGATTTGTTAAAGGAGAGAGATCTTACTGCCGGAGAAATAGCTTCTCATTTCAATATGTCAAAGCCCAGTATTTCTCAACATCTTAACATTCTGAAACAATCAAATTTAGTTAAAAATCGAAAAGAAGGGAAGTATGTCTATTACACATTAAATACAACCGTTGTTCAGGATATTTTGAATTGGCTTATAAGTATTAAAATCGGGGAGGAAAATAAATAATGAGGAAAAAAACATGTTCATATCTTATTATTATGATTAGTTTAGTGGTAAGTTTCATATCTTATTTTAAATTAGGGGATGAGAAGATATGGATTCTAAGCATTATGCCCACGATAATGCTTATTTCAAATGTAATATTTAATATATTAGTGAAAAATACATTATTAACTGAGGGAAACCTAGAAAATCAACTTGATTTAAGAATCATTTCTAATGCAATGTTAATGTTGTTATGTATTATTCATTTAGTAATTGTAAGTACTGAGTTTGGATATACTATTACTTTTGAATTAGTAGTGGGTATAGCAACTGGTATATTCATTATGGTTTTATCTAACTTTATGCAGCGAGTAGAACAAAATTATATATACGGAATAAGAACCCCTTGGACATTAAAGAATAAGGAAGTATGGAGATTAACTAATCGATTCTCTGCAAAAATCTTTTTTATTACAGGTTTAATGATAATACTATTATCAATTTTAACCCCGAAATTTGTAATTTTAAGTATGATTAGTCTTGTGGCAATTGCTGCTTTAATATCTGTGTTTTCTTCATATATATTTTTTAGGAAAATTGAGAATAAAAATATACAAAGTTGATTACAAGTAAAATAATATAAAGAACTCAAAAGATGATCTATAATAATAGGTCATCTTTTTTTGTGAAATGAAAGGGCTATTAATTTTACAATTAATAGCGTAGAAAACTATAATTTGGATTTTATGAAAAAATGTATTAATTTTTAAAAAAATGCGAATTAAATCACCATACTTCCAAGGAAATTATATCCAATAGTGTAATTTATTTTAGATGCAGTTTGTTTAGTGTGGGGAAATTAGGCTTAGTAATTGTAAAACATAATATTTTATAAAATTAATATACTATTTGTGATAAATTTGTGAAATTTTGTGTCTAAAGATATCATTCAGTGTGTAGCAAATAATCTGTATATAAAAATTAAAAGAGTTACAATGTTGTATCAATTAATTAATTAGCTACTTAATTAATTGTTCTTATTATAGTTATTAAATTTGGAGGGGTATATGAAACGGTTATACGGTTCTACGCTTGTTTTAACAGGAATTTTTATTTTTATTTTATTTCTGATGGGATCTCAAAATAGCTTACCTAAAAATCCTATAAGTAATTTAAAGAGTTTTACTGTAATGAAAATTTTCCCACAAGGATGGGGGTTTTTTAGTAAGCCACCTCGTGATGATTATACATTTATTTTAGATGAGAATGGAGAATCTGCTGTGGGTTGGCCAAATAACACTATCAAAAATGCATTTGGTATAAATCGTGGTGGTAGATCACAGGGGATTGAAATGGGATTACTAGTGGCACAAGTACAAAAAGAAAAATTCAATAAATGTGACGAAGATATTGATATATGTGTTAAAAAAACACATGAAAGAGTGAAGGTCAAAAATCCAACACCTAAACCAATTTTATGTGGGGATTATACACTAGTAACAAGAAAAGTAGTACCTTGGGCCTGGGCAGGAATTACATCGCCTTCAGAAATGTCTTCGGAATTTGTAAAGGTGGAATCAATATGTTCAAAAAAATAAATAGTTTTGCTTATAATTGGGCGATTTCTAATAATCCTTGGACTAGTGTTTATGGAGTAGCCAGGTCGTTAATAGCCTTATCTACCTTAGTTACTTTAATTTTTAATGATGTTTCTACATTATTCAGGCCTGTTGCGGGGGTAGAAGAATTTCCAGCATGCTCAATTTATTCAATTAGTATATTTTGCCTAGCTTCTGGTTCATATTTAGGGCTATTTAAGTGGTTAGCAGTTTTGATTTTACTATTAGTTGCTTCTGGATGGAGACCAAGGTACACAGGTGTTTTACATTGGTGGGTTGCGTCTTCAATTCAAAATACAGCTATAACTCTTGATGGCGGTGAACAAGTCGCAACTGTGCTGACTTTGTTACTAATCCCAGTCACATTATTAGATAAGAGAAAATGGCATTGGGAGACTGGTTTAAAAGAAACAACATCCAATTCTCAATTGCATTTTAGAATAATATCTTTAGTCTTTTTAGTTGCTGTAAAGATACAAATGTCTTTCATCTACTTCCAAGCAGCAATTATTAGATTGAAGAATCCTGAATGGCTAGATGGAACAGCAGTATATTACTATTTTAGTGATCCTATGCTGGGGTTGAATAGCACCTTAGCGAATCTTATAAATCCATTACTGGCATCACCTTTTGTTTTTTTCATAACTTGGGGTACTACAATTATAGAACTGTTTTTAGCAGCTTCTCTAATTGGTTCAAATAAATATTGGAAAATATATCTTTACTCAGGTGTGTTATTACATGCTGGTATTGCTATAGTTTTAGGATTACATAGCTTTTCGATAATTATGTGTGCAGGTTTAATTTTGTCCTATTATCCATTAAATAGAGAATTTAAATTTATATCAAAGTTAAATTCTCTTAAGACTAAAAGTGAAAAGGACATTTTAGATAAGAAAAAATTTGTATCTTAATAGTGGTTATCACCGACTTATTCTATAAAAAGGGAGAAATAAAATGAAGAAAATTGTAGCATCATTGATGAGTTTTGCTCTTTTAATGGGCGTAATGTTTCAAGGAAGTATGCAGGCTAAAGCCGCTGTAACAGAGGCAAGTGTAAAAGTTTTTTCTGGTGAAGAATTATTTAAAGGATTATTCTTTGGACAAGGAAAAGTGGCAGAAAAATTACCTAATTTCTATTCTAAGGAGTTAAGAAAAGCTACAAATACTCCTGAGATGGAAAAACAAGCTAATGATTTAGTGGGAAAAGTTAAAGAAAAAGATGCTTCTTATCTAGCAGAGTTAGAAGCTGCGGTTTATTCTAATAATCCTCAAAAAATTGAAAAAGCCTTAAATAAAGGTGGAGAAATTTTAACAGATATTACTAAAGATATGGGCGTTTCATCGGCTAGCCTAGAAGTGGCTGAAGATGGGACTGGAACTGGGCGTTGTGCAGTTCTTGGATTAGTTGCAATTTATTACGCTGCAGTAGTGGCTCAAGTAGCTGCAGGTGCAGTATATGTTGCTGGCGCTGCAGTGTATTTAGCTACAGCAGCTGTTAATACATGGGGTAAATCTATGAATGGTGATAACCTATCTAATGATTTATTGGTACACGATATCGTTGTAAATCTTTAATTTCTAATTTTTGGCAAACAATACAAATGAGTTTAAGTCGGTTGAGATAATAAATGAAACAGTTGTTAACATATGTTTAGTTGACAACTGTTTTTATAGTTTTGAATAGGTGAAGTATCGGATAATAAATCTGTATTGATGTCAATTTTATAATTTTACTGTCGTATTGGATACAGAAAGGAGACCTATATGGGAAATATTATATTATTTGATGGAGAGTGTAATTTTTGTAACCAAAGCGTACAATTTATTATTAAAAGAGACACTATTGGTAACTTTCAATACGCCTCACTTAGAGGGGATGTCGGAAGAGAATTACTAGAACGATATAATATAGATGTAAACATAGAAAGTATAGTCTTAATTAAACATAGTAAATATTATATTAAATCAGATGCTGTAATAAATATTTGTAAAGAGTTGGATTATCCTTGGAAGCTAGCAGTTTTTCTATTATTAATTCCAAAGTTTATTCGTAATTTTTTATATGATAAATTCTCCAAAAATCGATATAAGTTATTTGGAAAACGAAATACTTGTCAACTACCTCCGCCAGAAATAAGGAGAAGATTTTTAGATTAATATATATAAGAATAATTAAATGAAAAATGGGAGAACATATTTTATTTAATGTGGCTGACATTGCACATTTTACACTTCCCCCTAAAGGGGCAAGCTGACTAACATCATTGGGATTCTTGCTAACAAAGGCGAATTCCATTTCTGGTATCGCTGACGTGCAAGTTGGTGGTGTGACATCGCCACTCTCATGACAAACCGATCGATTTGTGTTTAGATGTTTAAGCGTCAGCTCCTTGATGAAACATATTATTTTACAATATCATAAATTTGGAAAACGAAATCCATATGATATCTTGTTTTTAAGGAAAAGAAAATCCTTTTAAATTAAATCCAATATATTATCCAATTTTTCGTTCTTTTTTATGTTTAAATCCTCAAATAAAACACCATTTTTTATTACTAAATTTATTTTTGATAAATTTTTGATGTTCTTTATAGGATCATCAGGTAATACTAATAAATTGGCTTTTTTTCCTACATCTATCGTACCTACTTTTTCACTAATACCTAAAATTTCTGAATTACTCTTTGTAACCAAATGAAGTGCTTTCTTTTCATTGATGCCACCAAAACGAATCATATGATCCAATTCTCGCCATAGATCATAGTGTGATACATAAGCCATTGCCGCATCATTTCCTACACCTACACTAATGTCATTATCAATTGCTTGTTGAAAACTAATCATCATATTTGTATACACGATTTTTGCGTTTTCAAAAAGTACATCATTGATATTTGTTATGTTCCTGTCTAGTAATGTATAGGGGTATGCAGCTTGAAATGTTGGAATCAGTGACGTATATCCTCGTAAGGCATTTGGATTTTGCTTATAAAGAGAAATGATTTCTTCATCCATCGTAGCGCCGTGTTCAATTGTATCTACACCACCTTTTAAAGCAATCCTAACTCCTTCGGTACTTTCTACGTGTGCGGCTACCATCATGCCAATTTTATGAGCTTCTTTACAAATAGCGTATACTTCTTCTTCGGTTAACTGAATTCTTCCTGCTTCACCAATTGTCTTTGCATCTGTGACGCCACCTGTTACACAAATTTTGATCAAATCTACACCTTGGCGTACATTTTTTCGTACATTTTTCACACCCTCCCAAGGACCGTCTGTTTCTAGGGCCAAATATGGTGCCCCATGCCCACCTGTGGCACTAATAAAGAAACCGGAAACTATTAGGTCTGGACCAATCAATTTTTCATTTTGTATATCATCACGCAATTTCACATCTTGATAGAAAAATTCGCCAACAGAGCGAAGTGTAGTTATACCAGATTGAAATGAGACTAGAGCATTTTTTTTCATTCTATTGTAAATAAATTTCTTTCCTAATTTTGTATCTAATAACTTAATTCCAAAATTTAATACTTCTTCACTAAAAGATAGTCCTGTAGGGCTTCCATCAGAAAATAAATGTGCATGTGCATTTATGAGTCCGGGCATAACAAACTGATTTTTTATATCAATTTGTTCATATTCCTTAGGAATAATTATATTTTGACGGTTTTCAATTTTTTCTATAATACCAAGATTATTAACTAGAATAACCATATCTTTTTCAATTTCTCGATTCATGTCGCCGTTTATAATAGTGCAATTAAGTAATGCCGTTTTCTTTTTCATATAATTATCATCCTCAATTTAAAAGTAAATTAATAATTTATTTAAATAAAAAACTATATTATTTTTCGCTTACTACATCTTCTCCTAATCATCCCTGAACTATACTCAATGTTTTATCGTTTTCCGACAGAAGACTCCTTCCTCAAAAGTGTTAAGGTGTGAAACACCAATTTTAGGTGGGAGATGAATGTCGGTTGGTATAAGCCAACATGTTTGCTACCATAGACTTGTACAGATTGCTCTTTGAAAACTGAAGATATGAGGTTGGTTGTAGAAAAACGTTGCAACCGTAAAATCTTCAACGTTCTTTCGCCCCACGTTTACTGAAGTTGCGAAAACCAAGCTAAAGTAGGAAGCGTGGTGAGTCAACGTATAAGATACTTATGTTTTCACCGTAGGGACTACGGGCATAGCCTGCTAAGATAACCGGTGGATACATCGGTGTTCGCAGGAATCTCCCACTTCAAAAAGTCTGTAAGAATATTAAGTGGTGAGTAGTTCAAAGTGGTTTTTATATAAACACAAACAATGGTTAGTATATTAAAGAGAAGAATGTAGGTCGGTACTAATAAATGTTGAAAGTGATTGTACAGAATTTTTGAAAGTGATTATACGCATTTCTTTTATTTTCTAATTTATCCTTTTCTAAATAGCCCTAATACCTCTGTTGATTCTGTAATATTTACAAAAGCATGTGGATCGACTTCAGAAATTATAGTTTTTATTCTAGCTAGCTCTACTCGTGAGATTACAGTCATTAATATATATTTTTTTTCATTTGAGTATGCCCCTTTCTCACTTAATAAAGTTACCCCATGTGCAAAGTTAGAAAGAAAGTTTTCTTTCATTTTTTCTACATGAGTTGTTACAATCATTAGAGTAATTTTTTGGTGTTTTGTGTGAATCATATCTATGACTTTCCCTGTAATAAAAATAGATACTAAACTGTATAAGGCAATATCCCAATTGAAGAAAAATCCAGAGATAATAACGACAATAGTATTAAGTACGATTAGGAATTTTCCAAGCTGAATATCTTTTTTTCGTGAAAGCAATATACCGATAATATCAAATCCACCTGTTGACCCATTGCAATTGAATACAAGTCCAATACCTATACCAGCAATAACGCCACCAAACAATGAAGAAAGGAGTACGTCGTTTGTCACTACATGTATTGGAATAGCATATAATGCTGTCGAAAATGTGATAACTGATAAAATTGTATACCCTATGAATTTTTTTCAAGTCTAATATAACCTAATATTATGATAAGTAAATTTAAAAGGAAATTAACTGATCCAGTATTAAAGGGTGTTAAAATTCCAATAATGATTGCAATTCCACTAATACCACTGCTTAAAACTTTGTGGGGGATTAGGAAGAGATTAAAGGAAAGTGCTGCAATGAAAGAACCAAAATTTTCACTTATCTCAAAACTTTAGAGGTAATTAAAATAAAAAGCATTTGATTAGGTTCAAAAACTAATAATAGGTTATCTGCTTATTGGAAGTAATTTATGCTATCACCCATTCTAATAGTAATGTTTTTACCTTGACTTAATATTAAACAAAATTAATAATTAATAGAAATACCTAAAAAGTGTCTTATTAATACCTTTTAGGTATAAGTACTAGGGAGGAGGAATGATAAATGGAATTAAGACACATTCGATATTTTCTGGTTCTTGCAGAGGAACTGAACTTTAGTCGAGCTGCGGAAAAATTACATATTGCCCAACCACCTCTTAGTAAGCAAATTAAAGAATTAGAAGAGGAAATTGGTGCTAAATTATTTAATAGGACAAAACGGCATGTGGAGTTAACTAATGCTGGGCAGGTATTTCTGGATAAAGCTTATCAAATCCTTGATCAAGTTGAACAAGCATGCATCAGCACAAGATTAACTTCTACCGGGACTGAAGGTGAACTTGTAATAGGATTCAGTGGATCAGTACAAGATCTTATCCAAACTATTCAAAGATACCGGGAAAGATATCCTAAAGTTGGAATCGTATTACAACAACTTAGTACACCTATTCAAGTTAAAAATTTAATTGAAAAAAAAATTGATATAGGAATTTTAGCTGCACCAATAAGTAGTAGTAAAATACATGTAAGGCCAGTCAAAAAGGTGTCATTTAAGGCTATTATTCCTGAAAAACATCCTCTTGCGCTCAAACAATCAATTTATATTCATGATTTGCAAAATGAACCTTTTATTATGGCAACTAGATCAGCGGCGCCATTTTATTATGATACGTTTATGAACCTGTTTCAAAATGTTGGTTTCGCACCGAAAATAACCGTCCAGGCAAATGATCTACAAACGGTTTCAGCATTAGTCGCAAATGGGATGGGGGTAGCATTATTACCTTCATCAATTAATCCATTAAATGGATTAATACAACGGAAAGTTGAGGATATAAATACTGAAATTGAGGCGTCACTTGCTTGGCGAAAAGACAATAAATCGGAAATATTAGAAAAATTTTTGGGGTTATATTTTGAATTTAATAATAATGGTGATGAGTTTATAAAATAGGTGATTTTTAGATATAATTAAGTTTGTTTTTGGTCTAAGTTTAAGCTTTACAGACTTTATCATTTTAGCCAAGAAGACTCCTTCCTCAAGGAACGCGAAGTGAGTAGGTGGGAGATGAATTGGCTTTGAACAAGGGATGGCAAGGAGCCATCTTAATTGTTCGACATACATAAATTGTTACTTCACTATCCATCGAATGTACGTTTGGTGTATAATAGTCATATACCGAAATGGAGGTGAATTAAATGATAATTAATAAAGCCTATAAGTTTCGTATCTATCCAAATCAAGCACAAGCAATTCTAATTAACAAAACGATAGGTTGTTCTCGTTTTGTATTCAATCATTTCCTATCCCTATGGGATCACGCATTTAAAGAGACAGGAAAAGGTTTGACATATGGTACATGCTCTGCCAAGCTTCCTGCCATGAAGAAAGAGTTTGTTTGGCTAAAAGAAGTGGACAGTATTGCGATTCAGTCGTCTGTTCGCAACCTTGCGGATGCGTATACACGCTTTTTCAAAAAACAAACAGCGCCCCGCGCTTTAGATATAAGAAGAATAACGTACAATCGTATACCACAAAACAAACAAATGAAAACATTGCCGTTGTAGGAAACAAAATAAAATTGCCAAAACTAGGTCTTGTTCGATTTGCCAAAAGTCGTGAAATAACGGGACGTATTGTAAATGCTACAGTTAGACGGAATCCTTCTGGCAGATACTTTGTATCATTGTTAGTCGAAACAGAAGTACAAGAACTTCCGAAAACAAGTTCTTACATTGGAATGGATGTAGGACTAAAAAATTTCGCCATTATGTCAGATGGAACAACTTATAAAAACCCAGAATTTTTTCGAGTATTAGAAGAGAAATTGGCGAAAGCACAGCGTGTCCTTTCTAGAAGAATGAAAGGATCTTCTCGTTGGAATAAACAACGAGTAAAGGTAGCTAGAATTCATGAATACATATCAAACTCTAGAAAAGATTACTTGGACAAAATTTCAACTGAAATCATCAAAAACCACGATGTTATCGGTATAGAGGATTTGCAAGTATCGAATATGTTAAAGAATCATAAGTTAGCAAAAGCAATTAGTGAAGTATCCTGGTCACAGTTTCGAACCATGTTAGAATACAAAGCAAAATGGTACGGAAAACAAGTCATTGTCGTATCGAAAACATTTGCTTCCAGCCAACTATGTTCTTGTTGTGGATATCAAAATAAAGACGTTAAGAATCTAAACCTACGTACATGGGTTTGCCCTTCATGTCAAACACATCATGATAGGGATATTAACGCAAGTATCAATCTAAAGCATGAAGCGATAAGGCTTCTAACCGCAAGGACTGCGGAGATAGCCTAATCAATTAGAGTTCGATAGAACCCTTTACTTAGGAATCCCCCACTTCTAAACGAAGTGAAAGTGGGGATAGTTCAACTTAAAGAGGTAGTTTGAAATCAAGCTACGGTTTTCAAGGATGTGGAGAAGGTATTTTCCACATCCTTATTTTTTTGGAATAATTTGTTTTTGTGTGTTAAAGAGAGGAACAGGAGAGATTTCTTATGGAAATTTATATGAAAAATATAGGGGAATTGTGTATTAGTTTTGTACAATAAAAACCGCACCAAATTTGATTGAAGAGGGGGATGTCCGTATTATTGTGGAAATAATGGGCGTCAGTCTACTCATCTTATTATTTTGTTTAACAGTTGCATTCAAAAGCTATGCAATTAATTATATTCTCGCTCTGTTTAAAAAAGTAAAGGTGTAATCAGTCCAATCTTTTGAATGAATTTGTGCAAAGAGAAATGGTCGTAGTAAAAGGGATATAACGAAAAGTATCAACTTGCTAAAAATGGACATGTAATTGAAAAAGTTAATTGCATTATTTTATGAATATATAATTATTATAATAATTCGTTTTATTGTAACATTTAACAGTTAATCAGGTGAAAAAACATGGTAAAATTTAACTGTAAGAAAATCTAAATTATAAATGGGGGAAGCGTTATGAAAGTTATTAAATCGAAATCATTAGTAAAACAATGTACAAGTATTGCTTTGGCAGGTGTAATTGGGGTTAGTGGTTTAGGTGCTTTCGGATCAAGTGTAAGTGCGGCTGAGAATATAAGTCATGTGAAGGAAAAACAAGTAACTCAAAATTATGACATATCAATATTGCAGTTACAAGACGCTATACAGCAAAAAAATGACCCTTTTATTAATCAAGTCAAAATTTTTATTAATAAGCATTTTCAGGAATCAGAATTTTTGTGGGGGAAAGTTAGTAATCCATTAAAAAAAGATATAGTAGATATACTTACAGGAGATAAAAAAGATTACTCTACAAAAATTAACAAAGCCCTAATAAATCACTTTAGAGAAGTACCATCATTACTAAAACAAGCAACTCCAAAATTTAAAAGAGAAATATTACAGTTACTTAATTATTTACCGAGATAAACGAAAAAAAGTTCTACTCAATAGGAGTAGAACTTTTTTTCGTTTATCTTCAGGCTGTGGAGAAAGTCTTCTCCACAGCCTGTTTTTGTGTCTGAACCTCTTTTTATGATGGGTGCTTTAAAAAATCATCGTGATGAACGTGTATCTGTTTCTGTAGAAGAGTTGGTTCCACAAGATCATTTCCTTCGTGCGATTGAAGCGACAATTAGTTTTGATTTTATTGAAGGGAAGTTACGCCCTTATTACTGTGAAAACAATGGACGTCCGTCAATCCATCCTATCGTTTTATTTAAAATGATGTTTATTGGATATTCTTACGGTATTCGTTCGGAGCGTCAATTGGAAAAAGAGATTAAAACGAATATCGCCTACCGTTGGTTTTTAGGGTTTTCTCTATCAGATACTATTCCAGATCATTCTACAATCAGTTGGAATCGTCGTACTCGCTTTATTCATACAAATATTTTCTAAGAAATTTTTGATGAGATTGTGAGGCAAGCGACAGAGTACCGGATGGTGGGAGGACGTGCGCTGATGACAGATTCTACGCACATTAAGGCCAATGCTAATAAAAATAAGTTTGTATATAAATATAAAAAAGAAAAGGAAAATTTTTACATAGACGAACTAGAAGCTGCGGTAATTGAAGATCGTGAGGTACACGAAAAAAAGAATTAAAACCCAGAAAGGAAAGTGATACTCCCACTAAAAAAACTCGTATAAGTACTACGGATCCAGATAGTGGATTTTTAATGAGAGATGGAAAACCGAACGGTTTTCATTTCTTTAGACCATCGTACGACTGATGCGAAGTACAATATTATTACAGATACTTATTTAACGGCTGGAAATATGGCAGATTCCGAGCCATATTTAGCGCGTCTACAAGCTCAAATTGATAAATTCGGATTTAAAGTGGAAGCAGTAGCTCTTGATGCAGGCTATTTTACAGGGTATATCTGTAAGAAATTATCGGAGAGAAATATATTTATGGTGATGGGGTATCACCGATTTGGAAAACGAAATAAGGAAGTACCAAAAAGCCAATTTAAATATGTAGAAGAAATGTGCATTTGCTTGTCCGATGGGGTGTATTTTAGAGTATGCGACAACGGATCGTGAAGGATATCGTCACTATAAATCCAACCCAGAAGACTGCGCTGTTTGTCCGCTACGTGAGGTATGTTTTTCAAAGAAACAAAAACAAAAAGTTATCACTCATCATATATGGTAGAAATATAAGGATATCGTTAAAAAAAACAAACTAACAGTTACAGGGAAAAAGTTGTACAAAGTACGCTGTTCAACTATAGAGCGAAGCTTTGCGGACGCCAAAGAACTACATGGCTATCGATATGCTCGATTTAGGGGCTGAAGTCGGTCCAAATGCAGGCTTATCTCACCGCAACTTGTCAAAACATGAAAAAAATAGCCCTCCATCTGACCAAAAATGGTCTGGTGGAGGGCTATTTTTTTGAAACTCTATTATTTTATGTTGTTTTTTCGTTTATCTTAATACACAGAAGAATCTATATTAACCAACATAGAACTAATAACAGATAAGAGATGAATATATTTGAATTTTATTAATTAAATCCAGAAAAAAATATCAGAATAGAAAATGCTTTAAGGCCTATTTGCAGTTGAATATTTATGGTATGAATATTGCCGTATTTCTTAGTATGCTAAAAATACAAGCCTGTAAATCACTTTGTTATGACTGTAAAGTAAAAGAAGGATATTGAACTATTTTATTATTTATAAGGTATAAATGCTAACTTAAATATGTACATTAACGCTTGAATAAATATGTACATTTTCAATTGGATTCTCCATACTGACTCTGAGGTGGTTAGTATGTATATTAAGCTAGATATTCAAACAGAATTTGAGGTTAAAAGTCTTTCAGACTTACCAAATTTTAAAAAACTAATGGGGAACTTAAAAATGAAGATAAATAAAAGTCAATTAGCCAGAGAATTGAATGTGGATCGGCGTACCATAGATAAGTATTTGAATGGTTTTACACCAAAAGGGACAAAAAATAAAACATCGAAAATCGATACATATTATGAAGTGATTGCAGCTCTTTTATCTAGTGATTCTAAACAAATCTTCTACTACAAACGAGTGTTATGGCAGTATCTAACAGACAATCACGGTTTAAAATGTTCACAGTCTGCATTTCGTGCTTATATTAATAGAAAGCCTGAATTTAGAACATATTTTGATGAGGGGAAGCGTATTTTATCAGGTCATTCAGTGGGTGTCCGTTATGAGACACCTCCAGGAGAACAAGCTCAATTAGATTGGAAAGAAAGCATACGATTTGAAACCAAAAGTGGCGAAATCGTATATGTGAATGTAGCTGTACTTTTATTGTCCTACTCGAGATTTAAAGTTTTTCATTTGAATATTTCAAAATCACAAAGTGTTTTAATGTCATTTATGACAGAGGCATTTGAAATGTTTGGTGGTGTACCGAAGGTAATTGTCACGGATAATATGAAGACGGTAATGGATGAAGCTCGAACAGAACACTTTACAGGAACGATTAACAATAAGTTTGCCCAATTCGCTCAAGATTTTGGATTTAAGGTACAACCTTGTATCGCAGGGCGACCAAATACCAAAGGGAAAGTAGAAGCGCCAATGAAACTTCTAGACGAAATTCATGCTTATCAAGGAAGATTCACTTTTGAAGAATTACATGAATTTGTGCAAAAATTATGTGCAAGAATTAATCAAACATTTCATCAAGGGACTGGTAAGATTCCAGTGTTTGCCCTAAAACAGGAAAAGAATCTCCTACAACCACTCCCGAAGAGCGCGATAAGAGATTCCTATATGATTAAGCATAAACTTGTAAAAGTTAATACATCAGGCATGATATCTTACAAATCGAATCAATACTCAGTTCCAGCTGAATATCAAGGTAAAACCGTCGGTTTACAAGTATATGATAATCAAATATATGTTTATCATAACATGAAGTTAATTGTACAACATAAAATCAGCCAATCTAAGCTCAATTATAAAGAAGAACATTATAAAAAAGCATTGGCTAAGTCACTACCTAAATATCCGAACATTGACAATTTGGCGAAACAAAATTTATCAGTAATTGGTGAGGTATATAGAAATGAAGAATAGCTATCAACAATTAACAACAAACCTAGAGTATTTAAAATTAAAACAAATGGCACAACATTTAGGTGACGTAGTCGATTTTAGCATTAATAATGAATTATCCTTCGTAGAGACACTTGTTAAACTGACAAACTATGAGATTGATGTACGAGAACAAAATATGATTCATTCTATGGTGAAAATGGGCGCATTTCCTCATAGAAAGGAGGTTGATGAGTTTGATTTCGAATTCCAGCCGAGTATTAATAAACAACAAATCTTAGATTTTATTTCTCTACGTTTCTTAGAGCAACAAGAAAACATAGTATTTTTAGGACCTAGTGGTGTTGGTAAGACCCATTTGGCCACGTCTATTGGTATAGCAGCAGCTAAAAAGCGAACAAGTACTTATTTTATTAAATGTCATGATTTACTTCAAAATTTAAAACGTGCCAAGATTGAGAATCGCCTAGAATCTCGTTTAAAGCACTATACAAAATACAAATTACTTATTATTGATGAAATTGGGTACTTGCCTATTGATCCGGAGGATGCAAAATTATTCTTTCAATTAATCGATATGCGTTATGAAAAGCGTAGTACCATCCTAACGACCAATATCAACTTCAAGTCTTGGGACGAAGTATTCCAGGACCCTAAACTCGCCAATGCCATACTAGATCGTGTCTTACATCATGCCACGGTGGTCAGTATTGTAGGACAATCCTATCGAATTAAAGATCATTTTAGCAAAGAAAATGATTGATTTTGTACATGCTTAAACAAGCGAAAATGTACATGTTTATCTTGACATTTACAATAAGGTATTATATATACTTTGAGATTCAGAAGGTTTGAATAAGTTACGCTTTATATGCCGATATTTTGGTTCAACTAGAGTATCAAATGTGGAATATTTCTTTGCTATATAAAACCTTTACTTCTTAATCTTATATAAGCACAAAGTAAAACATAAGGGGATTTTTGAAAAAAGAGTATTATGGTCTAGTATAAAACTTGTATTTTAGAACTTTAAATATATTAAGATAATTCAAAGGGGAAAATAAAATCCAATAATCATTAAGATGGTAGTTTCTTTGGATTCGTTTCTTAAAATATCTATTTTTGATTTTCCTTATCTATTTTGTAATAAAACTTTTCATTAATAGATGAAAATATGTATGCTTTATTAGGAAATAATTAAGGTATCTTTTAATTATCTATAATTATTTGTTATAGAGGAATTAGATAATTGAAGTTCTTTTCATTTGGGAATACGGTGATAAAAAAGGAGGGACGGAGTTATAAGGATCAATAAGAATACATAATTAAATTGTTTTACAATAAAACATTCCATTCTCATTAATATTCTTATAATCACAAAAACCAAATGCTATAAAATGGATTGTTTGAAAAAGTTGTGAATATGCATATTTTTGGATGCGTTTACAATTATAATCATCATGATATCACTTCTCTTTTAAGAATGCGAAGTTTTGTCGTTATGTAAACATGGGTGCTCAAAACTTTACATTTTTTGTACAATATAAAATATTAAAATACAGTTGTACAGATAATTGATATTTCTTTATATGAAAAAATGCTTATAAATACTATGCAAAGCTAACGTATAATTTTTTAGACCTTATAGAATCAAATAAGAATAAAGATAGAAAATAAAATTGAAATACTAAGGCTAGCAAAGTAACGTGAGGTAATAGCATCTATTCTGAGTTTTGTAGTTAAATGTTACCTAGTGATAAGTAATTCAGTATTAAGGGAGGAGAAATGTAATGGATAAATTTATTACAGACTTAATACAAGATAAATCAATAATACGACAACTTCAAATTTTAGAAACCTTGATTGATAGCAATGAAATAAAGTCTTCCAAGGATTTATCACAAAGTTTAAAGTGTACAAGTAGAACAATAATAAATGACATTTCTCAGTTAAAACTAGCGCTTCCCGAAAATTGGGATTTAATAAGTGTTCAATCCAAAGGGTACCTATTAAAACGTGATTTTTCAAACGATTTCTCCGAATTAATTATTCCCTATTTAATGAATAGTGAACTTTATACAATATTAATCGGTATATTTAATCAAAAATATTATTCTTTAGAAAAATGGTCCCAGTTGTTATATCTAGATAAAATTACACTAAAAAAAATGCTGAAAAACTTTCGGAAGATACTTGTGAACTTTGGATTGGATTTTAATTTTAGAACGATTAAATTGATTGGCCAAGAAATAAACTTAAGATATTTTTATATAATGTTCTTTTATAATATCCAAAAGTATAAAGAAGTAATCAATTTAGATTCTAGATTACAAGAAAAAATTAAAAGCATTACTAGAATTCACAATGTAGAAATAGATTATAATATGCTAGCAGTTATTATTAGTGTATCTATAAAGAGAATTGCAAATAAACATTATATGTCAGAAGTTTTAGAGTTTCTTCCTATACTTGATACAAATAATTTAAATTGCATAAGTTCAATTATATGCGAATTGGAAATTTTCTTCAATATAAAATTCACAGAATATGAATTAAGTTATTTTAAGAATGCTTTTTCAATAATATTAGAATGGAACATTGAAGAAAAAAATAGGATCACAGATTATTATTATAAAATAAACAAAAAGACTTATGATAAAAACAAACATTTATTCCAAACAATATCTTCTGAAATAAATGTTTGTTTAGAAATAAAAGAAAAGATAAAACATGACTTGTATTTCAGGTTACATAAAATTTACAAGTTTCAAAAGTATGGTTTATCAATAGGCGCTTTTGGTAATGAATTTGACACTGTACATCATGAATTTTCAGAAGGACATAATAGAATTTATCCTCTTATTTCTTCTTGGAATAAAAAAATAAATAAAAGTAGATTAACTAACGATGAGATCAATTACATAATATACCATATTTTATTTATTGTCCATTCAAATCATAATAAAAAAGGATTGTTATTATTATCTGGTTCATCAGCTTTAAAGAAGTTTATTTATTATAAACTCAATCACGAGCTAGGTGATTTTGTAACACTACAACAAAAACCAGATTGTATGCATAAATTTGATGTTATTCTGACAAATTATCAAATCCCGAATACCCCAATACCTATAATTCGGATCTCAAACAAAACAATTCAAAAAGATTCAAGTTATGTTAGAAAAGTTTTATCCCCTTTTAACTAAACTTAAGGTTTTAGTTCTAAATAATGTATACTTTCCTTGTATGGAATAACTTATATGAAATCGATACTAGAAATTGATAACATGTATTTATTTTCAATTGAAGAACAGAATACTTATAAGACATAATTGATTTTTACGTATTGTTTGAAAGAATTCTCTTACCCCAAGTGCGTAACGATAGGTAGGAGATTCTTTTGGTTTGGCTTAGCCAAACAGCGCGTAATTGCATTTTTTATTTTCTTTATTATGTAATCAGTCATGCATAATGAAAATTTTGACATGTCAACAAAATTGGATTTTAAGAACGATTAAGTGTTCTTGTTATACTACCAATAGTGTATTGACGTGAAATACATAAATGATAATAATTTATCAAACTATGCAGACTTATTTTTCAGGTTATCCGTGAATTATAACATAACACTGCTAGTTTAGAATTATGCTGTTGTTTTATATTATTAATTCTACATATAACGATTAATGCTTTTGAATGCAATTTCTCGACTTAATAAATTAGATTTTCTCAAAGTGCAAAAACATCCATTGGTAAACACCTTCTGCCCATCTTAACTAAATATGAAAAAAATTGTGCAAAAAGAAATTGAAACAGTTATAGGATTATACTTTAGTTTTGAATATAAGAAAATTAATTAGGTTAACTACGAATTTAAATGTTACAGCTATTGAAGGACTAAAAATGAAAGATATGTTGCAATCAATTTATCTTAGAAAAAATGACACTGATAACGGTAGGGGAATGTTTACCTTATTTTAGTTTTTAAACTACACGAACAATGAAAATAATGTGTAAAAATTCACAAATAGATTCCCTCTACAAAAACATGTGGCAGCTGCGAGAGGAATATGTAATTTTCAGAAGGATTATATTTTTGTAAGTACGGTGTAACTTTCAATAGAGTCTGTAATGTAAATATCAACATCAAAGATGAACCAATATTTTTATCATTTTAGCCAAGAATTCTCTTTCCTCAAGGAGCGTGAAAGGATACAGTCCAGTGAGTATAGGTGGGAGATGAATTTTCTTCGAACAAGGGGTGGCTTCCTGCCTTGAAAAAAGAGCTTGTTTGGCTAAAAGAAGTGGATAGTATTGCGATTCAGTTTTCTGTTCGCAACTCTGTGGATGCTTTTACACGCTTTAAATCTAAGAAGAACAACGTACAATCTTATACGACAAAACAAACCAATGAAAACATTGGCGTTGTAGGAAACAAGATAAAGTTGCCGAAGCTAAGCCTTGTTTGATTTGCCAAAAGTCGCTAAGTAAAGGGACGTATTGTAAATGCTACAGTTAGACGGAATCCATTTGGTAGATACTTTGTGTCATTGTTAGTTGAAACAGAAGTTGGTGAAAGCAAAGCGTGTTCTTTCTAGAGGAATGAAAGGATCTTCCCACTAGAATAAACAGCGAGTAAAGGTAGATAGAATTCATGAATATATGGAAAATTATAAAAAACATTACCTGGACAAAAGCTCAACTGAAATCACCAAAAACCACTATGTTGTTGGTATAAAGGTTTTGCAAGTATCGAATATTTTAAAGAATCATAAGTTAGCAAAAGCCATTAATGAAGTATCATAGTCGCAATTTCGATCCTTGTTAGAATACAAAGCAAAATGGTATGGAAAATAAGTCATTGTTGTATCGAAAACATTTGATTCTAGCCAATTATGTTCTCATTGTGAATATCAAAACAAAGACGTTAGAAATCTAGACCTAGGTAAATGAGACTGTCCTTCTTATCTTACACGCTATAATGCGGATATTAACTCAATAAGCCATAAGGCTTCTAATCGCAAGGACTGCTGGGGTAGTTCAATAGCTCTGGTATAAATAGCAGTAAAATAACCTTTGGTACAATTCGATAGTTACTAGACGTAACGATTAGCCGAGAAATCCCCACTTTAGAGAGCACGTTAGGAGGTTAAGTGAAGGGTATTTCACAAATGATCGATTATATTTATAGGAAAAGGATAGATCACTTCATCTATAGATGAAATTATCTATCCTTTTATTTGTTAGATAGGAGATATAATTTACTCATAGCCCCAGAGAAAGTGTTAACAGGTGATAGCATCCAATTTTATAGTAAGGGAGGTTTTACTAAGTTCTAATAATTTTCTGGGTAATTAGTCCTTACAACGACTTACATTTAGGAAATTGCCTGTTAATAAAATTTATATAGTAAAGGAGTGCTTTAATGTAAAAAAATAGGGATAAATGAATTTTTGTGAATAGGAAGACCATTTGATAGGTAAATATTATAATTCAAAAAGTAGAATAAGCAAAATTGAGTAACACATTAATGATATAAACTAATTTTATACAATTGAAATTGATAAAAAGTTATGAGTGTTTAATAATCAGTAATTACCAATAAAGAATTAAGAATACAAGTTTACAAGAAATAAGTGTTACAAAAAATAGCTGAAAAGGAAGATGAACATGAACAAGAATAATACTAAATTAAGCACAAGAGCCTTACCAAGTTTTATTGATTATTTTAATGGCATTTATGGATTTGCCACTGGTATCAAAGACATTATGAACATGATTTTTAAAACGGATACAGGTGGTGATCTAACCCTAGACGAAATTTTAAAGAATCAGCAGTTACTAAATGATATTTCTGGTAAATTGGATGGGGTGAATGGAAGCTTAAATGATCTTATCGCACAGGGAAACTTAAATACAGAATTATCTAAGGAAATATTAAAAATTGCAAATGAACAAAATCAAGTTTTAAATGATGTTAATAACAAACTCGATGCGATAAATACGATGCTTCGGGTATATCTACCTAAAATTACCTCTATGTTGAGTGATGTAATGAAACAAAATTATGCGCTAAGTCTGCAAATAGAATACTTAAGTAAACAATTGCAAGAGATTTCTGATAAGTTGGATATTATTAATGTAAATGTACTTATTAACTCTACACTTACTGAAATTACACCTGCGTATCAAAGGATTAAATATGTGAACGAAAAATTTGAGGAATTAACTTTTGCTACAGAAACTAGTTCAAAAGTAAAAAAGGATGGCTCTCCTGCAGATATTCTTGATGAGTTAACTGAGTTAACTGAACTAGCGAAAAGTGTAACAAAAAATGATGTGGATGGTTTTGAATTTTACCTTAATACATTCCACGATGTAATGGTAGGAAATAATTTATTCGGGCGTTCAGCTTTAAAAACTGCATCGGAATTAATTACTAAAGAAAATGTGAAAACAAGTGGCAGTGAGGTCGGAAATGTTTATAACTTCTTAATTGTATTAACAGCTCTGCAAGCAAAAGCTTTTCTTACTTTAACAACATGCCGAAAATTATTAGGCTTAGCAGATATTGATTATACTTCTATTATGAATGAACATTTAAATAAGGAAAAAGAGGAATTTAGAGTAAACATCCTCCCTACACTTTCTAATACTTTTTCTAATCCTAATTATGCAAAAGTTAAAGGAAGTGATGAAGATGCAAAGATGATTGTGGAAGCTAAACCAGGACATGCATTGATTGGGTTTGAAATTAGTAATGATTCAATTACAGTATTAAAAGTATATGAGGCTAAGCTAAAACAAAATTATCAAGTCGATAAGGATTCCTTATCGGAAGTTATTTATGGTGATATGGATAAATTATTGTGCCCAGATCAATCTGAACAAATCTATTATACAAATAACATAGTATTTCCAAATGAATATGTAATTACTAAAATTGATTTCACTAAAAAAATGAAAACTTTAAGATATGAGGTAACAGCGAATTTTTATGATTCTTCTACAGGAGAAATTGACTTAAATAAGAAAAAAGTAGAATCAAGTGAAGCGGAGTATAGAACGTTAAGTGCTAATGATGATGGGGTGTATATGCCGTTAGGTGTCATCAGTGAAACATTTTTGACTCCGATTAATGGGTTTGGCCTCCAAGCTGATGAAAATTCAAGATTAATTACTTTAACATGTAAATCATATTTAAGAGAACTACTGCTAGCAACAGACTTAAGCAATAAAGAAACTAAATTGATCGTCCCGCCAAGTGGTTTTATTAGCAATATTGTAGAGAACGGGTCCATAGAAGAGGACAATTTAGAGCCGTGGAAAGCAAATAATAAGAATGCGTATGTAGATCATACAGGCGGAGTGAATGGAACTAAAGCTTTATATGTTCATAAGGACGGAGGAATTTCACAATTTATTGGAGATAAGTTAAAACCGAAAACTGAGTATGTAATCCAATATACTGTTAAAGGAAAACCTTCTATTCATTTAAAAGATGAAAATACTGGATATATTCATTATGAAGATACAAATAATAATTTAGAAGATTATCAAACTATTAATAAACGTTTTACTACAGGAACTGATTTAAAGGGAGTGTATTTAATTTTAAAAAGTCAAAATGGAGATGAAGCTTGGGGAGATAACTTTATTATTTTGGAAATTAGTCCTTCTGAAAAGTTATTAAGTCCAGAATTAATTAATACAAATAATTGGACGAGTACGGGATCAACTAATATTAGCGGTAATACACTCACTCTTTATCAGGGAGGACGAGGGATTCTAAAACAAAACCTTCAATTAGATAGTTTTTCAACTTATAGAGTGTATTTTTCTGTGTCCGGAGATGCTAATGTAAGGATTAGAAATTCTAGGGAAGTGTTATTTGAAAAAAGATATATGAGCGGTGCTAAAGATGTTTCTGAAATGTTCACTACAAAATTTGAGAAAGATAACTTTTATATAGAGCTTTCTCAAGGGAATAATTTATATGGTGGTCCTATTGTACATTTTTACGATGTCTCTATTAAGTAAGATCGGGATCTAATATTAACAGTTTTTAAAAGCTAATTCTTGTATAATGTCCTTGATTATGGAAAAACACAATTTTGTTTGCTAAGATGTATATATAGCTCAATTATTAAAAGGCTCTTAGAAAAAACGTATTTAAATTTAAAGTTAATGAATTGTAAGGAAAGGCACTTCATTCTCACCTCGTTATGTCATAGAAGAATTAGAATGTTTCCCAGAAATAGATAAATTATAGTTAGCGATTTGACAAACGAAAGAGAAATTCATTGTAGACAGTTTAGAATTACGCATTATAGATGAATAGTTTTATGCATAGTTGCTTTAAATGACACAGTATAAAAGATAAACATCACTCTTATAAGAGTGATGTTTATCTTTTATACTGTGTTCTAACATAAGTGTATAGAAAAACATAATAAAAGTAGGGGGGGAAGTGTAGAGGTAAATGAATATTTTTCAGTAGAAGTATAATATGATTTTTAGTCCTTACTAATATCAGACGAAATTAACTATCTCATAAGGCTTATATTGATGGAGGATTAAAGTGTTTTTATAACAATTGGTGAATAGGTAGCTCCTTCATTTATCATTTTAGCCAAGAAGATTCCTTCCTCAAGGAGCGTGAAGGGTCACAGCACAATGAGTAGGTTGGAGATGAATTGGCTTGTTCAACATACATAAATCGCGACTGCCTCTCTTTAGAATACACGTTCGGTGTATGGTAGCCATATACAGAAATGGAGGTGAATCAAATGATGATTAATAAAGCTTATAAGTTTTATATCTTTCCAAATCAAGCACAAGCAATTCTAATCAATAAAACGATTGGTTGTTCTCGCTTTGTATTCAATCATTTTCTTTCCTTATGGGATGACTTATATAAAGAGGCAGGAAGAGGTTTGACCTATGGTACATGTTCTGCCAAAGTTCCTGCCATGAAGAAAGAGTTTGTTTGGCTAAAAGAAGTGGATATTATTGTGATTCATTTGTCTGTTTATAATCTTGCAGATGCGTATACACGCTTTTTCAAAAAATAAAACAGCGCCTCGCGCTTTAAATCTAAGAAGAACAACGTACAATCATATACCACAAAATTAAACAAACGAAAACATTGCCAGTGTAGGTAAAAAATAAAGTTGCCGAAAGTCGCGAAGTAAAGGGACGTATTGTAAATGCTACAGTTAGACGGAACCCTTCTGGCATATACTTTGTTTCATTGTTAGTTGAAACAGAAGTACAAGAACTTCCGAAAACACATTCTTACATCAGAATGGATATGGGACTAAAAGATTTTGCCATTTTGTCAGATGGAACAACCTATAAAAATCCGTAATTTTTTCGCTCATTAGAAGCGAAGGTGGCGAAAGTACAGCATGTTCTTTCTAGAAGGACGAAAGGATCTTCTCGCTGGAATAAGCAGCGAGTAAAGGTAGCTAGGATTTATTAATAAATGGAAAAATATAGAAAATATTACTTAGACAAAATCTCGACTGAAATCATCAAAAACCATGATGTTATCGGTATAGAGGATTTGCAAGTATCGAATATGTTACAGAATCACAAGTTAGCAAAAGCAATTAGTGAAGTATCATGGTCACAATTTCAAGCCATGTTGGAATACAAAGCAAAATGGTACGGAAAACAAGTTATTGTCTTATCGAAAACAATTGCTTCCAGCCAATAATGTTCTTGTTGTGGATATCAAAACAAAGACGTTAAAAATCTAAACCTACGTAAGTGAGACTGTCCTTCTTGTCGTACACATCATGATAGGGATATTAACGCAAGTATCAATCTAAAGAATGAAGCAATATGACTTCTAACCGAAAGGACTGCGGAGATAGCCTAATCAATTAGAGTTCGATAGAATTCTTTACTTAGGAATCCCTCACTTCTAAATGAAGTGAAAGTGGGGGTAGTTCAAAAAAAGCATAGATATCTTCTTCTATAGGTGAAGATATCTATGCTTTTTCTTTTTAAATTAAAGATATACTTTACTCATACGGCAGGGAAAATTATTAACAGGAGATAATATCCAATTCTAATAATTGTATAAATAGTTTGAACATGTTTGAAAATTAACCAAACAATTTTTGTTTTGAAAAATGGATTCTCTAATACACCTGTTAATGTAACGTATGGAAAGGAGAATAGAAGCAGTTAAGAAAGCGGTAAATGGATGATTAACTAGATTTAAGAAAGATGAAGGGTAATTTTTGAGAAATAAAATAATCAACTGGAATGATTAGGAATTTCGGTATTGTGACAGTTTTCAAATTTTATACTAGTAATAAATAAATTACTTTTTGAAAGTAATATCATTACAAAAGGTACTTGGAATCTTCTTGCTTATTCCATGATTCCAAGAAAAATCGCCATTTACACACTAGTGGACCAAAATACAGAAACAAGCGAACATGCTAGATTTGCAAATAATGGTGGTGTCTCATCTGGTATATGCTGGGTATTACTGTAGATGATTTAGGGAGGAGCATGATGGATGGCTAAATGTAGGCTTTCATGTTTAAAGTATGATCCTTCCTATACCATATACAAATTATGCGTATAACAAAAGTGAGAATGATTCCTATGTTTAAGACTTAATTAATAATTATAATCAAAGTTAGAGTTGTAATTGTGGTTGTAAATAAGCACTTTCTTAAAAATATTCGTTATTATCAGGCTAATTTAGTATCTTTAATTTTAATATATTACTTAATATTTAAGGAGGAATTTTATATGAATAGTGTATTGAATAGCGGAAGAACTACTATTTGTGATGCGTATAATGTAGCGGCTCATGATCCATTTAGTTTTCAACACAAATCATTAGATACCGTACAAAAGGAATGGACGGAGTGGAAAAAAAATAATCATAGTTTATACCTAGATCCTATTGTTGGAACTGTGGCTAGTTTTCTGTTAAAGAAAGTGGGGAGTCTTGTTGGAAAAAGGATACTAAGTGAGTTACGGAATTTAATATTTCCTAGTGGTAGTACAAATCTAATGCAAGATATTTTAAGAGAGACAGAAAAATTCCTGAATCAAAGACTTAATACAGACACTCTTGCCCGTGTAAATGCGGAATTGACAGGGCTGCAAGCAAATGTAGAAGAGTTTAATCGACAAGTAGATAATTTTTTGAACCCTAACCGAAACGCTGTTCCTTTATCAATAACTTCTTCAGTTAATACAATGCAACAATTATTTCTAAATAGATTACCCCAGTTCCAGATGCAAGGATACCAACTGTTATTATTACCTTTATTTGCACAGGCAGCCAATTTACATCTTTCTTTTATTAGAGATGTTATTCTAAATGCAGATGAATGGGGAATTTCAGCAGCAACATTACGTACGTATCGAGATTACTTGAAAAATTATACAAGAGATTACTCTAACTATTGTATAAATACGTATCAAAGTGCGTTTAAAGGTTTAAACACTCGTTTACACGATATGTTAGAATTTAGAACATATATGTTTTTAAATGTATTTGAGTATGTATCTATCTGGTCGTTGTTTAAATATCAAAGTCTTCTAGTATCTTCCGGTGCTAATTTATATGCAAGTGGTAGTGGACCACAGCAGACCCAATCATTTACTTCACAAGACTGGCCATTTTTATATTCTCTTTTCCAAGTTAATTCAAATTATGTGTTAAATGGATTTAGTGGTGCTAGGCTTTCTAATACCTTCCCTAATATAGTTGGTTTACCTGGTTCTACTACAACTCACGCATTGCTTGCTGCAAGGGTTAATTACAGTGGAGGAATTTCGTCTGGTGATATAGGTGCATCTCCGTTTAATCAAAATTTTAATTGTAGCACATTTCTCCCCCCATTGTTAACGCCATTTGTTAGGAGTTGGCTAGATTCAGGTTCAGATCGGGAGGGCGTTGCCACCGTTACAAATTGGCAAACAGAATCCTTTGAGACAACTTTAGGGTTAAGGAGTGGTGCTTTTACAGCTCGCGGTAATTCAAACTATTTCCCAGATTATTTTATTCGTAATATTTCTGGAGTTCCTTTAGTTGTTAGAAATGAAGATTTAAGAAGACCGTTACACTATAATGAAATAAGAAATATAGCAAGTCCTTCAGGAACACCTGGTGGAGCACGAGCTTATATGGTATCTGTGCATAACAGAAAAAATAATATCCATGCTGTTCATGAAAATGGTTCTATGATTCATTTAGCGCCAAATGACTATACAGGATTTACTATTTCGCCGATACATGCAACTCAAGTGAATAATCAAACACGAACATTTATTTCTGAAAAATTTGGAAATCAAGGTGATTCTTTAAGGTTTGAACAAAACAACACGACAGCTCGTTATACGCTTAGAGGGAATGGAAATAGTTACAATCTTTATTTAAGAGTTTCTTCAATAGGAAATTCCACTATTCGAGTTACTATAAACGGTAGGGTATATACTGCTACAAATGTTAATACTACTACAAATAACGATGGAGTTAATGATAATGGAGCTCGTTTTTCAGATATTAATATCGGTAATGTAGTAGCAAGTAGTAATTCTGATGTACCATTAGATATAAATGTAACATTAAACTCCGGTACTCAATTTGATCTTATGAATATTATGCTTGTACCAACTAATATTTCACCACTTTATTAAAGTTTGAGGTTCTTATGTAAATATAAGTTTATAGTTTTTGATCTATCTACTAAAATTAAGTATATATAATGTATGGATGTTAGAGGTTGTCTTAAAGTAGTTGAATGATTACTCTGAGGCAACCTCTTTATTTTTATTCTTAGGAATTCACAAATAGTAAAATGATATTTCAGCTATACAAAAAAATAACCATAGATAACATAAAAGTTTTCAAAAATACAATTAAAAGGAATGAGATAATAAAAATACTTAAATTTAAAGAAATAACATTGCATACTATTATTAATTTTTTGTGACATTATTAAACCTCGGTACTGTTTCCAAATGAAAATATGAGTATTTATGTCAAAATTGCAATATATTTATAATCATAATATATGTTTGTGAATTAATAAACTAATTATTTTATGTGTTTTATGTTTAATTTAGTGAAAATTAGCTTTTAAATACTTATATATATATGATTATCATTAAGGAAAAACAAAATGATTTCTTAGTAGGACACTATTATGAGCTAAATTAATAAAAGTTATTTAGTAAAATAATTATGTGTAAGATAGGGGGAAGAATATAAGGTGAATTTTAACAAAAATATTATTAAATATGGATATGGATTTTAGCGATAACTGTAGAAATAGAAAATTTTACAGTGAAATAACTACTTACATTTATGAAACAAAGGGAGGACTGAGTTCTTAATATAGGGAAATAATCTCAGTATTTAGTTCAATTCTATGTTAATAATCTAGGGGAAATAGCTTACTTCGTATTGAAATTAATGTGAACGTGTAAGATTTTAAATCCAAAAATTTATATGGTCCATTGCCAGTGGGCCCCAAAATAATTATTAATATCACACTTTGTGTTAGACAAGGTGATTTAGAGGATGTAACCAATTTTGAAAAACTGTTAATTTTATGGGAATTCGTAAAATATATTCTAATACAATAACATATGTTACAAAAATGAAATTGCGATAGCGAGCGAAGTACATGGTAAAATTGGTACACCATTCCTAGAGAATGGGAGCGTAACTTTAAATGCAAAATGTAATTCTACAAACACTTTGACGTACAAAAACCATGGAATTTTAGATTATGTGGAAACGGTTTAATCTATTATTATGCTCCCGCATACTATTGCCTATATAACGGTATTATTAGATGTGAAAATCAAAGAGGGAGTCTTCACTCATAACTTGGAGAATGATTACCCTTAGTTCAATATAAGGTAATGAATAAAAGCAGGCAAAGTTAGACATATTGGAGATATTCATAAATTCAAAGCTCTTCTATAATTACTGATGATCCAGACTACTATTCAGCTAACCGAGGATGGAATTTTTTAATGAGAATACTGTAACATTTTAAATGTGTTATTTGAATATACGGACATAAAATTAGAAGGGTTTTTTTGAAAAAGTTTAACTATAAAACCCAATATATTATCACTTGAGCAGAAATCTACAAAAAAATGGATTAATTTAATAATGTGCATACCTCAAGTTTAATTTATAAAATACACTTGAGGTATGTATCCATATAGTTCTTTAAACTATTAATATGCTTATTTATTATATAGAATGTCTTCCGAATGAAACAGCAAACACGAAAATAATATTATAGCATCAATATTAAAAGTAACTTTTTTGGATATATATGAGCAGTTGATTTCAACAAAGACTTTTTCCGTTACTATATAGAAACCCATATTTATGTTGATAGCATAAAGACTATTGAAGGGAGCTTGCTTTAGATCAATTTTATAACGGATCGAGTAAGAAACCTTGATAGACACATCAAGAAAAATAAAATTTTTCTTATGAATTAAAATAAAAACAGTTCGAAATATATACCCGAATTACAATTATATTTATTGAATCTAATTCTTAATAACTTATTATAACAATGGAGTGAATTTGATTGTCATTTATAAAAAATAGTAAGATAGGCACTAAATTAAACGGATTGATAACGATATCTATCGTCGCTTGTATAACCCTTTCCACAATAGGTTTTTTTTGTTTAGCAGAAAGTAAGAATGCTTCAACTAACATGTACGAAAATAATTTATTGTCAATCCAACATATTGGATCTGTAGAAGCGAATATTTTCCATGTTAATATGAATTTAATGGAGATGATGATATCAAAAGATGAAAAAAGAAGTAAAGAATTACTGGCGGAGATCAACGATGCTCGAAAAGAAAATGATAAGTTATTAAAACAATTTGAGTCTAAAATTAGTTCTAACAAAGAATTAAAATTGTATAAAGATTTTTACGGATTATTTGATGAATTAAGAATACAAATAAAAAAAATACAAGATATAAACTTATCCAATAATGAAGACTTATTTACATATTATTTAAAAGAGATTGAACCAAATATTAAAAAGGCAATAGAATCTATCCAGGAACTTATTAGATATAACAAAAATAATGCACAACAGTTACAGAAATCTAATATCAGCAGTATAAAAAATACAATGACATTGTTTATTAGCATATCAGTTTTAGCAATAATAATTGTTACTTTAATCGGTTATTTTATTAAACGTGCAATCAAGCAACCAATCATATTATTACAACAAGACATGGAAAAAGTATCTGCAGGTAATTTAACAATACGCACTTCTTATGAATCTAATAATGAATTAGGACATATAGTACACTCTTTTAACAATATGTTAGATAATCTACAACAACTAATAGGAAATGTAAAGAGTACAGCCAACGAGGTTATTTCTTCTACAGAAGGTATGTTAAAAAACACAAAAAAAGCATCTTATCTATCAAATGAAGTTGTTCAAAATATTTCTGAAGTAAATACCAAAATAGAAGGACAATTTATAAGTATCCAAGAGAATTCATCATCATTAAAAGAAATTGCTACCGGAGTTCAAACTATCGCTGAATCATCAAAAATGGTTACTGAAATGTCCGTTGAAACAACTGAACATGTAAATTCAGGCAGTGAAGAAATAAAACAATCCATCCTTCAAATGAATAGTGTACATGCAGTAGTTGAAGAAACCTCTATAGTAATAGATACACTTGTTACACGCACGCAGCAAATTGATAAAGCCCTAGATGCAATTACTAATATTGCAGACCAAACTAATCTTTTAGCATTAAACGCTGCAATTGAAGCTGCACGTGCTGGTGAAAATGGGAAAGGATTTGCAGTGGTTGCAGAAGAAGTAAGGGATTTGGCAGAAAAATCTAAAGAGTTCGCTAATGAAATAAATCATTTAATCAAAAATATTCTACAAGATACAAAAGCTACAGTTGATGTAATGCAAAGGGGGAAACAAAAAGCAATAGAAGGAAAAGAAGCCGCTCAGAAGGCAAACCAAGTATTCTTTTCTGTTGTAAAGGATATTGATAAGATTTCTAGTCAAATGCAAGAGGTATGTGCAGCAACAGAAGAAATGTCTGCTGGAACAGATGAAGTGAATATATCATTGTCAACAGTTTCTAAAACAGCAGCACAAGTAGCTAATGGGACAAGTCATGCTGCACAGTCAATCCAAGAACAGGCAATCTCAATTGAGGATATTGCCAATCAATCTAACAAAGTAAAGGGAAAAGTAGAAGAATTGGTACAGTTAGTTTCACAATTCACTATAGAGGGACATGGAAAGAAGGATTAAATTATATAACGTAACTTTCACTTGACTTAGTAAAACATGTATTGGTGCAAAAAATGGTTCTATTGTGAATTTTTAAGAGATAAAATTTAGGTATGATTGCTAGTGATTTTTGCAATTTATCATACGTAGAAAAAACGAAGTTTGGTCTTTATAAACTTCGTTTTTTTTTATATAGAATGAACGGTTTAAATGCCCTTTAAGGAAAGTGAAGCATGACGAATACTTTAAAATCCTAAGAATTTTGCAACACGTCTTTTTATATTTCTATGCCAATGGTCTTGCTCGATGTTCGCGTTCCTTTCGAAATTGGAAGCCTAGTGTATGACCATTATTACCAATTGGACAATCTAAAAGCTACATTCTCTGTTTTCCTTTATATAGGACCTTTTAATTTCTAAAATGATAATTGTATAAAAAGAATTAATGTTATTTAAGATGTTGAAATATTGTTAAATCTACAATTTTCGCGTTACTTAAAAATAAATTATATTAAGCAACATTATTTGGTGTCTTTAAAGTTTTTTGATTATTGAATGATATTAAGTATAAAAACAGAAAGAAGGGATGAATTTGGATAATAACTCCTTGTTAATAGTATGCTTTAAAAATCATGAAAACTAAAATTGTAGTATTTTTCTCCATAACATCCATAATTTTTTTCATAGTATTCACTTATGTATATAATCAGAAATTACCTAATCATAAGTATCCACAATGGGGTGAATTTCTAAAATATATTTCTTAAACAAGATAGAGGAGTAAGTTTAAGACGGATATTAAATTAATTGAAATTGGACATATTTAGAGTATAGAAAAACTGCTGAGGAGGAAATTATATGAATATTCGAGAAAGTGAATTGCCGGGCATCGGTTATAAATTTCATATTGTCACAAAAGATAATAATAAAATGGTAATCGTGATTCATGATGATGGACGTAGAGAAATGTATCATTTTGATACAGACCACGAAGAAAGTATCTCAAGTGTCTCTTTGTGTGATTCAGAGGCAAGAAAGCTCGCAGCAATATTAGGAGGAATGGTATATAAACCTCAAGCTTTAGAAACAATTGAAATGGCATTTGAAGGAATAACAATTGAATGGTTTAAAGTTGAAAATAAAGCTCTTGCCATTGAAAAAACAATAGGTCAGCTTGAAATAAGAAAAATATACAATGTAACTGTTATAGCCATTATAAGAGAAAACATGAAAAAATTATTTAACCCAGGACCAGAATCTGTTATCGAGAAGGGGGATATGTTAGTAGTCTCTGGAGAAAGAAACGAAGTTAAAAAACTTATTAATGAATTACTTTCAAATAGAGGAGACTGACTAGATGGATACTTTAATTTTTGAAGTTGGTACAGCTCTAATTTTAGTAGCAATTGCAGCAGTAGTCGCTGGAAGGCTTAAATTTTCAATTATTCCTTTTTTAATTGTTCTGGGGATGTTAGTTGGCCCACACGCTCCGGTAATAGGTGTAATCGATTTTAGATTTATAGAAAGTGAAAGTGTAATCTCTTTCTTGGGAAGGATAGGAGTACTTTTTCTTCTATTTTACCTAGGATTAGAATTTTCAATGAAAAAGCTAATTAAATCTGGTCGTTCTATCGCGATTGGTGGAACAATCTATATTTTGATTAATTTTTCGTTGGGGTTACTATATGGATTTTTGATGAGATTCCCTTTATTAGAAACTTTGATTATAGCGGGGGTTATTACAATTTCTTCTAGTGCTATTGTTGCAAAAGTACTAGTTGATTTAAAAAGAACAGGGAATAAAGAAACGGAGCTAATTTTAGGAATTATCATGTTTGAAGATATATTCCTTGCTGTATATTTATCAGTGGTTTCTGGCTTAGTCCTTGGTGATCATGCTTCATTCTTAGGTGCTCTTACCTCAATTGGTATAGCTTTGGGATATATGCTCTTATTCTTTATTGTAGCTAGATGGGCTACTCCGTTATTAAATAAATTGTTGAATATTAGTTCAGATGAAATTTTTATTATAGTAGTATTTTCTTCTTTATTCTTTATCGCTGGTTTTTCTGAAACAATTCATGTTGCGGAAGCAATCGGAGCACTTCTGTTAGGTTTAGTTTTTTCTGAAACAGAGCATAGTGATCGAATTGAACATCTTGTTGTTCCATTTAGAGACTTTTTTGGAGCTATCTTCTTCTTTAGCTTCGGTTTAGGTATAGATCCGTTTTCGTTAGGTGGAGCGATATGGCTAACGTTAGGTGCTGTACTACTGACAATCATTGGGAACTTTGTAGCAGGGATGATTGCAGGAAGGCAAGCTGGATTATCTCATAAAGCATCGACAAATATTGGGTTAACAATCGTGTCAAGGGGGGAGTTTTCAATTATTATGGCTAATATTGGTATGGCGGGTGGTTTAATGTCAGTATTGAAACCGTTCTCAGCACTATATGTACTTATCCTATCTATTTTAGGGCCACTCTTTACTAAAGAATCGAGAAAAATATATAAATTTTTAAATAAAATATTTAAGTGGGATAAAAAATCTGCTTAAATTTAGGGAAATAAAATCTTTTTAATTACTTGCATTTTTATTGTAGAGTTTCTGTAGTTTGCATGAATTGAGGGATTGAATTCCTTGTGTTAATTAACATATATATCGATTTGAAATAAAAAAGGAGCTAAAAGGATTTAATCAACTGTTAGCTCCTTTTAGCTCCTTTTTAGGTATATCGAAAAAAAATCAAATCATACATCACGAAAAGAAGTTTTTAAGAACCATTCCTAAAATTTCAAGGCATTTTAGATGTTTTATGTGGAAAAGCATGGTTAACTTCATCAATAGGTGAAAATATCTATGCTTTTTTATTTCAGGACAGAGATATACTGTACTCATAAATATAGAAATATGTATTTAAGAAAGATTGAAAGCGTATTAAATAATCTGATAGGAGATGTAGCTATATGACAGTATTCAATGTTAAAGAAATTAATAAAATACCTTTTGAAAGTAATATCATTCCAAAAGGAAACCGTAACCGTCCTGCATATACCATGAATCCAAGATATATCACAATTCACACCACTGCAAACCAAAATGCAGGTGCAGATGCAAGAGCGCATGCTAGATATGTTAACAATGGTGGTGGATCATCTGGTGTATCCTGGCATTTTACGGTAGACGATCATCGGATTGTACAGCACTTACCACTAAATGAGAATGGTTGGCATGCCGGAGACGGGAATGGAGCGGGTAATCGCTCGTCTATCGGCATTGAAATTTGTGAAAATCGTGATGGTAATTTTGAAAAAGCCTTAACCCATGCTGCGGGTCTCGTTAAGTTTCTCATGGCTCACCTTGGATTAAAGATTGGGAACGTAGTTTCCCATCAACATTGGAGTGGAAAGAACTGTCCACGTCCGATATTTAATCGACCAGGTGGATTTGAGGGTTTCAAGAGGATGATTGAAGATAGTCTAAACGATATGGTTGTAGAGAATCATAACAAGGATGCGGGTACACAAGGATTAGGAATTGCTTACATGGAAGGTGTAAATATTAACCTTCGCAGAGGACCTAGCACGAGTAGTGATGTAATTCGTAAATTGAACAAACCTGAATCTTATATTGTTTGGGAAGAACGTGAGGGCTGGCTGAACCTAGGTAATTCATGGGTGAAATATGACTCTTCCTATATTTACTTTGCCCGTAGACAAACGAGTAATATTGGTAAATTAGTTGTTGTAGATACAAACGAATTATGGGTCTATGGTTCTGCTAATTGGAATGATAAGATTAAGACTGTAAAAAAAGGGGAAGCATTTACAATTCAAGATGAATTGCAGGTAAATGGTTCTAACATGTATAAGTGTAAGTATTTCTACATTACCGCAAATTCTCAATTTGTATATGTAAAATAGGAAAAGTGGATTTTATATATAAGTATAAAAAGTAATAAGACTTTAAAATAAGTTAACGGAATACAAACCCTTAATGCATTGGTTAAACATTGTAAAGTCTAAAGCATGGATAATGGGCGAGAAGTAAGTAGATTGTTAACACCCTGGGTCAAAAATTGATATTTAGTAAAATTAGTTGCACTTTGTGCATTTTTTCATAAGATGAGTCATATGTTTTAAATTGTAGTAATGAAAAACAGTATTATATCATAATGAATTGGTATCTTAATAAAAGAGATGGAGGTAACTTATGGATAACAATCCGAACATCAATGAATGCATTCCTTATAATTGTTTAAGTAACCCTGAAGTAGAAGTATTAGGTGGAGAAAGAATAGAAACTGGTTACACCCCATGCCCATCAACTTAAGGATAGAAACTCTACGGTTTTCCATTAATTGAAATGAACAAACTTTTAAACAGTATAATCCTCTTAAAAATGAGCATACGAAATAAACCCTAACGGGTTTCATTTTTTTCTTATGCAGCTTTCTTTTGTTTTCTCAATCCATTATACTCATAGACAACACCCATAATATCAAAGATAGTTTTCTTCTCATATCGATGGGATTTCCGGCCATTTTTCTTTAGTAGGGTAAACAGGCGGATTAAAACCTTTGTTATTATACGGGTGTTTCTCTGTATCGCTTGATATAACAGGGATAGATGATCTTGAATCATCCCAATTGCTTTATATTCGCTTAGTTCTCTTTTGTGCTTTTGCAACAGAAGTTGGCGCATCTTAAACATCGTGGAAGAACATATAAAAATGGCAATGAGTTTTCCATACACATGGCATTCTAATCGCTCTTGTTTGATAGTTTGCCAATGATGAATTTGAAATAGAGATTTCCACGTTTTAAATATGATTTCGATCTGCCAGCGGAGGGAGTAAAAATCATGGATTTGTTCCATCGGAACCACTTCCCAAGGCGTATTCGTAACATATATGTTGATACCCGTTAATCGTTTACTCTTTTCTGAAAATGTAATCCCCTTTTTACTTTCGGTATAGCTTTGTTTTTTTCTACGTTCCAGTATTTGTTCCTCTGTTAATCGGTAGATAATTACTCTTGTAAATAATCTTTGATTCTTGCCAATATACGACTCTTTTATTTCATACGTTTGTCCTGGTTTTAACGTGTGCATAATGTTCTCTAAATCAACTTGGATATACTGTGACTGTTTTTTGATTGTCCCATTTCGAAAGTATTCTGGAAATGGATTTTTCGTATAGACGGTATGGTTTAACTTAAGTCTTGATATATAGCACACGCCACGTTGATCCATTTGATCTAAGTCTTCCAATGAAAAATATCCTAAATCACGAATACACAGATCACCCGGCCGTAAGGTATCTAAGCAATCTGTTCCAAATGTTTTATCATTATTTTTTCCAGGACCTACCTGGAAGTTTAAAAACTGTCCGCTGTGTAAGTCATATTCTAATTGAATCTTGATACCTGCAGTTTGTGCACAACCACCTGACCCAGGATATACATGTGCTAAATGTTTCGGTACTTGGAAAATCGTCGCATCTAAAATACGGATTCGTTGAAAATACGTGAGTGCTGCACTTGAAATGGCTGATGTTTTACAAAGTTTACTTTTCCATAATGCAGAAAAAATATATTTCAAAAATTCAACCGCTTTTTTATCAAAGCGTTTATTGAGTCCTTCTGGACTCATAAGAGTGCCTGTGGCGGCGTGTAATTGACTGCATAGTCGAACGAGAGAATCACTCGCTGTACGTTGACTGACCCAGATACATATGGTAGCTAATTCATTTCCTGAAAACTTTCGTTTTCTTTTTACAAAACCTAATTCTTTAGCGAGTTCTTCCAAAAGAGAAGGGGTTAAATGACGATACAGCTCTTCAGAAAATAGTTGTAATTCATCTTGAATTGAAAGATTCATAAAAAATGTCATCCTTTCTAGCTAGCTTTTTAGAAAGAATAACGTTTTTTGACACTTGGGGGTAGTGCAAATTCTTAAGTTGATGGGCATGTGGTTACACCCCAATCGATATTTCCTTGTCGCTAACGCAATTTCTTTTGAGTGAATTTGTTCCCGGTGCTGGATTTGTGTTAGGACTAGTTGATATAATATGGGGAATTTTTGGTCCCTCTCAATGGGACGCATTTCTTGTACAAATTGAACAGTTAATTAACCAAAGAATAGAAGAATTCGCTAGGAACCAAGCCATTTCTAGATTAGAAGGACTAAGCAATCTTTATCAAATTTACGCAGAATCTTTTAGAGAGTGGGAAGCAGATCCTACTAATCCAGCATTAAGAGAAGAGATGCGTATTCAATTCAATGACATGAACAGTGCCCTTACAACCGCTATTCCTCTTTTTGCAGTTCAAAATTATCAAGTTCCTCTTTTATCAGTATATGTTCAAGCTGCAAATTTACATTTATCAGTTTTGAGAGATGTTTCAGTGTTTGGACAAAGGTGGGGATTTGATGCCGCGACTATCAATAGTCGTTATAATGATTTAACTAGGCTTATTGGCAACTATACAGATTATGCTGTGCGCTGGTACAATACGGGATTAGAGCGTGTATGGGGACCGGATTCTAGAGATTGGGTAAGGTATAATCAATTTAGAAGAGAGCTAACACTTACTGTATTAGATATCGTTGCTCTATTCTCAAATTATGATAGTCGAAGGTATCCAATTCGAACAGTTTCCCAATTAACAAGAGAAATTTATACGAACCCAGTATTAGAAAATTTTGATGGTAGTTTTCGTGGAATGGCTCAGAGAATAGAACAGAATATTAGGCAACCACATCTTATGGATATCCTTAATAGTATAACCATTTATACTGATGTGCATAGAGGCTTTAATTATTGGTCAGGGCATCAAATAACAGCTTCTCCTGTAGGGTTTTCAGGACCAGAATTCGCATTCCCTTTATTTGGGAATGCGGGGAATGCAGCTCCACCCGTACTTGTCTCATTAACTGGTTTGGGGATTTTTAGAACATTATCTTCACCTTTATATAGAAGAATTATACTTGGTTCAGGCCCAAATAATCAGGAACTGTTTGTCCTTGATGGAACGGAGTTTTCTTTTGCCTCCCTAACGACCAACTTGCCTTCCACTATATATAGACAAAGGGGTACAGTCGATTCACTAGATGTAATACCGCCACAGGATAATAGTGTACCACCTCGTGCGGGATTTAGCCATCGATTGAGTCATGTTACAATGCTGAGCCAAGCAGCTGGAGCAGTTTACACCTTGAGAGCTCCAACGTTTTCTTGGCAGCATCGCAGTGCTGAATTTAATAATATAATTCCTTCATCACAAATTACACAAATACCTTTAACAAAATCTACTAATCTTGGCTCTGGAACTTCTGTCGTTAAAGGACCAGGATTTACAGGAGGAGATATTCTTCGAAGAACTTCACCTGGCCAGATTTCAACCTTAAGAGTAAATATTACTGCACCATTATCACAAAGATATCGGGTAAGAATTCGCTACGCTTCTACTACAAATTTACAATTCCATACATCAATTGACGGAAGACCTATTAATCAGGGTAATTTTTCAGCAACTATGAGTAGTGGGAGTAATTTACAGTCCGGAAGCTTTAGGACTGTAGGTTTTACTACTCCGTTTAACTTTTCAAATGGATCAAGTGTATTTACGTTAAGTGCTCATGTCTTCAATTCAGGCAATGAAGTTTATATAGATCGAATTGAATTTGTTCCGGCAGAAGTAACCTTTGAGGCAGAATATGATTTAGAAAGAGCACAAAAGGCGGTGAATGAGCTGTTTACTTCTTCCAATCAAATCGGGTTAAAAACAGATGTGACGGATTATCATATTGATCAAGTATCCAATTTAGTTGAGTGTTTATCAGATGAATTTTGTCTGGATGAAAAACAAGAATTGTCCGAGAAAGTCAAACATGCGAAGCGACTTAGTGATGAGCGGAATTTACTTCAAGATCCAAACTTCAGAGGGATCAATAGACAACTAGACCGTGGCTGGAGAGGAAGTACGGATATTACCATCCAAGGAGGCGATGACGTATTCAAAGAGAATTACGTTACGCTATTGGGTACCTTTGATGAGTGCTATCCAACGTATTTATATCAAAAAATAGATGAGTCGAAATTAAAAGCCTATACCCGTTATCAATTAAGAGGGTATATCGAAGATAGTCAAGACTTAGAAATCTATTTAATTCGCTACAATGCAAAACATGAAACAGTAAATGTGCCAGGTACGGGTTCCTTATGGCCGCTTTCAGCCCAAAGTCCAATCGGAAAGTGTGGAGAGCCGAATCGATGCGCGCCACACCTTGAATGGAATCCTGACTTAGATTGTTCGTGTAGGGATGGAGAAAAGTGTGCCCATCATTCGCATCATTTCTCCTTAGACATTGATGTAGGATGTACAGACTTAAATGAGGACCTAGGTGTATGGGTGATCTTTAAGATTAAGACGCAAGATGGGCACGCAAGACTAGGGAATCTAGAGTTTCTCGAAGAGAAACCATTAGTAGGAGAAGCGCTAGCTCGTGTGAAAAGAGCGGAGAAAAAATGGAGAGACAAACGTGAAAAATTGGAATGGGAAACAAATATCGTTTATAAAGAGGCAAAAGAATCTGTAGATGCTTTATTTGTAAACTCTCAATATGATCAATTACAAGCGGATACGAATATTGCCATGATTCATGCGGCAGATAAACGTGTTCATAGCATTCGAGAAGCTTATCTGCCTGAGCTGTCTGTGATTCCGGGTGTCAATGCGGCTATTTTTGAAGAATTAGAAGGGCGTATTTTCACTGCATTCTCCCTATATGATGCGAGAAATGTCATTAAAAATGGTGATTTTAATAATGGCTTATCCTGCTGGAACGTGAAAGGGCATGTAGATGTAGAAGAACAAAACAACCAACGTTCGGTCCTTGTTGTTCCGGAATGGGAAGCAGAAGTGTCACAAGAAGTTCGTGTCTGTCCGGGTCGTGGCTATATCCTTCGTGTCACAGCGTACAAGGAGGGATATGGAGAAGGTTGCGTAACCATTCATGAGATCGAGAACAATACAGACGAACTGAAGTTTAGCAACTGCGTAGAAGAGGAAATCTATCCAAATAACACGGTAACGTGTAATGATTATACTGTAAATCAAGAAGAATACGGAGGTGCGTACACTTCTCGTAATCGAGGATATAACGAAGCTCCTTCCGTACCAGCTGATTATGCGTCAGTCTATGAAGAAAAATCGTATACAGATGGACGAAGAGAGAATCCTTGTGAATTTAACAGAGGGTATAGGGATTACACGCCACTACCAGTTGGTTATGTGACAAAAGAATTAGAATACTTCCCAGAAACCGATAAGGTATGGATTGAGATTGGAGAAACGGAAGGAACATTTATCGTGGACAGCGTGGAATTACTCCTTATGGAGGAATAGTCTCATGCAAACTCAGGTTTAAATATCGTTTTCAAATCAATTGTCCAAGAGCAGCATTACAAATAGATAAGTAATTTGTTGTAATGAAAAACGGACATCACCTCCATTGAAACGGAGTGATGTCCGTTTTACTATGTTATTTTCTAGTAATACATATGTATAGAGCAACTTAATCAAGCAGAGATATTTTCACCTATCGATGAAAATATCTCTGCTTTTTCTTTTTTTATTTGGTATATGCTTTACTTGTAATCGAAAATAAAGCACTAATAAGAGTATTTATAGGTGTTTGAAGTTATTTCAGTTCATTTTTAAAGAAGGTTTAAAGACGTTAGAAAGTTATTAAGGAATAATATTTATTAGTAAATTCCACATATATTATATAATTAATTATGAAATATATGTATAAATTGAAAATGCTTTATTTGACATTACAGCTAAGTATAATTTTGTATGAATAAAATTATATCTGAAAATTAAATAATAGTATAAGTGGAGGGATTAATATGAAACTAAAGAATCAAGATAAGCATCAAAGTTTTTCTAGCAATGCGAAAGTAGATAAAATCTCTACGGATTCACTAAAAAATGAAACAGATATAGAATTACAAAACATTAATCATGAAGATTGTTTGAAAATGTCTGAGTATGAAAATGTAGAGCCGTTTGTTAGTGCATCAACAATTCAAACAGGTATTGGTATTGCGGGTAAAATACTTGGTACCCTAGGCGTTCCTTTTGCAGGACAAGTAGCTAGTCTTTATAGTTTTATCTTAGGTGAGCTATGGCCTAAGGGGAAAAATCAATGGGAAATCTTTATGGAACATGTAGAAGAGATTATTAATCAAAAAATATCAACTTATGCAAGAAATAAAGCACTTACAGACTTGAAAGGATTAGGAGATGCCTTAGCTGTCTACCATGATTCGCTTGAAAGTTGGGTTGGAAATCGTAATAACACAAGGGCTAGGAGTGTTGTCAAGAGCCAATATATCGCATTAGAATTGATGTTCGTTCAGAAACTACCTTCTTTTGCAGTGTCTGGAGAGGAGGTACCATTATTACCGATATATGCCCAAGCTGCAAATTTACATTTGTTGCTATTAAGAGATGCATCTATTTTTGGAAAAGAGTGGGGATTATCATCTTCAGAAATTTCAACATTTTATAACCGTCAAGTCGAACGAGCAGGAGATTATTCCGACCATTGTGTGAAATGGTATAGCACAGGTCTAAATAACTTGAGGGGTACAAATGCCGAAAGTTGGGTACGATATAATCAATTCCGTAGAGACATGACTTTAATGGTACTAGATTTAGTGGCACTATTTCCAAGCTATGATACACAAATGTATCCAATTAAAACTACAGCCCAACTTACAAGAGAAGTATATACAGACGCAATTGGGACAGTACATCCGCATCCAAGTTTTACAAGTACGACTTGGTATAATAATAATGCACCTTCGTTCTCTGCCATAGAGGCTGCTGTTGTTCGAAACCCGCATCTACTCGATTTTCTAGAACAAGTTACAATTTACAGCTTATTAAGTCGATGGAGTAACACTCAGTATATGAATATGTGGGGAGGACATAAACTAGAATTCCGAACAATAGGAGGAACGTTAAATATCTCAACACAAGGATCTACTAATACTTCTATTAATCCTGTAACATTACCGTTCACTTCTCGAGACGTCTATAGGACTGAATCATTGGCAGGGCTGAATCTATTTTTAACTCAACCTGTTAATGGAGTACCTAGGGTTGATTTTCATTGGAAATTCGTCACACATCCGATCGCATCTGATAATTTCTATTATCCAGGGTATGCTGGAATTGGGACGCAATTACAGGATTCAGAAAATGAATTACCACCTGAAGCAACAGGACAGCCAAATTATGAATCTTATAGTCATAGATTATCTCATATAGGACTCATTTCAGCATCACATGTGAAAGCATTGGTATATTCTTGGACGCATCGTAGTGCAGATCGTACAAATACAATTGAGCCAAATAGCATTACACAAATACCATTAGTAAAAGCTTTCAATCTGTCTTCAGGTGCCGCTGTAGTGAGAGGACCAGGATTTACAGGTGGGGATATCCTTCGAAGAACGAATACTGGTACATTTGGGGATATACGAGTAAATATTAATCCACCATTTGCACAAAGATATCGCGTGAGGATTCGCTATGCTTCTACCACAGATTTACAATTCCATACGTCAATTAACGGTAAAGCTATTAATCAAGGTAATTTTTCAGCAACTATGAATAGAGGAGAGGACTTAGACTATAAAACCTTTAGAACTGTAGGCTTTACCACTCCATTTAGCTTTTTAGATGTACAAAGTACATTCACAATAGGTGCTTGGAACTTCTCTTCAGGTAACGAAGTTTATATAGATAGAATTGAATTTGTTCCGGTAGAAGTAACATATGAGGCAGAATATGATTTTGAAAAAGCGCAAGAGAAGGTTACTGCACTGTTTACATCTACGAATCCAAGAGGATTAAAAACAGATGTAAAGGATTATCATATTGACCAGGTATCAAATTTAGTAGAGTCTCTATCAGATGAATTCTATCTTGATGAAAAGAGAGAATTATTCGAGATAGTTAAATACGCGAAGCAACTCCATATTGAGCGTAACATGTAGAATTAAAATCTACCTAAATCCAGAAAAATAAAAGGGTTAAATATACAATTCTTGTACCAATATTTTGAGTGATTAGATGTAGGATGAAATTTAATTGTATGCTATTTAACAGTAGAGATATTAAAAATTAATTTATCTATACATTAATAGTATAGACATACAAACATAAGAGAGCATTGTCTTTTCGTAGGCTACAATGCTCTCTATTTACTATTTATTTTTCTTTTGTATCTTCAAATTGACGTTGTTCTAAGCGTTCTATTGCAGCTCGTCGTTTAGTATCATCAATGTTTGTATAAAGAGATGTTGTTTCCATAGAATTATGTCCCATTTGATTTGCTAATAATACTAAATCTTTATTTTCATTATAGTGATTAGTAGCATAAGTATGACGTAATTTATGAGGGCTTTTCTTTTCATCAAAAGCCCTTGTGTATTTCTCTGTAAGCTTTTGTATAGCATTAACAGAAATTTGCGCATAGGATCCTTTATAATTTGTTACAAATAGAATATCTTCAGCATCAGGACACTTGTAACGAGCAGCACGTACTTTTAGATACTCTTGAACATCATCTAGGGCTGTTTGTGTAGCCAAAATAGATGATTTTTTATCTCCTTTTCGTACAACTTTAATGTAACGAGTACGAAAATTGATACTAGAAATAGTTAAACTAGCTGTTTCAGATACCCGAAGTCCTGTACCTAAAATTAAACTTAGAATAGCAATATCACGCTCTCTATCGCGTTTGAAGAATCTTAACTTACCGGGAGCGTTTTCTTTTAGCATTTGCTCATATTCATTAGATAAAAAGCGCATAAATTTAATATCATCATTATTGTGAAAAATAACTTCAGAAATTTCTTTCGCTCTTGCTGAAGCGTCAATTTTTTCCTTATGAATTTCCATTTTGGCCATAACATTTCTATAAAAGTAACATTCTCCATTATCATCTTCAGTGTTTTTGGTTAGGTAGTTAAATAATGATTTTAGAGCTGAAAATGTTCGTATAATTGCCTTTGTTTTATTACCTTGTCTCTCTAAATAGCTTTTAAACCTTTTTACTTGTTTAAGAGGAAGGTGTTCCAATGTTTCAATTGGCACCTCATGTAATTTCGTAACCGTTACAACTTCTCCATTTACGAAAACAAGACGAGAGGAGATCAACCAATGTAAAAACATTTCATATTCAATTAAATATCCATACAAAGTAGCAGGGGAGAGGTTCGTTTTCTCTTCAATATATTCAATGATATACCAAGGCATTTTTTCTTTATGACGTTCTACACGTGCTTTATACACTTGTTTTTCTCGATTGCTCAATTTTTTCACCTCAAACTTCAAAACAGTACATTGATTTTCTATAATCAATGTACTGTTTTGTCTTAATTTGTCTAATTTTACATTAAATACAATTTTAATTGATATTCTTACGAAAACAACTTTATATAGAATTTCCATTTAAATTAACTTTTAAAAGTCTTTAATTTATTGTATAAATATCTCTAGATGCTGCATTGTCTTTTTTATATGATTATTTTTAAATACGTGTTTTTTACGTTCATTCCAACTATGGATATAATTGATAATCTCATCGAAATCCATTATTGAATTATTTCCATACTTTATAGACCAATGTACAGTAGCTAAAAGCTCCATACCATAAGGGGTTTCATATCCTTCAATTAAATTTTTTACCTCTTCAAGTCTTTTTAAAGATTCTTCATCATGAGAGATAAACTCTTTAGCTTCTAATATTGCATCTTCAAACAGATTAATATCAGATTTAGAATTTCGATCACCATAACCACGAATATAATGTCCTTCTAAACGAATTAAAACATGATTTAAATTTTCCGCATATGGACCATATATATATTTCACAAAATTTAAACGAAGAGGCTCTCCACACTCTTGTAAAAAATAAGCTAATTTCTGTATTTCGAGAAGCGAAAGGTGATATCCTGGAGCTCTGTATTGCTCCATTAATAATAGTAAAAGAGCTCTTGCTTTTGTCATTTTTGGCTTAGTTGTACCTATTTTCATGCTATTTGGATCAGGATGACCAGAAGGTTCATATAGATAAACTGTAGTATTTAAGTCCTCTAATGACTTTATAATTAAAGGCTGTACTTCACTCCAATCTAAGCCCCCATTACCACATCCAAGAGGAGGTAATGCGATCGATTTTATATTATAATTAATAATTTCATTTCTTAAAGAACTAAGCCCACTCTTAATATCTTCAATTCTTGATTTATTCTTCCAATGCCTTTTAGTTGGAAAGTTTATAATGTATTCTGGTGATCCTAAGAGGTGTGTTTTATATATAAACATTTTCCCAGGCTGAACTTGATTAATTTTACATGCCTTCTGATAAGCTTTAAAATTATCAGGGAATGCTTGTTTAAATTGAAGGGCGATACCTTTTCCCATTACACCGACTGTATTAACGGTATTCACCAAAGCTTGTGCATCAGCTTCTAACAAATTGCCTTTTGTTATTTTAATCAATTTCTACCACCACCTTAATAATACCAATTAGGTTTTAATTTAACTGTTAAAGAAACATTATGTTCAGTTAATATTTTTTCGGTTTCTTCTTTATATTTTTGACTATAGACTGCAATCCCGATAATACAGTCAAGTGGGACATATTGGTAAACCAGAAACTCTGCCATTCTTCTACGCTTTCTATCATTGTCTTCAATCGTGTCATGCCAATATTTACTCTTCATTATATCCCAATCAATGTTGTGCAATTCTTTAAGATCATTGTAATACTCAGTGAAGTGCATTATTCCATGGCCATCAGTAAAACAAAAAGGAACCCCGTTTTGCTTTATTTTTTGCGCTGACGATACAAAATAAATGAGAGGCCCTTGCCCCTCATTATATTGTGTGACATTACCTTTATAGATACTGTATAACATAGGTGATTTTGGAGCGAAATAGAATGGAACATATTTATGTAATGTTCCAAATGGTTCTACTGGAACTGAGTAATAAGCTCGTCTGTTTTGTATATCATTATTAGCAATATTACAATATGTTTGCCCATTATTCATGATGCTAGAGACACACACGAGTCCATTTGAAGATAATATTTTTGATAAATTTCTATAATGAGTCATATGATATATAAATGTGTTTGAATGCATTATGTACCTCACGATATTAACGTTTAATTTTATTTATATTATAACACACTATAATTATCAATTAAACTCGAATTTAATGTAAAATTCGAGTTTAATTAGCTTCCCTTTTATTTTGTCTAGAACGAAATATCGATGTTATTATTTCTTGCAATTAGTCTAACGATAATTCTACGGAACATATATGTTTGAATACAAATTGTATATATTGAAAGCAATTTTTCGCAAAATTAATAGAGCTTGGTCCTATTGAAGATGACTGCGGAAACAGTTGGTCTTCAAATAAAAAAAGTGAATTTTAACAAAAGCTTTTGTTATGTTTGGTCAACTATACTTTTGATATTTACTCTGAAATTTAAAAGCATTACATCTTTTATAATTTGTAAGGAATGAGCTAATTTGAACTACTCACCACTTATCGTCCTTACGGACTGTTTGAAGTGGAAGATTCCTGCGAACACCGATGTATCCACCGGTTATCTTAGCAGGCTCTGCCCGTAGTCCCTACGGTGAAAACATAAGTGTCTTGTACGTTGACTCACCACGCTTCCTACTTTAGCTTAGTTTTCGCAACTTCAGCAAACGTGGGGCGAAAGAACGTTGAAGATTTTACGGTTGCAACGTTTTTCTGCAACCAACCTCATATCTTCAGTTTTCAAAGAGCAATCTATACAAGTATATGGTAGCAAACATGTTGGCTTATACCAACCGACATTCATCTCCCACCTAAAATTGGTGTTTCACACCTTCACACTTTTGAGGAAGGAGTCTTCAGTCGGAAAACGATAAAGCTGTTAAAGAGCTACCTAATTAGCTCATTTTCAGGACCTAAAATAGTATACAGTATATATCAATTAAACCTTTCTATTCAAGAAATTGATAAATTCATCCTTATTTAAAGGTTTACTGTAATAATATCCTTGAATAAAATAGCATGCATTACGCTGTAACACTGTTAATTGTTCTTTCGTTTCTACCCCTTCTGCGATCACTTTCATATTTAAAGTATGTGCTAATGAAATAATGGTTTGTATAATTTCATTTCCATCCATAGAAGTCCCGATCCTATTAACAAATTCTCTTGGAATTTTCAAAGTATCAATTGGATACAAAGGAAGATATGCTAATGAAGAATATCCTGTACCAAAATCATCAATTGATAAATGTACACCATATGATTTTAATGCTTTTAACTTCGATAAGGTTTCTTTTTCATCTACCATTGCTATTCTCTCTGTTAATTCCAAATCAATCGAACTAGCAGGTACTCCTATCTCTCCAATGGTAGATATAATTGTTTGAACAAAATCTTTCTGTTCAAACTCTATCGCTGATAAATTTATCCCCATCTTTAGATTTGAAAAGCCCGCAGAATGCCATTCTTTCAGTTGTTGACACGCTTTCTGTAACGTCCACTTCCCAATTGAAATAATCTGTGAAGTTTCTTCTGCAATAGGTATAAACTCAAAAGGAGAAATCAGTCCAAGCTCTGGATGTTGCCAACGTATTAAAGCCTCTGCACCAATAACCTTACCTGCCTTACTATCAATTAGCGGTTGATACAATAAAAACAACTCACTATTTTCAATTGCATTTGGTAAATCCTGTTCTAATCGTAATCGATGGGTTACTTTTTGAGATAATGTCTCGTCATACATACAAACAGCATTGTTACCTTTTTCCTTTGCGCTATACATAGCGATATCAGCATGTTGTAAAAGTGTAGTAGTATTTATCCCTCCAAATGGATACACTGCTATTCCTATACTAAGAGATAAGTAAAAACTATGCTGATTTACTACAAATGGTTCTTCAGTTATACGAAATAGAGTTTTACACAAACCCAATAGCTGTTGCTCTGTTTGGTTATGGACAATAATCGCAAACTCATCTCCACCTATTCTTGCTAGAGGAATAGTCGGTGAAAGACATGCCCTAAAACGTTTGGCAACTTCTTTTAAAACCCTGTCACCAATCGAATGACCCAGTGTATCATTAATAGTCTTAAAGCGATTTAAATCAATATACAGGAGCCCAAACTTATCCTGTGTTTTTTGTGCACGCTTAATGGATCTATCCAATTCTTGTTGGAAGAATATACGATTTCCAATCTCCGTCACCGTATCATGAAATGCTAGGTAGTTTATCTCATCTTGCTGTTGTTTCATTTTTGTAATGTCTTTTACCATTACATAGCTCCCAAAAGTTTGTCTCTCTATCATTATAGGAACAATGGTTACAGACCAAAAATGTACGTCCTTCACATTATTATTTTTCACACGTAACTGTAAAGAATCCGAACTGCATCGTCCCTCCTGCTTTAGAGCCTCTTCCAATTCAAATCTATCTTCATCTAAGAAAATAGAGATGCACTCTTTTCCTATTAATTCGACACTTTTTTTTCCTAATAATATACTTCCAGCCTGGTTTATATTCAATACTATGCCGTTTGAATCGATAGTTAAAATAGGATCTGGATGATATTCATATAAAGACTTAAATTTTTCTTGTTTTTCCAGCAAATCATTAGATTTTTTGATTAAATCTGCAGTTTTTTGTGATATTTTTTGTTCTAATTGACTATTAAACACTTTTAACTTTTTGGTTAAATCTCGGTTTTGCATTCGCATAATTGTATGACGTATCAGTACAAATACAAATGTTATACAATTTCCAGTAATGAGTGTAGATGAATGGGTTTGCTCTTTAAAGGTAAAACCAATTAAAATCGTAACTGCAAGATAAGGAAAAGATACTAGGATTTTCTCCCCCAATATTGGATTGATAATAAAATAATTTCTTTTAGAAAATGACTCTTTCGGTATAGTAGCAGCAATAGCGATTAATAAAAGAAAAACTCTATATAAACATCTTAACAGTATGACTGCACGATCCGATAATTCATCTTGTACATAAAAATATAAGTAGTCAGTACTAGCCAATCCAATTAATACTATAATAAAAATATATAGTTTGTTTTTCGCATTAAAAATAGTTGGTCTAAATACAAGGCTAATCCCAAGTAAAAAAAGTAATAAATCTATAATTGGAAAAACAAATGAAAGAAAGATATCTCCAATTGAAAAAGATAAAAAATGGGCTGTAGGGTTATTAAATATGTACCATTCTAAAGTAAATATTGAAGTAACTACAATACATATATCACAGAGTAAATATGATTTTTCCCAGTTAGTGCACTCTTTTATAATTTTATAAAGAAAAGCAAAAAGTAAAAGAAATAAGAAAAACAACAAAAATACATCCGAAAGTGTTCAATCGGTATTTCTATATCAAGAACCTGGAAAATGGATATGAAATTCCCTAATAAGAAACAACCTATTGCAAAAGTCATGCATACCCAGAAGACTTCTATTTTAATTTTCCTTAATAATATAGAGTAAAGTAATGAAGCAACTACAATAGTTTCAACAATTAAAGACGATATTCGTATATTAAATTCAGTTAAAAAATAAAAATTAGGAAAAGCAAATAAAAAAAGCAAATAAAAACTTACATAACTAATTAATACAGTTACTAAAAAAATAAATTGTCCCTGTGAATATTTAGACAATGAGCTCACCTTCTTAATATTTTTTGGATCCTGTTCATAAAAGAATGTGTATATAACAATAAATGTGGTTCTTTCTTTTATCTTTTTCTGATATTCATTTCCTTTCTCAATTTGTGTGAAACTATGATATCACCAACAAATAGGTGAGAAATAAATGTCAGTTAGCGTAAGCCAACGAATTTGCCACTAAATATTTGTACAGATTGCTCTTTGAAAATTGAAGATATGGGGTTAGTTGCAGAAAAATCTTTACAATGGTAAATTCTTTAACATTTTATCAATCCATGCTAGAGTGTGAATCCTGATACAAGGCACTTCAGTTCTCATTGTAGAAACTGCAAGCAAATCCTGCTAAAATAATGGGTTGATACCTTGGTGTTATTAGGAATTTCTCGTTTAAAGCTTCTCTTAAGAGGGGGAATTCAACTTTATTATGCCCCTTTAGAAAAAAATTCTAATCGGAATAATTTCATTTATATATTTATGATACTGATTATTACACTTAGGAATTATCTTATTTAGAATGAAAAGTCCCATACATGAAGAGAGGCATCATCTTATGTTATAGGTATAACCTTATTGAATTTCTTTAAAGTAAGAATTACAATTAATGACCTTAAAATTGGTACAATCATTATGAAAATGAGGCAGAAAAGCCGAATTCCTTAAATTAGGAAAACGGCTTTTTATCTACAAAAAAATCTTTTCACTTAAATTTTATTATTTTTTGGCAGAAGACTCTTTCTCCATATGCATAAAGGTGTGAAACCACTAATAACCGGGAAATACATGTCAGATTGTATAAGCCAAAACTTTCGCTATTAATTACTTGTACAAATTTTCTATCAACCCTGCTTGGCAATGTTGATAATTAACGAACAAGATACTTAAGTTCTCACAGTATGTCTACAAGCAAAGGCTATTTGATATTCGCAGGACCCCTACTATAAACAGACCACAAGTTAGTTAAGTAGGGCAGAACTCAGATCATTTAACCTGTTTGAATTTATTCATGAAAAAGACATCACTTATTATTTTAATTATAGTTTTATATATATCGACAGATTCTTTATTAAATCAAAAAATTATTAATAAAAATTTATCTTTTTACGACAGAAGACTCTTTCCTCAATTTGTGTGAAGGTGCGATAGCACCAGCAAATAGGTGGGAGATGAATGTCGGTTGGCGTAAGCCAACATGTTTGCTATTATATACTTGTACAGATCGCTCTTTGAAAACTGAAGATATAAGGTTGGTTGCAGAAAGACGTTGCAATCGTAAAATCTTCAACGTTCTACCATCCCACGTTTGCCGAAGTTGCGAAAACCAAGCTAAAGTAGGTAGCGTGATGAGTCAACGTACAAGATACTTCTGTTTTCACCGTAGGGACTACGGGCAGAGCCTGCTAAGATAACTGGTGGATACATCGGTGTTCGCAGGAATCTCCCACTTCAAACAGTCCGTAAGGACGTTAAGTGGTGAGTAGTTCAAGTTATATAAAATTAATTCTTCATTTCTTGTTCTTCTATTATGAATTGTGAGACCAAATGTGATAATTCTTCTACTTTTCCCTTTACTTTTTTAGATTGATTCGCTATCTCCTCAATTGATACTGCTTGTTCTTGGATTGAATGTGCAGCATAATTGGTTCCGCTTGCTACCTCCGCTGCAGTTTTAGAGACTGTTGACAAGGATATATTCACTTCCTCTGTTCCTGCAGACATTTCTTCTGTTGCTGCACATACCTCTTGCATTTGACTAGATATTCCATCAATATCCTTTACAACAGAAAAGAATACGTGGTTTGCCTTCTGAGCTGCTTCCTTTCCTTCTATTGCTTTTTGTTTCCCCCTTTGCATTACATCAACTGTTGCCTTTGTATCTTGTTGAATATTTTTAATTAAATGATTTATTTCATTGGCAAACTCTTTGGATTTTTCCGCCAAATCCCTTACTTCTTCCGCAACCATCGCAAACCCTTTCCCATTTTCACCTGCACGTGCAGCTTCAATTGCAGCGTTTAATGCTAAAAGATTAGTTTGTTCTGCAATATTAGTAATAGCATTTAGGGCTTTATCAATTTGTTGCGTGCGTGTAACAAGTCTATCTATTACTATAGAGGTTTCTTCAACAACTGCATGTACACTATTCATTTGAAGGATAGATTGTTTTATTTCTTCACTGCCTGAATTTACATGTTCAGTTGTTTTAACAGTCATTTCCGTAATCATTGTTGACGATTCGGCAATAGTTTGAACTCCAGTAGCTATTTCTTTTAATGATGATGAATTCTCTTGGATACTTATAAATTGTCCTTCAATTTTGGTATTTACTTCAGAAATATTTTGAACAACTTCATTTGATATATCAGTTGCTTTTTTTGTATTTTGTAACATACCTTCCGTAGAAGAAATAACCTCATTGGTTGTACTCTTTACATTTCCTATTAGTTGTTGTAGATTATCTAACATATTGTTAAAAGAGTGTACTATACGTCCTAATTCATTATTAGATTCATAAGAAGTGCGTATTGTTAAATTACCTGCAGATACTTTTTCCATGTCCTGTTGTAATAATATGATTGGTTGCTTGATTGCACGTTTAATAAAATAACCGATAAAAGTAACAATTATTATTACTATAACTGATATGCTAATAAACATTGTCATTGTATTTTTTATACTGCTAATATTAGATTCCTGTAACTGTTGTGCATTATTTTTGTTATATCTAATAAGCTCCTGAATGGATTCTATTGCCTTTTTAATATTTGGTTCAATTTCTTTTAAATAATATGTATATAAATCTTCATTATTGGATAAGTTTACATCTTGTATTTTTTTTATTTGCATTCTTAATTCATCAAATGATCCATAGAAATCTTTATACAATTTTAATTCTTGGTTAGAATTAATTTTAGATTCCAATTGTTTTAATAATTTATCATTTTCTTTTCGAGCCCCGTTTATCTCCGCTAGTAATTCTTTACTTCTTTTTTCATCTTGTGATATCATCATCTCCATTAAATTCATATTAACATGGAAAATATTCGCTTCTACAGCCCCAATATGTTGGATTGACAATAAATTATGTTCGTACATATTAGTTGAAGCATTTTTACTTTTTACTAAGCAAAAAAAACCTAATGTTGAAAGAATTATACAAGCAACGATAGATATGGTTATCAATCCATTTAACTTAGTCCCTATCTTACTATTTTTTATAAATGACAATCAAATTCACTCCATTGTTTTAATCAGTTTTTTAGATTTGTTTTTTAATAGAAATAATTGTAATTTCGAGAGAGCACGGATTCAATTCATTTTTTGGTTAAAAGCGTCTGTAATATTATTTAAGTACTTTTTTAACTGAGTTGTATATCATCAGTTTAAATGTTCGGTTGCTATAGGATACACTCCTTAGCCAACTCAGAATTATACTGATGATTGTTAAAGGAAAAATAAAAATTACTCATTCCTCCGCCCACCAAAACACGGATATTTTTATGAGTATAGTAAATTAAAAATACAAAAAAATTTAGGGTTTGTATCGTATGGATATTTTAAAAGCTTAGGGTAATCTAAAAATCTTTTAGACTAATCTATATTATTCTTTAGATTTCTGCTCAAATAATAATATTTTTGGTTCTATAGTTAAATTTTCTATTTTTAAAGTGACTCACTCTTTTGCTAAGACGGATATACCATTTTTAGCAGCTACTTCAGCTTCCATCATAAATTTATTTTCTGTAGAAAAGGTTATTTTGCTGGATAAATCTTAGAAAATTTCATAGGATTCATAGTTTGTTTACAATCAGTTGAATTCTATAAATCAATTTGTCTAGCCTAAAGTAGATTAGTATTTGAGTAGTTGAGAAGTCATTGTTAATTAACCGTAAGAATTCTTAAATTCTAACTCATATGCCATTACATCAATTCCACTACGAATTAATTAATACCCCTTAGATAGATATCATAGAATTGAACCCTCCACTGCGAACTAATTCCTATTTTAGGAAAACTGTACTCCTTCTGTTTCAGAGAGGGAAGAAATTGTTTATCTGTATAATTTTCTGTTTCTGTATCTACCGTTTTAAAGACGATTCTAAAACACTAAACTCCATAGTCTTAATTTATTATTTTTTTTATATTTTTATCCAAATTACCCAAAAAAATTGCACGAAATTATTATACTAAATAACTTTTAATAAATTAGTACGTAATACCACCCTTCTAGGAAATCATTTTATTTTTCCTTAAAGATAATCATATATATAGGTATTCAAAAGCCAATCTTCATTAAATTAAACATAAATACATAAAATCACGTAGTTTATTAGTATATATATATAATTTTTGATTATAAATGTATTACTAATTGAATATAAATACGCATACCCTTAATTGAAAACAGTACTGGAGCTTAATAATGTCATAAAAAATTTACACAAATATGACGCATTAAATGAATGACAACATAATACAATTAACAATAACGTGCATTGTTATATTTATAAATTCAAGGTTTTTAATATCACATTCTTTATACTTGTCTTTTCGAAAATCTTTTTGCTATCTATGGTTATTATTTTTTGTTTAGATGAAATCTCATTTTACTCTCCATATATTCCTGAAGATAATAAAAAAGATGATGGTTTTAATTAAATATTTTAACAGGGGAAATACACCCATAATACAGGTATAAAAAAATGTCTTACACAAAATTTTTTTATGCCTGTATTTTCTGTTTATGATTTGTTTCGAATTAACATTCGGAATAAATTAGTTTGGCATATTTTCACCCCAACTATATTTAAGGTTAAATTTAGAATTTTTTTGTCATGTAAAGCCTTCGCAAAAAAATATATCTACATATCACTCGTTAAATCAAATCATACAAAAAACGGACATCATTCTCTTAAGAGTGATGTCCGTTTTTTATTCGTATAAAAATTTTCTTATTTATCTGTTAATATAGGTCAGTAATCATTCTTTATTTGCATACGTTACATTTTATAACGTATCTTATTCCTCCATAAGGAGTAATTCCACGCTATCCACGATGAATGTTCCTTCTGTTTCTCCGATCTCAATCCATACCTTATCGGTCTCTGGGAAGTACTCTAAATCCTTTGTTACATAACCAGCCGGTAGTGGTGTGTAATCCCCATAGCCTCTGTTAGATTCACAAGGATTCTCTCTTCGTCCATCTGTATACGATTTTTCTTCATAGACTGAAGCGTAATCAGCTGGTACGGAAGGGTTATTACCATAGGCTTCGTCATATCCTTGATTACGAGAAGTGTACGTACCCTCATATTCTTCTTGAGTCCCAGTATAATTATTACACGTTACTGTGTTGTTTGGATATACTTCCTCTTCTACACAGTTGCTGAATTTCAGTTCGTCTGTATTGTCTTCGATCTCATGGATCGTTACGCAGCCCTCTCCATATCCCTCTTTATATGCTGTGACACGAAGGATATAGCCACGACCTGGACAGACACGAACCTCTTGTGACACTTCTGCCTCCCATTCTGGGATAACAAGGACCGAACGGTGGTTGTTTTGCTCTTCTACATCTACATGACCTTTCACGTTCCAGCATAATAAGCCATTATTGAAATCGCCATTTTTAATGACATTTCTCGCATCATATAAGGAATACGCTGTAAAAATACGTCCCTCTAATTCTTCGAAAATGGCCGCATTGACACCTGGAATCACAGACAACTCTGGCAGATACGCTTCCCGGATTCTATGAACGCGTTTATCTGCCGCATGAATCATTGCGATGTTCGTATCCACTTGTAATCTATCATATTGAGAGTTTACAAATAAAGCATCTACAGATTCTTTTGCCTCTTTATAAACAATATTTGTTTCCAACTGCAGTTTCTCTCGTTTGTCTCTCCACTTCTTCTCCGCTCTTTTCACACGAGCTAGTGCTTCCCCTAATAATGGTTTCTCTTCGAGAAACTCTAGATTCCCTAGTCTTGCATGGCCATCTTGCGTCTTAATCTTGAATATCACCCATACACCTAAGTCCTCATTTAAGTCTGTACATCCAACATCAATATCCAAGGTGAAATGATGGGAATGATGTGCACATTTTTCCCCGTCTCTGCAGGAACAATCTAGATCAGGATTCCATTCAAGGTGTGGCGCGCATCGATTCGGTTCTCCACACTTTCCGATTGGACTTTGGGCTGAAAGCGGCCATAAGGAACCCGTGCCTGGCACATTTACTATTTCGTGTTTTGCATTGTAACGGATCAAATAGATTTCTAAGTCTTGACTATCTTCGATATACCCTCTTAATTCATAACGGGTATAAGCTTTTAATTTCGACTCATCTATTTTCTGATATAAATACGTTGGATAGCACTCATCAACGGTACCCGGTAGTGTGACGTAATTCTCTTTGAATACGTCATCTCCTCCTTGGATGGTAATATCTGTACTTCCTCTCCAGCCACGGTCTGGTTGTCTATTGATCCCTCTGAAGTTTGGATCTTGAAGTAAATTCCGCTCATCACTGAGTCGCTTCGCATGTTTGACTTTCTCGGACAATTCTCGCTTTTCATCCAGACAAAATTCATCTGATAAACAATCCACTAAATTGGATACTTGATCAATATGATAATCCGTCACATCGGTTTTTAACCCGATTTGATTGGAAGAAGTAAACAGGGCATTCACCGCCTTTTGTGCTCTTTCTAAATCAGATTCTGCTTCAAATGTTGCATCTGCTAGAATAATTTCAATTTTATCTATATAAAGTTCACCGCTACTAATAGAACCTGCACCAAATAGAGGTTGTTCACTTATCCCAATTATATCTGGATTAGCTCTAAATGAAAAAGGATTACTAAAATCGGTATATCTAAATGTTCTAGATGTTAAGTTCTCCCCTATTTCCATAGTTTTCTGAAGAGGCATATTTACACTAACTTGGCCTCCCACTCCTGTGGATGCCGCTCCTGTTAATACTATAACTCGTGCATCCCTACTGGAAGCGTAACGAAATCTTAAACGGTATCTTTGGGTAATTGGTGAATTAATATTGACTTGTAGAGATACAAAATCACCAAAGGTATTTCTTCGAAGGATATCCCCTCCTGTAAATCCTGGTCCTGTAATGACAGAGGTGCCCCCCCAAACTCTAAATCCTTTCACTAAAGGTATTTGATTAATTCTCTCTGGATCAATTGTATTTGTAAGAGTTGCACTACGATGCGTCCAAGAAAATACTACACCAGTTGTTAAAAAAGGTGTTCCAGATCTTTGAACAAAAGTTGCATGACATAAACGATGACTATATCCTTCGCGAGGTGGCACACTATTATCCTCAGGCGGTAATTCAGTTAAAGAATCAACCGTACCTCTTCCTCGATACGTAAAGCTATTTGTAGGTGTAGAAAATTCTACTCCTTCAACACCACGTAAATTAAATGGTGGCGCTGGCCAAGGTTGCTGTAATAATCGTAAAGTAGGATTTGATAAAGTCCTAAATACCGGTCCATTAAAAGTAAAGGATCTTGGAGGCTCCTGGTTCGCCTCTCTTCCATATATAGGAGATGTTATGTTACCACCTCCTATAAGGCTAGATATTACTCGATGTCCTCCCCAATAAAAATTGCGTCCAACACTAAACCAATCCGTAAAGATTGTAAGATTATTCAATATATCAAATAAATGAGGATTTCTAATTGCGCTGCTCTCCATAACGTTAAAAGTAGGTAATTGAGCTACAGACTGTAACTGTGGATTAAAATTAATTAATGGGTCCGTATAAACTTCCCTTGTTAGTTGACCAACTGGCTGAATTGGATATCTCCTATTGTCATAGTTTGGAAAGAAAGCGGCGATATCTAATACAGTCAATGTTAAGTCTCTCCGTAATCGATTATATGTTATCCAATCTTGATACGTAGATTTCGGTAAATTATTTAATCCCCGATTATACGTATTTGCACAGTGATCAGCATATTCATCAATATGCCTAATTAGTCTATTATAGTTTTCATTGACATTTATCGTTGTCAATCCCCATCTTTCTCCAAAAATTACAGAATCTCTTAATATAGCTAGATGCAGATTGGCCGCTTGAGCATAAACGGATAAAAGGGGTACTTCAAATCCAGAAATTCGAAACGAAGGAATGTCCCTTTCAAGTAGCCCATCAAGTATACGAAAGCGATCAATTACTCTGGTCCTGGTTGCTGGATTATTAGGATCTTCTTCCCATTCTTTAAATGCTTCCACATATATATTGAAATTGTTTCCTAATCCTTCTAAATTAGCAATAGCAGCATTCCTAGCAAATTCAGCTATTCTTTCATTAATTAATTGTTCAATTTGTACTAGAAATGCATCCCATTGAGAAGGGCCAACTATTCCCCATACAAAATCTATTAATCCAACTAAAAATCCTCCCCCTGGTACAAAGTTAGATACCAGAAACTGAACAAGTGACAGAGAAATATCAATTGATGAATTACCAGTTGATATCCGTTCTCCATCCAAAAGTACTTCTTCAGGATTACTTAAACAATTGTAAGGTATGCATTGATTTTGATTATTTTCCTCCATAAAATACCTCCGTTTTTTTATTAAACTACCAAAGTTCTGATAGTTTGATACTGTTTTTCATTACCACGATTTAATACATATGACACATCTTATGAAAAAATACAAAAAACGTAACAAATTTTATAAAATATCAATATATGCCCCATATTTAAAATTGACCGATTATGTTCCTACCCCTGTCAAGTAGACAGTATTAAAAAGACTAAGCAGTCATCGAGATTTGAGATTCTATTGAAGCTTGATGGTTGAGTCGTTTTTTGAACCGTCTATAGTTATAAAAGTAAATATATTTTTCATTGGCTTGTATTAAATTTTCTTCTGTTTTAAAATGATTCAAATACAACATCTCCGATTTGAAATGGGAGAAAAATGACTCGATACAAACGTTATTATGGCAGTTTCCTTTGCGGGAGTAGTTACCAATGATACTTAAATCGGAAAGTCGTTTGTTGTAGGCATGAGATGTGTACTGGAATCCTTGATCTGAATGGAGAATGGTTCCACGCACGTCTCTTTTTTGTGCCAATATTTCAATCGTATCTAATACAAGTTCATTATCATTACGCGTAGATATTTTCCAAGAAACAACTGCGTTATTATAAACACCTTGTACAACAGAAAGATACCGAAATTCCTCTTGGAATTGTAGGTAAGTAATATCTGTAACAAGTGCCTCATTTTGTTGGCGATCTTTAAACTCACGATTTAAAACATTCAGAAAAAATTTGGAATAGTTCCCTTTAAAGAAGCAACGCTTCTTTCGAATAATAGATTGGATGTTTAGCCCCATCTTTAAGCGATATACTTTCTTGTGATTTATAAAATATCCCTCTTCCTGTAAAGGGATTTTCATATGTGGATAACCAAATTCTTTGTGCTTTACGTGAATAGATCTTACTTTTTTAATCATTTTTCGAGTTCTAGCCGTATATTTTTCATACCTTTGGTATGAATACTTCAACGATGTACACCCGCAAATTTCGTAAACCATATAACTGGATATTTCTCTTTTAACCAATTTGATACACCTTTCATTCCACCATTTTTCCCACAAGTATCTGTAATTCCACTAAATTCTTTATATTTTTTCACCAAATTTTTTAGTTGTGTAGAGCCTCTAATCTGATATTTTCCTTTATCATATTGAACTTCCTTCACCGTTTAAATAACCAGGGCTTATTTCTCTTTCATCCATACTTTAGAGTTCCTGAGAATAAATCTTTGAATTTAAGGTTTGTATACATATGTCTTATAAATTGTTTGGGTATACTACATTCGTAAAAAAACTAGCTGGCTTATATCTGGTTCACATCTTTGACGGTTAATCTCTTATAATGTTTTTGTAACATAACCTATGTTTTAAAATCCACAGATATGGCAAATGAGCACTTTGCTATATCTGTGGATTTTAAAACTTTTTTCATACATCCTGTATAGTGTAGGCGTGCAGCTTTATATACCGTAAATAAATAGTTCAAACTATATTGCTCTATTAAAAAACAAGTACTTTTAAGAATGTATGTGTTTCATATCAAATTTATACCTAATAAAAATGATGATTATATTTTTAAGATAATCAAGGTAAATATAAAAGAGTACGTTCTTTTTCGAACGTACTCTTTTCCTGCATGTAATCATACTAAATTTCAAACCATTTTACATGTACATATTAAATTTAACATAAAATAAGCAGAATAGAAACAATAATCAAATTAAAATAATGATATCTTGTAAGAATTTTTTTAGTTATTCATTTTCTATCTCTATCTGAAGTTTCGCATAATATATCCCACTTCATTTAAATATTAATGTTATAGTGATGAAAGTTTAAACATTTTTCTTTTTCTTAAATGTGGTTACGGTTTTAAAAATTCACATGAAGGGTTTCATATATCGAGGACTTCAAATAAAAACCAATTTCCCATTAAATTCGCCTCTTTCCACAAGCTATAAAGGATGATAAAGCCCCCCTTTTCCATTCCCACTGCAAATATATTAAATATACAAACTTTAACATTATATTTATAGTCACTTTTTATGAGAAAATCATCAATATACAAGGGAGTCGGAACCTCGATATTTAAAAGTGAGGATGAAATTGAAAACCCCCTGTCACTTTCACGAATTGACAGGCCGCATCGCAGACCGGTACCACTTTTACATCACAGACTGTTACATTGTGACAATTTAAATGAAGAGGTGGTAAATGCCCCACACTACATTGAAGTACATGATCTACACATACGGTATCTTTACAACACAATGCTATGTCTTGATTTTGGGAATCTGTGAAGCAAACACATCGTTCATCCTTTGGCCTCACCTCTATATTAATCAGAAAAGAGATACATCCTTTTATTTTTAACACATTAACATCGATTTCCGTTTGACCACAATCTTTTACCTCAACCACTTTGCGACACGTTTCTTTTATAATAGACAGACAATCAAGTTGATAGACGATTTTGGGCTGGCATTCTGATATAACTTCCCATCCTTTAGGAATTGAAATGGTACAACAAAATGGTACCTTATGCTTTTGATTTTTTGAATTACTATATGATAATTCTATCGATGAATGCTCATCTTCATTTCTTATTTTTTTATTCATTGTAGCTACACTTCCTTATTCAGTTTTATCCTACTACTTGATTCTCTTCTTAGGTTCTTAACTATATATTTTATGCAGAAAATATAAATTTGCGACTGTTTTTGTTGTAATGTATCATCCAAAAATTATGAATGTGGAACAAGTATTATAAGGGAATATCTCTACATAACATGATCTTTTTCTCAAGTAAATACTATTTTGACAATAAAATTTCGTGCGCACTTATCATTAGCACACACCATATAAAAAACGGACATCGCTCTTTGAAGAGTAATGTCCGTTTTTTTTTACAACTGTAATTTACTTATTTAATTGGAACGGAAGTTAGACTACTATTTTAATTAATATTTATTAAACTGCTATACTCGGATGGTCCTATTCCTCCATAAGGAGTAATTCCACGCTGTCCACGATGAATGTTCCTTCTGTTTCTCCAATCTCAATCCATACCTTATCGGTCTCTGGGAAGTACTCTAATTCCTTTGTTACATAACCAGCTGGTAGTGGTGTGTAATCTCCATATCCTCTGTTAGATTCACAAGGATTCTCTCTTCGTCTATCTGTATACGATTTTTCTTCATAGACTGACGCATAATCAGCTGGTACGGAAGGGTTATTACCATAGGCTTCGTCATATCCTCGATTACGAGAAGTGTACGTACCCTCATATTCTTCTTGAGTCGCAGTATAATTAATACACGTTACCGTGTTGTTTGGATATACTTCCTCTTCTACACAGTTGTTGAATTTCAGTTCGTCTGTATTGTTCTCGATCTCATGGATCGTTACGCAACCTTCTCCATATCCCTCTTTGTACGCTGTAACACGAAGGATATAGCCACGACCTGGACAGACACGAACCTCTTGTGACACTTCTGCCTCCCATTCTGGGATAACCAGGACTGAACGGTGATTGTTTTGTTCTTCTACCTCTACATGCCCTTTCACGTTCCAGCATAATAAGCCATTATTGAAATCGCCATTTTTAATAATATTTCTCGCATCATATAGGGAAAATGCAGTGAAAATACGCTCTTCTAATTCTTCAAAAATAGCCGCATTGACACCCGGAATCACAGACAGCTCCGGCAGATACGCTTCTCGAATTCTATGAACGCGTTTATCTGCCGCATGAATCATCGCGATGTTCGTATCCGCTTGTAATCTATCATATTGAGAGTTTACAAATAAAGCATCTACAGATTCTTTTGCCTCTTTATAAACGATAGTTGTTTCCAATTGTAATGTTTCGCGTTTGTCTCTCCATTTTTTCTCCGCTCTTTTCACACGAGCTAGTGCTTCTCCTAATAATGGTTTCTCTTCGAGAAACTCTAGATTCCCTAGTCGTGCGTGGCCATCTTGCGTCTTAATCTTGAATATCACCCATACACCTAAGTCCTCATTTAAATCTGTACATCCAACATCAATGTCCAAAGAGAAATGATGAGAATGATGTGCACATTTTTCCCCGTCTCTGCAGGAACAGTGTAAATCAGGATTCCATTCAAGGTGTGGCGCGCATCGATTCGGTTCTCCACAAGGTCCAATTTGATTTTCTACAGAAAGAGGCCATAAACTTCCTGTACCTGGTACATTTACTATTTCGTGTTTTGCATTGTAACGAATTAAATAGATTTCTAAGTCTTGACTATCTTCGATATACCCTCTTAATTGATAACGGGTATAGGCTTTTAATTTCGACTCATCTATTTTTTGATATAAATACGTTGGATAGCACTCATCAAAGGTACCCGGTAGCGTAACGTAATTCTCTTTGAATACGTCATCTCCTCCTTGGATAGTAATATCCGTACTTCCTCTCCAGCCACGGTCTGGTTGCCTATTGATCCCTCTGAAGTTTGGATCTTGAAGTAAATTCCGCTCATCACTGAGTCGCTTTGCATGTTTAACTTTCTCGGACAATTCTCTCTTTTCATCCAGACAAAATTCATCCGATAAACACGCAACTAGATTGGATACCTGATCAATATGATAATCCGTCACATCTGTTTTTAGCCCTAGTTGGTTTGTAGACGTAAACAGGGCATTCACCACCTTTTGCGCTCTTTCTAAATCATATTCTGCCTCAAATGTTGCAGTAACCGGTATAAATTCAATTCGATCTATATAAACACCCGATTGGATGTATAGATCAAATTCTTCTTGAGCTCGTGAAAAGGTTATTGGAGTGAAGAGTGTTGTATGAGCGAACGAACGAGATGTTAGTGGTTCACCTGCGTCCATAGTTTTTGGAAATGAAATTCCATACGAAGGTGGCTGTGAATATCTAAATGTACCACTCCTATTTGCTACCGAAGCATAACGGAAACGTATATAATAACTTTGTGGTAATCTTCCTGTGAAGGTTACTCGTAAGGTCCCCAGCTCGCCCATACTATTCCTAGTCAGAATATCTCCACCTGTAAATCCAGGACCTTTAATGACGGAGGCACCAGATGCAAGAGTATGCGCCTTTACCCATGGAATTTGTGTAATTCTAGATGGACTTACTTCATTAGTAGGGCTGGCACTACGGTGTGTCCAAGAAAATACGGTGCCTGCTATTCTTGGTCCACTAATCCGTTCTAAAAATGTTGCATGGCATAAACGGTGACTATACCCAATTGCAGGAGATACGCTGGCATCTTGAGGTGGTAATTCACTAAAAGAATCTATTGGACCGCTTTTACGATAGATACTTCTACTTATAGTATTTTGGAATTCCACTCCCTCGATTCCAGCTACAGGATTTGAATTGTCAAGGCCTGTAATATATGAAAGTGTTCTAAATATTGGTACGCTAGGTGATGCGGTAATAGTTACGGGGCGCTCTGTATTTCCTTCCCTTCCATATAAAGGGGATCTTATCAAATTAGTAGTGGTTCCTGTGCGGAAAGAATTTACCAAGTGCCCTCCCCAATATGCATAACGTGCCAGACTATCTGTATAAATGGTAAAGCTATTTAAAAAGTCTACTAAATGAGGACTTCTAATTATAGCACTTTCAGCAGCTGAAAAGGTTGGATAGCTTGCTGCAGGAGAAAGATTTTCATTAATAAAAGGTAAATCCAGATAGACTTCCCTCGTTAGCTGAGTAGCTGTTTGAATTGGATATGTTCTAATATCATAATTTGGAAAAAACGCAACAATATCTAATACTGAAATTGTCAATTGTCTCCGGAAACGATTATATACAATCCAATCGCTAAGAAAACGACCTTCCAAACGCCTTAATCCCTGATTATACGTATCCACACAATGGTTAGTATAAACATGAATAAGGCTAGTCAGATCACTATAGCGATTATTGATAGTCGCTGTATCATATCCCCATCTTTCTCCGAAAACTGAAACATCCCTTAAAATAGATAAATGTAAGTTTGCGGCTTGAACATATACAGATAAAAGAGCAACTTCATAATTTTGAACTCTAAAAAGTGGAATAGCCGTTATGAGAGCACTATTCATGTCATTAAATTGTATACGCATTTCTTCCCTTAAAGCAGGATTAGTAGGATCTTTCTCCCAGTCGCTAAACGCTCTAACATAGACCTTATAAAGATTGCTTAGCCCCTCCAATCTTGAAATTGCCTGATTCCTAGCAAATTCTTCTATTCTTTGACTAATCAATTGCTCAATTTGAGCTAAAAAAATATCCCATTGCGAAGGCCCTATAAATCCCCATATTAATTCTAGTAAACCTACTATAAATCCTCCTCCTGGTACAAAATTAGAATATAGAAAATTAATAAGCCCTAATGAAATGTCTGCTACAGTATTCCCTGTTTCTAGCCTTTCCTCGCCTAATATTATCTCCTTAGGATTACTTAAACAATTGTAAGGCACACATTGGTTTTGATTATTTATTTCCATAAACTATCCCCTTTTTTTATTAAATTACTAAAGTCCTTTTAAGTTTGTACTGTTTTTCTTTACTACAATTTAAAGCATATGAAACATTTTATGAGAAAATACAGAAAATGGAACGAATTTTATTACATTTCAGCATAAATCTTACTCCCAAAAATAAAGTATTTAATCAGTGTAATTATAAAAATATTTAGTTGCACTAGTTTTTGGGGCTAATAAAAGAATATAACGAGAAGGGCACAAATCCCTTATATTAAAACAGATCTATTTATTATTTTAGCCAAGAAGACTCCTTCCTCAAGGAGCGTGAAGGGCCACAGCCCAGTGAGTAGGTGGGAGATGAATTCGAACAAGGGATGGCAGGAAGCCATCTTAATTGTTAGATATACAGAAAGTGTTACTCCACTATCTATCGAATGTATGTTCGGTGTATAATAGTCATATACCGAAATGGAGGTGAATTACATAATGATGAATAAAGCCTATAAGTTTCGTATCTATCCAAATCAGGCACAAGCAATTCTAATCAACAAAACGATTGGGTGTTCTCGCTTTGTATTCAATCATTTCCTATCCTTATGGGATCAAGTATACAAAGAGACAGGAAAAGGCTTGACCTATGGTACATTCTCTGCCAAACTACCTGCCATGAAGAAAGAGCTTGTTTGGCTAAAAGAAGTGGATAGTATTGCGATTCAGTCGTCTGTTCGCAACCTTGCGGATGCTTATACACGCTTTTCAAAAAACAAAACAGCGCACCGCGTTTTAAATCTAAGAAGAACAACGTACAATCTTATACCACAAAACAAACAAATGAAAACATTGCCGTTGTAGGGAACAAAATAAAGTTACCGAAACTAGGCCTTGTTCGATTTGCTAAAAGTCGCGAAGTAGAGGGGCGTATTGTAAATGCGACTGTTAGACGAACCCCTTCTGGTAGATATTTTGTGTCACTATTAGTTGAAACAGAAGTACAAGAACTTCCGAAAACACAGCGTGTTCTTTCTAGAAGAATGAAAGGATCTTCTCGCTGGAATAAACAAAGAGTAAAGATAGCTAGAATTCATATCAAATACTAGAAAAGATTACTTGGACAAAATTTCAACTGAAATCATCAAAAACCACGATGTTATCGGTATAGAGGATTTGCAAGTATCGAATATGTTAAAAAATCATAAGTTAGCAAAAGCAATTATTGAGGTATCTTGGTCGCAATTTCGATTCATGTTAGAATACAAAGCAAAATGGTATGGCAAACAAGTCATTGTCGTATCGAAAACATTTGCTTCCAGCCAATTACGTTCTTGTTGTGGATATCAAAATAAAGACGTTAAAAATCTAAACCTACGTGAATGGGACTGTCCTTCTTGTCGTACAAACCATGATAGGGATATTAACGCGAGTATCAATCTAAAGAATGAAGCAATAAGGCTTCTAACCGCAAGGACTGCGGGGTTAGCCTAATCAATTAGAGTTCGATAGAACTCTTTACTTAGGAATCCCTCACTTCTAAACGAAGTGAAAGTGGGGATAGTTCAAGACCTTAATTACATGGAGAATAAGGACCGGGGAGCTAACTTTTCTAAAAGTAATGATTCAAGTTTATCTCGATGATAACTGAATGCAATATTATAAGAAATCTTTCTTTTATCAGCGTGTACAAATAAAAAAACTTTTTCCTTTTGGAATAATATTACTTTCAAAAGGTATTCTATTAATTTTTGTATAATTAAATATTATATCTTTTCTACTCTTTAACAATAAATACATTAGAAAAATAATACTTGCATTTTCTACATAGGTACCATAAATACCAATAAAACACTCACCCTTTGAAGACAAATTTTTTAATAACTCTAGTAAAATTTTCATCCTTAACATTTGCGAAAACTAAATAACTAGATTCATCAATCATGGGTACCCTACCTGTTCCCTTGAAAGATAGTCTTAGAAAATAGGTTGAATCATCTTCCAATTTAATGAATTGTTTAAAATAACTATTTCCCAAAATCTCTATGAGTCCTTCACCTTTCATTTGCATGTTTTCTGATAGTATCCAATTCTCAGGCTTTAGCATTTGCGACAAGAGTTCAAGTGATTTTATTTCTCAAATAATAAATTTATTTTTCAAAGCTTCGTATTCACTTTGATTTTTAAAAAGTAAATAAATTTCCGAAGAATATGCGCCTGAATTGATTTTTTGTTATAGTCTGAAAATCAATAAAGTTTTTTTGTATCCATAAACAAGGTTTAATTATTATTTTTCCAATAAATAGCGGGGTTCCCTTTACAGTATATTGAATAATATACTTAGTTTTAGATTATTTCCAATAAATTGTGAAAGTTCTCCATCTTTATTAGTATAAAGATAGCTTGATACCTTTATACGACAAATGCATTATTATTATTTGCTTTTCAAAGCCCAATATTATCCGATAATAAATCCTAGTTTTTCACAATACTGCTAATGAGTAATCAGAATTATTATAACTTTTTGTAAGGATTTTAATTTCAAGTATATCAGCCACTCGATCCAATTTAGCCCGTTTATAGCCATCGTTATATATTGAGAAAAGGGTTACTCAGCCTTCTATTCCTCATATATATGTAAATATTGTTCACAAGTCCTATTTAAATAATATTAGTTTTCTTAAGATATTAAAGTAAGATATGATTATAAAATCTTTCTTGCGCCGTAGAAAAAACGTAAATTTCCATATTATTGACTACTAGGTCATAGTAGCCAATCAATTCTTCACTATGTGCAATATTTCAAAAATAATAACATAAATAAAACCGCAATCTGTATTTAGATTACATTTTTCCGATATATAATAAATATCAAAATATACGAATTAATGACTGATAAGAAAAGCTGTTGTCCTGATTTTTCTATACCGTATTCAGATTTGCAGCCTTCGATGTCTTTGGAACACTTATAAACAGAAATCTAATCTGTACGATGAATCATAAACTGTTTTAATGCGAGCTGTAAAGAATATGTTACAGCCCGCATTTATCTTTCAAAAAAGACACTCATTTCGAAAACAAACGACTTATTATTTTTGATGTCTTTTTTTATATGTATGTTTTATTTATATATGGTATGATATATTTAATTTCGTTCTTTGACGAAATCCCTAAGAAGTATCTGAAAAGGGTTCTAACAAATCTGTTGGAGCCCTCTTTAGTTTCTATTCGCAAAATGTTCTTTTAAATTTTTAATCCAGATAGATTGATGTAACTCAGTATAAGGAATCCAATCTCCTGATTCATGAGAGCCTACAAATTCTCTATAAATGGGATGCCAAATAATAAGATAGACCTCATTTTTATATTGTATCTCATCAAATTGACGTAATGGTTTCCTGAATTGATCGGTTAGTCCAATGGGAATCGCTCCTTGGTCTAACATCTCTTTAAATTGTCTCAAACGCATCATCCTTTATAATATTTTATGTATATCTTTTTAAAGTATGTCGTTGTTGTTCTTTTAAGAAAGCTTAAAAACACAAGGAGCAAATCACCTATAAAATGCACAATAAGGAGATTACTTCTATTGAATATCAAATTATGAATATTCCCTTGGAGTATCAAAAGGTTGCAATTTTTAACCCTTACGATGGTGAGCTAAATGGATATTAAAAAGTAGAAGGATGCTTTGTTGTTACTTCTAATTATATATGAAATTATATTTTCTGCTGTTACAGAATTTCCAAAAAATTTTGTGTACTACATATATTTAGATTCACTAACTTCTTTTATTATTTTCCTTTTTTTGTACTTTGTTTGTTTTTTTCACCTAAAGTTTCTATGGCATTGATTAATGGCTGTGGAAGCGGGATACCCATGCGTCCAGCATTTTCTGAGATAGACACTAGTTCATTTCCCACGAAAAAAAAGATTGTTGCCTCTCGAATGGCGCTATTACTCCCAAATACCATGTCTAACTGTGTTGCAACGCCTACTAGAATAAATAACACTACCTTTTTAGCAATACCTTTAAAGCCAATTTTGCTTTTTAGTTTCCCATTATAACCTGCAGCAATCATTCCAGTAATGTAGTCAACGGAGACCATAGTCACTAAAATCTTTAATAATACATCCCATCCACCGAAAAAGTATCCGCAAAAACCACCAAATGTAGCTAAAAATGTTTTTACTAATACAGCTTCATGCTCTAACATTCGCTATTCTCCCTTCTGCTATATTATTAATACCAAATGTATACTCTCATGCATGTATAAAGAATTTAATCTGTATCTGCTATACTATAAATTTTTATGATACCATGATTATTCCTATCTTTTTCCTCCTCAAGCTCATGCACAACTATAGTTTAGACTATATCTATAAATAAAAGGATATACCACTTTTCATTCATGTATGAAAAATTATGTTTACAAATACTATTTTTAATGTTTCGCTTAGACACACCTCTCGTTAAATAATTAACTAATATACCAACCCAAAGAATTACTCTTATTTTGTATATGGATTATTTTTTTCATTTGTTTTTAAAATTCTTATTCAGCTATAAAAGAGGAAACAGTATATCTTTTTATAAATATATACTTATACTTATCTGAAGGAGTGTAATGATTTTTTAAGCAGTTTAATGGGATTTTAGAAAAAAGATTGATACTAATTGGACAATCCGATATAGTAGGAAAAGCGTCATGTCAATTTGATGCCATACAATATGAAAATGAAACTTACCTAATTGTATGGCACCCCAACTATAAAGAATTTATCATTTTTAATGAAACAAAAAATCGGATTTCACATACGGATCTACATCAATCTGTTTAAATAAAAAATTTAAATCATCTTTTGTTGAGAATAGATAAAGAGGTTCTAACAATTTTGTTAGAACCTCTTCTTGATACTATGTGTAAGTATTTCGCAAAAATCGAAGGTGAAAATAGTCTCCTTATAAATAACTAAAACACAACTCTCTAATACACTAAAAACACTTTCGGAATATTTTTATTATACTTCTAAAATACACTTCTAATTATTTGAAAATTCGATGGTATTGTTCCGTATTAATTTCTTTTTTAGTTTCTCTTCATATTGAGTGTGTGTGAATTTTTATTTTGTAAGCGAAATATGATTGTTTTTAATGAATTTACAAATTATATATCCCCTATTTAAAGGGGAGTGGGGATGCATTATAATCATGTTTTGTCTATTATTTAATTTATCTTCATTTATTTTCTCCAAAGAAAAAGTATATCCAATAGACTAATTATGACTAGGTTCAGAACCAAGGTAATATGAGGTTTCTCCATTTTTTCCTTTATCATTTCTTATACATAAGTTCCTTTAGCTGTATTTTGTTACGGACACGATACTCTCCAGTTGGAGACGTAAATAGTATCACCATTAAAGAAAATTGGATGTAAAGGAAAGTGTGAAGCGAATCCAGCATCTAGTATGTAGTTAGTATTTTTATGCTCTAAAATAATTATTACGTGCCCTCACCAGCTTTCCATTTTTTATTTTGGAATCATATAGAGTATTGGCTATTCAATAAACTTCAAAGTGACAATCATTTAAAAAATAATATAATAATGAATTTAAATCATAGTATAGTCCGTCACGATTATTTAAAAGTAATTTTCACACAAGATTTTCTCGAGAAATTTTTGAGACTATCCTTCCATAACGCCTATATTCTCGTAGGGTATCAAATTGAATATTTTCTTTCGGTGAGATCTTTAATTTTGAGGGAAAATTCTTTTGTAATTCAGTTAACATGAAAATCCCCCTTTCGTTTGTCGAAAAAATATATATCAATTACGCTCCGGTTTTGTTTCTTATATTATTGAAGCATTTTCTTCTCTTCTTATACAAACGAAATTTATATATTAACATTATTGTAATGCAATATTAACAATTGATTCATGCCAAAGGTGTTAATCGGTTTTCAAATTACATTACATGATTGTAACTGAAATTAATCTGCAAAATAGAAATATTATACGAATAGAAGCTCCTTGTAACAGAAATATTTTTAAACCGTTGGATATCATTCATAAAAAATAAGAGTTTGTACAAACTCTTATTTTTTAGTATCCTAGGTTATTCTGCTACTTTTTCAACGATAGGTGACATCGCAATAGGAGGAAGTGACATAGTCATTGCTTCAAAATAAACATCTAATTTATCTCCTATAGTATAAGAATTATTATCTAAAACTGGAACGAGCAATATTTTATTTTCGTTAACTAAATTCCACCAATTTTCCTGATACATTTGAGCTTTTTCCATGGTTGGTGTATCCACAATCGTCATATAATTACTATCAACAGAAACAACATAGCCTGTGAAATGTATTTGCTGTAGTTTCTCAAAAGACGAGGTGGAAATAAGATCTGTAGTATTTTCGTTCGATGCGGCAGAAGCAGGTGTTATACCAAATGTAAATCCACACCCTAATACTAATGTAGTTGCCAAGGTAACCAGCTTTTGTTTTACTTTAATCATAATTAATTATCCCCCTTTTTAAATTTTTTATTCCTACATGTCGATATTACCATTTAAATGGTAATAAGGCTTGTTTTAATCCCTACATTTAACAAATTTTTCATATTTATAATATTTTTGTGCGTATTCGGTAGTTTTTACTGTCGCTTTGTGCTATGGTAATTTTTCTGCAGAACGTTCGTTCAGGTATGATACGGATTAACCCAACCTGTATCACCAGAATGCATCCTTCTAAATTTTATATGTGTATATTTGGTGTTTTTTGAGGTTAGCATGCTACAATTATTTCTTTTTTATTATCATATTTTACATTCCTATATTGCATAGAAGTAGAGGTTTACATTTTCTCTCCGTCCGCATTTCTAATTTCATTAGTAGAAATACTTGCTTACTGGAACGATAATGGCATATAAATCTCCTAAAGCTTATATTTTTCATATCAACTACCTATTTGGATTTACTATATTAAAATTACTTTATACATTCGTATGGAAAGGCTTTCATTTTCATTAATTCCGTGCTAACATTATAACTATAAAATTCTTGATATGAATTTTTATTATTTTGAGAGAACAATCTTTTGTAATCAGAATTAAATTAATAGCTAAAATATCAATTTAATTCCTTAATAAATAGAGAACTAAAGCATCAGATTGTAATAGGATGGATGATTTTATGTTATGTTGTCGGGGAATAATAGGAGGCACAGCGTGCGAAATTTCTTCGAAGACAAGTACATAAATGTTGAACTTAAAAGGAAATTAATAAACTTAATAAGCGAAATTAGTGAGTATAAAGGAAAGTTAGCTTCTTATCAAGAACAGAGACCAGATATATTTAATAATTTCGAAAAAATTATACCTCTACACTATATGAAAAATTATACTACTATTTATACAGATAAAAAAATTTCAAGTAAAAGAATAAAAGAACTCATTCTTAATAACAAAGTACCTGAATCTGTTGCAGAAGATGCGATCTTTTGTTACTATCAGACTCTAGCTGTTGTACATCAAAAATCCTGCACTTTACCTATTAATCCAGAAGCCATACAAGAATTACATTTTCAAGTAATGAATTTTTATACCTCAGATAGTGGAATGTGGCGTCAAAAGCCACTTTCTATACCAGAATTTAAAGATAGCGGAATACACATAAATAATTATCATCCGCTCCCTCATGAACTGATTCCACAAACTGTAGAGGATTTGTGCTCTCAATACAATTCATTATACAAAAATAAAGAGTTACATTCTCTTTTACTAATTGCTCGTTTTATATTGAGTTTTTATTGCATAGTCCCTTTTAGCCATGGAAATGGTAGACTTACTCAGATATTAATGCATTTATTATTATTAAAAAATGGACATACATTTGTAAAATACGTTTGTTTAGATAAATATATCAATGAAAAACAATCTGAATACTACAATGCTGTATGTAAATCTTCGGTTAATTGGTATTGTAATGAACATAATATTAGTTTTTGGTTGAAAAATTTCTTAACTATTATTCTAGAGGCATATAAAGACTTACATAACAGAATACAAGATTCTATATGTAATCAAAGTAAAGTTGAACGTATTCAAAATTTTGTATACAATCAAAAACAGCCGTTCACTCAAGAAACTATCAGTTGCATATACCCTGATATAGCTAAAAGTACAATTAGTAAAACATTAAATACCTTACAATTATCTGGCGAAGTTATACTTGTTTCGAAAGGAAGAAATGCACATTGGATGAAAGTCTCCCCATAAATCAAATAGCACTTTTCCCATATAAAAGACTATAATATTATTTCTCTTCTAATTATTTTTAAAATCTGATCAGACTAATATACTATATATGATACTAGTCTGATCAGATACATATTTTTTAGTTTTTCCTCTTTTATAGCTATCTTTTTATAATGATGAGATTTATTTTATGCTTTTCCGCTCTTAAAACATATTACAAATAATGTCTACTAACGATCTCAATTAAATTTATATAAGCTAGTTTAAGCTAGTTTAAGCTAGCCTCTTTCTAAAATTTTATTTGAGTATTTGTTCAGAGAAATATCAAATGTTTCTTTAAGTATCCTTTGATACTCTTCTTCATTTATGGTTCGTTTATTTTTATGGCCTTTTCTGGTTTCTGTAAAACTTTGTTTAGTAAGTGAAATATGCCCATCTTCAATTAATTTGCAGATAATGTATCCTTTGTTAAAAGGTGAGTCAGGATGCTCTACAATAATATTTTGTATAACATTTACTTTGTTTCCATCTATCGCATCTAATGTAAATGCAAAACCAGTACGCCATGTATTAGTAGGTTCAGAATCTAAGAATTGAGCACTCTCCCCATTTTCTCCTTTTTTCATTTCTAGTAGATAACTTCCTTTTTTAGTATTTTGTTTGCGAATACGATATTTTCCTGTTTGAGATGAAATTACTTCACCACTAAATGGGACAGGATGTAATGGTAGATGTGAGGCAAGCCCCCCGTCTACAATGTATTTCTGATTATTATAATTTAAAATAATAATCACATGTCCGTCGTCAGGTTTCCACTTATTACTACCTAAATCGTAGACCGTACCAGATACTCGATAAACATCAAATCCACAATCATGTAAAAAATAATATAATAGAGTATTAAGCTCGTAACATAGTCCTCCACGATGTGCTAGTAGTATTTTTTCTTGAACATTCTCTCTAGTAATTTTTCGGATATTTTTTTCCATAACGTCTAAATTTTCATAAGGTATTACATATGCCATTTGGAGAAGAATTTCATGTAAATCTTTAAACTTCACCTCTTCTATTGGCGACATTTGTAACCGTGAGAAGAAACCTTTTTGTAATTCAGTCAACATTGTAATCCACCTTCCATTTATAGAAAATTTAACCACTTGGTATAATCTTACACCAAATTAATATAAAATCAAGTATAAATAAATAATGTCAAGTTTCTTGATGTTATTTATCGTTTTACTACAGAAGAGTCTTTCCTCAATTTGTGTGAATGAAGGTGCGACAGCATCAACAAATAGGTGGGAGATGAATATCGGTTGGCGTAAGCCAACATGTTTGCTATTATATACTTGTACAGATCGCGCTCTTTGAAAACTGAAAATATAAGGTTGGTTGCAGAAAAACGTTGCAATCGTAAAAACTTCAACGTTCTACCATCCCACGTTTGCCGAAGTTGCGAAAACCAAGATAAAGTAGGTAGCGTGATGAGTCAACGTACAAGATACTTCTGTTTTCACCGTGGGGACTACGGGCAGAGCCTGCTTAGATAACTGGTGGATACATCGGTGTTCGCAGGAATCTCCCACTTCAAACAGTCCGTAAGGACGTTAAGTGGTGAGTAGTTCAATTTATATCAGACCTATCTTAAATCACTCAGCATTTCCCCTCCTAGCCAATTGTTTGAATTGAAGGATTCCTAGTGTTTTCTAATTGATTATAGTCCTTGCGGTCAAAAGGCGGACTTCTTTATTATAAATAAAATCTACCGAAATAATTCTCCCTTTCAAACATGTAAAAAATGATAGCTAAAAACTTTTAACTGCGAGACTTCACTGATTACTTTACAAAAATTCACTTATTTTTACAGACATCCAATAGGATAGTCTTATAAGTAATTTTACTAAATGCAATAAATATTTATGAGGTTAAATATTTATTGCATTTAGTATTTCCGATGTATTATTAGTATACAAAACATAGTATAATTTTTTCGTTTTAATGATTACCTTTTTCTTTGAAAAGGATGGACTTCCAATATAAACGACATGATCAAGTTTTTTAAGTGGGATATCATTAGTGGTAATATTAATAATATCTTTTAAAAAAATATTAATCTCTGCTGATTGCCATTCAATTATTATATAGTTTTTGAATATTTTGATATTTATATTTAACATATTTTATCAATCCTTTTTTATCAAGAATATAAAGATTTATAACAAATAAAACTATTATATATAATATACAAAAATAATAATATATTTTCACCTGTAGAAACATTATTATGCAAAATTTCATATTTTATTGTATTCTAAGATAACTGCTGGATACATCAGTCTTTATATAATTCCCCCACCTCATACATCTCGTAAAAGTCTTAAGTCAGGGAGTTTATAGAAGAATTTCTTCAGTTCAGTGTAACAAAATGATATTAAAGAATAATTAAAGTTTCGAAATATAATTAACTTAATTAAATAATTTTAAACAATAATTTTTAGTGAAATTTAACAATTAAAAAAGAATGTGTTTTTATTTAATTTTCTAAACACATTCTTTAAGTATATAAGATCTCATACCTTCATATTTTAGTAAAATTTTTTCTTGAAATATGTGGTATTTTTATGTTAAGAGGTCATTATGTTATGTCTATCTTCATTTGTGCATTTTAAATACTATTACCATCCTGTGCTAATGTTCATACCATTTCCCAAAAAAGTAAGAAACAGTGGATAAAATACCGGACCTAAGGTAAGAAATAAGTTTAAAAGTATAAGACGCCTAAATAATTTGGTATAGTACTTGTCATGATGATATTCAACTACTAAAATAATTAATGCTATTAGGTTTATTATATACTAATAGCATTAGTAGCCAATATTTAGCCATTAAACCGAGACTCCATGTTCCTAATAGTTGGTATATGATACCGAATGCTATTTCAAATATTTTAAAACTAAAGGAAATACCTGCAATCCTTATAACTAATTTAGTAAATAGTGTAGCGTATGTATTTTTACAATACAAATTTATTATAATGTATAGAGATAGAAAAACCATTAATACACCTACTCAATTCAATATCCTGTTTCCACCTAGTTAAAAAAAAAACAAAACATCCCTGTTTTAGAAAAAATGAAGGACATAATTATTTTTTTATATCGGTTTCATTATATCTTCATCCCTAAAAAAAATAAAAGTTAGACAAATCATTTTTACGCAAATTAGTTGTTGCTAAATACTAATTAACTTTGGGGTCTGTGTAGCAATGGAACCAAATCACGCAATACGCATTAGCGGACATTAGAAATGTTATTGCGTGGGTTTTAAAAGTAAATTTCAATCGCATCGATTATATACAATTATCAATTGCACCTTAATTTGAATACAAATTATCCAATAAAGAAAAAGATGCCCTTAATACTAAGAGCGCACCCTTTTCTTTACTAAATAGTACAACTTTATTTTAAATCAATATCAAACACCTCATCTGTCCTCGCTGTTACTTTCAGCCGAACTGTATCCAGTAGTCTCATCTTTCACAGCCACAACGAATGTCCATTGCAACCAAGGCTAATTAACCTTAACCGAATCTTCCAGTTGTCACAGTGTAGGATTTGAATTAAGTTTGATAAAATAGAGGTCGCACAACCTAATCAAGCACGAAACAATAGAGTTTGTCTTTAAGACGTATAAATCACACTTCAAGATAGACCATATCGTAATGTAAAACAAGAACGAATAGAGTGCCAATTACATGGAAAGCTAATCGCTATTTTCCTATGTTCCTCTTCTATGTTTAAAATGCGTCAATTACTTTCTAAAAAGAAGAAAAGAGAATTAAGCGAATATAAAGCGGTTGGGATAATCCAAGATCATCTATTTCTGCTATATTAAGCAATACAGCAAAACACCCAAGAGATAACAAAGATTCTAACCCGCCCGTTCAACCTTTTACAGAGGGAATCCCACAGATATGAGAAGAAAACTGTCTTTGATATATGGGTGCTGTCTATGAGTATAGTGGATTGAGAAAATAAAAGAAAGTTGCATAATTTTTTAAAAATGAAACCCGTTAGGGTTTATTCGGTATACTTACTTTTAAGGACATCAAATATTTTAAGCGTTTTTTAGTTCATATGAACAAAAGTTCATTTTGTTTCCGCTCTTGAGTTGATGAGCATGTATGGTGACCCCTAAAGTGCTTCCTATGGTCAGTGGGCCACTCCGTACTGCGAAAACTAGAGGGCGGCAAAGGTCGGGCGTAGAAATCCTTTTATTCCTGCGTTCTGAATGTATATTTTCCTCACGGAAATATCTATTTTTCTAAAAACGCTTAAAATTAATAAAATGAAAGTAAATTAATATTCAAATTTTAGCATTGGAACCTTTAACAAAAAATCACATATACTTATATAAATTTATAAAAGGCGCACAAAAGGGCAATTCCTTTTAAACAGGAATTGCCCTTTGTAAATGAATCAAAAGAAATTACAGACACAATCATTATACCAGCAATCTTTATGTTTTTTGTATATAAATTAAAAAATAAAAGGGGGGTGCAAAATCAATCAACAGATTTCGCACCAAAACAGATAAAAATAACAATCAATAGAAACATAGGAACAGGAGAATGTTTCATCACCTATTATAACCTATATCCTTACATTTTTGTTATTTAATTTGAAAATATGCAAAGATTCATACAGTTAATTTTAAATTTTCCTTCTATTTAAGTTCTACTAAATTAGAAAGAAACGAATCTCCTTTAGGCTGTCAATAACTCTAAAACCCAAAGACACCAAAAAAACCAATTCCCGTGTAATTGAAGTGAACTGATCTGCCCCCATTTGTTGAGACAAAGAAAAAACACCTAGATAACATGTTTCCTATAAGCTATAGGTGACATATTATCTAATTTTCTCTAAATCCGTTCATTATTATAGTAGTGGATGTATTCATCCACAGTTTGTATTATACTAGCATTATTCGATTGTTTTATCTTTTGCGCATAGAATCCTTCGGATTTTAAATGAGAATGAAAGGATTCTATGAGGGCATTATCATGGCAGTTTCCTGTAAGAGACATGCTTGTGATAATACCTTTTTCTTTGGAATATGTTTGAAATTGTTTTGATGTATACACCTTTGCTTGATCCGAATGTAAAATCGTATCAAGCACATTTCGCTTTTTTAAAGCCTCTTTTAGAGTATCTAATACAAGAGAAACATCCTGTGTCTCAGCTATTTTATAACTTACAATTTCATTGTTAAACCCATCTATAATAGATGAAAAATAAAGAGTCTTATTGCCGAACATCAAATACTTGATATCAGTGAACTATTTTTCATTAGGCTTGATAGCTTTAAATCTCCGTTGTATTCTATTTTTAGCTACCACTGGTTCATGACCGAGCACAAATATCTTTTTCTTTTTTCTAACCCGAGATAATACGTTGTATTTTCTCATGATATGTAATACTTTTTTATGATTTATTACGATGTTAAATTGATCACGTAGACAAGCTGTAACCCCACGGTATCCATACCGATATTTATGATGTTGACATATTTCTATTATGGTTTTTTCTTCATGGTTAGTTACTGTTTTCTCCTGCTTTTTCCAACGATAATAAGTAGCACATGAAATATTAAATATGGAACACAGTTCTGCAATTGTAAAAATTGATTGCCATTCCTTTATCATTATTTCTTCTTTTCCTCCCACCTTCTTAAGATTTCTTGGCACTTTTCCAGCAATATAATCTTTACCTTTAAATAACGTATTTCTAATTCTTTTTGTTCAAGTTCTGTTAACCTTTTTAAGCCTTTTCCATGTGCAGATTGTCTTCCAATAGATTGTTCAAACCGATAGGTTTCGCATTCACGATACTATTTCATCCAAGTTTTAATTTGGGCCACATATCTAATTCCTAAGGCATCCATAATTTCTTTATTTTTGAATCCTTGGTGTTTCATTTCAACTACTTTCCACTTTATTTCGGCAGGATAATGCGCCTTTTTCCCCTTTCGAAAAACACCTCCATTAAAATCATAACTGATACTTACGATTTAGAGAGGTGTTTTTATCGTCTCATTCTCAGGGGTCACTCCAGTATGAAAAGCTAGCGTTTTTCTCATGATTATGAGAATCGCAAATCACTACTTAATCATTTATACTTTTGAATGAAATTACAAAAAGGAATGGATTTTTTTCTGCATCGAAATTAACATTACCAAGGATCTAGTTTCTGACAGAAGAATAGTTTTTTAGAACACAACTTAAAAATTAATTTAGTTTTTTATTTTTTACATATGCATTTATTTATCGACATAAAAGTGAAAAATGCATATAATTTAATCACTCCGATTCCATCCAATACTAGAATCGTTAACAACGCATAAGCCTTATAGAAAGCCAAGAGGTTTATATACATCTTTCGTGTTTTAAATTAGGATATTTTCTTTTTATAACAAATTTAATTAATAGACTTAAAACATACATGATTACTATAAAGACATCAAACTTAATTAGTTATTTACTTTTTAAATCTCACCAAGTACCACAAAATCACCAAAAGAGATCCCTCTGACAGCATTAACTATATGAACCTTTACTTTATCTCTAATATGAAATTGTTTATCATCATGTAATTACACTGCCATCTCTAACTTTTTTCCATTCAAACCAGTGTATTCAAACATTACATAATTTGCATCAGACCCATTATATACTTCTACAACATGCCCAATTTCATATCCATCTATAGTTACCGTGTTTGTTTTAATTGCTTCTAATCCTAGTATGTTTGTCCTTGCCAATGCTGCCAATCCTAGTGCACTTGCTAACACAACTTTCTTTATGTTCATCCTATAATATCTCCATTCTTATGATATGTGAGTAGCTATTTTTGCACTATCACTTGTAATCATTATGGTTACAAGTTTGATTAATTATCAATAATAATTAGTATGCAATATTACATTTTCGTAAATAAAGCACTCACCAACTCCTCAACTGTTGTATATTTAACTAAGAATGTAGCTACTGCCCCTGTAGATGTTGAGTATTTAGTAATAAATGAATCCATAATGGTAACGATTTTTGTAAATGATTATTAAGTATTTTTCAGAAATGAGCTTGTTAACATTATTATTTTATACAAATAATACATGAAATGAGTTCTTTTTGTCATTAATATGAAGACTGCTCAGCGATTAATTTCAGTTTTTAAAATTCATAACGTTACCACTTTTGGTAACACTAGCTTTTTTATTAATGTTTAGTATTTCTTTTCTAGTAAAAAATCAAAAATAAACCTTAATTTAAGGAGCAGTTGATATGAGTTTAAAAGAACATGCTATGAAAGAATTTCAAGAAAAAATGTTTTCAAATGAGACTATACAAGATATGATTACAACTTATTATGAAATGAAAAATGGTATATCTGGTCTAGTGGGTGTACCGAATGGTAATTTTACACCTGTAAGAGGTATCTTAGCGTATACAGAACAACAGTTATTATTTTACAGTGAATTGTTTGGCAAGCTCCCTATTTCATTACAGATACTTTCCCATTAAATTGATGAAATAAAAGAAAAAACAAGCGTTCACTCTTTTTAAAACGTTTTCCATGTAGATCAAGATATTTTTTCAACATGTGGAGATGGAGCGGAATTTGTACATTTAAAAGAATTCTTTGAAAAAGTTAAGTATATGTCAAATTAGTAATTCCCAATCTTCACTAGAAAAGAATGAAGTTGGAACTACTCAAATAAGAATAGTTTATACACATGCTGATGGATAGATGGCTTCTAAGCTTAAAATCCACTCCGTTTGTTTTATACATTAAAATTTTTAAATAATATATTGTTAGGAGCTAATTACATAATATGAAAAAATATCTTTCTATTACACTACTTTTGGTTTTATTCGGATTATTGTCCCCATTCTCAAATATACATGCAGAGACAAATAACATCGGCTTAAATAAAGTTGATCAGATAGCTAATGTTTTTAATGATAATACCAATGTAAAAGAGAAAATTAGTTATATTAAGAATAGTGATGTTACTAACTGGTCAATTAAAGAGATTAATCTAGCCTTAGACAAAATGGATAGTTTAAATCTAAACATAATGGAACGCGCGCCATTAAAGAGAGAACTAATACGTAATTTTGGTTTTTTAAATTTTGATTTCAAAGGAACAAATTCAGATGTTTTAGCGTTTAAAGAGTTGAAAATAGAAATTGTGGAGACTAATCAGCCACTTACCCTATATAGAAGAAGTAAATCTGGGGAACCAGAGTCTAAATACGGTCTTGGTTATTGGTGGGGAGATAAGGCGAGAAGTATTAAAGAAACTAGAAATGAGTTGGCTGTATTAGAAGCATGGGGAAATCCATTGAATACAGTATATAAAATTCAAGTACCAAAGGGGATTAAAATGCTTAAAGGATTTACAGCTCCTCAAACTCAATATCTAAATGGGACAGATACAGTGCAAGAATATAGAAAAGGGGGAGCACTTCAATATTGGATTAATAACGTAAATAACAATTGGCTACATTGAAATATCTCTAGGAGGCCAGCATGGAAAATGATTATGAATTTATAAAATTAATTGTAGATTGCGAGCATATTATTAAAAAAAACACCCCTAGTAATTTTGAAGATACTAAAAGATATCATTTAATGTTAGATGAACTTAAAGGTTTAAGAATGACCATGAAATTGCAACAATTAAATACAAATTTGTATTATTTATCAATAACACAAATGCTCGAAAAAAATGACCCAGAAGAAGTACAATATGTTATATTAAAGTTAAATGAATTTTATTGTACTTACTATCAAAATCTATAGAAAAATGGTTTACGGTAAAGGCACTCGAAAAAGTGTCTTTACTTCATGAGAAGATCGCTACACAAGCTGTAGCAATCAAAAGCTCAATTTTCTTTAAGATATTTCGTATTTCTTCTATTCGTAAATCTGTAAACTTTGCACTAACTTCTATCGGTATTCCATTTTTATGCATACAATAAAAAAATGTATTTTCCATTATTCAATTCCTTTTTTCTCTACATAAAAAATTTAGCGGCCTCATCCATTAAGGTTTTCTCCCTTTCTCCCTACACTTGTTGAAAAGAAGAATTATAATGATTAAAAAATTCAATAAAAAATCATATCGTTGGTCTGCATTCGGAATTGCAATTGTAATGGGAGTATCAACATTCTCATTACTGAATGCAAAGGCTGAAGAACCGGTAAATCAAATCATACAGAAAGATAAAATTGTGGAACAAAAAGAAGCTCCAAAAGAAGAAAAAATAGATAAACAACCGGCTGTATTTAATAAAGATACATCATTTTTTGCGACCACAAACACACTTCCATTATGGGTGAATCGTTCTGCCAAAGAAGGCTTAACAACTCCACTGAATGAAAAAGTAACAAGCAAAGTAATTACTATTTCTTTTGATGAAATGTATATAGAAAAATTAAGAACATATATCCATTTTAGAATTGAAGATAAACATGGTAATTTAGTACCATATGAGTTTGATACAACTAGATTAGATATTTATGAAGATGAAAAAAAAGATGGGAAACAGGTAAACAAACCCAAGCTATAAGTTGCCAGGTTATTACCCAGAAACTTAAATTAGAGAGGGATTTACTAAAACTGGTCCTTTCGCGCAGATAAATTATATTTCTAATAAAAAATTAGATTCTACGCTTCAGCACGGTAAGGATTATGTTAAAGATAATAATTTAAAAGAATTACCTAGAGAAGCTTATTCGACAGGAGAAGATGATTTTATTCAACTTCCTGAGTTAGATAAAAATAGTGTTATGTATAGAATGATAGATAAACCTGAGGGAGTCATTCAAATTTCTGGTCCTAAATCTTATATCTTACCAAATACTATTAAAATATAGTTACAAATTGATAGAATAGGAAAAACAAAAGGAGATTGGAACTATGAATTTCAGGTAAACATAGATCAAGATAAATCTGCAAAAGCTACTGAAATTATGGAAGAGGAATCAAAAAAAGGAAAAATGAAAGAATAATACTATATTATAAAAGGGCATGATTCTAATTAAAATCATGCCCTTTTATTTAATTACAACCAAATACATAATAATTATTTCCATTCTTATTACTAAAAAAATTTTCTTTAACTTACTCTGGTAAATAATTCAGTAACTTAATTAAATCTTTTACAAACCCAGGACTAGCTAATTTTAATACGGCAGGTACTTCTTTAAAATGGTTTTTAAGACCAGCATCTACCTTCTTAGAATAATCCTTTTCATCACCTATTAATAAATCTACTATAGTAGTTTTTAATTGATTACTTATTTTTCCCCACAAAAATTCCGCTTCTTGAAAATGGTTATTTATAAATATTTTCACCTGATTAATAAATGGATCATTTTTTTGTTGAATTGCTTCTTGTAATTGTTTGATTGACATATCTTCCGCTTTCACCATCTGATTTATGGCAATATCATTTGTATGCTCTTCAGCATGAACACTTGTTCCCCAAATACCAAAACCACTAAAACCAATGGCACTAGCTAATGTAACACCCATAAATTTCTTCATAATAACAGAACAATTAATTTGTTTCATTTTTTTAATGCCTCCTTAAATAATTATAGTAAAAAACCACTATGAAATTATTTGTAGTAACAAAGGTGCATTTCTCTTAATTGTATTCCTTAAAATATATCGCTTACATTCAACTTATCATTTTTAAAATAAATTGTATATTGATAATATCCTTATAAAAAATTGCTAATGTTTAGTATAGATACTTTCTACTATTTCCATAAGAGAATAATACCCTCTTATGATGCAAAAAGCAGAAGAATAAAATAGTCAAGGCGTCCTCCTTTTATAAACTTTTATTTAGCAGGAGAAATAAATTTCTTTATAAAAGACAAAAAAAGAGAGGGATATCTTCCCTCTTCATCAATAAAATCAAACATATATACAATTAAGGAAGGGCATACATTCATCATTAGATGAAAGGAACAATAATAGTTCACCTAGTGAATTATAAAAAAAAATAACCCCTATAAATAGGTAATATTACAATTAATAGAATTATTGTGACAGATTCGTTGAGTTATATGTTTGCTAATGGAATGTGGATAGTGTAGGGATAAAATATAAGGGGGATATATATTATATTTAACAAAAAACAAAAATTAGTAACAACTGTAACAGCTTTAACATTAGGATGTGGATTTACTTTCGGATTAACACCAGCCTTTGCAGATTCTAATAAGATTAATACTCCTATTCATTCTATTCAAAACCAAGAGCAAGAGCCTTTTACTGGATATGTCATTTCAATAGATAACAATTATTTAGTGGTTGCTGCTACTTCTACAAAAGATGAAGCACTTATTTATCAACATAATTGGTGGGATTTAGTTTTTCAGAATAAAATTTTAAGAGTGCCTGTTTCTGATAGTGAACACTACACATTAGGTGAAAAATTAAACGTATATGCAGTTGGTTGGACTGCATAATTACCACCAATTGCTGTTATGCCTACTATTGAAAAAATAATCCAATAGATATTACTTACAATAATAAAGGATGTTTCTCTTCGAGTTCTTAACAACGGCTTATCAATTAAAACAAAAGCATTCATTTGAAGTACGACTGTTTCCGCAGCCTTCTTCAATTAACCAAGACTATATAAATTTTGTGGAAGAAAAACATTTCCACTCTATATAATGCAACTTCTTAATTAGATGTTCCAATTAAATATATTTTGATTAATCATAAGTTGACATTTGGCAAAAAGAAGATGCCGAAATATCAACTTGTAGTAATTGAAATTAAAATGCAGAAAACACACAAGAACGTCTCTAGCTCATTTAAATACTAGAGACGTTTTTCGTTTTTCGTTTTTCACTTATCTTTTAAACCATTAATTTTTTTCAGTTTCTCCATTTAATCGTTGATTTTTCAAATTAAAATAAGCATCTAATATATCTTTGCCATTTGCACAATTAATACCTGATTTCTCCTCTTGAATCCACGGCACAACAACAGAAAATACAGCTTCAGGATTATCATATATCTTATAACCTGCTAATGTTGAATTGTAACATTCTCTACGCAATCCTTTTTCATCTCTACCTTTCTCACTTTCTCTGTCATACACGGTCTGTGTAGTACCGGTTTTGCCAGTTGGTTTATATACTTTTCCTTATAAATCTAACTGTTATTAATAATTTTAAAATTATATAATATATTTTTAATAAGTAGTCCTCTTTAAACCAAAAATATAAATAACTCCTATTTAATTATATTTACATACTATTAACCTTATGTTAATGTGGACTCTATTATAATTAATTCTAGTTGATTTTTAAATTTCTTTACCCTGCTATAAGCAGTGCATACACAATATGAAAAATTAAAATAGTATTTCTTAAATTTTCATGGGAAATTACCGCTAAAGAATCTATAAAATATTATAATTAAATATTAAAAAATCGTGCCAAAAGATGTAGAGTATAAATTGTAAAGAATAGTATGTACACAAAGGTAATTTGAATTCAACAGCAACGAAATAATTATAAATTGAAATTTTAAGGATGTGAAAATATAATGAAACCGGTGTTAAAAAAAATATGTATTTCCTTTGCTTTTTCTTTAACAGGGTTATTCTGTTTTTTTAAGTTTAATGGAGACCTGTTATTGTATGGGGCAGGGATTTTAATGGGATATTTATCTTTATTTAATATCATAAGTTTATATCCTCAAAATCCCCATGATAAAATATTTACTAAAGTTCTTAAAAAAATTGCAGTTGTTTCCTTTAGTTTTGCAGTATTAGGAATATCCTTTGGCATAATACACGAATTATTAGGAGCATGGAGTCTTAGTATAATGACAAATTATTGGTTTCTAATGCTACTTTTATATGTAACAAACTTATTTTCATTAGTTATTTTAGTATTTGCAAATCAAAATGACCAACATTATCCCTGGTTTTATAGAATCCTTATACTTTTAAATTTCCTACTTACCTTAGGGCCAGTTTTATTCCCAATATTTATTCTAATTATTGGAAACGGTATGAACGCACATACCATATGGTAATCGTATTTAAATTACATAAGTCAAGATTGGTATATCGTAGTGATGCTTTGATATCAAAGCAAATTAAGCTGTAAATATGAAGAGTACAGATTATTTGTTTCAAAAAATAGAGTCTCAGAAACATGTTCTTGAGACTCTATTTTTTATTTCTGTTTAAATAAAACATGTATGTGAGAAGTAACTGTTTAAAGAAGTTAATACGAAGGCTCTTAAATTAAATCTAATACAAGATCCAATTTTTCGTTCTTTTTAACACCTAAGTCTTCAAATGCAATGCCATTTTTAATTACTATACTTAATTTTGATAAATTTTTAATATTTTCGATAGGATTACTAGGTAGTACCAATAAATTTGCTCTCTTCCCTTCATCTATTGTACCAACTTGTTTATCGATCCCTAAAATCTCCGAGTTACTTTTAGTCACCAAATGTATTGCTTTTTCTTCGGTAATACCGCCAAAGCGAATGATATGATCTAACTCTCTCCATAAATCATAGTGCGATACATAGGCCATTGCCGCATCGTTTCCGACTCCTACACTAATTTCATTCTCAATGGCTTGTTGAAAACTAATTAACATGTCTTCATAAACAATTTTTGCATTTTCAAAAAGTACATCATTAATGTTTGTTTTACTTCTATCTAGTAATGCATATGGATAAGCAGCTTGAAATGTCGGGATAAGTGAAGTATATCCTCGTAAAGCATTTGGATTTTGTTTATAAAGAGAGATAATTTCATCATCCATTTGAGCACCATGTTCAATTGTATCTACACCGCCCTTTAAAGCAATCCTAACTCCTTCAGTGCTCTCTACATGAGCTGCAACCATCATTCCAATTTTATGTGCTTCTTTACATATAGCTAAGACTTCTTCTTCAGTTAATTGAATTCTCCCTGCTTCGCCAATCGTTTTTGCATCGGTTACGCCACCAGTTACACAAATTTTAATTAAATCAACACCTTGGCGTACATTTTTACGTACATTCTTCACACCATCCCAAGGACCGTCAGTCTCCAGTGTTAAATAGGGTGCACCATGGCCACCTGTAGCACTAATAAAGAAACCTGAGACCAATAAGTCGGCACCAATAACTTTTTCAGCCTGTATATCATCGCGTAGTTTCACATCTTGATAAAAAAATTCTCCAACAGAGCGCATTGTGGTTACACCAGATTTTAATGCAACTAGAGCATTTTTCTTCATTCTATTATAAATAAACTTTTTTCCGAATCTTGTATCCAATAACTTAATTCCAAAATTCAGCACATCTTCACTAAAAGTTAGTCCTGTGGGGATTCCATCAGAAAATAAATGCGCATGTGCATTTATAAGTCCTGGCATAACATATTGGTGTTTGATATCAATTTGTTCGTAATCACTGGGGACAATCATTCCTTCAATATTTTTGATTTTTTCTATGACTCCTTCTTTATTGATGAGAATAACCATGTTTTTTTCTATTTTTCGATTCAAATCACCGTTTATAACTGTGCAATTCATTAATGCTGTTTTCTTTTTCATATCATTATCATCCTCACCTGAAAAGTAATCTAATAATTTGAGTAAATAGACAAATTTATAATTATTTTTTTATATCCTCTCTTAATACACCTTATTCTTTTATAAGAGTTCCTCTTTAGTCTTCCAAATTTAATAAATCAAATTCCTATATGTGCAGCCATTACTAATAAGGGTTGAATTGAAATAATGTATTACTATTAAAATTCGGAAGTTAAACGATAACTAAAAGAAAAATAACATTAGTAGCGGACAACAAACACATATATTAACCTTTTTGAAATTTCCCTCTTTACATTGTTTTATTTAGAGTATTTTATCCTTTTCTAAATAAACCTAATACTTCTGCTGATTCTGTTATATTTACAAACGCTTGTGGATCAACTTTAGAAATTATAGCTTTAATTCCAGATAGCTCTTCTCGAGAGATTACCGTCATTAATACATGTTTTTTCTCATTTGAGTATGCGCCTTCTCCATTTAGCAAAGTTATACCTCGTACAAAATTAGAGAGAAGTGTTTCTTTCATCTTTTCTACATGATCTGTTACAATCATCAGAGTTATTTTCCGATGTTTTGTATGAATTGCATCAATTACTTTTCCAGTAACATAAATGGATAATAAACTGTTTAAAGCAATATCCCAATTAAAAAACAATCCAGAAATAACAACTATAATCGTGTTAAGTACGATTAAAAATTTACCAAGCTGAATATCTTTTTTTCGTGAAAGCAACATACCGATAATATCAAATCCACCTGTTGAACCATTACAATTGAACACTATCCCAATACCAACCCCAGCAGCTACACCACCAAATAATGATGAGAGTAGTACATCGCTTGTCAATGCATGTATAGGAATAGCATATAATGCTGCTGAAAATGTAATAACTGAGACAATTGTGTAACTTATAAATCGTTTTCCTAGGCTAACATATCCCACAATAAGAATTGGTAAATTCAATAAAAAGTTTACCATCCCTATATTAAAAGGTGTTAAGATTCCAATGATAATTGCAACGCCACTAATTCCACTACTTAAAATTTCATGTGGAACTAGGAAAAGATTAAAAGAAAGTGCTGTAATGACAGAGCCAAAAATAACTCCAAGTAATCGATACATAGCTTTACCTGCCTTCAACAAAATGTAATATATAAAGTTTATTTTAAACAAAAGTATATTTTTAAATGTAAGGCTGTCGTATGAAATTCATTTAGAGACTTCTCTTCCTTTTCCTCAAATTAAATTCCTACTTTGCATCACGTTCCTTCTTCGTTTTCTTAGCTTGCTTGCCTTCGATTGCATCAAATTTTTGAAAGTAATTCGAATAAAAATACTTGAATGAACTCAACAATAATTAACATAAAAGCTTTTATTTGAAGAGACTCTTCTGAATTTCTATGTTAATAGCAACTAACTTACCTTGACTTAATATTAAATAATATTAATAATTATAGGAAATACCTAAAAAGTATCTTATTAATATCTTTTAGGTATAAATGATTGGAAGGAAGGGAAGGAAATGGAACTGAGACACATCCGATATTTTTTAGCACTGGCAGAGGAACTTAACTTTAGTAGAGCTGCGGAAAAACTACACATTGCTCAACCACCTCTGAGTAAGCAAATAAGGGAATTAGAGGAGGAAATTGGAGCGAAATTATTTAACCGGACAAAGCGGCATGTTGAGTTAACAAGTGCTGGAAAAGTGTTTCTAAATAGAGCTTATCAAATCCTTGATCAAGTTGAACAAGCGTGTATTAGCACCAGATTAACTTCTACCGGCTTTGAAGGCGAGCTTGTAATGGGATTTAGTGGCTCCGTACAAGACCTTATTCAACCTATTCAAGAATTCCGTAAACAATATCCTGAGATTGGGATTGTATTACAACAATTAAGTACACCTCTTCAAGTTAAAGCTTTACATGAAAAAAGAATTGATGTAGGTATAATAGCTGCCCCGATAAATAGCAATAAAATTCATGTAAAACCAATCCAAAAGGCATGCTTAAAGGCAATACTTCCTGAAAATCACCCTCTGGTTTCTAAACAAGCAATTTATATTGGTGATTTGGTGAACGAACCCTTTATTATGGCAACTAAATCAACAGCCCCATTTTATTATGATACTTTTATGAACCTATTCAAAAACGTGGAATTCTCACCAAAAATCATTATGCAAGCTAATGATCTTCAAACTGTTTCATCGTTAGTCGGAAATGGTATGGGAATTGCTTTGTTCCCCTCATCACTTTACCCATTAAGTGGTATTGTACAAAGAGAAGTTGAAGATATAAATATAGCAATTGAAGCGTCATTTGCATGGCGAAAAGATAATCAATCTGAAATACTACGTAAATTCTTAAAATTTTATTTTGATATGCATAATAATGAGTAAGTATTTGGTATGATTATTGTTTGTCGCCTTATAGGGGGTCCCACTACATCACTATTCTTAACAGATAATAAATCTCTAAGAAATAATGATTTAATCAAAATTTGATATATAAATATAAAATCAGAGAGTAATTTCAAAAAACAGCTTAAATCGCAATACAATATTACAAATCGATTTACTAAATAAATTAAATAAAAGGCAAATGAGAAATTACTAATTTCTAATAAAGAAACCATAATTATGATTTTTTAACAAAAACAGAAAAACTCTCCTAGTTATATTTCTTGATGTAAGAGAAAAAATTGTGATTAATCTCTCTGCATGATAATTAGAAGAGTATAAATAAACGCTATATATTTTCATTAATCATTAAAGTACTAAAACAGGTATTAGTACTTTAATCTCAAGTTATTAAAGCGTAAAGACTAAATACGATACCGAGAGACGTTACTATGAATATTCGTGAAGGATTAATTCCAACTAGGGAACATCATATATATTTGTGACTACTTTACCATCTTCAACACCAGTCGATTACTTATAAGCCATTTTTGAAACTTTTCAAACTCTGAAATGTACAGCATATAATGTAGGGGGGTACAGACATGATTCGTAAATGTGTACTTTTTACATGATGTATAAATTTCTAATGAATTCTATACTATAAACATCGCAATATAAGTTCTGAATTTTCTTTCTATTCACAGTATACTAAAATAAGGGAGACTTATCTCGTTATTTTAGTATACTGTGAATAGAATTAGGATTTTGTAATTTACTCCACATATACTTTGAATGAAATCATGATTGCTTGTTTATTGACCAAAAAATAAATATATGGTATGTTTACTGTAGATTAGATATATATTGAATGCATATTTAATGTATATAAAGTATAGCACTTAACTAAATTGCATAAACTAAAAAGACAGGATGCTGGAAACATCCCGTCCAATATGTAACTGCCGCTGTAAGGTGGTTGGTTGCAAGTTTTTAGTTATTTTCTTTTTGAACCACCTTTTGTCTTGCCGGACGCGGTGGTTCTTTTACGTTTATTATTACTTTTAACTAACTTATTTGCATAAGCATTTGCATAAGTTGTTACGAATACTGTTATGAATAGCTTCGTAGCATCTTGTAATAATTGAAGTAAAAAATCCATATCGGTTACTATATACATTATACCATAACCCCTACTGTATTAGGATATTATTAAATTAACCCTTTAAATTTGAAAAAGAAGTTTCTTAGTAAACTAACTAATATCAATTATTAGTTAGTTTACTATAATATAAATATGTATACTTAAAGTTTTCTTTTTCGTAATTTATTTTCTATGTTATATATCAAATTGCTTTCTTCTATTGAGCGCCTCTTATACTATTAAGTAAACAACAACTTAATTTCCAAAAATATCAATATTATAGATTGTGAATCTTTTTCTCTTATAATCAGTTCCTTTTTTTGTAATAACAGCAATTTTGACTGAACAAACAAAAAAACGACCTCTCAAATTCGCTTGTAAACGTCATAGGCGTTTAAGGTAATGCAATTAGACCTGATAGTTTATAAATTCCTTAAAAACAAAAATAGACCCCTTATAACGTTTTTTGTTTTTTTAGGGGTCTATTCTCTCTGGAATTTCTATTCTTCTATGTCTTCTTTTACTTCAGCGGTTAAAATGTCTTCAGCAAACTTCTTGTAGCCATTATACCCTATCATTTCAGCCTTTTTCTTTATTGCTTCTAATACCTTTTCATCAAGGTATAGACTTAAATGCTGCTTTTTTTCTTTCGACTCTTCTTTTGATCTATTTTCAATTCTTTCTTTGAATATTTCCAGATCTTTTTTTAAGTACAAGCGTTCAGTAGATTTCCCTTTAGCAATCTCTTTAAAAGGTAACATCCCATCTTTAGCTGCATTATGAACGTATGTCTTAGATTTGTTTAGAAATTCAGCAGCTTCTTTTAATGTTAAACAATCTTTGTATAATTCCTCTAGCTTTTTTACATCCTCTTTTTCAAAGCAATATCCTCCATCTGCTTTCCAGGTATCTAGATTGATAGGTTCGATGTGTTTATACTTAATTAAATAACCTAATTGATTTTTTGTTAACCCTACCCGATCGCATACCTCTTCTAAAGATAAATAGCTCATATCTCACCTCATCCGAAACTTTCATTCTAGCTGTTCTTTAAATTTTCTTAGTTGATACTTTGTTAAACTGTAAATGTCAAGATAAACATGTACATTTTCGCTTGTTTAAGCATGTACAAAATCAATCATTTTCTTTGCTAAAATGATCTTTAATTCGATAGGATTGTCCTACAATACTGACCACCGTGGCATGATGTAAGACACGATCTAGTATGGCATTGGCGAGTTTAGGGTCCTGGAATACTTCGTCCCAAGACTTGAAGTTGATATTGGTCGTTAGGATGGTACTACGCTTTTCATAACGCATATCGATTAATTGAAAGAATAATTTTGCATCCTCCGGATCAATAGGCAAGTACCCAATTTCATCAATAATAAGTAATTTGTATTTTGTATAGTGCTTTAAACGAGATTCTAGGCGATTCTCAATCTTGGCACGTTTTAAATTTTGAAGTAAATCATGACATTTAATAAAATAAGTACTTGTTCGCTTTTTAGCTGCTGCTATACCAATAGACGTGGCCAAATGGGTCTTACCAACACCACTAGGTCCTAAAAATACTATGTTTTCTTGTTGCTCTAAGAAACGTAGAGAAATAAAATCTAAGATTTGTTGTTTATTAATACTCGGCTGGAATTCGAAATCAAACTCATCAACCTCCTTTCTATGAGGAAATGCGCCCATTTTCACCATAGAATGAATCATATTTTGTTCTCGTACATCAATCTCATAGTTTGTCAGTTTAACAAGTGTCTCTACGAAGGATAATTCATTATTAATGCTAAAATCGACTACGTCACCTAAATGTTGTGCCATTTGTTTTAATTTTAAATACTCTAGGTTTGTTGTTAATTGTTGATAGCTATTCTTCATTTCTATATACCTCACCAATTACTGATAAATTTTGTTTCGCCAAATTGTCAATGTTCGGATATTTAGGTAGTGACTTAGCCAATGCTTTTTTATAATGTTCTTCTTTATAATTGAGCTTAGATTGGCTGATTTTATGTTGTACAATTAACTTCATGTTATGATAAACATATATTTGATTATCATATACTTGTAAACCGACGGTTTTACCTTGATATTCAGCTGGAACTGAGTATTGATTCGATTTGTAAGATATCATGCCTGATGTATTAACTTTTACAAGTTTATGCTTAATCATATAGGAATCTCTTATCGCGCTCTTCGGGAGTGGTTGTAGGAGATTCTTTTCCTGTTTTAGGGCAAACACTGGAATCTTACCAGTCCCTTGATGAAATGTTTGATTAATTCTTGCACATAATTTTTGCACAAATTCATGTAATTCTTCAAAAGTGAATCTTCCTTGATAAGCATGAATTTCGTCTAGAAGTTTCATTGGCGCTTCTACTTTCCCTTTGGTATTTGGTCGCCCTGCGATACAAGGTTGTACCTTAAATCCAAAATCTTGAGCGAATTGGGCAAACTTATTGTTAATCGTTCCTGTAAAGTGTTCTGTTCGAGCTTCATCCATTACCGTCTTCATATTATCCGTGACAATTACCTTCGGTACACCACCAAACATTTCAAATGCCTCTGTCATAAATGACATTAAAACACTTTGTGATTTTGAAATATTCAAATGAAAAACTTTAAATCTCGAGTAGGACAATAAAAGTACAGCTACATTCACATATACGATTTCGCCACTTTTGGTTTCAAATCGTATGCTTTCTTTCCAATCTAATTGAGCTTGTTCTCCTGGAGGTGTCTCATAACGGACACCCACTGAATGACCTGATAAAATACGCTTCCCCTCATCAAAATATGTTCTAAATTCAGGCTTTCTATTAATATAAGCACGAAATGCAGACTGTGAACATTTTAAACCGTGATTGTCTGTTAGATACTGCCATAACACTCGTTTGTAGTAGAAGATTTGTTTAGAATCACTAGATAAAAGAGCTGCAATCACTTCATAATATGTATCGATTTTCGATGTTTTATTTTTTGTCCCTTTTGGTGTAAAACCATTCAAATACTTATCTATGGTACGCCGATCCACATTCAATTCTCTGGCTAATTGACTTTTATTTATCTTCATTTTTAAGTTCCCCATTAGTTTTTTAAAATTTGGTAAGTCTGAAAGACTTTTAACCTCAAATTCTGTTTGAATATCTAGCTTAATATACATACTAACCACCTCAGAGTCAGTATGGAGAATCCAATTGAAAATGTACATATTTATTCAAGCGTTAATGTACATATTTAAGTTAGCATTTATAGTTAAACCTGTTTCTTTTACTACATCTTTGATTGAGTACTCCTTATACTGCAGATATTTAAATGGATTTTCCATATAACGTTCTCGTACCTTATTAAATGTACTCTTTTTCGACAAAGAATTCAATTGATCTCCTTTCTCTCGGATGGAATCGAAAATGGGACACCCTTTACAATGTTTGTAGTTTCTTTGTTTTGCCTGTTCTTGCTCATCTGTACAATTCACTGATAGGTTGTTCAGAGGGCAAATTGAACAATGTGCATCTTCTAAATTATGGATTTCTTGTAAAATTTTTCGACGAAGATGAGTCAAAAAAAATCTCCTCCTACCGCATCTGGATTGAAATGTACAAAAAAAAACGAATTTAACATTTCCATTATATATCATCTAAACAGAAACGTTAAATTTTAAGGTAAAAATATTATTTTAATCATTTCATTTTATACCACGATAAATTATAAGTTTATTGTGGTATAATTAGAATTATAAAAATTTATATAAAAATATTTGTTTAATATTTCATTCTATAAAAGGTTGTGTTTAAATTTGAATATTATAAATTACGAACATAATAACCAAATTGTAAAATCAAAATCAGATTTTTTTGATAGCAGTCATTTTGAAAACATTATGGGTTTGGGTATCCGTAATATTGACTACTCCCAATTAAGTGAAGAATCATTGGTTTATTTATTTTTACACGATGAGCCTTCTTTAACGAAAAAAAGAAGTGAGCGAACAAAACAACAGTATCTGCACGATCTTTCTCATTTTCTTCGTTACATAAAAGAAACAATCGGAACCATCCAGGAGTTATCCCATAATGAGATGGAAATCTACTTCTATGAATTAAGTAAGAAATATGCAGCCACTACATTACGTAAAAAGAAAACAGTAGTTCAGCAGTTTTTAAAATATGTGTACGATAACAACGGACTCTCAGACAACTTTAGTAGTCGCCTTAAAAAAGTATCCGTAAAAAAAGAAGAGCTGGTCAATCGTGACCTTTACCCAGAAGAAGTTAACCAGATCTTAGATGAACTGAAAAAATCCAACTATTTTGTTTACACTGCATTTTTCCTGTTAACTACAACAGGACTACGAATTGAAGAAATCGCAACTGCTAAATGGGCAGATTTGGTCTTTCATTCATCTTTAAATGCCTATTTACTTCGTGTAGTTGGTAAAGGGAATAAAAGTAGGGAAGTTCGCATCTTTGAAGATACATTGGATGCTTTATGCCATGTTCGAAGTTTACGTAAACAAACAACAGAACTAGATGCATCGAGTACCTCCGCTTTTCTCCCTAAAGCTGATGGATCAAATTATCGAGCGGACTATCTCTCTTCTCTTGTGGCCAAAAAAATAGAAGAAATAAATTTAGATTTTCTGCGTTACCGACAGGATAGAATCACTCCTCACACTTGTAGGCATTTCATGGCTAATTACTTAATGGAAAAGGGTGTTGAACTAAAAAAAATAAGGGACTATTTAGGGCATGAATCTATCATGACTACAGAACGTTATTTAAGAGAGCGTACAAGACGTCAAAGCTTGGCCACAATAGATATAGGAAATTCATTATTTTAGTAAGTATATATAATAGGAAGAAACTCGATTTAATGTTTCGATTTCTTCCTGTTTTTTTGCTCATAGAACACTAAATATTTCTCTATCATCATAACATTTAAACTAATTATTACAAATTAATTTAAATTATGACTTATTATTAGTCATTAGGACACAATTTACCTTTTCTGTTTTACACTAACTTTATAAATCAGAAAGGAAAAGGTGATGATATGTCCCATCTAAGCAAACGACTTGCTGAATTGCGAAAAAAACAAGGATATACCCAATCCGATATATCACATCGCCTAAACATTGCCCGTACTACTTATGCAAATTGGGAATATGGGAAAGCTGATCCTGATGCAGATTCCATCATGAATCTTGCTGAAATACATAATGTCTCCATAGATGAACTATTCGGGCGAAATGCACCCCTCGAAAGTAAATTAGAATTAATTAAAGTAGCAATATCTGATTTGCCTCCACAAAAACAGCAAGAAGTGTTAGAGGTTCTTATTGACTACACCTACTTCATAAAAAAGCATTTTACCAAATGAATGTAAAATTATTTTTCAGCAAATTTTATATGATACGTGAGTTAAATGCACTTGTTTAATATTAGCCTGTAAAAAGGGGCTACACATTTTCAATGCTCCGCCCTCGCGGAATAATCTTATGAAACCCTTGTGTTATCAGTAGATTTGATAACACAGGGGTTTTTGCAACCTTACTAACAATATAGTTTAAAAATTTGATTTCGTATTAGCTATCAGTTTGTGAATGATTCACAAACTTTTCTTGTATTTCGAATTTGATATTTAGGAAATATCCCTAAAAACAACGAATGCGATTGCCTCCTATGAGACAATCGCATTCTAATTATTTAAAGGTTAACCCATTCCACTTCCAGGGTCACCCATTCTAGCTAATAATTGTTCTGAATCTTTTTTTACTAAATTGTTTGGTTGCTCTTTACTACCAACAGCAGTGTAAACAATTCCTGCTGCTAAAACAATACTTGTTACTACAAATAATAATTTCTTCATATAGCACCACCCTCGTACATTATACCATTTCTATTAAATTCTACCACTATTTTTTTAGGGAATCTACAATAGAACCTATTACCAGCACACTCTAGTAACACAATCGACTTGTCAATTAATGAAATATCATTCTTCGCTATTCCTAAATAACAATATTGCATCGGTGTTAGCATCCCATTTTTCTTTTCTAAATCACTCAGGATCTCAACTGCATTTTTGTAATTCCCCTTAATAATTTCTAAAAAAGATTTTTCTGCAGAATGATATATAACTATATTCTCTAATTCTTGCTTATTCACTAACTTAATAAAAGCATATGTGTTAAGAATTGATAGCTTTCTTTGCTTTTCCCTTTCAAAATTACATGCTCCCAACTGCTTCAGTGCCTTTTTCATATACCAAGATGCACTATCATAGCAATCGAAAGTATATGACTCTGCTATATATGCAAGTGCGGATGCCCTTAAAAGATGGAAACAATCTTTAGAGTCATCTATTACTAAAATCTCCTGACACAAACTCCTACACATTTCAAGATTATCTTGTACTAAATAGGCATATGCTAATCCTTCTTTAATCCTGCCTAGATAAGATGACCTAATAAAACTATCAGTAATTGCATCTACATCTGGAAGTAACATTTCAGCATATTTGAACAGAGAATTATAGTTTTCTAAATCATAATTAGTGTAGTAAGTTAATATACCACATAAGACCTTCATCTCGTTTGTCTTAATTATCTTACTACCTTTATGATCTTCAAGCTTAGATAATAATTCCTGCTTTTTAATTGTCCCATTACTTCTAAGTAATACCAATTCATATACATAAGCCCATTCCCTATTCATTGCAAGTGAAGACTTTCTTTCCTGTTCTACTAATAGCTTAAGAAGTGATAAATCACCTTTTGCATTGGCGTATTCCATAGCAATCCTCAAGTTTTTCTTGCTTGTTGTGACAGAACAGAAGGTGTGTAACATCTTTCTTTGTTTATTAATATCACCCGCATACAATAGCTTCAATAATCTAATTAAATTCCAAAATCCAAATTGATTTTTCCCTGTTAAATTCTTCGAAAGCGTTCCTGAAGAAATGCCAATTATTTTAGCGATATCCTCTTGATTTTTCCTTTGGAAATCAATTTCATCAATAATTTTACTCAAGAATTTGTTTAATGTTTTTTCTGAAACTTTATCTTCTCTCTTAAGTGTTTCATTCATAATATTTTCCCTTCTAAAAAAACAAGAATTCCCTAATATCCCTCAGTATATTTGTAACATCCAATATTGTTATATCCGATTCTAATATAATCATATCAAAAATAATGTCGTTTTTTGTCGATATAAAAAGATAAATAAATATGTAATTATGCATAATTGCAATGCCAAAAAAGGACTCGAATATATCGACTCCTTTTTTGGCCTATTTCTTAACTTCAGCCCATTTATAGTTAAATTCCCCACCAAAATCATTCGTTACAATTCCTTTAATGGAAGAACGCTGTAAGTATGATCTGCCTGGTTGATAAAATGGTGCGACTGCTCCATCTTCTAATAATATTTTTTCTGCTCGTTTCATTGCCTCCCAACGAGCATTTTCATCACCAGCTAAGTCTGTTTTCACTTGATGAATTAGTTCATCATATTGTTTATTTGAATACTTATCAAAGTTATATGTACTATCTGTCGTAAACAAATCTAAAAATGTAATCGGATCAGGAATATCTGGTCCCCATACATCAACACCTAAATCATAATCACTATTTAGAAGCAACTGAATTTGCTGTTTACGTGGCTGCGGTTTAACATAGACCGTTAGCCCCTCTAAATTCTTTTCTAGTTCACCTTTCAAATACTCCGCATTTTTCTTGGCTATTGCATTATCACTCGTGAGCAATTCGAGTGTTACTTGTTCTTTCCCAAGTTCTTGTTTTGCCTTCTTCCAGTTTTCCTTGGCTGCCTTCACATCATCTTTTACTAATGCTCCATTCTCTTTCCTGAAGTCTTTTCCATCCGATCCTTTAGCAAACTCAGCGGGTATAAAACCATCTGCAGGAAGAGAGCCATTATTTAACACTGTATCTACAAAGGCTTTCTTATTCATCGCCTGACTAATTGCCAAACGGACATGTTTATTTTTTAATACTTCATTTTTTTGATTCATACGTAAAAATTGCATAGTTACTTCAGGTCGCTCTTTGAAATCAGAACTATTTCTATATTTATCTACAAACTCACCTGTTAGTCCTACACGGTCAATTTGACCTGATTCGTATAAATTTATTTCTGTTGACTTATCTTTCACAATATCAAAGTTAATTTCATCTAATTTCACTGCTTTAGTATCCCAATAATTCGAATTTTTTTTCAACTGAAAACCTTGTTCATGCTTCCAATTATCCAATGTAAACGCTCCGTTATAGACCAATTGATTTGCTTCTAAGCCATACTGCGTTCCTTGTGATTCAAAATACTTCTCGTTAATAGGTAAAAATGTTGCAAACGTTGTTAAATCAATGAAATAAGGGACAGGCTGCTCTAATTGCACCTCAAATGTTTTATCATCAATTTCTTTTACCCCTAGCTGATCTACAGGTAGCTCTTTACTATTAATTCGCTTTGCATTCTTTATATCAAAGAATAGAAACGCATATTCCGCGGCTGTATTAGGGTTCACAGCACGTTTCCAGGAGAATACAAAGTCTGCAGCTGTTACAGGTGTTCCATTTGACCATTTGGAATCTTTTAGATGGAATGTGTATGTTTTTTTATCTTCACTCACTTCATACGATTTTGCCACACCAGGAATTACTTTGTTATCTTTTCCTAGTGTATACAGACCTTCAAACACATTCCGCATTACATTCATTGATTCACTATCGGTTGCCTTTGTTACATCCATTGTTGGGATCTCCGCTATATACGGTAAATTAATGGATTGTTTTGTTTCATTCTTGTCAGTTGCCTTTGCTGTATTTTTAGTCTCTTTCTCTTCACTACTACAAGCTGTTAGTAGCAGGCTGGCTCCTATAATAGAAGCTACAACCGATGTAACTTTTTTAAACATCTTACTTTCTTCCTCTCTATATGTACGGTTTAATTAATCAAATTATCTGTATATCTAATTTTAGGGGATATGCGAATATAGATTCCCTGTCACTAATAGTATTCAGGCGTTTTTTAGCATCATATACGTAATATCTCTATACATTAAACCTCTTATTACTTTACCATTAAAACCGTAGCATTCTAGGGATTATTGTGTCAATCACTAAAATTAATTTCAAATTAGGTATCATTCTATTAAAAAATAGTTTGATTATAATAATTCCTTTCAACTCACAGGAAAAGTTTTCCGTAAAAAAGAACCATAACCTTGTCGTAATGTTTTGAAAAAATTATAGTTCATATTACACTCATATTTCTAAGCGTGCTGTCTACTTTCTACAGGGAGATTGAATAGCAGCAACAATACCTCCGATAGTTCTTTATTCCCATCATACCATTTTTATTAACTATGTATGATACACTCTACAATAGCATCTAAGTACAGTGAATTGTTAAAAAGGAATTATGTATTTTCCTTGAATTATATTTATATATATAGAATACGTGATGTTATTTGTGCTAAAATGAATGTGATATGAAGTATTGTTAATATATTTGCCATTGTAAAAGTAGTGTTTTTAAAATTATGTTGGTTTAAGTCAAAGAAAAAGACATCTATATAGATGTCTTTTTCTTTGTAATGTACTAAGAAGAATATTCTTATTTAACTAATTGCTGCTGGATTTCCTTAATTAAAAGTTCAGCGCCTTCTGGACTAAGAACAATTTTACCATGTGCTAATGATATATTTTTTTCTGAAATATCACCAGTTATTGCACAAGCATCATAAGATTTATATTTTTGTAAAATAATCTTTTCATCTTCTACGAATATTTCTATAGGATCTTTTTCTGCAATTCCTAACGTTCTTCTTAACTCTTTCGGAAGAACAATTCGCCCTAATTCATCTATTTTTCTAGTAACACCTGTTGATTTCATGTTTATACCACCTTTTATTTTTTATATTTCTAGCTACTTTCTGCATGTCATACCACAATTATATATCTAAATTCCTTTATCGTCTTTTACCTTGTTTTCTCTTTTTTTAGCTTCTAAGCTAAATTTAGCGTAAGTCATTATCTTTTCTAGTTCATTTTTGGAAGCATTATAATCTTTAATATAACGCTCTTTTCTTCCTGGACTCATATATTTATTTTTTCATTTCGTTTATTGTTTCTATATTCATGACTTTTCGTTTTCCCTTTTTAAGGCTAATACATCACTGATTAGAAATAATAGTGAAACCAATGGAACTATTCCTTTGATATTGCTAGAAATTCCATAGCAATGCTATTATATATCTATGAATAAGTAAAAGGATATTCAATATGACTAGGTGCAGCTACTTCTATTTTAATTGAAATTTCAACTATATACAGTAACACTTTTAATATAAGTAAGGGAGCGATTACTGTTGAAAATGACAAAAGGAGATGCAATACTCCGTTTGCTGACAGAAATTAAATTAGAGCTGAAGGAAACAAAAGAAGCTATTGAAAAATTAGATGAGAGATTAGATAAAATAGAAAAGCAAACACTTTCTACAAATTCATCTAAACCTGCTCTAAATACTCGAAAAGAAAAAGATTGGAAATATCCTTCTAAGATGAAATGAATTAGAGGGATATTTTTCATTATAGAATATGTGGAAACAAGTAGAACATCTAGAATAAGTACTTTTCATCATTTAATATAGATGTTACAATTTAGACTGTACGATGAACATGTTTTTCTTTCTTACTACCACACAGAAATTGTCCCCTAGCTCTTGCTAGGGCTTTTTCTATGCACAATATTAATTGCATCATAAGTATACACACGTTATAATAGTCACCTAATTACATATGAAGAGGTGCAAAAAATGAATAAGACAGAATTAACAAAAGTAATAGCAGAAAAAGCAGAACTTACACAAAAGGATGCAGCTGCAGCAACACAAGCTGTTTTAGATACAATAACAAATGCGCTAGCAAATGGAGAAAAAGTACAGATTCTTGGTTTTGGTACATTTGAAGTACGTGAAAGATCTGCACGTACAGGACGTAACCCACAAACAGGTGAAGAAATGCAAATCGCCGCTTCAAAGGCACCTGCTTTTAAAGCTGGAAAAGAATTAAAAGAAGCAGTGAAATAATTATATATAGTCAAAAGGGTTTGATATTTATCTCAAACCCTTTTTTAATAGCCTTTTTTTCATAAAACAAAAAATATCATCCAAAGTTTATATAAATAATATAGATTCCCCAAAGAATGTAACTAACTTGTGTTATGATATACATTGTAAATTCGAAACCAGTGAGCTTTCTTTCTCTTTTTATTTTTCGTAAATACAGATAAAAACAAAAAGTAGATAAAAGCATTAAGAATACAGAAACATTATATATATTCTCTATACTAGTAATAACCGATCAACTCCTCACCTGAAAATTAGTTAGTATAGAATAAGCATATCATATGAAAGTTTAACTTACTTCAAATCTACTTTTTTTCAACAGAATATACTTAATATTTTCATATTTAACAGAAATACTTCTTTAAAAAGATAAAAGAATCTCTTTTGCATCAATAGATTTACAAAAGAGATTCTAATTTTAGTTCATTTACTTATAAGATATCAGGCTTATTATTCATGAGGGTTAGGTGCAATATAAGCTGGAGCTGGCCCGCAAGTTACTGCAAAAGCAAATAACAACGCAGGCTTATATGGTAGCCCAAGCAACGAAAGCATTCCCAATGCTCCCCAGTAATCCTCTTTCTTAAGATACGATTTTATTTGATTAAAATATGATTTACTAATACCTAATGCATCCTGCCAACATCTTTCCCAAACGTTACTAGAGTACATATTAGATGGAATTTCTTCATCATTCATTACATAAACACCAGCTATAATAGCTGCTTTTTCTTCATTGTTATATGAAGATTTCGCTAATTCTTCTTTATTAAGAACATATTTACCTGTTTTATCATCCTTTACCATAAGTACCGAAAAAATATATTCTAATTCTTTAACTTGAGCTTCTAATTCCTCCTGTGTTGCGTTGTATTTCTTTCCATCCTCTATAGTTGCAGCTGAAGCGAGAGTTGGTACAAAAACTAGAGTAAGAGCCATTAACATAAACATCATTTTCTTTAACATAGTGAATTAACCCCATGCCCATCAACTTAAGAACAAAAATAAAATGAACTTTCGTTCAAAGCAACTAAAAAACTCGTAATGTACTTTTGGTATTGAAAAGTACACACACCAAATAAACTCTAACGAGTTTCATTTTAAAAATTATGCAGCTTTCTTTTGTTTTCCAAACCCATTATACTCATAGACAACACCCATAATATCAAAGATAGTTTTCTTCTCATATCGATGAGATTTCCGTCCATTCTTCTGTAGGAGGTCGAACAAACGGATTAAAATCTTTGTTAGATCTTGGGTGTTTCTCTGTATCGCTTGATATAACAGCGATACATGATCTTGAATCATCCCAATAGCTTTATATTCACTTAATTCTCTTTTGTTCTTTTGCAACAGAAGTTTACGTATCTTAAACATCGTAGAAGAACAGATAAAAATGGCAATAAGCCTTCCATACACATGACATTCTAATCGCTCTTGTTTGATATTTTGCCAATGATGAATTTGAAATAAGGATTTCCAAGTTTTAAAAATGATTTCTATTTGCCAGCGAAGGGAGTAAAAGTCATGTATTTGTTCCATCGGAACAATCCCTTCAGGCGTATTTGAGACATATATGTTGATACCCGTTAATCGTTTACTCTTTTCTGAAAACGTAATGCCCTTTTTACTTTCCGTATAGGCTTGTTTTTTTCTACGTTCCTGTATCTGTTTTTCTGTTAAACGATAGATAATTACACGCGTGAATAGTTTTTGATTCTTTCCAATGTAAGCTTCTTTTATTTCATATGTTTGACCGGGTTTTAAATGGTTCATGATATGTTCTAAATCAACTTGAATATACTGTGATTGCTTTTTTACGGTTCCGTTTCGAAAGTATTCTGGAGACGGATTTTTTATATAAACAGTATGGTTTAATTTTAATCTGGATATATAGTAGGCACCTCGTTGATCCATTTGATCTAAGTCTTCTAATGAAAAATAACCTAAATCACGAATGCACAAGTCACCTGGACGTAAGGTATCTAAACATTCCGTTCCAAAGGTCTTATCATTATTTTTCCCTGGACCTACCTGAAAGTTTAAAAATTGACCGCTATGTAAATCATACTCTAATTGAATCTTGATACCCGCTGTTTGTGCGCAACCACCGGATCCAGGATATATACTAGCTAAATGTTTTGGGATTTGAAAAATCGTCGCATCTAAAATACGAATACGTTGAAAGTGGGTAAGCGCCGTGCTTGAAATAGCCGATGTTTTACAAAGTTTACCTTTCCATAATATAGAAAAAATATATTTCAGAAATTCAACAGCTTTTTTATCAAAGCGTTTATTAAGTCCTTCTGGACTCATAAGAGTACCTGTAGCTGCGTGTAATTGGCTACATAATCGAACGAGGGAATCACTCGCTGTCCTTTGACTTATCCAAATACAAATGGTAGCTAATTCACTTCCTGAAAATTTTCGTTTTCTTTTTACAAAACCTAATTTTTTTGCGAGTTCTTCTAAAAAAGAAGGGGTTAAATGACGGCACAGCTCTTCAGAAAATAGTTGTAATTCATCTTGAATCGAAAGATTCATAAAAAACGTCATCCTTTCTAGTTAGCTTTTTAGAAAGAATAACGTTTTTTTACACTTGGGGGTAGTCTAGATTCTTAAGTTGATGGGCATGTGAATTAACCCCCAGAATTTAATTTTTTCTTCTCCTCCCAAAACTATAAACTTACTATTTGAAGTTCCGATTTTCACTTAAAGCATTTACATGTATCACCCTCTATTTCCAATATTTATAATAATAGTAATATAACCGACTATAATTGTATATATTTTACAATCAATTCACCTATTACGATCATTTGAATTTCGATATATAACTATAAAAAAAGTTATTATGTCTACATAATAACTTTTTTTCACCAATCTACTAGCATAGTTCTAAATATAGAAAAATATCCTAATAATATTTGAGGAAAACATATTCATATAATTTTATTTTTGTATATTAAAATTATATATAAATGCTATACTAAGATGAATCAAGAAGCATCCAAGATTCTTTGATTAATCACTACATTTTCCTTAAAGCAAACTCAACAAGAAAAGACACTGTATAGTGTCTTTTCTTGTTGAGTTTGCTCCTTTAATCAATAGTAAGAGAATATATATCTATACCTTCTTATTGCCGATTGGTATTAGAATTGCTGCTCCCACAAGCAGAATATCTGAAAGACACTCATATAAGAGTGTCTTTTCTTTATGTAAAAAATTATTTTTAAACAAAAACTCTTTATAAAAGAACACAGGTTCGTATATAATAAGAACAAACGTTCTTTTGATTTAAGGAGGAATCACAGTGTATGACTATTCAATCCTACCGAATAGAATCATCTTATGTGTTGATTTACGTAGCTTTTACGCTTCAGTTAGTTGCATTAAAATGGGGTTAGACCCTATGCATACAAAGTTGGCTGTAGTAGGTGATGTGAACAGGAGCGGATCAATTTTATTAGCTGCAACTCCACCACTGAAAGCACTGGGCGTAAAAAAGATGGCAAGGCTTTACGAGATTCCTCGAAGAAAAGATATTCTTGTTGTGAATCCGATTATGAGTACTTACATAAAATGCTCTAATTACATAACGGAGTTAGCTTTACAATACGTTCCTTATGAGGATTTCCACCAGTATTCCATAGATGAATTTCTGTTGGACGTTACTGATAGCATTCATTTATTTGCTAACGATCCCTATGAATTTGCTTTGAAATTCAAACGTGAAATATATGAGCATACACGCATTGAATGTACCATCGGAATTGCTCCGAACCCTTTAATGAGTAAGGTTGCTTTAGATATTGAAGCAAAGAAGAACAAAGAAGGTATCGCATATTGGAAGTATGAAGATGTCCCAACAAAATTATGGAGTATACGACCACTCAATAAATTTTGGGGCATTTCGTACAAAACAGAAGAAAAATTGAATCGAAAAGGGATACATTCTATTGGGGATTTAGCCAATTACCCTCTTAAATACTTAAAACAAAGCTTCGGCAAGATTGGGGAGGAATTGCACTTACATAGCAACGGCATCGACTTCAGCCGTATTTCGGAAAAATACGTCCCTGCTACAACTTCAATCGGAAAAAGCCAAATTCTAATGCGCGACTATACAATAGAAGAATTCCCAATTGTTCTATTGGAACATATTGAAGAAGTCTGTTATCGCCTTAGAAGACAAAACAAACTTGCTCAAACCGTTCAATTCTCTGTTGGTTATAGCAAGAGTTATACAGGTGGAATTAGGAAAACACATACTTTAAACCGTCCAACAAATTTAACAATGGATATTTATCATATCTGTACATACTGTAGAGTAGGAAGCGAGCGCCTTGTCATATTGCTATGATAGGTTTCTCAAAACCCCTCACCGAACCGTACGTACTCCTCTCAGAGTATACGGCTCTCCATCAATTGCTTGTCAAAGTTATTTTTTTCTGTTTTTCGCTATAAGTTCTACTCTCATATCATAGTGAATTTCATTATGGCAATCCTCACATACGGCTAATGTTTTGCGTCTACGGGCAATCATTAATTTTTGCCATTTGGCTTTGCCTTTCTCAACATCTTTCATTTTTCGGACATGGTGCATTACTAAGTTAGAATCGGTTTTACCACAATGTTCACATTTGTTGGCTGACAACCTATCCATAAGACTAGTTGTTGACATATGAACTCTTGAGGCTAACAAGTTGTCGATGTTATTTTCTTGTGTTTTCATCTTAGTTATATCAACCGTTCTAAATCCTTCCCTGTAGAAAGAATGAGAGTGTTGTTTGCCTTTTTTATCTTTGTAATTGACTATGAATACACCGTTTTTGCAATATTTCCCCTTAATTTTTCCGATTGAGCTTTTATATTTATTGGCGAATGTTTTATACATGCTGTATTCTAGAACGTAACTGAATTTTTGGAGTACCGTTGAATTAACTGCATATTTGTAGTAGTTGTACATCCCTCTGATCTGTAATACATAATTATGTAGTATTTCCAAATCATCTAGGTGTGCCATTTCCGGTCTATGCTTTGGTTTCCAAGTTTCTTTCCCATTCACATACTTCATTTCTAAAACATTCAGGGCAAGTAATTTATTTCGCCATGTTTCATGGGGGATTTCAAGTCTTACTTTTAGATTGTGATGTCTTCTTTTTGCACCTTTCACCGAGTATTTGGTAAATAACTCGTTTCTAGTGATATTGACGTTGTACCCAAGAAATGTTGCTTTCTTGCTAGAGTGGGTGATAAGTGTTTTTTCTTCTGATAAAGTTAATTTTAATTCTTCATTGAGAAATTGAGCTATATCAGATTTAATGGCTTTGGCATCATCTTTACTGCCGATTATCATTACAATAAAGTCATCAGCATATCTAACATATTTTAGTGACTTAAATTTATCCGACATTGGATTGTAGTAGGGACGTTGTCCCCTTTCCTTAACCCATTCGTTGACTTGCTCGATTAATTCCTGAGCTTCATTGTGTTTACCTTGTTCTCTTAGTAAGTCTGCTTTCTTACGCCCTCTTTTTATTTTGAGGTGTAAGTATTGATATCTTTTATCAACTTCTCTGTCTTTTGGTTGACCTTTTCCGAACTTTTCAGCGTATTTTTCCATGTATATATCTAGTTCGTTTAGATATATGTTGGCAAGAAGAGGACTGAGAATCCCTCCTTGTGGTGTTCCACTGAATGTTTTGTGGAATTGCCAATCCTCCATGTACCCAGCTCTTAGGAACTTCCATATTAATCCGATGAGTGTTTCGTCATTGATACGTTTTCTTAGTAGGTTAATTAGGATATGGTGGTCGATATTGTCAAAGAAACCTTGAATATCACCTTCAATAAACCATTTAGTTCCATTACCACTCTTTTTAATTTGTTTCAAAGCTGTATGACAACCCCTATTTTTCCTGAATCCATGTGAGTTCTCAGAGAAGTTTGGTTCATAAATTGCTTCTAAGATATACTTTATTACTAATTGGACAAGTTTATCGTCAAATGTCGGTACCCCAAGAGGACGTTTTTTCTTACTCCCTTTTTTATCAATATATACTCGCTTAACAGGAGTAGGTTTATAGTTACCATTTTTAATGTTGTTGATGATTTTAGATACTCTATTTTTTGAGAAGCCATCAACAGTTTTACTTATGGTTCCTCTGGTCATATTACCTGGATTGGCATATATTTCTTGATAACCTTTATAGTAGAATTCTGGATTATAAAGATTTCTATATAATCTTTTGAACTTATAGTTTTCTTTAATAGTATTCTTCGACAAGGTGTTCAATACATAAACTGGATTTCTCATCAGCATCTCGCTTCCTTCCTGTTTATTATCATCATGAACTAATTGACTACCTTCCTTCGCCATCCTGATTTCACAACCATGACCTAACGTAATTTGTCATACGTTAGTGTGATAGGCTTTCCCTATCTCTGACTACTACGAAGGCTCCGTTACCATATGGAATATTCAAGAGCCACATTTCTTGGTTTTTACCTTGAAATCATCCTCTATAGCCATAAATGGCGCTTCCACTTAGGTAATCCCCATTTAGTACCTTGTAAATAGTTTGTAGTAATGTCGGTTGGGACTTTCAATCTTTACTAATGTACTTTAGTTGGTTCTCTAGTGTGAAACACACCTCTCTCCACAAAAAATAGATGAGCTGAACTAGAGACATATCGTTTCAATGTCTATTTCGATATGGTCGTCGATAAGACCCCTTGATTTATCCTTCACGCAGTTTAGCATTCAACCTTGTTTACCACGGTACACCTAGAAATTCAGTCGCACTCATGACATTAGAGTGACTTATCCCGTTGCAGCCATGCTACACTCCCCGCTCACTTTCGATTACGGATAAGGCTACCGGTGTCGGGTTGTTATCTTGTTTCACTTCACCCGCTGATTTACTAAATCAGAGTTTACAAGGCCCTTATGGGCGCACTTTTGCATCAACAATATACTGGCGAACCCATTCGCAGCATAAACATATCCTTAACAAACTTAATTCAAGAAGGAGAAGAACAAATTTCTCTTTTTGATAATGTCACGAAACGAGAACAAGAAGTGAAGCTAACAAAAGTAATGGATGAAATACGCACAAAGTTTGGGAAAAACAGTATTTTACGAGGGATTTCCTACACGCATAGCGCTACAGCTAGACACAGAAATACACTAATAGGGGGCCACAAATCATGAATAACGCTAATATGCCAAAAGGAAGAGGAATGGTGTTAACAATAGTATAATATATGAGTAGAGATAACGTATACAACGATAGGTAGTTCTCTTTTTTTGTCTCTTTGTAGAAGCTATAATAATAGTAAAAAGAGATAGTATTTATAGTATAGATAGATTGAACAGTTGGAGGTGGAAAAATGTTTAAAGTACAAAGTATTATTACATCGTTTGGGGAAGAACGTTGGATGGTTTTACATAACAAGGGTGAACCAGTTATCCCAATCATGAAATTTATAAAACATAAGGATTCTTTAGGAAAAGCCCCTAATACACTTAAAACATACTGTTATCATTTGAAAATATTCTGGTGTTTTCTAAACGAAAAGAATAAAGATTACAGGGAAGTGGATATAAGTTTATTAACAGAATTTATTCATTGGTTAAGAAAATCAACAGATGATATAAATACTATCTATTTAAATGACACAAAGAAGTTAGCGTACGCTAAAAGAACTGAATCTTCCGTTAACTTAATCACTAATTGTGTTATCGAATTTTTGGACTACCAATGGCGTAGTGGTCAAATCTTATTTAATGTAAAATCCAAAGTTACAAAAGAAGTCCATAATACAAGGCGAAAGTTTCGTAAATTTTTAGATCATATAACACATACCCCAACAACCAAAATTAATATCTTAAAACTTAAGGAACCTAAAAGAAAAATAAAAACCATTACTACTAAGCAGGCCGAATTAATTCGTATAGCATGTAATAACATAAGAGATGAGTTAATAATTCGTATTTTATATGAAGGAGGATTAAGAGCCTCTGAGTTATTAAGTTTATGGATAGAGGACTTCAATATCAATGATGGTAGTATCACTGTTAGAGAATCTAAAACACAAGCTGGAGAAAAAAGAAAAGTATATGTATCAAATGAAACAATGAATTTATTCCAAGATTATATTATCGATTACCATACTAATGATGTAGATTCTAACCATGTGTTTATTAATTTAAAAGGGAAAAATAAAGGGCAACCAATGCAATATTGGGCTTTGCAAGCTGTTATACGTATATTGTCTAAAAAAACGAAAATAAACTTTACCGCTCATACACTTAGACATACATGTGCAACACAACTTTATGATCTAGGCATGGACGCTGGTATCATTCAAAAAATATTAGGACATGCCCAGGTACAAACTACTTTAAATATGTATATTCATCCTTCAGAAGAAACTATAAGAAAGCACTGGGATGAAGCCCAGCAGCATAGGAGAATGAGAAAATGAATATCGTAGCTATTAATTCCAATAAAATACAACGTAAAGTTATGAACGACCTTAAAGGTTATTGGGCTTTAGATGAATGGAAAATCGAAGAGTTTCCCCTGCCAGATAGAAGAGGAAAAATTAAAGAAACAAAAAAAATTGTTGATTTCAATAAAATTAGTAATGAATATATTAAACTTGAGATAAAGTACTATTCTTTTTATTCTTTAACTAATGAAATTTGGCTTTTATCCAGCTTTATGGAGAAGCATTTTTATAAAATGTACTTTCTTTCAAAATTTTTAGTCGAGAAATTCCCTCAAGTCACATCGATAATTGATATTCCTTACACTACATTATTAGATGAATACAAATTATATCTAACTGAAAATAATAAGCCGTTAAAATACCCCCATCATCGTGGAGGAGAATTTATTTCACCTTATCTTGGAGTATGTAAAAGTTTATATGATTTTTTCTCTAATTATTATGACGAACGACCTGAACATCAAAAAGATAAATGGAATATAAAAAGACTAGGGATTCCATATAATATGTCTCGAAGAGACAGATTTCTTAATTTCACCAGTATAAAATTTCCCTTTCGGGAATTAGTTAAAAAGTATGTAAATCAAACATTACTTATACACCAACAAATTACCTTTGCAACCGCCCAAAATATTTTAAAGAAAATGTATTTGTTTTTTGATTTCATTGTAGAAACGTATCCAAAGTGGATAGATTTACAAAATCTACAAAGACAGGACATTGAAGATTTTTTATTTTATGTTAGAAATCGTGAAATGGGAGGAAAGAGTTATACGAAAAATCGTGTTCCTAGTAATCGTCATGTAATAGAGTGCCTTTCAAATGTCAGAAGAATAATTGAATATATGCAAAGTTTTGAATGGAAAGAAGCACCTAAAACCCCTGTTAACAGATTAATATTTCCCGAAGACTTTCCTCGAAGAGAAAAGAAAAACTATCACGAACATGTTAAACATGTGCCAGATTTTATATGGGAGCAAGTGTTGGAAAATCTACATAATTTAGATTCGGAAATTGCACGATTAATAGTCATTATGGAAGCAACAGGATTTAGAGTCTCAGATGTATGTCAGCTACAATTAAATTGTCTAGCATATAAGCAAGATGGTTGGTGGTTGGTAGGAGATCAACGAAAAGTAAATGTAAAAGAACATATTGTTCCTATTTCAGAAGAAATTGTGGAAATCGTTAAAATACAACAAGAATATATTAACAATCATGAAAAGAAGCATAACAACTTACATCAATTTTTGTTCCCTGTTCTTACTGGAAAAAATAGAGGGATGGCCTTTTCACAAAAATCGGTTACCTATGCATTAAATCAACTAGCCGAAAAATATAAAATCCTTGATAAAAATGGAGAAATATTTCTATTTAAGAACCATGCTTTTCGACATAGATATGGGGTCAATCTAATTAATAATGGTATGAATATTCTTCATGTACAAAAGTTAATGGCACATACTAGTCCTGAAATGACATTAACTTATGCAAAAATTTCAGATAACACTCTTCGTAGGGAATGGGAAAAAGTTCAAAACTCAGTGCGTATTGACACAACTGGAGAATTAATACAAGCCAGTCTCCCTGAGCAGGCAGAAGAAAACGGCTTGGAACTAGAATGGATTCGCCATAACATGGACTCTATTCGTTTGGATCATGGATTATGCATAAAGAGTCCTAAGGTTAGCTGTGAATTCTTAGATTATTCGTTAGAAACCCCTTGTATTAAAAATAATTGTAGGAGTTTTCATGTAGATACAACATTTTTAGATTACTATAATGCGCAGATATCAAAGATGGAAGAAGATATTATAAAGTATCAAACTAACGGTCGTATTCGTTCTATTGAATTGATTCAACCAAAACTTAATAAGTATAAGGAAATTAGAGATTCATTGAAAAATGAAATTGGAATTTTCGGTATGCCGAAACATAAACGAGAATATATAGGAGAGGAAAGAAAAATTGATGGTTAACAAACATCCGAATACAACGGGGTTATTGAATCATGCCTCTAAAAAAAAGAGGGAAACACAATATAGAGTGAATGAAGTAATACAGTTAATGGTTAAAGAAGGACAAAAAATTAATTTTAATTCAGTTTCAGAAAAAGCACAGGTTTCAAAAGCATATTTATATAGAGAACCCTTAGTCAGAAAAACGATTGAAGACTTACGTCAACAGCAAGAAGGCATACATGATTTTAAGAATGTAAAAAGAAGGACATCGGATGCCTCTAAGGATGTAATCATAGAAACTTTAAAGAATAAGCTCAATCTTTTAAAACATAAGAACAAGCTATTAGAAAGTGAAAATGAGCACTTAAAAACACAACTGAAAAAAGATTTAGGAAAGGTTTATGAAAATTTATAAATATGGGATATCGTCCTATCAGTTTTAAAATAACACCCTTAATAAAGCAGGCTTTGAACATTTTTATTTTAAGAAATAGAATTTAAATCATAATGATACATATTAAAATCTTTTGCAAATACCTCTTGAACCAACTGAATTGTTTCTGCGTCATAAAAACTATCATAAGTAGGTAATCGTGGAAAAACAGGGGTTGTAATATCAGCGTCTGCATAAACTCCTTTGTAAATCATCTTACTCCCTTGATAATGCCATGATTTTGATAATAGATATAATGGTGATTTTTTTAATTTATATACCTCTTCTAGCTTCGAAATACCTGTGTTAAAATTTTCTAGATGGATATAGTTTGTAACAAATTCTTCTTCTCCTTGTATATATTGTTGTGTAAAGTGAGGATCTACTTGATCTAATTTTGTCATGTGTGCTTTTAAGTAATACAAAAATAGTTTAAAGGAAATGGGTTTATTGCAAGTTTCATCACCATACAGAAATTGCCGAATGGGTTTCCATACGGGATTCTCAATATTTGGTGGTGGGACCAGAGCAACAAAAGAACTTACTGCCCTTCTATAAGGATTTCTTACTAGTTTGTACGTCTTCTTCTCTTTAGTTTGTAATCCACTAGCTAATTGTGCTAAATAATGTGTAGAGTTCTTATATACTTCATACTCATAGTTGTGAATGAACGGGTTGTACTTTATCGCTTCTTTAAATAAATTAATTTGATAAAAAAACCAGTGGGCTAGCGAAGTACATCCGCTTTTTTGGCTCCAAAACAAGATGAGGGGAAAATCTTTATGAAAATGAGGGACACGCCCTTGCTTGTATATAAAATTATATAGTTCTATATGATCCATTTTGAACCTCCATTCTTATATAGCAAAACATGAAATATTTTTAATAAGCGATAACTAACTTTAGTCCACTAACACCAATAATGATAGCTAAAAATATTTGAAGAGGTTTAACAGGAATCTTAGTGGAGAATTTACTACCAAGTATGACACCTGGGATAGAACCAATGAGTAAGTGAATTAATAAAAGATAATCTACGTTTCCTAAATTCATATTTAGTATGCTTGCAACCGTCACTAATAAAAAAGCATGTGTAATATCTGTGCCTACTAATTCGGATGGTTTCAGTTGATATAAATATATCATTGCAATAGCAAATAAAGAGCCTGATCCAACGGAAGTAAGTCCCACGATAAAACCGAGTATTGCACCGATAAGAATTGTTAGATTCTTTTTTTTGACCATAGTCTGTTTTTGAAAAAAACTTTGTGTAGATTCATTATAGAAAAATGTTTTTATAAAAATAGAAATTGCCGCAATGATTAAAACATATCCTAATATATATTTTATAATTCCCTCTCGATTATCATGAAAAATTGGCAAGAAATGAATTATTATTACTGCGATAATTGCACTAGGCAAACTTCCAATAGCTAGATATTTTACTAGTTTAAAATTGATGGTTTTCTGTTTCCAGTGTTGGGATATTCCAAACATTTTAGTGATAGAATTATATACTAGATCCGTTCCAACAGCTACAGAAGGACTTATACCTAATGTTAGAAGAAATGGAGTCAGTAATGCGGCCCCGCCTATCCCTGTTACTCCAACCAATCCCCCTATGATGAAACCCATCATTATAATAGAAATGCTCATTATAATTCCCCTTCCATACCGCTGGCTTTTCATAGTGGTTATAGTTTTTAAAGAGACCCTATACATAGTGGGGTGATAGGTATATTAGTTAAAAATTAATTTCATTCTTCTTATATCCATATGCTTCAAAATCGTCAGTAAATATTTCTGAAACAAGATTTAGAGCTTCTTCATCATAAAAACTTCGATAGGTTGGTAATGAAGGGAAGTGTGGGTTTGTAATATCCTCATCTGCATAGTTTCCTTTATGAATCATTTGATGTGCCCTATGGTGATTGGAGTTTGTAAGGAGTGATATATCAGAAGAAAGTAATCCATAGTCTTTCTCCAGCTGCGGAATTATTGTATTAAAATTCTCTAGTTTTATATTTTGTTTGATGACCTTTTCTTCTCCCTCAATATATTGTTGTGAAAAATGTTGATCTAACTGAATGGATTTAGCCCCTTTTTCTTTTACATAATATAAAAATTGTTTAAATGAAATTCCTTTCGATTCATTTTTATCATTATAAAAATATTCTCTAATCTGTTCCCATTGTTTCGAGGCGTAAGGGTTGTCATAAAGTATTAAAAATGAGCTTACAGCTCTTTTATAAGGGTTGCGCACAAGTTTTATGGTATCCTTACTTAGTTCCAAGAGTTGCATTTCTAAATTTGTGTAGTAATCAACTTTATTTTTGTATATTTCAGATTCATAGTAATGAATGAACGGTGCATATTTCATTGCTTCCTCATATAACCCAATTTGGAAGAAAAACCAATTAGCCAGAGAAGTGCAACCACTTCTGTGACTCCAAAATAAAATTATGGGGAAATCTTTATGAAAATGTGGAATACGTTCGCCATATTCAATTAATCCTTTAATATTGTCCTTCATCAGCCAAACCCCTTCGTTATTCTGATATTTATTGAACACTTAAATACAACGGTAACTACTCATACCATTGTATTTAAACACCACTGTAAAGGTACTTAAGTTGGCATATAAAATCCCAGTGTATTAAAAATGCTTACATATGTATCTTAATTTTCCAGGTGTATCAAAATGTAATAATTGCTTAACAAACTTTAAAATATAGAAATCTATTATAAAGAGAATTATGTATGAAGATATGTGTACAACGATAGAGGCATTAATATCGTTACAATAATCGAAAAAAAGTCTTGATAAAATGGTGAAATTCACTCCGTTTGCAGCAATTCCTGAACAGTTTGCTGGGATACGTGAAATCATCAAGGAGAAAAATAAAGTAACTCGGCCGATCTTAACAGATGAAGAAAAAGAACTAATTGAGAACATGTTATTATGTTCCTTATTATCTGAAGAAGAAATACTCATTACATATTATGAGGATGGTTATTTGCTCTCTAGCTATATGACTGTTGTTGATATTGATCCACCAAATAGTGCTGTTATATGTACCGATGCTTTTTATAACGAGATGAAACTGCAATTTTATAATATAATAGATGCAAAATAGAATATATTTACTTAAGCACATTTAGACCATTATAAAGGAGTGTAAATAATGCAAGAGGCTCAAATAAGAAAAAGTGCAGCAGGAGCAATTATTCATAACGATATAAATGACTATCCCTATTTAAATATACCGATGATTATTAATGAAAAAGATGGAATGATTTATGAAGTTCTAGGTGCTGGTTTTCACACTAATGATGCTGTAGCAATAATAACAACGGATGATTTTGCTACAACCAGGGTAACTGCGCCTCTTATAACAGTAAAAAACAATGATGGTAGTATTCAATTATATCGCTTACCTTTAGAACTAGAACATTGGGTACTTTCTTGTATGCGTGCTGCTTCAGTAGGAAAAAATCCGTTTCCCTGTAAAGTTGCTTTCGGAATCATCGATACTAAATTTTATGTAGAATTTATATAAAAAAGGTCTGCTTATTCAGCAGACCTACCATCAATTATAGCTTTATATTTTTTTCCTTTTCAATGTCCAAATAGGTGTAGAAGCAAGGATCTGGATTGGCTCAGGTAATAACGGTCTTACTTTCTTCCCATCTCGTTGTCGAGAAAACTTTGTGCTTAAACGTGCTTTATCCCAACCTAGTATCTCAGCAAATTCTTTTAAACCAACGAGAAGGGGAATTACTCCCCCAGTTCATCGCTCCACACTTGATAAAAGCCGCCACCAACCGTTTCAAGTACATTATCATCCTCTTGTGGGGATATTCCATACCAATATGAGGTTGTTATGACTTCGCCATCTAAAGTTTCAATTGTGATTTTTTCTTGCGTGTAAGCTATACCTTCTTCAGCAACTTTTTTCGCTTCACTTAAATCATTTACTTCAACTTCTTCTGTTACACCAGTATGATAGTTTACAATGTATTTTTCCATTTATAATATCCCCTTCAAAAGTGATAACTTTGTTAACACTTTTTAGGATAATTCATTTAATTATTTCCTTCCTTTTAGGAAAGAGAAAATCCATAGCTTCTACAGTTAAAATCCATTCTCCACGTTGTTTTCCTTCAGGCTTGTAGTATTTAACTTTTCCACTCTCAATCAATGCATCTATTAATTTATTATCTTTTCCTCGCTTCAATTTCATTAGCAGCGCTTCTTGTATAATCCCCCAACGATCACACGCCTCTCTTGGTGGCATAATTTCATCTAGCATAAATAACATCCCCATCACCTCTCGTTACCTATAAGTAACGTTCAACCGGATAAAAAAACATGATGAATTCTACATGCGTGTGATTTGAACCATAACTTTGCCCAAACGGCAAGGTTATGGTTCTTTTTGTTTGTGGCAAAGTTATGGTTCCAAAAATAAAATGTACAATCAACTTAATAACAAGTTGCCCCAAAAACGATAAAAATGAACTCCATTGTTATAAAGGAATCTAATTTTTTGTTTTGGGGGTAGTATAGAATATTAACTTGATTGTGATGTGGCGCTAAGCTTATAAGGGATCACTATATTTAAAAAAATTGTACGTTTAGACACGGTTTGGCAAAAAACTAACTGTTTTCTTGTACATTAATAAAAACTACAGTAAAAGTTGTAGTTTTTATGTTTTCATTTTCCTTTTTGCATTCATCTTTTACTTAGATGAATGCTTTTTTTAGTACATAATAAAAAAAAAACGGAAAAAGTGTCACAAAATCCGTTTTTCTGGTTTCTATATAATACAGGCATCAAATTGAGAGTGAGGTTTTAACTAACATGTTAACAATAGAAAATGAAGAAAGTCATGCTTCTGACATGACTTTTGAAGATTTATTTAAGCAGTACTATGCTTACGCTGTGAAACAAATCATATGGATTGTTAAAGATCAATCTATCGCTGAAGAGTTAGCGCAAGAAGTATTTTTACAATTATATCGTAGCGATTGGAAAGCAATCGAAAACATACCTGGATGGCTGATTAAATCTTCTACTTATGTAGCGTATAACCATTTGCGATCTGAAAAAAGGCATCAAGCGAAGATTGATAAGGAAATACAATACCATGACGTACAAAATGTCTCATCATTAGACGATGATTGGATAAGAAAAGAAGAAATTACAAAAGTCCAAACGATACTAAATAAAATGAATGAGCGAGAACGAACCCTTTTACTAATGAAATTCTCTGGTTTTCAATATAAAGAAGTTGCAGAAATACTTCAAATTGAAATATCTTCTATTGGAACTTTATTAGTCCGAGCCAAAATGAAATTTCGCAAGATTTATAAACAAATGGAGGAGGCATAACAAATGAAATGTTATGATATCGGATTTATTCAAACATATATTGATGGAGAACTTTCTCATGATACAAGAAAAGAATTTACAAAGCACCTAGATACATGTGAAGCATGCCAAGATTTATTAGTAGAAATCAGTAAATTAAACCAATGGGAGAATGTAATGCTATATGAAGAATCTGCACATTCACCACAAGAAATCAAAATTGACGTAGAACAAGCATGGAAAACATTTGAAAGTCGTTCAAAACTAGACAATGTTTCTAATATAAATCATAAAAAACAACAAAAGAAGGGAATTTTTACAAACATGAATAAAAAAACAAAACGTTTCATTTATACAGCAGTAGCTGCAGCAGGACTATTTACAACAGCAATGATTCCACAAGTACAAGTGGCGGCTACAAATGTTGCCTCGTATTTTTCTGATGCAATTACAAATGATAAGGTTGTAAATGAAGGAATACAAGACGAAAATGGTGTCACACAAGATACGATGAAGAATGGCAAATATATTCCTATTGATGAAAAAATTACAGATCAGGGTATTACAGTACATTTCAAAGAATTATATATCGCGGATTCACGTATATCAGTTCATTATAGAATGGAAAAAGCAGATGGAAGTTTAGTACCATATGAATTTGATACAGCTGGAGTAGATCTTAAGAGTGATGGTAAGGTCAATGGACAACAAGAGGAACGACCTGAACTTAAAAATGGATCATTAATATCCTTTATACAAGATAAAGATGATTATCTTCCTTTCGAACTTATGGCAACAGGTAAAAAATTAGAAACAGGCATTCGTGATAAAGATAAACCAGAAGGCGTTGTTACATTTGTTGTAAATCCTGAAGAAAAAGACGCTTTTAAACAACCCCTTACATTAGATGTAAATATAAATAAAATTGGAAAAGTAGCTGGATCTTGGAAAGGTAAGATTCAAATTGATACTTCACATTTAAAGAATAAAACCAATTAACATGAAAAAAAGAATAGCACAATATGTATCTAATGCTCGGTTTATATGTTTTCTTGTTTTTGTTACATTTATTTCTTATATAGTTTTCACTCTATCTTTTATTTATGATTTAAGTTTATAAACTTAAATTAATCATTTAAAACATTATAAGATAAAAACTTCATAAAAAAGCTGTAAAATCAATAGCCGGTTCCTTAATGTATAAGGAACCGGTTAGTTTGTGTCTAAACGTACAATTTTTTTGATATGGTGACCCCTACTAGGGGTAGCGTCAGGAAAATGCGGATTTACAACGTTAAGGAAATTCCCTTATTAAAAAGCCTAATTTCTCAACATTTATATTGAGAAATTAGGCTTTTTTCGTTGCTCCGTTAAAGCGCCCTATTTTGGAAGATCAAGATAATAATTACTGCCAATAGATAATTGAACTAATGCTCCCGATTATGGAGCAAATCACTATCAAATCCTTCCTTTTTGTTCATTATATATACTCCAAATAAAATGATGATCATGGCACTCCAATCACTTATCAAAATGATTTCGTTTGCTAATAGTGCGCCGATTAATAAGGATATTACAGGTGGTATATAAGTTACTGTGGAGGCTATTATTGCCCCTAAATTATTGACGAGAACATAATAAAGAATGTAAGCTAGCCCTGTTCCTAGAACTCCTAGTCCCACTAATACACCAATCAACGCAACTGAGTCTGATTGAATATTCTCTATACTTTGTAAATCCCCAAAGAGACCAAGTATAATGATTGCAATGGCCACCTGGTAACTCGTTAAAGCTGCGGGAGAAATATTGATTTTTGTTAAATATTTTTTTGCATATACAAAAGAGGCACCAACACTGAGAGACCCTATTAACATATATATGACACCTTTAACGTCAAGAGCTGTATCTCCGTTTTCCCATGGTCTCGCAATAAGTAACACACCAATTAATCCTACAATAACTCCGACTACTCTTTTAACAGTTACCTTTTCTTCTTTTAAAACAAAGAAGGTCATGATTGTAGAAAAAATCGGTATGGACCCACTTAAAGCCCCAGCTATTCCAGAATTCAACAATGCTGTGCCTTTCGCAAAACAATAATAGTAAATGATAGTTGCGAGGATAGACATAATTAGAAAGTGGTGTATATATTTTATATGACTTAACTTTATTTGACGTTTAATAAGTGCATAAAGAAATACAGGAATAAAACCGGCTAAAACTCTTAGAAACACAATTTGTAAAGGATCAATATGAACGGCGGCCCATTTCATAAAAAGAAAATTAGTGCCCCAAATAACCCCGAGTGTTAGATAAGCTATATAATAAACGTTGAATTTCATTTGTGTCTTTAGCACTTTTTACTCCCCTTTCACACTTCCCTTTTTTCTTCTTTTTTTGTATAAGAGGAAGACGATAAGAAGTTTAATGTTTCATGTAATTGATCAGCTGCATAAAAAGCTTCCTGGTCTTTGGATATATCTCCAGGTTTATTTCCTTTCCCAATAATATATCCTTCAAAAGGTAGACCAACAAAGTCAAAGATGTAGTTGAATTGCTGAATTAATGGTAATCCTTTTATAAAAGGAGAATCTCCCCCAACTGCAACTACATAGGCCTTTTTCTTAGACATGATTTTTCGAAAGTCTTTATATTGAGGATCTCTCATCGTTTGGGACCATCGATCAATAAAGTTCTTCATTGTTCCTGTCATACTGTACCAATAAATCGGTGTCGAAAATATGAGAATATCGTGGTGCACCATTCGATATATTAGGGAGTTATAATCATCACCAACATCTTGAAAGCCGTCTTCAGTGTGGCGCATATCATCTATTGGTTTAATATTGTAATCCCTTAAGTAAATGGAATCTACTTCGAGATCCTTAATAGAACGTTTAGTTAACGTCTCTGTATTTCCATTTGGGCGAGTACCTCCGTAAATAACTGCAATACTCATAATTATTCCACTCCTTTTTTTTGACTGTTTATGATTTATAGCTTAAACTACACATATAAATCAGTAAAACAGATTATTCCGTTTGGTTCAATCGATATTTCCGATTTAGGAGGGAGACGAATATGGATATTAAACAACTCATCACTTTTAAGACGGCTACCGAAACTCTTAATTTCACCAAAACAGCTAGTATATTAAACTTTGCTCAATCTAGTGTGACAGCCCAAATTAAAGCATTAGAAGAAGAGCTAGAAAAACCTTTATTTGAACGCTTAGGTAAACGCCTAACATTAACCGAGGCAGGAAAAGAATTTAAAATCTATGCGGAAAAAATCATTAAACTAAATGAAGAAGCAAAAATGGCCATCAGTGGAAATAAAGAACCTTCTGGCACCCTTATCATCGGAGCACAAGAAAGTCAATGTACTTATAGGTTACCTACCATATTAAAAGAATTTAAAGATCGATACCCTAATGTAAAGTTAATATTTAAACCAGCTCATTCCGACGAGTTAGCTAGAAAGCAACTAATGAATGGTATGCTTGATATTGCCTTCATTATGGATATAACGAAACCTGAAGAAGCTTTAACGATAAAACCTTTGATACAAGAAGATATCAAGATGGTGGCTGCTCCAAACCATCCATTAGCTTCGAAGTCAGAGGTTTATCTTAAAGATATTGAGCATGAAACACTGCTATTAACCGAAAGTGGTTGCTCCTACCGTACTCTTTTAGAAAAGTCTTGTCACTCAGCAAAAGTCTACCCAGTAAATAAGTTTGAATTTGGTAGTATCGAAGCCATAAAGCAATGTGTGATTGCAGGATTAGGAATTGCTGCATTACCTACAATGGTTGTTGAAAAAGATATTAAAATGGGGAGAATGGTGGAATTAAAATGGGATAATAATATTCCTCCTATTTTCACCCATATCGCTTGGCATAAGGATAAATGGATGACTCCTCCATTGGAAGATTTTATTGAATTAACTCAAAGAACTTTCAACAGACACAAGATTTAAACATAAAAAATCGCTAAGAGTTTGTTAAACCTAGCAATTTTTTCATGTTAACCAGAATAATCACTTACTGGAAAAAAGAAGCATCAAAAATAATAAAACTCTAAGGCTATCCCTTGCCTTAGAGTTTTATTCTATCTTATTCAATTATCGGGTGCTTAGTTTAAATACACTTTTTACAAACTCTATCTAATTTTATCATAAACTTCCTTAATCATTCCTTACTCCATTATATGGCCCTTAATGGAATAAGGAACGATTATTGTTTCTCTTCCGACAGCTTTCTATATATGGGGAAATTAGGTCTTAGCTACAGCCTTACGCGAAATGGGAAGAATAGAAAAAACGATCTTTATTCTTAATTACATATCGGATGAAACTTTAAGAAGAAAAATACAAAGAGGATTGAATAAAGGAGAAGCGATGAATGGACTGGCAAGAGCTATTTTCTTCGGAAAACAAGGAGAGCTTAGGGAACGAACCATACAGCATCAATTGCAAAGAGCCAGTGCTTTAAACATAATTATCAATGCTATCAGTATCTGGAATACCCTACATCTAACAAAAGCAGTTGAATATCAAAAAGAGACAGGTAGTTTTAATGAAGACTTATTGCACCATATGTCACCTTTAGGCTGGGAACATATTAATTTACTAGGAGAATATCATTTTAATTCGGAGAAAGTGATCTCATTAGATTCTTTAAGACCACTACAACTTTCTTAACGTTGTTAAAAATGGGGGAATCGTCTTGGAAAAGAGCTTAGCGTTGTAAATCCGCATTTTCCTGATACTACCCCTACTACTATTTTTTGAGGCAAGTTTATGAGTTAATAAAAGATTTATGGCAATGTAATGCTTCAAATATTACAAGGATGTTCTCTAAAAACTATGCTTTCGGGCAATATTATGGTTCAAATTGTGGCGGACTTATAATTCAAATCACAAAATAAATCGGATGCTAGAAGACCAAAATAAAGTTAATAGACCAATACTCACTGATGATACAAAAGAAAGAATCCAACGCTCTTTACAGCAATCCTTAGAATACAATGAAGAGGTATTCCTCTCTTACTACAGAAAGGGATATTTACATCACCAATACATAACAGTGACTTCTATAGATCCAGGAAACAAATTGATTCATTGTCTTGATGCTTTTAATACACATACACAATTAAAATTTGATGAATTAATTGATATTAAATAAAAAGAATGCATACACAATCGTACAATTTATTAAGAAGACTCCATTCTGAAAAAATTTAATCAAAATGGAGTCTTTTGTTAGAAATATTCATTTGTTTTTTTAAAATACTGAAAATAATTAATGCAAAATAGTTATTTAAAAGAGTTAAACCCCTAACGGTACGTTAAGAGGCTGTGATTAACAAACTCTTACTAAAAATACATGAGATTGATGAAGAAATATGATAATTGATCCCTCGCATTATAGCACTAAATTAATTTAAATTTCAACTTGATAAATTTTCGTGTGCATTCAATTTATTAAAATACGTATTATCCGTTCAAACGATACTAAAAATTTAAAATGGTATAAGCATATTTATAGACCTGTCTTTTATTGTTCATATAAAATAAAAAAGTACGAAATACCCTATTTTGTATGTGATCCTGCAAGGTAACTTGTGGGATTTTTTATTGTCATTAAATCGGAGGGATTATATGGGATACTTTAATGTTGAATTAATGAAAGCTGAAATTACTCAAGAAGAAGCTATATATATAGTTACAAATTATATACAAAGGATAGCTGACAATAAGGCAGATAAATTATATGCTGCCGAAGTAATTGAGAGAGTTCATAATGAGGATAGCTCAACGAAAGATATTGATTTTATTATACGTTGTCGTAAAATGCTATAAAACAAAAAGGAACTCTGCAATATTAAAGAGTTCCTTTTTTATATTGTATTGAAAAAATTTTATGTTTCTTAAAAATGCTCTTAGAATTTCAGGATAAAGTGAGTAAAATGCATATGTAGAAAGGAGGTTTTACAATATGCAAAATCAAACAAAAACTTTTCATTTGAAAATAAAATTTTTCGGATTCAAAATAAGTATTAATTATTCCTTTTAAAAGAATCTAGCCTGTTTTTATTTGAGTACTAAAAGGTAGGATATCTCTTATTCCTATCTTTTAGTTTAACACCATTATTTTCATGAATTTTTAGACTGTAACAATTTTATTAGATCCTAAAATCTCTAAACTTTTCTCTAAAACTTTCTCATTATCAATGATAATAACATGCAATTTTTTTCTAGCTCTTGTCATCATTTGATAGAGCATTTTTGTATTATCATAATAGTAATCTTTTTTACTTGTTAGTAAATTTTTATTGTAAAAAAAGTTAGAATCTATCACTACAATTACATTATCAAATTCCTGTCCAATAACCTCATGTGCGCTTTTATTATCTCCGTTTTGATACACTTCATATGGATAATATTTATTTCCGTAACCAGGCGTATAATTTATAGCCTTCCATCCCCTATCAGTCAGTTCTTGAATATAATCCCTCACACTAGTATGACCCTCAAAATACTGCACGCTAATATTAGAATAAATTTGATGTGCATTACTTTTTGATGTATCAAACAAATTTGTGATAAAGGAAATAATCTCTTTATTGGTTCTAATTGTTTTTGTCAATGGAAAATGTCTTGGAGATACCTCAGCTTTTAAAAATTCAGGAATATTATTGCTAACTTCCCAACTAGCCAGACATTGATTAGGATCATATGAAAAAATACATTTCACATTGTTATCATTAATCCTTTGTAATATTTCCTCTAATTGGTCTTTACGTATGCGTTGAACTTCGTCTATGACAATCAGATCATATTCATTAAAGGTATAACTTTCATAGTATCTTATACCTGTTACTTCCCAATCATAAAACATTAGCTTTCTATGCCCAGCATTTACAGTTCCACAATGAATAATAAGTACTCTTTTGGAGTTATTTATATATTCTTTTGCAATATCATACGCTAAAAGAGTTTTACCAGTTCCAGCAGCTCCTTCAATTGCAATATAGGATGGTCCTCCCTCCTGTCTTAAATTTATAATCTCAGTTTTATAGTTATCTTGATGTTCAGTCAAAAAATACTGATTCTCTAGAAAGGCTTCTGTAGAATTGAATGGTGAGACTAAATAATTACAGGGATCAAACTCTTGATGTATGTCTTCAATTTCAATTAATTTTTGTTTATGTATTTGTTTAAATAAAAATTCAATATCACTCTCTTTAAATTCTTCATTTTCGTTTAAGTAATAAAGCTTTTCTTCTAAGGCAACGTAAGTGAACTGTAAAACTTTCTTTTCTAAAAAACTGAGATAATATTTATTACTTAAAAGTTGCTTTTTCATTCTATCCCCAGTATTTTTTCTTTTCAATTCTATATTAATAATAGTTTCTTCTCCAAATCTTAAAAGATCAAACTCTTTATTAATTTGGTTAATTTTATATCCTACATAAAATCCCTCTACTATTTTTAAAATATTTACAAATGATAGAAGCTCTTTAACTAAAGAACTTAAATCTTCGATTTCATCTTTTTTAACTTTAATGTCAAAATGTTCTTTATATAATTCAAATACGGAAGGTGATAGCTTTTCACTTGCATCAACTAGAGACAATAAATTTATAGGTTTCACATCAATCTTTCCCCTCAACTTAAAATAAATATCTAAACACTATCTTATTCTATTAATAAAATACCACATTTAAATGAATCTGGTAAAAATAACAAAGTACACATATAAAAAGCAAGTAAATAAAATCCCAGTAGTTAATCAAAAAACAGAATATTCAATTTTTATTTTTTCAATAACAACATCACCTTGAAATTCCGCTAACATGTTAAGATTATGGAAATATATACTAATAGGGTGAGGGGATTAAATATGAATGTGCAAACTGTCTCCAAAGGAGAAATAACAAATCTACTAAACAATTGGTATCAATCCATCATTTCACAACATGTACTAAAATCCACAAATTTCAAGAAAGAAATTGATAGCAAGATTCATCAAATTGAAGAAGACCAAAATATACTTATCTATTATTCATTACTAGATTTTAGATATAAGTTACTTACCCATGACGTTAAAAACTATAAAGATAGTTTAGAAAAGATAGATTGTATACCTGATCAAGCAGACACCTTCCTAAAATATTATCATAGTTTTTTTAAAGCAATTTATTCAATTAATATAGGAGATTACACATCAGCTAAAGAGCAATACGAAGAAGCTGAAACATTATTAAAGGATATTCCAGATGAACTTGAAATAGCTGAATTTAATTATATGTTTGGTTCTTTCCACTATCATATTTATCAGCCACTACCAGCAATCAAATATACTACAAAGGCAAAGGAATTATTTTCAAAGCATGCAGGGTATGAAATCAAAGTTGCTGCTTGTAATAACACACTAGGTCTTGCTTGTACTTCCCTCGGTCAGTATGAAAGTGCGGAAGAACACTTCCTTGCAGCTTTAAATACTTTCAACAAACACGACGAGGATAAACTATCAGCAAAAGTGAAACATAATTTAGGGTTATTGTACGCAGATCAAAACCTTTCCGAACTAGCAATAAAATACCTAAATGGATCACTTGTAAATAACCAAAAAACATTGTTCTTATTAGCGCAGGAGTATTTCAAATTAAATGATAAAAATGCTGTCACGTTGCATATTAAAAATGGATTAAAAATTTCAAACGAAGAGTATAATCATCATTTCAATATTCTAAAAGGATTAAATGACAATATAAGTACAGATGAATTGGAAGAAATCATTTTGGCAGGAATTTGTTATTTTAAGAAAGAAGAGTTATGGAAATACGTAAAAGATTATTCAGCTATTTTAGGCAATAAGTTTTACGATTCAAAATCGTATGAAAAAGCGAGCAAGTATCTACACATGACAAATGAAGCTGATAAAAAGGCTTCAGAGAAAGGAGCTTTAAAATAATGAAAAAATCTCTATTAATTTTTGCTATTATCACAGGTTTTTTATCTTTCAGCTTCAGTAACAATACAAACTTACAATCTGTATCAAAAGAAAAAGTAGATTTTGTTCAATATGCACATGGTGAAACTATTTAACACAATGAAATACTACAAAGTTATGTCATTACCCCTTTACAATGCATAACACAAATAATTATTAACAAAATAAAAAGAACCTATCATGTAGGTTCTTTTTATTTGCTGTATAAAGTTTTATAAGAAATGCTTTAACGTTACCTTTTCAGAATACAGTGATTTTCATATGTCCTTAAATTTATAACAATAACTTTTCTACACCTACGCCATCCATTAATAACAGTTTCAAAGAAGGTGATATTTTAATTGCTTCTTCGATATCTAAATCTCCAAAATCCACCATATATAATCCAAATCCTTCTTTTCCATTTGCATATAATAGCACTTTCCCACCTTCATCATCACCAATTGCAAGTGAGTTAGGTATATATTTTTGGATATTATGAGCTTCATTCATCTCTATACAATCTGCTGGACTCCAAATACGGATATATATTTCATTATTTACATTAATCTCTGCATCTGTACAATGTTGAATTATCTCTAGATAATCTGAAGGAACATCTATTGATGAAAAACCTTGTAACTCTTGAATTGTTTCTTTAGTTGCTGGAGGTTCTTGTGTTTCTAAAGTGAAAACTGCATTTAAGTTCTCAAGTATACTCATTAATACTCAATCCTTTCATATTTTACTTTTAACTTATCAAGCATTCTATATTGTTGTTCTAAAGTTCCTCTAATAGTTTCTTTAGAAAATCCCGCTTTTTCAAAATCAGAAACTATATTCTTTAATTCCGCTTGTAAAGAAGAGCTCCATTTTCCATTTCCTAAGGCTACACGTTCATCACGTCTCAAGTTCTGCGCATTAGTAATAATAGTATGTGGTAACCCCTTTCCTGTTTCAATCGTCACTGTTGGTGCAAGTTTTGGATCATATCCATATTGACTTAAATTTGCTTCCGCCCATTTCCCTTGTAAACCGTGATGAGATTGTAACTTCCCTCCATTTGGACCTCTCCCTTTTGGTTTAGGCATTGATTGTATATGCGTTTTATTAAAAAGTACATAATTCGATTCAGCACCCTTTACAGTTTTAACAGCACTAGCTGACATCTTTACACCTTTACCGATTTTAACCAACTTCCCGATTGGTGTAATACCGGCTACCGCCATACCTCCAGCTATGACTCTGTCAAAAGTACCAAGTTTCTCTCCCGTAGACGGATCTACACCTTCCCAAGCACGCCGAACATCATATTCTCCACTTATTTCACCTGTAATATCTCTGGCTAATTTATTACCATCAAATTCTTTTTTTCCTGATGCTAATGAAGTTTCATTGTTTATTGTTTCTTCTTGATTTAAATCGCTATACACAATTTTATCAGATTCACGTGCTTTTTCCTCTGTGATTTTTTGAATTGATGCAGTCCAGTTCATATTTAAATCTTGTATACTGAATGTTCCACTCGCAGGACTAAAACCTTTCCCACTTTGAACTTCTGCAAGACCTTGAGCAATACTCGTAGCTAATTGAAGCGCTGTATCAAAATTACTACTAGAAACATAATTAAATTCATATAAATGCTCTAGTTTTTCTTGAAGCTTTTGTTTCATCGTATCATAAATTCCCACCATAACTTGCATTCCTGGAAGGGTAATACTAGTTCCTTCAATGTCTGCTTTCATTCGGTCAATTTCTCGAATTTGTTCTCGTATTTCTTGTTCAATGACATCTGTTGTAGCGACTTGTGATTGAAAATCGTTCGGAAAGGAATTATTCTGTCGAATTAATTCTTCACACAAATAAATAATTCCTTGAGCTAAAGGATGAAATGTCTGTGCAAAGAATGTCTTCCCTGTATCATAAGTTTTCCCTTGCAAAATAGTATCGCCCACAAAAGCATCAATTGAATTAATAACTTGTTCCATACCTTGAATAGTGGCTACACAAAAAGCATTCATACTTTCTGTTTGAGCTTGTACTTCTCCCAAATACATGTTTAAACCCATGTACTCCCCCCTTAATAAGTAAATGATACCAACTAAAGGATAAAATTGTAAACTATGATTTTATTGATTTTTTTGATAATTTTAACTATAAAATCCTTAATGTTATTTCGCCGCCTTGTATCCTACAATTAATTCCGCAACCTATTTTTAAAACAATCGTAGCACAAAGTCAATTACACTCTCCCAAAAGGTACACCTTTAGATATAGTATATTCTTTGCAGCTTAAACTACTTCAAAAGGTATCAAAATGTACTTAAGACACACTTCATAAGTACACACACTTTTTGAGATGTGTTTGTTGAATGATTTTATGCTTATTGGAGGAGGATAGTGTCCCTATCAGTTGGATACACCACAGAGAATCCCCTTATTGTGCTGTTTATTGTTTTTAATATTTAATCTGGTACATGAAATTTTACAATTAAGTTATTCCTTTGTTTTACTTATAAAATTCCTATAGCATTCTATATGAATTTTGTGGTATTATAGAGATAGAAAATTTGTTTCCATTGTTTATACTCTATTGTACGTAGCGTGAAGGACAAACCTTACGCCCTGTTAACTCGGGCGAGGTTTGTCCTTTTTTTTTACTTTAAGGAGGAATTTACTATGAAAAAAATCTACAAAATTGGAGCAATTGTTACTACTTTATGTGTTGCTTGTATTGCGATCTTTACTTTAACTAAGAATGAATCAGTCAATACAGAAACTATAACACCAGAAAAAACAATTGTATCTGCTGCAGATGTAAAAGGATCACCTGAGAATATAAAAGATATTTCAAAAGAAGAATTAAAGGGAAAAATACAATCCCATGAAGAGTTCATTGCGTATTACTATCAACCAACCTGTCATTTTTGTAAAAAAGCTGCACCGGATATCAATCGTATGTCAAAAAAGCATGATAGAACCATTTATCGTATTGATATCTCTACACCAGAAAATCAAAGTGCCTTTCAAGAGTTCGACATTCCAGGTACTCCAGTTGTTGTAGCTTATAACAGAGGTGAAGAAATTGAACGTCTAGAAGGAGCAGTGTCAGCTGCTACCTATGATGGATTCTTTGCAAGACGTAATTCGAGCGCTAGCTAGTATAGTGCTCGTTTTTTCTGTTTAAGAAAGGAGAATTGACATGCAACAAAACGCCCGTATTCATTCGTTAGACATAATAAGAGGTATAGCCATACTATGTATCCTATTTGCGAATCTACCCACTATGACGGGACTAGATCCCTTTAATCAAGCGGGTTATATCGGTACAGATAAAGTGATTCGTTTTTTAGTAGATTTGTTTATACAGGCAAAGTTCTATACTATTTTCGCATTCTTATTTGGAGTAGGATTTTACATTTTTATGAAAAATACAGAAGCAAAAGGATATCCCATGTATAGGCTATTTATCCGAAGACTATGTATCTTACTACTCTTCGGTTTACTCCAATTCACCTTTCTATGGTATGGAGATATTCTACATGCGTATGCCTTAGCTGGATTTATTCTATTGTTCTTCTATAAGCGATCTACTAGGCTTATTTTTATAGCTGGTTGCAGTTTCCTAATGGTTAGTTATGTATTACATATCATTGTATTTTTGCGAGCAAGTTCTTCTATTTCAGAAGTGCCCAATTACTATCAATATATGTTTACAGGTAACACTACCAATCACACTGTAAATCTATTTATACATTATTCTCATCAAATAAAAGCACGTCTTTTCTTTCTAATGACTCAGGAATTCCAGCAACTACTAATAGGAATTCCGGAATATATAGGCTTATTTTTAATAGGGTTATGGGCTGGTAAGAAAAATATTTTTAAAAGGGTACCGGAATTAATAAAGAAAATTAGATTTTTACAGTGGAGTTCGTTATGTATCTCATGCCTTCTCTCTTATCCTATTATCTACTACTTTATAAAAACAGATGTCTATTACTCTCAGGATGTACAACTATGGATTCTATTTGGAGGGAAAATGCTAGCTATATTCTATATTTGTACTCTACTGAGAGTTTGTGAGAATAAAAAATATATAGAATGCCTGCACCCCTTTATGAACGTTGGCCAGTATGCTTTAACGAATTACATCACTCAAAGCATACTTACGCTTGTCATTCTTTCGTGGTGCTTTAAAGATGTCTCACACGTATATTACTGGCAATTATGTATCTTTGGGCTTTTAATTATTTTTGTACAAATTATATTCAGCAAGATTTGGAGTAAATATTTCCGTTATGGTCCTATTGAGTGGGTATGGAGAAAAGGAGTTTACAAGAAATAGGGGCACTATATCATTCTGATCCTATTAAACATTAAATAAAAAAGTGCAAAATCTATCAACAGATTTCGCACCAAAAACAGATAAAAAATACAATCACTAGAAACATAGGAGAGTGTTTCACCACTTATTATAAACCATATCTTTACATTTTTGTGTTGTAATTTTAAAATATGTAAAGATTCAATATTTTGTTTTAAATTTTCTTTTTATTTAAGTTATACTAAACTACAAAGGAACAACTCTCCTTTAGGCCGTCAAACATTATGCTAACAAAACACACACCAAAAAAACCAATTCCCGTGTAATGGAATTGGTTTTTTTGGTGTGCAATTCAGTCAATACAGCAACTTGAACCCACATTTTCAAATGTAGTCTTATTAATCTTACCATAATTTTAAAATTCTTAAACAAAAAAACTAAATCACTAGTAAGTTACGTGAATCCGCTGCTTTTTCATCAAGAAATCTGGAGTATAACAACAATTAAGTTCATACTAGCATGAACAACAAATGATACTAGTAACCTATTAGTACGCATATATACTACAGCTAGTATAACTCCAATTAAAAAATACCCAAATATAAATGGAAAATCAAAATGCATGATAGAAAAGAACAATGCGCTTATTAGTATGCTCCAAGTTTTCTTAAACTTAGACATTAAAATGTTTATGGCCGCATAACGAAAAACAAACTCTTCTACTAAAGGTGCAAGAAGAACAATTGAAACAAGTGCCACAGGAGATATTGCTGCTGCAGCGACTGTACTAGACGTATTTGCTGATTGCGTAGTTAGCTGGAATACACCCTTATCTAACACGCTACCAACCATCTGCGCAAGAAATACGAATATGATCCCAACTAAAGTCCATATGAATGAATTTCTTGATAATTTAATCGAAAACTTTGGATCATTTATTATTTCTTTACTATATATAAGAAAAATGATTATCAGCATAAGTGAAAACCCAATTAGTTCCCAATGCACAAGAAGTTGTTGAATTGCTTGCTGTTGGTTTCCCTGAATATCATACCAGCCCGTCTTCGCTAGCAATTGTACACCTATAATCCCAACAAATTGAGTCATTACAAAATAAATGAGTATGATATAACCTGATTTATGTATATTACTATTATTCATGTTAATGTATTCGCCTTTCACTTTTTTATTTAATTAACGATTTTGTTTTTAATAACGAACTTTCATTGGATCCAGTGATGTTTTTCGTTCGTCTTTTTTATAAAATTTTCATGTTATTTTTGTAAAGCCATTTCATTTTCTTTTTTAACACGTTTTCGATTACACCAGTAGCAAAGATTGGGACCCTTATGATTCATTGATGGTCTATATAAAGTTTTAACTGGCTTGCTGCATTTTGGGCATTTTTGTTTATCATATTTCACGATTTCATTCCCCTCTCAAATAAAAATTTTGTTTAGTTCTTGCAGTCAGCTTTTTGCTAACTTCCTTTTTATTTACGATCGAAGAATGATAAAAATTCACTGTAGCTAAAAAGTTCAAATTCTCCCGTGTCACTTTTAACAGCTATACCTACATCCTCTGGTGTTCTAAACATCTTGAAATCTTCATAGTTAAACCAATATTCTTTATCAATACTGAATCCTCTTAAATTGGCTTTTGGTACGACGTACATCCAATCTCTAAGATTTATTAGTAACTCAATTGAATCCTGTAAAAGATCTAGAGTATCATCCATATATATTCCCCTTTTCCCTTAAATAATTATTTTGTTTTATTTCATCGATTTTAAATATCAGATAAATCATAAATTGAAGCATCTATATGCTTAATAATAAAAATGTCTTTTTTAGAGTAACTACTATGGTTGCTAAAGCTATAAACATCAAGAGAAGGAAAACGCTCTGTAAGCATCTTTATAAGTAATGAACGATTTTGATGATTGTCGATTAAATCCAATTTTTCACTCCGTCCTTTTTCAAAGTCGGCAAATTCAAATCCCATTTCACGTAAATATTGAATGTGTTCCTCTCGGCTCCTTTTATCTGTTACAGGAGTTTTACTGAAAGAACGACAATGTTCTAACATAAAGCTAAGTTTCACTCTCATTCCACCATAGGGGTAATACTTCGTATCATGCACATGATTAAAACCTTCTGTATTCCACCATTCACTAACAACTTCAGAAAGATGTTTCAACTGTTCTTTTAAACCATCAACTGGTTTATCGGAACCTAATTTACCCTGTAATTCATGTATCTTTTGATTCGCCTTTTTAATCTCCGCATAACGTTTTTCTTTTTCTTCCAACAGATATGATTCGTAATTTAGTACTTTTGCTGCTTCACTAAAATAGCTTTCTATCAATGATGGAAGTGTTTTTGACATTTCGATTGAAAGTAAATCTTTACTCACCCATTCACGTAATTGAGCATTAGCAAAGTGCATATCCTTTAACACCTTCAGTAATACAGATTTTTGATCCTCATTCAATTCCAATTTCTTTTCGTCCATTTCCCCAGCTCCTTTATTTTCAAACAACGCTTTGGTTAATTATGATAATGATTCTTTTGCTATTCGATTCACATCTTTAACAATTGCATTATCTACTCCATTTGTTATTCCTTTTATTAGTTTTAACGATTCTTGGTATTTTTCGTTACGTATTTTGTACTCTTTATATGCCTTTGATGTTTGCTCTAAATTCCACAAAGCATTTAAACGATAATTATTAATGTCATAAGCCAAGCTCAGTAATTCATTTAATTCAGATAAACTAACCTCTACCACGGTCTTACCATTCTCAAAACGAGATTTTCCATTAGAGAGTTTATTTTTAATTGAATCAATCTTTTCTTTCATAAACCCACCTACTTCTCTACAAAATTCATATTTTATTACATTAAGTAATTACAAATGAACACTAAAAATTATATATAATAATTATATAATTAGGTGCCCATACAGTTATCTCAGACTATCTACTAAAATCAAGCCGCTTGCAGATGCTTTAAACCCATTTCTAATGCACCTGTTCCACCAAATCCCTGATTAAATAATAGTGGGACATCATACTTCTTTGCGTACTCTTTTGCTACATCAATAGATACATGGCCACATGCACCTTTTTGAATGACAATAACATCGCATTTTTTTATAACACTTCGAAACGTTTTCTTTACGCCTCCGTGATTTTTCCCATCATGGAAAATAACCTGGCAGTCTCTTTTTTTGGCCAACTTCTCTAACGTTCTTCCATTTGATCCACCTAAAACTAGAATTGTACTCATTCCCACTCACTCTCCTTATCTTTCTTCTTTATGTATGTACTTGGTGATGTTAATAACACAAGTGTACAAGCAACAATATTCATTAACACAAAACAAACTATTAATAAAATAATGAAAATCGGGGACAACAAGATAAAAATAAAGCCACTTACCACCAAACAGATGAAAATGAAGCCATTGCTCATATCTTCGTAACCATCTAGCCCTTTTACAATATTTAAACTATGCATCCATACTGTGATACTATCCCAATTTTCTATTAACAGATAGCCACCACCCAACAAAAAAGCCCATCCAAGCAACGTTCCTAATAATCCAGAATTTCGTCCTATATAATACCCCGAAACAAAATTCGCAGCTGTTCCAATTAACATTCTCATTTGTATTCCTCCATATCCATTTCATTTAACGTTATATACAAATTTCTTTTAACCATGGTTTTATTATATCAGAAAATTATGAATATTCAATAAATATTTTTAGGTACTCTTTATTTTTTTATAAAAGGGTTGTGTTTTTCTCCACAACCCTCACTTTCTTCTTAATCCACAGGTACTTCTTCTTGTCCATGTGGAATTTGTGCAATTGGTGTTACAATTTGTGCATATTTGTTTACCTGCACTTTAAATTGTCGTGGTTCTAAGAAGTTTACCTGTTGAATTAAAACTTCAATATGAAACGTATCTACTTTTTTTCCACGATCAATTTTGGTAATACGCGCATTGTAAAATTGATCTCCATTTAGGAAATACCTTTGAACAGCTTCTGTAGCCAGCATACGCTCATTACTTGTCATCTTCATTGGTTCAATACCAAATCCAGCCTTTGTAAACAAATACGGGACATCATAACTACTATTAGAAATTTTTCGTAGTAAATCCTCTACTGTTTTTGTCTTTGCGATATATTCTTCCTCTTTTGTATCAAATCCCTTTGGCTTATCACCAAGCATCTCGATTTCATCTTGATTTACCTGCTCTTCCTCTTGTACTTGTGATTTCATCATATAACGATGAATCGTATTATAGGTCGCAACGCCTACTACTAACACTATAATTACCAATATAACTAAGTACTTACGAGGCAGATTCGCTAACATATTCATGACTTTCTTCATATCATCACATCCCATATCAGTCGATTACATTACGGACTTGCGTCATATGTTGTCCTCTTGCCGTATAGTTTAGACCTGTAATTTGTACACCTTTATTATCACCAATATGAATCATTTTCTGATTCCCTAAATAAATAGATACATGGTTCGGATTTTCATAGAAAATTAAGTCTCCTGGCTGTGCACGACCGATATCGGGCACCTGTTTTCCCTGTCCAATTTGAGCACCTGTCCAATCCCCTAGTTGGACACCTATACTGGTTTTAAACACGTATTGTGTAAATCCTGAACAATCAGCACTACCTGCAGCTGGATTTCTAGCACCGGATACATAGCTCACTTTCCCTTGCCCAATCCATTTTTTCGCTTCTTCCAGTACCTTTTGTCGTTTAGCATTTGTCATTGTAGGAGAACCACCAGATGATAACCCTGGATCATCATTTTTCTTAAAGAATTTCATTGGATCTGTTGGTTGGTCATTAATACGAATTTGGAAATCTAAATGGACAGCGTATCCATTCATATTAAGGAAACCTGTATCTCTATCAAAGTTAGAACCGCCCATTTCCCCAATAATTTGCCCTTTTGTCACCATAGTTCCCGGTGCAACTGATATTTTACTCAAATGTAAGTAACGAGATACAATACCATTTCCATGATCTACATAGACACCTAGACCACCACCATTTACATTTCCTGTTTGGGCTGTTACAATACCTACTTCCATTGACCATACAGGGTCTCCAGCTTTTCCGGCGGTCATGGCCCCAATATCAACTGCATTATGTTGCTTTCCACCACGCACTGCATCAAACGTATCTGTAATACGACCTGATTTCGTTGGCCATTTCCAACCTTTATCAGAAATCCATTCTCCAGATACATCTGCCACACAACCTAAATCTTTGTAATATTTTAAAACTTTGGAAACATATGTAAAATCACCATAACACGCATTTACCTTGGTTCGGAAGTTATTCGGATCGGAGCAACCACCTGGATTTAAATGATTCTTACTTCTTGAAAACTCAATAGCTGTTTCTTCTGAATAGCCACCCTTTGCTAAAGCGTAACTAATAAAACCTTCGCCAAAGTTGTACGACTGCAAAGCGAGTGCAATGTCACCATTGACCTTTCCTAGTACATCTTTAAATTCCCGTACACCTGCTTCTATAGAAATATTGGGATCTTTAATACACCCTACACGAGCATTCCCCTTTACACCAATACAAGATGAGCTCATGTCTCCATATTGCCCCTGTTAGTGATAGGTAAGGATTTGAAGTTATCTCTACCTTTTCCCCCACTCCACACCGTACGTGAGACTTTCACCTCATACGGCGCTCCATCTAATTTGTTTATTGTTTAATTTTTTCTAAATTACAAGCTCTTCGATATTGGTTTATTCGTTTAACTTGTTCCACAGTCAACGAGTGTTTTTGAAAGTAGGATTCAATCGTTTGTTTATTTGTCATGTGAATTAATCTATGAATTTCTTTATGAATGATTCTAAGATTTTCATACTCATCTGTTCCGCCTAATCCCTTCGGAATATAGTGGTGGCAATGTAGCTCACTTGCTGGTAAAAATTCTTTAAGTATCTCACATTTTCCATTCAACATAGAATACCTTGCCATTCGATTATCCAAGTACTCTATACTTTCATTAGGGATATTTGCAGTTAGTAGTTTCTTAATTTCGCCTAATACCAATTTATTTAACTCAATATGTTTGGCAATCTTTCGGCCTTTTTGATTGTAAGGTGTTTGGGTTTGCGTGTAATTCCATATAGTTGCTGTTTGTATATCCGCTAGTGGAAATAAGTAAATACCACATACTTTAAATGTTCGATAATTATTTTTAAAGAATTTTGTAAACACCGGAGGTGCATTGATTGGAACTTCATATTTCCCGACACTTTTTAATCGATTGAATATTACTAATGATAGGTTAAATGCAAGCTGTTTCATTTCAATATTTACATGTGTAACATACCTAAAATAGTTACGCAGTCCAAGTACATAGGCATTATATAATTGCACATTTTTCCGAGTTGATGACAACTGAATAGCTTTTATTCGCTTTTTGATCTCAAGTTTGATTTGCTTCTTTTTCTTATTTGATATCCTAGAGTTACAAACCCATTTGTTTCTTTTGGGTACTACATATAATAAATATCCTAAGAACTCAGATTTGTTTTTTCTAAGGTTGATTATTCTGGATTTTTCTGGTGAAATGTCCAACTTTAATCGTTCCTTGAGATACATTTTTGTCGCGAAAAACCATTTTTGTGCCGTTCGGAAATCCTTTGCCATAATTTTAAAATCATCTGCATAACGAACAATAAATCCTTGTTTCAATTTGGTACCTTTCATTGCTCGCTTTTGATTTGCATTATTTGTATATGGATATGATGTTTCAAAATAGTGCCATTGGCTTGCTATCCATTGGTCTAAATCATTTAAAACTATATTGGATAGTAATGGCGAGAGTATTCCACCTTGTGGTGTTCCCTTTTTTGGAATTCCAAATCCCTTAATTGGTGCTTTTAGAATTAAATAGATAAGTTTTAACACTCGCTTATCTTTAATACCCATATTCCACAATTGTTTTAGAAGTAATGTGTGATTAACATTGTCAAAGAATCCTTTTATATCTATATCTACCGCGTAATGAAAAGTATTTCTGCTTATCAAAAACATTACTCTAGAAATGGCATGTTTTGTTCCTCTCATCGGACGAAATCCATAACTATGTTCGTAAAATTTCGCCTCGCAAATCGGCTCCAAAATTTGCCTAATCATTTGTTGAATTAACCGATCAAACATTGTTGGAATTCCTAAAGGTCTTTTATCTCCATTGGACTTAGGAATAAAAACTCTCTTTACTGCTTTTGGTTTGTATATCTCTAGTTGTTTACAAACCAATGATAAGAATTCCTTTTTATACATTGGTTTATAATTATCTATCGTGAACAAATCCGTGCCAGCGGTTTTGGACCCCTTGTTAGATTTTATTGTTCGGTATGCTAAAAGAATATTGTTCTCCGAAGTAATCAATTCATATAGACCATGGAATGATTTATTTCCTTGACTTTCTTCATATAACCTATCAAATGTTTCTTGCATATTGTAATATTCCCAATATCTCATTGTTGTGCTCAACTGTGGAAACCTCCTAGGTTTTTGCCCACATTCCTACCTGACCATTGAGCTTCATTTTCTTAAAATTAAACATAAAACAAACTAGACTTGGGGCCATCCCTCCACGTTCATTAGACGCTTCAACGGTACTGTGCCCCTACCTTCACAAAAATAAAGGAATTTCGGCTAATTACCTTATATCCACCTGCCCAGTAGTAGCTGTTTTCATTTAGCAGTTTTTTGCTTCCCACGTTCCAATATATCTAGCTATTCATGATAACCGTAGGTGTTTGCTATAAGCCTGTAGAGTTTATAAGCTCATCGTTGCTTATCCCGATTTCCTACCGTCAGATTCGTACTTCTCGGTACCCTACCACACTCTTGTGTGCTATACCTTTCGGTATAGTGCAATTTTAGACCCGTACCTTCGCAAATTCGTCAGACCCATAAGGGACATTCTCACCATAGTTATCTTTTCAGCCATCCGACCTATCCTACACCATATGATTAAAAATCACTTAGGCTCGTTCAGCCGACTTCACCTAGCTTCATACACAATCTGTCTACTAACAAATCATGCATGTAGGAGTATTAATGGAGTTGTTTCAATTCAACATGACGATTTTCATTCCAACTCTCGATATATTAGTTATTGTTGCTTAAGATAAATTTCAGCAACACTCTCACTTCACGTCTAAACGCTTATAGAGAAACGTGTCGCGCCTGAAGCCTGCATCGGGTCATTTCCTGCTCCACCTGATTCCTGCATCATTTGGGCAGCCAAAATACCAACATATTGAGCAACACCATGTTTTTCTGCCATTTCTTTAATCTTTGGAAGATATCCTGTAACTTTTGCATTAAGATTGACAGGCTCCCCGCCAGGACTCACATTACCTACACACATACCACCAACAAAATTACTAGAAGGTGCTAGATGTCCATACATACCTTCTAACATCCCGGCTTCTAATATCTCACGCGCACGTTCTTTTTGACTTTTACTAAACTTTGCGAGTTCCATAGCTTTCTCTAGTCCATGAGAAGATGTTGTCACTTTTTTGCTTCCACTTGCATTAATCTCATCTATTTTTTTCTTAAAATCTGTATCTCCTACTATCTTTTTTACATCTGGTCCGGAGTAACTTTCAGATTTTGTTTTTTGCATCTCTTTTTTCTTTTTTTCACAAGGACCATTCGGTCCCGCCTCACATACCTCTTTTTCTGTATATTCTTCATATTGGATATCCAATAAATATGATATAGCATCATGCGGATCTTTACCAGTTAAATCATTATCATATCGTGCCATGTCAAAGGCGACGACCTCTTTCCAATCCACATTCAAAGCCATTGAGACTTCCATATATTTTTTTACTTGTTCCTCTGTCTTACCTTCATCATCAGTAAAAGGTACAAAAGAGACTAAAATCACACACACAGCAATAATTACTCCCATAACCAAAGCGGCAGGTACTCCAACCGCTGCCACAACAGCACCCACAATTTTTAATATACCTGCTTTTAGCATTTTGGCAGCAGCTTTCGCTGCCGCCCTTCCTGCTTTTCCTGCCAATTTTGCCATTTTCCCGCGCGCTTGCATCCCTTTTTTCTTAATAAAGTGGGAAGCTACATCTTTTAAAGGATTACTTTTTTTCTGTTCATTTGGATCGTTAGGATTTTGACTCATAGACTTATCACACCATATTTTCCATTTTGAGAATTTCTTCCTCTTCGCTGTGCTAAGCGAGGGTTTGGCGCAAATGGAATCAGATTTTGTGGGTCATGTTCTGATAAATTCAAATGCGTCTCTGTACGGACTACTTCGTCCTGTGTTTGTGTTACTAAGATTTCTTCTCTTGGTTTAATACTACTGTCTTTCACTTCACAAGCTCTTTCAATCCTTTGGTTTGCTTGTAAACGCGTATCTCCTTTTCCGAATGGCGAAATACGTGACACTGTACCGTCTGTTGTTGTCGCAACCATGTAACTACGATCTCTTTCTACCACCATTTGTACATTCTTATAGCCACCTTGGTCTAAATCAGACATATAGAAGTGACCATTGTCTACCTTGTGATTGACTGTAAGTGGTGGTTCATTAAATACCGGTTTCTGTTGTAAAGGTCTTTGATTTTGGTTTCCTACTAATTGATTTGGATTTACATTGATTGAGCGATTAATATTGATTTTGCCACCACTTGAATCTTGTATATAGGCTGGAGATGCTTTCGTACCATTACGATACTGCGTTAATTGTCCGTCTGAAATATTTAAATCCTGATATACCACTTGTCCAGAGCGTATATTACTATCTCCACTACCATAACGAGATACAACTTGCTTCATTCCACTAGCGTCTTTTGCTTCAATCCATGATTTATTATTTGTCGTCACAAGACGTACTGCACCTTTTACAACCGATTGCGCGCCTGTATGATCTGTTGTTGTTGGTACCATTCTCTGAATCTCCTGAATCTCTTTTGCTTCTGTACGAACTGCACTGTTATACGGATTATGTTTACTTACCATACGTGCAGTTGCTTGATAAGCACCCGCACCACCAATCACACCTGCGGCGTAACTTAAGCCTTTTGTCACATTATAGTGGCGCTCTGCTGCATTCCCACCTAATGATGTATTAACAGCAGCAGTAGTCCCACTTATCACTCTTTGTACTGCATTCCCTCCGGATTGTTGAACAGCACTCGCGGCACTAAAGTATGCATTTGATACCGTATCAATGCGATCCGCAAGCATAAGGTGTTTCGCACCTTCCATTACACTCATGCCAAGTTTTGTACTCTGCTGTGTCATACGTCCCACTGCAGATGTTGGGATAGACATTTTACCAGCACTTTGTGCAATATTTGCTACACTTGTTGATGCATCTGCATAAGAGCGTTCAATTTCCGCAACGGAAAGATCTCCTGCACGTGCGATACTGGCTTGCGTTCGTGTCGCTGCATATACTGCTTTATTGATTGCGCTACTTGTTGCAACGCCATGTGAACGAACACCTTGAATCGCACTAGTAATTCCAGAACCTACTTGTTGACTCACCGTTCCAAGACTTGCATGGCTTTGTAATCCTTTCGTTAATTGCGAAGCAAAGGCATCTTTATTAATATACGATTGATTATGTAGACTCTTACCACTCGTATCTTTTGCCTGTACGGGCATCGCTCCTGCTTGTACTGCCGCTTGTTGTGCGACTGCTTTAAATTCATTTCCTTTTTCATTCAGGTGTGACTGCCACGCTTCTAATTTTTGCTTTGGATACATAGTTGGAGACAAGTTTTTCATAAAGCTTGCCTTGTTCTCAGCTGCATATCCTTGTTTAAAGGATTCTGTAGAAGCTTGTACCAGGTTCCCAACATTACTTACTTGTTTTGCTTGCTGACCTCCTGTTCCATTTGTCAAACCGTGCGTTTTCACACCGTTGACTGCCTGCTGAATGCCTGCCGCACTGGATATACCCATCGCATTTAAGTCAGGATCTTTTTGTAACTGTTGTGATAAATGAGAAGCGAAAGCTTCTTTATTCGCATAGTTTGTACCATCTTTTTGCTGTACAATACCAGCTGATTCCGCCGCTTGTTGTGCATGATTTTGAAATCCTTGTACTTTTTGACCTAAATGTTTATTCCATGCGGCTTCTTTTTCTTGCTGCGGCATATCTGCAGGGAATTGTTTCATGAATCCCGCCTTATGGTCTGCACTATATGCTTTCTTAAATGCAGCAGTAGAAGCACCGACAAGAGCACCGACTTGTCCCATATTTTGATGGCCACTTTCTAACGTTTCTCCTTTTACATCCTCGACTGCTTTTCCGACTTTTCCTAATGCAAGCCGAGAAGCAAACGCATCTTTATTCACATAGGACTTATCAAACAGATTGTTTCCTTGTTTGTCCTTCGCATCAACTGGCATGGCTCCTGCTTTTGTTGCCGCCTGTTCTGCGTGGTTTCTAAATCCTTGTACTTTTGTGTTCAAATGGTCGTTCCAATGTTTCTCTTTCTCTTCCGCTGACATATTTTCTGGTAACTGACTCATAAACGTATCTTTATGGTCTGCCTCATACCCCTTTTGGAATGCATTCGTTGCAGCGTTAACTAAATCTCTAGCATTTCCATATGGTGTAGCGGTTTTCTTTATATTTTGTAAATCTTGTTTCCGCTGATTTGAGAAACGAGACATTTGATCACCATTTGTTTTCGCTACTTTTTTAGCAATCTCTGCATCGGACGCACCAGGGAATGCTTGTTTTAAGCGACTCGCAACTGCAGAATCAGGATTATCCGCTTTCCAATTTTCAAAATCTTTTGTAGCTAAATCCTGTGCGATATCTTCATCGGTTAGTTCCGGATACGATTCGCCATTTAGATTTGAATACGTGTCCGCACCCTTCTTTATACTCGAACCAATATGTTTTCCTAAGGCTACAGCCCCTTCGCCGACTGCAGCAACACTTCTACCAGCCACTGCACCAGGAGCACTACCTAATGCACTTCCAACTTGCGAGCCTGCTACCATCGCTCCCGGTCCAAGACCAGCTCCCGCTGCCATACCTGCAAGTCCTGTCGCTGCTTTACCAATTGAACTTCCAATTTGACCTGCTTTTAACATACGAGCTGCACGAGATGTTGTACCAACATCTGTCCCTAAATTTGCTCCTAATGCATTTTTCGGGTTATCCGCATCTTCTTTATTATCTTTCTCTCCATCTTTCTTTTCTTTCCCTTTATCTTTTGCACTACGGTAGTCGTCACGAACACCTTTAACCAAACCAGCCACACTTGCTAAAGCACCCATACCCATCATCGTACCCGCTCTATGAATACCAGCGGATGCATTGGTGCTAAGGCCAATAAAACTTTTCACAATTTCACCAACTGGGATAAACATGGCAAGCAATACTAATTTTATGATAGGATTTTGTGCACCTCCAATAAGTGTAATGACTAACCATAGGGTAATTGCGTGAATCGCTTGAATTAATACTGCTCCCATAAACTCACGAATCCAATATAACGTCTGTTGTTTCTTTTGCGGGAACAACCACATTCCTACCATTACAGGGCCTAGTAACATTAATACGTATAGTGTCACAGCACGCATTAAATAATAAAAGTTTGCCCATATCATTAATCCAGCTTCAATAAATAGTCCGAATATGATAAACATATAATCATTTTTATGGCCTTCCATTGAAAGTTCTGTAATCGTCTTATTGTCAGACAGTCCAGACTTTAATAAAGGTATTTGTTGATCCGGGTTGAAATTCCCGTTATTTACTCCATTTATCGCCTCTTTAAATTCCAATGTAATCCAAGAATTTAGATCAAATACAAAATTATAAAAGAAATCTAAATGCCAGAGGCAAATCGAGATAATCATTAAGTCTTTTGCATATTCAATTAATGCCGTGCGATTATTTGGATTCATAGTCGTTGCTGAATATTTTGCTGCTGTAATCACTACACTGACGAGGACACAAAAAGCAACAAATTTAAACATGACAGGCATACCAGTATCTAATACATTCGTAACTGCATTCTTTGCATATAAAAAATCTAGATTAGATTTATCTCCACCAAAGACTAGAACTGGAATAGTATCCATAAATCCATAAATAGGCGCTAGTAGGGCCTTTACCATATGGATAACAAGGCCACCGACCCAATCTATTATTTTCTCAAGCATAATTTCACCTTCCTTTACAAAGGTACGCTACTATCCTGCGTACCCTTGTACTTTCTTCATATTGTTTAGAAGCTCTTGAAGTACCGCTTCATTCGATTCAATAAACATCATTTCTTTATCTGATGGATCTGTTTGAATCCAAACCGAACTATCTCCTACACGGAAAATCCCTTCTCCTTTTCCTGGATTGTTGAGAATAATATCAAGCTCCCCAGCAGTTAAGTTAAAGTTCTCTTGAATTTTTTTCTTATCAATCTTATTTTGTTCTAAGAAGAAATAAGAGAAAGTAGATTGCAAGATACCACGAGCTTTTACATTTTCTAAGATACGAACAAAGTCCTGACTTGCCCAACACATACCGGCATTTCTTTTACGTGAACGACGTGCTACTTTTTCTAAGAAGTTAACCGTTTGTTCATAATCGATAAACTGCCACATCTCATCCACATACAGTACTTTTCGTTTGATAGCATGTTCTGGACTCTTAATCCAATGCTCCCAAATATAGTTCAAGATAACGTGGAAAGCGATTGGTTTTAAAAATCCTTCCTCTAAATGGCTAATGTTGAAATTAACAACGCGTGATTCATTTAACTGTGTTTCTACACCACGACCAAAATGACTTTGTCCATCAAATAATGGTTTTGAACCATCACGTAAGAACGGACGAATCGCGGCGATTAACTCTTCTGCCTTCACATCATCTCCATGATTTTCTACTATGACATCGTAGATTTCTTTTAACTCTGGCTCTGGCTTTCTTACTTGAGACTGAATTAATTGTCCATCCACCTTCTTCACTTCATCTGTATATAAAGAAGAAGGATGTGAAGTAATACCATGTTTATCAAACACTTCACGGATTGCATCTTCTAGCATTGTACGTTGGAATACATTTAATCCTGGTTGATCAAAATCTTGTCCGCGTATAATAATGTCAAAGAATCCGAGTATTTCATTGATTTTCTCTAGAATCGGTACAAATCTTACATACTTCACGCCATCACGCTCTACGAGTTCTTTCTTATCGTATTGTTCCAGCGCTTCTAGTTCTTCATCTTTATCTGTAATTTGCAGTTCTGTTACAGCGATTGCACAAGGGTTAATAATGATATTACTTTCTGGTGAAATGTTTAAATTAATACCACCTAAACGTTTTGTAATTTTTACGAATTCACCTTCTGGATCGATAATCATTGCATGTGTATCTGCAAGTGACGTTTCACGAGCTAGCTTCATTTTTAAAAGTAAACTTTTCCCGGAACCTGAAATTCCTGTCACACCAATGTTATAGTTTGGTGGACGATAATCTGCATTCCCGAATGAATTTAAAAATTCTACTTGGCCAGTAATTTTGTTCTTTCCTATTGGTATCCCACCGTTAAATCTTCCGGATCCTGATACAAAGGGTGCAAATGTACATAGAGCACGTCTATCGATATTTCGATAAGTATCTTGCAGCGTATTTGGTGCACCTAATGGCATAACCGCTTTCAAACCACTTTTCACACGGTTCCAAGTACTCGCTATCTTAAAGTGAGATGCTTGCATTTCATCTTCAAGATATTCACATAAAACGTCTAATTCTTTCTTTGATTCTGCATACGCAACAGCCATCGTACTCACCATATAAGAGTCGTTTTCATTGAACTGGATTTCATCCATTAAATTGTTTGTATCTTGAATTTTTGCATCTAAGTCTTTTTCTTGGTCAATGTTTCCTCGTGTACGTTGGAAAGAAAGATTGGAACGTAACATTGTCAGCTGCATATCTAATGATCGCATTGCTTTAGCTTTTGGCTCTTTATGAATATCGATCATGACATCCACTTCTCCAGCCGAAGTTAACATGTTGAGCCAATTGGTTTGCATCATACGTGGGTACCCATCACGTGGAATATAAAACGGACGGAAGAACGTATTGCTTCCTAAAGATTGTTTAATAACTCCATAATCTTCTGCATCAATTTTCATACCTTCTGGAGCAATAACATCAAACACTGTTGTTTGATTGTCTAATTGCGTCGGTACTTCTTCTTCCAGCTCTTCCTCCTCTAGCTCCAATTCATCCTTCTCTTCGGCTTCTACTTTTTTCTTTTCTTTTTTCTTTTCCTTTTTCTTTTTTCCGAATAACTTCATATTTACGCCACCCCATTATTTGATTTTTCTGCTTTTTCTTCTGCTAGCACTTTCTTCATTAACTCTAGTTTTCTTTCATTTGTTTCCCCTGTTGAATAGAGCGAGAAATTCTCGTTTTCAATTAAATCCTGGAAACGAGCTTTTACGGCTTTCCGACGGTTAAATGCTACGTATAAAAGTTCTATTAATTTATCTTTCGTTAACATTTCTACATTAATTTTTGCTTTCGATAGTAGATTTCGGGATGCATTATAACGACGATATAGTTCGTTAAATGCCTTATCTACAATCTTTTCTTCTAATTCGTCCTCTGTATCAGCCGTAATCGTACTAATATCAACCTTATATGGATAAATTAAATAACGTTTTTGTTCATATCGAGGTTGTGAACGCTGCCAGTACTCTAAGTTATCGATAACTTCTTGTCCATATAGAACCGTCTCTGGTGTAAGGTCCTTCGCACCTTTCATCGTTTCTGTCATTTTTCGTACAGGATCTGTTAAATCTACGAACTTACTTTGAATATATACTTTCGTATTAAACTCTAATGTGGTTAACCATGATTCAATTTTGATATCAATCGCTTCTTGTTCCATATTGGAAAGTAAGTAATAGTTAACCGGATGTGCTTCCGCAATTAGGACAAATGTGTCATCATGATATCGAATCATGTGATTATCAATTTCCTTAATGTCTTCTACAAAATCCCGAAAGAAATCAACATTATCCTCATCAATTTCCGATTCAGCAGGTGTATTCTTTTTGTTTTTCTTTCCAGATTTTTCAGCAGTATGTTTCTCTACTCCACCTTGCTTTTTCCCCTTTTTCTTAGAACCAAACAGCGGTTTTCCATTCATTTTCCGATAAAAGAAAAACCCTACAATGGCTATCGCCGCAAAATATATCATTTCCAACATTTATAAATTCTCCTTTGCCCATGTAGTTGGCTCGTACCCTTTTCTCCACTTTCCTTTTTCGGAGCGGCTACGCATTTTGATAAGTAAAAATCTATCAAGATACATGTGTTGTTTTTCTTTATAAATAAAACCAAACGCTATTACACCTACTACCGTTGGTAGTGCTAAAATTAGGCAAATAAAAAACGCTACTACCGCATCAATAGGTGCAAACAACTGCCATAAAAATGGTACATATAAATAAAGGGCCGCCCCGCCACCTAATAAATAAATCAATTGGCGCTTACTTAATACACCTAACAGCGTTTTTTGTTCCGAAGTCATATCAACAGGAACAGTTACTTTTCTCATTTTGTTTCCTCCCTTGTATAAGAGAAGCTCTCCCCAAATGGAGGAGAGCTTGTACAAACTCTTTTATTAGATTGTTGTAACCCAAGCAGCAATGTCGTACGCTTTGATCATGACAAAGCCTCCAATTGCCGCGCAAGCTAAACCAATCATAGCTTGTGTACGGTTTTCAGGGTTCTTTCCTTGTGCACCAGATAGTTTAATAGCTGCGAATACAACGCAAGCTGCCACCCAAATTCCCCCAAAACCAATTAAAGTTTTCACTAAAGTGTTCATGCTTTTTTGGACAGTTTCAGCATTGGCACCACTGCCACTACCACCAAGACCTTTCGTAAAGCTACTTTTTGCCAGTAAGAAATCTCCTACTGATGTTGTCATAAGTTTTGCAGACAACCAATTCAACATAATTCCTGCACCTCCGGATGTTTTTGCTCGCAAAACGCAAAAAGACCCCAATACACGCACACGTCCCCTAAGGACATGGCGCATATTGAGGTCTTCTCTTATATGCGAACTGATTAATTTTATATTTTATTGTAAAATCTTATTACGTTTATATTATAGCAATACGATTTTAAAAATACAACCCCTTATTTACACCTTTATTACTTTTTATGCTCTTTGTTAGGATCGTACCATACCATTTGAATTTGAAAAATATCACTGTCCGTAAGACCTAAAACTTTCATTTCTTCATTCAATGAGCACGATGGTTCTATTTTTATAGATTTTGTACTTTTGTCTCTAAGTGTATACACATGTACATAATAACCTTCTTTTTTATTTTGCATAATAACATACCTCTTAACGTCCTTAAATATATAAAAATTACATATTAAGTATATAATTATTCTTTCTCTTCAAAAAATGAATCTAATGCATCTAACGAAACAACTTTTATTTTTTTCGCTTTTCTTAACGCTGCCTCTCTAGGGGTAATTATAATTTCATTACTATTTAAAATAGATTGCAACACATCGTATATTTTATGTATTTCACTTTCATTTACCTTGTCTATCATTTCATGTAGCATATCCCTGGTTACCTTCATATTTATTTCCTCTTCCCTCGTATATATTCTCTTAATTTCATTATAGCGTATTGAATTTTTGATCCCACATCGTTTTTTCTGAATGGTACAATGTAGAAAAAGGAGGCTTATTCATGGGTGACTTAATTGGCGATATATTTGGGGGAATCCTTATGTCCATTCCTTCAAAAAAAGAAAAAATGATTCGTAAAAACTTTAAGTTATTGAAAAATGAAACGTGGTTTAAAGAGATTGAACAAAGATACGGTAGATTAATGTTATTTAACCATTCCATTAGAGAATTTGTTAAAAAAGAGGATCTTGAGGCAATCTTAAAGGATGTTAAGAAGACTAATGAATTTCGTTATGAATTAGAGGGAATCCTAAAGCAAGAAAAAATATAGTTGTAATCACAAAATGGGCATCAATCAAAAATAATAAAAAAATAGGTAATTGTTTGTAATCACAATTACCTATTTAATATTATTTATATTTACTCTTTATTTTTTAAAATTTCATTAACCTCTTCCACACTTAATTCAGTGGCTTCCGCTACTTTCTCAATAGGTATACCGACATTAATTAAATTGTGAATCATCTCTATCTTAGTTGCAATTCTAGTCTCTTCTGTGGCTTTTTTGGTAGCTATTTCTGCGGCCTTTTTCGCAGCTTTTTCTTCTGCCGTTTCTATTTCTGATATTCTATCTTTTATTGCTTTTTCTCTAGCCTCATATAAGCGTAAAAAATCCTTATCGCTACTTAAACGCTCCCAATCCTCTATTGCCTTTTTCAAAACTGGATCTTTTTCCATTGCTATCGCCTCCAGGATTGTTGTTAATCTCTCATCCTCATGCGCAGGAAATAATAATAACCAACGCGCTAAAGAGTCTTCCCATGGATTCATTCGTTCTCCTTGCCATTCTTGAATTACTTTTGGAATTTCAAGAAAATGCAACTGCATATTTTCTGTAATGATACGCTTAGATTTTTTGTTCATCACTGTATTAACATTATGAAACTCTTGCTCTTCTGGAAATAGTATGAAATCTACTATATTAATACAAATGGTTGGTCTTAATTCCGTGTACTTCATCCCTTGAGTCATTTGGGAATAATACATGCCTGACCAATAGAACAAAGAGCGCTCTATCATATCTTTTTTGTCTCGAACTTGAATCTCTATATTTAATTTTATACCATTATTCAGAGTAGCTCGCAAATCTAAAATAGATAATTTATCACCCTTCTGCTCTCTTGGAAGATGCGGATCATCTAAGTGCAAAGATGTAATTTCTTCATCAATAGATGATTGTAGTACCGCATTCAGAAACCCTATTAATATATCTTCATTTCCTTCTACTCCAAACAAGCGCTTGAAAGCAAAATCAACTCGTAAATTCACTAGTTTTTTTTTCATAGATGTATTCATATTCTCTTCTACCCTTCTTTTAGTTAATTGGATATAAGAAAAAGATAGAATTAAAAACTCTATCTTTTTCAATCTACCTATTTATGAAAATATCAACCTACTTTATAACTTTCACAATCTCTGAAATACAGGTTTAAATCCCGCTTGCATTGTATCATCCAGCCCCTTACCTTGCGTTGGGTTCCATGCAGCTATGATTACGTTATAGCCCAATCGCTTTAACTCTGTCGCAAAGTCTATAAGAGCTTTCCTTACTTTTTGATTCTCTACTAAATCGGCATCAAACGCTAAATAGACATTTTCTACACCCATATCCTTTAATACAGGCATAGTAATTCGCCAAGCGTTTACACCAGGAATCGCAAGAACCGTCGTTCCTACTTCAATAAGTTCTGCTTTATTAAATCGCTTTGGAATCAAATCAGCAATCAAATCAGCTTTCATGGGTCCTTCTGTGATCATTACTGATTTAGTTTGATGCAATGTACCAGAATTCCAATGTTTTAAATGAGAACTCGGTACCGCTACATGTACAGGAAGTGGATTTTCACTACCACCTGCACCAGTCCCCTGATTTTTGTTTGCTGATGAGAGCCACAGATACTTTTGCCCTTTATGTATCTTTACAACAATTTGTCCCTCTTGAAATGGTATCTCTAGCTTTTTGCTCACTTCTAGTTCGCCTTCAAAGATACAATCACCATTTTTAGTTATCTTTACAACATTAGGCTGTTCGATTAATTCCGCTTGAACTCCATTGGGTGCCGATTTCACATGAACGGAGTTTTTCACTTCATCCACACGAACCTGCCATCCAACAATTTGATTGTACTGGTTTCGAAAAGGGATCAATATACCAGGAGATCCTGACATCAAACGAAGAGAAAGTTGACCCTTCCTCATCTCATAAAAGCCCGGAACCCCCTGCCAACAGTTTTTATTCCCCATCTGTTTAAAATGCTGTTCCCAAACAGTCGTATACGTATTATCCTTCTCTAACACAATTTGTTGTTTTAAGAAAGATCGATATTGACGTACTTGTATTTGTTCCTCGCTCATTTTTCTATCTCGTAATAAATGTGTATGATGATGCTCCTGCAATGGTATGAAATCCATTAATTTCCGATTAAACACATCTAATTCCTCATTGCTTTTCTTATCATGAATCTGAACTTCATCCGCCTCAGGCAATCGATACTTATCTTTTCCATTTATGTAGTGAATGTAGCTTGGGTTGCCCGTGTTTTTTCCGTAAATCCATTTACTTTCTACACGTGTACATGCTACCTTCTCTTGCGAAACATGCAGCATGCAATTACCTGTATCATGACAAATCGGACACGTAACACGGTAAAATTCCCACCAGCTACCTCTTGGATAAGCACTCGTTAAACGAAATTGACCTTTTTGAATGTTATAATTCATTATTCCCCACTCCTTGTATACTGTTAATTATATATGGAACAGCTACTTCCATTAAACTCTTTATACTTCTATTCAGATATTCTCTTTGTTCTCCTAACGGATATACAAAAGAATATGTATCACAAACTAAATAATCGTTTCTATGTTCTTGATCTAGCAAAGCTGATTCTACATACGATTCAAATGCTCTAGCAAACATCTCATGATTCGTAGACCAATACTTTTTGGTTCTCTTCTTATCTAACTGAATGGCTGTATCAAAGTATACAGACCCTTTCGCTTGATAAGATATTTCATTAAGTTTCTCGCCTGTTTTTTTATAGTGATAAGCAGCCAACATTTGTGCGGTTTTCTCAAATTCTTTTTCAACTTTACGTTCCATACGCGTCTTAGCTGCCCCTGATAAGGTATCCAGCTTTCTGTACGAACTTAAGTGATAGGATTCTAGAATACCTGACACATTCCCCTTATATACATCATAACTATTAATGACGCTACCATAGAAATACCACTTTCTAGCATGGGCATTTTCCACATTAATTACTCTGGCCACTTTTCCTTGTTTACAAGCATCTAGCACAGCTTGCATCCTATCTTTGATAATAGCAGGCAAAATATTTCCGATACTCTTCCCACTTGATAGGAAAGCAAGGCTACCATTTTTAAAATCATGACTACAATCATATAAGAAATGATCCAGTGATGTGTAGCATCCTCCTGCGATTAGCAAGAGGGTAGCTACTGCCCATTTCGGGTACGATAGGTAAGAATTTGATGTTATCTCCAACTTTTCCCCCGCCTCACACCGTACGTGCGACTTTCACCGCATACGGCGTTCCATCAATAACTTTTGTATTATTAAATAGTAAATAGATTCATGTTGGATCGTAGTTTATTTACCTTCTCAACCTGCTTATCACTAAGCATAAGCTGTTTCATTAGTTTTTCGATAAGGTTCGGTTTTGTAGCATGAAGCAATCTGTGTGCTAATTCATGTACAATAATGAGATTTCTGTAATTATCATCGCCACCATCAGCCCGCCTTTTCACATGATGGCAACGTACCATTTGGGGGTAGAATGCCATCTCAACACCTGAGATTTCACATCTTCCTTGTGTTTGAGCGAAGCGACGAATACGGTTATCATTAAACTCAATGCTACGGTTGGGAACAAAATTCCTTTCAAGATAAGCAAATGCCTTTTTCATATGTGCTGCTTTTTCTTTGTGGCCGTACTTTACCCGACTTTCTTCTGAGTAAATGGTGTGGGCTTGAGAAAAATTCATAGCACTTGAATGTGACACGTTACCGATGGGAATTGCTTGAATACCACCAACATTAAAAGTTTTGTAGCCTGATTTCTTATAACCTTTATTACTTCCATTATCCGCATGGAAATAAACCTTACCTTTTAACCTATTATAAATAACCCTATTAGAGTGATAGGTGATTTTGTGAAAACCTTTGTTTACTTGTGTTGCAACTTTAAAGTAGTCATGCACACCACGAATATAAGCATTTAATTCAGATACTTTTACTGGAATCGTATTAATGCGGATAGACTTCACTTTCTTCTTAATATTTGCTTGAATTGATTTCATTGAATCTTTAGGAATGTAGCTTTGTGCCACAAATTTTTTCTTCTTAGCAACTGCTTTAAATTCGATTCCTAGAAATAACGACTTCCTTTTACGAAGGTTAGTAATTTTTGATTTAGATTCTGAGATTTCAAGCTTTAGATTCTTTTCAATGTAGTTTTTCACCGCATGAAACCATCTTTTAGCTGAATTGTAGCTATTTGTGAAGATTTTAAAATCATCTGCATATCGCACAATAAAGCCTTGTTTTAGTTTCGTTTTCTTCTGTACCCTATATCTTGGTCTGTTATCTTCATAGTGTGTATTCGTTGGGAAGTTATGCCATTGTGAAGCTACCCAATGGTCTAAGTCGTTAAGTACGACATTGGCCAATAAAGGAGAGAGGATACCACCTTGTGGCGTTCCTTTTTCCGCTTTACCTTCACCCACAATTTCACATTTCAACATTTTCTTAATAATTGCTAGAACCTGCTTGTCTCTTACCCCAATATTCCATAGTTGTTTTATTAGCTTATTATGGTTGATATTGTCGAAGAAACCCTTTATATCAATATCTACACAATAGTGAAGCTTATTAATATTAATTAAAAAGTTGGTACGAGCGATTGCATGGTGAGTCGATCTCAAAGGCCTAAACCCATAGCTATGCTCATAAAATTTTGCTTCTACAATCGGCTCAAGAATCTGTTTGAAACACTGTTGAATAATGCGGTCAAGCATAGTTGGTATTCCTAACGGTCTACTTTTTCCATCAGCTTTGGGTATGAAAACCCTTCTTACGCTATCAGGCTTGAAGTTAATTAGTTTTTCACGGACTAGATGAATGATTTCATCATCTGAGAATCCTTTGTATTCATTAATTGTTATTTGGTCAGTACCAGGTGTTTTACTTCCTTGATTAGATTTAATAGTACCAAAGGCAAGTTTTATATTTCTTTCATCAATAATGAAAGAATATAAATCTTTGAAGTTCCCACCATTTTTTGATTTTACATACAGACCATCTAATTCCCCTTGAAAATTATAATATTGTGGTTGAATACTACGATTTGCCATTAGTTTGTTTGTTACTCTCCTTTATAGGATTTCACCTATCTACTCTTACTCGATTCCAAACATATTCACTATAATAATTATTTTGGTATTGACTTAGGGCTATCCCTCCACTATGTTTCCATAGTTTCAACGGTACTATGCCCCTACTCTCATCACATTGAACTACATTTCTTCTAGTATTTAGCTTCCCTGTAGTGACAGAACACTCGCCTATAACGATTAACATTTCTGTATGTGACTTTCCACGTTCCGTAACCTCTAGCTGTGCATACGATTTTAGGTCCAACCTCTCCACCTGTCACTTTAGCAATACCATATAATTGCTCCCGATTTTCATAATCACGATTTTTACTCATCGGTAAGTGACCTTGCGAACTTAGCAAGAAGTCCATTTCTAGACATTATGGGTATAGATGGGTACATTCAGTTGTTCGTCTATCCTTAATGGAATTACTAACCATAATCGTTTTATAGCCTCCCGCCCTATCTAATACGACAAGTACCTCTACTTGTTTTTCCACAACTCGTAAAGGAGATGTTAGGGTATTATTCAGGCGACTTCACCTAGCTTCATACAATAAAGCCAATAGGCGCTTTATCGCATGTAGGAGTATCAGAGTAGACGCTTCAAGCTTTTGTTGGCAGCTCTCATTTCATCTATCGAGAATACAGTTATCATAAACCTTTAATAAATACTGATTTATGTTCTCTTTTCGTAGTTCAACTACTTATAGAGAAACGTGTCGCACCATGTCCCCATTCATGACACAATGCCCCGACTCCATTATCACGAGTTAAATTAATGACTTTGGTAGAAGGTTCATAATGTGCTAATGTATTGCCGCTTCCTCTCGCACCAATTGCCAGCCCTAAGCGTCCTCCTAGCCCTATATACTCAGGTGGAATCCCCAATATACGGGCTACATCATGTAACGCCTCAGATACATGCTCAATATGTTCTTTTGCATATTGTTCGGTGCAATAATGTCCAAATTGCATTCCCTTCAATCCAAACATAGTAACTACGTCTTCAGGTTTGGTAGCAAATTCTATTTCTGGTCCTTTTCTTTGGAGGGTATCTGGCAGTTTCCTACTCCAAGCAGCTGTGGATTTCTTACGAGTCGTAACCTTTTTCGTAAGTAAATCATTCCATGTTAGTTCATGTGATACACGAAGGTATGTAGAATTAATACTTTTTGAATTTGTACAAAGTGATATGAATTTCTTTCCTAATATTAATAACTCCATACCATCTGCATCAACAAATTCATCAAAATATTCTTCTACCATTCTTTTAAATGTGTATGTGACATTCTTATCTTTTTTAAATGCATACCAACCGTTTTGCATTTCCTTACCGTAAGAACCAACAAGATCTATCCATTGTTCTGAGGTATGTATTAACTGTATATCATGCCAAACTCTTCTACATGCTTGCACATACAGTTTCCTTGCAGTCGGTGTATCTACAATTGGCTTCTTATCAATCCTGCCCACTAGCAGTTGCTTTAATTTTGCAACACGTGGCGGGACATCATTTTCTTTTTCATGTTCAAAAGAGAATGGAATTAATGCGTTTCGATCCAATGTATTGAGCGCTTCTACTGGAGATTCTTTTTCAATTTCTGCTAAAACTTCTAAAGAAAATGATACTAAAAATGATTCTTTTAAGGCTCTTAGCTCTTTCTTAGCTCCTACTAATTTCTCACCAACATCATAGCTGTATTGATTGCGAACTTGTTTATCTGTCCTCACATCTTGTACTATTATGTTTTCTCTTACCTCTAAATCGAACAGTTCAAATAAATTCATGCTAAAATCCTCCTTTATAAAATAAAAAGACAGAAATTCATAGTCGTTTTTCACTACGGATTTCTGTCATTCCCTCTGTCTGTAGACTTCCATATAGTTATGTAAATCACTCATTACGATACACTCACACCTGTTAAAGAGAAAAGATCCTCTTTTGTCGGATTTAGTGCTTGTAACCAGCTATCTACCTCCAGAAAGTTTACTTTTTTTAATTGTTCGCCTTTTTCCGCACGCTTAACCACCTCTAAACCTCCATGCTGATGCACAATCATTACAAGATCATCTTTCTTGAAAATACAATCTACATCTGCAGAATTTATGTGGTGGTTACGTAGAATCGGTTTCCATTTTTTAAGTGAATAACCTTCTACATCTAAAAAACCACGGATAGCAGTAAAGCGAAAACTCGTCCCTCTAAAACATCTTTCCAATAAAAAAAGGAAATCCCGTACACATCCATTAAAATGAACATGATACAAATAGATTTCCCCTGCTTGTTTGGCTGCTCGCTGTGACAAGTTTGATGGTTTAATGGAAAACTGATAACAATCTCGTTCCCAAAATGCTCCTTCCTTTGTAACCCTCATTCGTAATGCACGTAAATTTGGCATAAAATCATCTGGATGTGCAGAACAAAATATAGATACTTCATAACTCATTTTCATTTGAATTTCCCCCTGGTTATATATTTATTATTTTTCTACTTCACAACAATTGATTACTTTACACGTAGAATAGATAACTCAAAAATATGAAGAAAAAGTAATACTCGATAAAGCCACGGCAAATGTTTTTCTCCATGATACATGTAAAGTTCTTTCGTTTCCCTTCTATAAGCAAATTGAACACCTAAGTGTGTAGGAAGTTTTGATATGTCCTCCATTTCAACGTTTTGAATAATCTCAATAACGGTATGGGAGGACTCCTTTAATAATTTCTTTAATGGCTCAAGAGGAATATTAAATAATCTACTACACTCCTTAGTTCGCTCTTTGTTATATTTAATAATTCTGGCCAATTCTTCTACAGTCGGATCAAATAAAGGATTTGTAACCTCTACATACTCAGACATAACTTTTTCTAATGTACAATCCATCTTGTTAATAATATAAAGACCCCACTCCTTAAACATATCTTCTAACGTACATGGATAGCCATACACCTCTAAACAGTACTTCCTTTCAAATGGAAAATAACAATCTTCTTCACAATCATGGCGTAAAATTGGTAAAAAAATCGTATTGTAATACTCATCAGAGTTGATGTGTAAGGCTGTCATTTTATCTGCAATATAGTCTTCTGTATCACGGAAAATGCTAGAATTACGCTCTCGAATTGGTTGAGTAACTTCATTCCTCTGAAAGATTTTTATTATCTCCTCTAGTGATAGTAATGGTTTATCTAGTGTAATTGCATGTTCGTATTTCATTATAATGATCCCCTTCCAAAGCAAAAAAAACACAAATCTTGTGTTTTTTCTCACAGTGTTTTTTATTTGTATACCTAAATCTAAATACCTTTTTACAAGTGATTCCTAACTTGAAAACAACACAAAAAGGGCTCCTTCAAGTCGATTAAAAATGTGCATAGCAAAATAAGCTAGATATACACTAATCGGCTCAAAGAAGCCCTTTCAAAAATGAAACAAGACGCAACTTGCTTCTACAACTCAACCACAACACAATAAGGTGTGGGAATAAACGGAATCAATTAAACATTAAATATATATTTATATTAATCAATTCGTATCTAAATTTCAATAACTTTATGTTTTATCACAAAAATGAACTTATTTATTTTAGTTTTTTTCGAAAATTATGTATAATAAAATTACCCTACACGAGATATTGAGTCATATCTCATTCGTCATTTAATAAGGCCTATATAAAAAATAAGGCCTTATTTTTTATTCTTCCTTTATTTACTATTAACTAAATCCAATTCGTGTTACAATCAGAACAAACACACGTTCTTTAGAGGAGGATTTTCATGTTTAAAATGTTCAAAAAGGACCCAAAAAATGAAGAAACAGCTATTTTGGTAACTAAAGATTCATTTGATATTTTCTTATTTCCTACTAGCCATGAGGAGCAATACCATTTAGTAATAGAAAACTTCCACGTAGGTTACAATCACTTTTTACTATTCGTTGATAGAAAAAATCATGCATTGCACATTTATGATGACCTTTATACTATTGTTGGCGGAACAAGTGCTATTAACCTAATTAGCGAATATCTAATTGAAAAACTGTACGAATTATTGCATTTAAAAGACTATAAAAATGCAAAAGTACTAATTTACTTCCCTGAGAATCATAAAGATTCCGGTTTAGTATCTTATGGTTACCAATCAAAAAAGGATGATTTTGATTTCGGACTTGATATCAGTGAAATAACTAAACATGAAGCATATTTAGAACTAGCTAAAAAAAATGCATAGTTCATTGAGCTGTATAAATTAATAAAAAGACAAAAGTTATGTACTTTTGTCTTTTTATTTTAACGCAATCCATTCGTAGCTTTCCCACTCTTTTGGTTTCTTATCATATTTGATACGACCAGTCGTACAGAATGATGCAATCATCCATTGTATGAGATTCATTTTTGCATACGGATCAACACAATCCTCTAATTTTTTCAATTGATAACCTGTACTATTTTTCTGCCAAATTGTATATAAACGAAAGTGTGTTGTCGTAACAAGTCTAGCTTTTGTTGTAACTTGCCATTTTGCAATTTTCGTTAAATCCTCTTTGACTTTTCTATCATACTCTTGTTTTATGACTTTATAACTCTTATCTTTATTAATTAATCCATTAGAGAATCCAAAAGGCATTTGATGCACCTCATAAACAGCTCCTTCTTCATCTCCTAAAATATTTGATTCTACTAGAAATATATTTTTTAGTTTTAATTGTTCCGTTAATTCTTTTCCGCTCCGATAAAATGGCTTCTTTATCTTCTGCAACAAGATAACCTGCACAATTAATCCGATAAGTAACGGATACGCTAATACAAACACCATATGAATAAACATATTTGCAATAAGCACCCCTACTAGTACGAATATCGTGAAATAAATATATGTTTCTCTTTGATGAATAATTCTACTATTCAAGCTAACATACCTCCGTTTTGATAGATAGTGAACGAAATATACACCATTGCCCCTAGTAAAATAGAACAAGCCCCAGGAAAGCTCTGTATCAGCTGTATTTCTTTCTTTGGTAGTTTTGCCCCAAATATAGAAGCAGCATGCTCCAATTGGTCTTTAATCGCTCCCACAAACCCTAAAATTTTAATTAATCGATACACACTAGCAATCCAAAAGAATAGCAAATGGAAAGCTGTTAATGTAATGGCAGTAAGCATAGCCGATTCTTCTACTACATTGCTAATATATAAAGCTACCACCACAAGCATCTTGGTATCACCAGGTGAAGAGAATTTAAATGTCTCTAGCAATAAACCACACGCTAAGGCCATGACTAGTACAATTGCAATCTCTTTCCCTGTTCTTATTCCGGCAAGGTACGTAATTCCTATCCCTACTATTAAGAATAGTAGATGCCACATATTCTTTGTTTTTCTATATTTCAAATCAGTAAATACATTTAGGAACATGTAACTTAGTAATAATCCCACAATATACAGACCCATTTTCTTTACTCCCCTCTTAATTTCATAAAAAATGCTGTGTAAAAAAGGGAACCACTTTTAGAGTAGCCCCCTCGTTTATTTTTACATTTATTTTTTATTCCAAGAATCAATATCTGCATTGCTTGATGCTTTTGTGAATCTTGCCAGGATCGTATCATAGCCACCTTGGATTGCCTTCCATACAAATGGGCCAATGACTAATACGATAATTACCGCCAGAGCGATTAACATACCGTTTTCTGATGATAACTGTGAATCCTCATTTTTTAACCAACTTTTCATCTTTGCTAACATTTCATTTCGTCTCCTTTATATACCGATTTTAAGAATCTATTAAAATTAGAACTTATCTATTTAAATCTTTCATTACTTATTCCAAGAATTTACGTCTGCATTGCTTGATGCTTTTGTGAATCTTGCCAGGATCGTATCATAACCACCTTGGATTGCTTTCCATACAAATGGGCCAATTACTAATACGATAATTACCGCCAGAGCGATTAACATACCGTTTTCTGATGATAGTTGCGAATCCTCATTTTTTAACCAATTTTTCATTTTTGATAACATGATTGAATCTCCCTTTTCCATTTATTTGAGCTATACGTAATAAACATCATTAATCTAAAACTTCTATTACTTGTTCCAAGAATTCACATCTGCATTGTTTGATGCTTTTGTAAATCGAGCTAGAATTGTGTCATACCCGCCTTGAATCGCTTTCCATACAAACGGCCCAATGACTAATACAATAATTACCGCCAAAGCGATTAGCATACCGTTTTCTGATGATAACTGTGAATCCTCATTTTTCAACCAATTCTTCATTTTTGTTAACATGTGTAATGCTCCTTTACCTATTCCATTTTTGATAACATCTTCTATAAACTTGCAAATCCTTGCATTAAGGATTGAATAACAATCACCATTGGATAAATCACAATACATCCAATAACTGCGACGTTAAATTTATTCATTTCCATTGGTTTATTTTGAATGAGACGGTTATAGTTCTCATGTTTTAACTCACGCATCATTTTAATCTGTGCATCCATAATACGAAGACTCTGTACCTTGTCCGTTTTTTGCGCTTGTTGCAATGCAATCGTAAAGGTATTTACTTCTGGACTATTTAAAGCAGCAGCAAAGTTTCGAAATGGTTGATCCGAGCCAGCATACATTTCTAATTCCGCAGTAAGTGTAGATACATACGGACGAAGGTGTCTCCCGGCATATATCTCTGCCTTTTTTACTGCTTCTAATGTTGTATGTGTTTTTAACAGCTGCAGCATAGGTATTAGATACTCTGGTAATTCGAACTTCCTAGCTTCTATCGCCTGCTTGATTCTTCTCTTTAATAGATAATCAGGATAGAAATAAAGCAGTGGTGAAATCAAAACTCCCACTTTAAATAAGTAGTAATCATGGAACACCGTACATATCAAGAAAACAGAGGTGAAAATGATGGGATATGCTACCTTCATCTTTAAATATTCTTCTGGTTTCGTATCCAGGCCAGCTTCTTCTAATTTTTTCTGAATCTGCTCTTTCTTTTCTTCTGTCAGGTACTTATGTGATAACGACTGGAAGGGCGCGAGCATCATCTGATTTAAATTCTTCTTTTCAATTCGTTTTGCATTTTCTACATAGTTCGTAAGTAAGCTACCGCTGTCTTTTTTACTTTGTAGAAAGGTAGAGAATACCCAGTACATGACAACGAATACCACTACAGCTAAAATCGTAGCCACCTTATTCCCCTCTTTCTGTTGGGTTATAATTTGCAATCTTTTCTACACGGGTTGCTAAGAAAAAGACAATGAACATATTTACCGCTAACGCGATTTTCCCCATCATAGAACCTGCTAAAAATCCATATGCTTCTTTTGACATCAACATAATAACTATCGGCATAGCGATGACGATTAAGCAGTTCTGTACAAAAGCACGTTGTGCTTGTGACAAACTAGAACGTAATCTTGCCAAATACAGCTTTTGTTTTTCGAAATCTTCTGCAATATCTAGTAAGACTTGCACTGAATTTGTTCCACCTTCTCGGCTGCACACTTCCAACATTTCATGGAAGAAAACCAATTCTCTAAAGTTAAACGTTTCATTGAATCCTCTAAATGCACGATGCATTGTGGTTCCACCTTCTAATAAAAGAGAAACTTTCTCTATTTCTTCTTGAATGCTTTCATGCATCATTGGCTTCACCTGAACTAACACCCGTTTTGCATTGTTACTAATTTGAAGCGCATTCGCTACTGCCTTCATATAGATAGATAGACGGTCAATGACAACCAAGTAGTAACGTTTTTTTCTTCGATAGAGAAGAAATCTTGGAACTAAAAATCCACATAAAACGGAAATTAGTGTAAAAGGATCTCGTCCAAAGGAAAAATAGAATACCGCCGCAATACTCATTCCAGAAAGAATCGTATATACCCAGTACATGCCTTTCGTCAATTTCCACTCGTACTTTTGGGCTTCTTGGATAACGGATTGCGGTAGATACACCCGTATCCCCTTAATATTCCTTAACTCCAAGCGCCTTTCTTCTTTCTCATTTTCTTGTACAAATTGGGAAAGAGCAGAACCCTTAGATTTTGCAAAAAGTAAAACGAGCAATACTACACTGATAAAGATTAAAAATATACATCCATAAGCCAACAAACTATGCATACTGCACCTCCTGTTGTGAAAGGAATGGCGCATAAAGAGCTGGATTTACAGTAGAAGAACGGAATTTCTTCTCCATTTCGGCTGACATTTTTGCTGTAACGATATGATCCCCATGAATCTTTCCTACTCTCTCATCCATTTCATCGAATTCCTCACCTGAAGGAATAAATTGAGAAAGCTGATTGAACTGTATATCATCTTGATAATCTAACAATTCAATCATCTCTGTAATATAGCGATTACCATCATCTTTCTTTTCTAAAAAGACAATCACATCAAATGTCTGAGAAATTAATTCATATAAATACTGAGCATCGATATTCGCACCACTCTGCAGACACATGAGCATTAAACGTCTAACTGCTTCTTTTGCACTTCTTGCATGGACAGAGGTAAAGCCAGGATGTCCTGTTTGGAAGAAGTTAATCATTTTCAATGCTTCTTTCCCCCTCGATTCCCCTACGATTAAACGTTTTGGTCCTTGACGTAAAGCATTTGTTAACAACCTATCAAAATCGATTGCATTTTCTTCAACCTCGGATGCCCTACACTGCATCGGAACAAAATGATGTTCCGGAAAAATGCGATGCAAATATAATTCAGGGTTATCTTCTACTACAAGAGTACGTTCTTTTTTCTTTCCTTTCGGAATGTGAGAGGCAAGATATTTCATAAACTCTGATTTTCCGGTACCTGTAGCTCCAGCAACTAGAATATTCATTTTGGCTTTCACAGCTGCGGCCAAAAAGTTCAGCATTTCTTTCGATGCTTGATTGGTAGTTAACATACGTTCTTCAGAGGCACGGAGGTGATCTGCATTCTTACGAATCGTTATTGTTGTTCCGAGTCCCCCAAGTTCATCTAACGCAATATTGATACGGATATACGGAAACACGCAGTCAACATATGGCTTTGCTGTATTTAATGACTCTGATGTACTGTTTACCATCTTATAAGCTAGAGCTTTCACTTCTTCTTCCGTCTCAAATCGGTAAGGAAATGTACATTCTCCCTCCCCAATTTTTTCGTAAATGATTTCTTTTGTGCCATTGATATAAATATCAGTTACATCTTTATCTTCTTTTAAAGGTTCTATAATCCCAAACCCCACAATTTCGTCACACACCATATTTAGTAATTGTTCAGAAGGTACCTCTGAAATGACAACCTGATTACTCAATAAAAAGCTTTTAATAATTTGTTCTACAGCTGCTCTCTTTTCTTTATTCATAAAGGATTCACTTAGGATATCACGATGGTCTTTTACTAAAAATGCACGAATTTCATCTGTAATATCTTTAATTTGTTGAGCTGTAGTTGTTCCTAACTTTCGAGCTGATTTGGAACGAATCATGTAACCAAAGTGATATAAATCCACTTGATTTCGCTTTAAGGCGATTTGTTTTTCCTGTAAATAGCCCCACATACTCCTTGTCCCCCTTTTAATTTCGTAAACCAAAGAGACCCTTTTTCATAGAGGATTGCTGGGATGGAATACCAAGACCAGCTGCTTCCATAATGTGATGGACCTTTGTATTAATTTGCGGGGAACCAAATTGCATCCCCCATTCGTAACTCGTACGATCTCTGTCATACGGAATGGTTACTGCTATTTTTTGAGAAGAAAGCTTTTCAATATCTTCTACATAATTTTCATCTGCCATGTTCAAAACATGAATCATACGAGGCATTGTTAGCTTTGCATCTTCAATCAGCTTTAATTCTCGCTTAATAGCTAACGCACCACGAGGATTTCCGTTTAGCACATGAACAACAAGGTCTGCTTGGTATAGGATTGGATAACTCAGCACCTCGGATAATTCAGTTGGCACCGATAGAATGATATAATCGTATTCTGTGTCCACAAGTGACTCCATAAATGTAGTTACAAACAATTCTTTGTTTTGAATCTCAGGGAATTGAGCTAAGTTATAACCTGATGGAAATACTAGAAAATCCATCTTATCGTGTAATTTTTGCATCAACCTTGGATTCACTTTTTTCTCTAGCAAATCTTGCTTCGTACAAATATACTGCAAGAGGTTGTAATCATTTTCTTTTCTTACAAGCTCTAATATATTTTTACTATCGTGGCTAAGACCAGTTCCAACCGCAAAGCTTGGCCTTACTTGGTCTGCTTCTACATAAAGTACCTTTTTCCCTAAATGAGCTAACTCATTTGCCATCGCAATACTTAACGTGCTTTTTCCTACGTTTTCATTTGTGGCATAAAAGGCAACCATTCTTACTTGCCGATCCATCTTAAAAACTCCTTTCTTACTTAGATTCGCTCAGATACTGCGCTACATACTCTTTTACATTTTTAGAAATTGGATTGGTCGAATGCTTCTCTACATAGTCTAAAATGTTCTTTTGATCAGATATTTGCGAGAACCCTTCTGCTGGTTCTAATTCTTTCCCTGTTTGTTCTATTTTTTGTCCGACTGCAACAGGAATCACATCTCCAAGTGTTTTTGCACGATTTAAGTATTGAAGTTGTTCAGGTGAAACAGCTAGCGTATATAATCGCGTTACTTTGGGCTTTTGTTTTCCTTCTTGTTCTTCTTTTGATTCTTTCTTTTCTAATACAAATGCATCTTCTGTATTGCTATCTTTTGCGGCCGTAACACGTACACGTTGGAAAAGACCACCAAACACAACTTTCTCATTGTCGCCTTCTTTCACAACCTGTTTGAAATACAAGTCGACATACGTGTTCGGAATGATACTATTACCTGAACTTGTTTCCAAATCAACGAGTAACGGGAATGCAACTTCTCCATCTTTTAAATTTAAAATGGCAGAGTCAGGTAACTCTTCTTTCTTTACTACTTTGTTTTTAAAGAGATAGCTATTTTCTGTAATGGGCTGCCCATCATTTGTCCACTTACCTACTACTTCTTTTTTATTTGCACGTAATGCATTGGGGGGAATCGCATCACCAGGTAATGTTCGTTCCACTAGCATGTCTTCTTTAATCTCTGTATGCGCAGGTATATCCTTTGCGGCTACAACAATCTTTGTTGGTTTTACTGCATTTTCGACTGCGAAATGATTGTACCCATAGATACCCGCTACTGTTGCAGCAGCTAAACCTACCGCAGCAATCTGCTTCTTTTGAAACTTAGATGGCTTCAATGTTTGTATTCCTCCTTATGTAGCCTTTAAACGCAAAAAAAGGACACACCTATGGCATAATGCGCCTTAGGTGTGTCCTTTTAGCTAATCTAAAGTCTATATGAAAATGTTGGATTTGGTTTCTTTAATATTACAATTTCAATATTATGATATATAGAGTTTCATGTCAATCATTTCTAAAAAAAATATTATTTTTACCATTTCAAATCTCTGATCCCAAAACTTGAAAAACCTTAAAAACGTTGTCATATCAAGGTTTTTAAGCTATTAACCCAACTATAAATATGGTATAATTAATATAACGTAACTGAATATTTCAGGGTGGTCGGTTGCTATCCTTTCTCTTTCATTTTATGGAGAAAGGAGGTGATCGAATGGATATACTTTTCACGATAGCAATTGAGATACTGAAAGTAATTGCTAGAGAAGTCGCTGTATTTTTTGCAAAACGAGTAGGTAAATACCTATCAACGTCTTGGAAGCAAATACAAAAAAAGCGACGAAAAACGAAAAGAACCATCCACCTTGCGGTAGCAGTTACATAAGGCGAAGTGTTACCAGCACTTCGTCTTTATTAGTTTATGCAAAAACTATCTTTATAATACTTCTACACATATTATAACACCAACTATAGTACCTGTCATGTATATTCATCCACTATAGCTAGTTAAATAAAACAAAATACTTTTAGTTCGAAATCAATTTCGTTCCTGTTTCAAAATACTTTGCGGGAGCATAACTCTTCCCATTCCGATCCTGAAATTCGCTTCCAATGTATAGCGATACAATCATTGCGACAACCCCCATAATAATCGCACGTCTAACACGTTGTTTTTTCTTTTTATCCACTCTAATTTCCCCTTTCTATGAAAAAAAGGCACATCCCATTAAGGGATGTGCCTTTGGTTTATCCATTCAGCTACTAGTTTATGATGGATATATTATTGTGTCGATTCATCAAATTATACTATATTTTATTTTTATTTCCCAGTCTTCATGTAATACCAATCAGTCAATTTATGAAGTAGTTCTTCTTTCCCTACCCAGTTCCATCCTACTCCACTTCCTCCAGGGAATGGATCATCAGGAAATACTCTTCTTTTTATGAAATCATCGTACGCAACACCCTTAATCTCTACTTGCTCAGTTAAACATAAACTCATTTCATTGATACCTGCTGGAGCTGTTTCTACATTAAAAGTGTATACACCATCTTTTGTCTTCAATGGTGAATACCATTTTTGGCCACCATCAATAATTTTCTCTTGTCCATCCCAATATAAAGACTTAGTTGGTCTTTTACTATCAAAAACATGTCCTGTTGCTTCAGATAAATACATATTTTTAGGTAGGAACTTCGCTGTATTATCTTTAAGTTCTTTCTTCTCTAAATCTTGAGTAGCCTTTAATCCTTCGTCTGCAAATGGATATTGTGCCTTAGCAGCAGCAAATACACCAGGGTAATTTGCATTCCAGTCATTTTTATATTTTCCGTTTACTTCATACGAAAATCCATAACCAGAATGTAGCTTAGAAGGAGCTAAATTATCAATACTCCCTGTCAAAGTTTCATAATACATTTCCCCAGTTATATCTTCTTTTGATACACGTTCACTTACTGTTTCTACTACACCTTTTACACTCGTTACACCACACATTGCCTTTTCTTTTGAAGGCTCATAGATTGCTGTTTTAATAGGATTATTTTTGTATGTAGTTTCCTCGATGTCTATACGGTTACCAGCAGGGTTAATTTCCGCTTGAATTGTTCCTTTACCTTTATGTTGCCAGTCAAGATTCAGGGTTTTCTTTTCTCCCTCAGTTAATCTTACCTTTTGTAAAGCTACTTGTTGTCCGTTATGTTTTAACACAACTACTGTTTCAGGATTCGTATATTTTTCTTCTAATACATCTAACTTTTTAATTTTATTCTTCTCTTTTTCTAACTTCTGTCTTGCATTATCTAGCTTACTTGCCGCACTATCTAGTTTATTTTCTTCCCAAGAGCAGTCTCTATCATAATAGTGATCCTTTCCCTCGGCATCTACTTCATGAATTGGATTACGGCGACAATAACTTAGACTAGATTGAGCGCTATCTCTCTCCGATTCAGAGCTATTTACTTCTTGTTGAGACTTATTAATATTGTTGTTTACCTTTGCTCTATATTGGTCACGTTCCGGTTTAAAATTATCACGTGATACATCTATTCTTGTTTTTATATTCTTTCCTTCTCTTGCTGTTTCTCCTTCAATTCGGTCAGCAGAGAAATCGATTTTATATTTAAAATCATCGTCATCACCTGGATCTGGATTAGGTGTTACTTCTGTACCACAGTTACCATTTATGGTGAAATCAACAGTTTTCTCATTTGATTCCCTTTGAACAGCATCAATGACTTTAATTTTCGCAGTATATCGGCCACACATTTGTGGCTGCCACTTTAGTTCTTCTGACTTAAATTGCCCTGCATCACCTTCATTTGGTTTTTGATTATCTTTTTGCGGAGTTGAACGCAGATAATTTTCTTGATGATACACGGTTTCGCCATCTTTTGTAATATCTAACATCCATTTAACTCGGTTCCGTTCACCTGCAGCTGCTTGATATGGATTTACTGTTGTGCCATTTGGATCCCGATCATTATATCCTTTATTTTTACTTACATATTCGAATCCGTTAAATGTAAATTTCACAGGTACATCTTTTTTTCCACTCGTAGCCTTAAAATCTTTTATTTCAGGTTTACTTGTGCGTACATACCACAAGTTATACCTATTTACACCATTTACACTACCAGCCCCTGCGTATCCTCCAGAAAGATAGGCAATATCCCTAATCCAATAGAAATGTCCATAAGATTCAAAGGAATCTTGATTTGTAATCTTATGTGGAATTAAATATTTTAAAACAAACTGAGAGTTACCCCAATATTTATCCGTAATTATGCTATTTGTAATTCTCTCCACTTCAGTTACCATTCTATCTCCTACTACAACTGAAGGGTTAATGTAGCCGTCATTTGATATACGCACATAAGGCTCTGACTGGTCTTCATTATGGATAAGGTTTTCCCTTGGATTCCCCCAATTAAAAGAACCATTATAAACAGCAGGAAAATGTATATCAGCTTTATATTCGAACTCTTTTGGCTTATATCTACTTCCAGACCTAAGTAGTTTTCCCTTTAATTGTAATTCGTCTGATGCTAAAATCGTAGTTTCATTTCCATTATAAAATGGTACATCACTATTTCCTGCACTTGCTACTGACGGTAATAACAAAATTAAAGAAGTACAGGTTAATAATATTTTTTTTCTCAGTTTCATAAAATCCCTCCTTTAAACATAAAAAAGGACACACCTGTACCTTGGGAGGTACGTAAGGTGTGTCCTTTACGTAAATAAATCAAATTTATTTATTTATTATTATATTACATATATTAATATATCAAATGAAGCATTTAATTGCAATGATATTATACACGTACTTGAACGTACATCATGTGGTCAGCTGTAGAATGCCCTACACGGATCTTATATTTTCCTTTTTCATAGTTATTTATTTCTTGAGCATCTACAGTTTCTTGAATTTCTTTATCTAGAACTAAATCAGAATTTAACATCGTAGTCCACTTTTTAGCTAATTCAATAGTTGCTTCGTTATTATCTAAGAAAATAATTTTAAAATCATTCTCACTAGTAGCATTAACATAGACTTGTGCCCCAATTGTACCTTCTGGTAAATACATGTTTTTATCAATTATTCTAATAGTTCCATTTAAATCTGCATACTTAAGGTTAGTGCCATATTTAGCATTCACACTCTTGATAAGATTTTGCGCTTCTGTAGAAATGGATTTTTGAGCAATCGGGTTTTTCATAGCGTTTGGATTATACGTAACTTCTTCTGTAACTAAACCTTTATCTAAACTTGATGGTAAATTTGTATCTGGTTTTTCTTCAGGTTTTGTTTCAGGTTTTGGATCTGGCTTCACTTCTGGTTTTTCTTCTGGTTTAGGATCTGGCTTCACTTCTGGTTTTTCTTCTGGTTTTGGGTCTGGCTTCACTTCTGGTTTTTCTTCTGGTTTTGGGTCTGGCTTCACTTCTGGTTTTTCTTCAGGTTTTGGATCTGGCTTCACTTCTGGTTTTTCTTCTGGTTTTGGGTCTGGCTTCACTTCTGGTTTTTCTTCTGGTTTTGGGTCTGGCTTCACTTCTGGTTTTTCTTCTGGTTTTGGATCTGGTTTCACTTCTGGTTTTGTTTCTTTTTCTACTGCATTAATAGAGTTATATAAGAATTGGCTATATTGTTCACGGGTTACATGTGTATATGGTGAATACATATTACCTCCTGTACCAATAGTAACGCCATTTTCTTCTAATGCGCTAATTGCTTTTAATGCCCATGAGTTTTTATCAATGTCAGTAAACGATGTTGTCTTAGTAGCTTTGAATTTGAAAGCATTTGTAAGCACTTGTGCCATTTGTTCACGAGTTAAAATATCATCTGGACCATACTTCCCATCACCAAATCCATTGACAAGTCCTGCTTTAGCAAGTGCTAAGATTTCTTTTTCAAACAAATGTCCTTTAATATCAGTAAACGGATTTTTGAAACTAGCATTTGCATCTGCTGGTTTAACGTACATATAGATCATACGAGCAACTTGCCCACGAGTTACATTGTCACCAAAGCCAAAGATATTATTTCCGTACCCTTGCACTACTTTACGGTTTGTTAAATCATAAATTGCTTTCGTAGACCAGTGATTTGCTGGAACATCATTGAATTTTAATGAGTCTGTGTTATCAGCAGCTTTCGCTGTAAATGCTCCTGCTCCTAATAAAGATGTTCCCATAATTGTTAATGCTGTTGCTGTTTTTAAAAATTTGTTTGCCATTGTTTGTTCCTCCAAATATATTAGTTTTTTCATAGATTCTTTTATTGTACCTAAATTAAATATAAAATCCAGATACTTTAACATATAAATTAATTAATTAGCGTTTTTTTATAACCGCCGTTCTATATGGAAAATATTACCATATAAAAATAGGCTTGTAAAGTATTTTTATATATTTATTTTTAAATATATTTTTCTAGCAAAAAAACTATACTTTTCAGCATAGTTTTTTATAGTGAAAATCTTAGAATTTTTATCATTTAAAATACACTTGTCCCATTCCATCTTTACTCGCCCATATCGGAGCCTTTATACCATCTACCCCAATCAGCTTAAATATGAAGAAATGGTGTTCTGCTTTCACCTTAAAAGAAAGGGATTGATTATGATCGATGCGTCCCTTTGTATACTCATACTTCCATCCATCCATCTTTTCTTCTTTCATTCTTTTCTCTATCCCAGGGATTAAATCCACCCTTTTTCCATTGTAATCATATTGAAATCCTCCCTTATTCTCTGCGATTTCAACCATATCAGAAGCAAAGTTATGTGCTTTCACTAACTGTATTCCATACAAAACACCTTCGGGTAAAAGGCTGATTAATAATAAAGAAAGGGTAAGGAATAGAGCTGTAGTTACTGTATTTTGCATTCTTAATGCACCTACTCTTTTTCTTTATTTTACGTTTCCACCTAATTGTTTTTCTTTTGCATTTGTATCGTAGATAATAATACTTCTTGCTTTACTCTTTATTGTTTCTTTTTTCTCATCAAATTGCTTAAAATAACTAGCAGCTTCCGCATCACCTTCGACAGCAATCATTGCTGGTTTCTCCTGTACATCATAGACAGTAAAGTTACGTTTTGAAGCAGGATCTTTAAAATCCGCATTACTGTTATACGCTTTTTCAAACTCTTTTTTCGCTTTTTCTGCATCAATAGCTATTTCTTCTTCTGCACGAAGAGTACCTATTTTTACAGACTTAGCCAAAGCTATCTCGCCACCTCTTTCTAAAGACGATTTATTATCGGTATGTGTTGTATCTCCAATCACCATATCAGTTACAAAAAATAGACAACCTACAAATAACAGCAACATACTTGCTGCAACAATAAACTTTTGCATCCCTCTTCATCCTCCCTTAACTTTCAGACTTCCGAAATCGAAAACCACTTAAAATGGTACTTTTCTTTTGGTTCAACAATTGGTTTGGTAGCAATAACTCTGCTATTTCCTTCATTATTCCTTCTAGCTCTTTATAATAGTTCCGACTAGATAGTAACGTACTACTATTTAATTGAGATTCAAATACATCTTCTATCTCATATGGTGGTAAAGCAGTTAATACCTTATCTCCAAAACATTCTTCTACTACTTCATGCTTTAAAAGAGTAGGCGAAAACTTATTCCCAATGATTCTCGTTTTCTCTAAAGCTAAGTAAGAAACGAGCTTTCTCTCTTTTTGTGTAAGAGGATGCACTATCTTTAGCAATTGATGCAGATCTGGTTCCGCTACAAAGAATATGTAATCCGCCATTTCACAAATCTCATGGTATAAATCTTTATCCCAATCGTTCCCTGCATCAATAATAGATATAGGTGCTTCTTGGTTGGCCAATAAAACCTTAATAAAATGGTCAAAATCCTGCTCTGTCTCGTTTTTTAGCTCTTGATCCACAATAGGATTCTTTACAATATAATTTATTTTGCCTTGCTTCCATTTTGGAATTGATAATATATCAGATTCCTTCTGTAGCATCTCTTTATATCTCTGCAACATAAATTCACTACGATAGTTTTCTGGTGCCTCAGTATATCCCTTTAATAACGGATACGTATAACCATCATCATATAGATTCTCTATATAATTCACATCAATCTGTAGTTCATTTAAATACGCAGCTAAAAGATGTGAAACAAAAGTAGCACCACTTCTCCTGTTCATGCTGGCCACAACAATTGTTCTTCTTGGAATAGCAATACCGATTTGTTTTTCATATACCGGCTCAAAAGCCAATTTATACTGTTTTTTTATAACAGGTGCTTTTGGCATCTTCTCTGAAACGGACTTACGCTTTTGTTTGTTTTTAAATAGTTTGTTGGAATTAGAGCCAGGTTCACTGTCGCCGCCTCCCTCTAATTCACTTGATGCTTCTTCTTCATCAACAGGAACCTCGGGCAACTTTGTTTGTTGCGGTGCCTGACTTGCTCCTACGATTTCCGCTACATTTTTAATATCCGATTCCTGTAGTAGCTGCGGGATGACTTTATTATCAATATCAATTTTACGAGAGTTAAAAATGTCATAGATACCTAGATAAATCAGTTTCGCCAAAAACTCATCATCATTTTCACGCTCTGTAAATACCACAATACGAATATCCCGATTAAAGCGAATATCTCTTAATTTCTGTAAGATAATCAATTCACGTTTCTCTTCATGTCCCGCATCAATATTTAATCGTTTGTCATTAATACATAGAATATTGGGCTGTTCCGTATCTAGAATTTCATCTAGGTACTTGATGTGCATCACATCACTATCAGCTACTTCAAATCCTGCACCAATAAAATCCTCACGCAAATATGCCGTATATACAGTATCGCTAATAGCTAAAACGATTTTTTTTGTCATAAAATCCCCTCTCTATAGAAAAACACTTTTAAAGTAATACCATATTTTCAAACGGCACCTGTGTTTCATCTTGTAATTTTTTTAGTAATTCAGTAAGAAGTGCTTCTATTTCAAAACCTCCTAAATTACGTGGGGCATTATCAAGAAGACTGTATTTTACACGGATCTCAAAGCGATCTTGTATTTCTTCTAACGGCATGTTACCAAATAAAATTTGCTCATACAGGAATCCTTCTTGAAGATCCTTTTGTATATTCGTTCTTTCTTTATATACAATCGTAACTTGCGCTAATTCAACAAATGGATTATCTAAAGTTAGTTTTGCATTCCAATTTAAATTCCAGATTTCACATTGTTTTTCTGCATGTACAACATTTGCAGTAATAGATGGAGTGATAGTAAATAAACGATCAATAGGTACATTTGTAAGGAAGGTTCTTTTCCCTTCTTCTATCTGCAGTCCCTTCTCTTCTCTTTCATGTTCAAGTGCCATTTCTGCACCATATAATGCAATTTCACTAAAGATTTGTTCCATAAGTGGCTTAATTCCTTCATAAGTACGAACAGCAAATACGCTAAACTCCTGGGTTTCATCTGTTCTAATTAATTCATAAATATTAAATTCCGCAGCATTTACAATTGCAAAAGGAATATCTTGTACAAAATTAGGATTAGTAAATAGCTCATCTGGTATTACTGTTTCTGGATGTCTTAGAAACTCTAATCCTAGTTGGTATCCCTTAAGAAATGCATTTTTACTGGCAGCTGGGAATAAAGTTTCAAATTTTTTAAGATCGTTTTTAAATTTCTTTTCTTCAATTTCATTACCAAATTCTCTATCTTGTAAAATATTTGCTTGATCAGCAATTAATAAAAAATAGTAATTAATAAGAGATTCTATTTTTGTTTCAAAATCTGTATTGTCTTTACAATACTTTTCAAATCTTTCTTTGCTTTCGTTAATAATTTCATTCATTTTTTCTCGTCTCCTTATAAAGATTATGGTTTTTAAACAAAAAAAGACACACCGATGGCAGGTTATGTGCCTTCGGTGTGTCCGTTTAGCTAAAAATTAAATCTATTAATTTATATATTTCTCTTAGTTAATTGTTGTTCACATACAAGAATACCTCTATGAATTTTAAAAGTCAATACTTTTATCGAATCCGTGTGAACATATATTTACTCCTTTTTCTCTATTTTTGCTATGTATTTAATCTAAAAAATTACAATAAATTAAATATAAATAATCACAAGTAGTTTATATAAGATTAACAAGATATATATATAACTTAACACAATTATTAATTATAAAGAGATTTAAAAAATACCTCTAAAGTCTTGTATCACATACGTTCCTTGCTATTAAGATAAATTCCCTATCGTAATATCCCCAATACAAACAAGCCATACATCATATAAATCACAAAATAAGAAGTTAAATACCATATTACTCAGAATTCACAAGTCTAAAATAATATTACTAAGATACTCACAAGTAATGAATCGTATTATAAACAAACTGAATCGTATTCAAACATAGCATAAACAGCTTATATACTTGCGTAAAAATGCTCGTAGCTACATGTTCCTAAACAAAAAAGCATGTTTTCAAAGTAAAGAACATGCCAAATAACCCTTGCTTTTTAGTGATTTTTTAACAAGGGCTGTTTCTATATTTTTTTAAAAATACTACATAAATTCTGGATAATCACCATGTTGCCTATGATAATTTGTTCTTATATCGCTGCTTTCTCCTACAGACAAACTTTTCTCCTTAAAATAAATCCAGGCATCTCTAAACTGTACACGCATGAATGCTGGAATAGAGAATATTTCTTGCTCTTTCATACAACATTCAACTTGATCTAATGCATAAGTCATTGCATATATTAATAATTCATTTTGTTTTTGTATTGTTGGTAAATAGATTGCGATATCAACAATTTCTTGTCTAAATGCAGTCATTATATTTTCTTTATCTTTTTTTCTTAACGCTTGTCCCATATGTTTCAAACGAGATACCGCTTCTTTTCTACACTTCGCTATAGGTCTATGTAATTCTTTTTTATCATTTTCAATAACACAATTCGAAGAAAAAATGACATTAAACTTTTCAATAATAACTTGTTGTACCTGCCTTCTAACACGTGTAATACGAGACTCACTTGGTTTCTTATCTTTAGGATCTACTGCATTAAATTTAATAATAGGCTTTACAATCTCTATGTATTGTCGCACTTTCTTTGCATTACGCTTCAACTTTTTCTTTAGAAAAGCCATTTTTCTCGTAATCTCGAAATCTTCAATCTTGTGCTTATAATGTTCCATACCAATTTTTCTCGAAAATGTGTTGATTAATTCTAAAAGAAACATAATTCCTCTATTATCTCGAGCCTTTACAAGGCTACTTAGTATAGTTGTTTGAATTAAATAAAATGGAATACGGAAATACGATAACGATATATTTATCATATCTGTAGTTTCTGCAGCAGTGTGGTTGTACAATGCATAATCTACAATTTCATAAACAGTACGATTTCCAACAGGTGTTTCTCTTACGAGCTTACGCTCCAAGCAAACTTGAAATCCTGTATAAATTGTTGTGTAGGGAATCCCACTTTTCTTAGCAAGATCCATTATTTGAAATTCACGTGGCAGCATTCCTATATCATTGCATTCAAAGTGCAATAAGATATAAGTCGCTAATGCTGAGGATGGTAATTCTTTGCGTTCATTTTCTAGTTTTACAATATTAAAAAGTCCATTAAAAAACTTAACCCCATGAACTTTAAAGTTCTGCTGAGAAAAATTCAAACGTGTACTCATTATTCTAAATGACTCCTTCCGAAAAGAGCACAAAAAAAGACACTGTAATATCACATATACAAAAATCTACTTAAATCTAGATGATTTTTGTATATTTCTAGATAAACAATGCTCAAAATACGCAAGAAAATCGCCTTTTTCAGTTGCACAAATTTATAAGATCAAGTAAAATTATCTTATAAATTTATACAAATCAAAAAAGGTTTTGAAGCTAAAGTTTAATCTAGGTAATATTGTAAGTATAACTTTCAATCAATAAGAGTTTGTTGGGTTCCTAGAGATTAACCTCGATGAAATAGTTGGCGCTATTTTATCAAGCTGAAAGATCTTTTTTTTTTGCTTTTTTATGTTTATTTTTAGTTAATTGCGGCAAAACTATAACTATAGCTAAGTTTTGCCGCATTTTAATGTAATCATATATGCATTTTTTGGTACTTGCAAGACGATTTTTTATAAAATCGTCTTTTTTTTATATAACAATTTCCTGTTTAATACAGTTATGCTATTGTTCTATTTTCGAAAAAAAGAAGTTTTCTAGTTTTATATTCTTAAATACAGAAAGACTTCTAAATATATTGAACCATATGCGGAATATAATGAATGTTATAAAGTGGTTTCAAAACTAGAAAATATACATTCCAACATTAACAATAACCCTTATATAACAACGTTTTCAACCAATACTTCCAATTCTAATTTATCATAAATTAGCATAGTAAACAAAGAAAAAAACATAGAAATGATTCAGTAAAGCAAACAGCAAAAACATGGAATTAATAATAAAACGTATGAATTCTAAGTTTATAAATTTAAGAATTTATAAATCATATGCCACATTAACCTCATTTTCTCTATTTTTGTACAATGAATACGATCTTAAAATCAATACAAAAAGATTACTAGAATAAAAGTTAAAAAAAGATATAAACACTAACTAAAATAAGTTAGATGTAAATCTAGAAAAGATCGATTCTATATTGATAAAAACCCTTTATTTTAAAGGGTTATATACCAATATACATATTCTAATTTTGAATAATAGTATTTATACAGATTCCTAAACTTAGTAAGAAACCTTGTGTTTAATCAAACACAAACAAAAGAGTTATTTACAGCTCAACAACATACTATTTAGGTCATTTGGTTCTTATTATATCAATTTCGTATTTATTGTTACTCCTATGAATCACTTAATAAATACGAAATTCACTCTATTATTTTCTATTAGTAGCTAAATCTCAAACTATTATTTGCTTCATTTGAATATATCGCTATAAATTTTCTTGAGTTTTTGCAAATTTATATTACTCAAGAAAATTTATTTTTAGTGAGCGAGAATCGGATATTAGAAGAAAAACTTGAAGGAATAATCAGCGAGTTCGAGCTATAAAACTAGAACTAAAACTAGTATAAGTTTGTTCTAGTTTTATATTAAACCTTGATAAATCAATGTTATCCCTTGTTTTATTCTATCTAAATTTTGTTAGATAACCATATAGAAGATACAGAAAAGTAGAACGAATATTAGAATGCACAATACTATAGATAAACCATGTTATCTATAGATATAAAAATACTTGATTTTTAGTGGAATTATATTAAGATTTTCTAGTTTTTCTATGGTAGAGTAATCTATAGGAAGATAATGCCCATTCTATGTAGAATATAACATGGAAGAGACTTTCTAAGTTTTTTGGTTGTAAGGAGGTGTTGTTTCTATGAGTGAGAACAAAACAAACGAAGAACAAAATGAATATAGAATGAAAGAAGTATCTGAACTTACTG
>NZ_JARVGY010000003.1:0-313866 GCF_040460035.1 Bacillus cereus group sp. MG1 | reverse complement strand
CATTTAATTTAAAATATAAAACCTCAGACTCTTTATATTCTCGCCTCAAACTTAAATCACCAATAACAACATTCTTGTATTCATTTTCTTTAAATGCATAATGATCTACCGTAAATTCATCAGCAATATACAATTGGTCATTTGACATAATAACCAAACACTCATTATCATCGATTAAATGATGCACAAGACTATGCATAAATTCAGAAGCATTTTGATTTTGATTCGGTTGAACATTTAGTAGATAGTAATTTTCTCCACGAATTTCTTTTCCCTTATCAAACGTTTGTATTTCACACATTGTAAGTGCATTTGCAATCAAATCAATACAACTTTCCACTGCTAACTTCTTATAAAAATAATCTACTTTTAATTCATAATCACAACCATCTACAGTTCTAAAATTTTTACCACTCAAAAACCCTTTAAACCAATCAATTACCCCCATTTCACACCTCCTTTTAACCACCGAATACTCTAAACATTTTCTTAATTGTCTCTTTTGTAATAGGGATTCCTTCTTTTAACATTCCATCTAGAGTTAGGGCATGTATTAACGCCATAAATCCATCCGTTTTACGTAAATAAGGTTCGATTTTTTCATAACTAATATTTCCTTTTGAATCTTTATCTACATACACATTATTGGTGTACCAACGCATCATACGATCTGCACCGTATACAATGCTCTCCGTTGCAAACATTTCTTCCACTACAGGTTGTAGCTTGGTATGTGTTACCTTTCCACTACGAGCTATCTCAAGATGAAAACCTGCTTCTTCAAAGATTTGTTTAATATAATTAATCCTATATAAGTCTGAAGCGATTGATTTTATATTGTATATTTTCGCTTGTTTAATAAACCATCCTAGAATATGCTCTGGTTTATTAATGACATCATCGATAATCGTTACAAGCCCTTCATCTATCGCTACTTGAATATCAATTTTAAAGTTTTTATTCTTTAATGCTTGACGATTAATAAAAGTATGATGTTTCCAGTACCTTTTCCCTTTATATTTAAATAACAAACCTACACCAACAAAATCATTAATATCCGAGAAATCAATACCACCTACACAAGTCTGTCCTTTTAATTCCTCCAATGGAAACTCTTGATCAGTAGCTTTTATTTGCTCCCAACTTGCTACAGAGAACATCGTTTCTTCTTGTGGTAAATTCATACGTTTTGTCATGAATTCAATCCGTGCGGAAGGTCTCGTTTGCATGTTCTCATATTCTGTTTCCATCTCTTGCTTCAAATGAGGAAAATAAGGTAATGAAGGGTTTGCCTTCTCCCACATTTCAAAATCATCCACTTCACTTTCATCATCTAATTTACAGAGAAACGGAAACATGCGTGAATTAGGGAGTTCCTCATTCAATACTTGCCTAGCCACATCTTTAAAATCATCGAGTACACCGCCACGCACATCTCCATCTGTAGTTAAATAAAAACGGCGTGGATGTTGTACCTTCCCTAATGCTGATGTAAATACTTTGATGTTGTCATAACTTTCGTAGGCATGAATTTCATCAAAAATAACAACCCCAGGACGTAAACCATCTTTTGTCTTAGCGTTGTTCGTATAATATTTAATTTTCGATTTTGTTTTCTTGTATACTATTTTTTCTAACGTCCATTTAAAGAATTTCTTCATTCTCTTTTTGTACTCTTCTAATACATCATGAACATCCATAAACGACGTTAAAGCTTGCTCTTTTGAAGTAGCTACAATATCAACGTTATATCCTCGAATCCCTTGTTTGCTAACTAAGTAGAAAGCAAGCGCTGCAATGAATCCATTTTTCCCAGCACCACGGCCCATCAAAATTAAAAACTCATTAAACACAAGCGTTCCGTCATCATAAAACAAACCTACACAGCAAGCCAAAATAAAATCTTGATGTGGTAATAATTCAAACGGAAAATACCTTTCAATAAATTCTTTTGCTTTTGTAATTTCATCATGATTGATAACGATGTTGTTTTGGCTGAGTTTCTTCTTTAGAAGTCCCATTAATAGTTTGACTTCTTTCGATGACTTCACCCGGCCGCTTTCGACCATATTTATATAGTTATCAATATAGGGGTGATACTTATAATTCGTCATCGTCATCACCTGTATTTGGATTTTGCAAATTCATCTTTTTAATTAACTCTGTCATACTACGAATAGTTTCCCGGTATTCCTTTCCGGCTGGATTAGGTTTAATTCCTTTTTGCCCTCCACCGTTATCCCATGTAACCATACGTTCTTTCTTCCATTCTCTTTCCAATGCTTTTGATGCATCCCACAATGCCATGTATTTATCGACCAAATCAATGTACACCGCACTGTCCATTTCTTCATTTTCCAATTGTTGTAATAAATCTTGTTTAACTTGCATCTTTTTAGAGAGTTTTCGCAACTATACCCCCCCTTTACTTAAAAAAATAAAAAATATATTTTCTCACCACCTCCCCCCGTTGATCGGTCCTCCTACTAAAAGCCAAACTTTTTGACCGGGGGGTGTTTAAGAAACCAATTCAAAGTAAGCTTCAATAAAATCCAAAATAAAAAAGACTTCTTCGCTAGAAATCTTTAGGATGTCTGTCGTAAATATTAAATTCTCTTCTTCTTGTAATCTTTCTCTAACAACAGTAAGTTTAAGTCGTTTACACTTTCTTGAGTTCACACAGTCTCTTATTTGGCAGTAACGCCAGTAAGAATACTTTCGGAACTGATTAAGCATATCGCGTTCATATGACGTACGCTCGTCCTTCTCAGCGTATTGAATCATCATGTCAGTATCAAATGTCCAACTACCATCAACAATAATCATAGCTACCACCGTTCCTCATTCATGAACTTAGGTACCTTCTTATCAACCTTATCTAATCGATCATGCACTTCATTGTGACATCGAATACATAAGCATTGTAGGTTATCTAAATCCATTGCTAAATGTGGATGTGTCTTCACTTCTTTAAGATGATGCACATTCTCAGCAGGTTTGTATTTACCTTTCGACTTACACATCTGACACTCATGATTATCACGCTGTAAAGCCTTGAGTCTTAGTGCTCTCCATTCTTTAGACTTATAGAACTTCATAAGCTTACCTTCTCTTATGAGCTTAATATAGTCCATCGTTAACACACCGTCCTTGCTCTTATGCATCTAGGCTTACGATCTAACACTTGAGACTTCAGAACCTTTACCACAACAGTATAAGGAAAACTAATACGTTCTTTATATTCCAGTTCTTCTTCATACACTAAAGCTTCTTTGATTAGATCATTAAATTCTTTGGCCTGTTCACTCATAATAGTAAAAGCCTCATGGATTACCTCAAATACTTCTCTTAATGTTACACTACAAACAATTACACCTTTCATCTCTTCACCTCTTCTTTAACTTCCTCCAAAAAAATATATCTTCTTTGAATGTATAAACTACAATTAAAGAAAGTGTTGGACTTTTAATGATGCCGAATTTATGTAGAAAGTATGAGAGCAATCCATTTTTATAATATCTCTTAGCCCACCTAACTTGAGCAATCCATATTCCTAATAAATCCTTCACTTACTCACCCCTTATCTTTCTGTATAAGCACTCGTTCAACATCACACGAGCAGATGTTCATGTTCTTCTTGTAATAGTTATTGATCATGAATTGCAGCATGTCTATTTGATTCTCTGTTAATGGCTTACCATTACATTTCGTTCTTCCACTAAGTTTCAGGTACTTTCCTAACTTAAACACATCTACAAAAGCACCGTTACATTTCGGGCAAACAGTTACTTCTTGATATTCATCTTCTCGTGCTTGATATGTTTTAATTTGATAGTCACAAGCTAAACAGCATCTAGAAACATAACACATCTATCCTCACCCCTTATCTTTCCCTAACAGATCATCCAACAACTTATTGATTACACTTGCTATAGCTTCTTCTTTCTCTTCAAATGTCGCGCTCTCTTGTAATTCGTCTAACACTTTGATTACATCTGGCAATCGCTCTAATCCAACATACTGTTTTATCTTCTTTTTACTACGAAGAGCGCGAAGGATTATGCCGATGATTATTGTTTTTTCCAGTTTATTAAAGTCTATTTGCATTTACATTCACTCTCTCAAGCATCGTTTCATGAATTCCTTTAGCTAACTTTTCCGCATCTACTTCTTGAGGTTTCTTCAGTAACTCTTCAATGCCTTTTGTTAATAGATACTGTTCCGTTTCCTTCGACAAAACAATATCCGAAGGAAGTTTATTTGTTGTTATAACATCAATCAGAAAATCTTCTACCATACTCTGACCATCACAAAGGAACATTCCTGCCATCAACTTAATGTCATGCGTCTTGTTTCTTATTAAATAAGAAAGCTGTTCAAGTTCTTTATAAATCTCTTTCTTTTTATTATTGATAATTGTTTGTTCTATCGTTCCTAATTTCTCTTCCTGCTTTTCTAGTGGCGCAAATTTCATTGGTCTTGTTGGGCCTCCACATCTAACACAACTTAATCCATCGGTATGCTTTGCAAGAATAACCGTTTTGCAATTTTCATCCATACATTCAATCATTGTTTTAAATTTCATCACTTATCCTCCTCCATAATCAAATGTTCCAGTCCTTGAACTGCTTTATCATCTAAACGAATATCCATCAATCCCAAAATCTTAATTACGTCTTCTAACGATTTGATTTTACTCGCATCAATCTTATGAGGATATCTCGGTCTAAGATAAATACTACCTTTCTTTTTCTGTGTTAATTCCTGTTCATCCATATTTCATCCCCCTCCAAAATAAAAAGCACCCAAATGGATGCTTTTCTCTCAATTATTAATTTATATTTAGATTGTGGTACGTGAAGTTTTATTCTTTTTCCAATTACCTAATGTTGCTACACACATCTGCGCGAACATTATTAGGTAACTGGAAGAAGAGCAAAAGCTCTCCTTATTAACGGTGACATTCAATCAGTACCATCTGCTGGTTTCGGATTTTATGTGCCGTCATTATGAAGCCGTTTAGAAATTTAGAAACAACATAGTGAGTTGTGTTTTCCGCCACTTCTCACAATACAAATATATCATGTTAAAAACCAAAACGTGTCCGCAAATCGTTCGCAAATAGTCCGCAGATAGTTCACGAATAGTTCGCGTTTTTGATTTATGTATTTTTTCACATCGTTTTTCAGCCTCTTTCCGCATAGTTTTGAATAAATATGTTCTTTAATCTTAGAAAATGAATTAGCTATAACCTGGATTGTGTTAAATTCACCTATTCCGTTTAACCTTAGATATACCAATCTCTTTCGCATTTTATAAAAATGAATTTGACACTTTCAGTTTAAAGCTAATTCAATAAGTGTTAAAAAAATAAAGGAGCTAGATTCTAAACTTCCTTTGATAATCATTTAATGTATCTTGCTCCATTCCAATGTATCTCAATGTTTCTTTCTGATCTGTATGATTTAACATCTTTTGCAAAGCAACTACATCCTTAAATTGTTTGTAATGATGATACCCATATGTTTTTCTGAGTGAATGAGTTCCTATACGTTCTAACCCAAACTCTTCTGCTGCTTGATTTAATATTACATAAGCCATAGCACGAGTAATCGGTTTATTCTTTCCATTCCTGCTCTTAATCAAATATTCGTTCTTCGGCTTTCCTTCTGTATAATTTCTGATAGCTCTCTTCAATTCTGAAGGCATCTTCACGTCTTTAATTTTCTTCGTTTTCTTTTCACGGATTACAATATTCCATCCCTCTACATCACGAACACGTAAACGTAATATATCCGATATTCTGAACCCTGTATTAATACCAAGAAGAAACAAAATGTAGTTCCTCTCATTCTGTTTCTTATAAAACTCTTTTATCTCTTGTATTATTTCTTTATCGCGAATCGGTTGTACAATGTTCATACTACTTCTACCTCTTCATTTTGCGCCTTTTGTTTAAATACTTCTTTTCGCAAACTAAAAGCTAAACGTAATAAAGCTTTGCCTTTCACTTTATAATACGTGGTTCTACCTAACTTCACTTCATCCATTATGTCTGGATCGTAACCCTTTTCTTCCTCCATATAATACATATGAATTATTTGTCTTTCTCTTTTTGGCAGCCTGTTAACAGCTCTATGAACCCAATTCATAAATTTATCTCTAGCCATCTCATATTGTATTCTTTCAATTGCTATGTTTTCAGTAGAACTATTAAACTCATTCGTTACAGATGGAGGAACAATTGAATACGATGCGGTTACTTTAGGTAAAATGTCACTTGGCATTTGAGATAAATACATACGATACTCCTCAAATACTTTTTCAACTTCATTTTTTGTCTCTTCTTCATCTAAAACAGGCATTTTAAATGTTAATTGTTTATTCATATTAAATTCCTCCATTGTTATTATTTTTGTCTTAATGCTCCACGTCTTCGTTCATAACGTGGTCCGCGAATTCCCATTAATTCTTCAATGTCACGAGTACTTAATTTCTCTATTTGTTTTTTCTTATTTTTCTTCTTAGTTTGTTTTGTTTGCTTTTTCCACTCGCGTAGCTGATCTCTTAACACCTTCATTTCCCCATCTCCCTTTTCAAAATAAAAAGGACACCTATTCCTAAAACAGTTATACTTGCTGTTTTAGTGAATTGGCGTCCTCTAGTTTTCTAGCCGGACTGTATTCATTTGTAATCTCGAATTTTGTCTAAAGTTTGTGTTTTTTATTCGTTTAGCTGCTACATCTGTCCTGTTATAATAAATGTAACATTGCCATTCGAAAAAAGTGACTTGTCCCCAATACAAGTTGCTTTTTTCTTTTTATTTTCAAAGGATTATTTTATTCAAAAACACATTCTAAATGTTCGTTGTATTCTTCGGTTAATTCCCATTCAGAATCATGTACCATGCTATTGCATACAATAACGCCATATTCAATATCTAACTCGTCTGTTAAATAACCATAATGTTCCCCATCGAAGAAAATAGCTATGATTCTATCGTTACATGAAAACTCTTCTTGAAATTCTCTTTTTGCTACTTGCTTCGGTTTTAATGTATTAAATAACTCATGATATTTCATTTCTTTCTACCCCCTGCATAAAACTCAACATCCCGTCAATAATATATATATATCTAGAATTACATCCCTGATTGGAGCAGTTAGCTTTTGCTAGCTGCTCTTTTATTTATTCCTGAATAAAAATTTAGATTTTACAAATACTATAATCAGCCTACACATATATGTAGGAGACCCCATGAATGGAGCAATTAGCTTTTGCTAGTTGCTCTTTTATTTCTTTCCTGCTCTTGCCTCTTAAAGAATTCTTTAACTGCGCTTTCCCAATAAGTACACATATCTATTTCCCCCTTGAATAAATCCATAGACCTTGTCCATACTATAAATACACTTGAGTTCTGAACTTCCTTCTTAATGCTTTTCTGGAGAGCAGTTAGCTTTTGCTAGCTGCTCTTTTTTGTACAAACAACTTTCATTACAAAAGTGCATATATTATTTTGAGAATGCCGTATTTCTTCAAAAGCATAAATTCACTTCGGGAAAGAGCACTGTTCGAAGGTGCTTTTTCTTATGAACTTTTTCAACAAAATGAAATTTTTGTTTAGTTTTTAGATTTATATTCTTTATGTAAATCAGCTAACGCATGGAATGTATTGTTTTGAATTAGCCTTAAAATTTCAAATGATTCATGTGGTGTTAGTCCCTCTTCTTCAACTAATCTCGCTAAACCAGTTATTATTAATTGCTGACCAAAACTATTTTGATTAAATTCAACTTTATTCATTTTCCATTCCCCTTTTCTATTAAAATGAAGTTTTTATATTAATTACTTTCTTTCCTCATAATCCAATTCAACTTCATAAGTACCTGGTCCAAAATTCCTATTTGATTATTCACACCGTCACGATATTCTTCACTATGAATTCTCGAAAAGCCATTTTGGATCCGTTTTAAACCTGATTTTCTACGTTCTAAATCAGTAATAAGCTGTTTAATTTCTTCAGATTTCAAACCGCACATCCTTTTCTAATAAAATAGCGTTTTTGTTGAATTTTTATTGAGTTTACATTGACCTTTTGTTGATTTTTTCTTCACATTTAAAAGAAACAAACATATGGATATTGTATGTAGTCTCTGCGCTCATAGAGATCTACCTTTCTTATTAAAGAGCATGCTTATATGTGTGCTCCTTTTCGCTTATTATGAAATATCGTTTGGGTTAAAACTCCAACTCGTATCGTTTCTTTAATGACAGGCTCCATAAATTCACATAAGGAATACAATATTAAAAATTTACTCATGAAAATCTGATTACAACTTTTGGGATTTTTCTGTTTCATGAGACATTCATCTACCTTATTGAGAGCACATATACAAGTGTGCTCTTTTTATTAATAAAACTAATTCAAATAACTATTTTGTATTGTCTGCTTTAATCTTTTGTTTAGTCCACTCTACAACTACTCTTCTAGATTGAAACCAGTGTACATTACACGTAGAACAAATATATTTAGTGCAAGTTTCAACATAATTAACCGTCTCTAACTTATTCCCACAATTTAAACAGTGTTGGGCCAATGTATTCATCTCCTTTTCTCTCAAATAACGCTTTTAATAAAAATTAGTTGAAACAACAACTGTCGGCTCTACAGATACTTTTATTAACTTTCTATAGTATCTTTCTCCATTGATTTCAATCGATGTTTTTCTTGCTCCCTTATATAGCGTGTCTAAACGCTTAAAATCACTTTCAGAAATTAACTTCCAAACAAACACATCATCCATCGATTCTTCAACATTTCTAGTATCATAACGCTCCCATTGCCAAAACATTTCCGATAGCCAATCATCTAAGTCAGAATGCGTTGTAAAAATGTACGCTTCATCACCGCAGTCGTCTTCTCTGAATACAAAATAGTACTCCGTTAATATGCTAGTGCCTTTTCCTTCTCTTTGAACGAACTCTTTAAAAGCTTCCCAATTACTTTTCAATCCGCCCCAATCTAAACTTCTCACCATTCTATTCCCCTCCGTTTTTGTACAAAATTCAAATTTTATACCATTTAATTTACTTTTATTGCATTTTTTTGAATAATCATGATATTATTTATTTATAAAGTCATTACGACTTTACCCTTATACAATGAGCCATGAGCCTTCACAACTCATGGCTCTTTTCATTACAAACTTCACTTCAAATCTATACGTGCTTGACTTGCTTCTCTACTAAAACCATCTGGATATCTTTTAGCTAATTTTTCGATATTCATTTGAGCGATATCTTCTAAGGTATATCCCATTTCGTGAGACATGATCGAAATGTAGTACAAGATATCTCCCAGCTCTAAAGCGATTTTATGCGTATTCCCTTCTTCTTCTCCTGGACAATGAGCTGGATCAAATCCATGACCATGAAAAATAGCTTTTTTTACAATATCAGCAACCTCACCAGATTCTCCCGAAAGCCCTAATGCTGCATTTAAAACACGTCCACCAAAATCCTGATTTGTATTCCATGTACGTAATGCCGCTTCTTGATATTGATCTAATTCACAAATTTGATTGTTGCTCATAAAGGCTTGTCCTTCCTTTGATTTACTGATTAATTTAGTTACTTCCATAACGCTGTTTTTCATTGCTTTCATTTTGATTTCCCCTTCCTATTTAGCAAATCCCTAATCCTATCGGACGATTTTCAATTAAATACTTATCCGCTTGATCTATTACAAGAAGCGCAACTTCCGCTTGGTGTCTCCTTAACGCTTTGGCCATCTTCGGTAAGCTCATACCTTGACTCCACATTTCACGAAAACGTACTACATCTCTTTCATCCCAAATGAAGTTAGCTTCTTCTAAAGCGATGTATATTTTTAAACGTGATTCCTTCATCACTTCATGATTTCTTGCTACACTCATAAGCGAACCTACTTTCTAAAAATGATTATTTTATCTTTTCAGTAAACTTAGTATCCACACGATCAACTTTACCGTTTACCCAAACTGCAACTTGCTCACCGAATCCGCTCATTGGTGGATTGACTGCTGTAACATTTCCGTCCTTCACTATTAAAAGTTTGTTGCTGCTAACATCAATTTCTATTTTTTTCATATGTCCCTCTCCCTTTTACTATCGCATGTACTCGACAACATCAGGTTTAAATCCACTTCCTAAGTAAACCCGTACCGGAATTATTTCTTTTTTATCCCTTGCTGCCTTACATAGCTCTTCCGCTGTATCCCAACTAAAAAACTTATCTACAGCGCGTTGAAATCTCCAAATCGCCATTGCATATTGTTCAAAGATGTCATAACGATCATCTTGTTTAGTTGTGCGTGGTAATTCATCCGTACTCTTTGCATTTCTTGGAATTTGGACGCGTACATCAGCGTATGTAGTGCGTCCAGTACCTCTTTTCACATTTGCCTTCATTACATCAAACTCACAAATTGCTGGCTCTACATCGAAAATATTCAATTGTTTAGGCATGTTCCTTCACACTCTTTTCAAGAGAGTTGAGTAACTCAAGTGCCCCTTCCTTACTCAAAAACATTCGGCCACCTAACAATTCGATGTTGGAATCAGATACTTTACCAGTTACAAAGCATGACTTTTCTTGTTTTCTTAAAACGACATTTTCCCCATCAACATGAAAGTCTAATGCTGTCCCTTCAGCAATACCCAAAGTTCTGCGTAACTCTACTGGAATTACTACACGACCTAGCTCGTCCACTTTTCTTGTAACACCTGTATTTTTCATAACTCGCTCCCCCTAATTAACTTACTTTTTGCTGTTGATTCCGTTGCAACTCTTGTTTCATTGATTCAAATTTGATTAACCATGCTTGCCAACGCTTATCGTTTTCTTCCTGCTGCTGTATTGCCACTTCACAATTACAACCTTTTGTTTCAATCACACCTGGATAAGTTTCTTTACGAATAATTCCTGTATCATGACATAATACACACATGCTTATTCCTCCTTAGAAACCAATATCTAAATTTAAAATTCTTTTATCTGTTGTTGTTTTAAACACGATTGTTTCATCTTTTGATACTCCATTTAACAACCTACTCGCTAATTTCGGATCATACTTTTGAAATAGCTGCTTACTTGATAAATTTGATGTAGTAATCGTTGTTTTGTTTGCTCCTTGCCTTCCATTAGCAACACCATAAAGTATTTTATGGACAAAATCGCTTGCTTCTCCGTTTCTATTCATAGAACCACTTTCAGCCCCTAAATCATCAATAACTAGAAAATCGGCTTCAACCATCAAACTAATACAGTAATCCATCGTGTACTTCGACTCTTTATTCCGAAATGAGTCTTGTATTAAACGAATTAATTTTTCTATCTCTACAAATAAACAACTTTTCATTTTCTTAAATGCGTATTCATCATTAAGAGCTTCACCATCAGAGATTGTCCAAAAATGTCTTACTAGTTCATATAACATTGCATAAGCCAAATGGCTTTTCCCTACACCTTGAATCCCTGCAATATAAACATTTAAGGTTTCACCTTTTTTGATACGCTCTAAAATCGCTAGAGCTTTTTTCTTATTTGCTTTAGTTTCCGGGCAATCCGTTTCATATGATTCTAGCCTTGATTCTGTAATTGACTGATTTTCGATAACACTATGTTTAAAAAGAAGATTCTTCTGCCGTTCTCTATTGATCTTCTTGTAGTAATTGTTTGCTTGCTGAAATAGGATTGAATCCTGTTGTTCCACTTTGCATCTTGGGCAATAAAGCGAACCATCATTTTTATCAATCATCATTCTTACAGGCTTTACAGTTACTTGTCCGCCTTTGCTAAATGTATGATTTTCGCAATATTCATCTGCAAATTCTAATGCTGCTATCTTTTCAAATGATTTCTGCATTTTTTGCACTTCTGTTCACCTCGTTAAAATGGCATATTCCCCTTGAAACCTGGGATATCTATGTGATTACCGTATTGTTGTTGAGATTCCTTACTTGGCTTTTCATTTAAATAACTTTCAAATTTAGTTCCAAATAATGTGATTGGTCTCAAGTATCCACACATTTCTGTGTTGCCGATCCATTGTGAAGTTTTGGTATCAATTACTTGTTGGAAATGAGATAATTTGAACCCTTCTTTCCACCTTGCTTTGATTAGATCCTGTGTTTTTTTAGATGTATGTTTATAATTGGTTTTTGCTTTTATGTTGAGATAATCAACAATTTCTTGATATGGAATAGGTTGAGTGTTGTCCTGGATGATTTCAGGACTATGTTTTTCTTTTAAATCTTTATCTAAATCTTTATCTAAATCTTTATCTATGTCCGTGACACCATCGTGACTTGTCCCGTGACTGTCCTGTGACATACCCAATTTTAATTGTTTTTGTTTTGCTCTTTGCTTTTGTTTACGTAATCTATCTTTTTCTTTAATTTGTTCTAACTTATCTAAACTCTGATGTTTCCCCCAATTAACAACATTAATGTAGTGATTTTCATCAATATGAATCATCCCGAATTTTTGAAATGTGCTTAGTGCCATCCGAACTGTATTTAATGGCCTATTAAAAATAGTTGCTAGCATATCTTCCGTATAAGGTATATTTTCATTTAGGAAGATGTATCCACTTGCATTTATCTTTCCTGCTTGAGCTAGTAACTTAACCCAAATGATTAATAATGTGTCTGCTTCGGGCATGCTCTCAATAATTCGGATTTTTTCATCTTCAAACATGGTAGTTGAAAGTTTAATCCATTTTACGTTTACTTCAGACATAGTCCTTACCTCCTTATGCAAACCGCAATATGTGCTTGTCCACTTTTTATAATTCGTTGAAATTCATAATGCGGATAACCAACTTTGAAATACTGTTCAATCATCTTGTTTAATTCATTCTTGTTCTCTGCTAAGTCCCAGAACTTATTAGGTAATAGCACTTGATATTCGATTAAATTCATGTACTATTCCCCTACTTTCCGTGGTATACTTATAACAACTTGTTTTTACTAAAGGACCCACTGCTATGGGTCTTTTTATTTTGTTTCACATCACTCCAAGCCCATCGTTTTATCGGTTCGTAAGTAATGTAAAGCAACAATACACTGCATGCGATAAACATTGCGAATACTACTAACGATGTTGTATCTTCCACCAAATCACCTCCTTATTTATCAAACGATAATTTTGTTAAACACCTGAAATTCTGTTTTAACTAGCATTTGTTCCCACCTTTTGTGCTTCTACCCATTTAAGAAAATCTTCCGCTTTAACACGTTTGCTTTTTCCAATTACGATTGTTGGGAAGTCCTTTCTCTTCATAAGTGCGTATGCGGCTGATCGAGAAATATTTAAGAATTCCTGTACATCCTCCGCTTTCAGTGAAAATGGTAGTTGTTTAATTTGGTACATGTTTTTTCACTCCAATCATTTTTTAAGTTCAAATATGGATATACTATCTTATAACGTCGCCCTCAACAGTAACCCTAAGGGCGACCTAGATTATAAAAAAAATCTCTCTCACTTTATTAGATCACTAATCGATACACCATAAAGTTCCGAAAGTTTTTTTAATTTCTCTACCGATAATCCTGATTCTCCTTTTTCAACGTTATGATAAGAACGTTTAAATTTCAGACCTAAAGCCTTTGAAACGTATTCTAAAGAATAACCATTTTTTTGTCTTAGAGATTTAATTCGTTGTGTATTTAGCATTTTAAGTCACCACCTTCAACTTCTAAACTTAGTATAACCAAAAGTAGCCCTTAAGGCAACTTTTTATTTTTAAAAATTTATTTTTTATTTTTACGTTGCCATTAGGGCTACTCGTTGTTACATTTAAACTAGATACTTTTTATAAGTAGCACGAAAGGATGTTATAGATGAATATCATAGGGGAGAGAATATTCGACTTAAGAAAAGAACGAAAACTAACACAAGAAAAAATAGGTGAAAATATTGGTGTCAGCAAGCAAACTATTTCCAAATATGAAAAAGGGACAAAAATCCCCTCACGCGAGAACATTGAAAAATTAGCTGATTTCTTCAATGTTCCCATTGATTACTTATTCGGGAAAAGCGATAATTCCATTAAAAGCAGCAATAATATAAAAGAAATATTTGAAAGTGATGAATTGCATTGGGATGGAAGAAAGCTGTCTCCTGAAGAAATTGAAAGCGTCAAAGCGCTTTTAGAAGTAGCTATCCAAAGAATGTTAAAACAAGAAAAAAAGGATTAGCATGAGGCTAGTCCTTTTTTTGGTTCCATTCGCTGCATAACTTCGCTTAATTCATTGTCAGTAATGAATCCTTGTTTATGTATTTCTTTCAAAGCATGAAGAGTATCATTTTCTGAGACTTTATCCCCTAATAAATATTTAATCATTGATTTTATTTTTTCTTCGCCACTTAGTAACAATACGAACTCCTCCATCCCAATTAATATGTGATTCTTTTAACAAACTGTGCATTTTTGTAACGTTTCTCAAAAATGCATACCCCTTAAAAAGCACTCAAGACGCTACTTAGTAGTAGCGTCTTGAAAAATAATTTATAAATTTCTAATGAGTTCCTGGATCAACCATTAGATATGTAGTTTCTAATTTACTTGAATGTGCTTGTGAAGTATCTTTATTTTGTTCAACCGCTCCTAGTAATCCCAAAACACATACCATTGTAAAAATAATTTTTTTCAACCTATTTCACTCCCTCTTTAATTAAAAGACGTGTCACCAAATTTGAATAGAATACATTCCCATTATTAGCGAATTTTTCTAAAGCTTCTTTGAGAATCATTATATCATTTCTATCTACAAAAAATAAATAATATAATTTAAATGCGGATAAATTTTTTCCTTGTTTTTTTAATTTTTCAAAATAAGATCTAGCTTTAACTCCTGAACCAAATTTAGCATCAAAGAAAGCTTTTTCCGCTTCTCCTACGAAATCCCAATCTATTTTATCTACATTTATTCCATACTCAATTCGTAAAAAAGCTAATGTGCTATGAACTGATCGATACATTTTACTATAAGTAGTAATGCCTAATTTTTTTATTAACTTTAGACTTTCCAAAAAGTACGTTTCCGCCTGAAAAGGATTTTCAAATATAAAAGACTCCCCTAAGCAACTCAACGCTTTAGCCTTTATAACCGAATCTTCCGGAGCGGATCTTATTATACTATTACAAATGTCCCTGCATTCTTTTATTTTATTGCTAAACAAGTTAATATGAGCTTTTCGATCATCATGTTGTAAGTCCAAATGTTTTTTTATAAATGCGTTTTCTACGAGTGGTAAATTTTGATCAATCTTTTTAGAATACGGGACCATAGCCATGAAATTACTACTATCATATAGCGCAAATCCATGTAACATGTCTACTATTATTTGATAGTCAACATTTTTAGAATGGGATAATTCATCTAATTTCCGTTGTAATCCTTCTCCTTCTAATTTGCTCAAATTTCTTTGATTATATAAATCATACAAATGTAGATACTTGTTTATTTTCTCTTTCTTATCATTGTTAATATGTTTTTTAATTAACTTTTTCATTAATTGATACTCACCAATTGTTTGACAATAGGACAGTCCCTTTTTTACGTTTAGATCACTCTCACAAGCCAATATAAATTCTCTAATTTTCTTTCTACGCTCCGTCCAGTTTGGATACAAGTCGGGAGCCATTAATAAGAATGACTCTAACTTCATTTCTTTAATTTTCCCATTTAATACCCTATTAAGATTAGTCCTATCAATATCTGCTTTTTTAGCTAATGCACCAACGTCCAACTTAACATAATTGATATGTTCTTGTAAGTTCTTGATAAAGCTCTTCATTATAAAATTCCCTCCTAAATCAGAACCCAAAACACATCCCTTATTTCTCAATAGGAAAATGAACCATAATTCTTTTTACGCTTACGAAGTGTGATATACTATGTAATGACTCATGGAAACTTTTCCCTATCTATGCTAGGGTGAAATGTTATAGATGTGCGGCCTTACATCTATAACACCGTGGGTCTTTTTTATTCCTTTTTTCATTAAATTAAGTTTATCATAAGATTTAGAATGTTCGTTCCTATTATGGTCAAATCATGTTGAGAAAGTTTTTTTCAAAAAGTCTATTTTTTCATTAAGAATATTTTACCACCAAAAGAACATTTGTTCTACAATTTCTCAATAGAATTGTCAATTAGTGTGATATTTATTATTATACGGACAAAATTCATGACATATATAGTCTAAAAATTCTCATGTATTTATACTAAAACTATGAATACATTTGGAGAAAATTTAAAAAAATTTAGAGCAAGTCGTTCCCTTACTCAATCCGAGTTCGGTGAAAAAGTGCAATTAAGTCGTAGCCAGGTTGGCAATTTAGAAATCAACTATAATCAGCCTGATCTCGACACTTTGGATCGTATTGCATCATATCTAGGTGTATCTGTTGATGCTTTAATGGGCAGAACAACTACACTAAACGAGAAAAATATAGCAAATGCTCTCAATGAGATTCAAACGGTTTTCGCAGGCCTGGATGAATCTCAACGAGAGCAATTCTGTAAACAACTCGTTTTATATGCAAAGTTCCTGAAAAATCATAACGAGCTATTATGAGTCGATTGTAGTAGAAAACATTTCCAATCGCAACGGTAAAAATTAACAAATTTTTATCAACAAAAAAAGAGAGCGCTTAGCTCTCTTTTTTATATTCCTGTGCCTGGGTCTTTTACGTACCCTCCACCTGGATTCGGGTCATATTTCAATTGACTTACTCCTAAGCCGCCTGGGTCAAAGTAATCTTTTCTCATTTTCTTAAACCTCCTGGTTCTTTTCGCCATACTCCACCTAGATCAATTGTATACCCGCCACCAGGTCCTGGATCGAAAATCCCCATTCCTGTACCTGGATCAGGAATCATCTTTGAACCACCAGGTTCTTTTATGTACTTTTTCATTTCGTAATCCCCCTTTTCTTACACACCTATACTTGGACCAGTAATTGTCTTCCAACCCGTCCCGGGGTCTTCGTTGCATTTCCAGCCACCGCCACCTGGTTCATTGTGCCAACCTACACCAGGGTCAGTAACTTTATGCCCACCAGGTTCTTTTGTGAATTCTCCCATTTTTTATCCCCCTTTCTTTTTGTATATAAATATTGTAGCTCACTTGTTCTATATCTGTAAATTTCCTTTTACAGAAATTAGGCTTACATGCTATCATTTCTTATACCACTACCACATATCACAGCTTGTATCTAGAAAACGATTATGACGAGGTGAAAGTGCGCCCATAAGGGCCTTGTAAACTCTGATTTAGTAAATCAGCGGGTGAAGTGAAACAAGATAACAACCCGACACCGGTAGCCTTATCCGTAATCGAAAGTGAGCGGGGAGTGTAGCATGGCTGCAACGGGATAAGTCACTCTAATGTCATGAGTGCGACTGAATTTCTAGGTGTACCGTGGTAAACAAGGTTGAATGCTAAACTGCGTGAAGGATAAATCAAGGGGTCTTATCGACGACCATATCGAAATAGACATTGAAACGATATGTCTCTAGTTCAGCTCATCTATTTTTTGTGGAGAGAGGTGTGTTTCACACTAGAGAACCAACTAAAGTACATTAGTAAAGATTGAAAGTCCCAACCGACATTACTACAAACTATTTACAAGGTACTAAATGGGGATTACCTAAGTGGAAGCGCCATTTATGGCTATAGAGGATGATTTCAAGGTAAAAACCAAGAAATGTGGCTCTTGAATATTCCATATGGTAACGGAGCCTTCGTAGTAGTCAGAGATAGGGAAAGCCTATCACACTAACGTATGACAAATTACGTTAGGTCATGGTTGTGAAATCAGGATGGCGAAGGAAGGTAGTCAATTAGTTCATGATGATAATAAACAGGAAGGAAGCGAGATGCTGATGAGAAATCCAGTTTATGTATTGAACACCTTGTCGAAGAATACTATTAAAGAAAACTATATATTGATAAAAAAGGGAGTAAGAAAAAACGTCCTCTTGGGGTACCGACATTTGACGATAAACTTGTCCAATTAGTAATAAAGTATATCTTAGAAGCAATTTATGAACCAAACTTCTCTGAGAACTCACATGGATTCAGGAAAAATAGGGGTTGTCATACAGCTTTGAAACAAATTAAAAAGAGTGGTAATGGAACTAAATGGTTTATTGAAGGTGATATTCAAGGTTTCTTTGACAATATCGACCACCATATCCTAATTAACCTACTAAGAAAACGTATCAATGACGAAACACTCATCGGATTAATATGGAAGTTCCTAAGAGCTGGGTACATGGAGGATTGGCAATTCCACAAAACATTCAGTGGAACACCACAAGGAGGGATTCTCAGTCCTCTTCTTGCCAACATATATCTAAACGAACTAGATATATACATGGAAAAATACGCTGAAAAGTTCGGAAAAGGTCAACCAAAAGACAGAGAAGTTGATAAAAGATATCAATACTTACACCTCAAAATAAAAAGAGGGCGTAAGAAAGCAGACTTACTAAGAGAACAAGGTAAACACAATGAAGCTCAGGAATTAATCGAGCAAGTCAACGAATGGGTTAAGGAAAGGGGACAACGTCCCTACTACAATCCAATGTCGGATAAATTTAAGTCACTAAAATATGTTAGATATGCTGATGACTTTATTGTAATGATAATCGGCAGTAAAGATGATGCCAAAGCCATTAAATCTGATATAGCTCAATTTCTCAATGAAGAATTAAAATTAACTTTATCAGAAGAAAAAACACTTATCACCCACTCTAGCAAGAAAGCAACATTTCTTGGGTACAACGTCAATATCACTAGAAACGAGTTATTTACCAAATACTCGGTGAAAGGTGCAAAAAGAAGACATCACAATCTAAAAGTAAGACTTGAAATCCCCCATGAAACATGGCGAAATAAATTACTTGCCCTGAATGTTTTAGAAATGAAGTATGTGAATGGGAAAGAAACTTGGAAACCAAAGCATAGACCGGAAATGGCACACCTAGATGATTTGGAAATACTACATAATTATGTATTACAGATCAGAGGGATGTACAACTACTACAAATATGCAGTTAATTCAACGGTACTCCAAAAATTCAGTTACGTTCTAGAATACAGCATGTATAAAACATTCGCCAATAAATATAAAAGCTCAATCGGAAAAATTAAGGGGAAATATTGCAAAAACGGTGTATTCATAGTCAATTACAAAGATAAAAAAGGCAAACAACACTCTCATTCTTTCTACAGGGAAGGATTTAGAACGGTTGATATAACTAAGATGAAAACACAAGAAAATAACATCGACAACTTGTTAGCCTCAAGAGTTCATATGTCAACAACTAGTCTTATGGATAGGTTGTCAGCCAACAAATGTGAACATTGTGGTAAAACCGATTCTAACTTAGTAATGCACCATGTCCGAAAAATGAAAGATGTTGAGAAAGGCAAAGCCAAATGGCAAAAATTAATGATTGCCCGTAGACGCAAAACATTAGCCGTATGTGAGGATTGCCATAATGAAATTCACTATGATATGAGAGTAGAACTTATAGCGAAAAACAGAAAAAAATAACTTTGACAAGCAATTGATGGAGAGCCGTATACTCTGAGAGGAGTACGTACGGTTCGGTGAGGGGTTTTGAGAAACCTATCATAGCAATATGACAAGGCGCTCGCTTCCTACTCTACAATCATGGCATACTTTCGTAAACGTGGTGAGAAGTGGTCTTTTACCATGGATGTCGGCAAAGACCCTATCACAGGTAAACGGAAACAAATCACTAAAGGTGGTTTTAAAACAAAGAAAGCTGCTCAAGAAGAAGTGGCTAAAGTTACAAATGATTTAGCAAATGGGGATTACGAGAATAGTGATATTCGCTTTTCTCAGCTCGTAGAAATCTGGATGCAAGAGAAAGAATCATCATGTAGACCATCAACATTGTATCAATACAAACGCATTCTACGCTCACGTGTTATGCCTGAATTTGGTGAAAAGAGATTATCAGATATAAAACCATTGACTGTTCATAATTTTCACCAGAAGCTACTTAAAGAGGGTCTAACTACGAAATACATTTCATCTGTTGATGTTATGTTAAAACAAATCCTCGATAAAGGCGTAGAACTAGAAATGATTAACTCTAATCCTGCTAAGAAAGCTAAACGGCCTAAAGTTAAAAAGAAGTCGCAAGCTAGTTGGACAGTTGAACAAGCCATGAAGTTTATGGAGTATGCAAAAATAAAAGGAAGCTATTATATTGCGTTTGTTTTAGCGTTGCATACAGGCATGCGGATTGGCGAAGTATTGGCTCTACAGTGGGATGATATTAATTTCGAAAACAAGACTATTCATGTACAAAGAACTTTAACACTTGTAGATGGTAAATACGAATTAGGGGAGACAAAAACCGAAGCATCTAATCGCATAATCCCCATGACAGAAGAATTAATGGAAGAGTTGTTAGAATATCGAAGTCATAAGAAAGAGAATTCTTTCGATTTATTAATTTGTACAAGAAATAAAAAAATCGTGCATCCATATACGATACGCTACCAGATGCATGCTTTGTGCGAAGCAATTGACGTACCGTATATTAGATTCCACGATATCCGAAGAACGTTTACAACTATTTTAATCGATTCTGGCGCAAATGCAAAGGTTGTTTCAAAATTACTTGGTCATACAAATGTTTCTACAACTTTAAATATTTATACGGATGTTTATGAAGAACGTCAAATTGAAGTAACTGAAATGCTAGGAAATGTACTGAAAAGTGGTCGAAGTGGTCAAAAAGTGGTCAGTGAAGAAAAACAAGAGGATTAAACCCCGCGGTATAAGTGGTATAATACATTTATAGTGTAAGTTTTTTCTTTACACTATAATGAAGTCATCATAGTAAATAATATATAGAGTATCACGTTTTTCAAAAAGATGCTACATCGAAAGGAGAGATTACCATAAAAGCTGGTGGTATAGTTGTTGAATATAACCCTTTTCATAACGGTCATCTTTATCATGTGCAACAGACAAAAAAGTTAACACAATCCGATATAATAATTGCCGTTATGAGTGGTCCTTTTTTACAGCGTGGTGAGCCCGCACTCATTTCCAAATGGTATCGCACTAAAATGGCCTTAGCAAACGGCGTAGACCTTGTTGTAGAGCTTCCATACGTCTTTGCAACACAAAAGGCTGAAACCTTCGCAAATGGTGCTATTTCCATTTTAAATGCCCTACGTGTTTCTGAAATTTGTTTCGGTAGTGAGGATGGACAAATCGAAAATTTTTATAATACCATCTCCGTACAAAAAAACGAAGAAGAGACTTTTAACTACCTTGTAAAACAATTCATGGACGCTGGTAATAGTTATGCAAAAGCAACATCGGATGCTTTCTCACACATTTTAACATCTGAAAAAAACATAGATATGTCACAACCAAATAATATTTTAGGCTTCCAATATATGAAAGCAATTCTGTCACAAAATAGCTCTATACAAGCTCAAACTATAAAAAGATTTGCCTCTCATTATCATGATGAAACATTTAATGACCAACATATTGCAAGCGCGACAAGCATCCGAAAACAACTCTTTAGCGAAGAAGGATCATTTACAACAATTGAACCTTTTCTCCCACAGGCAACCACTTCGCTTTTAGCAAATTACAAACAAAATTACGGGATATTACATAATTGGGAACAATACTTTTCATTTTTTAAATATAGACTCATGACGATGTCTCCAGGGGACTTACGACATATATATGAAATAGAAGAAGGTTTAGAGCATCGTATTTTATCAAAAATACAAAACAGTTCCTCCTTCTATTCATTCATGGAAGCATTAAAAACAAAACGTTATACATGGACTAGATTACAAAGAGCTTGTACACACATTTTAACAAACACAACAAAAGAGGAAATACGTAGCGCAAATATAGAACAACACGCACCATATATTCGCCTGCTAGGTATGTCACAAAAAGGACAAACTTACCTTTCAAAAAACAAGAAAAAAATCGAACTTCCAATCCTTACTCATACAAAAACATTCGACCATGCCGCTTTAGATATAGAGAAAAAAGCAAACTCTGTATATTTCTCCATCATGCACGAACCGTTACGCACACAACTATTAAAACAGGATATAACACACCATCCTGTTCGCTATGATGAAACAACTACAAAATTCCTATAAAAAAACCTCTCTATTTCAGAGAGGTTTTTTCCTTATCCATCTTTTCTAAATATGTTAACGCATCATCCAGCGTATCTACTGGTACAATTTTCATTTTTGTTTTAATATCCTTTGCAGTCTCAAGTGCATCTTTATAGTTCGATTTCTCCGCACCTTTTTCATTTGGCGCAAAGAACACTTCAGCCCCGGCATCGCTAGCAGCCACCACTTTTTGATTTATACCACCAATTGGGCCCACTTCTCCTTTTTCATTAATTGTACCTGTTCCAGCTATTTCATGTCCTTTCGTTAAGTCTTCTTCCACAAGTTGATTATATATTTCTAATGTGAACATTAAACCTGCGGATGGTCCACCAATTTCATGAGAATTAATTTTCACTTTCGGATCGACCACTAATTCTCTTTCCGTAACGATAGAAACACCTATGCCGACACGCCCATTCCCATTAGGAATCGTCTTTACATTTAAATTCTCTTTCAATTGTTTTCCATTTCTCATGTACTCAATACTTACAGCATCGTTTTCTTTTTTCCCTGTCATATATTCAATAAATTGCTCCGTCTTTTCAAATGTTTTTCCGTCAACAGCTATAATAACATCACCAAGCTTAAGCTTTCCTTCTGACGGCATTCCTTTTGCCACACCAGCAACTAATACACCTTTATTTTCAAAAGATACTGAGCGATTTGCACGTTTATATGCATTATAAATTGCTGCATTTTGCGAATCTTTCATCGCATAATTTTGGCGAAATTGATATTCTTCATCACTCTCACCTTTTTGCAATATTTCTTCCGCTTTCGAAATATGTGTATATTTATTAAACTGTGCCGCTATTAAATTCACCACATTTGCTGGTCCCATTGAAACCGTAACAAGCATAAAATCACCAGATTCTTTCGTTCCACCCTCAACTTGAACATAAGGCTCTAATTTGGCAGCCATTCCTGGTTTTGTTATATAATACGGTAAACGTACGTAAACAAGTAACATCGCCAATATAACCCCTATTAAGATTGCATATATAAACCGAAAACGCTTAAACATTATGTTTCTCCTTCCACTGCTCAATTAATAAATAAATATTTGAAACATGTTTTTCTGCTTCTACTTCTCCAACTCGAATAATGTCTTCAATGTTTGTAAAAGCACGTGAACTAAATTGCTCTACAGCTGGTCGCATCATTAAATCCGATGCAATTTGCCGATTCATTACAAGCTCATGCTGCATAATTTCAATACTTTGTATGATTACGTCATAAATGGACGTAACATCGCCATTCACCTTAATTGGAGATACATCAACAGCGATAACAATATCGGCCCCTAACTCTTTCACAACCGATACTGGGATGCGATCAATGACTCCACCATCCACTAATAATCTTCCATCTATTTTTTCTGGTACAAACACTCCAGGAACAGATATGCTAGCCCTCACCGCATCTGCAACTGGCCCACTTGTAAAAACCACTTTTTCCCCCTTCAATATGTCAGTAGCCACAACAGCCGTCGGGATATCTAACTCTTCTAAATTTTTATTATATGTAAACATTTTAATCATATCTTTGACACGTTTTCCAGCAATAAATCCCATTTTCGGTACCGTGAAATCTAAATAATACTTCCGCTTAAAAACAGATGCCAATTTATACAATCTTTCAACGTTACTACTTGCCGCATAAAACGTACCTATTAGCGCCCCCATACTACTTCCTGCAATCATGTGAATAGGGATACCCGCTTCCCTTAAAACCTTTATTACACCAATATGAGCAAACCCTTTCGCTCCTCCAGACCCAAGCGCTAAACCAATCTTTGGTTCTTTCATTTTTCTCACCCTTTAATTTTTTTCATTCCTTTTTCATACTTATGGTCTAAATTCACTACGTATCCACGTATACTGAAATGAACGTTTTTTGGGACAAAGGGGGATTTACTTACATGTATGAAAAATGGAAAACCGCTTTCCTTACCATATCAACGCTATTTTTAACCTTTTCTCTTGTACTCCACCCCCAAGCCGCTTTGCAAGCTTCTATTCGCGGGTTAAATATATGGTGGGAAGTTGTATTCCCTTCACTACTACCGTTTTTCATCATTGCGGAACTTCTAATTAGTATCGGTGTTGTAAAATTTATTGGCGTTATATTAGAACCACTCATGCGCCCACTTTTTCGCGTTCCAGGGATAGGCGGATTTGTTTGGGCGATGGGAATGGCTTCTGGTTTCCCTGCAGGCGCCAAATTAAGCGCTAGACTACGAAAAAGCAATCTTTTAACTCAGATTGAAGCGGAGCGCCTCGTTTCTTTCACAAATTCTTCCAATCCACTTTTTATTTTCGGTGCTGTGTCTATCGGCTTTTTTAATAATCCGAAATTAGGAATTATATTAGCCGCTGCCCATTATTTCAGTAACTTTGCTGTCGGATTAATTATGCGTTTTTACGGCGATAATACCGCTTACAAAAATAATACACACACTACAAAAAAACGTCGCTTTCAAAACCCTTTTTTAATTCTTCACGAGACACGCTTACAAGAAAAAAGACCAATTGGTAAATTACTTGGGGATGCCATTGTTTCTTCTATTCAAACATTACTTATGATTGGCGGATTTATTATTTTATTCTCTGTGTTAAATAAAATGATTACTGTATTCCACATTACAGCAGCTCTTTCTTTTATTATGCAACATATTTTATCATTCTTCCAACTAAGTACAGATTTTAGTATACCTATATTATCAGGTATTTTCGAAATGACACTCGGAAGCCAAATGATTAGTCAAATAAATGAAACACCGCTCTTACAACAAGCTATGGTAACAAGCTTCATTTTAGCATTTAGCGGCCTTTCTATTCAGGCACAAGTTGCTAGTATATTAGCTGAAACAGATATCCGATTTAAACCCTATTTTTTCGCACGAATTATTCAAAGTATTCTTGCCCCTATTTTTACATTTGTATTTTGGACACCATTTTATGAGAAAGTGAGTTCTTTCTCACCTATGCCAAAAGATATTCCTGTATTTTTATCCGAGCATCCTTCTATACTACATGAAATTTGGACATCTTTTATACATTATGGACCAATTTTTACATTATTTTGTCTATACTTATATGTTATTTTATTATTTTTGCGCACGTATAAAGAAAAACCCCGTTCACTTTAACGGGGTTTGAAACTTTTCTTTTAAAGCACGCTCTACAATAGGAGGTACAAGATCCACTACACTTCCTCCATACCTCGCAACTTCTTTTACAATACTCGAGCTTAAAAATGAATATTGGTTGTTTGTCATAATAAAAAATGTTTCAATATTTTCATCTAATTTTCGATTCATAGAAGTAATTTGCATCTCATATTCAAAATCAGAAACTGCTCGTAAACCACGTAATATTGCATTTGCATTACGCATTTTTGCATACTCTACTAATAGCCCACTATGCGAATCTACCTTTACATTCGGGATATCCTTTGTCGCTTCTCGAATTAGTTCTAATCGCTCTTCAACTGAAAAGAATGGTTTTTTTGATGAATTGTTTAAAACGACTACGTACACCTCATCAAATACTTTTGCTCCCCTTTTAATAATATCCAGATGCCCAAGGGTAATTGGATCAAAACTTCCTGAAGAAATCGCTATACTTGTCATTCTGTCCCCTCACCTTCATACTTATAAATCGATATTGCAGTAATCCCATAATTCTCAGCTCGTACTTTTACAAGCCTTCCTATTGAATTAGGTAAAACTACATCATTACCATGCTCTGCCATAATTAATCCATCACTATGTAGCAATCCATGTTGATCCATTACACTAATTAAAGATACAATTTTTTGCTCTTTATATGGAGGATCTATTAATATAAGATCGAATGACATTTCACGTTTTATTAACGCCTTTACTGCACGTTCAGCATCATTTCGATATACTTCAGCTTGTTCCTGTACCCTACAACTTTCTAAATTTTGATGAATTACTTTTATCGCTTTACTATCCCGATCAACAAAAATTGCTTTATCGATCCCTCTGCTCAAAGCCTCAATTCCAAGACCACCACTACCACCAAATAAATCAAGGGCGATACCACCATCAAAATAAGGACCTATCATATTAAAAATAGATTCTTTTACTTTATCTGTCGTTGGACGTGTTGTATTACCAGGAACCGCTTTAAGTGGGTGTCCTTTACATTTTCCTGAAACTACTCTCATCTGTTGTCACTACCTTTATTTCAATCTATCGAGCGATTATAGAAAGCCATTCCCACTTCGGTAACCGTTAACAAACCACATTCACCTAACTATAGAAAAACTCGGCCTCAAATAACCTCTCGTTATTTTTATGTATTCATCTCATCATTCACTAATATGAACCCAATATGTATATTAGTTCCACTTTATCTTTTTTATCCTATCACAAAATAAAAAAAAGAAAAATAAAAAGCCCAACATAAAATTTAATTTCATTATGTATATCTTCATTTAGATTGGACATAAATAATTATAACAACATCACCTTCGATGTTGTTGCCAACCGCGGAGAAGACTTACGTTTCCCCATAAGTTCTTCCTCCGGTTTCTCCTCTCCCTTTGCCTTCTTACTAGTACATGCTAGTATAAGAAGGGCCCTGCTATGCAGGGTTTTTTTTCTTTGTGTGCTTTTCATTTAAAAAGTGAAATGGTACAGTAAAAGAAAGAGGAGGAAAAGATATGATTCAACGCTTTATAGAACTTGGAGAAGGCTACTCTGATTTATATGAATTACTTGAAATTGCCAAAACAAATCAAGAACGTATAGCACATATGTTACAATTTGAAACGATAAAAAACGATAAAAAAGTGTGTTCGCTTGTTGTAATATTAAAACCAACTACTACTGGTGATTTCCAACCATTATACATATGTCGTGAAGGCATTCCTGTATTTGAAAATAAAAAAAGTAAACGTGTCATTTTATTTGAAGAAACGGCAGAACAACTCGGGAAAAAAGTGGCTACCTTTACTGTAAAACCATCTACAACTTTCCCAGAAAAAGAACTATTTTTTAATCATTTAATTGGTATTTTACGAATGAACAATTTCATTCCTCCGATGAAATAACACGTTATTTCAAGTGAAAAATCCCCCGCTAAATTTAGCAGGGGATTTTTTCTATTAGCTATAATCGTATTCTTTTGCTCGATCAGGACGGGAATTTTCAAATTCCGTTTTTAAATACGGGCGATACGACTGTTCTATCTTTTTCACAAAAGGAAGTTTGTTCAACTTATGCATCATATGCTCAATTTGTTCCATATCACAATATACTACAGCATATTTTAATCGTTTTGATATGTAATGTATGTTACCATATTTCCTTAAAATCTTGGCATGTTTCAATGAATGTAAATAAACAATCATACTTTGTCGTTGCCCGAACATAATCTTCTCCATCTTCTCCTTTTAAAAACATATATTTTATATTCTATGAAAACCAATCAGAAATTTATAACATTACAGGACAAACTCTGTATACGTTTTCTTCCAACTTCTAAAAAACGGGGTACATCACCCCGTTTTTTTACAACCACAACCTCCGCCAGTACCACAACCTCCACCACAGCCACCAGCATCAAAGAATGGATTTCCTGTTGGCACTTTAATGGAAGAAGACACTTCCGAACCGATTGCTACACTAACTTCATCTAATAACTTCTGCAAAGCAGTTTCTGCTCTTTTAAAAGCTGCAACCTTATCATGTAAGTCCACAGAACGCTTTAATTCTCTCATTTTCATCGACACGGTAGTATAGTCAGGATGGTATTTTCCAAAACGCTGTACTTCCTCATACCGTTCTTTCATCGCTGTAAATTGCTGAATTAGCGTCTGAAGTTCCATATCTTCATGTAATTCTCTATAATACTTACGATAATCTTCTGCTATATCTGAACAGATAATCGCTTTTGCAAGCTGCTCTGCCTTATCTAATATTAATACGCTTTCTAGCGTCGCTACAATCATGAGAGACACCTCCGAGTATCCATCATACCACATTTAGATTAGAACTACTAATTGAAGTGACTTACTCAAAAGAAAGATATAACGTAACTATTTTTACACTATATCCGTACACACTTATACATTAATATGTTCCGCTATATTATATTTAAGAACATCCCATTTTCCACTATTTTGTTTCACATAACTAATACACGCATTTTTTAATGGTGTCTTAAATGTAATTTCATCTGGTTCAATGGCATGTAAAATCGCTTTTATCGCGTGTGAGTGAGCAACAATAATAATACGTTTGCCAAAATGAGTTGTCGCAACATCTTCTAAAGCAGCAAAGCAACGAGCTACAATCTCTTCATCTCGCTCCATACCTTCTACTTTACCCTCAGCAATCAACTCTCTAACAGCCGCAACCGGCTTCCCTGAAGCTTCTCCAAAATTCCGTTCAACAAATCGCTCATCTAATAAAATCGATTGTAATCCAACTGCCGTTGCGATTTCATTAGCCGTTTCTTGCGCTCTAATTAACGGGCTACTTATAATGATATCCCACGTTTCTTCTTGTAAAGCAGCTGCACTTTGACTCGCTTGCTTCTTACCAACTTCATTAAGCGGAATATCTTCTCGCCCCTGAATAATTTCTTGAAAATTCCAATCAGTTTGTCCATGTCGTACTAAACAAATTTCCGTCATGCTGCAACTCCTTTTTAAATAATCAACTTCTATTGTAACAAAAGTTCTGCATGACGGACATATTTTTCACTTCCAATTAGGTTGCGTTTTGTTGCTTCATATACTGAAACATATCAATCATGATCGAAGCAACGGCCAATTGATTTTGAAACTTTTCCACTTTATCTGGTATCGTTTTTTTGAAATGTTGCATCGCCGCTAACTCAAAAGCCTCTTTTTCTTCAGGATTTCGTGTTAATTTTCTATACCAGTACGGTTGCTCTCTAATATAACGAGATAAATCCTCATCAGCCTTTATAAACTCCATAATTTCTGCTCTCATCATCTTTCCCCCTAATCCTTTTGAAAGAAAAACGGGTTATTTTCTGAAGTACTTTGCTCTTGCTGCGTACGGTTACCTTGAAATTGCTGAATAACTTGTTGCACGCTCCCAATTGCACTCGTCACATTGGCTAAATGGTTCTGCATTTGTTCCACGTCCAACTTTTTAAAAAAAGAAAGCATTTGCCCCATCACATCAGCAGTTTTTTCCTCTTCAGTTCGATTATCTTTTTCTTTTTTATTTTCTTTTACCGAAGAAAACGCAGGCGCTCCATCCGGTCTATAAGTTGCCCATATTGGATCTTCTTCACCAAGTAAGTACCATTCTTCATAAAATTGTTGCCATGTTTTGTGACCACTTCTAACCTCATGAACCATTTTAGGGTGATGGTTTACAAATTCTTTAAACTGTTGAACCGATGGATGTAACGGTCCTTTTGTTGTTGGCATAATCCTCACCTCTCCATGTATATCTACTATATAGTAAGAAAAAAAAGGCGCATGGTTCGCCTATTTTTAGACGATTCATGCACCTTTTTTTCTGCTATTTGCATACGGTCAGATTCCCACCTACAATTCAGTGAATACGAAGTAACTAATTAGGTGATGTAACACCCCACCGCTTACAGTTTCGCTTTATTTTCGAATAAAGTTTTGTGTATAAAATTTATCGTATACACCAACACCTAATCCTGTAAATTGTTCATTTAATAAATTCTTTCTATGCCCCTCACTATTTAACCAACCTTGCACTGCCGCAATTCCATCACTATGTTGCGCCGCTATGTTCTCACCAGCAAGTTGAAATCCTACTTTCCCGCGCTGCAAACGATCTCCTAGTGTACCTAATGTAGGTGAGTCATGAGAAAAATAATTATTGTCTTTCATATCTTTACTGTGACCAACAGCAACATCTGCTGTTTCCTGATCCCATGTTAATAATGGTAATTTATGACGACTTCGAATGATATTTGTTAAATCAAAAATTTGTTGCATATTCCCATTTTCTACTTGTTTTATTTTTTCTGGAGTCAATGGTTGTTCTGCTATTAATTCACCTGAATAAACGAGCTGATACGGTCTTTGGCGTAATAAAGTTTCATCATCCATATAACGAACACCAACAAGCTCATGTGTAAATTGATCAAAATACAATTGCGCCCATCCATCTTCTACAGGTATTAACGGTTGTTCCATGACTTCGGTATCAGATAGCTCAAATTGATAACTATTTTTCCCTCTTTTTAATGAAATTTCATGCGAAAGCGGACTTTTTTTATATACTTCTTCATATTTTTCATTTATATAATAAGGTGGAACCTTAACTTGTTCACCAGCTGCGTATGCCGTTACAACTTTACGTTCAGAAACTCCAAATTGAACATACTGAGTTAAATCCTGGTTGTATACCCACCATTCATATCCGTATGCAGATGGCTCTATTCGAGAGGGTTCTCCCCACTTCGCTAATAGGTTTTCAGAGTCTTCACCAATCATATTTAAAACAGTGTCTGAGGAGTCTTCCTTAATTTGCTTTTTCTTTTTCACAATTTTATTTTCTTGCTTTGATTGAGATGGGGTTAATATATATTGTGAAACGAGTAATTTCCCGTATAAATCAACAGCTAAAATTAAAAATGTAATCATTACGATACGCAATAATTTCTTCAAACGATATACCTCCTGAACAAAACATAAAATTGAGATATACACAAATCCTTTTCTTTCTTTTTGTGTGTACCGTACTCTTTTCACTATATCATATTTTTGTGAAAAAAGTCTGGATTATCCCTTTTCTCTCAATATGAATTGCACTTTCTTATTATTCATACTATTATAAAAATAATGGTGTAACATTAAAAAAGGAGGTATTATATGCAATTTACAAATACGAAATTTAATGGAGCCGTCGTTGAATTAACTCTTTTAACTGAAATCATGGAAAACAACCACTTCGTACTTGCCGGACAGTGGGATTATGAACGAGTTACATACGATTATAAATTTGAAATATTAAAGGATGTTTATTATTTACGAGTGCAAGGAGTTGCTGTTGAAGGTGACATTGGCAGTAGACACGCTGAAGTAAAACTACTCCCCCCCTTATTAGGAAAACATTATTATCCTCACGGCGTTGAATATGGTGATGATGAGACTTTCCCAACGAATGTACTTCAAAAAAGCGAACAACTCCTACAAAATGTCGAAAAAGAGTTAAAAGAATTTCAAATTATTGATTAACAAAAACAAGCGCATCAATATGATGCGCTTGTTTTATTTCCCTTCCCTAAGAATGAATCGTTTTTTTTACTGGATATCCATAAATAGATCCATCTTTTACTTTAATCTCATCTTCCCAGGGGACCTTATATTTACCTTCAGCTAAATCTTTTACAAACGTATATGGATTTTCTTTCACCCCACCAGGAGTTGCTACATATCCTCTTGAACCTAAATTATATATATTATTTTCCAATCCCCATCCTAATCTAGCCTGATCTGCTAGTTCTGGATATACTTCAGCAGTAACAATCTCCCAAGGATTTCGATGACCCTGTACTAAAGTAGTCCCATCAAAATTACATACTTGTCCTTCACCAAAGTAATAAAATACACCATCATAACCCGCTAAGTTTACCGACAATGTATACATTAAATTTTGCCATGCATTTGAACGATTCGTTAGCATCCATTGTTCACTAACTTGTGTACTATATCCAGAAATACGAATTAAGACATTTGCACCTTTATAGGCCGCTTCACGAGCTACTTCAGGGAACATGCCATCATGACAAATACAAACAGCTAATTTACTTCCTCCAGGTCCATCACAAACAGGTAAGCCTAAATCTCCAGCTTTCCAAGGCTCGACTGGCACCCAAGGATTTAGCTTACGATACTTCAAAATCATTTCACCTTGTGGATCAATAATAACTGCTGTATTATATGGCTCTCCACCATCAGGATTTTTCTCCATTATTGAAAAAACACCATATACTTTAGATTCTTTACATGCCTCAGCAAATAAGTCTGTTTCTGGCCCAGGCACTGTGCATAAAAATTCTTCTGTAGTCCATTTTTTTGTATTGAGCCCTTGTGTACTATATTCAGGAAATACTATCAATTCTAAACCAGGGTAACCTGATTTGGTCGAATGAATTGTTTTTATGATTTGTTGAATTTGTTTATCAATGTCTGCACGCGATTCTACTACTGGTACTGGATATTGAATTAGTGCTGTCAAAAAACCACTAATCGGCTTTACCATACTTCCACTACTACCCATTTAAACTCCCCCTTAAAATAGTTCGTGTTTATTAAAGATAACAATATATATTTGTAACTCTCTAAAAAACTTGCACTACATATGGAATTATTACGCATGAAAGCTAGTAGTAAATTTTATCTCCACTTTTAGTACACGCCTACACTAACTTAACATAAAAAGTTAGAAAATTCAATCTTTTTAAGGTAGCTAAAAAAGAAAAAGCGCATGGAATCCCATACACTTTTTTACTTAATCTGTAAATACGGCGGCAATTGTTGCAACTGCTCCTTATCCTTTTCACGTTCTCTACGTGCCCATCTAAAGAATACATAGCCTATAATTGTACCGTACACTATTTCCTGGACAATTTTCATTATGATACCACCAGTTTGCTGATCTTGTACGACTGGCATCCAGTGCAAAAATTCTGGTCCCGTTATATTTAAATCTGATAAAGTGCCCGCTGGTACACATAGTTCCATCGCTTTCATCCAAGCAGCCGGATCCGTATACGTTGCAAATAACGGGGCTGTCGCAAAAATGATTAACGCACATGCAGGCGTTAATAATATGCCGTTAGCAAACATATAACCAAGTTTCTTTATATCACTTAACGTTTGATATTCTGGTAATGGATTTAACATCGGCCACCACATCATGATTGCTGTAAAAAACAATATAGCGAGACAAATAGGATGAGCTATTTGACTTTGTTTTACTGTATCAAAAACAACTGGTAAATGATAAAAAGAAAACAGGCCGTTAAATACAAACAACGCAATAAGTGGTTTAGCAAATGCCTTTAATATAATTTGAACGAACTTAAAAGAAGTAATGTAACGATATAACCAAATTGGTATACCAAGCAACAGTAACGGTGGAACTGCAATATACATGACTGCCATTTCAAACATATGAGCACTAAATATAATATGGCCAATTAAATCAATAGGCCCTCCCTTTACAAAATATAAAAGAACAATACCAGTCGTAAAATAAAAAATTTGCTTCTTACTTACCTTCGTCGCATTTTCAAATCGCATTCTATATGGTCCAATAATTAAGAAGTACCCAATAAGAATCGAAAGCATAAATAATAAAAAGATTGGACTCCATAAAGCCTGAAAACCAAATATCCACAAGTTACTCATTTTCACACCTGCCTTCGTAAGGTTATCTCATAATATGAAGAGGGAGCTGTGACAACACAAGCTCCCTTATTTTTCACTTTTCAAATCCACACAATTGTCATAAAAGCTAAAATTGTAATTAACCCTATTAGCAGACCAGAGTAAAGAAAGAAACTTGCTGCTTCATGTCCTTTATGACTCATATGCATAAAATAATACAATTGAAAAATTACTTGTACCACTGCTAATAGTAAAATAAACGGTACAGAGAAAATCGGACTAAAAGTTTTTGGATACGCTACTGCTACAAATGCAACTAATGTTAAAAAAATCATTAATGCAAACGTAATAACTTGATGCCTCATTTCCTCCGCACTTTTTCTCTTCCGATAAACAAGATCAACTTTAGGATTATTCGTTTGCTTTATCGCCATTGTTTATCCCACCATTCCCATTAAATATACTACAGTGAAAATAAACACCCAAACTACGTCAATAAAGTGCCAATAAATCGATGCAACATAAAACTTCGGTGCATTGTATAAATTTAGACCTCTCTTCGCATTTCTAAAGATTAATGTTAAAATCCAACATAACCCAAACAATACGTGGAGTCCATGTGTACCAACAAGAGCATAAAACGCAGAGCCAAAGGCACTACTTCTCATAGTATGCTTAAATTCATGTGTATAATGATAAAACTCATATATCTCAAATCCTAAAAACCCTAAACCTAGCAATACTGTTACTAGTAACCAAAGCTGCATTTTCTTAAAGTTAAAGTTTTTCATGTGATACATCGCATATACACTCGTTAAGCTACTCGTTAATAAAAGCATCGTCATAATGAAAACGAGTGGCATTTGGAACATCTCTTGAGATGTTGGTCCACCATTTGTAGAATTCTTTAACGCTAAATATGTTCCGAATAAGGAAGCGAACAACACTGTTTCGCCTCCAAGAAATAGCCAAAAACCGACAAACTTATTTTTCCCTTCAAGGGTTGCTTTTTCAGGCTCTGCTGGAAATGTTTCATTCGTTAATTTTTCATCTACATGCATTATGCCTTGCCCCCCTTATCCTCTAAATCTTCTTTATGAATATGATACCCATGATCATCAATTACTGAACGTAGGAACATTGTGCCAAATGTAATGATTAAACCAATAATTGCTACTAATAACCAGAACTTATCTTTTCCGCCCTGCATATACATCGCACCAAATGCCGCTATAAACAATCCGAAAGAAATGACAAATGGTGAAAACGAAGGATTTGGCATATGAATATCACCAACTGGTTCCGCTGCTGTCATTTCTTTATTACCTTCACGTTTTTCAATCCAAAACGGATCTAATCCGCGAACAAATGGTAATTGTTTAAAGTTATATTCTGGTGTCGGTGCTGGCATTGTCCATTCTAATGTACGTGCATCCCACGGATCACGACCAGCTTTTTCTTTTGATACTGTTGTTTTAATTACATTGAATAGAAGAACAATCGTTCCAAGAGCCATAAACACCGCTCCGATGGAACTAATCATATTCCCCATTTCCAACCCTTGCCCTTCAAGATATGTGTAGTAACGGCGTGGCATACCAATCAAGCCAAGGAAATGCTGAATAAAGAAAGTTAAATGGAAGCCGATAAAGAATAGCCAAAACGTTATCTTTCCTAATGTTTCATTTAATACTTTATTAAACATCAGTGGCCAATAATAATGAGCTCCTGCAAGTAAACCAAATACAACACCGCCAACGATTACATAATGAAAATGTGCTACTACGAAATAGTTATCATGAAATTGATAATCAGCTGGTGCAGATGCTAGCATAACCCCTGTAACTCCACCCATTACGAATGATGGAATGAAAGCTACTGCCCACATCATTGGTGTCGTAAAACGAATACTTCCGCCCCACATTGTAAAGAGCCAGTTGAATATTTTGATACCAGTCGGAACCGCAATCGCCATTGTTGCAACTGAGAAAATAGCATTAGCAACTGGACCAAGTCCAACAGTAAACATATGGTGCGCCCATACCATAAATCCTAAAAATCCAATTAATACAGTCGCAAACACCATCGATGAATAACCAAACAATCGTTTTTTCGAAAATGTTGCGAAGATTTCTGAGAATATTCCGAAAGCTGGGAGTATAAGAATGTATACTTCTGGATGACCGAAAATCCAGAATAAATGCTCCCATATAATTGTATTCCCGCCCAATGCCGGATTAAAGAAACTTGTTCCAAATAAACGATCTAACATTAAAAGTCCTAATCCTACAGTTAACGGCGGAAAAGCGAATAATATAAGCGAAGATGTTACAAATGTTGTCCATGTAAACATCGGCATACGCATATACGTCATTCCTGGAGCGCGCATATTAATAATGGTTACAAGGAAGTTAATTCCTCCAATTAATGTACCAATACCTGAGATTTGCAAGCCGAGTACATAGAAATCAACACCATGACCTTTAGAGGCTAAAGCTAAAGATGCATAAGATGTCCATCCTGCATCAGGTGCTCCACCTAAAAACCAACTTAAATTTAAAAATACTCCACCAAAGAAAAATAACCAAAATCCGAGTGAATTCAAAAACGGGAACGCTACATCACGTGCACCAATTTGAAGTGGTACAGCGGCGTTCATAAATGCAAACACGAGTGGCATAGCTGCGAGGAAAATCATTGTTGTACCGTGCATCGTTAATACTTGATTATAAGCATCCCCAACAAGAAAAGCGTTGTTAGGAATCGCTAATTGAAGGCGAATAAATAGAGCTTCTATTCCGCCTATTACAAAAAACAATCCACCTGCAATTAAATAGAGAATGGCAATCTTTTTATGGTCTACTGTCGTTAAATAATCCCATATGACAGCACCCATCCCCTGTTTTTTTGCTACAGAACTCACGTTTTCAACCTCCCCTTCGCGAATAGTCCCTCTTTACTTTTCAACTTTTAACGTTTGTAAGTATGCATTTAATGCATCAATTTGATCATCCGTTAAGTTGCCATATTTGCCAGTCATTTTGTTTCCTGGCTTCATATTTTCAGGATCTTTCAGCCATTTTTTTAAGTTTTCTTCATTGTTTTCGGCAATACCGGCAACCATATCGCGATCCGCAAAGTTTGCTAAGTTTGGTGCGATACGAGCGGAAGGTGGTCTACTATCATTAGATCCAACTGCGTGACAACCAATACAGCTTTTATTAAATATTTCTTGGCCCTCTTGCGCCTTTGTTGAAGCTACTTCTTTCTTCCCATCAATCTTCTTCATATCAGCAAGCCATTTTTTGTACTCGCTTTCATCTAAAGCTTTCACTTTAAATTGCATTAAAGAATGTGATGGGCCGCAAAATTCTGTACAAAAACCATTATAAGTGCCCGATTTATCTGCCTTTAACCACATTTTGTTCACATTGTCTGTATTTGTATCCATTTTCCCTGCTAAAGATGGAACCCAAAATGAGTGTTTAATATCGGCACCCTTCAAATTTAAATACACTTTCTTACCTGTGGGGATGACCAAATCTTGCGAAGTTACTATCTTTTCTGATTTATAAGAAAATTCCCACCAATAAAGATTCGCTGTTACATCAACAACGATAGTATCTTTATCAATATTCTTTTTCTCCATCGCACTTACATCAGCAAGTTTGAATGTATATGTAACTGTTGGAACAGCTAAGATTAGTAAAAGAATAATCGGAATAACTGTCCATATAATTTCTAGCTTGTGATTCCCTTCAACTTGCTCTGGAATATAATCTTCCTGACCTTTCTTTTGTCGGAAACGCACAATTACATATAAGAAAATAATAGTAACTACTAGTACTACTCCTACCATGATTGCACTCGCCAGTAGAAGTAAATCATATTGCATTTTTGCTACTTCTCCTTGCGGAATTAAAGTAGATTGAAAGGCTTTACCGCATCCCCCTAACAGTAAAGCCAGCAGTGAAACGAACGAAAGCAGTCGCCACTGTTTCTTCATACAAACAACCCCCACTTTCCTTGTGAATTAGATTGTACTTTATAGTTAAGTAAAGTAAATCTCAACGTAAAGAAATCCAATTATGTCGTTGTCTTAGAAGAATGTAACTACAATCATTGATACAAATAAGATTGTTAAATAATTTAGGGAATAAACAAACATTTGCACGGACCATTTGATGTCATCTTTCTTACGGAAGCCATAAAATCCTAAAACGATCCATCCGATGTTAAGCAGTGTTGCAATTACCATAAATGTTATCCCTAGTCCACTCATATAAAATGGTAGTGGTAATAAACATACTGTCCAAATCATAATTTGGCGTTTCGTAATTTCAAATCCATGAACTACAGGAAGCATTGGAATTCCTGCATTTCGATATTCATCAACACGTTTCATTGCTAATGCAAGGAAATGTGGGATTTGCCAAATAAACATAATTAAAAATAACATCCAAGCAATTGGATGGCCTAAAGATGGATCGATTGCTGCCCATCCAATTAAAGGAGGAACTGCACCAGATATACTACCTACAACAGTATTTAGTGTATACTTTCTCTTTGTCCATAAACTATATAGAACAACATATGTGAAAGCACCAATAAATCCCATTAAGACTGCCATTGGTGTTGTTAATAATAAAAATACAAAACCAAGAAGTAATATGACTAGTCCAAATGTAAGTGCAAATCCTGGTTTATACTTTCCAGTAACCGTTGGACGGGTCTTTGTTCTTTCCATTAATGGATCGATGTCTCGATCAATGTAGTTGTTTAAACAACATACCCCTGCCATAATTAATCCTGAACCAACGATTGTAAAGAATAACTTATCCAGATTGTCCATTACACTTAATCCATTAAAGTGTAATGCCAACCAAAATCCTGTAAATACAGTAAGTGTATTTGAGTTTACAATCCCCATTTTAACGAGTGCTTTTAAATCTTGTAACCGAGTTGTTTCCGGTACACTTGTAACAGCGGACTCATCATGCAGCTCACTTGTTGCATGGTTCATCACTCTAACCCCCTCTTAAAACTTTCATCTTTCTTTTTGCGCCTATTTCAAATGAAATAATTCGCTTCTATATAGCAATATTATTACAGTAGAAACATTGTTAACCCATTCTACTACTAATCTACGCCCATACTCCAATATATTAAATCATATTTCCCGAACATTTTGTGAAGAAAACATGAACTTTTTGTGTCGAATATAAAAAACTTCATTCTGACTTGTCCTTATCATAACATGATGTTACCTTCTATAATAAACTATTTTGTCCTATTTAACACGTATTCTCCCCATTTCTTTTCAAAATAGCCTATTTTTCACCCAAAATTTTCCTTGCGAACCCTGTTTTTACACCTATTTTCTCTCCCTTTCCTTCCCCCTCCATTTCTTTGCTATTTTATTATTTTTTATATATCATAGGAACTAGCGCGTTTTATTCTATACATAATGGAATGAAAATATTTCGCAATAACTTCATAGCAGAAAGATGGTGAAAGAGATTGCAACGCTTTATTAAATGGTTAGCAGTCATTACAAGCCTTGATTTATTAATAGTTTTATTAGGAGGCGCTTTAGTTACAAAAACAGGTTCTGGTCAAGGTTGTGGTAAATCATGGCCACTTTGTAACGGTGAATTTGTTCCATCTAATTTATCAATGGAAACTATTATTGAACTTAGCCACCGATTAACATCAGGATCAGCTGGAATTCTTGTCACTCTACTTTGTATTTTGTCCTGGAAATATTATAAACATGTGCGTGAAACAAAAACGTTAGCAATTTTATCCTTCGTATTTTTAGTTGCACAAGCATTAATGGGAGCAGCAGCAGTTGTTTGGGGACAAATGCCAGCTGTACTTGCTATCCATTTCGGTATTTCCTTAATTTCATTTGCTTCTGTCATTTTATTAACGTGTCTTATCTTTGAAATTGACCAAAAATTTGATGCACGTTCACTTATTATGGACAAAAAAATGAAATTTCATATTTATGGTGTAACAATTTACAGTTATATCGTCGTCTACACAGGTGCTTTAGTACGTCACGAACGAGCTAGCTTAGCCTGTCCAGACTTTCCTTTATGTAGCAAAAACAGACCTATGCCAACTCAACTACATGAATGGGTTCAAATGGGCCATAGAGTTGCAGCGATGTTAATTTTCGCTTGGATACTATACGCGATGATTCTCGCTATTCGCCATTACAAGCAGCAATCTGTAGTATATTGGGGATGGATTATTTCATTTATCCTTGTTACACTTCAAGCTGTAGTAGGAGTTTTAGTTGTATTTACAAACGCTAGTTTAGCAATGGCATTGTTACATTCTCTATTCATTTCTTGCTTGTTTGCCGTACTATGCTATTTAGTTATGCTGGGAACAAGAAGTAAAGTGAATGCCAAAGAAGCCGAATCAACTTCTAAACAAACAAAATAATTTAAAACTAAAATCCCTTGCCAATTCGGCAAGGGATTTTTTGCAATAAGAAAAGAGCTGTATTTACACAGCTCTTTTCTTATTTTAGTGATCTAATTCAATAAGTAAATCACCCGTTTGAATCGCATCACCATCGTTAACATATACTTTCTTCACTTTACCATTGAACGGCGCTTGAACTGTCGTTTCCATTTTCATCGCTTCTGTAATTGCCATAGAATCGCCTTTTTTCACTTCGTCGCCTTCTTTTACAACTACTTTAATTACCGTTCCTGGCATCGTTGCACTAATATGATTTGGATTCTCACGGTTTCCTTTCACACGTTGTGCAACTGTTGCTTTTACACTCTCGTCTTTCACGATAATTTCACGTGGTTGACCGTTAAATTCCAAGTAAAGAACACGGTTTCCATCCGACTGAGGTTCTCCAATTGATACTAGTTTAACCATCAATGTTTTACCCTGTTCAATTTCTACATCAATTTCTTCACCTAGTCTCATACCATAGAAGAACGTCGGTGTATCAAGTACAGATACATTTCCATAAAGCTCAGCAACTTTTTCATAATCCATAAATACTTTTGGATATAAAGCATATGCTACTACATCAAAAATCGTTACTTCGCGTCCAAGTTTATGGAATAATTCTTCTTTTAACGCTTCGAAATCTACTGGCTCTAGTAATTCACCTGGTCTTACTGTTAATGGCTCTTTCCCTTTTAAAATAATCTTTTGTAATTCTTTCGGGAAACCACCGTACGGTTGACCTAAATCACCAGAGAACATTTCAACAACAGACCCTGGGAAGTCCATCGCATGTCCACGCTCTAAAACATCTTGTTCTGTTAGATGGTTTTGAACCATAAATAATGCCATATCACCAACAACTTTTGATGATGGTGTTACTTTTACAATATCTCCAAACATGTCATTCACACGGCGGTACATTACTTTCACTTCATCGAAGCGATCTCCTAAACCAACCGCCTTCGCTTGTTGCTGAAGATTACTATACTGCCCACCCGGCATTTCATGCATATATACCTCTGTATGAGGCGCATTCATACCACTTTCAAACGGTGCATAGTATTTGCGTACATCTTCCCAATAGTGAGATAGTTTTTCTAAAGAATCTATATTAACATCTGGTTGTCTTTCGTTTCCGCCTAACGCATAGTATAGCGTGTTCGCACTTGGTTGTGACGTTTGACCAGCCATAGAACTCACTGCTACATCGACGATATCAACACCTGCTTCAATTGCCTTCGTATACGTTAATATACCATTTCCACTCGTATCGTGCGTGTGCAGATGAATTGGAATCGACACTGTCTCTTTTAATGCAGAAACTAAATCATATGCTGCATTTGGTTTTAGTAAGCCCGCCATATCTTTAATACCTAAAATGTGAGCTCCTGATGCTTCTAACTCTTTTGCTAAATTTTTATAATAATTTAAATCATATTTACTACGCAGTGGATCATGAATATCCCCTGTGTAGCACATTGTTGCTTCTGCAATTTTACCAGTGTCTCGTACAGCGTCAATTGCAACTCTCATGCCTTCCACCCAGTTTAAACTATCAAAAATACGGAATACATCAATGCCTGCTTGAGCAGAACATTCCACAAATTTTTGAATTAAATTATCTGGATAGTTTTTGTATCCAACTGCGTTTGAAGAACGAAGTAACATTTGGAATAACACGTTCGGCATTTTTTCACGAAGATCTAGTAATCGTTCCCATGGATCTTCTTTTAAGAAACGATACGCAACATCAAACGTTGCACCGCCCCACATTTCCGCTGAGAATAGGTTCGGTAACATTCTCGCTGTTGGCTCCGCAATTTGATGTAAATCTTTTGTACGAATACGAGTTGCAAGTAATGACTGGTGTGCATCACGGAATGTTGTATCCGTTAAAAGTACACGTTTTTGATCCTGTACCCATTTTACTAATCCGTCCGCTCCACGCTCGTCCAAAATTTGTTTCGTTCCATTTTGGATTGGCTCTGAATGTTTTAAACATGGAATACGAGCATCTGGGAATATTGGTTTTTCTTTTTTCCCTACTCCTGGGAAACCATTTACTGTTACTGTACCAATGTAATTTAACATTTTCGTTCCACGGTCTTTACGTTTCGGGAACAAGAACAATTCAGGTGACGCATCGATAAATGAAGTATCATATTCTCCTGATAAGAAGTTTTTATGCTTTACTACATTCTCTAGGAATGGAATATTTGTTTTAATACCACGAATACGGAATTCTTTTAAGTTACGTTCCATTTTTGCAGCAGCTTGCTCAAAAGTAAGTGCCCAAGTTGTAACTTTTACAAGTAAAGAATCGTAGTACGGTGTAATAACTGCACCTTGGAAGCTATTTCCTGTATCAAGACGCACACCAAAACCACCACCTGATCGATACGCCATAATTTTTCCTGTATCCGGCATAAAATTATTTAGCGGATCTTCAGTTGTTACACGAGATTGAATTGCAAATCCATGTACAACTACTTCCTCTTGCTTCGGAACACCTACCATTTTGCTATGTAATGAATGTCCATCCGCTATTAAAATTTGTGATTGAACAATATCTACTCCCGTAATCATTTCTGTAATCGTATGTTCTACTTGAACACGTGGATTTACTTCAATAAAGTAAAACTCATCATCTTTTACAAGGAATTCTACTGTTCCTGCATTTAAATAGTTTACATTTTTCGTTAACTTCACAGCAGCATCACAAATACGCTGACGCAGATCATCTGAAAGTGATACACTCGGTGCAATTTCTACAACTTTTTGATGACGACGTTGTACAGAACAGTCACGCTCGTATAAATGAACAACATTGCCTTCTTCATCTGCTAAAATTTGTACTTCTATATGTTTAGGTTTTTCAACGAATTTTTCGACGTAAACTTCATCATTACCAAAAGCTGCTTTCGCTTCTGATTTCGCTCGATTATATGATTCTCCTAATTCCTCACTAGTACGCACAATACGCATACCACGACCGCCACCCCCAAGGGATGCTTTAATAATAATCGGGTAATCATACTTTTCAGCAAATTTTTCGACTTCTTCTAATGAATTTACTGGACCATCACTACCAGGTATAACTGGAATTTGTGCTAGCTGCGCTTGTGTTCTTGCTTTCACTTTATCTCCAAACATATCTAAATGCTTACTTTTCGGACCGATAAAGATAATTCCTTCTTCTTCACAACGTTTAGCGAATTGAATATTTTCTGACAAGAAACCATATCCAGGGTGGATTGCATCTACATGATTACTTTTTGCAATCTCAATAATGCCTTCAATATCTAGATAAGCATCAATTGGTTTTTTTCCTTCCCCAACTAAATAGGACTCATCGGCTTTATAGCGATGATAAGAACCACTATCCTCTTTAGAATAGATTGCAACTGTTTTTAATCCAAGTTCCGAACAAGCTCGAAACACACGAATTGCAATCTCTCCACGGTTAGCTACCAATACTTTTTGAATACGTTGCAGCTTTGTCATGATTTTCCCCCTCTACTTTCCTACCACTCTAGAGATAAAATATATACACACCTTAAAAAGCGTGAAGTTCTTCACTTTCCACATTATATTATACTTAGAAAGCTTCACTTTATTTTTATCCATCATACCTTATTTTCTAACAAATGATAAGTTTTCTGTGCAATTTGTTTCACAAAAATAGTATAGCATACCTCTTCCTTTTCTAACAACTTAATTGTATATCACATTTAACTTAATGTGATATACCTTTTAACTGAAAGAGAAATTAGTACATCATATTTAAAACTACTTAAAAATAAAAAACACATCATGCTCTAAAGCACAATGTGTTTTTATTTTACAACTACAAGATGTGGTCCATTTTGTTCTCTTTCTTTCATTACACCATTCTGTTGTTTCTCTTGTCGTTTCACGTGACTAGCAATATTAAGTAGTATTCCCATTGCAAGTAGATTAGCTATTAAAGAACTTCCACCATAACTAATAAACGGTAAAGGCACTCCAGTAAGCGGTATTAATCCAGACATACCACCAACATTAACAAAAGTTTGTACTCCTATTAAACTTGCAATTCCGATTGCAATTAAACTTCCAAAAGGATCGTTACATTTTTGAGCAATCCTGAATGAACGAATAATAATAAGTAGCAAGCAAATTAAAATAATAGCTACACCAATAAAACCTAATTCTTCAGATATAATAGCCATAATAAAATCTGTTTGAGGTTCTGGTAAATAACCATATTTTTGCACACTATTTCCTAATCCTCGACCATTTAGCCCTCCTGAAGCAATTCCAATAAAAGAATTTACTAATTGGAATCCATCATTCTGAGGATCATTGAATGGATCAAGAAAAACTGAAAAACGTGCCTTTTGATATCCACTTAATTTATAATTAGCCAAAAAATATAGAGCTGGAATCCATACTATAGAAGTTAAAACAATTCGTTTAATCCATAAATTAATCCTTACTCCTGAACAAAGAAACATAATCCCTACTGTTCCTGCAATTAACAAATCGGTACCTAAATCATTTTGCTTTAAAATTAAAAACATTGCCATTCCAACAAAACCAAGTGTAAGTCCCGACCCTTTAAAAACAGGTGTATTTGTTTCTTGTCTCCTTGCAAAAAAGCGAGCTAATATAATAATAATCGATAATTTAACAAATTCAGCGGGCTGTATACCTAATATCCAACCTTTTGCACCATTTATTTCCTTACCAAAAATCAAGGCTGCTGCTAGTAAAGCAATACTCCCTAGCCCCATCGCCGATAAAATTATTCGTTTTCTCCAAAACTTATAAGGTAACAAAGCTACAATTACTAACAATACCGTTCCAATAGCTAAAGTTATTAATTGTTTTTTAAAAAAGTAATTTGCCGGCCAGTTATGCCTCGAAATCGCAACAATGGAACTAGAACTATATACCATTATTACTCCCAGCACACATAAGATAACAAGAGGAAGTAATAATGAATAATCCATTGATTTCCATACTTTTTTCATTTCATTTCCTCTTTCTGTTTCAATTTAATTATTGTTGTATTCCATATGTACATTGATTCTTCCTGCTTTATTATACAAATAAAAAGCTCAAACTAATTTAGTTTGAGCCCCCTTATTTGAACCCGTTATTGTTGTTTGTTTGTAAATGCTTCATGAAGTGCAGATAACTCACGTTCGAGCTCACCTAACATTGCTTTCCCTTGTTCTTCTGCAATAAGACCAAGGCGAACCGCAAAATCGACCTCGCGGGATAGTCCAAACATTTGTGTGTCTAACACTTCTTCATATAATGGACATTGCGGCATTGTAAGATGGTCCATTTGCACCTTAATAAGTCTTAAAATCTTCTCTGCATCCGCTTGTAGAAGGGCTAGTGCCTTTTCCTGATGATTTGCTACTGTCTCAGACGCCAAATTGATTCCCTCCGTTTCCGTCCTACTCTCCTCTATCCTATCTATTAATATTAGCGATAGTTTTAATAAATTGCAATAGAAACATTTTTTGTGACAACAGTGTCTAATACTATTATACTGAAAAGTGGGAGTATAACACAAATGGGGGAACAACAATGAGCGAAATTTTATTTATTAACGGAAAAGTACGTTTTCCAATCACTATTGATCCAACTGTTTGGATCTTTGATGATCGAAAAGTAGATTTGACAACTTACTTTGATGAAACTAGAGAAAACACGTCTGAACTAGAAACTTATTTAAAAAACACTTCAGAACATTGGGATCGCGAAATCCGTGATGGTGCCGCTTTTCCTCCAATACAACAAAGTGTGAAGAAATATAAAAAAGAACAGCTGATTACTGGAACATTTGGTATACCATTTCATCCATTTCTTGCTAACGCTGAAATTTTAGAGGACGCTAGGCAAGTTGAAATTGAAACGGTAGATCATACAATGACACTTCCATTAGAAACTGTCAAAAATGCTATACTAGGCTTTTCAAAAGAAGGAAAACCATTAAAAGAAGACGGGCCTGTTCATCTCTATTTCAATGATGGATCTAATCAACAAAATCCAATCCGTAACATCCGTAAATTTACAATTATTTAAAGAAAAGGAGTGAGCTTAAGCTCACTCCTTTTTACAATAAATCTGCTGCTAGTTGAGCTAAATTAGATCGCTCCCCTTTAACAAACTTCACATGACCACTAATACGCTGTTCTTTAAACTTCTCTACAACATATGTTAAGCCATTATTATATTCATCTAAATATGGGTGATCAATTTGCTGAGGATCTCCCATCAATACAATCTTACTCTTTTCCCCTACCCTAGTTAATATCGTTTTCACTTCATGCTTTGTTAAATTTTGTGCTTCGTCAATGATAATGAACTGATCTGGAATACTTCTCCCGCGTATATAAGTAAGGGCTTCTACTTCAATCGAACCCATTCCAGCTAAAATAGCATCTAACTCTCCTGGCTTTTTCGTATTAAATAAATACTCTAGGTTATCAAAAATTGGCTGCATCCATGGTCTTAACTTTTCTTCTTTTTCTCCTGGTAAATAACCGATATCTTTTCCGACTGGAACAATTGGTCTTGCCACAAGTAATTTTTTATATAACCCTAAGTCTTCTGTTTGCATAAGTCCCGAAGCTAACGCAAGTAACGTTTTTCCTGTGCCGGCTTTCCCCGTTAACGTTACAAGCGGAATATCTTCACGAAGCAACAATTCTAATCCCATAATTTGCTGCACATTTCGTGGTCGTATCCCCCACACTTGTTCATTGTGAAAAATAAGTTTCTTTACCTTCTTACCTAAGTGATCCACAATGCCAAGAGCAGAACTAGAGCCCCCTAATGCATCTTTCATCACTACAAACTGATTTGGGTAAAAAGGATGATTCGCAATTTCAGATAGAGGCAATTCACCTTTCTCATAAAAATAATCCAATTGTTCTTTTGATATATATCCTTCTAAAAAGCCAGAATATATATTTTCTACTTCAATTACGCGATCACTTAAATAATCTTCAGCCTTCAAACCAATTGCATCAGCTTTTACCCTTACGAGCACATCTTTACTTACCAAAATAACAGACTTCCCGTCCTCTTTTTCCTGTTCTTCTAAAGATAGATTTTTTGCTACAGCTAAAATTCGATTATCATTTGTTTTTTCTACAAAAATATCTTGTAGTTGCACGAATGAACGATGGTTCAATTCAATACGAAATGTTCCGCCGTTTTCTAGCGGGATACTTTCATGCAGCTTTCCTATTTCACGAAATTTATCTATTAACTTAGATACATAACGAGCGTTTCGTCCTACTTCATCCATATAACGTTTTTTCGAATCAACCTCTTCTAATACAACTGCTGGAATCACTACTTCATTGGTTTCAAATGAAAAAATAGATAAAGGATCCTGCAAAAGTACATTCGTATCTAACACATAAATTTTATCCAACCTGTTACCCCCTGACTCCACTTTTAAATTTGTAGAACAAGGGTTTCATCCATACAATATGGACGAACCATTGTTATAATTATATGTACCGTGTAAACGAGGTAGAATCGAAAATCATAGTCATTAAACCTTTTATTTATTCTTTATTCATTTCTATTCAATATATTACTTTTTATTATAATTATTAACGTTAAATCACAATAACCGATTACAAAAGTGAATAAACGAATTTCCTATTTAGCATCTTTATAATTCTCTTATCCCTACTAACACTTCATTATCCAGCTTTTTCGCTGCCCGAAGATCATATGTTTTTTCATATGTTGGTTCAATTGCAAGTTTCGCTCCATAAAACATAACATCACGCACTTCTTGCACATTTACTTCTATTACAGTTAATTTTAGAGAAATACCTTCCATTCTATCTGTCAAAATTTCACCTGCACCACTTATAGAAAATACGGATTCATTCGCCATTATAGTCAATACCACACCTGTATTATGCCGTATATTTTCCACAATACGTGAACGTTGATCTACTGCAAATCGAATACTAGTTTTACTCACTGCATACACCCAAGAAATAGCACTTACGTTAGGAACTTGCTTTTCGAAATCTGTCGTTGCTATCATAACAATACACTCTTTACGCAACGTTTGTACTAAATCCTCTGTTAAGGTAGGCTCTACTACATTCGCCATATTTTCACCTCCAAACATACTTGGTATATCCTTATCATAACTTATTTTTTGAATTGCGAAAATATTATTTTTTCCCACTATTATTCAAAAACATTATACTTCCATGATATACTTATACTGATAGAATTCGTATTGAGGTGACGAAATGAGAGTCAAATGTATGATTTGTGATAAAAAAGATATGTTAGATGATGAAAATCCTATGGCAAAAAAACTGCGTAATCGCCCTATTCATACATATATGTGCATGGAATGTTCGGAACGAATTGCAGAGCGTACAATGGAACGTCATGCAAGTGGTAATTTCCGATTATATCGTGATAAAAAAATCGAAGATGATTGGTAAAATGTAAATAAGTCCTTACTCATATAGATAAGGACTTATTTATATTTTTCTGGTTCACGATTCATCTGATCCAAAAAACAATCAATGGCTTCTAACGGAAACCTTGCAGATTTCCGTTCTCCATTCATTTCATATGTAATTAAATACATTTCCTCGTTCTTTTCGACTTCAACATTTCTTAATTTATGTTCTTCATATATCATATTTTGAAATAACAAATATGTTTCTTTTGCAGCACTATCATCTGGGCGTGCTTCCGCAACTGTTTTAATTGTTAACCAATTATATAGTGCATCTTGTACTGAACGCATGAAAACTCCCCTTCCTTATCCTGCTTTTTGTTGTTTCGCTTGACGCAAACGCAATCTATAAATTCCAAGTACAATTGCCGCTACAACAAGTCCTTCTCCAACAGGTAAAAACACAGCAAAAAAGGTTAATACTGTGCATCCAATTGCTAATGATATGTATATCACAATATTTTTTAGTACAGACAACTTTCTAGCAAACCCTAAATTATAAACGAGAGCACTTAATATAATAATCGTCCCATAAAGTAACCACATTCCTAACTCTGGATTTTCATCTACCTTACACAATTTTGCAAAAAAAGACATCCTTTCTAACACACTCTTCCCCCCTAGCAGTAAAATGCAATTTTCTTTATACACTTAATACAAGAGTAACTCGCAAAAAAAATACTGTCCACAAAAATGAGTAAATATTCTAAAAAATAAACAAAATAAAAAAACAACGCCCTTTATAAAGGGCGTTGTTTTTTTATTTTTACGCTTCGACAGATTTCTTTTTCTTAGCAGCTCTTTCGCGCTCACTCTTATCAAGAATCTTTTTACGTAGACGAATTGATTCTGGAGTTACTTCACAGAACTCGTCATCGTTTAAGTACTCTAATGATTCTTCTAAAGTCATTAGGCGTGGTTTCTTCATTGTTGAAGTTTGATCTTTCGTCGCAGAACGAATGTTAGTTTGTTGTTTCATTTTCACAACGTTAACTGTTAAGTCATTCTCACGAGTGTGTTCTCCTACAATCATACCAGCATATACTTCTGTACCTGGTTCAACGAAGATTACACCACGGTCTTCAACTTGCATAATACCGTATTGTGATGCTTTTCCTGTTTCAAGTGAAACTAGAACACCTTGACGACGTCCACCAACTTGTCCAGCGTGTACTGGTTGGTAGCAATCGAATGTATGGTTTAAAATACCGTAACCACGAGTTAATGTTAAGAATTCTGTTGTGTAACCAATTAAACCACGTGCTGGAACCATGAAAGTAAGGCGAACTTGACCGTTTCCGTTATTCACCATATCTAACATTTCACCTTTACGTGCACCCATAGATTCCATAATAGAACCAGTGTATTCTTCAGGTACATCGATTTGTACACGCTCTACAGGCTCACATCTTACGCCATCAACTTCTTTAATGATTACTTCTGGCTTAGATACTTGTAATTCATAACCTTCACGACGCATGTTTTCAATTAAGATAGATAAATGTAGTTCCCCACGTCCAGATACGATCCACGCATCAGGAGAATCTGTATTATCTACACGTAAACTTACATCTGTTTCTAATTGTGAACGAAGACGCTCTTCAATTTTACGAGATGTAATGTATTTACCTTCACGACCTGCAAATGGGCTGTTATTTACAAGGAACGTCATTTGTAGTGTTGGCTCATCAATACGTAATAATGGTAACGCATCTTGATGTTCAACTGGACATACTGTTTCACCTACGTTAATGTCTTCCATACCAGAAACGGCTACTAAGTCCCCTGCTTTTGCTTCTTCAATTTCTTGACGTTTTAATCCCATGTAACCGAATAATTTCGTTACGCGGAATTGCTTCACACTTCCGTCTACTTTCATTAAAGCAACTTGTTGTCCAACCTTCATTGTACCGCGGAATACGCGACCAACTCCAATACGTCCAACGTAGTCGTTGTAATCAAGAAGTGCTACTTGGAATTGAAGTGGCTCTTCGCTGTTATCAATTGGTGCTGGAATATGTTCGATAATTGTATCGAATAATGATTTCATATTCTCTTCTTGATTTGCTGGGTTTGAATCTAAGCTTGCTGTTCCGTTCATTGCTGATGCAAATACAACTGGGAACTCTAATTGATCTTCGTTTGCACCAAGCTCAATGAATAAGTCGATTACTTCATCAACTACTTCATCTGGACGAGCGAAGTCACGGTCAATTTTGTTTACAACTACGATTGGAGTTAAGTTTTGCTCAAGAGCTTTCTTTAAAACAAATCGTGTTTGTGGCATACAACCTTCATATGCATCAACAACAAGTAAAACACCATCAACCATTTTCATGATACGTTCTACTTCTCCACCGAAGTCAGCGTGACCAGGTGTATCTAAAATGTTAATTCTTTTATCTTCATAGTGAATCGCTGTATTTTTCGCTAAAATTGTAATACCGCGTTCTCTTTCTAGATCATTTGAATCCATTGCGCGTTCTTCAACGTGTTCGTTCGCACGGAAAGTCCCCGCTTGACGTAATAACTGGTCAACAAGTGTTGTTTTACCATGGTCAACGTGGGCAATAATTGCTATATTACGTAAATCTTGTCGTTTTTTCAACATGTCCAACTCCTAATGTCTTTTTAATCCTTCTCTATTATAAGAGCGAAGGGGATACAATAGCAATTAAAATAAAAGCAAGAATGAAAATATAGTTGTATTCTTACTTTTGTGAAAGTAAAATGAGATTGGAGGGTGAAGAAATGGAACACATTCAATATCGCTTTTTATTAACTGCAATTATCGGTGTTATTTTCTTAATCGGTATCGGCATTATGATTGCTGAAAATAGTCCAATCGGTATTATTATTTGCATTATCGGCACATTTGTTACAGTTGGATACGGTTTTGTAACAAAAAGAAAAATGCGCAAATCACAATAACGCTAAAAAGTAAGAAGCTTATACACAGCCTCTTACTTTTTTTGTTGCTCTCATATAAACGATAACACTTCTTCATACACTCCTGGTTTTGCAACTAACACACTGCTCTTCTCTATGATAGAAAGTGGCGCTCCAGAGAATGTCGTCACCTTACCTCCAACTTCTTCTACAATTATCTTTCCTCCGCCAAAATCCCATGGTGATAATCTCGGCGTTACATATGCATCTATTCTTCCTGTTGCAACGTATACCATCTCTAACGCTGCACAGCCATATGATCTTGTGCCTCTTGCTTTCTTAACAAGTGCCATCATACTTTCCATATTAAGCAATGGATTATCTGTAAGCCATATCGCATTTAAAGCTACAATACCTTGCTCTACAGTTCCTTTTTTCAGTGTAGGAATTGATATATCATTACAAAAAGCTCCATATCCCTTGACTGCATGATATAGTTCATCATGCACTGGATCATATATAAGTCCAATCTTTCCGATACCGTTCTCATAAATCCCAATTGAAATCGCAAAATTTCTTTTTTGATGAACAAAGTTCATCGTGCCGTCAATTGGATCAATTAACCAAACAACCCCGTCAGAAGACGTTATCTCGTCTCCATAACCCTCTTCTCCTAAAATATTATGATTCGGGAATGTTTCTTTAATTTTCCCAATTAAAAACTGTTCTATCTCTCGGTCCATATTTGTAACTAAGTCAGCTGCATTTGATTTTGTTTCTATAATAAGTGCTTTTTTCATTGATGCCATTAAATGCTCTCCTGCATCCCGAATCCACCGTTTGGCGTGTGCATCAATGTCTTTCCATACTTCTTGCATGTTTAAACACTCCGATCTATACTGTTCACAGAAAAAACGAACCCTTTATAAGGTTCGCACCAACTAATTTTTTATACATATACTATTATTACGCTTCTAAACGAATCATTTCAAGTCTTAACACTTCTAACTTTTGTACACACTCTTCTTTTTTCTGTTTGTCATCTTCCATCATCGCATCATATAAAGTTGCTAATTCATAATCTAGCTCCAAACGTAGCACCGGTATTCTCTTTTCAGCATCTGTTCTCTTTAACGCATTAATCACCTGTCTCATATTATTTGCCTCCTCCCAATATTCGTCTGCCCTCGGACTAGAATTAATTAAATTTTCTGATTTTTTTGTTTTATACTATACTATGTTGGATAAATCATCTATGCAACAAAATTATATTTTTTTATTTAAATTTTTTTGTGCTGTTTTTTTTATGAATAGTACAAGCTATGCTAAAATAAAAGCAAAATAGGAGTTGGAGGAACAATCATGACAATACAAACATTCAAGTCAACTGATTTTGATGTCTTTACAGTTGATGGTCTCGAAGAACGAATGAGTGCAATTAAAACGAACATTCATCCTAAGCTAGAAGCTTTAGGGGAACAATTTGCAGAATACTTATCCAAACAAACTGATGAGAACTTTTTTTATCATGTTGCAAAACACGCACGCCGCAAAGTCAATCCACCAAACGATACTTGGGTTGCTTTTTCAACAAATAAACGAGGATATAAAATGCTACCGCATTTCCAAATCGGCTTATGGGGTACTCATGCCTTCATATACTTTGGTTTAATCTATGAGTGTCCACAAAAAGTTGAGACGGCTCATGCCTTCTTAGAACATTTAAATGATTTAAAAACAAATATTCCAAATGACTTCGTTTGGTCCATTGACCATACTAAACCAAGTGTGAAATTACATAAAACACTTGAAACCGAAGACTTACAAAAGATGATTGAACGATTAGCTACTGTAAAAAAAGCAGAATTATTAGTTGGTATTCATATATCACCAGAGGAGTTTTCAGCAATGACCAACGAACAATTCCTTGCTAAGATTGAATCTACGATGCAATCACTCCTTCCTTTATATGCACTGTGTAATCGATAGTAGAAAACGGACAATTTATATTGTCCGTTTTTAGTTGTTATCACATTATATCACTTCAGTTTTTATTTTTCAAAATATTTTTTTACATTTTTACGAGCTTTTGTTCTTCGACTTCTTTTGCCCTTTGAATAGCACGATATATAGAGTATCCACTTACTTCTTGAAATTCTTTATCAATTTTCTTTTCTTCTGCTTTCGATGGAACAATCTCTTTAAAACGACGATATAAACCCATTAACTCTTCTCTTATAATCCCTTTTTCATAAGCTTTCTCAATCGCTTCATAAAACTTAACAATTGTAACCATTTCCTCATTTGACCAATCATAATCTAACGGATATTGATATTCCATTTCGCACCTCATTTATCATTTCTTCTTGTTTCATTATGCTATCTTAAAGAGAATATTTTATTCTTCATTATAGCCACTCTGCATTATACACTATTTATTCATTTTAATGGAATTGTCTTCCTCTATTCATTAGTTGAGGCTAACTATTAAACATACTCACCTTAAAAACATTTTTTTCTATACATCTATAATTATTGGTGATATAATGCTTTTGTTTTATAGAAAATAAAGTGAAGCTACCATCTCAAAAACGATTTTTTGAATGGCAGAAAAACAAGCCTTATTCTAAAAAAGGCTACACTTTTTTAGAGCAGGATTATATAAAACAAATTACACTAAATATTATGAAGAAGAAGGGGTGTATAGATTGTCCCAATACGAAACACCATTGTTTACCGCTTTAGTTGAGCACAGTAAGCGAAATCCAATTCAATTCCATATTCCTGGTCATAAAAAAGGACAGGGCATGGATCCTACATTTCGCGAATTTATTGGGCATAATGCATTAGCAATTGATTTAATTAATATTGCGCCACTCGATGATTTACATCATCCAAAAGGTATGATTAAAGAAGCACAGGATTTAGCAGCCGCTGCATTCGGTGCAGATCATACTTTCTTTTCTATTCAAGGTACAAGTGGCGCTATTATGACAATGGTGATGAGCGTTTGCGGTCCTGGTGACAAAATCCTAGTACCACGAAACGTGCATAAATCAGTAATGTCAGCTATTATTTTCTCAGGTGCAAAACCGATTTTCATGCATCCTGAAATCGATCCGAAGCTCGGTATTTCTCATGGAATCACAATTCAATCTGTCAAAAAAGCACTGGAAGAGCACTCAGATGCAAAGGGCTTACTTGTTATTAACCCAACGTACTTTGGGTTTGCTGCAGACTTAGAACAGATTGTACAATTAGCACATTCTTATAACATCCCTGTACTAGTCGACGAGGCTCATGGTGTTCATATTCATTTTCACGATGAATTACCTATGTCAGCGATGCAAGCTGGTGCGGATATGGCAGCAACAAGTGTTCACAAATTAGGAGGCTCTTTAACTCAAAGTTCTATTCTTAATGTGAAAGAAGGCTTAGTGAATGTAAAGCATGTCCAATCTATTATTAGCATGCTTACAACTACATCAACTTCTTACATCTTGTTAGCATCCCTTGATGTTGCGAGAAAACGTCTTGCTACAGAAGGAACAGCACTCATAGAACAAACAATACAATTAGCTGAGCATGTTCGTGATGCTATAAATTCTATTGAGCATCTTTACTGTCCTGGAAAAGAAATGTTAGGTACAGATGCTACCTTTAACTATGATCCTACAAAGATAATTGTATCTGTAAAAGATTTAGGTATTACCGGCCACCAAGCTGAAGTATGGCTTAGAGAGCAATATAACATTGAAGTAGAACTCTCAGATCTATACAACATACTATGTCTTATCACTTTGGGAGATACAGAAAGTGATACAAATACACTTATTGCAGCTTTACACGATTTAGCAGCAACATTTAGAAATAGGGCAGATAAAGGTGTTCAAGTACAAGTAGAGATTCCAGAAATTCCAGTGCTAGCACTTTCTCCTCGAGATGCTTTTTATTCGGAAACAGAAGTCATCCCATTTGAAAATGCAGCGGGTCGTATTATAGCTGATTTTGTTATGGTTTATCCGCCAGGGATTCCAATCTTTACTCCGGGGGAAATTATTACACAAGAAAACTTAGAGTATATTCGGAAAAACTTAGAAGCAGGTTTACCTGTACAAGGTCCTGAAGATATGACATTACAAACATTACGTGTTATTAAAGAGTACAAGCCTATCAGTTGATAGGCTTTTTTTTCACCTTTTTTCCTTTTCTTCATACGATACTTAAGAATGTAACGTATAGGTGGGGATACTATTATGATTGTAATAGGCCGTTCTATTGTACATCCTTATATTACAAATGAATATGAGCCATTTGCAGCAGAGAAACAACAAATTTTATCAATAATGGCAGGAAATCAAGAAGTTTATTCCTTCCGAACAGCTGATGAACTCAGCTTTGATCTCAATTTACGAGTTAATATTATTATCTCTGCACTAGAGCTTTTTCAAAGTGGATTTCAGTTTCGCACATTTCAACAATCCTTTTGCAACCCCCAGTATTGGAAAAGAACATCCCTTGGAGGATTCGAGCTTCTTCCAAACATACCATCTTCTATTGCCATACAAGATATTTTTAAAAATGGAAAACTATATGGAACTGAATGCGCAACCGCTATGATCATTATTTTTTATAAAGCTTTACTATCATTGTATGAGGAAGAAACTTTCAATCGTCTATTTGCAAATCTTTTACTTTATACATGGGACTACGATCAAGATCTAAGGCTCATAACAAAAAACGGTGGCGATCTTGTTCCAGGTGACCTCGTTTACTTTAAAAACCCACAAGTGAATCCAGCTACGATTGAGTGGCAAGGAGAAAACACAATCTATTTAGGAAATTTCTTTTTTTACGGACATGGCGTGGGTGTAAAAACAAAAGAAGAAATTATTTATTCATTAAATGAACGAAGAGTCCCTTACGCTTTTATTTCAGCTTTCTTGACCGATACTATTACCCGTATCGATAGCCGTATAATGAGCCAATATGCTTCTTCTAGTACACCACAGACATCCATAAGCTTTATTCCAATTAGAGATGATGCAATCGTTGCAACAGTTGGTCATACAACTACAATTTATTAAAAAAGCGCCTACACATGTAGGCGCTTTTTCTTATTATTAAGCTTTTGTATGTTCTTTATGGTCACATTCGCAATGAGATCCACATTTCCCGTATAGTACTGTTGATTTTTCATCTTCAAAATGTCCAATTGTTCCTTCACATACTTGGCATACGATTGTTCCCATTTTCATTTCCCCCTGAGTTTTAATAGTAATCTATTTATTTATCATTAAGCTTTCGCATTATCTTTTCTAGCACAGTCACAATTTGTTCCACATTTTCCGTAAAGTACCGTCGTTTTCTCGTCTTCAAAATGTCCGATTGTTCCTTCACATACTTGGCATACGATTGTTCCCATTTTCATTTCCCCCTAAGTTTATGGTCCTAAAAACTTTTAGCTGTCCATTTCCTATCAATTATTGGGCTTTTGTATGCTCTGTGTGATCACATCCGCAAGATCCACATTTCCCGTAAAGTACCGTTACTTTCTCATCTTCGAAGTGTGCAATTGTACCTTCACAATCTTGACATACGATTGTTCCCATTTTTCATTTCCCCCTAAGTTGATAATCCCAAAAACTTTTTGTAACCGCTTAACTTTCTGTCTTTATTTTAATATGTTATACTTTTTACGTCAATAGGTTTTTAGTATAACACATTAAATATTTTTAATTTAAATTAGTATGCGATATTAAAATAAAAAAACAGCCATATTTATAAGTACGACTGTTTCACATTAATTATTCTTCATATTCCGCATGTAAAGAAGTTGACGGAACTAGAAATTTGAAAAACTGAGCTAACTCCTTTGCTTCCTCTTCTGATCCTAATTTAAAAATCTCCTGTATATATTGAACATTCTCTACATCATCTCGTCCGAGTAAAGTAGACCTTCCTGTTTGCATACAAACAATGAGCGGCTTTCCAAAAAACATATTTGTATAAATAACACCAAAATCATAACGTGTATCATGTGTCATAAACCCTAAAAATCGTACCTTCACACTTTCATGCTCATCATACAATTTTTCAAACATTGGTTTCCACCTTTCTACATCACGTTTCATTAATAGTATATTAAACAAAACATGTAATACTCCTTTTAATTGTCAAAAAATTCAGTAGGATGTAGAATGATAGTATTCTACTAAGCTAGGGGGAACTTATATGCAACACGCCTTTATTACGCTTGTACCGAAATCCAACCAACAATCAGTTTCAATAGATGATATAAAACAACTTTTTCATTATTATAAAACAGTTACTTCTAAAACTGGTGCCCAAATTAATTACACGTATACAAATACCGCTTTTCCTTATGAAATTTTAGATACATCTACAACAACATTAAAACTTCAATCCACTCACGACCGGTATGACTCAATTTATATTGGTGTTGGTATAGAAAATGAACAATCTTTCATCCAAGTTTCTTTACCACCTAATGCAACATTTGGTGACAAAGGGAAAGCAAATGAATTTTGCCGTTTTTTAGCGAAGAAATTAGAAGGAGAGTTACAATTATTTAATGGAAGAACAATGTATTTTTATAAACGCTAATTTAAAAAATAGATAATATGATTAAAAATAATATACAATTCGAACATGTAAGAAATAAAGCTTGCTTTCTTACGTGCAATACAAAATATGCTATTACATAGGCTAAATATAGAAATACGAAAAAAAGAATAACTTTATAATGAAACTTATCACCATTCGATAATGTTAATACAGTGGAAAAGCCACTCCATAGTAGTAAATGATAAAATATAACATGTAATATTTTCATGGAACCTTCTCCTTTGACATGCTCTATTTTATTAATATATGGGGGTAAGTTTGAATCAATTACATATTATAGGATGATATATATTACCTTCGAAGTAAGTTAAGCCTGAATCATTTGTTAAAGTATTATATATTCATTCGACAAGTACGTTTAAAGACCTTGCAAGTCATTTGATGAAAATAAAAATAGCCCCTCTCTTACAATAAGAGAAGGGCTATTTACATTACTTAAATTATTTTACAATGTGAATTGGCATTCCAAGAGCAACTTCAGCTGCTTCCATTGTGATTTCACCTAATGTTGGGTGAGCATGGATTGTTTGAGCGATATCTTCAGCTGTCATTCCAGCTTCGATAGCTAAACCAATCTCAGAAATAATATCAGAAGCACCTGCACCTGCAACTTGAGCACCTACAAGAAGACCATCTTCTTTACGTGTTACAAGTTGTAGGAAACCGTCAGTGCTGTTTAATGATAATGCACGACCGTTAGCAGCGAATGGGAACTTAGATACAGTTACAGTCATTCCAGCTTCTTCAGCTTGTTTTTTAGTGTAACCAACAGATGCTAGTTCTGGATCAGTGAAGCATACTGCAGGAATTCCGATGTAATCGATAGCTGATGCATGGCCACTAATTGCTTCTACAGCTACTTTACCTTCGTAAGAAGCTTTGTGAGCTAATGGTGGTCCAGGAACGATATCACCGATTGCATAGATGTTTGGTACATTTGTACGACATTGCTCATCGATTTCGATGATGCCGCGGTCAGTCATTTTAACTCCAACTTGCTCAAGACCGATTTCTTGAGTGTTTGGACGACGACCTACAGTTACTAATACGTAATCTGCTTCTACAGTTTGGATTTCACCTTTAACTTCAAAGCTAACTTTTACGCCAGTTTCTGTTTCTTCAACGCCTTTAGCCATAGCTTTTGTATGGATATTTACGTTACCTTTTTTCTGTAGAGCACGTTTAACAACAGAGCTCATAGCTTTTTCGAAACCAGCTAAGATTTCGTCGCCAGCTTCTACTACAGTAACTTCTGTACCGAAGTTAGCATATGCAGTACCTAATTCCATACCGATGTAACCGCCGCCGATTACAACAAGTTTTTTAGGAATTTCAGGTAAGCTTAAAGCACCTGTAGAGTTGATAACACGTTTAGAGTATTTGAATCCTGGAATTTCGATTGGTGTAGAACCAGTTGCAAGAACAGCATTTTTAAACGTATAAGTTTGAGCTGCATCTTCAGTCATAACGCGTAATGTATTAGCATCTACGAAGTAAGCTTCACCGCGAATGATTTCAACTTTGTTACCTTTAAGAAGGCCTTCAACACCGCCAGTTAATTTCTTAACTACGCCGTTTTTCCATTCTTGAACTTTTGTAAAGTCAACTTTTACGTTTTCTGCAGTAATACCCATGTCATCAGAATGCATTGCATTCTCATAACGATGACCTGCATTGATTAACGCTTTTGAAGGAATACATCCAACGTTTAAGCATACGCCACCAAGGTTAGCTTTTTCAATGATTGCTACCTTTTGACCTAATTGTGCTGCACGAATTGCCGCAACGTATCCACCAGGACCTGCACCAACAACGACTGTATCTAATTCAATTGGGAAATCTCCTACTACCATTGTTATTACGCCTCCATTACTAATAATTGTGGGTCATTCAATAGACGTTTAATTTGGTTTAACGCTTTTTGAGCAGTTGCACCGTCAATTAAACGATGGTCAAAGCTTAGAGATAATGCTAATACTGGAGCTGCAACGATCTCACCGTTTTTCACAACTGGTTTTTCAGCGATACGGCCGATACCAAGGATTGCTACTTCTGGGTGGTTGATAACTGGAGTGAACCATTGTCCACCTGCAGAACCAATGTTTGTAATTGTGCAAGAAGCACCTTTCATTTCAGCTGGAGCTAGACGACCTTCACGTGCTTTACCAGCAAGATCATTGATCTCGTTAGAGATTGTGAAGATAGACTTACGATCTGTATCTTTAACAACTGGTACTAATAGACCTTTGTCTGTATCAGCTGCGATACCGATGTTGAAGTAATGTTTATGAACTACTTCTTGAGATGCATCGTCTAAAGAAGTGTTTAACATTGGGTATTCACGTAATGCAGATGTTAAAGCTTTAACAACGTACGGAAGGTAAGTTAATTTAATACCTTTGTCAGCTGCTACTGCTTTGAACTTCTTACGGTGAGCAACAAGTTCTGTTACATCTACTTCGTCCATTAATGTTACGTGAGGAGCTGTGTGTTTAGAGTTAACCATTGCTTTCGCAATCGCTTTACGGATACCACTCATTTTCTCACGAGTTTCTGGATATTCACCAGCTGGGATTGGTTGTGCTTTTGGTGCTTCTTCTTTCGCTGCTGCTGGAGTAGCTTCTACTGCTGCTGGAGCCTCAGTTGCTGCTACAGTTTGTCCACCATTTGCAAATGCATCGATGTCAGCTTTTACGATACGGCCATTCTTACCAGTACCAGCTACTTTATGAATGTCTACACCTTTTTCACGAGCGTATTTACGAACAGATGGCATAGCAATTACGCGCTCATTTACTACTTCTGCAGTTGCTGCTGGAGTAGCTTCCGCTGCTGGAGCTTCTACTGCTGCTTCTTCAGCTTTTGGAGCTTCATCATGATCGTCACCTTTAAATTTAAGGTTTTCGTATCCAGGAGCATCAAATTTAATTAATGTATCTCCTACGATTGCAACTGTTCCTTCTTCTACAAGTACTTCAAGTACTTTACCTTTAACAGGAGAAGGGATTTCTACTACTGCTTTATCATTTTGTACTTCAAGAAGTACATCGTCTTCGTTTACTTCATCGCCTGGTTTAATAAACCATTTTACGATTTCACCTTCGTGGATACCTTCACCGATATCTGGTAGTTTAAATTCAAATGCCACGGAATTCAGCCCCCTGATTCATTTCATTATTATGGAATATGTACAAAAGAAACCAGCATGTGCTGATTTCTTTTGCACATGAAAAGCTAAAAATTAGAAGTTCATTACTTTGTTTACAGCTTCAACAATATCTTTGTGGTTTGGTAACCATACGCTCTCTGCTTGAGAGAATGGGAATACTGTATCAGCAGCTGCAACACGTACAACTGGAGCTTCTAAGTTTAAGATTGCACGGTCGTTAATTTCCGCTACAACGTTAGCTGCAATACCAGCTTGTTTTTGAGCTTCTTGAACTACAACTACGCGACCTGTTTTTTCAACAGAAGCGATGATTGTTTCGATATCTAATGGTTGAACTGTACGTAAGTCAACAACCTCTAAAGAGATACCTTCTTTTTCAAGTTCTTCAGCAGCTTTTAATGCAGCGTGAACCATAGCACCGTAAGCGATAACAGATACATCTGTACCTTCACGTTTGATATCAGCTTTACCTAAATCAATTGTGTAATCACCTTCTGGTACCTCTTGACGGAATGAACGGTACAATTTCATATGCTCTAAGTAGATAACTGGATCGTTGTCACGAATCGCAGAGATTAAAAGACCTTTAGCATCGTATGGAGTAGATGGAATAACAACTTTTAGACCAGGTTGTTGAGCCACTAATCCTTCTAAGCTATCAGCATGTAGTTCAGGAGTATGAACACCACCACCGAATGGAGAACGAACTGTTACTGGAGCAGTCCAACGTCCACCAGAACGGTAACGCATACGAGCTAATTGACCAGAAATTGAATCCATTACTTCATAAACGAAACCGAAGAATTGGATTTCTGGAACTGGACGGAATCCTTCAAGTGCAAGACCAACTGCAAGTCCACCAATACCAGACTCTGCAAGTGGAGTATCCATTACACGATCTTCGCCAAATTCAGCTTGTAAACCTTCAGTAGCACGGAATACACCGCCGTTTACACCAACGTCTTCACCAAATACAAGTACGTTAGGGTCATTTTTCATTTCAACGCGTAAAGCATCAGTGATTGCTTGAATCATTGTCATTTGAGCCATGGCTTACTTCGACTCCTTTTCTTTGTAGATTTCATATTGTTCAGCTAAGTTGTAAGGCATTTTTTCGTACATGATTTCCATTAAATCAGTTACTTTTTGTTTTGGAGCTTGGTCAGCCTTAGCAATTGCTTGTTTGATATCTTCTTTTGCTTCTTCGATTACTGTCTCTTCAACTTCTTGAGACCATAGGCCTTTAGCTTCTAAGAACTTACGGAAGCGTACGATTGGGTCTTTTTGTTCCCATTCGTTTTCGATATCTTTTGTACGGTAACGAGTTGGGTCATCACCAGCCATTGTATGTGGACCGTAACGGAATGTTAAAGTCTCGATTAAAGTAGGGCCTTCGCCATTTACTGCGCGCTCACGAGCAAAAGCAGTTGCTGCGTATACAGCTAATGGATCCATACCGTCTACTTGAATTCCGTAAATACCTGCTGCTACTGCTTTTTGTGCTACAGTTTTAGCTGCAGATTGCTTTTCTACTGGAGTAGAGATTGCATAACGGTTGTTTTGAACAACGAAGATTGCTGGAGCTTTGAATGCACCTGCAAAGTTCATACCTTCGTAGAAGTCACCTTGTGAAGCACCACCGTCACCAGTGTAAGTAATTGCAACAGATTTTTTACCACGTAGTTTCATACCTAACGCAACACCAGCAGTTTGGATGATTTGCGCACCGATAATAATCTGTGGAGCTAATGCATTTACATTCTCAGGCATTTGGTTACCCATGAAGTGTCCACGAGAGAATAAGAATGCTTGGTATAATGGTAATCCGTGCCATACTAATTGTGGTACATCACGGTATCCTGGTAAGATGAAGTCTTCTGCTTCAAGTGCGAAATGACTTGCTAATTGAGAAGCTTCTTGTCCAGCTGTAGGTGCGTAGAAACCTAAACGTCCTTGACGGTTTAAAGAAATAGAACGTTGATCTAATACGCGAGTATACACCATACGACGCATTAATTCTTTTAATTGATCATCAGATAATTCAGGCATAGCTGCTTCATTCACAACTTCACCGTTTTCATTTAAAATTTGTAATGTTTCAAATTGAGCTGCGATAGCTTTCATTTGCTCATCAACATTAAATAGGGTCTTTTTTGTTTTAGTACCCATTCCGTTCACCTCTTCCTCTCTTGAACCATATTCTGAAACGCTTTCACTGGCTATTTTCCAGTTTAAAAAGCGCAACGATGTAAACCAACATGTTTGTATGTCGGTTGATAATAATTTTGTGTACCTAACAATCTGTACTAATGTTTTTTCAGAAACATATTAATACAATCTTGATCACGTTTTTTAGTTTACAACTATTCTAATTACGATGTCAATTACTTTGAATACGTTTTTTTATAAATAATATGCAGGTTTCTACTACACAAACGTGTTTTTATTTTTTACATCTGTATTAGTAAGCATTGACCTACTGTTATATTATTCCCTTTTTCACTTATTTTTTCTCTTAGAATAATATGTAAACGATTTAATTCTCTTTAGTTTTTCTCTCTTCGTAACAAAAATATACAAACTACTCTTCCTTTTTTAGGTAAATACCTATACATTTCTACCCTCTCTTCCATACATTATAGTAACCGCAGTATTAGCGGGAAATGATAAAGGAGGTCATCTCATGTACGGATACTCATATTGCTATCCAACTTGTTCATATCCTTCCTACGGTTATGGCGGTTCTTGTGGCGGGTCTGGACGCGGCTTCGCCTTAATCGTTGTGTTGTTTATTCTTTTAATTATCGTTGGTGCTGCTTGCATTCGCTAATGTAAAACGAAACAACTATGGAAAGAAAAAGACGGCTTTGCTGTCTTTTTCTTTTTATCACATACATAACTACTCTATAATAGAACAATTTCCAAAATGCCTTCCCTTTCTTGCCGATGACTTTTTCCATCTCCTTTGGTAGACTAAAGAGGAAAGGAGAGATTACATATGCTTACAATGAAAGATGTTATTCGCGAAGGAGATCCTATTTTGCGCAACGTTGCAGAAGAGGTGTCATTACCGGCAAGCGAAGAAGATACAACTACCTTAAAAGAAATGATTGAATTCGTAATAAATAGCCAAGATCCTGAAATGGCTGAAAAATATAGTTTACGCCCTGGAATCGGATTAGCGGCTCCGCAAATCGGTGTTTCAAAAAAAATGATTGCAGTTCATGTAACCGATGCGGATGGTACATTATATAGCCATGCATTATTCAATCCAAAAATCATTAGCCATTCTGTTGAACGTACATATTTACAGGGTGGTGAAGGCTGTCTGTCTGTAGACCGCGAAGTACCTGGTTATGTTCCTCGTTATACAAGAATTACAGTAAAAGCAACTTCTATTAACGGAGAAGAAGTAAAATTACGTTTAAAAGGTTTACCAGCAATCGTATTCCAACACGAGATTGATCATTTAAATGGCGTTATGTTCTATGACCATATCAATAAAGAAAATCCTTTTGCCGCTCCTGATGATTCCAAACCTCTAGAGCGATAATAATAAAAAGGCGGAAGTTAATCTTCCGCCTTTTTATTATGAAATGGGTTCCATATTCACTTATAGCAATCCAGCCCACTTTAGTCCATGATATATACCGTCTTCATTAACATCCTTTGTCACATGATTTGCAAGTTTTTTCAAGTCTTCATGGCCATTTCCCATCACAATACCTGTGCCAACGGCTTCGATCATTTCTAAATCATTTAAGCCATCTCCAAATGCATACACTTGATCACGATTAAAACCTAACTTTTCAATGTATTTCTCAATTCCTTTTGCCTTAGAACCACCATTCGGAATGATATCCATTGAATATGCATGCCAACGAATAAAATGAAAATCTGGATAATGATTAATAAACTTTTCCTCTTCATTTACTTCACAAAAAAGTAGTGTTTGATAAATATTACGTTCCTCATAAAAATTAGGCTCATATGCTGGATGCTCAAAGTTTAAGCTTCCAAAGCCTTCTTTCACATAATCATGATATTCCACTGATGCTCTCATATCTTGATGGTCAAGATATACAAGTGGATATCCTTCTTGTTTTGCAAACTGAGTAAACCTATGTAAAGCATCTGGATGTAACGGATTATTAAATATTACCTCATCTTCAAAGACAACATATTGTCCATTAAAACTAACATAATTATGTATATTAAGTTCCCTGCGAATATCTTCAAACATAAATGGCGCGCGCCCTGTCGCAATTGCTACATGTACACCTTTTTCTTGTAACTGTTTTACTGCATCTCGTGTAGATTGCGGAATTTTTTTATCATGATCTAATAATGTTCCATCAATATCAAAAAAGACAATTTTATCATTCATTTGTCAAAATCCTTTCTGGGACTCTATATTCCTATTTTGAATATCACTTTTCAAATTCTAAAAAAAAGTATAACATATTAAACATCTGTGAAGAAAGCGTTCCCTTTCTGACCTTATTTGTAAACTTTGCATATATATATTAGTAAAACATGTAGATACTTGTTCGGATGAATTTTCTTTTCCATTCTTCCTCATACTATACCTATAACTAACGGCTACTGATCGTTACTATAGAATAACTTTCACTGTATGGGAAAGGACAAGATTCACCATTCACTTTTGTCCTATCTCTTATATCAGAGATAGAGTTTTCACTAGTAATAGGCATGTTTAAAATAAGGAAAGGAAGGAGTAATCATGCTGAAGAAGCTGAAGAAAAAGCTCAAGCGTTATTTAAACGGTCTAGTCCGTAAAAAGACAATCGCTTAAATTGTGCCCATTTCGGGCTTTTTCTTCATTCTCATTCGAAAAAACATGAAAATCGTGACTGTTTGCTTTATAATAAGTAACAGATAATGCAAAACATAGACAAGGAGAGGTTTTCCAAATGATTTTTAAAGTATTTTATCAAGAAAAATTAACTGAGGTTCCAGTACGTGAAAATACAAAAGTTTTATATTTAGAGGCTACGTCTGAAAAGGATGTTCGTACAAAGTTAAATAAGTTCGCATATAATATCGAGTTTGTTCAGTCTGTTACTGGCGCTCATCTTGAATATGAAAAAGAAAACGCTGATTTAACATTAGCGGAAATCGTATAGCGATATGAAATTTCTAAAAAACGACCAAGTTGCTGTATTTGCTCTCGGTGGGCTTGGTGAAATCGGTAAAAATACATACGCTGTTCAATTTCAAGATGAAATTATTATAATTGATGCTGGAATTAAATTTCCAGAGGACGAACTTCTCGGGATCGATTATGTAATACCAGACTACACTTATTTTGTGCGAAACGAAGATAAAATTAAAGGGTTATTCATTACACATGGTCACGAAGATCATATCGGCGGAATCCCTTACCTATTACGTCAAGTGAACATTCCGATTTACGGCGGAAAATTAGCAATTGCACTCATCAAAAACAAATTAGAAGAACACGGCTTACTTCGTAAAGCAAAACTTTACGAGATTCAAGAAGATGACGTTATTAAATTCAAAAAAACGTCTGTATCCTTCTTCCGTACAACTCACAGTATTCCAGATTCGTACGGCGTTGTTGTGAAAACACCTCAAGGTCAAGTTGTTCATACAGGTGACTTCAAATTTGACTTCACACCAGTTGGTGAACCAGCTGATTTAACAAAAATGGCTGAAATCGGTAAAGATGGCGTACTATGTCTATTATCTGATAGTACGAACAGTGAAGTTCCAAACTTTACTATGTCTGAGCGTCGCGTTGGTGATAGCATTCAAGACATTTTCCGTAAAGTAGAAGGACGGATTATATTCGCAACCTTTGCATCAAATATCCACCGCTTACAACAAGTTGTTGAAGCTGCTGTTGAAAACAACCGTAAAGTAGCTGTGTTTGGTCGAAGTATGGAAGCAGCGATTGAAATTGGACAAAACCTTGGTTATATTCGTTGCCCGAAAGATACATTCATAGATGCATCTCAACTAAACCGCTTACCAGCTAATAAAGTTGTTATTTTATGTACAGGTAGTCAAGGTGAACCGATGGCAGCACTTTCACGTATTGCAAATGGTACACACCGCCAAATTCAAATTATTCCTGGAGATACAGTTGTTTTCTCTTCTTCACCAATTCCAGGAAATACAATTAGCGTAAGTCGTACAATTAACATGTTGTACCGCGCTGGCGCTGATGTAATTCACGGGAAACTTTCAAATATCCATACAAGTGGACACGGTGGACAAGAAGAACAAAAGTTAATGTTACGTCTAATTAAACCGAAGTACTTCATGCCAATTCATGGTGAATATCGTATGCAGCGTATGCACATGAACATAGCAAATGATTGTGGCATCCCTGAAGAAAATTGCTTCATTATGGATAATGGCGATGTTCTTGCTTTACGTTCGGATGAAGCTAGCGTAGCTGGAAAAATCCCATCTGGTTCGGTCTACATTGATGGAAACGGTATTGGAGATATTGGCAATATCGTATTACGCGATCGTCGTATCCTTTCTGAAGAAGGACTTGTAATTGTAGTTGTAAGCATTGATATGAAAGAATTTAAAGTTGCAGCAGGACCTGATATCATCTCACGCGGTTTCGTTTACATGCGTGAAAGCAGCGATTTAATCAATGATGCACAAACATTAATTACAACTCATTTAGAAAAAGTAATGGAGCGTAAAACAACACAATGGTCTGAAATTAAAAATGAAATTACAGACACATTAGCCCCATTCCTATATGAGAAAACGAAACGTCGTCCAATGATTTTACCAATCATTATGGAAATATAAGAAAAAGGACAATGCCATGAAGGCATTGTCCTTTTCTTTTCTCTTATCTTAAAAAGTGTTTAAATCGATCCACTTCATCGTCATGACCAATGACAATTAATATATCTCCTGCTTGAATATTCTCCGTAGCTCGAGGGGATACGATAACTTCTTTGCCTCGTTTAATTGCTACAATATTCAATCCAAACTTCGCACGAATATCTAATTCAATTAAAGAGTGCCCATCAATTTTTTTATTCGCAATAATCTCTACAATACTATGCTCATCTGAAAGCTCAAGGTAGTCTAGCACATTGCTTGATGCAATATTATTAGCAATCCTTTTTCCCATATCACGTTCTGGATGCACAATATGATCTGCACCTATTTTACTTAACACTTTTTCATGATAATCATTTTGAGCTTTTACAGTAATATTTTTTACACCCAACTCTTTCAAAATCAAAGTCGTTAAAATACTTGAATTTAAATTATCTCCAATAGCAACGACTACGTGATCAAAATTTCGAATACCAAGGCTTTTTAATACCATCTCATCTGTTGAATCTGCAATTACAGCATGCGAAGCTATATTTGCAAATTCATTAATTTTATCCTCATCTGAATCGATTGCCATTACTTCCATACCTAATTGAGCTAGTTCTCGGCAAATACTTCCACCAAAGCGACCAAGTCCAATGACAGCAAATTCTTTTTCTTTCTCACCCACAAGAATTCCTCCAATAACTTCAAGTACTATTTATTTTCAGTGTAACACACTTTATATGCGTCACAAAAACTATGATTAGCTCTTATTTTTGTTTTTGTATATAAAAATATTGTTGCAAGTAAAAAGCGATACCAACAAGTAGCATAGCAAATACAAATATATTTCCAAAAGAACTAAATGTTTCAAAAACGAATAATAATGTTTCTTGACCAAAAAAGGCAAATAGAAGCTGTGTGAATGCAAATAACAACGCCCATATGTAATGATGTTGATGGAATAAATAATGCGTTGCACCTAAAAAAGCAATAAACGAAAAGATAAAGATCCACCAATTTTCTAAAAATAGTTGCCAATTAGAAAATTGATATCCATTTACTAATATCGCAATAAGCGCGATAACTGCCATCGTCGGCACACTCCAAAATAATGCCCGTCCTCTAAAGAAACGAGTGCCTTTAACATCTCCTTTTTCATGTGCAATATATGTTAGTACTACTGTGCTTATATACAAAACAGAAAGAATTGTTAAAACGATAATAAGCCAAAAATGTAATTGATAATATTCATGCTCTATATTTGTCACGATTGCAGCTAACATGCACGGAATTAACATTCCCGTCCAACCATCTACTTTTCTTTCATCCCAAAAGACCGTATTACCAATCCTTATTCCTAACAACATAAAAATAATGATACCCAATACAAATAACGTAGTTTTATTCCCTACTAAACTCGTTGAGAAAGCAATTAATCCAATAAATAAAAAGAGCACAAACCCATTCATAATTTCTAGTACAGGTGATAAATATCTCTTCACCCATTTGTATGTTTCGTCATATTCATTATTATCTACTAGACGATAGGCATAAAAACTTATCCCAAAATAAACCGCCGCAATAATAACATACGCATATAAGACGAAACATAAAATCGCACTGCTAATTTGCACGTAATTCCCCACCCTTTTTTCTATGTTTCACATTGATTTTACACACTTTTCATACTAAAAGTAAACATATATAAGTTAGTCAAATAATTAATAATGAGCAGTGGCTAAACCCCCTGCTCATTATTAAAACAGTACAATTAACTTTAATTCTTCCATTTGTATGTAAATGTCTAAAATCAATCTATACGAGCGTTACTTACACCTCAGAACAAAAAGTTTTTTGGAACCTTCAAGAGAGCGGAAGTTTTATTTTCTATTCCCTTTCCACTTTACATATTGGCTTAAAAATGTGATTGCCTTTTCAATCACTTCTTCGTCTGGTTTTAATTTTGCATGATGTAAACCATATTCTGAATTTACTCCAAGCCAAAACATAAATCCAGGGATTTCTCGAAGCATATAACCAAAATCTTCACCCGTCATTGCCTCAGTACATGTAATAACATTCATATCAGTTTGTTTATGTACAAATTCCATAAACTCTCTCGTTAACTCTTCATGGTTATATACTTGATGATACATTGCTCCGTAATCTATAATCGCCTCACACTGGAAAGAAGCTTCGATACCTGCAACAATTGACTCAATTCTGCTTTTCACACGCTTCATTGATTCCACTGATAATGTTCGAATCGTTCCTTCTAAACGAGATTTTTCTGCAATAATATTTTGAACCGTACCACCTGTAATTTTCCCGATTGTAATTACTGCACTATCAAGTGGATTCACATTGCGACTAATAACGGATTGAAGCTGTGTAACAAGGTGGCTCGCTGCAACAATCATGTCATTTGCAGTATGCGGATAGGCAGCATGGCCACCTTTCCCTTTTAAATCAATATATAATTCTGAAGTATTGGCAAATAACAGTCCTTCTTTCGTTGCAATTGTCCCCACAGCGTATTCTGGTGCAATATGAAGACCAAGAATTATATTTGGTTTCCATTCTTTTAACTCTTCACTTTCTAACATAGGAAGAGCACCGCCTGGTCCTTCTTCTGCTGGCTGGAATAGAAATACAAGGTCATCATCTATTCTTTCGCTCACAGCTTTCGTTAGAAGGCCTAAACCGATTGTTGTATGTACATCATGGCCACATGCATGCATCATTCCTTCATGAATAGAAGCAAACTCGTATCCAGTTTCCTCTGTAATTGGTAAACCGTCTATATCTGCACGATAACCTATTATTTTTTCGGGATTTTTTCCATTTACTTTAACGATTACACCCGTTTTCCATGTCTTCACTTCCACAAATTCATGAGAAAGTGTTCCTATATAATCTAAAATATACTGTTGTGTTTTCCATTCCTTAAATCCGATTTCTGGAATTCTATGTAAATCTCTACGAATTTGGATAAATTTGCTTACTGTCATTTTTGCACCTCTATCTATAAAAAGCGTAAGAGCCCATTTACGCTCTTACGCTTTTTTTACTTTTTATTTCTCTGGGTTTAATTGACGAAGCTCTTGTTTAATTTCTGTTTTTGCTTTTGTCTTCTCATCAATTTCTTTAATTACACGTGCTGGAGTACCTGCAACAACTGTGTATGGAGGCACATCTTCTGTTACAACAGCTCCTGCTGCTACGACTGCACCTTTCCCTACTGTAACACCCTCTAAAACAACCACGTTTGCACCGATTACTACATCATCTTCAACGATAACTGGTTTTGCAGAAGGTGGCTCAATAACACCTGCAAGTACAGCACCTGCACCTACGTGACAGTTTTTACCGACTGTTGCACGTCCACCAAGTACTGCATTCATGTCGATCATAGAACCTTCACCAATTACAGCACCAATGTTAATTGTTGCATTCATCATAATTACAGCGTTGTCACCAATTTCAACATGGTCACGAATAATAGCACCTGGCTCGATGCGAGCTTTAATACCTTTTAAATCAAGCATCGGGATTGCAGAATTACGACGATCGTTTTCTACAACGTAGTCAACGATGTGCTTATTATTCTCATCAAGAATTGTCTTAATTTCAGACCATTCTCCGAATAATACACCTGACTTTTTATTCACAAATGCTTGTACTGTTTCAGGGAATGTTACTTCTTTTAAATCCCCTTTTATGTATACCTTTACAGGAGTTTTCTTTTCACTTTTTTGAATAAACGAAATAATTTCGTTAGCGTCCATCATTTTCATTCTTGTTGCCTCCTAAATCCATTTATAATGTTACTCTACCAAACGAAAGAGCGAGTAGCAAGATAATAATCTTATTTTTCCCTTTGAATTTCTTCTATAATTTCTAAAAATGCTTGTACTTGCTTCAACTGCCTTGCCGAGTCACTTGTTAACAACCATGTTTCTCTCGTCAGTTGAACAGGTGTTTTATACATATTTTCCTGTACTTCCTTTAAAACAGTAGAAGGTAAAAGGGCATAACCTATACCATTTAAAACAAGTTGTTTACATGTTTCAATTTGGTCAACTACAATCGTTCGCTTAGGCGGATTAGAAAATAAACCATACCACCAATTTTGTATTTGTCCATAATAAGTCGAATCACTTTTAAATTGAATGAACGGCCTATTTGTTTCTTTTAACATCGAAATATCTTTTATTTCTTTATCAACTAAATACAGTTCATCTTCAAATAATTGTTGCTTCTGACCTTTATATTCTTGTGTTCCCCTCAGTATAGCAACATGAACGTCTCCTTCATAAAACTGCTTTTGCACTTCACTACTCCATCCAGTAAACAGCGATATCTTGACAGAAGGATATTTATGCACAAACTTTTTCAAAACAGGAGGGAGCCAATATTGACCAATAACTGATGCAACAGCTATTTTTAACGTTCCATGAGTTTCCGTTCTGAAAACAGCTAGCTCACTTTTTATATCTTCTTCCCTTTGCAACATTTCTTTAGCATAATTTGCAACTTTTTCCCCTTCAGGTGTAATTGTCAATCCTTTTTGTGAGCGAATAAAAAACTTCATTCCCCATTGTTTCTCCATAGATTGTAATCGTTGACTCAGCGCAGGTTGGGAAACAAATAAACGTTCCGCCGCTTTTCTCATATTTGATTCCTGAGCTAACACAACCATCATTTGAAAATCATCAATTTGCAACTTTCTCCCTCTTTCCTTAGCTTCCATACACCTTATTTCAATAAGCTTTTCATCCTTAATTTACCCGAATGCTTTCATTCAGAAAATACAATTGTCCAGCGCAAACTTTCCTTATGTTTTATGTCTTTTTAAATATAATACATACACAAGTGATATGCACGAAAAAAAAAGTGACTTCTTCGTTTCTATGAAGTCACTTTTCTTACGTTATCGATTATGTTGCCTTACTTTCTTATTCAACAATTTTAAAATAGCCCGACGTGTTAAAATCCCCTCAAAATAGCCTTCTTCATTAACAGCGCAAATAAAAGGATGATCAATTGTCATTTCTAAAGCTTTTGCAAATGAATCGTCTAATTTAAGAACAGGTATATCTTCTTTCATCACCTGCTCTACTTTCATATCATCGAGTCTTTCAAACTCAATACGTTCTAATCCTAACATACCATCTAATATCATGGCAGTACTAATCAAACCATGTAGTTTATACATTGGATCTAAGACAGGTATCGCCGAATATCCAGATTTCACAAGAACGAGTAAAGCATGTTCTAAACTATTTCCAATTTGGACATGAGCTACTTTTTCCGATGAAATCATTAAATCCTTCACAAGAATTTGTTGAAATTCGTCTTTCGGAATACTAATCATATTACATCCCCCATTTTCCCTTTTTCCTGCTTATGTTCACAACTCTATTCACATTTTATGACAGCGTTTTCATATTATTATTTTGTCCTAAATTTATTTCAATAAAAATACAATCACACAGCTATTTTAGCATACAGCACAAAAAAAAGACTACCATTCCGGTAGCGCTTAATACCCTTTATTTTTTAATCTGTAAAATAACCTTGTGATTTTTTTATATTGCATCACATCTGTCTGTTTCAAACCATTCTCAATATCTGTAAGTTCCACAGCTAAAATTTCACTTGCGTAATTTTGCTGAAATAAAATATCTAGTAGTAAACTTTCTTCTTCCTTCGTTAAAACAACTTCCCTTTGCATATACCCCTCTCCTTACACTCGCATCGTTACTCTTATTATATAAAAAATTCAACCTATTTAATAGATGTAATATTCAGTTTTTATTAAAAGATATGTAGCAATCGTATACATACAAAAAAAATCATTTCGTATATCGATTTGCATAGCTAAACGCCGCATAAGCATCTGGCTTAATTTTTGCAGTTAATCCCATCGCTCGAATTTTTTCTGTCATATCTAAAATAAATTCTTTTGTTAAACCATCATTCCCAATGTCTAAATGAATTTCCATTATGAATCCAGCCCCATCTTGAGCATAAGGATGCAATAACTCCCATATTGTTTGTATATGAGTAGGCGTAAATAGACATGCGATTTCTTGACTAAACTGCGTTTCTAAATATATTTTCTCACGTAAGGTTGCCGGCTTATCTTTTACTGATCTATGGTGTAAACAGCCCCAGGCACCTTTTCCAACACGATGAATATGGATTGCTGTAATAAACCTCGTATCCTTTTGATGCGCTTGTGAGTCTGTCCCAATGGATAATCGATATAAATTTCGCGGATCCTTTTCAATGAAACTACAAATACGGTTAAAGACCATATCAAAATTTAAATGTCTCTCTGAAACATTGTAAAATTTATGTGCACCGTCCACAGAGTCACGTCCTTTCAATTAGACAGACTTTTCGTATTCTCATTGTATGGGACAAAAACTAAAATTATAACTTCCTATCCTTTATTCGTTTCAATATTTCGAATTACAAAGTGACAAACTTGGCACGTATAAATTACATTTTGATTAGATTGAGCCGTTAATACATGAATAATCTCAGCAGAACTTTGACAATTAGGACAAATCACAACTGGTAAACGTTCCATACGATAACCTCCTAGTTATATTTCTCCCGCTATTTGCAGAACCCAGCGATTGTGAGAAGTTTAGCTTCACATATTCACCCGGTTGACGGGACTCATTTTCCACATGGATAAGCAAACTTGCACGGATTAAAATTTCATTTTAATACCATTGTAGGAAAAATAAAAAACTTCTATACATTCCACTAGAAAGTAATAGAACTAAAAAAGGTACTGCCACATGGCAGTACCTTTTTTATATGTATCAAGAAATGATATCGTAAATCTCAATTGCAACCATGTCGATATTATCGAATTGATACACTTGAGGTTTTTCACCTTGTTGATACACTTCTAACTCATACATTTCACTTTTATCGAAAAATTTCACGCTACATTTGCGCTCACCGTTCACTTCAAAATAGCGTTGTGCTACTTCACCGCTTTCAGCTTGTTCTTGTAGACTAACAAGTCGAGTTAAAATTCCTTGGAGTAGAGACATGAAATCTCTCCTTTCTCTGATCTTCCTACCAATAGGTTTTACAGCTATACTCATTCTATCCGTCATAACAGAAAAAATGTTCCACACTCTAGGATAAAGGTTATTGGCCAGAAACTCAACTAAAAATTTGTCGAAATGCGAAGGAAAAAACAGAAAGAACATATTTCCCCTTCTTTATTGCGGTTTTTATACTGGAAGAATATAATAAAAAACAGAAAAAAGGAGGAATAACAATGAAAAAAATTGAGGTTTATACACAACCCGATTGTCCGCCCTGTGTTATTGTGAAAGAATTTTTGAAGCATAATAACGTTGCATATGAAGAATTTGACGTAAAAAAAGACGCTGCTGCTCGCAATCGTCTTTTATACGACTATGATTCTTATTCAACTCCAACAGTCGTAATTGATGGCGAAGTAGTTGCAGGGTTTCAAATTGAAAAGTTACAACAACTACTCAATATAGAATAGGAATAGGTAAATACCTATTCCTATTCTTATCCCGCTATTTGTGGGTAGTAAAACTCCTACCCCAAATTTAGCTACAGCAAAGAAGTTAGATGGAAGAGTAATCCCTCCCACTGATTAAAAGTTTCACTTTATAATTGTTGCAACCTTTTTATTTCAGTTAAAAGTTCCTGACTTTCATGATATCCTGCTAGCTTCCATTTATCTTGATCCCTTTTCAATGTTACAATTTGATACTGTCCACTTTTTGTCCGCTCATATACATATAAATTTTTATGTTCTTCATCATACGACATTTTCGTTTCTGAATTAAAAGAAAACGGTGCTTCTTTTGCCGGAAGTAAATATTCACCACTTTGTTTATCACTTCTGCTATTTTCATCTGTAAATACTTGAAGGAAATTATCTGTAAAATACGGTGATAACGTCTCTATCATCTTATTCATCGGCAAATGCTTCCCACGAATTGAAAACTGGGTTTCATAGCCTTTTTGTATCGTTGTAAATACTTCTTTCCGATCGACTTCCACTTCCTCTTTTCCTAAAACAGTCGTAACACTATAACCAACTAGAAAGGCAACACATACAAATAGAACAAGCCATATTCCATATTTCCTCATTTTTTCACCTTCCTTTTAAAAGAACTTGTCTTTGTAGTATTCATTGTAACAATGATTATGCAAAGACAGGACAGATTTCGTTCGTAAAATCTTTACAACGATAGACAGCATTTTCATCACCATTTTCACTATTACCAATTTATGATAAAAACAAACAAAAAATGCACGAATCTCTTCGTGCATTAAAATAAAACATCTTCTTCATATAAATATTCATAAGATAAATCTATAAATAAAAAGTTGTCATCATCAATCGGGAAAGAAAATGTTCGTACCATTTCTCCCGTTTCAATATCTGCATATAAATCTGAAAGCCTCGCCTTATTCTCAAAACGCATTTTCATGATATTCTCGAGAAAATACGGGCGCCAACTCCAGTTCTTCATATAATAATCCGGCATCACAATCCATTCTCCATCTTTTTTCATAACATTTCCTGATTGTTGGAAACCATCTTCATTACAAATAAATATACGAAAACTACACTGTGATACACTTTGACTAAATTGTAATAACCAATCATTTATATCTTCATTCTTTTTTTGTTTTGATAAAACATCGCCAATGCGATCGCGTAACATCTCTGTTAAATTATAAATTTTTTGTAACTTCTTCTTTTCATGCTGAATAAACTGATGACATTCATTACCTAGTCGCTCTTTCAAAACATTCGTTTCAATAAAATCAGGTAAACATTCTTTCAAATAATTACCTTGATAATATCTTCCGCCGTTCTTCCAAGCATATTGCAGTTGATAAAAAGCATCTATTTCTTCATATAACAAAGTTGCACCAATTCTTCTAGCAAGTAATGATAAAGAATATAAAATATCTTGATAAGATTGTAAAAGTGCTGTTTGCCTTAAGTTCGTTAAATCTACTTTTAAAATATCAGGTGCTAACACGCTAATACGCTCTAAATTACTTGTGCCCGTTCCGACTTTATTAATCGAAATTTGAATACCATATGTACGATAATACATAAGCAAATGATTAAATTGCTCTATATCTTCTTTACATTCATGCTCTGTAATCTCTAAAACAATTTGTTTTAAATTTAAACCTTGTTCTTCATACCTCAATAAAAGTTGAAGCAAGCTTTCATCATCATCATTCATTAATACATTAGCATTCCGATGTATAAATAATAATAATTTTTGATCGCTTTCTAAATAACGATTTAAAGCTTTTTCTACTATAATATTATCCGCTTCCAGTTGAAATTCACTTGGAATCGAATCATCGTGAAAGAAAGAAGCTAAACTTTGTATGCCCTCTTCTGTTTGAATACGTCCTACTACTTCGTATCCAATTACAGTATGCTCATCAGCACTAAAAATAGCTTGATAATAAGGAAGGACTTTATCCAAGTTACTCATTACATCTAATGCATCTATCAACGTGCTTCCCTCCCTTTACTTTTCAAAAATTATAACATGATATTTACGGAAAAATAATAAAAAATCCCTTCAGTTTTCCTGAAGGGATTAGAGGGGTAAAATGCTAAGGGGAATTAGCAATTCTACTATGAAGAAAAAAGAGGTCTTAAATATAACGTATATATGACCTCTTGTAAACACTTTTCTTTCATATGTCACAATTCCGTCACATTTAACCATAAAAAAATGAATCAAACATTCATTTTTTATCCCTTTTAAAATGGATATTGATGTAAATGTTGTCCTCCATCCATTGTCATGCAAGTTCCATTTATGTACGCAGCTTCATCTGAACATAAATAATAAGCTAGACCAGCGATTTCTTCTGGCGTACCCAGCCTTCCAAGCGGAACACTTTGTATCGTCCGTTTAGCCATTTCTTCTGAAATCCATAATTTATCAGCACCGCCCGTACGTTCAATTGGTCCTGGCGCGATAGCGTTAACTCGTATTCCATATTTACGTCCCCACTCAACAGCGAGCGTCTTCGTCATCGCTAATACTCCTGCCTTCGCTGCAGCCGAATGAATAACTCCTGGACCAGCATCCCATGCATATGTTGCTACCATGTTAATGATATTCCCTTTTATACCTTTTTCAATCCAATATTTTCCGACAGCATGGCTACAGTAAAATGTACCGTTTAATACAATATTAATGACTGAATTCCAGCCATTCACAGATAAATCTTCTGCTGGACAAATAAAGTTTCCAGCTGCATTATTTATTAAAACATCAATTCTACCAAACTTCTCATCAATCTGTTCAATCATTTTCTGAATGTCATCCGTATTTCTTACATCCATTTGTACAGGTAATACTTGCCCTGGAAATTGTTCAATTTCCAACTTTGTTTCCTCTAGTTTTTCCTTTGTACGTCCTGTAATAACAACTCGTGCCCCTTCTTTTGCAAAACGAGTCGCCATTCCTTTTCCCATTCCACTCGATCCACCTGTTATAATAACTACCTTTTCTTTCACATACATCCCCTCCAAAAAATGAATACACATTCATTTTATCACTTTATTTAATAGAAATCTTTATATTTTTAAACTTTTCTGATATTTTAACGTAAAGAACTTTCTTTTTATTCATTTTTTTCGTAATCTATACTACTTTTTATTATGTAAAGTATATTTTAAATAAACTGAAAGGAGATTTGAGTAGCCTATAAATGGAATGAAAACATTGAGGTATACTCATATTTTTATGAAGCACATTACAAGAAGAAATTTTTTAAAAATTGGTATGCGCACTTGTCTCTATTCATTTATAACCAGTAGCATCGGATACTACTATGCTAAATATATAGAGCCCCATTTCATTTCTTTTACACAGCACACATTAAAATCACAACTCATCCCAAAAAGTTTTCATGGTATGAAAATTCTTCAATTCAGCGATTTACATCTCGGATACTATTTCTCGCTTCAACATTTATCTAAAGTTGTTTCTAAAATTAATGCTGTAAATCCAGATATTGTCCTTTTTACCGGAGATCTCATTGATAATTATCAAACGTATACTGACACTCCTTTCGTTGCATCCATTTTAAAAAATATACAAGCCCCCTTTGGTAAATTCGCTATTTATGGTAACCATGATCACGGTGGATATGGAACTGAATACTATGAGCACATCATGCGTGAATCAGGATTTGAGCTATTGCTCAATAGTGAAAAAAGAATTCGTCTAATGGATAATAGTGAAATTTCTATTTTCGGTCTCGATGATATACTATTAGGCAAACCAAAAATAGAGAAAACATTAGAGCATGCACGGCAAAGTACTTATAACATTGTTCTTGTTCACGAACCAGATATCGCGCCCCAAGTTTCTAAATATCCAATCAACTTGCAACTTTCTGGTCATAGTCACGGCGGACAAGTACAAATTCCTTTTTTAGGAGCTATTATTACACCTTCACTCGCCAAAGACTATATTGAAGGCTTCTATACAATTCAGGATTTAACTCTCTATGTCAATCGAGGCCTGGGAAGAACACGTGTCCCATTTCGCTTTATGTCAAAACCTGAAATCACAATTTTCACACTCCAACATTCGTAATAATTCGCCTATTTTCTTACATATCCTTTCTTGTACGCGCTCATCCACGTTTTGTTTACCATATGATAAAAGTGAGTCCAATAAAGGAGGTATGTTCATGTATCCATATTATCAACCAATTCCAGTCCGTTCAGCACCTATTGGTCCAGTAGGCGACTCACGCTTCTTCCCGTTTTTTGGCGTTCCCTTTCTAGCTGGAATTGCTGGTGGATTGCTCGGCGGAGCATTAGCTTTCGGCCCTCGACCATTTTATCCACCTTATCCACCACCTTTCCCGCCGCCAGCACCTTATCCTTGTTACGGTGGACCATGTCAGCAACCATACTATTACTAAGTTAAAATAACGATTCTTTCAAATATTATTCTCTCAACGAGCCATCTCATTACACGCTTATAATAAAACTATTGTTTCTACTCATTCTTCCATTTTTGGAGCATATGAGTAGAAAAAAGTAAAAACCTCTTATTGACATAAGAGGTTTTTACTTTTTTCATTATTCAGCGTCTGTATTTTGATATGCCATCTTAAACAACTTCACTTGGCTATCAATTTCTTCTGTACTACTATTAATAACATAATAGTAATCACCATCTTTATTTTGTTCACGTGTTTTCACATTATCAGCTAATGTAAGCTGTAAAATCGCCTTAATTCGTGCCTTCATTTCAATATCTAATATCGGGAAAGATATTTCCACTCGCTTCTCCATATTTCGCGTCATCAAATCAGCTGAAGATAAATATATTTTCTCCTCCCCATTATGATGGAAATAATAAATACGGCTATGCTCTAAGTATCTTCCAACAACACTAACTACACGAATATTTTCACTTACATTTGGAATGCCAGGTCTTAAACAACATGTCCCTCGAACAATAAGCTCTACCTTTACTCCAGCTTGTGATGCTTCGTACATTTTTTTAATTAATGGTTTATCTGTTAATGAATTCATCTTAGCGATAATATATCCATTTCCATATTGCCTATGATAACGGATTTCTTCATCTATTAAATCTATAAATTGCTCTCTTATATCAAATGGAGCAACCGATAAATGATGAAAATGTGGCTTTGTTGTATAACCACTTAAATAATTAAAGAAATTGGTTGCATCAACCCCAAAGTCTTTTCTTGATGTAATATATCCAAAATCAGTATATAACTTCGCTGTTGCATCATTATAGTTTCCAGTTCCGAGATGTACGAACCTTTCGATTTTTCCGTTTTTTCTTCTTACAACTAATGTAATTTTACTATGTGTTTTCAAGTGACTTACACCGTAAATAACATGACAGCCTGCCTGTTCCAATTCTTTAGCCCAATGAACATTGTTTTCTTCATCAAATCTTGCCTTTAATTCAACTAATACTGTCACTTGTTTTCCCTTTTCAGCCGCTATCTTTAACGCCTGAATAATCGGTGAATCACCACTTACACGATATAACGTTTGTTTAATCGCAAGTACATTCGGATCGTCCGCCGCATCACGGACAAAATCAACTACCGGCTGAAATGATTCAAAAGGATGATGTAATAAAATATCATGCTCAATTGCTTTTTCAAATACATCTTCTTCATCACCTAAATCTTGAGGTGGTTGCGGAATAAGAGCCGGATATACAAGATGTTCATATAAAGGAGCTAGTTTTTTATATAAAGAAAACAAACATGTTAAATCTAATGGACCATCCATTATATATACATCTTCATCTTTTACTTCCAGAACCTCATATAATAACGCTAGTACTCTTTCATCAATGTGTTCTTTCCCAACTTCTAAACGAACAGCAGCCCCCCACTTACGCTTTTTTAATTCTTTTTCAATTACCTTTAATAAATCTCTCGCACCTTCTTCATGAATCGTTAAATCTGCATTGCGTGTAATACGGAAACGAGTAACAGATGATACTGTATATCCCGTAAATAATTTATGAGTAAAGCTACTAATTACGTCTTCTAATAAAATAAATTTATGCTTTTGCCCTTCGCTCGGTAAAATTATGAAGCGCTCAAGTAATGAAGGAACTTGCACAATTCCTAACTTCGTCCTGTTTTCCTCTTCCGCTTGCTTCTCATCATATAAAAGAGTAGCCAAATTCAAACTTTTGTTTAATAACATTGGAAATGGGCGATATGCATCTATAGCTACAGGAGTTAACACCGGAAAAATTTGCTCATCAAAATACTCTTCTATAAATTCTCGCTGCTCTTTCGTCAAATCATTGAATGTTAAACGTTCAATTCCCTCTAACTCAAGCGCTGGTAATACATAATTTTTAAATGTATCATATTGTACTGTCATTAGTGCATGGGCTTTCATCGCAATTTTATTTAATTGCTTTTTTGGTGTTAAGCCAGCTTTATTTTCTGGCTGATTAAATCCAGCACTCACTTGATCCTTTAATCCCGCTACACGTACCATAAAAAATTCATCTAAATTCGAACTAAAAATACTAATAAATTTCAATCTTTCCAAAAGTGGATTATTTGCATCTTGCGCTTCTTGTAAGACACGTTCATTAAATGCTAACCAACTTAACTCTCGATTATTGTAATAAGCTGTATCATTTAAATTTACTGCATTCCCCTTCAATAATTCCATTCTCTTCACACTTCCCCTTGAAACTTTTTTACTATAATTTAGTTACTTTTATTTTAGTAAATTACAATATTATAAAGTGTAAATTTTTTGTAAAGACATCCGTACAACCTAATGTTTTAGTTCAAATAACAAGTTAATATTCGTTTTTAATACTCTTTCTAACTGTTTTTTTTGTTTTTCAGCCTGCACTTTTTCCGCTAATGCCGATTTTTCACATAAAGCTTTAAATGTTAATCCTTCTTCGTTTTCTGTTATAGATATGGTATCAATAAGCGATCGTTGCCTTACATTTAAAGTAGCTGAAAATTGTAAAACAGCTCCTAACAGGCGTATTTTTTTTTGTTCGCTTTTATCAAACCAACCTTCAAATGGAGATAAATGTTGTTTAAATAACATTTTTGATTTATACGATGCAATAAGCGCTAGCCTTACTCGATCTTTATGCATCATGCCATCAATTGTCTTATTCGCTAATAAATAAAACGTATGTAAACGGCTTGCTTCTTCGTCTATATATTTGCCTATATTAAATACTTTCGCTGCTTGATGGAACACTTCCCAGTCTTTTACTGACATAGAAATAAGCCCTATTTCCTCAAGTTGTTTGCAAATTAGTCTTCCATGTTTAATAAGCTGAATAACAAATTCCATGTCCATTTCGTATTCATGTGATAGTAAATGCAGACTTTCTTCAACTACGTTCGGATAATATGAAATCCCCAAATCTTTTGTCAACTCTTCATAGAAAACACCTTCTCTTAACCCTTTTCTACTTAATACAAATGCCGGTGCCTCTATAACATTAACAAGTGTATGAAATACTTCAACCGCTGGAATAATCGTATCTGCTCGATCTTTTGCCAATCCTTCCAATTTCTGAAGTTCTATGAACGACAATTTTTCCAATTCATCTTTTACACTTTCAATATCTTCTTCTTTCATCTTGTATAAATGTAATCCTGCTATAGGATAACATATTAAATTTTGATGGATTTTCACTAAGTTCCTAGCACTACCACCAATTGCAATAAGAGGTAATTTCTTATTGATTAACCATGGTAACGTTCGAAATTGAAACTCTAAATACTGTTGCATTCCCTCTAACTCATCTTTAGTAGGAATATCCCCTTTAATAAATTGTTGCTTTAAAGAAAGTGCCCCAAATGGAAAACTATGGTACTCTAAAATCTCTCTATTTCTAAAGTATGTAACTTCTGTACTTCCCCCGCCGATATCTACCGTTATTCCTTCTGAAAACGATGTAGAATTCATAACCGCCAAGTATCCGTAACGCGCTTCCTCATACTCTGATAATACTCTAAGAGTAAAGTCCGTTTGTCCTTCAACAAGCTTTTTAATTTCCTCTTGATTCTCCGACTGTCTAATTGTTGCTGTTGCAACACAAAGTACATGATGCAACTGATGGAATCTTGTACTTTCTTGAAATTGAAATAATGTCTGTAATAATACTTCTATTCCCTCTTCATTCAACACACCATCAATTAAGTAATTCCTTAACCTAGCAACAACTTTCGTATTTTCAATCTCTTTATAAAAACCTCCATTTTGCTTTTCATAAATAACTAAACGCATTGTATTAGATCCAATATCTATAATGGCATACTGTTGTTTTAATATTTCTTTCAAACTTCTCACTCTTTCATTATCAAATTTAAAAAACATATTCTATTACTATTATACAAAATAGTTGTTTTTTGTAACAATATTGCTTTAATATTGAAAATATATACAATCACTTTTTGCGTATAATAAATACCTATTTTATTTATGGTATAATAATGAAAAATTGAAAGGAGATTCAATATGAAACCTTCACAACCACAATCTCAATTACAAAACCAACATTCTATTAATCGACTAGCTCAATCTATTTTCGTTGTGAATCGTCATGCTAAAGCAGCTACTAATCCTAAATATTTATACTGGTTAAAAAAGACAGCTTTAGAACGTTTGATTGCTGAAAAAAAAGCAATTAAAGAAGGATTACATTTTTCTAGAAACCCACGTTTTAGCCAACAACAATCTGATGTCCTTATACGTTTAGGCGATTATTTTTTCCACATCCCTCCTACGAAAGAAGATTTTCGAATTCTACCGCATCTTGGTCATCTTGAATCCTCCTATCGAAATCCGAAAACAACCTTATCTTTAACAGTGGCAAAAAAAACAATTCAAGATTATATTGGTCCTGAAGCATTAAAACAAGAAAAAAAATTAAGTGAACCTGTTCCATGGTATAGTCGTACTTATACAAAAAAATAAAACAGTTTGGCCAAGTGTAGGCCAAACTGTTTTATTTTTTCTCTTCTTTAATTTTAATATTTGCTTGTTTATAAAAAGCTACTTTTTCTGTATTATAAGACTTTGTGAATTCATTAAATTTATCTTTTTCTGACTCAATATCCTTATAAGATTGATTTACTACTTTTACTTTTTCACTAATATCTTTTAATTTAGTACCTTTATCTTGTAACATTGTATATAACTCTTTTTCTTGTTTTAAAGATTTGTCATAGCTGTCATACATTTTATTAAATGAATCGTGTCGTTTCTCATACGTGCTTTTCACTTTATCAGCTTGATCTTTCAATTTCTTATCTTCAATTTTCTTCACATACTTATCAGCTGACTTCACTTCTTCTTGCGCTTTATTTAAAACTTCTTTTTCTTTTGCAAGCACTTTTTCTCGTTCAGTTGTATTTTTCACTGCTTGATTCAGTTTTTCTTTAACAGTTTGATTATTATCTTTTCCTTCTTGAACAATCTGGTTATATAATTCTTGTCCTTCTTTCTCTAAAGTCTCAAGTTTTTTTGCATCTTCAAACATTGTTTTTTCTTGTTTAGCAGCGTTTTCAAACGCTACATATAATTCTTCTTCTGGTTTCGGACCGAAACAACCGGCTAATAAAATCATTGATAATGCAGTTACAATTGCTAATTTACTATATTTCAACATCTCTTCCTCCTACTTATAAACGACCATCGTGTAATATAAAAAAGTTATAAAATATGTAATTGTTCTATACACTCGCATCTTTTTTACGAAGATCATTAATATTGTTTGTACAAATTATTACTTGATATTACATTATTCTTTTTGAATTATTTAGCAATTCCATATCCATCTTTAAGTATACTACTTCGTGTTTTTTAAGGCCTGTTCACACTATGTATTACTTTAATGTCCACGGAATTTCACCTCAGTCTTAATAAGACTATAATAGTTCACCTGATAAAAGGTGATCGCTCCGCTCTCACGTCTATCATTCCCTTTCCAGCTTTCTATCAATTAATCTCTTTGTTCATTTTACACAGTACAATCGATATCTCGCAACAACTTACAAATATTCTTTTCATTTCCTAAAAAGGAAAAGTGTAGAGCTTGCTTTCCTCTACACTTTTAAAATAAAACACACTGTGCAAATTGCATTGACACTACCATCATAATTATATGCTTATTTCATATATTTTTAAAGACTTTTATTACAAACGTGGCGTTTTTTTGTAATAAAAGTCAAAAAAATGTTACAAATAAAACATCTTCCTATCATATATCTTCAAATCAAAGCTTCACTCATTTTCTTGCAAATTTCTATACTGGTACAATTGATTTTGCGAATTTCTCAACAGTTCTTCAAACGTTTTTCCTTCTACTGGATAGCTAGCTGCTCCAAATAAAAGAGTGACACTGAGTAAATCACCTTCTATTTCACTTTCAATATTTTTCATTAATCGTTTTGTTATTGTTGATGTTTCATGGCCATTATCAATTGCTACAATAACGTACTTATTTTCATCCCACTTTGTAACAACATCGCCCTTCCGAATTGTTTTTACAATGGTACTCTCTAATTTTTGTACTAACACTCCCAACTTTTTTTCTTGCAACGTGTCTTTTAATCCTTCCCATTCTTTTACAGAAAGAATGTACACTGTAATATTACGAGAATCTCTTTCAGATAAAGCAGCTACTTTCCCAAAAAAATCAACAACAAAATCATTGCTTGCCATTCCTCCTACTTCCATACCCATACGCTCGTTCGCTCTTTTATCGTACCAATGTCCAAAATAATAACTTAGTATCATTTGCAATATATAAATAATAAAGACGGTATAAAATGATCGTGAATCCAGTTTTGCAATTACATCCTGAAGTGCAATCCATTCTGTAACTGCCACAGTATTGCCAAGCAATAATCCACTAATTTTCCCTTTATGTTTCATACTTTTCCCCCTTTTATACCAATATATGTTTCTATATCAATAATGTTTTTCTACAAAATAAAAAATGTACATATGCAATGTACATTTCTGCTTAAGCTTGTATACCTTTTCTACTCTATTTCATATATATAATATATAACTTTTATAGAAAGGAGTAATCTATATGCTACAAAAAGAGAATCTATCAGATGCTATGCGTTTACTAGCTGGTTTTCTATTATCATTAAAATTATTATTTACCTCTTTCGGGATACACTTTATTACAAACGATCAAATCGACGCTATTGTTAATGTTGTTTCATTTTTATTTATTCTATACTTTGGCTACAAAAATAACTATGTAGGAAAAAAAGGAATGGAGCAAAAGAAAATACTCAAAAAACACAACCTTCACTAAAAAAGGAACCTTTTGTACAGGTTCCTTTTTATCATTGACGCACAACAACTTCATTTGTTTGCAGTGGGCCATATGATATCTCTTTATCTTGAAATGTATATGTAGCCTGAAAGAATGTTTGTTTAAGAGCTTTATCTTTATTAGCTTTTATTTTACAACGTAGTTCCACCTTCTCATTCGGTAACAAATCATCAATTCGCCATCTAACAAGCTGGAATAAAAACTCACTTATCCCCTTATCAACTTTTAAAGAATTAGGAATATAAGCAAAGTAATCTCGAATCATATGACTTACAACAACTCTCGAAATCATTTCTACCCCTTTATTTTCCACTTCAATTCGCATAATAAGTATGTCGTTTACATCGTAGGTCAATTCATACGAAAACTGTTCTGTATACATACTACCAATTTGTAATGTAACGGCTACTTGAGGAAATTCGTTTTCCTTTTTCGATCCGTCAATCCACAATACTGGTTGTAGCGGTATTGAATACTTTCCTGTATCCGAAATTCGTCCCCATATTTTCATAATATATATTCACCTCATTTCAGATGTAACATACACACAATGAATTCCCCAAATCACTAAAGCTTGCTACAAGCAATGTTTAATATTTCTCTTCCTTTTATCCTATTCGACAATATGAAGAAAAAACCATTTTTCATCTATTAACAGAAGGTGTTCTTTATGAAATTTTTTTACAATTTACTTCATTTCCTTTATAGCAATATTCAGTATGGCTCACTCGTTCTCTACTCATACGAAAGAATATTTTGACGGAAGAAAAAGTTTGCCTTATAGTCAAATTTGACTATAATATTCTTTATGGCATATCAGTGCACTTATGGAAAAGGAATTAAAATCAACTATACATTTAAAATTTTTTATCCACTGCACTCAAAACTTAATATAGTTTACTTATTTCTAAAGGAGGGTTATATTTGGAAACTCAACCATTAAAAAAAGACGCCAACAAAACAAAATTTGTTGTTGCTGGTTTACTGCTTGGTATATTAATGGCCGCAATGGATAATACAATCGTTGCAACCGCAATGGCAACAATCGTTGGAGACCTAGGAGGATTTGATAAGTTTGTTTGGGTCACATCAGCTTATATGGTAGCAACAATGGCAGGGATGCCTATCTTCGGGAAACTTTCTGATATGTACGGACGGAAACGTTTTTATATAGGTGGCCTCATTCTTTTCTTATTCGGTTCTGCGCTCTGCGGAACAGCTTCAAGTATTGAGCAATTAAGTATTTATAGAGCTATTCAAGGTATCGGTGGTGGTGCCCTTATGCCTATCGCCTTCACAATTATGTACGATATCTTCCCACCAGAAAAACGCGGAAAGATGACAGGACTATTCGGTGCTGTTTTCGGGACATCTAGTGTATTCGGTCCTTTATTAGGTGCTTATATTACAGACTATATAAGTTGGCATTGGGTCTTCTATATTAATATTCCATTAGGACTTATCTCCTTTTTCTTCATTACTAAATACTACAGTGAGTCTCTAGAATTTAGAAAACAAAAAATTGATTGGGCTGGTGCTATTACACTTGTCATAAGTATCGTTTGCTTAATGTTCGCATTAGAACTTGGTGGTAAAGAATATGCCTGGAATTCTACTGTAATTATTGGCTTATTTACAACAGTAGTTATTACGCTTATTATTTTCTTCTTTGTAGAACGAAAAGCAACCGAGCCTATTATTTCGTTCCATCTATTTAAAAAACCTTTATTCGCAGCTAGTCAAGGAGTTGCCTTTTTCTATGGTGCCGCTTTTATTATCTGTACAGTTTATATTCCAATCTTCATTCAAGGCGTTCTTGGAGGTTCCGCCTCTAATGCTGGATTAATTTTAACACCAATGATGGTTGGTTCTGTAATTGGAAGTCAAACCGGAGGACAATTAGCGTCTCGAACAAGCTATCGTAACATTATGATGGTATCTGGTTTCTTCTTCGTTCTTGGTATTTATTTATTAAGTACTTTAACAATGGACACACCTCGTTTACTCGTAACACTATTTATGATTCTCGCTGGGCTTGGTGTTGGTTTCTCATTCTCAGTATTAAGTATGTCTTCTATTCACAAGTTGGAAATGCGGGACCGTGGTTCGGCGACATCAACAAACTCATTCTTCCGATCACTCGGTATGACTCTTGGTGTAACGATTTTCGGTACAATTCAAAATCATATTTTTACAGATAAACTAAACTCTGTATTTCCCCCTGAACTAGCAAAATTAGCTCCAAAAGGCGGAGACACAAGTTTCTTATTATCACCAGGCGCTACCGCAAAAATTCCTACTGAAATATTAGCGGGTATTAAAGAAGCTCTCGCTACATCTATTGCGAATACATTCTTCTGGGCACTCATCCCGGCTGTACTAAGTATTATTTGTATTTTACTTATGGGAAATGAACGCCTCTTTACAGGCCCTAAAAAGAAAGAAAAACAAAAGCAAGTTAGTTAATATAAAAAAGAAGCGGCATATTCCTTTATGAAAAAGGATATGCCGTTTATAATATGTATAAAGTGAAACTTTAATCAGTGGGGGGGGTGTTCATCCCCCACTGATTATTAGCCCTCACCAATCGGGCTTTTACGGGCAGTTAATCCCCACCTAACTTCTTTGCTTCCGCTGAATTTTTGGGTGGGGATCTTACTGGATAAAGTTTTTATATACAGGAGTTGAGACAGCATGAGCATGAAATTAGTCATTCTCGGCTTGCTACTCGAAGGAGATAAACATCCATATGAAGTGCAGCATATTATGAAAGAACGACAAATGGATTGTTATATTAAATATGCTAAAGGATCACTTTATTACGCCTTCGAGCAATTAGAAAAGCAAGGCGCAATTCATATTACAAATGTAATTAGAGACACAAATCGACCTGACAAAACGATTTTTCATATAACAGAAGAAGGCAAAAAACTATTCCACACTTTACTATTAAAACAATTCGAAGCCAAAAACCAAATATATAAACCTATTTATTCGGCCTTATCTTTCGCTCACTTTAGCAATGATCACGAATTAGTTCCTATTTTAGAAAAAAAGAAAAACGATACTCTTCAATATTTACATACTATGCAAACGATATATGATTGTAATAAAGGAAAGGTTCCACGTGCACAACTATATATTTTGCAAAGTGTAATTGAGCATATTACAGTTGAATTACAATGGCTAAACACCCTCCTTAAAGATGCTATAGCAGGCCGACTTTCAGAAGTTGCTATAGATGAAAATTGAGCTATGAAAGAAGGCATCCCTACTTCTTTCATAGCTCAATTTCTCTTTTTATACTGTAATATTATTAGTTAATCCAGGATGAAAAGTCATAATAATAAGAAATAAAAACTTTTGAATTTTCTTATTTCAAAACAGTAGACAAAATTCCAAAAATTGTGTTAGAATTTGTTTCAATATCATATCGCTTGTTAAATTCCTTTCAAAAGGAAAATAGGTACACGAAAGTTTCGTTTCGTGTTTAAAAGGGAAGCTTGGTGAAACTCCAACACGGTCCCGCCACTGTAAATGCTGAGATTTCTTTTTGGTGCCACTGTGAAAACGGGAAGGTGAAAGAAATTATATGAAGCATAAGTCAGGAGACCTGCCTGTTTTAACAACACTGATAGATTCACGGATGATGATGAGGTGTTAAAACAAAAAGGAAGGCTTATTTTCTATGTCTTTGTACTTTTTGTTATAGGTATTTCCTAGTAAACGGAAATGCTTACTTTCAATTAGGGAGGAATTTAAAATGGCAATTCAAACAAGTAACTTAGGTTATCCACGTATCGGACTACAACGAGAGTGGAAAAAAACATTGGAAGCTTTTTGGTCCAATAAAATCGATGAAGAACAATTTTTAACAACAATGAAAGAAATTCGCCTTCAACACGTAAAAGTACAGCAAGAAAAAGGGATTGAACTCATTCCAATTGGCGACTTTACATATTATGATCACGTTTTGGATACTGCCTATATGCTAGGATTTATTCCATCACGTTTTTCTGAGTTTACATCTTACCTTGATGTATATTTCGCAATGGCGCGTGGCTCTAAAGATCACGTAGCTTCCGAAATGACAAAATGGTTTAACACAAACTATCACTATATCGTTCCTGAATATGAAGAGGGATTACAAATCTCTTTAAAAGATAATCGCCCACTTCGCTTATACGAAGAGGCAAAACAAGAATTAGGAGTAGATGGAAAGCCTGTTATTTTAGGACCATATACTTTCTTAAAATTAGCTAAAGGCTATACACAAGAACAATTTCCTAACATTTTAAAACAGTTAGTTGCACCTTATGTACAACTGCTTTCAGAACTACATGCAGCTGGGGCACAAGCCATTCAAGTTGATGAACCGATTTTCGCTTCTTTAACTAAAAAAGAAGTTCAACAAGCAAAAGAAATTTATGAAGCTATTCGTAAAGAAGTTCCAAATGCGACTCTTCTTTTACAAACATATTTTGATAGCGTAGAAGAAAACTATGAAGAAATTATTACATTCCCGGTATCCGGTATTGGATTAGATTTCATTCATGGTAAAGAAGGTAATCTAAATGCTATTTCAAAATATGGATTCCCAGCTGATAAAACTTTAGCTGTCGGTTGTATAGATGGCCGTAACATTTGGAGAGCTGACCTTGATGAAGTTCTTGAGTTATTTACAACGTTACAAAAACAAGTCCAAACGAAAGATATCATCGTTCAGCCTTCTTGTAGCTTATTGCATACACCAATCGATAAAACAGAAGAAACTCACTTATCGACTGAGCTGTTTGATGCGTTAGCATTTGCAAATCAAAAATTAGAAGAGTTAGTTCTTATTCATTCCGCTCTCACTCAAGGTACAGAAAGCATTAGTAATGAGCTGGAAACATATCGAAACGTACATCATACAATTCGTTCATCTGCTGCACGTAACCGAGAAGATGTCAAAGCAGCACGAACAGCACTAAAAGAAGAAGATTTTTCACGTTCTCTTCCATTTGAAAAACGATACGAATTACAACAAGTTGCTCTAGAGTTACCGCTATTACCAACAACGACTATTGGTAGCTTCCCGCAAACAACTGAAGTTCGTCAAACGCGAAAAGAATGGCGTAACGGTGTTATTTCAAATGACCAATATGAACAATTTATTGAAAAAGAGACAGAAAAATGGATTCGTTACCAAGAAGAAATTGGGCTTGATGTACTTGTACATGGTGAATTTGAAAGAACTGACATGGTCGAATATTTTGGTGAGCGCCTTGCTGGTTTCTCATTCACTAAAAACGGTTGGGTACAATCATACGGTTCCCGCTGCGTAAAACCACCTGTTATTTATGGTGATGTAGCCTTTATTAACGGCATGACTATTAAGGAAACAGTTTATGCACAAAGCTTAACAGAGAAAGTTGTAAAAGGAATGTTAACCGGACCTGTTACAATTTTAAATTGGTCTTTCGTTCGAAATGATATTCCAAGAAAAGAAGTTTCGTATCAAATTGCACTAGCTCTTCGTCACGAAATTGAACTACTTGAATCTTCTGGAATTAGAGTAATCCAAGTCGATGAGCCCGCACTTCGTGAAGGAATGCCACTAAAAGAAAAAGATTGGGATGCTTATATTACATGGGCAGTACAATCCTTCCTTTTAGCAACTTCTTCTGTAGCAAATGAAACACAAATTCATACTCATATGTGTTACAGTAACTTCGAAGATATTGTTGACGCGATTCGCGCATTAGATGCAGATGTAATTTCTATCGAAACATCAAGAAGTCACGGAGAATTTATTGATACATTAAAACATACAACATATGAAAAAGGCATTGGCCTAGGTGTATATGATATTCATAGCCCACGTGTACCGAGTAAAGATGAAATGTATAAAATCGTAGAACAATCTTTAGAAGTATGTGATCCTAAATATTTCTGGATTAATCCCGATTGTGGTTTAAAAACGAGAAGAACAGAAGAAGTTATTCCAGCTTTAGAACATATGGTGCAAGCAGCGAAAGATGCTCGTTCCCTTTTAAAAACAAACGCATAACAAAAATGGGTTATCCTTTTCTCAGGATAACCCATTTTTTATTCTTTACTTTCAAAAAAGAATTCATATTGTATTTTATATAATTCATCATCCGTTGGCTCTTCAAGAGGAATTGCTTGTAATACAACTGTATACTCACCATTTGGAATAGGTATTTGAAATTTATTAGAAAGAATACTCGTTATAACGATACTTTCATTTTCAACTGTAAAAGGAACCGTAATCGTTCTAACTACTTCTTCTTTTTCAATATGTTTCCCTGGGGTCACTTTCACTTCACAAGTATAATCAGAAAGTGCTTCAAAAATAACAGTTCCATCTGCCTTAGCATAACCTCTTTCAAAATCTTCATCAGTCCAATCTACATAAGGCTGCTCACCGTCATAGTTCATCAACATTAATTGCGAATAAGAAATCGTTAACTCCATAGTTCCCCTTCTCCTTCATTATGAAATATACAACTACTACTTCACTTCAAATTTTACTCGCGTACCATCTGGGTATTTATCTAACTTATTCCCTACCCAAGAGCCTGCTCCACGGTTATCCGCCGGACTTATATATTCAATATGTGCTCCTTTTCCGCCTTCCTTGCACATCGCCATTGGCCATTCATCACGATCATACCCTTTTTTTGATGGATATGGTGCTAACGACAATTTCCTTCTATCTGCAGCACCACCACGATCGATTGTACAAACTTCTGAATGCCCTTCTTTTATAGCATCCGTAATATGTTTTCCTGTCTCTGGATAACGTTCTTTCGGAAATTCTAACACTTGATCATACGTATTCGTTTTCTTTACACTTGTTTCCTCTGGCACAAGTACTTCATAAACTGCTACTAAAATAGACAGAATTGCGATAATTGAAATGATAATACCTTTTAATTGCTTCATGTATACCTCCATGTTTCTACCAGTTTCTTTTCCTCCGTTATTATAACAAACTTCTCCTGTATATGTTTTCAGACATTATTTTAGTTATTCCTTGCCATTCCGCCAAAAATTTTCATTTTTTCACTAATGCTGTAGAAAACTAATAGCCTTCCGACATTCTTTTTCAAAGGAAGTCCTCATAAAAGATTGAAATGATATATACGATACTTTTTGGGGAGGAAATATGATGGAAGCTACCTATAAAACGAAAGATGTCACGAATAAAACAGGCATCCCAAAACATATAGTTCGCAAATATAGTCAACTGTTAGAGGAACATGGTTATATGATTTCCAAAACAGCTGATGCTCGTATTTATAAACTTGATGATTTAAAATTATTGAAATCTATACACGAAAGAGCTGCTACATTACAAGAAGATATTTCAGAAACGATACCGATTATTTTAAAAGAAAAAGAGGCCCCACCTGTACCAGTTATACAAGATAAGCAAGAGATACAAACGAAAGAAAAAGAAGATGGGCGTAACTTTGAGGAGTTCATGTTAAAACTTGAAATGCTAGCTCAATTAAATGAGGCAATTATTCATCAAAATTCTACTCTAATTACACAAAATCGTTTAAAGGATGAGAAACTAGACGAATTGATGCAACAAGTTTATGTAAAAGAAGGCTCTCAAGAAAAAATGCTTCAAGAGTTAGTCGATCACGCCGTTCAAACAGATGCATTGCAAAAAGAAAAGATGGACTTATTAATGAATCATATGTATAAACGAGAATCCAAACAGGAAGAAAAAATGAATAAACTTGTTAGTCAAATTTATAACAAAGACAGTAACCGTGATGCACAGCTTATGCAAGTTATTCGAGAAATTCAAGAAACAAAAAGAATGGTTGCTGCCTCAAAAGAGCAAAGCTTCTTTCAATCATTTAAAAGTTTATTTAGCCGAGAAAAACAAGAAAAAACAAATGAATAAACAATATAAAATAAAAAGTTACCTTCCATCGGTAACTTTTATTCCTTATTTTGTACAGCTGGTAATATAATAATTGCTTCAGTTCCTTTTCCACTTTCACTCTTATATTCCAATGTACCATTATGCGCTTGTAAAATACTAAATGTTACCATAAGTCCTAATCCTGTCCCTTTTTCTTTTAAAGAATAATATGGTTGCCCAAGCCTTGCTAACTGTTCTTTCGTCATACCAACACCACTATCTTTAACTCTTATTATAATTGTTTCATCTTTTTGAATAGCTGTTACTTTTAAATATCCTTTATTTCCTTGAATTGCTTCAATACCATTTTTAACAACATTCATAATAGCTTGCTTCAATTTTGTCTTATCACCAATCGTATAAAGACTTTCTGAAATTTCAACTTGTAAATATACACCTTGCATCGCTGCAAATGACGACATAAGAGTGGTCATTTCTATTAATTGGGCTGATAAACAAATGTGTTCTTTTTTCTCAATTTGCGGCCTTGCTAAATTTAAGTAATCTGAAATAATTTGTTCCGCCCGATCCAATTCAGCTAATACAAGACGCATATAATCCTTATTCTTCACATCTTCCGTACTTTCTAGCAATTGGATAAATCCACGAACAACAGTTAGTGGATTTCGAACTTCATGTGCCACACTTGCTGCTAACTCACTTACAATATTAAGCTTTTCTGATTTTTGCATCTCTGTACGTAGCAATGCATTTTCATTTAAATATTCAGTTAAATACACCTGAAATACCATTGTCATGACCATGATAAGCGAGGCAAATATAAATCCGCTATATATTTGCGAAATATACGGTGTAAATCCTGTTTCCAAAAGAACATTAATCATGCCTAATACTAAAGAAACAAGCACATAAAATGATGAAATCATAAATGCTAAAATTAATTTCTTATCCCTTGAAAAAAGAGACCATTTCTTTGATAAAAATAGCGGAACTATCAATAGAAATATTACTTCTAAAACTGGAAGAAAGCTCATTCCCTTTAGTAACCATTCATATGCAACAAAAATAACCGCTGGGATTAAACCAACAATCCCACCATATAAAAAACCACTGACAATTGGAATGGGGTGAAAGTTATACCCACACACATTGCCAAAACAAATAGAGTATGTCATGGAGAGAACGAGCGTAACGCTAGATAAAAACATAATAAAGTAACGATTTGGCTTCGGAGGCATTTCTTGATAGCGATTTAAACGAATCGCTTCATATAAAAATAGTGGCAAAATTATGATGGCAATTTGAATCAATAAATCACGGATAAGCTCCATAACCTCTCATCCCCTATATGTATTTTGATATGATTATATCATTTTATAGGTGTATTTGTTTTAAAATTTTGATTTTTCTTAACATATTTGTTAATTCTTTGTTAACAACTCATAATAATTGTTACAGATTTTCGAAATGATTGTAAACCCTGTACCAAATTTCCTTCGTGCAGTATACAATGAATACGGATTACAAAGAAAATATAAAAATACTTTTTTAGACGGACAATTATAGCAAAATACAGCATATAATCCATACTATCTATGTTTACAAATAAGTGATCATTACTTTAGTAGGAGGAAGATAAATATGGCGGGTACTACGCTTGTTTTAAAAGAAGAAAATTTGGTTGTTCTAGAAAATGTTGAAAAATCAGTATATGAAGAGTTACAGCATAAAGCGGGAGATGAAAACTGCACATGTGCTGTAAACGAATCAGTCGTTCACCTTGGCAAGGTATCCTCTGTACTCTGGAATGAAGATGAAATAGATTGGGAATACGGATATTAAAAAGTCGCTTATAGCGGCTTTTTTTCTCTTTTCTCTCTCTTTCTAAATAACATATACAAAGCGTAATCATAGAAAATATGATAAAATGAACTTAATTTTCAAACGGAAGAAAGGGAGATACAATGGAACAATTCATTAACCCTAGAGTGAAGGACATCCAAATTTCTGGAATCCGTCAGTTCTCTAACATGATTCAAAACTATGATAATTTGATTTCTTTAACAATTGGACAACCCGATTTCCCTACACCTTCTCTCGTGAAAGAAGCGGCTAAACGGGCTATTACAGAAAACTATACAAGCTATACACATAACGCTGGTTTACTAGAATTACGTAAGGCAGCTTGTAACTTCGTAAAAGATAACTACGATTTACATTATTCACCTGAAAACGAAACCATCGTTACAATCGGTGCTAGCGAAGCAATTGATGTTGCATTCCGAACGATTTTAGAGCCAGGAACAGAAGTAATTTTACCTGCTCCTATTTATCCAGGCTACGAACCTATTATTCGATTATGCGGTGCAACGCCTATTTTTGTAGATGTTCGTGAAACTGGATTTCGTTTAACAGCTGAAGCGCTTAAAAATGCTATTACAGAAAAAACAAGATGTATCGTACTACCGTATCCTTCTAACCCAACCGGTGTAACTTTATCAACAGAAGAGCTAAAAGATATTGTAGATGTTTTAAAAGATAAAAATATTTTCGTCCTTTCAGATGAAATTTATAGCGAGCTTGTATATGAACAAAAGCATACATCTATCGCTCATTTCCCAGAAATGCGTGAAAAAACAATTGTCATTAACGGTTTATCTAAATCACATTCTATGACTGGCTGGCGTGTTGGACTTTTATTTGCACCAAGTTATTTAGCAGGACACATATTAAAAGTTCATCAATACAATGTAACGTGTGCTACTTCAATCGCTCAATACGCTGCAATTGAAGCATTAACAGCAGCTAAAGACGCACCAAAAATGATGCGCCACCAATATAAAAAACGCCGTGATTACGTATATAATAGACTCACTCAAATGGGATTAACAGTTGAAAAGCCAACAGGTGCATTTTACTTATTCCCATATGTTGGTCATTTGACATCTTCATCATTTGATTTTGCACTTGATCTTGTCAAAGAAGCGGGACTAGCTGTAGTTCCTGGAACAGCATTCTCTGAATACGGTGAAGGCTACCTTCGCTTGTCCTATGCGTATAGTATCGAAACTTTAAAAGAAGGCTGCGACCGATTAGAAGCCTTTCTAATGAAAAAAGCTAAGAGTTAAACTCTTAGCTTTTTTATGCATAATGATCACAAGTTTGACGTTTTAGTAATTTATGAGGAATAATGATACACTTTGCAGTGGATTCTGCATTCTCTACTTTATCAACTAAAGCTTTTGCTGCCTCATATCCTAGCTGATAAATATTCACATCAACTGTCGAAAGTGGAGGGCTCGCAATTTCTGATAATAAAGCATTATTAAAGCTTACAATAGAAACATCTTTCGGTACAACGAATCCTTTTTTAGAAAGAGCACTTAACACACCAAGTCCAATTAAGTCATCCGTTGCCATAATTGCCGTTGGCGGTTGCTGCAGTCCCATTAATTCCTCAACAGCTTGTTGACCACTTTCCCTCGAAAAATCAAAATGTAAAATATATTCTTTTGGTAATACAATGTCTGCTAATTTCAAGGCATCACTCATACCAGCTAAACGATCTCTCGTTACAAGTAAATCTGATCCACCACCAATGAACGCGATTTGCTTATGCCCTAATGAAATTAAATATTCTGCCACTTCTCTTGCAGCTGTATAATTGTCATTATCTACATATGTAATTTCATCTTTTCGATCATATGGTTTTCCTATTAAAACAAACGGGAAATTTTGTTCATGTAAATATTGAATAATCCGATCATTCTCCCTTGAATATAAAAGAATAATGCCACCAATTTGGCGTCCCTGTACCATCTTTACGACACCATTAAAAATTTCTTCTTCCGTTTCACCTGTCGACATGTAAAGCGCATAACCTTCTACGTGTGCAAATGAACTAATCCCTCTTATAACTTCTGGGAAAAATGGATTTTGAAAAGCTTTACTTGCAGAACTTGGCATAACAAGACCAAGTGTTTTCGTCGTTTGGTTCGCAAGATTTCTCGCATTTAAATTGGGATGATACCCTAATTCACTCATCACTTTCCTAACACGGCGCTTTGTCTTTTCACTTATACTTGGATTATCAGCAATTACACGAGAAACTGTTGATGGTGCAACATTCGCTTGCTTCGCCACATCTTTAATTGTAACTGTCATAAAAATCCCCCTCCTCTCATTTCTCTGCCATTTTTCATATATTTTATCTCGCACTCATTGCAAGTCATAAACTTTCATTTCTTATATCTTGCAAAACTAATCCTATTCTCCCTCTTCATGTATTGTAAGGGATATAGCTATTTTTTCCTATACTATAATATACTATTTATTTCACTTCTTTTCACATGTGATGTCAAATCTCTTTTCATCTCCCTATAAACTTATTTATAGGGAGATGAAAAGAAAAATGGGACGTAATGTCCCATTTTTCATCCTTTTGTACCTCCAGCTGTTAAACCAGAAATAAAGTATTTTTGTAGTGATAGGAATAAAATTGAAATTGGGATCGCAATTAACACAGAACCCGCTGCAAACGTTGTAAATTCATTACCGAATTTCTTCGCAACCATTTCATATAATCCAACTGCTAAAGTATAATTTTCTGGTGTTCGCAAAATAATACTCGCTAAAATGAAATCTGTAAATGGACCAATGAAAGTAAATAACGCTACAACCGCTACGATTGGCTTTGCAAGTGGCATAATGATTTGCCAAAAAATACGAAAATGTCCTGCTCCATCCATTCGAGCTGATTCATCCAGTTCTTTCGGAATCGTATCAAAATACCCTTTCATAAGCCATGTATTCATCGGAATAGCCCCGCCTACATAAATTAAAATTAATGCAAGGTGTGTATCAATTAATCCTGTTAATTGAGCTAATACGTATAAAGCAATTAACGCTGCAAAGTTTGGAATCATTTGCAGAATTAAAAATGTTAATAAACCATTTTTTCTTCCAACAAAACGATATCTCGAAAATGCATAAGCGGTAAAACTAATTGCTAACACTGAGAAAATCATCGTTAAAACACTTACTTTTAATGTGTTTTTATACCATAGTAAGTAATTACTATTCTCTAGATCTAATAACTTACGATAATGATCTAACGTTGCATTTTGTGGAATAATACTTGATCCAGATAAACTATCACCTGGATTAAACGATGAGCCAATAATCCATAATAACGGATAGAAAATGATGGCACACATTACGAAAATAACTAAATAACTTAATGAGAGACGTAACATCTTCTGTCTTTTAATATTCATTTACATCATATCCTCTTCTTGGAATGATTTTGTTCTCTTAAATTGCCATAACGCAACTGTAATAACAATTAACGATAATATCATTGTAAGAGCTGCTGCTTTTCCGTACTGCGCTGAAGTCATCGTTAACTTATAAATCCATGAAATTAAAATATCCGTTCCACCTGCGTCTTGTCCAGCTACAGCAGGACCTCCACCATTAAATAGATAGATGATACTAAAGTTATTAAAGTTAAACGTATATTGCGTAATTAATATTGGTGCTGTTGCATATAACACAAGTGGCAATGTAATTTTACGAAACTGTTGCCAAGCTGTCGCTCCATCTACTGTAGCCGCTTCATATAATTCTCCCGGAATCGATTGCAGTATACCTGTTGTCATCGCAAAGATAAACGGGAACCCAAGCCACGTTTGAATCATAATTAAAGCAATCTTCGCCCAAAATGGATCTGTCATCCAAGCAATCTTTTCAATTCCGAATAAAGCTAATACTTGATTGTTAATCGCTCCGAATGTTTCATTAAACATACCAGAGAAAACAAGAATAGATACGAATGCTGGAACCGCCCACGGTAAAATGAAGATTGTTCGAATAATCGCCTTTCCTTTAATACCAGGCTGATTTACGATAATCGCTAAGAAAATACCAAGTGCAACTTGTAATGTTGTTGCAACGAATGTCCAAATGATAGTCCAAGAGAATACACTTACAAATGTCTCTCTCCACATCGGTAAAGTGAAAATATCAATAAAGTTTTTAAAGCCCACCCAATCTACTAATTTAGCTGGAGGAGAATGATATAAATCATAGTTTGTAAATCCAATTAAAATTACGAAGATGATTGGAAATACGACAACAAAGATAAGTAGTAGAAAACCTGGTGAAACCATTAAATAAGGAAAACCTTGATCTAACAAATTACGATATTGCTCTTTTACAGAATTTAACGGTGTTCCGCTATCACGTTTCTTTCCATTTTGGTATGCATCATATAAGTTAAATGCATATATGCCTAGCCCAAAAGCGATAACGATAAGGGCCAAGATTCCTTCTACTAATAGAAAGACAGAATGGTCACGTGGAACTTCTGTACCAAGCGTTACAATACCCCATAATCCCATATTTAATAAATCAGCAAAGGCTACAATAAAAGAACCTGTTAATACTAGAAAAATAAGACCTTTTACAAATTGTTTATTATACATTTGGCCCACGCCTGGAATGATTGATAACATGGTTGCCATTTTCCTATGCTTTGAATGGTTTAACCCATTTGCTGGTTCCATAGATGTTTGCATGTTCCTTCCCCCTTTTTTCTTCCTACATGGAAGGGAGAGAATTCGTGCCTCTCATATTAGAGGCACGAATTTCACCTTATTTTTTCTTGTTATGATTTGCCTCAATATTACCTTTAATTTGTTTCACTGCACTATCAAGCGCCGCTTTTGGTGCCTCTTTATCTGTAACAACTAATTGAAGCGCATCTCCAGCTGGTTTCCAAACTTCTTGCATTTCTGGAATGTTTGGCATTGGAATTCCATTTTCAGATTGCGTTGCAACTGCTTTTGCAGCTTCGTTATCTTTAATAATTGGATCTTCCATTACTGATTTTACTGGAGGAATTTCTTTTGTTTTCTCAAATCGAATTTTTGCGTTTTCTTCATTTGTTACCCACTCAGTGAATTTTGTAGCTAAATCATTTTGTTTAGAGAAACTTGTTACATGCCATCCTTTAACCCCAACAAACGTTTTCATTGGTTGACCATTTGGTAATTTCGGCATTGGAGCAACGCCATAATCAATCCCGTTCTTTTCCATTGCTTGGAACGCCCATGGGCCATTCATGATAGAAGCTGCTTTTCCTTCATTGAATAGTCCATCAGCAGCAGGCCCACCTGATTCACCGATAATACCTTTTGGGAATAATTTTTCCTTGTACCATTTTTGAAGATATTCAGCACCTTGTACTGCTCCACTATTATTTAATCCAACATCACTTGCATTTGGTTTTCCATCTTTTTCACCAAATACATAACCGCCCATACCTGCCATGAATGCATTAGCAAAGTAGAAGTTATCTCCTAATGCTAAAAATCCGTACTTGCCATCTTTCGTAAATTCTTTTGAGAAGTTAAACAGCTCGTCCATCGTTTCTGGCGCTTTTGGCATTAGTTTTTTATTGTAAATAAAGACTGGTGTCTCAATTGCTTTTGGTAAACCATATAATTTTCCGTTATATGTCTGTGCTTCTATTGATGAATTAGTAAATTTACTCTTTACAGCATCATCTGCTTTCACTTCAGAAAGTAAACCTTCTGTTACTGCATTTCCGATTTGATCGTGTGGCAATGTTACAACATCTGGTCCAGTCCCCGCTGGCCCATCAAGGCGTAACTTCTTCACTTGATCTGTCATTTGCATTTCAACAACTTTTACTTTTACTTTATATTTTTCCTCAAAGCTTTTCACTGCTGGTTCTAAACCAACACCTTTTTTATCATCTTCCCAAACAAGAAGATCATAGTCTTTTTTCGCTTTACTTTCCTCTTTTTTCCCTGAATCTTTCGGTCCACATGCAGATAACATACCAATAGATAATGCTGAAACCGTTAATAATGATAATGCTTTCTTCATCCCAAAAACCTCCCTAAATTGTCTATGTACCTCAGTAACTGAAAACGTTTGCATTTAATAGTTTAATTGAAGCGCAAACAATATCTCAATCTATGAAAACGTTTGCGCTATTTGTCTATCATTATACATTCTTTTATTCATTTTGCAAATATTAATTTAAAAATTATGTCATTATACTCTTTATACATTGACTTTATATAAAATGAATACTACTCTTATAAGCAATATTAAAGCTACGAGAAAGGCAATCGTTTGCAATACAGGCTTTATTATTACACTTAAGGGAATACTATGTATAGAGATATTGAAGGGGGATTTTCTATATGTTTAAAGAAGCCATTTATCATAGGCCGAAAGATAATTATGCATACGCTTATGATGAACAAACAATTCACATCCGAGTACGTACTAAGAGAGATGATATTCAAAGCGCCGATCTTATTTACGGTGATCCTTACGAATGGAAAGACGGGAAATGGATATCAGCAAGTACACCCATGAAAAAAACGGGTTCTACTGCATTATTTGATTATTGGTCCATTGCAATCGAACCAAAATTTAAGCGCTTACGTTATGGGTTTGAATTAAAATCTGAAACAGACACTCTTATTTATGCAGAGCGAGGATTCTTTTCTAGCATTCCAAATGATGATGTTGGTAACTTTTTCTGCTTTCCATTTATTCATGCAGATGATGTATTCAAAGCACCATCTTGGATTAAAGACACCATTTGGTATCAGATTTTCCCTGAGCGATTCGCTAATGGCGATAGTACGCTGAATCCAGAAAATACCCTTCCTTGGGGAAGTGCGAATCCAACTCCAACTAATTTTTTCGGCGGAGATTTTTCTGGTGTTATTCAAAACCTTGATTACCTTGTTAAGCTTGGCATTTCCGGAATATATTTCACACCTATTTTCAAAGCTCATTCAAACCATAAATATGACACAATTGACTATATGGAAATTGACCCACAATTTGGGACGAAAGAAACTTTTAAAGAGCTCGTTGAAGAATGTCATAAGCACGGTATAAAAGTAATGCTCGATGCTGTGTTTAATCATAGTGGATACTTTTTCGAGAAATTTCAAGACGTACTAGAGAATGGTGAGAAGTCCGCATATAAAGAGTGGTTCCACATTCATGAATTTCCGATTATAACCGAACCACTTCCAAATTATGATACTTTCGCCTTTACACCGTATATGCCTAAATTAAATACAGCTCATCCAGATGTAAAAGAATACTTACTTGAAGTAGGACGTTATTGGGTACGAGAATTCAATATAGATGGCTGGCGCCTTGATGTCGCCAATGAAGTCGATCACAACTTTTGGAGAGAATTCCGAACTGAAATAAAGACACTAAATCCTGAAGTATATATTTTGGGAGAAATTTGGCACGATGCCCTTCCGTGGCTACAAGGCGATCAATTTGATGCTGTCATGAGCTATCCTGTTACAAATGCTCTACTTTCTTACTTTGCTAACGATTCCATTAAAGCAAGTGAATTCATGAAGCAAATTACAGAATCTCTACATTCCTACTCTATGAATGTAAATGAAGCAGCATTTCATTTATTAGACAGCCATGATACTCCAAGAATTTTAACAACATGCAACGGAGATAAAAATAAGTTGAAATTGCTCTATGTATTCCATCTTTCTTTCATCGGCTCTCCTTGTATTTATTACGGGGATGAAATTGGTATGGATGGCGGCATGGACCCTGATTGCCGTAAATGTATGATTTGGGATACTAAAGAACAAGATCATGCATTATTTACCCATATACAAACATTGATTTTATTACGTAAACAACATAAAGCATTTGGAGGACATGGTACTTTTCAATTCATCGAAGCAAATGATGAACATAATTATATTTCTTATACGAAAACATATGAGGATGAAACTATCTTTTTCGTTTTAAACCCTACTAATAGTGAAGTTACAGTTTCACTCCCTCTTCATGTTACTGGTAAGAAAATAATTAACATTTATACAAACGAAGAATTTTCAGCGGAAGCAAGTGTATTACAAGTTACACTTCCTCCATATGGATTCTCCATATTAAAATGGTAATCCAAAAAAGCCTTATGCCAAGTTCGAAATGGCATAAGGCTTTTTCTTATTTCAATTTGAACACTATCGCTTCATACGGACGTAATGGAATGTTATCTATTGATCCGATTTCTACATCGTAATTGTGTATAAATAACTCTGATTCACTATAACTAATATCCTTAGGCATTTCAAATACACTTTCATCCGCAGTAAAGTTTGCAATGACAAGTAGTTTTTCATCTCCATATGTTCTTACATAAGCAAAAATAGAAGGGTCATTATCTAATATTAAATCATATGATCCATACACAACTATTTCATTATTTTTGCGTAGTTCAATTAATTTCTTATAGTAATAAAAAATTGAACCTTCATCTTGGATTGCTTGTTTCACATTAATCTCTTTATAGTTAGGATTTACAGTAATCCAAGGTTCACCTTTTGTAAATCCAGCGTGATTCTGATCATTCCACTGCATCGGAGTTCTAGCATTATCACGACCCTTTATATAAATAGATTCCATTACTTTTTCTATATCTTCACCATGGTCTATCACTTTTTCTTTATACATATTTAACGTTTCAATATCTCGATATTCATCAATTGATTGGAATCGAACGTTCGTCATTCCAATTTCCTCTCCTTGATAAATATATGGCGTTCCTTTCATCATATGAAGAACTGTCGCTAACATTTTTGCTGATTCAATGCGATACATTCCATCATTACCAAAACGAGATACAACGCGAGGCTGATCATGATTATTCCAATAAAGGCTATTCCATCCGGTATGCTCTAATGCTTTTTGCCACTTTGTTAAATTCTCTTTTAAAGTAAGAAGTGAGCATGGTTTTACATCCCACTTTCCACCTTCTCCTGAATCTAAATCCATATGTTCAAATTGGAATACCATTTGCAACTCTTTTCGTTCTTCTCCAGTATACAATTTCGCTTCTTCTGTCGTTACACCAGGCATTTCACCAACCGTCATAATATCATAATGCGATAATACTTCCTCATTCATTTCATGTAAATATTTATGAATGTTTGGACCGTTCATAAAATGCTTATGACCTGAAACATACCCCTCTTCTTCTGTTTCAACAGCTGGTAATCCCTCTTCTTTAGAAATAAAATTAATAACATCCATACGGAAGCCATCAATTCCTTTTTCTAACCAAAACTTCATCATTTCATAAACATCTTGTCTTACCTTTTCATTATCCCAATTTAAATCTGGCTGTTTTTTAGAAAACAGATGTAAATAATATTCATCCGTCATTTCATCATACTGCCATGCAGATCCACTAAAAGCAGCTCCCCAGTTGTTCGGTTCTTTCCCTTCTTTTCCAGGGCGCCATATATAGTAATCTCTATATTTATTATCTTTTGATTTACGTGATTCAATAAACCAATTATGTTCATCCGAAGTATGATTAACAACTAAGTCCATCATAAGTTTCATATTACGTTCATGCATTTCATGTAATAGCTCATCCCAATCTTCCATTGTTCCGAACTCGTTCATAATTTTACAATAATCGCTTATATCATAACCATTATCATCATTTGGAGATTCATAGACTGGTGATAACCAAATCACATCAATCCCTAACTCTTTTAAGTAATCTAGCTTTGAAATAATCCCTTGAAGATCTCCTATACCATCACCATTACTATCCATAAAGCTACGAGGATAAATTTGATATACTACACTTTCTTTCCACCATTGTTTTTCCATTATGCTACCCCATTTCATTCATCATTCATTTTTCTCTTTTTTAAGGCGCAAACGTTTTCATTAATGAATGATAACAGATTCTATCTCAATTTAAAATAGCGCTTACAATTTTTATTGTTCTTTTTCTAAGAAAACATATGAAAACCACTAATAAATCTCCAATAAATGAAAACGTTTTATTTTTTTATTTATTTTTTGAATCTATTCGTTTATAATGAACTCAAAGAAAACGTTTGCATAATTATTTCTAGGGGGAAATACCATGGCAGAACTTAAATTAGAAAACATTTATAAAATATATGATAATAACGTAACAGCTGTAACTGATTTTAATTTACACATTCAAGATAAAGAATTTATTGTATTTGTCGGTCCTTCTGGATGCGGAAAATCTACAACATTACGAATGGTAGCTGGACTTGAAGATATTTCAAAAGGCGAGTTTTCAATTGATGGTAAACTAATGAATGATGTTCCTCCAAAAGATCGAGATATCGCTATGGTATTCCAAAACTACGCTCTTTATCCACATATGAGTGTATATGATAATATGGCATTTGGATTAAAACTTCGAAAAATACCAAAAGATGAAATCGATCGTCGTGTGAAAGATGCAGCAAAAATTTTAGGACTTGAACAATATTTAGATAGAAAACCGAAAGCATTATCAGGTGGACAGCGCCAACGTGTTGCGTTAGGTAGAGCAATCGTTCGAGATGCAAAAGTTTTCTTAATGGATGAACCATTATCAAACTTAGATGCTAAACTCCGTGTTGCAATGCGCTCAGAAATTTCTAAGCTACATCATCGCCTTGGAACAACAACAATTTATGTAACACATGACCAAACAGAAGCAATGACTATGGCTTCGCGTCTTGTCGTTATGAAGGATGGAAAAATCCAACAAATTGGAACTCCAAAAGAAGTATACGAAACGCCAGAAAACATTTTCGTGGGTGGATTTATCGGCTCACCAGCTATGAATTTCTTCCGTGGTAAATTGACTGAAACCGATTTCGTTATAGACAATACTATAAAAATTAAAGTATCTGAAGGAAAAATGAAGATGCTACGTGAACAAGGCTATGTAAATAAGGAAATTGTTTTAGGTATTCGCCCAGAGGACATTCATGATGAACTACTATTTTTAGAAGCTTCGCAATCTACTGCCTTCACAACAAAAATTGAAGTCGCTGAATTATTAGGTGCTGAATCCATTTTATATATGAAACTTGGAAATCAAGATTTTGCAGCACGTGTAGATGCAAGACATACATTTTCACCTGGTGATCAAATTAAATTAGCATTTGATATGAATAAAGCACATTTCTTTGATAACCAAACTGAACAACGTATTCGCTAAAAAATTTATCTTTACTATACACATACAAAAAAACCGTCCACATATATTGAGGGCGGTTTTTATTATTATACTAGGGCTTCTACTGTATGAAATGATTGTCCTTTTGTGCTAATAATACCGAAAATCGGTAAATCACTAAGCACCACTTCTTCTTGCTGTTTCATAAAAGATGACGTTAATTGTTTTATCTCTATCCAAACGTCATTAATACAAAGTACATTGGAATCGTTCTCTTGTTGGCGAGAAAAAATAGAATCTATTTTATATAAACCTGCATTTTGAAAAAGCATATCAATGCGACTGAATGCATTCAAAGTAATGCTAATAACGCGTTGCCAATCTCCTTGCTTTCCCATATCATAGGATACAAAAAGTGCCTCTCCGCCTAGATTCATAATTTCCTCCACTGTTGCTTGTCCACTCTCTTGATCAATGTCCGTCACAATAACTTTTGCGCCTTGTTTAGCCAACAAAAGAGCTGTATTACGTCCAATACCGATGCCACCGCCAGTTACGATAGCAACTTTTCCTGCAAGCTTCATTTTCATTACCCCTTCTATAAGTCTTACCGTCATTCAGTATACTCCTTTATAAGATTAATCTGCAAGCAAGAAAAATTGCTATTTTACTTGTAAACGTTTACTTTTTATCCTTCTTTTTTCTTATTATTACGCTAATCGAAAACTAAACCGATGAAAATTAAAATCCCCCAAAAGATTACACTACCTCCAGTCATTTTAATCTCCCCCTTATTATATAAAGTGAAATTTTAATCAGCCCCAATATGGCGGAATAAAGATATTATTTTTAATCATTATATCATTTTCTTATTTTTCAATCTATTATAAATAGAATTAACACATTTTAGCTTTTCCTTACTGTAAACATTCCCCATATACTTATAAAATCAAAAAGACCCTTTTATATATAAAAAGGTCTTTTTTTCATTATACAAGACTTATTACTTTCGTTTTTGTAATTAAATCCTGAAAACCACAATTATCTTTGCGGAACAACATCATATATATATTACATATTAATGGAATTCCTAATAGCAATACGTTCGGTAATAACACTACAAAAAATCTTATAATTAATGTTTGCAACGTTAGCTTTTCACTCTTCAATGAAATTAATTTTATTCTCGTTACCTTTTTTCCAAGTGTAACACCGTTCCAAATAAAGGGTAACACAATAAAATATATCGCCATTAATATAAAAACTACTGCGAAATCATATCTAAAATCACCTAAGCTTATATTAAAGCGCTTAAACATAGCACTATAGTTTCCGGTCATAATAGCTACTACTACACCATACATAACCGAGATTAAAAACATGTCAATTAGGGAAGCACCTATGCGATTCATTACAAGCGCTGGACGATGCATCTTTAACTTCATTTTATGTCGACTCCTTCATATCCTTCTTTACCCGTCTCATCGTACCACTTCTAAAAAACATTGTAAACTAGCCTTTCTCTTACTTTTCTTGTACAATTTGTTACAATAGCATTATAAAGGAGGTTCCCATATTGAAAAAATGGATAATCCTATTCGTCGCCTTCCTATTAACTGGTTGTGCAGGAAACACAGGTCACTTAACTTATACGGTTAACGATGAATACGAACTCATACGTACTTCTGGAAATGCATTTGAACTTTTCCCCTCGCAAGATGCTGTATATGCCACACAATACATCCCTGCAAAAATTACAGACATTGCTTGGGATGATAAATACATTATTGCAAAACAAACCGAGGAAAAATCAGATCCGAATAACCCTGACGCAGCAATTGCAAATAAAAAAAGTGAACATTATTGGATTATTGACGTAAAGCACAATAAACGTTTCGGTCCCTACAATGAAAAGCAATTTAATGAACAAAAAGATGCGTTTAAAATTAAGGTGCCTTTTCAAAATGTAGATTCATACATAAAAGAAATAAAAAAACAGTCAGCATAATATTTGAATGCTGACTGTTTTGCCTTACATTATTTTAGTGAGATGTTAAACGTTTGTGGCTCTTTTACAACATCTTGTGTTTCTGAATCTCCTGCAAGTAAATCATCAGTTGTAAACTGAATATCCTTTACCTTGTCTTTTCCATCGTCAAGTATTAAACCAATAATACCATCTCTTGTTTCACCAGGCTTATAGTCTTCTCTTGATACATTTTTTGTACCAACTAACGTATCTTCGTCATATAAAAAGTTTTGAGTGGCTACTTTAAAATGTTGCTTACCATTAATCATAACATCATTCATAGAGAAAAATTGCATATTTTTATTTCCGGTATTCTCCACTTTATATGTAATCTCAACGTAACGAATTGTATTACTAATCTCTGTTCCACTTAGCGATGCATATAATTCTGCATCTTCTTGGCTTACTTTATCCCCTAATCTCCGTTTTACTTCTTCAGGGGTTAGTGCCGTGTATACTTTCAATGTTTTTTTTGCCTTTTCACTCATCTGTGATAAAGAAATTACTTTCACATCTTGTACGTGAATTTTCATTGGCGCTACTTCAAATGTTTGATTCACAGAATGCATCTGCTCTAACTTAAAAGTACCCCATCCTGTTTCTTTCACTTTTTGTCCTACTTTTTTCAGCTCACGCCCACCATATTCTTTTGTTTCAGGAATAGATTCTTTCTTCTTCGGTTCAGCTTTCTTTTCTTCTTGATGGAAGCAACCACTTAACATAAGAAGAAAACTACATAAAACAAAAATACTTTTCCATGCTTTCATCATTTCATTTCTCCTAACGCTATCATTCATGAATATAAAATTAGTCCCTGGCTTTGTAAACTATAGAAACAATGACAAGTCCACAAAATGAACTTGTCAGTCCAGATACTATTATACCTCCAATTTGGAAAATATGAAAATAGGGATCTAGGAACGCGTGCACGATAAATATAATAGTTGCTACAACAATTACTGAAACCCAATACTTTCTTTTTTCCGAAGCTAAAATAAGATCTTTACCCATTTCATTTCTATACTTCCATAAAACGTATACTAATAGTAGAACACCAATACATGTACTTCCATGTTGCATATATTTATAAACAGAGATACCGTACCATTCTCTTTGTAATAATGGTATTTTCATAACGAAATAGCCTGTCTTATGAGTGAATGCATCCCAAACAACATGCGTGAGCATACCGAATAATGCAGAACAGCAAAATACAAAAAGATGCTTCCATGTATGAAGCCCCCACCGCTTGTCTACTGCATATGTATAGTAGCCAGCAAACGGTTTAGGTAAATGTGTTATGAAAGGCTTTTTTAAAATGTAATGATATATGTATGCTAACAAGAAGACAAGTGGTAAATTGAAATATAAGAATCCAAGCCACGTATGCCCAATTATACCATACGGTCTAAAGTGTAAAAAATATTCAAAGTCAGGCGCCATACTACCTAATATAAGAGCCGTTACTGAAATATGTTTAGAATGCTTTTTCGCAAAAGGAAGAACTGCTGCTGGATGTGCAAATGTAAACGGCATACTTTAACTCCTTCTCACATTTTCAATAGAATACCATATATCATAACGAGAGAATGGATCTTCATGCAATATTTATTTTCACATTGGAATATGATAGTTTAAATGATATAATCCACATAAAATATTCAGAAAATAAGGAAGGAATTCAGGTGTCATTAACACTTGTATTTGCCGCCTTTTTAGAATCAAAATCCGTTATGAATTGAGGTTTATATATTGATTGACGTACCCTTTTTACAAAATGTTACATTAAAAAAAGAAAATATCCCTAGTTTTTCCGCATATCCTTACTGCTTACCTGCTATCCGAACATTACAATCACTAGTTTTTCATCCAAATGTAACATTCATTATTGGAGAAAATGGAACGGGTAAATCAACATTACTTGAAGGAATTGCAATTGCGTTAGGCTTTAATGCAGAAGGTGGAACGAAGAATTTCCGCTTTAGCACTAACGATTCACATTCATCTTTACATGAATACCTTCGAATTTCCAAAAGTTTCAATACACCAAACGACGGTTTCTTTCTTCGCGCTGAATCATTTTATAACGTTGCTTCTTATATTGATGAAATAGATGCTATAAAATCTTACGGCGGCGTTTCACTACACGAACAATCTCACGGCGAATCATTCTTTTCCTTATTTATGAACCGTTTTTCAGGACAAGGTTTATACATTTTAGATGAGCCTGAGGCAGCTTTATCACCAATGAGACAACTTTCCATGCTTATTCGAATGCATGAGCTAGTGGAACAAGGTTCACAATTTGTTATTGCGACGCATTCTCCTATTTTAATGGCCTACCCTGAATCCACTATATATTCTTTAACACAAGAAGGGATTCACGAATCCACATTAGAAGAAACTGAGCATTACCAAACGACGAAACTTCTCTTTGAAAATCGTGATCGATTATTTCATCATCTATTTGAGTCGTAAAAAAAGAAGCAGCAATAGCTGCTTCTTTTTTATAGTGCTTCTATAAATAAGGCAACCCCGATACCGCCACCGACGCATAAAGAGGCAATTCCTTTTTCTAACCCACGTCTTTTTAATTCGTGAATTAAACTTACTGTAATACGAGCCCCTGTACAACCAATTGGATGCCCAAGTCCTACGCCACTACCGTTTACGTTCACTTTTTCACGGTCTAAGCCTAACTCTTTCTCTACAGCTAAATATTGAGCCGCGAAAGCTTCATTAATTTCAAGTAAATCTGCATCTTCCAATGACCAATCTACTTTTTCTAAACCTTTACGAATTGCTGGTGCTGGTCCAATACCCATAATTTTCGGGTCTACTCCAGCTACTGAATATCCAACAATTCTAGCTAACGGTTGTAAGCCTTTTTCTTTCGCTTTTTCTTCGCTCATTAATACTAGAACTGCACTTCCGTCATTCAGGCCAGATGCATTACCTGCAGTTACAGACCCATCTTTACGGAATGCTGGTTTTAATCCTGCTAATTTTTCCGCTGTAATATCTGCACGTGGATGCTCATCCTTCGAAAATACTACTTCTTTTCTACGTTCTTTTATTGTAATAGGAACAATTTGATCGTCAAAGTGTCCAGACTCGATTGCCTTCAGTGCCAATGTATGACTGCGAAGAGCAACTTCATCTTGTTCCTCTCTTGTAATTTCGTATTGTTCAACTAAATTTTCCGCTGTTTCACCCATCATAATATGGTGAATCGGATCTTCTAACACTTCCCACACCGTATCACGAATTTCTCCGTGCTGTAGACGTTGTCCCCAGCGGTGCTGTTTCAATGCATAAGGGCTCGAACTCATCGCTTCTACTCCACCTGCAACAACAACATCACTTACACCTAATTGGATTTGCATTGCAGCTGACATAATTGCTTGCATACCTGAAGAACATTGACGTTGGATTGTATATCCCGTAACTGTGTCAGGAAATCCTGCCGCTAATGCAGCTGTTCTCGCTGTATTTGCTTCATCAGTTCTTTGAATACAATGACCTAAAATTACTTCATCAACTTCATGTGGTTCTACCCCGCCTCGTTTTACAGCTTCCTGAAGTACAGGAACAGCTAATTCTACTGGCGTTACATTTTTTAGCGCTCCTCCAAAAGTTCCAATTGGCGAACGAACTGCAGCTGTAATAACAACATTATGCATTTTGTACTTGCCCCTCTCTTATGTACCCTAGTAAGTTTTTAGGTGAAATTCCATAAGATGTATATCTATAACTATCATACTATAAACATACTAAAAAATCAAAATATTTAATATAATAAAAATAGAAGGAATTAACCTTCTATTCTGTCAGTGCATATAAAAACTTTTGCAAAATTTTCTCTGTCGTTTCATTCAATTTTGGCAACTTATCTACTGGAAAATATTGAAGTTTCAACCCTTCATGATCGAGCTTTAATTCCCCGCTCACATGATGTGCCTGATACAGATGAATGACATTGAAAATTTCATCGCCATTCGGATAACGGAAATATACTTCTTTTCCTGATAGAACACCAAGAAATTGCATTATTTTTGCAGTTAACCCCGTTTCCTCAAATAACTCTCTACGTGCCGTTTCTTCTGTCGTTTCACCCAGTTCCATCGCCCCGCCAGGTACACCCCAATCATATGTATCTGAACGATATTGAAGCAATACTTCTTGTTTATCATTTAATATAATGATTGCTGATCCTACGAGAATAAGCGGTCTTGTACCAACGACTTTTCGTAACTCTTCAATATACCCCATATGTAAATTCCCCTTTCCCTAACCTCCCTTATCATAACAAAATTTCTCTCTTTTTGTTCATGTAATTTTAAAGAAAAAAAGGAAGCTTTCGCCTCCGTTTTTTCATCTTTATTTCTTAAAACTTTCATATTTTACAGCTTCAAAAGCTTCCTCAATTTCATCATTACGATAATGGACATATGTAAAACGACCCAATTCTACTAATCTTGCTATTTCCTGTAACGCTTTATGCTGCTCATATGTTTCTTTCAGCTTAATATGTACATAAAACTTCATTAAAGGATGTTCATATAAAGGTTCTCCCACCTCTACATATACATCTTCAACCCCTTGTACAACTCTTACATAACTCGCAAATTGATAAAGTGCTTCTCTGTCTGAAACGATTTTTAATGTATACATATATTCTCCCCCTTTCCTTTACTATATCAAAAAGACGACCACACCATGTTATAGAACTATGAAATTTTTTCGACTTGTCATCTATATATTCAATAAAGAAGGCGTTTATCCATACATGACATCTTTTTCCCACATATATTATAGGAAGAACTTTTTTTCATTTGAGGTGTTCCTTATGGATCCATACGTCAATATATGTATTTGCATTACTCCCGGCGCCGATATTTCTGATGACCGCATCGCAAAAGATTTAGCTGTTGCAGAATCAATTTGGCACCCCATTACATTTCAAATTCAAGAAGTAATTGTATTAAATGAACTTTTCCGTTTTTTTGACCGTGAAATCAGTTATAAAAATTCCATTCAAAGTCAAGAAAAGTTGGCATCCTTTTTCCAAACATGTGTAAATGAAGCTCCTGAATGCGACCTTTATATTTGTTATATTGGCAGTGATTATTTCAAAGAAACAGCAGTAATTGCCTGCGCTTATTCTTTAGCAAAACAACAGCAACTTACTGGCTATATCGTTTTAACAAATTCGGCTGCCCCTACGAAAAATATATATACGCTCGCTCACGAAATCGGTCATATTTTATTTACAAGACGTATTCATGGAAAACTTACTCATGCAGATCCTCATTCTCCAACCGGCTCGGAGCACCACCCTTCTCCAACAAATCTTATGTATCCGATAGTCCCTCGTCCAGAAAACGTTCATATTCATTCCTTATTAACAACAGAACAAAAAGCGCTCTCTTTACAAAGCTCTTTACTACAAAGAAAAAAACAGTAACCCTCATGTTACTGTTTAAAACAACTTGTTCCAATCAACAAACAAAATCCCGGCTGCTAGAAATAAAAATAGACAACTAAATGTAAATGTAATCCCTCTAAAAATCCCTATATAATATTTCTTTGGAAATAATTTTTGGTATATCCAGAGCAGCCGCTTTTTATTGAATTTCTAGTTCATACTTTTTCTTTCTTCAATTTTTAAAGACCATTTCATTAATCCATATATACTTCCATACATAAGTAAGACCTTTGCAATTCCCCAAAATACATTACTTTCTTCTAAATCTTTAAATAAGAACATAATCATAAGAGGAACAATTAGTACAAAAACACCCATCCAGCCAAGAGCATATACTTCACCAATAAGAAGTAATAAAAAGATAATTGCTGCTAATATATATGTTTGCATTGTCGACAATTGCAATACAGGTGTCCCATACCATTTATTCATAAACATCAATAACACCAATAATAAAATAGGAACCATTACTATTACATAAATCATTCCAAATTCTACTAATTCACTTTTAAAAGAAGACATTCTAAATGCAACAATCATTCCAATAATCGTAATGATTAAAACGATAGGATAACCAATTAACTGTACATTTGTTAACGTAAATTGTTGATCGGGGCTTCCAAATAAAATATTTGTCAGTAACCAATATCCACCAATACCAATAATCATCCCTAAAATACTTTTTATGCTCCCGCTTTTATCCTTCTCCATCTCTTTCGCTAATTCTTCCGCATACTCTTTTGGTGAGTCACCAAATATGTCACTTACTGTCTTTCCCTTTTTTTCACCTTCTATTAAATGAAGCTCTGCATCTTCTAGAAAAGCGTCCACATCTTCTTCTTTAATCCCTTTTGTTATTAAATATACTTTCGTATCGATTAAAAACTTTTCACCTTCTTTAGAAATCTTCATTATAACTCCTCCCTTATTTAATCATTTCTCTTCTATTCGTCTTCATCATAATTTCAAGGAAGATTAAAATAAACAAACTTCCGTATAAACATATAATTTGAAATAACATTGGCACGAGATCTTCTGATGTAAATGTTTTAAATAGTAACATAATCGAAAGTGGAATAATTAAATATAAATTTTTAAACCATCCATCAAAATACATATTTACCGCTACTGTAATGATAAAAATACCACCAGCCAATAAATAACTTTGCATTTGATTGAATATAAACATTTTTGTAGGATATATCACATCTAGTACCATAATAACTCCCATTAAAAACATTGGCGCTATCATTACTAAAAACCACATAGAAAACCACGTTTTTGAAAAACTTGTTACAAAAGTCATTTTGCGAAGTAGAAAATTAGGACCTATAACAACTAAAATAAATGAAAAACTATAACCGATACACTGAATAAGTGAAATCTGTAACATTCCATGGTTCACTATTAAGATAGAAGCAATAATCCAAAACGATACGATATTCATTACTGTAAAACCAATTTGCTTCCACGTTTCCTGTCTATCCCTTTCCATCACTTTTACAAGTTCATCTGCATATTCTTTCGGTGAGCTTCCGAAAATATCTTCTACACTCTTCCCCTCACTCTCAGCTTCTATTAAATGCAACTCTGCATCTTCTAAAAAGTTTTCAATATCACTTTCTTTTACACTCTTTGCCGTCAAAAATAATCTCATATCTAACAAAAACTTTCGCGCTTCACTTGATAGCATTATTTTTTTCTCCCCTTCCCTTCAAGTAGACGCTCTACACTACTTTGCATCGCTTCCCAGCGATCCATAAATTCACCAAGTGCTTCCTCGCCTTTTTCTGTTAATGTATAATATTTTCTCTTTGGACCAGATGGAGATTCCTTCATTACGCTTGTTATTAGTCCTTCTTTTTGCATTCGTATTAATAACGGATAAATACTTCCCTCACTCGCCATTGTAAAACCATACTTCGCTAGCTTTTCACTCATTTCATAACCGTATATTTCGCCTTCAGAAATAATAGCAAGTAAGCATCCTTCTAAAATCCCTTTCAGCATTTGACTTGTCGACATAATTTAAATCCTCCTAACGATATTTTTTTCCAAATGTTTGCAGGAATTTCATTATAGCTTCTCTAAATAGAGCACTATGAAAACTTTATTATGAAGGGATGTTTTTCATCATGGTTACAAATCGAGTTGTCTTTTTAACAGGTGCTGCAAGTGGTATTGGTTATGAAATGGGAAAGGCTTTTGCAAAAGAAGGTGCAAAAGTTGTGATTACCGATCGACTTGAAGAACGTGCAAAAGAAGCTGCTGAACAATTACAAAATGAAGGTTTTCAAGCTATCGGTTTAAAATGTGACGTTACATCTGAAGAGGAAATTACAGCAGCAATTTCTCAAACAGTTGATCATTTCGGTTCATTACATATATTAATTAACAACGCAGGAATGCAACACGTTTCACCCATTGAAGACTTTCCAACTGAAAAGTTCGAGCTACTAATTCAAATTATGCAAATTGCTCCGTTTATCGCAATTAAGCATGCCTTTCCGATTATGAAACAACAAAAATATGGTCGTATTATTAATGTCGCTTCTATTAACGGCCTTGTCGGATTTGCTGGAAAAGCTGCCTACAATAGTGCAAAACATGGCGTAATTGGATTAACAAAAGTTGCTGCTTTAGAAGGTGCTACGCATGGTATTACTGTTAATGCCCTTTGCCCTGGTTATGTCGATACCCCTCTTGTACGTAATCAACTACAAGACTTAGCTACTACACGAAATGTACCACTTGAAAATGTTTTAGAAGATGTTATTTATCCACTCGTCCCACAAAAGCGCTTATTACAAGTACAAGAAATCGCTGATTATGCGATGTTTTTAGCGAGTGAAAAAGCTAAAGGTATAACGGGACAAGCTGTTGTTGTAGATGGTGGTTATACCGCTCAATAAAAATAAAGTTTGCTCAAGAAGAGCAAACTTTATTTTTATTCCCGAGGATCTTCGTACTTTAGTAATTGCCGCGGGAGCTTCTCAATTGCAACAATTACCCCCTCTAGTTTACTTTCAATACGGTGGAGTAAATATAATGTTACAACAATCGGAAACCCTACATTACCTATCATCTTGATCCACTCTTCCATCCTCTTCCCCTCCTTTCATTATATAAGTAAGAGAAAACACTGCATTTAGGCATAAAAAAACAAGCTATTATGTATTAGCTTGTTTTTCAAATAATGATGCAATTTCTCGTTTATAGTCCCCGCGTATAATACCTTTCTCAGTAATAATTCCTGTAATTAATTCATTCGGCGTTATGTCAAATGCTGGATTATAAACATCCGTTCCAATTGGTGCTACTTGTTTTCCAAAGATTTTCGTAACTTCTGTTTCATCTCTTTCTTCAATAATAATTTCAGCTCCAGTTTCTTTCGTAACATCAAATGTTGACAGTGGAGCAGCAACGTAAAATGGGATATTAAAGTGCTTTGCTAAAATAGCTAAATTCATTGTCCCTATTTTATTTGCCGTATCTCCATTTGCGACAATTCGATCCGCCCCTACAATAATTGCATTTATTTCTTTCGTTTGAATAGCATGAGCTGCAGTATTATCTGTAATAAGGGTCACATCAATATTTGCTTGCTTCAATTCCCAGGTCGTTAAGCGACCACCTTGTAAAACTGGTCTCGTTTCACACGCATATGCATGTAAACGCACACCTTTCTCTTTTCCAATATAAAAGGGAGCTAATGCAGTTCCATATCTGGCAGTTGCGATACTTCCAGCGTTACAGATTGTTAAAATATTATCGCCATCTTTAAAACATGTTAACGCATATTCCCCAATATTTCGGCACACCTCTTCATCTTCCTGCTGAATGCGAAGCGCTTCTTCTTCTAATGTTTTTTGTGCTTCTTTTATTGTAGTAATCTCTCGAATAGATTCTCTCATACGATCAATTGCCCAAAATAAATTTACTGCTGTCGGGCGTGACGTTCCTAAATAATTACAATCTCTATTAAACTTCTTTTGAAATTCTTCAATATGTACAGTGTTATATTTTTTTGATGCAAGCGCCAAGCCAAATGCAGCTACAATTCCAATTGCAGGCGCTCCTCGTACTTCTAACATTACGATGCTTTTCCAAACCTCTTCAATAGTCGTCAATGTTTTGTATTCTGTGCTATGCGGCAATTTCGTTTGATTTAATACCGCAATTGCATCACCTTTCCAGCTTACAGATCTCGGAACAGTAACAATTGTACTCACGCTTTTACGCCCCCTGAAACTGTCTGTTGAAATAATATTCGAAACAGTTGAATATCAGCACTTTTAGATTCATATTTTATTAGTTCTTTACCTAAGGATAGCGCTTGTTTCTTAGCTTGAATTCTTGTTTCTTTATTTTCTATTTCATCTAAATCTGCTACATGAGCTAAACCAATTGTTCTACGAATCAGTTCACATCCGGCAAATCCAACTGCATCAGTAAAGATATTTTGCAAAATAATTGGTAACCATTGTTTTTCTTTCGTATATGCTTCTACACCTTCTCCAATCCATAACTTTGTAAAAGTTTCTACAAAATAACTCCACGTCTTTTCTATATGGAAAAATAGTACACTTCTTTTTTCTTCTTCTCTAGATAAAGCATTTAATAATAGATTTGCAATAAATTGACCTATGTCAAATCCAAATGGGCCATATGTCGCAAATTCTGGATCAATCACTTTCGTTTCAGAAGGTGACGAAAAAATACTACCAGTATGTAAATCACCATGAATAAGAGTTTCTTTTCTTGTTAAGAACTTATATTTATATTGTGCTACTTTTAGTTTTAAAGTTTTATCACTCCAAAGTTCATCAACCACGAGCTGTAAATCTGGCTCATAATCATTTGTATCATAATGTCCAAACGGATCTGTAAACACTAAATCCTCTGTAATTTTACAAAGGTCCGGATTTACAAAGGTACCTTCTAGTACCCTCTTCTCTTCTGACTGTAAACCAAAATCTGAAGTATAAAATAAAACATGTGCTAGAAAACGGCCGATATGCTGGGATAAAAGCGGATATTCTTCTCCGTCTATTAATCCTTTTCTTGTAATTGTTAGTCTTGATAAGTCTTCTATTACCGTTATCGCTAACTCTTCATCATGACTGTACACTACTGGAACATAATCCGGTACATACTGCGCAAAAATTTGTAATGCCTTGCTTTCAATCGTTGCTCTTTTTATAGACAATGGCCAGCTTTCACCAACTACTTTCGCATAAGGCAGTGCTTGTTTTATTATAATTGATTTCTCTCCATCATCTAATTTGAACACGTAATTTAAGTTTCCGTCTCCAATTTCATGACAAACGACATTTGCCTTCGCTTCAAAATAGCCATGATCTTTCGCATATTGTACAGCTGTTATTTCTGTTAATGAATAATATCCCATCGTCTTCTCCCCCTTTTTAAATTCAGAGGTTTTTCTAACATAGAAAAACCTCTTTCCACTAAGAAAGAGGTTTGAAGTTTATCTTCTCCCCTCTTATCTGCCAGAAAGTTTTACTTTCTGCTGGAATTAGCACCGTGCCTTTTGGCGTAATAAACGCCCCATTTCACAATGGTATTACGGTCGGTTGCTGGGCTTCATCGGGCCAAATCCCTCCACCTGCTCTTGATAAGAGTTGTATAATTTTTTGAATTTTTAACTTTATGTTGAAGACTATACCAAGAATAAAAATCACTTGTCAACATTTTATTTGTATAATTCTGGACGGCGATCCGCAAAAACCGGAATTCCTTTACGTACTTCTTTAATTTTCTCGAATTCAAGCTCTCCAAATAAAATTGATTCCTCTTCATTCGCCTCTACTACAACTTCACCCCAAGGGTCCACAATTAAAGAATGACCCGCAAATACATTATTTGGATCCTTTCCTGCTCTATTACACGCAACAACATAACACTGATTTTCAACTGCTCTTGCTTGCAATAGCAAACGCCAATGTGCTAAACGAACTAATGGCCATTCTGCTACAACAAATAATACTTTTGCCCCTTTAGCAGTATGGACACGCATCCACTCTGGAAAACGAATATCATAACAAATTGTTCCAGCGCATTCGACATCATCTAGCTTAAATTCGCCCGTACCATTACCGGCTATTAAATATTTATGTTCATCCATAAGCTGAAATAAATGTACTTTACTATATTCGTTGACTAGCTGTCCTTCATTATTTACAACATACATCGTATTTGTAACGCCTTGCTCTGTTTGCTTTGCTATAGAACCACCAACAATATGTATATCATATTGCTTCGCCCATTCTATTAACTTTTCTTTCGTTTCCACTCCATCCCTATCTGCAATTTCAGAAAGTCTCGTTAAATCATATCCTGTTGTCCATAGTTCTGGTAAGACGATAACATCTGGCCTTTCCTTCATAGCTTCGCTTATTTTATTTTTAGCATTCTCAATATTTTTTTCTACATCTCCAAAAACAATATCCATTTGAATACATGCGACTTTCATTTTTTCAGCCCCATTCTTATTTTTTTCTTTACAAAATACTGGAAAGATTATATCATTTGTCACTAGAATTGTAACAACTTTCAAAAGAGGTGGAAAGTATGAAATTATTTCAACCTTCTGAGATAGTAACATCATTGCCAACACAATTTTTCGCTTCACTTGTTGCAAAAGTTAACAAAGTCGTTGCAGCTGGTCACGATGTTATTAATCTAGGTCAAGGTAATCCAGATCAACCAACACCGCAGCATATCGTAAAAGCTTTACAAGATGCTGCCGAAAAGACCATTCATCATAAATATCCGCCATTTCGCGGACATGAAAGCTTAAAGGAAGCCGTGGCTACATTCTATAAACGTGAATACGGCGTCGAATTAAACCCAAAAACTGAAGTTGCTATTTTGTTTGGCGGGAAGGCTGGACTAGTAGAATTACCGATTTGTTTTACAAATCCTGGTGATACGATTCTCGTTCCGGATCCAGGTTATCCAGATTATTTATCCGGGGTTGCTTTAGCAAAAGCACACTTTGAAACAATGCCGCTTATTGCAGAAAATAACTTTTTACCAGATTATACAAACATTGATGACTCTATTGCAGAGCGTGCAAAATTAATGTTTTTAAACTATCCAAATAATCCTACCGGTGCTACTGCATCAAAAGATTTTTTTGATGCAACCATTCACTTTGCTAATAAACATAATATATTAGTTGTTCACGATTTTGCTTATGGCGCTATCGGATTTGATGGTCAAAAACCTGTTAGTTTCTTGCAAGCAGATGGTGCGAAAGATATAGGAATTGAAATTTACACATTATCAAAAACTTTCAATATGGCTGGCTGGCGCATCGCTTTTGCTGTAGGGAATGAAAGTGTGATTGAAACAATTAACCTATTACAAGATCATATGTATGTTAGTATATTCGGTGCAGTTCAAGATGCTGCTCGAGAAGCGCTATTAAGTTCACAGTCTTGCGTAATAGACCTTGTAAATAGTTACGAATCTCGAAGAAACGCTCTTATTTCAGCCTGTCACTCAATTGGTTGGAATGTAGACATTCCAAAAGGATCATTCTTTGCATGGCTTCCCGTTCCAAAAGGATATACCTCTGAGCAATTTTCTGATATTTTACTAGAAAAAGCACATGTCGCAGTTGCTCCTGGTGTTGGATTTGGTAAGCATGGGGAAGGGTATGTCCGTGTTGGTCTCTTGCATGCAGAAGATAGATTACGGGAAGCCATTAATCGAATTGATAAATTAAATTTTTTCAAAAAGTAATTGACAACACGAAAAATATCTGACAAAATTCAGTTATCTTAAAAATTTAAACATTTCTAAATACTTCTTATCAAGAGCAGGTGGAGGGACGAGCCCGACGAAACCCGGCAACCGATCTACAATTGTAGACACGGTGCTAATTCTCGCAGCATTACGCTGACAGATAAGGAGCTGGTTGTAAAAAAACCTCTCCTTAGCTGAGAGGTTTTTTTATTTAACTAGGAGGTTATAACAATGAGCGGAATTATAGCGACGTATTTAATCCATGATGATTCACATAACTTAGAAAAAAAAGCTGAGCAAATTGCACTCGGTTTAACAATTGGCTCTTGGACTCATTTGCCACACTTATTGCAAGAACAATTAAAGCAGCATAAAGGCAACGTCATTCATGTTGAGGAATTAGCTGAACATGAATATACCAATTCGTATTTACGTAAAAAAGTAAAACGCGGAATTATTAAAATCGAATATCCGCTATTAAACTTCAGTCCAGATTTACCAGCGATTTTAACGACTACATTTGGAAAGCTATCACTTGATGGCGAAGTAAAACTAATTGACTTAACTTTTTCAGACGAGTTAAAAAAACATTTTCCTGGTCCAAAATTCGGGATAGATGGTATTCGAAATCTTTTACAAGTGCATGATCGTCCCCTTTTAATGAGTATTTTTAAAGGAATGATTGGACGAAACATTGGGTATTTAAAAACACAATTACGCGATCAAGCAATTGGTGGTGTAGATATAGTAAAAGATGATGAAATATTATTTGAAAATGCATTAACACCACTTACGAAACGCATTGTATCTGGAAAAGAAGTTTTACAATCTGTCTACGAAACATACGGTCATAAAACGTTATATGCCTTAAATTTAACAGGACGAACTTTTGATTTAAAAGAAAATGCTAAACGTGCAGTGCAAGCTGGAGCTGATATTCTATTATTTAACGTATTTGCTTACGGACTAGATGTACTACAATCACTTGCAGAAGATGATGAAATCCCAGTTCCTATTATGGCACATCCTGCTGTAAGTGGTGCTTATTCAGCATCCAAGTTATATGGAGTTTCATCACCATTATTACTTGGAAAGCTACTACGTTATGCTGGGGCTGACTTTTCATTATTCCCATCTCCATACGGAAGTGTTGCGCTAGAAAAAGAGGAGGCTCTTGCTATCTCAAAATATTTAACTGAAGACGATGCATTTTTCAAGAAGAGCTTTTCTGTTCCGTCTGCTGGTATTCATCCTGGTTTCGTTCCCTTTATTGTACGAGATTTCGGTAAAGATGTTGTTATTAATGCTGGCGGCGGGATACACGGACATCCAAATGGAGCGCAAGGCGGCGGTAAAGCTTTCCGTACTGCAATTGATGCTACTTTGCAAAATAAACCACTCCATGAAGTAGACGACATAAATTTGCATAGTGCACTACAAATATGGGGAAATCCCTCTTATGAGGTGAAATTATGAGTATTCAAGTATTTTGTGATTTCGATGGCACGATTACAAATAATGATAACATTATGTCCATTATGGAAAAATTCGCACCACCAGAAGCCGAAGAAGTAAAGAATAAAATTTTATCACAAGAACTATCCATTCAAGAAGGTGTTTCTCGATTATTTCAATTAATACCTACTAATCTGCACGATGATATTATTCAATTTTTAATAGAAACTGCTGAAATCCGTAGTGGTTTTCATGAGTTTATACAATTCGTAAAGGAAAATAACATTTCTTTTTACGTGATATCAGGTGGAATGGATTTCTTCGTCTATCCACTCTTACAAGGAATCATTCCAAAAGAGCAAATTTATTGTAATGAAACAGACTTTTCAGCAGAGTTTATTACAGTTAAATGGCCTCATTCTTGTGATGATCATTGTCAAAATCATTGCGGATTATGTAAATCATCATTAATCCGTAAATTAAGTGATACAAATGACTTTCATATTGTAATTGGAGATTCTATTACTGATTTACAAGCCGCGAAACAAGCTGATAAAGTATTCGCTCGCGATTTTCTTATTACAAAGTGTGAAGAAAATCATATTGCTTATACACCGTTTGAAACATTTCAAGATGTGCAAGCTGAATTAAAACTTTTGTTGGAGGTGAAGGCATGAAACAACTTTTTCGTCAATGGTATGACTTAAGCGAGTTAAAAAAAAAGTTAACAACACGAAATTGGTTTCCAGCAACAAGTGGTAATATTTCTATAAAGGTTAGCCATGAACCACTTACTTTTCTTATTACAGCAAGCGGTAAAGATAAAACAAAAACCACTCCAGATGATTTTCTATTAGTAGATCATGTAGGAGTTCCCGTTTTAGAGACTGAATTACGCCCTTCAGCAGAAACAATATTGCATACACACATTTATAACAATACGAATGCCGGGTGCGTACTTCATGTTCATACAACTGATAATAATGTCATCACAAATTTATATAGTGATGCAGTCACCCTTCAAAATCAAGAAATTATTAAAGCACTCGATATTTGGGAAGAAGGTGCAACAATTCAAATTCCTATTATTGAAAACCATGCCCATATCCCAACGCTTGGAGAAAACTTCCGAAAGCATATACAAGGAGATTCGGGTGCAGTATTAATCCGTAACCACGGTATTACTGTATGGGGCCGAGATAGCTTTGATGCAAAGAAGAGATTAGAAGCTTATGAGTTTTTATTCCAATTTCATATAAAACTATTATCAATTCAAGGAGGCGTTTCTAATGGCGCAAATTCGTATTCATGAAGTAAATACTCGTATTGAAAATGAAGTGGAAGTATCTAAATTTCTACAAGAGGAAGGCGTTTTATATGAGAAATGGAATATTTCTAAACTTCCTACTCATTTAAATGAAAATTATTCGTTAACAGATGAAAACAAAGCTGAAATATTAGCTGTGTTTTCAAAAGAAATCGCTGATGTTTCAGCACGCCGTGGTTATAAAGCACATGATGTAATTTCACTTTCAAATAGCACCCCTAACCTTGACGAATTATTAATTAATTTCCAAAAGGAACACCATCATACAGATGACGAAGTTCGCTTTATCGTCAGTGGTCATGGCATTTTCGCTATTGAAGGTAAAGATGGGAAATTCTTTGATGTTGAACTTGAGCCAGGCGATTTAATATCTGTTCCTGAAAATGCAAGACATTATTTTACCTTGCAAGATGATCGCCAAGTTGTAGCTATTCGTATTTTTGTGACAACTGAAGGCTGGGTTCCAATCTATTAAGGTAGTTAGTTGAATAAAAGGACTTGGACCCCCTTTTCCAAACTTTTATTCACTCTACATATATACATCCTCCTATGGAACAGGCTTATTTCATTTTGAAATAAGCCTGATTTTTTATTTACTTGAAAGTACTATTTCATCACAAATTTAACATCTTGATTTTTCAAGTGCATTTTTCGAACATTTTTTGAACATTTATTAAATTTTTTCTGAAAATTCTGTTTTATATGTGATATACTACAATTAACTAAGAAGGAAAATAATATCGCAAACAGAGGGGGATAATCATGAGCTTACTTATCGCACTTATACTTGGAGTTACATGTGGAGCATTTCCTGTTATTTTAGGAGCTATTATGGAAGAGTTAGAAATTGGTGTTTTAGGATTTGTCGCATCTTGTGTAAGCGCTTTATTATTTGGTTTATTCGGCGCTATTCCTGTTTCAATTCTGTGTGCTTTTTATATAATACGCCATGCTCGTACAAAACAATTTGGCCCTAATCACATCGCACAAATTATCCCGTTCCCGGTTGAACGATGCCGCCGGGCTTCTAACTTATAATTATAAAAATTAAAGATGACTAAATAAATAAAAGTCCTCATTTGAGGACTTTTATTTATTTTCTTCTAGAAATTGAAACAATTCTTGTAGATGTAGGGCATCTTCACCATAGCTAATAGATACATAAAATATGCCGTCAATCTCAGCTTGCATATAAAGATCCACTCCATCACGATCATATTTCAATGCTAAATAAAACTCCATTTCTTCTAACATCTTTTTTGAGGTTCGAATTACATAATGCCCCTTCTCATCTCTTCCATATTCAAATTCTGGTTCAAAATCATATTTTTGTTTAAAAGCTTCTTTTTGTCTTTCATTAATTTGCATACAAGTAGCTCGCTGTACAGTATCAATCATCTCATCAAACTTTTGAAGGTCCACCTCGTTTACCCCCTTATATATTTTTTATATAATACTTGTGTTCCACTATTTTCTTCGCCATCCTTAATTAACTCTTCATACAATTCTTTCGCCAAACTTAAGCCTGGGACTGTTAATTGTAATTTTTCTGCTTCCTCTAAAGCAATTTTCATATCTTTCATAAAATGCTTTACATAAAATCCTGGCTCAAAGTCTCCTTTTAACATTCGAGGAGCTAAATTACTTAATGACCAGCTACCTGCTGCCCCTGTTGAAATACTCTCTAACACTTTATCTGGATTCAGTCCAGCCTTCTTCGCGTAAGCAACAGCTTCACATACTCCAATCATATTGGAAGCAATGGCAATTTGATTGCACATTTTTGTATGTTGTCCACTCCCAGCTGGTCCTTGTAATTGAATGTTTGTTCCTAACTTTTCAAGTAAAGGTAAGCATCTATCATATATTTCTTTCTCTCCACCTACCATAATTGCGAGTTTTGCTTCTTTCGCGCCAACATCTCCTCCTGAGACAGGTGCATCTAAAGTATATATATTTTTGCTTTTTGCAACTTCATTAATCCGTTTTGCTAAAGTAGGTGTAGATGTCGTAAAGTCAATTGCTATCGTACCTTCTTTTGCATGTTCTATAATTCCTTCTATACCAAAATACACTTCTTCTACATCATGTGGATATCCAACCATTGTCATTACAATATCAACTTGCTTCACTAACTCTTTTGGCGTATTACACCAATTTGCACCATCTTGCACTAAAGAATCTGTTTTTGCTTTCGTTCTATTATATACATATACTTTATGACCATCTTGCATTAAGTGATAAACCATACTTTTTCCCATTACGCCAATACCAATGAAACCTATTGATAAAGTTTTATGTTCCATTTTCTCATCCCCTTTGTTCTAATAAATCATTTACCATCTTTCGGAACTCTTTATTAAAGTCATCATCCATACTATTTTTCACATTTGAAAATAACATAACAAAAGTTCCTTTTTCTTTATTAAAATTATTGAAAGTGTTCCAACCAGATAATACACCATGATTATGAAAATAATCTGGATATATATAAAAACTAAATGCATATTTCCGTTCTGCTGAAGGTGAAAACATTGCTTGTATACTTTGTTCAGAAAGAAGTTTTCCATTTATAATTGCTTCGTCTAATTTCTTCATATCTCCAACTGTCGTATACATCTCACCACAACCATATAGCCAATCCATGCCTAACTTCTGCGCTGGTACAAGCTCTTTATCTTTTTTCACATAACCCTTTGCAAAATTTTTATCTCCAGGTACCATATTTCCCATACCGGATTCATGCATATCTGCTTTTATAAATATGTTTTCTTTTATGTAATCTCCTAAAGGTTTTTTGGAGATATGTTCTATTATATAAGCAAGAACCATATAATTATAATCTGTATATCTCCAACCTGTTCCTGCAGGAAATTCTAAATTTTGACGTCCAATCCAATTAATTAACTGTAAACGGGAAGCAGCATTCACATTTCCTTTCGCATGTTCAGGTAAACCAGAGGTATGCGTTAATAAATGATATAGCGTAATATTTTTATTCTCCGGAAATGAAGGAATATATTTATTTACATTATCTTGAATATTCAATTTACCTTGTTCTTGCAACTGTAAAATAGATGTGGCAACAACTGTTTTCGTAATAGAACCGATACGATATTTTGTTTGGGGCGTATTTTCTATTTTATTTTGAACATCAGCATACCCATATCCTTTATTCAATATAACATGCTCTTTATCTGTTACCAAAACTGTTCCATTAAATTGCTTTCCGACTAAATATTGATCTAATTTTTGAGATATGCTAGCATAATCAATTTGTTGCTCTTCTTTTTCTTCTATATTCCCTTGTACTTCCGATTCAATAGTAGGATTCACTTTAGTTGTTAATACAGTGTTTTCCTTTATATTGGGGCTAACAAGAAAATAGTATACTCCGCCGCCAACTATAGCAGACAGTGAAGCCATCACCATTACTTTTTTTATCATATTGATCCTCCATAATTCCTTCGCTAAAAATTATCCCCCCTATTCTATTATCAAACAATAAAAAAAAATCGCAACAATTTGTTGCGAAAAATTACATTTTTTCTTTTCTATACACACATACTTGATTCTTTCCATTTTTTTTCGCTTCATATAATGCAATGTCCGCTCGTTGCATTAATTCTTCTCTTGTAGTTCCTTGTTCATATAACGCAACTCCAAAGCTAGCTGTTAACTTCGAAATTCCAGTAAATTGCTTTGTTTCAATAAAGAATCGTAATGACTCCGCAACTTGAAATGCTTCCTTTTCTACTGTATTTGTCACTAATATAATGAATTCTTCTCCTCCCCATCTTGCAAATACATGTTGCTGCTCCACTTTAGATTTCATAAGCTCTGCAAGTTGTATTAATGCTAAATCGCCAAAATCATGACCATATGTGTCATTAACTGTTTTAAAATTATCTATATCAAATAAAATGATTGCTATTTTCTCATCACTACGTATTACCTTTTCCCATTCTACCTCTAGTATTTGTTGAAACTTTAAACGATTATAAATCTCTGTCAATGAATCTATCATAGCAAGTCTTTCTTGTTCTTGATAGATTTCATCTAATTCTGTAATTTCCGTGCACTTTACAATAAATCTTGATAAATCTTCTGGCAATGGTGTCGCACGTAATAGAAAAGTAGATACTGCCCCTTCATAATTTAACATCTTAATTCTTCTACCACTAGATAAAGTATCGTCTAGCCATGTTATATCATGCGTCGTCGAGTAGTATCCATTTTCTCTAATAAAATGTTCAGCAAATACCAAATGTTGCTCACGATAGGCAAACAAATTTTCATATCCGAAAAAAGCTAAAAAATTTGTATTACAATCAACTATTTCATCATCTTCTACTATAAATAATAGATCATTTTGAAAATCAAACATCGTTTGAAGCAATTCCTGCTGCAAACTAACTTGCCTTACTAAAGAAAGTTGATACAAACTCTTATTCACTTCCTCTAACACTGCTTGCGGAGTTACAGGAGCTATTACAATATTACGTATTCCTAATGCAAGTACATCTGTAAATTCTTTTGTTATTTGTTGATCCCAAATGACAATGAATGTACTGTGCGGAGTATACATATTCTTTATATATTTTATTTGAGAATAATCTGTTACATACGTAATGATAATGTGTGGTTTCGTTCTTTGAAATAATAGTTCGCCCTCTTCAAAACTATTTGCTATAAACATACATTTTGGATGGATATTTTCTACCGTTTGTTGATGCTTACATCCATTTTCTATATAAAGGACATTTAACTGCAGATCTTGTAACACATTTTGGAAAACCGTATTCTCTAATAAAAAATGTAGTATGTTCATCACTAGTCTTCACTCACTTCATATATCTTGTTCTACTGAATTCCTCACAAACTTTTTTAAAAGACTGGTCTCCAATAAACTTTAATTTGTGAGAGATACATATTAACAAGCTAATTGAGAATGTTATCTTCGCTTTTCACTCTATAAATTCCTTTTTTAGTGTATGATTGTAGGAATTGTATCGTTTGTATGAATGCCCTAGCTAATTTTTAAAACTTGACAATTAAAATAAAGATATTATATTCTTAAATTCGATAACTTACAAAATGTAAGTAGTGTATATTATTTTTTTGAAAATAATTCGATATACAATTTGGAGGATATACAATGACAAACGACAACTTTTTTGATGTTCTATATGAACGCACATCTACACGTGCATTTAACCCAAATAAAGAAATCTCATCTACAGAATTACATGAGATTTTAAAAGCCGCAGCACAAGCACCTTCCGCTTGGAACTTACAACACTGGAAATTCCTTGTTTTTCAAGGTGAAGATGTACAAAAACGATTACACCCAATAGCTTATAACCAACAACAAATTCTTGATGCTTCTGCAGTAGTCGCTATTTTAGGTGATTTAGAAGCTTATAAAAATGTTGAGCCAGTATATGGTCCAATTGTAGAACAAGGATTTATGAAAGAAGAAGCAAAAGAACGCTTAGCTAAAAATATTGAATCTGCATATGCTCGTGAACAATTCCCAAGAGATGCTGCCTTTTCAAATGCATCTTTAGCAGCAATGCAACTTATGCTTGCAGCTAAAGCAACTGGTTGGGATACTTGTGCTATTGGTGGCTTCAACCCACAAGCACTGACAGACGAATTTAACGTTTCATCTCGTTACGTTCCAATTATGCTTATTACAATTGGTGAATCAACTTTAAAAGGCCACCCTGCACCTCGCATGAGCGTAGAGCAAGTGAGCGAGTGGGCAAAATAATAAAAAACGAAGGCAACTACATTGCCTTCGTTTTTTTATTCCCTGTCATACTTTTGTAATATTACTACAAATCATTCGACATTTATACTTATGGAAAAGTATATTCTATTCCCTTATCATAAATAAACGTGACGTTTCGTGTCGAATTTTGTTAAGGCATTGAAATATACCCGTGTATTTTTGTTACAATTGTGATACAATGATAACAAATAGATAACAAGAGAGGGATTTTCATTGAGTTCATACGGAAGCTTTATCGCACTTTTATGTTACATAGTAACTGTACTGCTTCTATATTTTATTGGTGATGCCGCAAACATCTCCATTTTACAATTTCCAAAAGAAGAAGCATTCCAATTAGAATCAGAAAAACACACTGCACGATCCATTGTACCATTACTCCTAGCTCTTCCCGTATATATCATCGTTTTATATAAAAGTAAAAAAGTGTAAAGGCTACCCATTTCATTTATTTCGGTGGTTTTTACATTTTTTGTTATATCTCCCCTATTTTAAACATCATTCCATACTAAACACCCAGCTAGTCATTTAAAATGAGAAAATCCCCTAGAAAAAATTCCACTCTCTGTCCAGTCACTAACTACCGAACTTACATAGATTATAAGTGTGAAGGGGGTGATGAGGATTATGTTTGGATCATTTGGATGCTGTGATAACTTTAGAGACTGTCATCATCGTGAAAGAGAGTGTGACCATCGCGACCATCGTGAGAAAGAGAGAGAAGTAGTTAGACCACAACAACCAGCTGTATGTAACGTACTTGCTAGCATTTCAGTTGGAACAGAGCTTTCTCTTTTAAGCATTAGAGGTAATGGTACTTTCAACAATGTAATTTTTGAAGGTTTCTGTAACGGTGTTGCTCTTTTCTCTGCTTTAGCTCGTAATGGCAAAGATAACAAAGATAACAATAAAGACGATAAGAACAATCAAAATCGAAATACTTTTACTGGTATTTTACGCGTATGCCCAACTGATATCGTTGCAATCGCTATCTAATTCTGTCTCTTATCCTCAATAGTAAGCAAATAAGATTTACTTTTCTCATAGAAAAAACCTGAGACCGATTTCAAATCGGCTCAGGTTTTTTTATTAATTATATGCTTTTAACTAGTTCAACAACTTCTTCAGCAGTTGACATCTTTAATGCTTTTTCTGCTAATGTTTCCATTTCTGCTTTTGACAACTTGCTTAGCTGTGTTCTTGCAGGAAGAATAGATGTTGCACTCATACTGAACTCATCTAAACCTAATCCTAATAATAATGGGATAGCAAGTGAATCGCCCGCCATCTCACCACACATACCAGCCCATTTGCCTTCTTTATGAGCAGCATCGACAACCATTTTTACAAGACGTAAAATAGATGGGTTGTATGGTTGGTATAAGTAAGATACTTGTTCGTTCATACGGTCTGCAGCCATTGTGTATTGGATTAAATCATTTGTTCCGATAGAGAAGAAGTCAACTTCTTTCGCGAATTGGTCTGCTAATACTGCTGAAGCTGGGATTTCAACCATCATACCAACTTCAATAGAATCAGAAACAGTTGTACCCGCTTCTACAAGTTTCGCTTTCTCTTCTAATAAAATCGCTTTCGCTTGACGGAACTCATCAAGAGTTGCAATCATTGGGAACATAATTTTTAAGTTACCGTATACGCTAGCACGAAGTAATGCACGAAGTTGTGTACGGAACACATCTTGTTCATCAAGACATAAGCGAATTGCACGGTATCCTAAGAATGGATTCATTTCTTTTGGTAAATGTAAGTATGGAAGCTCTTTATCTCCACCGATGTCAAGTGTACGAACAACGACTGGTTGACCTTCTTTTACACCTTCAAGAACTGCTTTATACGCTTCGAACTGCTCTTCTTCTGTTGGAAGATTGTCACGGCCCATGTATAAGAATTCTGTACGGTATAAGCCAACGCCTTCTCCGCCATTATCGATAATACCTTGTACATCATTTGGTGTTCCGATATTTGCAACAAGCTCAACGTGATGTCCGTCACTTGTTACAGTAGCTTGGTCTTTTAATTTTGCCCATTCAGCTTTTTGCTCTTCAAATTTCGCTTTCTTTTCTTCAAACGAACGAAGAGTTTCTTCTGATGGGTTTACAATTACTTCTCCATCTAAACCGTCAATGATAACGATATCGCCGTTTTGGATTTTCTCCATAACAACTTTCGTACCAACAACAGCTGGAATTTCCATAGAACGAGCCATAATTGCAGAGTGAGATGTACGTCCACCGATATCAGTAGTGAAACCTTTTGCATACTTACGGTTTAACTGAGCTGTATCAGATGGTGTTAAATCTTCAGCAATGATGATTACCTCTTCAGAAATTGTACCAGGATTTGAGAAGTTAATTCCTAGTAAATGTGCAAGAACGCGTTTTGTTACGTCACGAATGTCCGCAGCACGTTCTTTCATATATTCGTTATCCATGTTTTCAAACATAGAAATAAACATTGATGCAACTTCATCCATTGCAAATTCAGCATTTACTTTTTCGCTATTTACTTTATCTTTTACTGGGTTTACTAGTTCTGGATCATTTAATACTAATAAATGTGCTTCAAAGATCGCAGCTTTGTCAGCACCTAGCTCAGCAAATGCGTGGTCCTTAATAGCTTCTAATTCAGTTTTTGCTTTTTCAAGCGCAGCGTCTAAGCGTGCAATTTCTGCAGCTTCGTTTGTAATTGATTTCTTTTCGATGTTAAATTCAGGATTTTCAAGTCTGAAAGCCTTTGCAATAGCAATCCCACTTGATGCAGCGATCCCTTGAATGTTAAGAGTCATTATTCTCCTAATCCTTCGTTTTTCATAGTTTCTTCGATAGCTGCTAGTGCTTGAGCTGCATCATCACCATTTGCAGTGATTTTAATTTCTGCGTTTTGTTGAATGCCTAAAGACATAACGCCCATGATTGATTTTAAGTTAACGTTCTTTCCGTTATACTCTAAGTTAATGTCAGAACCGAATTTGCTTGCAGTGTTTACAAGTAGAGTTGCTGGACGAGCATGAATTCCTGAGTCGCTAGTTACTTTAAAGATTTTTTCCATGATAATTTATCTCCTTTAAATTACAGTATTTTTTAGTTGTATAGATGTGAGTACTACATCATCTATTGTATATAATAGGCGATGTTCGGTCAACCACATCGCCTATTATAATTATAAACATTTTGCGTCAAATTCCTACTGAATGTCAATAATAGCGGTTTCGCCCTTCTTAACATTTCCATCTTTTTTCAATTCGACTTGTTGCCCTTGTTGTAAGTTTGTAAAGACAATTGGTGTAATGATAGATGGTGCATTTTCTTTTACAAATGCAAGATCTACTTTTAATAATGGTTGGCCTTGTTTCACCTCGTCGCCTTGTGCTACAAGCGCTTCAAAACCTTCACCATTTAATTTTACAGTATCAATACCGAAGTGGATTAAAATTTCTTTTCCGCCTTCAGATTGAATACCAATCGCATGTTTTGTAGGGAATACATTGACAATCTCACCGTTAACTGGAGAAACTACTGTTCCTTCAGTTGGCTCAATTGCAAATCCGTCTCCCATCATTTTTCCTGAGAATACTTGGTCAGGTACTTCTGTAATTGGTAAGATTTTTCCTTCGATTGGTGATACAATTGTTTCATTTTCATCAACTTTTTGAGGAGTTTCTTCCACTTTTACAGGTTCTTCTTTTTCAACATGAGGTGTACGACCTGACATAATATCATGAATTTGTGATTTTAATGTGTCAGATTTCGGCCCGAAAATTGCTTGAATGTTATTTCCAACTTCAAGTACACCAGCTGCTCCAAGTTCTTTTAAGCGGTCTTTGTTTACATTCTTTTGTTCGTTAACTTGAACACGTAAACGAGTAATACAAGCATCTAAAGAAGCAATGTTTTCTTTACCACCAAGTGCTACTAATACTTCACGAGGAAGTTCGCCTGCTTCTGCTTTTCCTGCGCCGTCATTTGCATTTGCCACTTCACGACCAGGTGTTTTTAGATTCCATTTGCGAATTGCAAAGCGGAATCCGAAGTAGTAAATAACTGCTAGTACAAGACCAACAATAATTACCCACCACCATGCTGTACGGCCTGGTAGTACACCGAATAATAGGAAGTCAATTAAACCACCAGAGAATGTCATACCAATTTTAACACCTAAAATTTGCATTGTCATAAATGATAGACCAGCAAATACAGCGTGAATTCCGAATAATACTGGCGCTACGAATAAGAATGAAAATTCAAGTGGCTCTGTAATACCTGTTAAGAAAGATGTTAATGCTGCAGAACCTAAAATACCTGCTGCTAATTTTTTATTTTCTGGACGTGCTTCATGGTACATTGCTAAAGCTGCTGCTGGAAGACCGAACATCATGAACGGATACTTACCAGTTGTAAATGTACCTGCTGTTAATTCTACACCGTCTTTTAACTGTGCCATAAAGATTTTTTGGTCACCACGGATTAATTCGCCAGCTGCATTCGTATACTGACCGAATTCGAACCAGAACGGTGAATAGAAAATGTGATGTAATCCAAATGGAATTAATGAACGTTCAATTAAACCGAATATAAATGCTGCAATTGTTCTATTTGCATCAATCATTTGATGTGAGAACGTGTTTAAGCCACCTTGAATGTATGGCCAAACGAAGCACATGATAATACCTACTATTAAAGAGAATGTTGCAGTTGCGATCGGTACGAAACGCTTACCTGCAAAGAAACCTAAGTATGATGGTAATTCAATGTTGAAGTATTTATTATAGCAATATGCCGCTACTATACCGACGATAATACCACCAAATACCCCTGTTTGTAGCGTTGGAATACCTAATACGTTTGCATACGCTGGATCTGCAAATCCAATTTTTACTGGGTCTGCTCCAGAACTTGTTACTTTCACTAGCTTATCTACTTCTAAGAACACACTCATCGTTTTGTTCATAATTAAGTAGCCGACGAATGCTGCTAAACCAGCTACTCCGTCTCCACCAGCTAAACCAATTGCTACCCCAACTGCGAATAATAATGCAAGGTTAGCGAAAATAATATCACCAGATTGTTCCATAATTTTTGCAACCATTACGAACCAATCTGCTTTTAAAGCAGGAATAATATTTGTTAACTGTGGATTTTGAAATGCATTACCAAATCCAAGTAAAATACCTGCCGCCGGTAAAATCGCTACTGGAAGCATTAACGCTTTTCCGACTTTTTGAAGAACACCAAAGATCTTCTTAAACATGGAAACCCTTCCTCTCTTATCTATATTGATACCTTCCGACAAACGCCAAAAAGACATGAGGAAAAAAAGATAGAACGATAGCTATACAAAGGGTAGTATATCCCTTTCTCTAGCTTACATTCCTTACTTTTCTCCACTCATGCCTGATCGAATCAGTAACACGTGTCAAAAATAGGTTTACGTATAAGTTCACTATAATTAAGGCAAACGTTTTCGTTACTCACCTTAATGTGTTTGTCGAAATTTGTATAACTTTGCAATAGTTATTATACATAACTATTGTAAGCGATTCAATCATTTTTTTTAACGTTTTCATTTTAGACAAAAATATATGACTTTTTACACATGCTCTGCCTTCACTAAGCGTTGCAAGTGCATTGTTAAATAAATACTTTCAGCTTCATATACAGGTAGTTGCAACTCATTTTGCATGACCTTAACTAGCTTCCAAGCCAAGTTATAGCAAACTGGATACTCCGCCTTTAATAAATCAGCAAAACTTTGCGATTCTTCTACTTTTTCTCCTTTTTTCACCCTCTCAATAGCATATTGAAGATGACGAATAAGGCGTAAATAATGAATGCTCTCTTGGTCTAATGTAATTTGTAAGTTTGTCTCAATTAAAGATACAAGTTGTGCAATGAGACGGGAGTTTTGATTAACTGAAGATAAATCAGAATTTGTAAGCGAACTGTAAATGTGAAGTGCAATAAAACCAATTTCTCCTTCTGGCAATGTAATTTGCAAACGAGAATTTAAAAGTTGTACAACACCTTCCGCAATTTCATATTCCTCTGGATAGAGCATTTTTGTTTCAACTAAAAAAGGGTTATCAATTGTAAGTCCTTGTTTTAACCTTTTAATCGCAAATGAAATATGATCCGTTAACGCAATATGAATATGTTCATTTAGTGGAGATTTCGCTTTTTCTTGAATGTACAGCATAATATCGTTCATCAATTCAATTAATTTTTCACTAATATGCGGCACTAATAATTTGTATTGTTCACGATCACGTTCATTTTTTAAGACAAACATTTTTTCGATTTGTTCTTGCTCCAATACATCTTTCGCTTTTTTCCCAAATCCAATTCCTTTGCCAATCACTACTACTTCCTCGTGTTCCGGATGGCTAGCAATGATGACATTATTATTTAAAACTTTTTTAATTTCTAGATAATTACTCATATAACACCACCCTCGTACTTAAATAGCCTACTTTTATGTTACAGAATATTCTTCTTTGTCGTCAATGTAAAACATCTGCCATTTAATAAAAATTCATTTTTTAGACATGTTTATATATGATGCGTATAATGTAAGAGCAACTGTACATAGAAAGGAGATAACAGCATGATTAAAATGTTTGTAAGTGATATCGATGGTACAATGATGCAACACGGAGGTCTTATTGATGAACAAGATGTTGCGGCACTACGCAGCCTTGCCGAACAAAATGTTATTCTTTGCTTCGCTTCCGGAAGACTTGATAATGAAATTGCAGACTTAATGAAAGCTGTAAATACAAATTTTCATCGCATTAGTGTAAATGGTGTTTTTGTATATACACATGAAAATAAACAACTATTATCTGCAACTTTTGATTCCAGCATACTTCCCGATTTGTTAGCTATGACGAATGAAGATCCTTATTTCCGTTATGTAAGTGATGAGCATAATTATTACATTGAAGAGAAAACACCTTTTATTCAAGAACTTGAACAACAAGTAACTATGACTTCTGTTGAAGAACCAAACTTACTACAGAAGATTGATGATACGATTTTCCCAAATAAAATTTCTGTCGGTGGAACAAAGGAGAGCTTACAACTCCTTCAGAAAAAAATTGATGAAAAATTCCACGGGAAAGTTAGTACTTTCATCTCAGCAGAACAATGTTTAGATGTAATGCCACCGAATGTTAGTAAAGGCTCTGCCATTTCTGTTTTATTAAATGAGTTTCAAATAAAACCTGAGGAAATTGCTTGTATAGGGGATTCTTACAATGATATTCCTATGTTTTCTTTAACTCCTCACAGTTTTGCTATGTCACAAGCAGATGATGCAGTAAAAAATCACGCTCACTATGTAGTAAATCACGTCAAAGATGCTGTTAACCACGTAATTGCTCATAATAAAAATACGACTCATTCCTTATAAGGATGAGTCGTATTTTTATTTCTTTACATGTTAACCATTTTCAATTCCACTGTACTTCACAAACTGAAATATACTATTTGTTACGTGCGATATTCGTAATAAATTTATAACGATCTCCACGATAAATACATTTCACGTACTCTAGCGGTACCTCACCTTCTGAATATGACCATTGACGCATTACAAGTACAGGCGCCTTTTTAGGAATATGCAGATGTTCAGCTTCATTTTCCGTCGCAACGGAAGCTTCAATTGACTGAGTAGCGCTAACAAGTTTAAAGCCCAGTTTTTTCTCTAAATGTTCATATAAAGATTGTTGCAATATCTCTTCGTTAATATCTTTTACAAGAGCTGGCGACAAATATGTCGTCTCAAAAGCAATCGGTTCATCATCAGCTAAGCGAATACGCCTCACTTCATAAACCGATTCCCCCTCCTGTATTCTCAACCGGTCTGCTATTTTAGCAGTAGCTGGAACTAGGCGGAAACTAAGTAATTGACTACTTGGGTTCATCCCACGAGAAATCATGTCTTCTGTGAATCCCGTCATTCCTTGCAATTTTTGTTCCACTTTCGGAAGTTGGACAAATGTTCCAATTCCACGCTTCCGATATAAATAGCCTTGTTCCACTAAATTATTAATCGCCTGTCTGATTGTCATTCGACTCACTTCGAACTTATCACAAAGTTCATTCTCAGATGGGATTTTATCTCCCGGCTTCCATTCGCCGTCCTCAATTAGCTGTTTCACCCACTCTTGAATCTGATAATAGATCGGAAATGGTGAATACTTGTCGATGTTCATCAGCAATCGCCTCACTGCATAAAGATAGAGCTTCTTGATCAGCGATTACGGTTACATTCGGATGACGTTGTAAAACTGTAGCCGGACACTCTTCACTATATTCACCTTGCAATAATTCTTTAACAGCTTCTGCCTTTTTAGAACCCATAGCAACTAGTAGAATTTGTTTCGCTTTCATAATGCTTCCAATTCCCATTGTAATCGCATGAGTTGGCACATCTTCTTCTTTCTCGAAGAAGCGAAGGTTTGCTTGGCGTGTAGATTCTGTTAATTCAACAATGTTTGTTGGAGAATTAAACGGTGTTCCTGGCTCATTAAATCCGATGTGACCGTTTTCACCGATTCCAAGAATCTGTAGGTCAACTGGGTTAGCAGCTAGAATGCCCTCGTAACGTTTGCACTCTTTCTCTAAATCACTTGCCATCCCGTTTGGTACATAAGTTTGTTTAAATGGAAGATGATCAAACAACTGTTCTTGCATGAAATAGTGATAGCTGTTTTTATCTTCATGTGGTAAATTTACGTACTCATCTAAGTTTACAGTGGTTACACGGCTTGTATCAAGTTTATTTTTTCGCATTTCTGCATAAATACCTAATGGAGAGCTTCCTGTAGCCATTCCTAATGTTGGATTTTCTTTTGTTTTTACAACTTCTTCAATTAATTTATAACCTGCTTCTGCTAGTTCTTCTGGAGTTTTTACAACAAGAATATTCATTTAATTACTTCCCTTCCTTCATATGAATTCCTAAACGAACCGTATCATATACATGTAAATCTTCATTCATCACAACAAAGTCTGCATCTTTTCCTACCGCTAATGCACCTTTATTATTTAATCCAAACTCTTCTGCTTGGTTAACTGATGTCATCAGTACTGCATCTTCGATTGAACAACCTGTAAATTCAATTACATTTCGGAAAGCTTGATCCATTTTTAAAATACTACCAGCTAACGTTCCATCTTCTAATCGAGCACTACCATCTTTTACATGTACTGGCTGTCCGCCAAGCTCATATAATCCATCTTCAAGACCTTTTGCACGCATTGCGTCAGTAATAACACTTACTTTTTTTGGTCCTTTTAACTTATATGCTAATTTCACCATATCAGGGTGAATATGAATGCCATCTGTAATTACTTCAACCATTACATCTGGATTTAATAACACATGACCAACAACTCCTGGTTCACGGTGATGTAATCCACGCATTTGATTGTATAAATGTGTCGCATGTGTAATCTTTCTATTTTTTAGTTGCGCATCAATTGCATCTGTATGCCCCATTGTGCCAACTACACCAGTTTCAGCAAGATATTGTTCAAACTCTAATGCTCCCTCTTCTTCTGGTGCATATGTTACTAATTTAATTAAATTCCCACTTGCTTCTTGCCATTGTTTAAATTGCTCAATATTTGCAGGAACGATATGTTCAAGTGGTTGTGCACCTGCACGTTTCTTTGAAACATAAGGTCCTTCTAAGTGAATATATTCAAAATGCGCTCCTTTTTCTTTTGCTTCTTTTGCAGCAGTTAACGCTGCTTCAATTGCCTCTGGAGCTTGTGTCATTGTTGTTGGGAAGTAAGTTGTAACCCCTTCTTTTAACATTTCTTTACCTAGAGTTACTAACCCATCGCTATTTGCATCCATCGCATCAATATCGTATCCACCATGAATATGAACATCGATCATACCTGGAATTACAATCTTCCCTGTAGCATCAAAAACAGTTTCATTTTCTTGTGGTACATATTGAGCCATCAAACCAATTTCTTTAATGGTTTCTGCGTAACGAATAAATCCGTTTTCCACTATTTCTTGACCTGTGTAAATTTTGGCATTGATGACAATTTGCGTTTTCATTTTCATCGATCCTTTCCCATGAATTACCTACTTGTTATTATTACCTTATTCGCCTAGTTCCATCTTAATATACACACGAGTAGTTGTCTATACATTCTAATAAAATTTCCTTTTTATTCAACAGAAAAGGAAATTTCTTACGTCTCTTATAATTATAATATATATTATTCATTTTTCCAAAAAGGGACAGTATCGCCCCCTAATATAGAAATCACTTCAATAATGGCATTAACCCGCTAGACTCTAACATAATATGTTCACCATCTGTTTCCATTTCTACTGTACGTTTATTCGTTCTATATACCATTATACCGTGCCTTTTTAAGCGTTTCACTACACTTTGGTGAGGATGTCCATACGGATTACTACTCCCGTACGACAAAATAGCAAACTGCGGTTCCACTTTTTTTATAAACGTTTCACTTGTTGAAGTATATGAGCCGTGATGCCCCACTTTTAACACATCTGCATGGACATCAAATTGTTTTAATATTTCATGTTCTGTTCGTACATCCGCGTCACCCATTAATAAAAAATCCGCTTTTCCATATCGCACCTTTAAAACAATTGAGGATTCATTATTTTCATCTTTTGATTTCCCGTTGTTTAATACTTGTATAGAAACATGTGGATCCAGCGGTATATATTGTCCTTCCTTTACTGAAACGAAAGGTATCCCTCTTTTTTTAATATTATTCCGATACGTATGATAAGTAAGAGAACTATATGTTTTTCCGCTATCTAATATAAGCGATACCGGTATTTGCTCTACAATTGGAATTAACCCTCCTATATGATCCATATCGGGATGCGTACTGACAATTACATCTAGATGATTAATCCCTTTCTCAATTAATTTCTGAATAATAACCTCTCCTGCTTCATAAGGTCCTCCATCAATTAACATTGTTTGTCCATTTGGCATTATAATAAGTGTTGCGTCACCTTGCCCCACTTTTAAAAAGCTCACTTTCATTTTACTAAGATGTTGCCGATGCATATGTAAAGGAGACGTAGTATGAATGGACATCATATACCTTTTAGCTGATGCGCTATTTAAAGAAAAACATAATAAAACAGAAACTAATAATAAAATAATCCGCATACTTCTCATAACTCGTCTCCTTTTTTCATTTAGTATGGCACTGTAAATAATTGATATACAAAAAAAGCTTAGCAAAATGCTAAGCTTTTATTTCGATATCTCTTGTAAGGAACCGAAGAATAAATCCGCTTCATTCATTTGTTCATTCTCTTCAGAAAGCGGTGGTAAATCATCTAATGTTTTCAATCCAAATGTGTCCAAAAATTCTTTTGTTGTTCCGTATAAAATAGGACGCCCTGGTCCTTCTGCTCTTCCCATTTCTTTTATAAGTAAATGTGAAACCAACGTTTGTAACGCCTTATCGGTTTTAACTCCTCTAATCTCTTCCATTTCAGTCCTTGTGATTGGTTGGCGATATGCAACAATCGCTAAAGTTTCGAGGGCAGCTTGTGAGAGTGAAGCAGCTGTTGGTGTATCTATTAATTTTTGATAATATGAAGCATGTTCTTTCTTTGTAGCAAAACGATATACTTTTGCATACTGTACAATTTGCAAACCACGGTTTGCACCTTCACATTCTTGTTGCATTTCTTCTAAAATATTAATTACTTCATTCATTTCAATTTCAAGAACTTTCGCTATTTGTTCTGGATAAATCCCTTCATCACCAGAAACAAATAAAAGGCCTTCAATAATTGACTTTTGTTCTTTCCTATCCATTTCACGAGCTCCTTCCTTCTATTTTCCCATAAAAATACACATCAAAAAACCGAATCACAATTAATGCGTTCGGTTCAATATTTTTTCTCTTGTTCCAAACGATACATTAAAACATAGCATGAGATAAAATGTTTCTATCCCATTTTCACATACTTGCTCTATGCAGATTTATTAGAGCTTGATACGAAAATTTCATCAAAATTATGTTCTTGCTCAATTATGATTTGTTGATTTTTCATAAGTTCCAGAACTGCTAAAAATGTTACAACCATTATTTCACGTTCATCATCAACAAACAAATCGTAAAAACTTTGGCGACCACCCTTTATTTTTAACTGCTTTAAAATATCAGTCATTCGCTGTTCAATTGGTATTTCTTGACGAGTAATACGTGTTGTTACAGGTTTTTTTGCCTTTTTACGGCGCATTAATTTTTGAAATGCTGCTAGCATATCATATAACGTAACATCAAGAGGTAAGCTTGTCTCCTCTTCTTGTTGCAACGATGTAAAGTCAATTGGTGGACGTGTATATAGCTGTGCTCTTTCTTGTTCTCTTTCTTTTAACTCAGTAGCAACTTGCTTATATTTCTTATATTCAATTAACCTCTCCATCAATTCTTGACGAGGATCATCTATAAAATCATCACCGTTATCAAGTACATCTTCTTCATGTTTCGGCAACAACATCTTACTTTTAATTTGTAATAACGTTGCAGCCATTACTAAATACTCACTTGCAACATCTAATTGAAGTTCTTTCATCGTATGCACATAAGATAAATATTGCTCTGTAATATCTGCTACAGGAATATTATATATATCAATTTCATAACGATGTATTAAATGTAACAATAGATCTAACGGCCCTTCAAAAGCCTCTACTTTAAAATTATATTGCACAAAGCATCCCACCACATTTTTTCTATAACAACATAAGTATAGAGCATACTCATGTTCTATCCAACCTTTTTAAGAAATTTAATTAAAAATAGACCGATGCCTATGTCATCATGCCCACCACTTCATATGATAACAGTGTAGTAAGAACAATGTAGGAGGTCAAAAAACTATGGGTCACGTTGATTGTGGTTTTAGCGGTGGGTTCGCATTACTTGTTGTACTGTTTATTTTACTAATTATTGTAGGAGCAGCTTGCTTCTGCTAATATGAACAATAACGGCTAGGGGGAAACCTCCTAGTCGTTTATTGTTCATATTTCTATGATACACTTATATGTATAACCGTTAGATAGGAGCGAGAAAACATGTATCCTACCGAATACATACAATTTTTAATTCATTTCCATGGAGATTATGACTATTTTGAATGCCACGAAATACTAGAAGAGTATTGGAAAACAAAACCAAGAGGTAATCGTGATCATTACTTAGTTGGTCTCATTCAAATCGCAGTTTCTTTATACCACCAAAGACGTGCTAATTGGAATGGTTCCACAAAAATGATGAAAAGCGCAATCACAATTTTAGAAAAAAGCGGTGTGCCTTTACAACGTTTAGGAATTAATCAAGTACAACTTCTTTCCTTGCTCAATGAAAGATTGCAATCTATCCATAAAAAAGAACGTTTTGTACCTTTATTTTTACCCTTATCAGATTCATCGTTAGAGAAGCAGTGCATAGAGTTATGTCAAAAACAAAACCTCTCTTGGAAAGACTTGAATGCTATCCCAGGTGAATATATTATAAACAAGCACACTTTGCGTGATCGCACAGAGGTCATTACTGAACGAAACGAACAATTACAAAAAAGAAAGCAGAGATAATAAACTACTTATCTCTGCTTTCACGAATGTATATTTTGTTCTAGCCCTTTACATTTTTCGCAAAAACTTGCCGTTTGCTCATTTCCGCAAATTGTAAACTCAAGAAATTTACTCTTTAACTCTTGAACCATCTTCGTTCCAATCCCCAAATGACGGTGAGACGGGTTCACACTCAAATGCTGAATTTCTAATACTTGATTCTCTTTTTTTACAATCCCCATTATTCCAACAAAATCTTCATTTTCTTTCCACAAATACAATTGCCAATCATCTTTTGCTTCATATTCTTTCATTGTCAATTGTAATGTTTTCACATCTTTTTCAGTTGGCATAAACGAAAGAAGCCCCATTGCAATTTTTTCATAACTTTTTTTAAAACGAATTAACATAACCCTTATCCCTTCTTACAAAAGTTACAAACTAGTAATCCCCTCAATCACTCTTTTCATATCACATTCATTTTACAATATTTTCAACAGAGTGAGAAGAGTCTAAAACAACTTGATAATCATACAAAGCGAAAAGAAGAAAGTCAAATCTATGTTTCAGCACTATTCCTTTAATAAATAGAGTTAAAAAAAGAAAATTTTATATGGAATGGAAAGAAACATATCATTCAACAGCACTTCATTCATAGTTACCCTAAAGCAGCACAATTCTAGCAAAATTAATATAACAAAAAATATTTATTGAAACATATAATGTAATGTATTCTATGTAATTGGTTAAAGGTTTGTTCTCACAAGCAATATATTTTAGCAACAATACTACTTGTATGATGAGCTGTAGAAGAAGTACTCAATCTCATTAAAAATAAAAAAGAGAGCAAAAGCTCTCTTTTTCCTTACCTTATTCTTCCCAAACTTTAACTTCTTTCATTACATCGCCTTGACGCATTTTTAATACTGTTTCAATACCGCTTGTTGCTTTACCAAATACAGTATGAACACCATCTAAATGCGGCTGTGGCTCATGAACGATAAAGAATTGGCTACCGCCTGTGTTACGGCCAGCGTGAGCCATAGAAAGTGATCCTACAAGGTGTCTATGAGGGTTTCCATCAGTTTCACATGGAATAGAGTAACCTGGGCCACCTGCACCTGTACCTGTTGGGTCTCCACCTTGGCTTACGAAGCCAGGAATAACACGGTGGAATGTCACACCATCATAAAATCCTTGCTCTGCTAATTTTTTAAAGTTTTCTACTGTTTTCGGTGCTTCTTCTGGGAAAAATTCCAAGTCGATTTTTTCACCGTTTTCCATTAATATGTATCCTAAAGTTTTCATGCGTATATGTCTCCTTTCAATTATCTCAGCACTATATTACCACATTCATGACTAGAAACAAAAAGAATCCGACAATCTAGATACTTCTTTTTTGAAATGTGGAAAAAGCTAGGTGACAAATAAGAAATATATACTATAATAACTTTGTTGCCCGAAAATTTTAGAAAGAGAAAGGGAGCGATTTTTCGTGAAAACGAAATTATTAGCTCTGCTATTAGCTGTAACGGTATTTATGATGCCAACAGCTTCATTTGCAGACATCATCGAGGGAGAATCAATTGTTACATTAGGAGAGAACTTATCCGAACAACAAAAACAAGATCTGTTAAAAGAAATGAAAACACCAAAAGATGCTACAATTATCACTGTATCTAATGCGGAAGAACATAAATTTCTAGAAGGCATTGTTCCAAAAGCACAAATTGGTACGAGAGCAATTTCTTCTTCTATGATTACATACACAAAACCAGGATCTGGTCTTATTGTACGATCAAAGAACATTAACTGGGTAACAGATGCAATGTACACTAACGCTTTGATTACAGCAGGTGTAAAAGATGCAGAAATTCAAATTACTGCACCTTTTAAAGTTTCAGGAACTGCAGCTTTAACTGGATTAATGAAAGCATACGAAACTGCGTCCAATAAACAAATTCCTGAAGAAGTTAAAAAAGTAGCGAATGAAGAAATGGTACAAACAGCCCAGCTTGGTGATAAAATTGGTGAAGAAAAAGCAGTTCAACTTGTTGCAAAAATTAAAGAAGAAATTGCAAAAGAACAGCCAAAAACAACAGAAGATTTACGTTCATTAATTAAAAAAATTGCTGACCAACTCGGCATTACATTAACAGATGAACAGTTAGATAACTTAGTATCGTTATTTGATAAAATGAAGAATCTTAATATCGATTGGAATCAAGTTGGTAGTCAATTAAACAAAGCAAAAGAACATGTTTCTGCCTTTTTAGGATCTGAAGAAGGGCAAAGTTTTCTAGATAAAGTGAAAGATTTCTTCTCAAGTATCATTGATTTTGTTAAATCTTTATTCAAGTAAAAAAGAAGCCCGCCAATGACGGGCTTCTTTTTTATACAAGTAACGGTAATTTCATAACAGCCTCTTCAACCGAACGCACTATGTGATTTGCTTTCTCCTTTACATATGGATGGGCATGATGAAGAGTAAATGAATGTGGGGTTACTTCAAACATAGAAATATCATTGAAAGAATCTCCAATACAAGCAACTTCATTTGCTTCAATTTGCAAATGATCCATTAGTCGCTTTAGAGCACTCCCCTTACTCACGCCTCTTGGCATAATATCAACATAGCGTTTACCTGATATAAAAACTTCCGCTTCGCCTTGAAACGTATCTCGTAGCTCTTGATCTAACGTCACAATTTTCTCTTCTTCTCCAAAAACAAACAATTTTGCAGGGTGTACAGTCTTACCAAACTCTTCTTCTAACGCTTCAATTTCAGCGATATGCACGCCCATATATGCTTCAAAATTATGGTGATGTTCATTCTTCCTTTTTGTATATCGCTGCTCATTTGCACAAACAATATCCGCTAGTCCTTTTTTATGTATATACCGATATATTTCCTGAGCAACCGTATTTTCAAAACTCGATTCATGAAATAAATTCCCATCCGGAAGTAACATTGTCGCTCCATTTAAGCCAGTTGTGTAATATGGGAATGAAAACCTTTTTACAACTTCATCAATTCTGTGTGTAAAGCGGCCAGAGGCAAAACAAATATTTGTCCCTTTCTCAGCTAACCAACACAGCGCACGTTCATCTTCTTTTTGCATATGATTCACATCGTAAACGAGCGTGTCATCTAAATCACTTACAAATAATTTAATCATGTCCTCTTCCCCTTCCATACACAATATCTACTCTAAGTGTACACAAAAAATGTTTGATTTTTGTTAAAAAATAATAAATTTTTGCTAAAAAAAATAAACGGGTGTATAATCCCGTTTATTTTTGTCTTTTTACATTTTGAGGTCTTACAATACTTGGTCGTACTTTTAAACTAGACATTGTTGGACGGAGTAAAATTTTTGTTAACGCGCCCCAATCAAATGGTAAAAACGGCCATAAATAAGGTGTTTGTAAACTTTTTATAGACGTTAAAAATAAAATTAATATCGTCATACCAATTACAAATCCCATCTCATGGAAGAGACCTGTTAAAATAATAACAAACAATTTCCCAACCTTATTCCCTAATCCTAATTCATAACTCGGTGTTGCATATGCACCAACCATCGAAACTGCTACATACAAAATTACTTCTGGCACAAACAAACCTACATCAATTGCAATTTGACCAATTAATATAGCGGAAATCAACCCTGCTGCAGACGATAACGGCGTTGGAGTATGAATGGCTGCCATCCTTAAAAACTCAAGTCCGACCTCTGCCATTAACACTTGTAATAAAATTGGTAAATGCGTCATCTTAGTCGGTCCAATAAAAGCCAGATTTGCTGGCAAAAGAGTTGGATCAAATACAAACACTAACCAAAATGGTAATAAAAATAACGAAAATATAACACCTAAAAAGCGCACCCAGCGTAAAAATGTACCGACAGCTGGATTTTGTCTAAACTCTTCCGCATGCTGTAAATGATGAAAATATGTTGTCGGTGTAATCATAGCACTTGGTGATGTGTCGACGAGTACTAACACATGCCCTTCTAGTAGGTGATTTGCTGCTACATCTGGTCTTTCTGTATATCGAATAAGCGGGAATGGGTTATAGCTTTGCTTTACAACAAATTCTTCCACTGTTTTATCCGCCATCGTAATTCCATCTACATCAATGTTATTTAATTCTTGTTTTATAATCTTTACTAAATCCGCATTTGCAACATCTTGTACGTATGTAATACAAATATCCGTTTGCGATCTATCTCCTACTCGAACCATTTCATTTCGAAGGCGTGGATCTCGAATTCTTCTACGAATTAATGCTGTATTTACAACGATATTTTCAACAAATCCATCCCTCGCACCACGTACTACCTTTTCGGTATCTGGTTCTGTCGGTGTTCGCCCTGGATAACTACGAACATCGATCGCGAACGCTTCCGTTTCACCTTCTACAAATATCACAATGAGTCCTGATAATACTTGGAGCATTACCTCATCCATCGTTTTCACTTTGCTTACTTGTTGATGGATTAAGCGATTCTCTAAAAGCTTAACTGTATCTTCTTCTACATCCCTTATCTCATTTGTATCCACGGCTTCTTCTAAAATATGGATAATATAATTTGTATCACAAAGTCCGTTTACAAATAACACACCAATTTCTTTATTCAAAATTTGAAATTTACGAATGCCAACATCGTATGTAACGCCTAGTCCAACTGTCTGTTTTAAATAATTTTCATTGTCACTTATGAAAGTTGATATAGGGATATCCACTTTTTTAGGCTTCGTCATAAAATCCACTCCTTTCTAAAATTAATTGAATTGCTTTCTTTGTAATAGGTGACCCTCTCTCCCATTCATCATTTCCGCACATTTTACCAATATCACCAACTCCAACAATGACAGGAACATTTAAATCGTCTAAACAATATATTGTATCTCCGCTAATCCTGCCAATTTCACCATCTGGAAGTCCAAATTTATCAACACCGTATTCGGTTAAATTCCCGTTCCGATCTACACTTACATCTACACGTGCCCATTCCCAATGATGCGTATTAGACGCTACTGCTAAAATACCGAGCACATCAATTTGTTTATGGGTAGCCACATATTTTAAAGCCTTTTCACCAGATCCTTCTCCAATAAATCCACTGTCATCAAACATGACAAATACAGGGTCATATGGCGTTTGCATAATAAGCTCAACAACTTTTTTCCCTGTCAATTTGGTTGGATTACTTTGTGATGCTGAAATACACCTTCCCCCAAATTCCTTCGTTAAAAGCTCAATTGTCCGCTTTGCATATTCATCTCCATCTGTGACCAAAACAACCCTTCGTCTCATTTGATTTATCCTTTCGGTTTACATATAAGTGCTATAAAAAATGAAAACAATATCGCTGCGGAAATACCCGCAGACGTTAAACTAAACATGCCAATACCAATTCCTAAATATCCATGTTTTTCTGCTGCATGCATTGCTCCGTGCAATAGTGAATGTCCAAAACTTGTAATAGGGACTGTCGCTCCAGCACCTGCAAACTTTATTAGTTTATCGTATAATCCAAATCCATCTAAAATTGCTCCGATGACTACAAAAGTTGCCATTAAATGAGCTGGTGTTAACTTTACGAAATCTAACAATAGTTGCCCAATTAAACAAATAGCTCCACCTACAAGAAATGCATATATAAAATCCACAATTCACTCTCCTTTAACTCTCTCAAATACGACACCATGTGCAATTGTTGGAATCGTTTCCTTCTGTTGCATCATCATTGGGCTTAATAATGCACCAGTCGCAACGACAAAAATTCGTTGTAAATTCCCTTTTTGCATCTCGTGTAATAAATGACCATACGTAACAACTGCTGAACAAGCGCAACCACTACCACCTGCAAACACTTCTTCTTGACTTGCTTCATAAATCATCAATCCACAATCATTGTATATATGCCCAAGATCATAACCTTCCTCAAGTAAAAGTTGTTTCGCAATCGGCGTCCCAACAGCTGATAAATCACCCGTAACAATCAAATCATAATCATCGGCACTTCTTCTTAAATCTTCAAAATGTTGTTGAATTGTATGAGCTGCTGCTGGAGCCATCGCTGCCCCCATATCCAAAGGATTTGTGATTCCTAAATCTTGCACTTTTCCGATTGTAGCTGACGTAATTTTAATTGCACTTTTTTCATCGCTAATTAATATAGATCCTGCACCAGTCACAGTTGAATTTGCTGTCCCTGGTTTTTGTCCACCATACTCTGTTGGATAGCGAAATTGTCTTTCAGCCGTTGCATTATGACTGCTTACTGTAGCTAAGACACGATTTGCAAATCCACCGTCTATAAAAGCTGAGCCAACTGCTAAAGTCTCCATAGACGTCGCACAAGCGCTAAACATTCCTAAAAAAGGAATGCCCCACTTACGCGCAACATAATTTGCTGTCACTGTTTGATTTAATAAATCTCCCGCTAAAAAGAAATCAATTTGCGATGTTTTTATATTCCCTTTTTGCACCGCTTGTTGAATTGAGTCTGACATTAATCTTCGTTCGGCGAGCTCCCAATTTTCTTCTCCACAATGCAAGTCATCATATGAAATATCAAATTTTTTCCCAAGAGGGCCCTCAGCTTCTTTCGGACCGACAGCAGTGCCCGTTGCATTTACATATATATCATTTTGAAATACCCACGTTTGTTTTCCGGTCAACCTCATACTAGCCCCTCCTTTAAGACATAAAAATTTTAAAGGTATACCTTATTAACCCAATGATATATGCACCAACAACCCCAAATACAATCACACTTCCTGCCAGTTTAAACATATTTGTAGCAATCCCTAGAACAACCCCTTCGCTCTTATGTTCTAAGGCAGCGCTCGCCATAGAATTTGCAAATCCTGTTACCGGTACCGCTGATCCTGCTCCAGCAAATTGACCAATTTTATCATATACACCACACCCTGTTAAAATCGCGGATAATAAAACAAGAGTTGCAACAGTTGGGTTTCCTGCCTCTTGTTCACTAAAGTGAAAATAATGTATATAAAATTTCATCAATGCTTCTCCAACTGTGCAAATGAGTCCACCTACAAGAAATGCTTTGATACAATTTAGTAAATAGTTTGGCTTTGGATGATACTCCTTCACTTTATTTATGTAATCATCCTTCAATTTCTGACTTGTCATTTATATACTGCCTCCTACTTTACGAAATAAATCCAGTGAAACAACGATCCTATTACTTTCCCAAGTACAATAGCAACGAGTAAAACAATAATCTTGCCCTCTACCCCTACTCGTTTCGCTAAAATAGGTAGAACATTTAACACCTCTGTTAATGCCGCAGCAAGCATTCCAATGAACGTGCCACAAAATATCCCTAATATAACGAGCCAATATTGCGACGTTTGAAATGTAATGTTTTTCAAACTGCACCAAGCCCCTGTTAAAGTACCTGCAATAACTGCCCACTCAAAATATTGAATATGCTTTCCACTTCTCGTTAATTGGGCTAAACGGGGGATTATACCAAGTACAGCTAAAAATGCGACATATCCGCTACCTACCGCAATCCCTCCAGCTAAACCAATTAAAATAACAAATCCATACTCAATCATCGGTAAGTTGTTTCATATTATCCTTGTTTTCATTAACGATTACATACTGATCAAGTGACTGTTGGTATTGAAACATCTCAACTTCTAGCGGACTTGGCTCTTCATTAATTCGCTTTTGAAATACATGATTAAAGAATAAAACCATCCCTAAACCAAGACCTAAAGAATAAGGAATTTGAAATAAAAGTGGTTGCGCATTAAATTCTCCAGTAATCATGTAATATAACCGTTGATGTACTTGTTGCATACTTACATCTTCATGGAAATAAATGATCGCAAGGGCCGCTCCAATGAAAAGTAATAGCCATACAAGCCCGAAAAAAATTGGGTGTGCCTTCTTTTTTTCGTATATAATTTCAACAAGAGTTTGTCCAGAACCGAGTAAATTAATTTGTAGATGAGATGCTTTCTGTTGAATAATCTCAATTACTTTCATAACATCAATTACAACATGCGTCTTATCATGCGCTGTTATTTTGTAAACTATCTCATTTTGTAACAACTCAACTACGGAAGAATCTCCGGCAAGTTGAGCAACATCGCCCAGCTTTACTTCATAAGTAGGAGAAACTTTTAAACGATTGCGCATTTTAATATAAATCGTTTGTTCCAACTTTCATTCACCCCTTCACTCTTCCTCGTAGTTGTAGTATGGTTATTGAATTTTTTTCTAATACAATTTTTTCATAAAAAAACATCTGCACCATTTCGGTACAGATGTTTTTTACTTATGCCTTTTTCTTAAATAAGTTTGCAATACTTAATGCAAGCCCTCCCCAAATGACTACTATTCCAATAACCATCATCATAATTGCTGATCCACTCATTATGAAACACCTCGATCTTTCCACTCTTTTTCAAGCTTGGCAGAATCCGAATGTATTTGTGCATTCCATTTCTTTAGACTAATAATTAGCGCAACGATAAGGAAGGCTGCTGCTATCGACCAACCATACGTTACAACAAACTCAGTCGGATAATCTCCATAATTCTTTTTAATGTTTTGGATTGTACCATCAATTAGCATATACCCTAACATAAGCGGAGTAATAACGAGTAAACTTACTCTCCAAAACGTTCCTAATTTAATATCAGATACAAAGTTTGCATGATTTTGATAAACTGGTAAACGACGTAAAATGAGCCCTATCGTCACTACTTCCGCAAGTGCAATTGTAATTAATCCGAAATTATTAGCGAAATAGTCGACAACATCTAAGAACATAAGCCCACCACGTGTTGCAAATACAAGAGAAACTAACACGAGAAGGGTTCCCATAATTCCAATGGTTTTTTCCCGACTTAAACTGAATTTTTCAGACACAGCAGCAAAACATACTTCCGCGAGTGAAATAAGTGATGTGATTCCAGCAACCGTTAACGATAAGAAAAATAATACACCAAACAACGGTGACATCGGCAATTCATTAATAATTTGCGGAAATACTACGAACGCAAGCCCAACGCCAGCACTTGCTACTTTATCAACCGGTACTCCCATATTATTCGCCATAAATCCAAGAGCTGCAAAGACCCCAATACCTGCTAATAATTCAAATCCTGAGTTGGCAAATCCAGTAATAAAGGCATTATTTGTTGTATCCGAGTTTTTCGGTAAATAACTAGAATACGTAATCATAATTCCAAATGCTAAAGATAAACTAAAGAATATTTGACCATAAGCAGCAAGCCATACTTTCCCATCAAAAATACGACTCCAATCTGGTTTAAAGAATGCATCTAGTCCTTGCATAGCACCTTCCATCGTCACTGCACGAACGACGATAATAAGGAACATAACAACTAATAAAGGAATAAATATACGGTTAACAACTTCGATTCCTTTTTTAACTCCTTTAAATGCAACGCCAAGCACAATAATCCAAACGAGAACTAATGGAATTAATACTTCCGGTACAAGTCCTCCAAATTGCCCTGGCTTATCTGCAACATGTAAGTACTCTTTAAATAAAAATGATTGCGTGTCTTTTCCCCATGCTCCAGTAATTGCAAAGTATGTATACGATATAGACCAAGCAATAATCACTGCATAATATGTTGAAACGATAAATGTTACGCACATTTGCCATCATCCAATAAATTCGGCACGCGGGCTAATACGGAAAAATGTAAGTGGTGCTGAACCACGATGACGATGACCAAGGGCAAACTCAAACGCTAACAATGAAATACCAGTCGTTAATAATGCAAATAAGTACGGTAAAAAGAATGCTCCTCCTCCATTTTCATACGCTGTATAAGGAAAACGCCATATGTTTCCTAATCCAACGGCAGATCCGACCGCTGCAAAAATAAATCCAGCTCTCGTTCCCCATTGTTGCCTCGTTTCCATGTTTCCTTCCCCCTTTATGACAAGTTCATACTTGGATTATATTTTAAATTGACTAAATTATCAATAAATTCTGTTAATTTTTGCAAAAATTAACATCTCTCTCCTATTAACGGCATAAAAAAATCGAATAGACAATTATTCGTCTATTCGATCTTTCATCTGTTTTAATATTTTCTTTTCAAGTCTTGAAACTTGTACTTGCGAAATGCCTATGCGCTCTGCTACTTCTGACTGTGTTTGATCTTTATAGTAACGCAAGTATACAATTAAGCGCTCTCGTTCATCTAGTTCTCTAATCGCTTCTTTTAAAGCAATTTTATCGAACCATTTCGTTTCAGATTGATCTGCAATTTGATCTAAAATAGTGATTGGATCTCCATCGTTTTCATATACAGTTTCATGTATAGACGAAGGGGCCCGGCTCGCTTCTTGTGCTAGAACAACTTCCTCTGGCGTTAGTTCTAGTGCCTCTGCCACTTCATTAATCGTTGGAGCCCTTCCGAATTCTTTCGAAAGCTCATCTCTCATCTTTCGAATTTTGTTTCCTGTTTCTTTTAAAGACCTACTAACTTTCACTGATCCATCATCACGTAAGAAACGTTGTATTTCACCAATAATCATTGGAACTGCATATGTTGAAAATTTCACGTCGAAAGATAAATCAAATTTATCTACCGATTTCAAGAGCCCAATACATCCAATTTGAAATAGGTCGTCTGGTTCGTATCCTCGATTAAGAAACCGCTGTACAACCGACCAAACGAGGCGCATATTACTTTGAACGATTGCATCTCTCGCTTGTTGATCTCCATCTTGACTTTTTTGAATTAACGCTTTTAGCTCGTGGTCCTTTAACTGAGGTTTCTTCTTCTCATTTTTGACCTCTATGTCCATAGGCTATTCTCCTTAATTGCATAGAGCGTTACTATTTGATAAGTATTTTGTCAAATGGATTGTTGTCCCGAAAGATTCGTTTGAAATAACTTCTACTTCATCCATAAAATTTTCCATGATAGTAAATCCCATTCCGGAACGCTCTAATTCAGGTTTAGTTGTAAAAAGGGGTTGTCTCGCTTCATCTAAGTTAAAGATTCCAATCCCTTCATCTCGAATCGTGAGTTTCACCATTGCTTCTTCCAAAATTACAGAAATATAAACAATACCTTCTGCATTTCCTTCGTATCCATGAATAATTGCATTTGTAACCGCTTCTGACACAACTGTTTTAATCTCCGTTAATTCTTCCATCGTTGGATCTAGTTGTGCAATGAAAGCCGCTACTGTAACGCGAGCGAACGATTCATTTTGACTTAATGCTGAAAATTGAAGGTTCATTTCATTTCTCATCTATGCCACCCCCAACGTCGCGAGCGCGTGCGCTTCACTTTCTTCTAAGCGAACGATTTTGAATAAGCCCGACATTTCAAATAAACGCTTAACAGGCGGTGAAATTGCACAAACAACCATTTCTCCACCTAATCCCTTTACGTGTTTATATCGGCCTAATATAACACCTAGACCAGAACTATCCATAAAAGATAAGTTCTCTAGGCTCAAAACAATATGATGAACACCATGTGTCTCAATCATATCTGTTACTTTCGTTCGCAACTCTTCAGCCGTATGATGATCTAATTCACCCTCTAGTCTCACACATAGGACGTCACGTTTTACTTCTAATTGCATGGAAAGACTCACACGATTTCCTCCTTATGCTCAAACTTTACTTATTCACATACATAAAGATTTTCGTGATACAAAATAAGAATCCTTCCTGCTGACAAAAGAAGAACTATTTCGTCATAAAGTGAAACCTTTCAGCATTATTCACTTACATACGAATAGAAAAGCGGCAAAATATTTGCCGCTATTTTGATGTTGAAAACATCCCAAAACTTCTTTTAAATAACTCCCACCAGCTCGCTGCAGCAACATCTTCTTTTGCTACAATTGTTTGTTTTAATAAAACATCTTTATCTTTTTTAATAACAAGTGTACCAAGCGCGTCACCTTTTTTAATCGGTGCTTTTACTTTCTTTTCAGCAATTACTTCTTGTTTTACCTTGTCCATATTCTCGCCCTTCTTCATAAGAAGAGAAACATTATCTGATGCAACTAAATCTACTTTTTCTTTTTTCCCTTTCCCTACTTGAACTGTCTTAATTTTTTCGCCGCGCGTATACAATTTCTTTGTCATATATTGACCAAATGCGTAGTCAAGAAGCTTCGTCACTTGGTTGTTCCGTTCTTTTGATGTTGGTGCTCCCATGACAACTGAAATGATACGCATGCCATTTTTTTCAGCCGATGCTGTTAAACAATATTTCGCTTCTGTCGTAAAACCTGTTTTTACTCCATCTACGCCAGGATAAAAACGTACTAGCTTATTCGTATTAACGAGCCAAAACTTTTTATCCGTATCTTCACGTAAATAATCTTCGTACTTACCTGTGTATTTACGAATAAGTGGATACTTCATCAATTCTCTCGCCATTATAGCCATATCATTTGCTGTCGAATAATGGTCTTTGGCCGGAAGACCTGTTGGGTTTTGAAAATGTGTATTTTTCAGCCCTAGATCTTTCGCCTTTTTGTTCATCATATTTACAAATCCTTCTTCTGAACCTGCGATATGCTCGGCTACTGCAACAGATGCGTCATTTCCAGATGCAATTGCAATACCCTTTAACATCTCATTTACAGTCATCTCTTCCCCAGGTTCTAAAAAGATTTGCGATCCACCCATTGAAGCTGCATGTTCGCTCGCTCTAACTTTATCGGTCAGTTTTAGTTTTCCTTTTTCAACTTGTTCCATAATTAAAAGCATTGTCATAATCTTTGTCATACTAGCAGGTGGTAATTTTTCATTTGGGTTTTTATCAAATAAAACTTTACCTGTATCTTGCTCAATTACGATTGCTGACGACGCTTGTTCCGCTAACTTCGGTGTTGTTTCTTCTGTTTTCTCCTGCTTCGTTTTCTCAGATTGTGCGAAACTCACTGAAGTTCCAGAAAGCAATAACATGAAACAAACAAGTATTCCAAAAACTCGCTTCATGACTAACCCTCCATTCTATATCAGACCTATTTTTTCCAATTTACCTTTTTTAATACCAAATTTTTCTAACATTTTCAGTTGACAAATACATTCGTCCCCTATATTGTATTAAGTGTATTACTCACAGTAGTACACTTAATACATATGAGGAAGGAGACATTGCTCTTGCATATTCAACTTGACCCAAGAAGCAACACTCCGATATGGGAACAAATTGTTCAAAATATAAAAGAACTCGTATTGAAAAACATGTTGGCTCCAAGTGATAAACTTCCTTCTGTACGCGAACTCGCTTCTTTACTCGTTATAAATCCAAATACAGTGAGTAAAGCGTATCAAGAGTTAGAGCGACAAGGAATTATTGAAACGTTACGAGGAAAAGGAACATTTGTATCCCAATCGATTACCCCAACATTAGACGAAAGGAAAATCGCTATGGTTGAAAAGCAATTTCATCAATTACTATTAGAAGCCTCTTATCTTGGTATTACGAAAGATAAAATTCATGATTGGATAGATTCATACTATAAAGAGATTGGAGGGAATACGGATGTTGAAAGTGACAAACTTGAAGAAAACAATTGATAGTCAAACAATTTTAGACAATGTTTCTTTCACATTGCAAAGAGGGAGTATCATCGGATTACTCGGAAGAAACGGTGCGGGGAAAACAACTTTATTGCGAACGATGGTCGGTATTTTAGACCCAGACGAGGGAACTGTTACATATGAAGATACAAACATTCATCAGTTTCCTGAAATAAAGCAAAAAATTGTATATGTTCCTGATTCTACTAATATACTGAACGGCTATACGATAAAAGAAATCGTAAAGTTTTATAAAGAAGTTTATACCGCATTTGATGAAACACATTTCTATGAACTGTTAGAACGTTTTAACTTACCAAACAAACGAATTCGTAGCTATTCAAAAGGCATGAAAGCACTGCTCGCCATCATTTTAGCTGTTTCTACAAAGGCAGAATATATCATTTTAGATGAACCGACAAATGGACTTGATCCTATCGTGAAAAGGAAAATTTTACAGTTTCTCGTTGGAGAAGTTGCAGAAAAAGAGATTACCATTTTCATCTCCACTCACCATTTAGATGAAGTAGAACAAATTGCAGATACAATTATTATATTAAAAGGCCATACTATCTCGTCTATTACATCACTAGACGATGCAAAATCACGATTTGCAAAAATACAAGTAGCTTACGAACGTTCATTACCTCAAAAGCTAGAAAACTTAAGCAATATTAAAATATTAAACCAAACAGGAAAAGTATATACAATCTTAATTGAGGGAAATGTGGCTACAACACTCGAGAAGTTTTACAAAGAGCAACCTATACTTATTGAAGAATTAACAATGTCACTTGAAGATATTTTTATCACTACATTTGAGGAGGATTCACATGTTTCATAAAGCTTTATGGATGAGGCAATGGAAGCAAGGAAAATATATAATTCTATTATTTTGGTTAACTAGTTTATATCAACTACCTTATAAATATTATCAAGAAGCGCAAATGCAACTAAAACTATCAAAAATGAAGTTTGGTGACTATGCATATTACTACTCCTACTATTTTCAGACATCTGATGGTGCCGTCTTCTTTCAAGGAGCTACTCTAATTGCACTCGCTTGTCTTTTAATTGGATGGGAACGTAATAATCAATCAACTGATTTTCTATTCTCGATGCCTTTTAAACGAAAGGATATTTTTTTAACAAAATGGTGGCTTGGTGTTTTGAATATTATTACAGTACAAATTGTTTGCTGGATTAGCATGTACGGAATAAAGAACATGTCGTTTCACAATGAGTATCAAACCTTTGCTCCGTTCTATAGTTACTTTCTATATGCTACGGTTGTACTTATCGCTATTTATACATTCGCCTTATTTATCGGGACTCTTACTGGACATATATTTTCTCAAAGTATTTTAACTATCATTCTATTATTTTTACCATACGGTTTTGGATTGTTAATTTCCGGATTCATTTATTCACACACACAATGGTCTGTAGATGCAATGGGAGAAATAGAGCACCATACTCATGAGTACTTACAACATATAGGTATCATTTCACCATTAGAATATTTTTCTATTACTTATGATTACCACCCGATAGAAACATTTGATGACTATGGCAATAAACTTTCTAGTGTACCACAGGACAATCCTACGGAGCGTATTTCTGTACCTTCTCCTTGGACACTATTAACACCATTTGCTTACATCATTACCTTTTTATCAATAGCAACCTTTCTATACACACGTACACCAAACGAACAAAGTGGAAAAATACTATTGTTTCCTAACTTGCAAAAATGGTTCATAATTTGCACTGTTCTATGCTTCGGACTACTTGGTGGTAGAATATTAGGCGGACGAGATGCACTTCTGTCTTATTATGTTGGATTTTTCCTATTCGCTACCATAAGTTACTTCATTTTTACACGTCTATTAAAATTGAAGTTTGCTTTTGTAGGGAAATAAATATGCATTAAGGTGGTGGATACATGTTTCCAAAAGCATCATAGATGTGAAACTATAAACACGGAACAATGACATTAAATAGAAGCTGACAAAAAAGGTATATAATGACAAAAGAAATATGTTATGAATTATTTAACTCTTATATGAACCAAATAAAAAAGGCATTGCACAAGAGCAATGCTTTTTTATTATATATCCCGATCTAAATAAAGAGGTTATTTCACATTCTCTCTCCTATCCCCATACACCATCTCTTCTTTCATCCCAAATCCATCACCATTTTGCACAATTTGCTCTGTCGGTGCAACTACACTTTCAGCAATTTTCCATTCCCCACGCTCTTTCACAAATACTTGTAGAAAATAGTTCATGCCATCTAATTGATATGCATTTTCTTTTTTCACATTATAGTGAATCGCAATGTAGTACACTTGAATATTTTCTTTTCCTATTTTTGATACGTATTGCGATAGTCTCGGTATATAGAGTGCTGCTTTCTGAAAAAATAGTTGTTTCGCTTTAACAAGCGATGAACTTGTTACATTACGTAATGTGTCCTGATTACGAATATTATCGCTATGGTGGAATAATACTGCGTTTTGCATAGAACGAACCCATAATTTCGAATATAAGACTGTATTATCGGTTTCAATGTACTTCACTTCTTTTCGTACCACTTGGATAGGCGTATCTGCGTACGTAAATGTTTGAAAATAGAAAAAACCACCAAATAAAATGGTAAGTGCAGCAATATATTTCATAATCTTTCCTCCGATCTTTTAATTAAAGTATCGGAGTTTCAAAATATTTTTATTCAAAAGAAAAAGGATAGGAATGCTTTCGCTTCCTATCCTCATTTATTATAATACGCGGCCAAATAGTTCTAAGACCATTTCTATTTCTTGGTCGCTCCAACCTTTAAATCTCTCTTTATAATATTCTTTACGCACAGCTTCAAGTTTTTCAGTTACTTCTCTTCCGTGCTCTGTAATTTCTAAATACACGATTCGACGATCTGAATTAGAACGTTTTCTTTCTACTAATCCTTTTCGTACGAGACGATCTGTAACAGCTGTAATATGACTGGAGGTTACGTTTACTTCACTCGCAATTTGCGAAGCCATCTGTGGACTCTTTAAAAATAACGCACGTAATACAGAAAATTCATTATATGGCATATGTTCTGCAAAACGTGTATTAATATCATTTTGTAATAAACGTATCATTTTTCGAAATGATGCAGATAAATCTAAAATCAGCGTTTCTCTTTTTTCGTTCAATAGCCTCGTCCCTTTTTTATCATATTTACACATATTATAATCTATAAATACCTATGTTGTACATGCTTTCTTTCCTCAACATTCTCATTTATGTAACTTTTTTCATATAAATTTCTTTTTTGTTCACACATATACATATAAAAAGGATGGTGATGGAAAATGCAGGGTGGAATGAATCCTTATTTACACAACGTACGCACAGCTAATACTGGTAAAGAAGCTACTATTACTGTACAAGGCGAAGGCGTTGTCAAAGCAAAACCGAATGTTGTTATATTAACGCTTGGCATTCGAACAGATGATAAAAATGTAAAACAGGCTCAAGAAGAAAATGCAGTGCAATCCAAACAATTGCTGGATGCACTTAAACAGCTTGGTATTGCCGATAAAGATATAGAAACGATTTCTTATACAATTACTCCTCAATACGAATATGTAAATGATAAAGCATTGCTACAAGGATACCGCGTGGAGCATTTGTATGAAATTACCGTTTTAAATGTACAAAAAGCTGGGGAAGTATATGATATAGCCGTTTCAAATGGCGCAAATGTAGCAAAAGGTTTACGTTTCCGAGTATCTCATCCAAATAAATATTATGAGCAAGCTCTCATTCAAGCTCTGCACCAAGCAGTAGAAAAAGCTCGTGCTATTGCGAGTACATATAATTTAAATATTAATCCTGTTCCCCTCTCATTCGTTGAAGAATCTGCCCAATTACCACGGGAGGTTACGTCTTATGCTACTTTACATGCGCAAGCAGCCCCTCCCATTCAATCGGGTGAATTAGAAATCATTTCATCCATACGGGCTATTTTTACGTATTTATAACGAATTCTCTTTACAAGTAAACGTTATCATTTTACTTGTTGTAAAAACATGATGTTCTGATATAATAAAGAACGGTGAGCTCTTACATAAGAGATATCACGGGTGGGAGAGGGATATGAAAAAGAAGGTTTAACATGAAAGGAATACTTGAAAGAACATTTAAATTAGGTTTACACGAAACATCACCAAAACAAGAAGTATTAGCTGGAGTTACGTCATTTTTCACAATCGTATATATTATGATTGTAAATGCGTCAATCTTATCAGATGCTGGCATTCCTCTTGAAGCTGGAATTTTAGCAACTGTTTTTAGTTCATTTGTCGGATGTCTACTCATGGCATTTTGGGCAAATGCACCTGCTATTCTTGTCCCGGGTATGGGTGTAAATGCATTCTTCACGTACACAGCTGTGCATACGCTTGGACTAACTTGGCAAGAAGCATTGGCTGCTGTCTTTATCTCTGGTATTATTTTTGCAATTGCCGCTTTTACACCAATCGCTCGCGTGCTATCAGTATCAATTCCAAAGTCATTAAAGGAAGCGATTACTGTCGGCATCGGATTATTTTTAGCGTTTATCGGATTGCAAAAAGGTGGTTTAGTCGTTTCGAACCCAAATACTGCTGTGGCAATGGGGAAATTAAGTAATCCTGTCGTTCTTGCGACATTACTTACTCTTATCATTGCACTTGTATTATTTATTCGTAACGTACGTGGAAACTTTTTATGGACGATTGCAATAGGAACTGGTATCGCCTGGCTATTTGGTCTTGTGGATACGAGTCAAGTGGGAAGTAGTTCATTCTCATTCGCTAATTACGGTGATGTGTTTGGAGCTATGTCATTTGGGAAACTTTCTTCCTTACCATTTTGGATTGCAACATTCTCTTTAAGCATGGTGCTTATCTTTGAGAACATGGGACTTCTGCACGGTTTATTAGAAGATGATCGTAAATTCCCACGTGCTTACCAAGCCAATGCAATTTCAGCAATAACATGTGGTCTATTTGGCACAAGTCCTACCGTTTCAACAGTAGAAAGTGCCGCAGGTATTACTGCAGGTGGTAAGACAGGTCTGACGTCTATCGTTACTGGGTTGCTATTCTTTGCATCACTGTTTGCTCTTCCATTTGTCAAATTAATTCCTGATAGTGCCATTGCACCAATCTTAATTATTATTGGCGGTCTGATGATTACAAGCATTCAACAAATTCCTCTGAATGACTTTTCAGAAGGATTTCCAGCATTCTTAATTATCGTTATGATCCCGCTCACATATAGTATCGCTGATGGCATTGCGTTCGGATTTATTGCTTACCCTATCTTAAAAGTTGCTCTTGGAAAGCGTAAAGAAGTCGCACCATCTATGTATATCATTACATGCTTATTTTTAGCTATGTTTGTATTACATGCTATTGGTTAAAAAAAACACCGAGGAAATCCTCGGTGTTTTTTTACTTAAACCATCCTTTTTTATAAAACCAGGCCATCATTCCGCCGCCAATTAGTGCCATAATAAGTAGACAAATAAAATAACTATATTGTCCACCAAGCTCTGGCATATGCGTAAAGTTCATTCCATATACTCCCGCAATAAATGTTAATGGCATGAAAATAGTCGAGAATACAGTTAATGTTTTCATAATGTTATTCATATGATGTGAGTTTAATGAAAAATAACTATCCCGAATATCTGCTGTTAACTCTCGGCTTGCCTCAATCATTTCTGTTAGTTTAAGCAAATGATCATGTATATCTTTAAAGTAAATTTCATGATCGCTTATACCGTAAAAACGAGTCGAATTTAAAATACGATATAATAAATCACGCATCGGAATGATTGTACGCCTTAGCTTTGATAAATCTGTACGTATATCAAATACCTCTTCTAATACACTTCCTGCTGTCTCCCCCGTTAAATTATCATCAATTGCATTTAAATGATCCTCAATGTAATATACAGGCGCAAAATAGTCATCTACAATTTGGTCGATAATTGTATGAGCTACGTGTAAAGGACTATTTTTAATACGCTTCTTTTCTCCAAGTGTTTTCCATACTCTTTCGATTGCATTGTTATGAGAAAAGTGGAAAGAAACAATATAACGATCACTAATAAATAAATCGATTTCGTGCGGTTCTAGTCCATCTTCCCCAAATGCGTGAAGTACTAAAAAGTTATATCCATCATAAAAATCAACTTTTGGCCTCTGTACATATTCTATACAGTCTTCAATTGCAAGGGGATGGAACTTAAAATGGTCTTGCAGAATATATGTATACTCTTCTTTCGTTGGCTTATATAAATCTAGCCAATACCATACAATATGGTCTTTCTTTGTTTCTTCTAGAGAAACATCATATAATACTTCATCTGTTTTTGTTACTGCACAAATTCTAATCATAATTTCACCCATTATTATTATAAACAAAAAATAGTAAAAAAAGCCAAGGAGAAATCTCCTCAGCTTTTTTTTATTACTTCGTTACGATACCGTGTACTAAAGTTGGTGCATCTACGTGTTCTTTAGAGATCTTCATGTTCTCATAAATTTTCGCTTTTACATCTTCAACATTTTCGCGGTTTGCGTAAATTGTAACGAGAGATTCACCTTGCTGCACTCTATCGCCTACTTTTTTGCGCAGCATTAGACCAACTGCTAAATCAATTTCAGACTCTTTCGTTGCACGTCCTGCTCCTAAAAGCATTGCTGCTGTTCCGATTTCGTCTGCAACGATTTCTGATACATATCCGTCTTCTTTCGCTTCCACTTCAATTTTAAATTGTGCTTGTGGCAATTTAGAAGGGTCATCAACAACAGATGCGTCGCCGCCTTGCGCTGATAAGAACGTTTTAAATGATTCTAGCGCTTTTCCGTTGTTCATTACTTCAATTAGCTTTTCACGTGCATCTTCTAAAGATGAAGCTTGTCCAGCAAGGTACACCATTTGACTTCCAAGTGTTAAACATAGCTCTTCTAAATCTTTCGGCCCTTTACCTTGTAATGTATCAATTGCTTCTTGAACTTCTAATGCGTTACCGATAGCTTCACCGAGTGGTTGACTCATATCAGAAATAACTGCCATCGTGTTACGACCAACGTTATTACCGATACGTACCATTGCTTCTGCTAAACGTTTTGCATCTTCATCCGTTTTCATAAATGCACCTGCTCCAGTTTTTACATCAAGAACAATTGCATCTGCACCAGCAGCAATTTTTTTACTCATAATCGAACTTGCAATAAGCGGAATTGAGTTTACTGTTGCTGTCACATCACGAAGTGCATATAGCTTTTTATCAGCAGGTGTTAAGTTACCACTTTGACCGATAACAGCGATTTTGTTTTCATTTACAAGACGCATGAATTCATCGTTTTCAATTTCCACATGGAATCCTGGAACTGCTTCTAATTTATCAATTGTACCACCAGTATGTCCTAAACCGCGTCCAGACATTTTCGCTACTGGTACATCTAAAGCGGCTACTAATGGACCTAATACAAGTGTCGTTGTATCACCAACACCACCTGTTGAATGCTTATCTACTTTTACACCTTCAATAGCTGATAAGTCGATTGTATCACCGCTATTTACCATTGCCATCGTTAAATCGGCACGCTCTTGATCGTTCATATCTTGGAAGAAAATTGCCATTGCAAGTGAACTTACTTGATAATCAGGAATATCACCATTCGTATATCCTTCAACAATAAAGTTAATTTCTTCTGTCGTTAATGCATGTCCGTCACGTTTTTTTGCAATTAGGTCCACCATTCTCATTGTGAAGTCACCCCTTCATTTGTTTTACGATTGCTTTTACTAATGCTAAGAAGTTAGCTTTAACACGTTCTGTCGTTTCAATTACTTCATCGTGGTGAAGTGGTTGATCTAAAATACCAGCTGCCATATTTGAAATACAAGAAATACCTAACACTTTCATACCAGCATGACGCGCTACAATTACTTCAGGTACTGTTGACATACCAACTGCATCTCCGCCAAGTGTACGAAGCATACGAATTTCAGCAGGTGTTTCATATACAGGACCTGTCATTCCTACGTATACACCTTCTTGTACTTTAATATTTAAGTCTGCTGCAACTTGTTTCGCCATTTCGCGAAGTTCTACCGTATATGACGTAGACATATCAGGGAAACGTACGCCCATTTCAGAATCATTTGGTCCGATTAATGGATTCGTACCCATGAAGTTAATGTGGTCTGAAATTAACATAAGATCGCCTGGCTCAAATGATGTATTTACACCACCAGCTGCGTTTGTTACAACAACTGTTTCTACACCTAGTTCTTTCATAACACGAACTGGGAATGTTACTTTTTGCATGTCGTATCCTTCATAGAAGTGGAAACGTCCTTGCATTGCTACTACTGTTACACCTTGAAGTGTACCAAATACTAGTTGACCTGCATGGCCTTCTACAGTTGATACTGGGAATTCAGGGATTTCACTGTAAGGTACTGTTACTGCGTTCTCAATTTCGTCTGCTAATACACCTAGTCCTGATCCAAGGATTAGTCCTACTTGTGGTGTCTCTTGAAATTTCTCTTTTAAGTATGAAGCTGATTTTGTAATAAGTTCACGATTCATTTGTTTATCCCCCTATTTCTTTAGCTCGTTTAAGAAGCTTGTTCCGTATTCTGGCATTTTCACACCGAAGTTTTCTGCTACTGTTGCACCAATATCAGCAAATGTTTGACGAAGTGGTAATTCTTGTCCGCCTTCTTTCATGCTTGGGCTATATGCCAATAATGGTACATATTCACGTGTATGGTCAGTACCAGGGTGAATTGGATCATTACCGTGGTCTGCTGTAATTAATAATAGATCATCTTCTTTTAGTTTTGCGAATACTTCTGGAAGACGTGCATCATATTCTTGCAGAGCTTCTCCGTATCCTTGTGGATCACGGCGATGGCCGAATAATGCATCAAAGTCAACTAAGTTTAAGAAGCTAAGACCTGTAAAGTCCATATTTAATGTATCTACAAGCTTATCCATTCCATCCATGTTAGACTTCGTACGAAGTGATTCAGTTACCCCTTCACCATCATAAATATCAGAGATTTTACCGATAGCAATTACATCGTAGTCACTATCTTTTAATTCATTCATTACTGTACGGCCGAATGGTTTTAATGCATAGTCATGACGGTTTGGTGTACGTGTAAAGTTTCCAGGTTCACCAACGAATGGACGAGCAATAACACGACCTACCATGTATTTCTCATCTAATGTTAATTCACGTGCAATTTTACAGATTTTATATAACTCATCAAGTGGCACTACTTCTTCGTGTGCTGCAATTTGCAATACGCTATCAGCAGAAGTATAAACGATTAAAGAGCCTGTTTCCATTTGCTCTTGACCAAGTTCATCAAGAATCTCAGTTCCAGAAGCTGGCTTATTACCGATAATTTTACGGCCTGTTTTTTCTTCTAATTCATCAAGTAATTCTTTCGGGAATCCTTCCGGGAACACTTGGAATGGTGTATCAATGTAAAGGCCCATGATTTCCCAGTGACCTGTCATTGTATCTTTACCAGTAGATTTCTCTTGCATTTTTGTGTAATATCCAAGTGGTTTCTCTACTTTAGAGATACCTTTCATTTCTCGAATGTTACCAAGACCTAATTTCACCATGTTAGGCATTTGTAACCCATTCATATGTTCAGCAATGTGACCAATTGTGTCAGATCCTAAATCACCAAATTGCTCAGCATCTGGTGCTTCACCGATTCCCACAGAGTCCATTACGACTAGGAATATACGTTTATATTTATTCATAACTGCGCCCTCCTATAAGTTCAGTTCTACTTCTTGTAGTATGTTCAAAACGCTATAAAGTGAAACTGTTATCAAAAAGAATTCTCATTGTCAAACAGTACTTCTTTAAATCATTTTCTAACCTATTTCGTTTACTTGAAACGATTCAAAAACATTTCTAGTTTTTTCTAAGTCAGATGTCAGACATCTGATACTGATATCATAACATGTTTACGCTTTCTTTTTAATACATTTTCGTAGAATTTCTCATTTTCTTCACACTTCTATTGTAATCCATTCTGCAACGAAGTGCTAATTTTTTTATGATTTATTTCTTCATATTAAAAATAAAAAGTAGCTCTAAAGAGCTACTTTTTATTTTACTTCTATTGTTTCTTCTTTATGTTCATGCAATTCGCCTTTTCTTACATGTACTTTCACTTTGTAAGCACCGTTCTCTTTGAAAGTATGTTTCGTTTCATACTCTCCTTTATTCCCTTCTTTCGCTGGAATAAATTCGTGTTTTTCAACACCATCTTTCCAAATCTCTAGTTGTACTTCAGCACCAGTTAATGCTTCTTCTTTTTGCTTTAAATGAACTTTCATTGTAGATTCAGCATTTGCCTTTATGTCTCCAGCCATAAGATGGATCATTGTGTCACTTTTATGATCTCCATGTCCTGCACTGTGGTCACTATTTTCTTTTTTTGCATCTTCTACTTTCGCATTTCCTACAGCAACTTTATGTTCTGGCATAACGTGCATATCACGTGCATTTGTATGAGGAATAATATGATATACTCCGTCAGTTTCAAATGTTTTCTCTACTGCATAAACACCTTTTCCTTTATGCTTACCATCTAACATCTCGTGCTTCTCGTCGCCATCTTTCCAAATTTCAAACTTTACATCATCGGCATCGGTTACTCTTTCTTTTCCTTGTGTAACAAGTGCTTGTACTTCTGTTTTTTCACCAGGTTTAATTTCTTTCGGATTCGTTTGAATTGCTACGTTTACACTTTCAAGTTTCTTTTCTTTTTTCGGTTCTTCTTTGTTTGTATTACAGCCAGCCAACGCTAGCATCGCGATAAATAAAGTTATAATCAGTTTTTTCATCATCATTTCCTCCTTTATACTCTATTTAGTATAGAGGAAATACATTGTAATATTCCAGTCTTCTGCTGAAAACAATATACGAAATGTTTGTGAAGTTTCTGTGAAGCGGTCTTCCCCTCTTAATCTATGAAAAAAAGAGCATAGTAACTATGCTCTCGGATGAAACTGTTTATATACATCTTTTAATCTAGTTTTTGAAACGTGCGTATAGATTTGAGTCGTTGAAATATCTGCATGTCCAAGCATTTCTTGTACAGCACGTAAATCTGCTCCATTTTCTAATAAGTGCGTAGCAAACGAGTGACGCAACGTATGAGGTGTAAGCTCTTTTTCAATATTTGCTTCTTTCGCTAATCGTTTTAATATTTTCCAAAATCCTTGTCTTGATAAACGATTACCATGATGGTTTAAAAAGAGTGCATCTACTACTTTTTTCCCCATTAATTCTCTTCTTCCTTTTTCAATATACTTTTGAATCGCTTCCGTTGCTAAACTTCCTAGTGGAATAATTCTTTCTTTATTCCCTTTCCCTATGCAACGAACAAATCCCATCGTTAAATGTACATCTTCTAAATTGAGTGCAATCAATTCTGAAACACGAAGTCCTGTCGCATACAGTAACTCTAGCATCGCCTTATCACGAATCCCAAAAGCACTTGTCATTTTTGGTGTTTGAAGTAACGCCTCTACTTCATCAACTGATAATACTTTTGGTAATTTCCGTTCCCCTTGTGGCGTTTCAATATGTACGGATGGGTCGTGTTCTACCGCTCGTTCACGAAGTAAAAATTGGTGGAACGAACGAATTGATGCGATATGACGCGCCAATGTTTTCGAAGATTTTCCGTTCTCTTTTAAATACTGCAAAAAATTAACAATGTGTAAACGGGTCACTTCATGAAAAGTTTTCGTCTGTTCCACATTTTGCAAATACTTTACGTAGCTTTTTAAATCCCGTTCATAAGATACTACTGTATTCTTTGCTAATCCTTTTTCGACAACCATATAATGAATAAAATCTTTTAATTGATCTTCCACTCTACACTACTCCCCATTTTCATAGAAAAACATCATTCTATTTACGAAAGCATCCTTTGCCGGTTCTTCATTCCCTGATACTTTTTCTACAGTCTCTTCTTTAGGTTTTTCATAACGATGATAGCTTTCATATTCTTCATTTATCCATAGTATAGCGAAATAAAACAAAATCGTACAACTTGTAAATAATAAAAATACTTTTATTCCATCAAAAGTTAATTTTAAAGCTCGGCGCATTGTAAATTCCTCCAAAATATAAGTTATTACAACATATGCCAAGCTTTCACCAATTTATACCTTATTCAAATAAAAAACCTCTTCCTAGATAAATAGGAAAAGGTTATTTTTCATCCGTTTCATTTTCTTGACAATTTTTACAAATCCCATGGAATGTTAAACGATGATCTTTCACCTTAAAGCTCCAGTCTCGTTCTACTTTCCTTTCCACTTCACCAAGTAAATCTTCTTGTATTTCTTGTACAGCACCACATTGTGTACAAATCAAATGATGGTGGAAACGCTGCGCACCTTCTTGGCGTAAGTCATAGCGTGAAACACCGTCTCCGAAGTTAATCTTATCGACAACTTTTAACTCAGATAATAGTTCTAAAGTTCGATAGACGGTTGCTAATCCGATCTCTGGCGACTTTTCTTTTACAAGGAGGTAAACATCTTCTGCGCTTAAATGATCTTCTTCATTTTCTAGCAGCACACGAACTGTTGCTTCACGTTGCGGTGTTAATTTGTAGCTCGCTGCATGTAATTGCTTCTTAATTCGTTCAATTCTTTCTTCCATTCGGTACTACTCCCTCCTCGCCACTCTTACACCATTATATCAGAAGAAGGGCTTCTGTCAAAAGAAAAAAACAATAAAAACAAATTGATAATTATTCTCAAAAAGTATTTATTTTTTATTAATAGCCTCAACGACTTCTTTCATTAAAACTGGTGATGCGTAAGCCTCCACACTAGAAGCAAGTGCTAACACCACTCCAATTACGAGAAAGAAGCATGTATAACGGATTAATAATGGTAATAGTGGCTCGGTTATTTTTCTAATAAATTGATGCCTAATCATCCGTAAAGAAAAACTTGCAGCAATAGTTGTCATAACGAGAAAGACTGGAATGATAATTAAATTTTGTGGCAAAACGGATACAAATGCTAATAATAATCCATTCCATCCATGCTGACTTACTAAAAAACCAACTGTAAATCCAACGACAACTCCTTTTACAAATAATAAAATAAAAATAAGTGGTAATCCAATAATTGAAATCCCTAAAATCCAAATAAATCCGATGTATTTTAATTGCGAAAAGTAACTTTCTCGAAACATTTCGCCCGCAATGGCAAATTCTCCTTTAGAGACTTGTCCAAAAAAACGTTGTAAATAAAATGATAAATCTTGTTTTTGATTGATTTGTAAACTATTCACCAGAATAGCTCCGAATATTACTCCCATCAATAATAAAACGGCGTTAAATATATATAATGAAGAGTTTTCCTGTATGTGAGACATTACACGGTCTTGCCAATTTTTTCGCCACATTTTCCTTCCCTCCGTTCACACTCTTATTAAAAATGTATGAAAGAAAGAAAAAAGTATGACGAATTAACATTGAAATTCCGCTCTACTTTGCTAAACTAAAAAGTAGAGAATAGGAGGGATTTCTCTTGAAACCATTATTATTAGATTTTCCAACATTATTTCAAACTGAACGCTTGCAAGTTCGTAAACCATTTCCAGGTGATGGTGCAGAAGTATATGAAGCAATCCAAGCTTCTCTAGAAGACTTAGTACCGTGGATACCAATTAACGCTGAAACAGAAGAGAGTGCTGAAGAAATTGTTCGCGAAGCTCACGGACAGTTTTTACTTCGTGAAACACTTGATTTTCACTTATACGATAAAGTATCTGGTACATTCATCGGAGCAATTACACTACAGCCTGAAAACTGGGATATTCCAAAGTTTTCACTTCACTTCTGGCTACATAGTGCCTATACAAAACAAGGCTATATGACCGAAGCTGTTAAAGGTGCAATTCAGTTCGCCTTTGATAAACTAGGCGCTAGAAGAATTGAAATTCGTACTGATGCAACAAATATAAATGCATGTAGCTTAGCAGAACGTCTAGAATTCATTCTAGAAGGTACAATGGAAAATGATTTCCTAGCACCAGATGGTAGCTTACGTGATGCACGTGTATATGCAAAAATCAATTAAAAAACACTCGCCTTTGGCGAGTGTTTATTTTTGTAGTTGTAAATATTGTACTGCAAACATCGTCTTCGCATCATGAATACGAAGATCTTTCATAAGAGTAATCGCTTCTTCTAACGATACTTCCATTAATTCCACAAACTCATCTTCATCTAACTCAGCTTTATTTTCTTTTTTTGTCAAACCTGTCGCTTTATATACATATAAAATTTCATCTGCGAATCCTGGAGATGTATAGAAAGAAGTAATGAGCTCCATATTTTCACATACATATCCTGTTTCCTCTTCTAATTCACGAACTGCTGTTACCTCAGGTTTTTCACCAGGTTCTAACTTACCAGCCGGAATTTCTATAATCGCCTTTTCAAGCGCTTTACGATACTGCTCAACAAGCACAATTTTCCCCTCATCAGTAATAGCAATAATAGCAACTGCACCAGGGTGATTTACAATTTCACGTTTACTCATTGCTCCATTTGGTAATACTACATCATCAACACGAACTTTTATAACTCTACCATCAAAAATCGGCTCAGTTTTTACTGTTCTCTCTGCAAGATTACTCATACTACTTCATCTCCCTGTTCTATTTCCTATTCTTTCCTCATACATTTTACCACATTGAAAGGAGCGTGATAGAAATGAAAGTTTATATTTTACCAAATCGCGTCACTTTAGTCGGAAAAGCATGGCAAATTCGCCATAAGCTAAAGCAATATAGCAAAGAGTATGCAACTGTACAAGAGTGGATTACAGCAAATAAAGTGAAACATTAATCATGCTTTTACGGGCAGTTAATGCGAAACGAAAAGTAAACGTTTGTCAACCTCTTTTCCCTCTCGTACAATAAAGGTAAGGAGGTTGACCTATGAAAAAACGTCAATTAGGAAACTCAGATTTGTTTGTTACAGAAATGGGCCTTGGCTGTATGTCTCTCGGTACATCTGAAACAGAAGCTATGCATATTATCGATGAAGCAATCGATTTAGGAATTAATTTTTTTGATACAGCAGATTTATATGATTACGGATTAAATGAAGAATTTGTTGGAAAAGCCTTGAAGGGAAGAAGAGACCAAATTGTTCTTACAACGAAAGTTGGAAATCGTTGGACAGAAGAAAAAAATGGCTGGTCTTGGGATCCTTCTAAAGCTTACATAAAAACTGAAGTAAAGGAAAGTTTACGTAGACTTCAAACTGATTATATTGATCTTTACCAACTTCATGGGGGAACGATTGAAGATCCAATAGATGAAACAATTGAAGCTTTTGAAGAATTGAAAAAGGAAGGTATTATTCGCCATTATGGTATTTCTTCTATACGCCCAAATGTCGTTCGTGAGTATGCAAAACGCTCAAACATCGTTAGTGTACTAATGGAATATAGCCTTTTAAATCGTCGTCCAGAAGAATGGTTTCCCCTTCTGAATGAACACCAAATTAGCGTCATTGCCCGCGGGCCACTTGCAAAAGGAATTTTAACTGACAACAATGCAATAAAAATAGAAAGAGTAAAGGAAAAGGATTATCTCTCTTATTCTTACGATGAATTACATACAACTCTAGCGAGTGTAAAAGAAACGATTGGAGAACGCTCTTTAACAGGAACAGCTATTCAATATTGCTTACATAATAAGACTGTTGCAGCTGTTATACCTGGTGCAAGCTCGCTTCAACAATTACAGGAAAATATACGAGCTAGCCAACAGTTACCTTTAACGAAAGAAGAATATATACAACTTCAAAAGATTGTTAAATATGACACATATGCTTTGCATCGTTAAAAATATCGAATTACCGATAAACAGAAGACTGTCTCCAGTATTAGGAGACAGTCTTTTTTATAACGTATCATATTTATCAGGATTCGTTCCTACATGTAAATCACGATTCAACGTGTTAATTTGACGTATCTCTTCTTCAGTTAGTGCAAAATCAAAAATAGTAAAGTTTTCTTCAATACGAGATGGTGTAACAGATTTAGGAATTGTAACAATTCCGATTTGAATATCCCACCTTAATATAACTTGTGCAGGTGTTTTTTCATATTTGTTAGCAATAGCCTGAATGATTGGATGCTGGAATACTTCTCCGCCCCTCATTAACGGACTCCATGCTTCCATTTGAATTTGCTCATCTTGACAATAATTGCGCAACTCAAATTGCGTCAACATCGGATGAAATTCCACTTGGTTTACCATCGGCTTCACTTTGCAATTTGGTAATAATAGTTCTAAATGATGTTTATGAAAATTAGAAACACCAATCGCGCGCACTTTACCTTCTTCATACAATTTCTCCAAAGCTCGGTACGTATCAACATACTTCCCTCTTACCGGCCAATGTATTAAATATAAATCTACATAGTCCATTTGTAATTTTTTCAAACTCTTTTCAAACGCCTCGAGTGTCTCCTCATATCCTTGATCGTCGTTCCATACTTTTGTTGTTATAAATATATCTTCTCTTGGAATTCCTGATTCACGTATCGCCTCTCCGACACCGCTTTCATTTTCATATACAGTTGCTGTATCAATCGAACGGTATCCAACTTCTAACGCTGTTTTTACTGCTTGCTTTACTTCGTCTCCTTCTTTCGCTTTATATACGCCTAGACCAATCATCGGCATTTTCACGCCATTATGAAGTGTAGTTGTTGGAATATGCACAGTCGTCTCCCTTTCATTGTTACATTTTTTATAAGCCACAACTTTATTTCAACAAGATTCATCCCAAAAGTCAAAACATACGTACAGTTTACATAACACTTTTATATAGCTAAAAAATAACGTGAACTCATTCATTTAAGTTATTTTCTCTCCATTCTTTCGCTTTTTCATCCACATTGCGCACAAACTCATTTTTCCCTTCCGTATATAACGTGCCATCATATGTATACTTTTCGGCTAATTCTCTCTTTAAGGTTGCATATGCCTCTGCTTCTTCACAATGAGCCATCATATAATCACGAAACGCTAAATGCCTTACAATCTCTGGATTTCCTTTTTCAAACACGTGTAAATGATACGAACGTTTTTCTTCAGTTCCATGAATAAAATATCGGCGTCTTGAAATACCATTTTCCCCTTTTACGATGTAACCAAGCTCTATAAATCGTTCATTCCACCCATCTACTCTTTCGATATTTTCTACTTCCATGATCATATCAATAATAGGTTTAGCTGCCAGTCCGGGCACTGACGTACTTCCAATATGATGAATTTTCACCGTTTCTGGCATCGCTGTTTTTAATCTTTCAGCCTCCATTTGAAATTTTTCACTCCAATGGTTTTCATGTGGAACAACGATAATTTTTCTCATTCTAACTCCCCTTTTCTTACAAGCTCGTCAAAAAATGATCAGTGAAATACCACTGATCATTTTTTATTATTTAAAGTCTTTCCAAGTAAGGTTACTTTCACTTAGCAGTTCTTCAAATGATTTATTCTTTTCACGTTCTTTTTGTTCTTGGCGCTTTCTTTCCAGTTCAGCTGCCTCTTTTTCCTCTTCCCTCACTTGCAACTCTTTCTTCTTACTCTTTAATTGTTGCATGAGTGAATCATTTAATTGATCGCCTAATGTAAGTGTTTCTTTCTTCGGTTGATTCACTTGTGATTGTCTTTGTATTTGTCTTTGTTTCTTTTTCTTCATGCTACTCACCTTTTACTTTTTTCTCCATTATAGTAGATACACGATGAAATCGACAATAAAAAAAGGTCTTCACTCTATTATTCACTTTTTGTAAATATGTTAATTTTTCGAAAAGACTAAATTTTTATGTAGCTATAATCCTATGAATCTATTAAAATTATGTCGTATGATGTCAGATTATAAAAAAAGGAGAATTATATTATGTGGAAAAAAATTATTCCTGCCGTTGCTGTTTTAAGCACCATTACTTTTTCAAGCGTATTTGCCGCTCCCCCATCTCAGAATCCAGCTGAACAAAACCGCTACATAGACGTACAAATGCTTGGTATTAATGATTTCCATGGACAACTAGATACTGTTAAAAAAATCAATAATAAAGAAGCTGGTGGCGCTGATTACTTAGCTACTTATTTAAAAGAACGTAAAAAACAAAACCCTAATACACTTCTCGTACATGCTGGTGATATCGTCGGAGCTAGTCCACCAGTTTCAGCATTATTACAAGATGAACCGACAATTGAATTTTTAAATGACTTAAAATTTGATGTCGGTACAATCGGAAACCATGAATTTGATGAAGGTATTGATGAAATGCAACGCCTCATTTACGGTGGATATCATGAAAAAACAGGGAATTTCAAAGGGGCTAACTTCCCCTATGTAGCTGCTAACTTCTACAACAAATCAACTGGCCGCTTATTTTTACCACCGTTTACTGTAAAAATGGTAGATGGTGTTCCTGTAGGATTCATTGGGGTTGTTACAACTGATACACCAAATGTCGTTATGCCTACGATGCTTAACAATGTACAAATTACTGATGAAGTAGAAGCAATTGTGCGCCCATAAGGGCCTTGTAAACTCTGATTTAGTAAATCAGCGGGTGAAGTGAAACAAGATAACAACCCGACACCGGTAGCCTTATCCGTAATCGAAAGTGAGCGGGGAGTGTAGCATGGCTGCAACGGGATAAGTCACTCTAATGTCATGAGTGCGACTGAATTTCTAGGTGTACCGTGGTAAACAAGGTTGAATGCTAAACTGCGTGAAGGATAAATCAAGGGGTCTTATCGACGACCATATCGAAATAGACATTGAAACGATATGTCTCTAGTTCAGCTCATCTATTTTTTGTGGAGAGAGGTGTGTTTCACACTAGAGAACCAACTAAAGTACATTAGTAAAGATTGAAAGTCCCAACCGACATTACTACAAACTATTTACAAGGTACTAAATGGGGATTACCTAAGTGGAAGCGCCATTTATGGCTATAGAGGATGATTTCAAGGTAAAAACCAAGAAATGTGGCTCTTGAATATTCCATATGGTAACGGAGCCTTCGTAGTAGTCAGAGATAGGGAAAGCCTATCACACTAACGTATGACAAATTACGTTAGGTCATGGTTGTGAAATCAGGATGGCGAAGGAAGGTAGTCAATTAGTTCATGATGATAATAAACAGGAAGGAAGCGAGATGCTGATGAGAAATCCAGTTTATGTATTGAACACCTTGTCGAAGAATACTATTAAAGAAAACTATAAGTTCAAAAGATTATATAGAAATCTTTATAATCCAGAATTCTACTATAAAGGTTATCAAGAAATATATGCCAATCCAGGTAATATGACCAGAGGAACCATAAATAAAACTGTTGATGGCTTCTCAAAAAATAGAGTATCTAAAATCATCAACAACATTAAAAATGGTAACTATAAACCTACTCCTGTTAAGCGAGTATATATTGATAAAAAAGGGAGTAAGAAAAAACGTCCTCTTGGGGTACCGACATTTGACGATAAACTTGTCCAATTAGTAATAAAGTATATCTTAGAAGCAATTTATGAACCAAACTTCTCTGAGAACTCACATGGATTCAGGAAAAATAGGGGTTGTCATACAGCTTTGAAACAAATTAAAAAGAGTGGTAATGGAACTAAATGGTTTATTGAAGGTGATATTCAAGGTTTCTTTGACAATATCGACCACCATATCCTAATTAACCTACTAAGAAAACGTATCAATGACGAAACACTCATCGGATTAATATGGAAGTTCCTAAGAGCTGGGTACATGGAGGATTGGCAATTCCACAAAACATTCAGTGGAACACCACAAGGAGGGATTCTCAGTCCTCTTCTTGCCAACATATATCTAAACGAACTAGATATATACATGGAAAAATACGCTGAAAAGTTCGGAAAAGGTCAACCAAAAGACAGAGAAGTTGATAAAAGATATCAATACTTACACCTCAAAATAAAAAGAGGGCGTAAGAAAGCAGACTTACTAAGAGAACAAGGTAAACACAATGAAGCTCAGGAATTAATCGAGCAAGTCAACGAATGGGTTAAGGAAAGGGGACAACGTCCCTACTACAATCCAATGTCGGATAAATTTAAGTCACTAAAATATGTTAGATATGCTGATGACTTTATTGTAATGATAATCGGCAGTAAAGATGATGCCAAAGCCATTAAATCTGATATAGCTCAATTTCTCAATGAAGAATTAAAATTAACTTTATCAGAAGAAAAAACACTTATCACCCACTCTAGCAAGAAAGCAACATTTCTTGGGTACAACGTCAATATCACTAGAAACGAGTTATTTACCAAATACTCGGTGAAAGGTGCAAAAAGAAGACATCACAATCTAAAAGTAAGACTTGAAATCCCCCATGAAACATGGCGAAATAAATTACTTGCCCTGAATGTTTTAGAAATGAAGTATGTGAATGGGAAAGAAACTTGGAAACCAAAGCATAGACCGGAAATGGCACACCTAGATGATTTGGAAATACTACATAATTATGTATTACAGATCAGAGGGATGTACAACTACTACAAATATGCAGTTAATTCAACGGTACTCCAAAAATTCAGTTACGTTCTAGAATACAGCATGTATAAAACATTCGCCAATAAATATAAAAGCTCAATCGGAAAAATTAAGGGGAAATATTGCAAAAACGGTGTATTCATAGTCAATTACAAAGATAAAAAAGGCAAACAACACTCTCATTCTTTCTACAGGGAAGGATTTAGAACGGTTGATATAACTAAGATGAAAACACAAGAAAATAACATCGACAACTTGTTAGCCTCAAGAGTTCATATGTCAACAACTAGTCTTATGGATAGGTTGTCAGCCAACAAATGTGAACATTGTGGTAAAACCGATTCTAACTTAGTAATGCACCATGTCCGAAAAATGAAAGATGTTGAGAAAGGCAAAGCCAAATGGCAAAAATTAATGATTGCCCGTAGACGCAAAACATTAGCCGTATGTGAGGATTGCCATAATGAAATTCACTATGATATGAGAGTAGAACTTATAGCGAAAAACAGAAAAAAATAACTTTGACAAGCAATTGATGGAGAGCCGTATACTCTGAGAGGAGTACGTACGGTTCGGTGAGGGGTTTTGAGAAACCTATCATAGCAATATGACAAGGCGCTCGCTTCCTACTCTACAATAAATCAACACAACAATTAAAACGTCTCGGCGTTAAATCTATCGTCGTTCTTGCTCATGTCGGTGGAACAACCGATGAGTCTGGGGTAACAAATGGCGATCTTACTCGAATTGCAAATGAAACAGACCCAGAAGTTGATGTTATTTTCGGTGGACATAGTCATACGTATGTAAATGGTACAGTAAATAATAAACTAATTGTCCAAGCAAATTCATACGGAACGGCTTTCTCAGACGTGGATGTAACAATTGATCGTAAAACAAAGGATATTGTAAAGAAAAAAGCTGAAGTTGTTACACCCTATCATGAAGGTGTAGAACCTGATAAACAAGTAAAGAAAAAACTAGATCAATATAAAGAAAAAATTGCACCACTTGTAAATGAAGTAGTCGGAAAATCTACAGCACCTATCGACCGTAAACAAAATGATGCTGGTGAGTCCACTCTTGGAAATTTAGTTGCCGATGCTCAGCGTCAAACGATGCAAACTCAAATCGCCCTCATGAATCCTGGTGGCATTCGTAATGACTTAGATGCTGGTGATATTACGTGGGGTGAGTTATACGGCATTCAACCTTTTGGAAATCAATTAATTAAAGTAGATTTAACAGGTCAAGACATTCGCGATATTTTAAATCAGCAATGGCAAAAAGGAACAACAAGAATGCTTCAAATTTCAGGTATTCAATATACGTGGGATGCAAATAAACCAAACGGTGAAAAAGTTACAAATATACGTTTAACAAACGGAGAAGAATTATCTCCATCTAAAATGTATAGCGTAGTTGCAAATGCCTTCTTAGCTTCTGGCGGTGACGGATTCGTATCATTTAAAAATGGTAAAAATGCAGAAACTGGTCCAAACGACTTTGAAGCGTTAGTCGATTACGTAAAACAATTAAAAGAACCAATTCAGCCAGTTATTGATGGAAGAATTCAAAAAGTAAATTAAGTGTTTCTCTAATAATAAATTTCATTTTTCACGCCATAAAGGATTTATACTGATCCTCTATTTTATACGTAATATACATCATAAAAAGGATACTCGTTCTTCCAATGAACATAGTATCCTTTTCTTTAGTTATCAAAATGTGATGTTTTGTCAACTTCATATTGCTGTAAAAATTGGTGCAACGCCTCTTCTACAAGTTTAGATTTTTGAATTCCTTTCGATTCTGATATAAGGTCCAATTGTGATAATATTTCTGTATTAATAGAAAAGGTTCGTCTCTTCTTCTCTGCACTTTTACTCATAATTGGTACAATTACTTCTTCTCTTTTTCTTAATAATTCATAAATGCTTTGTAATTGCTCATAAATTAACAATTGATAATCTGTTTTCTCATATTGAAGGGCGGTCGCTTCTTGGAGTTGTAAGTGACGTGGTTCTTCTCCATCTCCTACAAAAATACGTTTCTTCTGCTCTCCATCATATTCGTATCCAATCAATCTTAATTTCTTCGATAATGTATACGGGCTTATTTCAAGACGTTTTGCTATAATAGCGATGGGCTCACGTCTATTTAAACCATCTATAATTTCTCCAATCGTCACAATTTCCCTCCTCCCGTGTTGAAATGACACTAGTATGGTATGTTACAATGATTTTCTAACAGTATATGCAAAATGAATAGCCTGTGCGATTCATACGATTTCACAAAAGGAGGTTTTCAATATGCTTTTTCGTAGCTACACCCCTCAGTTCTATAATGAAAACAAACAACTCATTCCTAACAGTATCGCTACGATAGAAAGCGTTATGATTAATAATCGAAAACAAACTCTCCTTATGCGTGGACAAAACGTAGAGCAACCTATTTTATTATGCTGTCACGGCGGACCTGGGATGGCACAAATCGGATTTATTCGCCATTTTCAAAAAGAATTAGAGAAGCAATTTATTGTTATTAATTGGGATCAACGCGGGGCTGGTAAATCCTTTTCAATAAAAGATTTCGGAGCAAATTTCACAATCGAACAATTCGTTTCCGATGCAAAAGAAGTGATTCAATATGTACTTAAAAGGTTCAACAAACAAAAACTATTTCTCGCTGGTCATTCTTGGGGAAGTATCATTGGGCTTAACATAGCACATCAATATCCAAAGTATATTGAGGCTTACATCGGTATTGGGCAAATTGTACATATGAAACAAAATGAAGAATTGCTATATCAACATTTAATTCGTTCTGCAAAAAAACATAATCATAAAAAAGCATTAGCTTCCCTTTTAAAATTAGGAAAGCCACCATTTTTAGATACGAGACGTCTCATTATTCAAAGAAAGTGGCTTGGCACATTCGGAGGCGCAATCCAAAATGGATCTTCCTTTTCTTTCATACGAAAAGGTTTCTTTTCTCCTGAGTACACGCTATTAGATTGGTTCAAGTTTCTCGCAGGAAATTTAAAATCTGGCGTTTTATGGGAAGAAATGCTGACAATCGATTTCTTTTCTTCTATCTCAAGTTTATCTATTCCAGTTTATTTTTGTTCTGGTCGCTATGATTATCAAACCCCTTATGCACTCGTTCAGGAATATTGCGATATTATTGAAGCGCCTATAAAAAAGATGATTTGGTTCCCAAACTCAGCACATTCTCCTGATCTAGAAGAACCAGAATTATTCGCCAATTCTTTGCAATCAATTAAACAAGAGCTAGCTTTTCAGCATTAGTCACAAAAGGCTCTTTTACATTTCATAGAAAACATTTTATAATAATATGTCGCAAGTATGTATAAACATAGCAAAATGTTTCATATGTACTTGTCTTAACAGAATAAAAATTTAGGGAGATTACATTTATTATGAACGCTGTACTCGTCGCAGTAGCAATTATGCTATTGCTTAGTTTGTTACGTGTCCAGGTCATTGTCGCCATCATTGTTGGAGCTTTAACAGGCGGACTTATCGGCGGACTCGGTATTTCAGAAACGATTAACACTTTTACAACTGGTCTTGGAAACAGTGCTCCAATCGCTTTAAGTTATGCAATGCTTGGTGGTTTCGCTATTTCCCTTTCCAAAACAGGACTTCCAGATGCTATGATTCAAACTGCATTAAAATGGATTGGCAATGAACAAGACACGAAAAAACAAGTTTATTCTAAGGTACTTATTTTATTCATTATTTTAATGATGGCTTGTTTCTCACAAAATGTGATTCCTGTTCACATTGCTTTCATCCCCATCTTAATTCCAGCACTTTTAAAAGTATTAACTGAGCTGAAAGTGGATCGCAGACTTGTCACATGTATTATTACATTTGGATTGATTACTCCTTATATGTGGATCCCTGCAGGGTTCGGAAAAATTTATCATGACGTATTGCAAACCAACGCTGCGCAAAGCGGTCTTACATTTGATGTCGCACTTATTCCAAAAGCAATGACTATTCCAGCAATCGGTATGATTATTGGATTATGTGTAGCGGTATTCATTACGTACCGAAAACCTCGTACGTATGAAACAGAACAAATTCATACTACCGAAAATGAAATCGTTCCCTATACAAAACGTAGCATTACTTTCGGGTTATTATCTATCATTGCTACATTAACTGTTCAATTAACAACAGAATCAATGATTTTTGGTGCTTTAGCAGGTATTATCGTCTTATCAGTTAGTGGCAGTCTACCACTTAAAGAAGCAGATGCGATATTAACAAGCGGAATGCGTATGATGTCCTTTATTGGCTTTGTTATGATTGCTGCCGCCGGATTCGGCGCTGTTCTTCGAAAAACAGGACATGTTGAATCTCTAGTGCAAACGAGTGCACATATAATCGGAAATAACAAACCACTCGCTGCATTTCTTATGCTCGTTATTGGACTTCTCGTTACGATGGGAATTGGTTCATCCTTTTCAACCATCCCTATCTTAACAACCATTTTTGTACCTCTTTGCATTCAGCTTGGATTTAGTCCAATGGCCACAATTGCAATTATCGGTACAGCCGGAGCGCTAGGTGACGCAGGATCTCCAGCATCGGATAGTACACTTGGACCAACATCCGGTTTAAATGCTGATGGTCAGCACCATCATATATGGGATACATGTGTACCCACTTTTCTACATTACAATATACCGTTACTTATATTTGGCTTTATTGCCGCAATTACATTATAAAAAGGTGCGTATAAAACGCACCTTTTACTTTTTTATTTTTCCTTTTAATTGTTGAAAAGCTACTTTTCCATTATCTCTGACATAGCTTTCTATTGTCGGTAGTGATGAACCTCTCCATTCACACTCTATGCTCCCATTCGGTCCAACAATTTTTAATTTATCTGGTATATGTATATTTAGAAATCTCGCTGACCGAATTAAATCAATAGCAATCTGATCACTTGAGGCTACAATTCCATCTACATACGGATTGTTTTGCAATAATGTAATAAATTGTTTATTTGTATACCCTTGTACACATTCTTCTCGATAAGAGATTCCTTCATCCCAAACAGCGTCTAAAAACCCTGCTATATGATCTTCCATTTCTTCACTTTCTTCTCCCTCACCGAAATATGCAAGAAAGTGACACCCTTTCTCTTTTAATAAAGAAACAGCTCTCTGTCCACTTTCATAATAATTTCCATGTGATTGTTGCTCATCGATCACAACAAACGGAAATGGAATTTTTCCTACACTTTTAAAAACTGCTCTTGTCAAAATAACACCTGCAATGTTATTTTGCTTCAGCATATGTATGTATCTATCTTTATTCTCTATATTACAAATAATGATTTGATAACCTTCTTTATATGCTATTTCCTCAATACAATGTAGCAAAGTGATGTTTGATTGGTTACATAAATTATCTACAAGTAATGCAATTATCGTTGAATCCTCTTTAAATAGTGGCTTCGCTGCACTGTTTGGCCTATAACGTAATTCTTCAATTGCTTCCTTTACTTGTTTTACTGTGTCCTCATGAACGTATCCTTTTTCATTAATAACTCGTGAAACGGTTGCGACTGAAACACCTGCCAATTTTGCAACATCACGTATAGTTGCCACATCGTCACCCCTTAATATGGTAATAGATTACAATTTTACGGTAACCTAAATTAAACTATCCGTCAAGATTAATAACTCATATTTCTGAAAATTGTTACATCATTTCACTAAACGATACTCCAACTGAATTTCATGTAAAATCGGGATATTATCATATCCAATACGTGGAATTTCTTTCTTTATTTTTCGTGCCTCCTCTACCGCATTCACATATAAATTAGTCATTACAAAATTACGTTTTTGGTAAAATCGTAACGCATTCATATTATCATTAGTTGTAATAAGCCAAACCTGTCTGCACCGTTCTCCTTCTGCAACTTGTAATACACAATCCACAAGTTTCGTCCCTATTCCTTTTCTTTCTTCAAAGCTATCTAGCGATACAATTTCGCACATATTTCTGGTCACTTCATACGTTATAATTCCGATTATTCTGTCATCTGAGAGCGCAACAAATCCTGGCAACTCTTCTAACTGATGTCCCTTACCACGTGAAACCATCAATGAACTTCCCCAGTTCTCACACATGAACATTCGGATTGTTTCTTTCATCGCTGGCGTAATTTTTTGTATATGCAGCATTTCCTATTTCTCCCCTTTTATATCATTGTGATACAATATAAGTGTATCACATGTAACGGTATTTGGAGGATGAGGTAAAGTATGAAACGTTTTTTTGCAGCACTGTTTACTATACTAGGTGCAATAACTGCCCTTGGGATTTTCTTTACAAATAAAGTGATGTACTTAAAGAAAAAAACAGAGGAAGAAGTACTCGAAAGAGAAACGAAAAAACATTTTCGTATAGAGGATTTTGATGCTCTTCATAAAGAAGAAATTCATATCCCTTCACAATTTGGATACGACCTTCACGGATATTACATTCCTGCTGGTCATTCCACCAATAAGTTTATGGTTTTTTGCCACGGTGTAACTGTAAATAAAATAAACTCTGTAAAATATGCAAACTTATTCTTAAAAAGAGGATATAACGTCCTCATTTACGATCATCGTCGTCATGGTAAAACTGGCGGAAAAACAACAAGCTATGGATACTATGAAAAACATGATTTAAAATCCGTAGTTGACTGGCTAAAAAACCGTTTTGGCACCAATATTACACTTGGTATTCATGGTGAATCTATGGGAGCTGCAACACTTCTTCAATACGCAGGACTTGTAGAAGATGGTGCTGATTTCTATATTGCAGATTGTCCTTTCTCTGATTTTCACGGACAATTACAGCACCGTTTAAAGGTTGAATTCCATTTACCAAAATGGCCTTTATTACCTTTAGCAAACGCATTTTTGAAAGTTCGTGACGGTTATACAATTCGTGAAGTTTCACCAATCGACTGTATAAAAAACATTAACAATCCCGTTCTCTTTATTCATAGTAAAGATGACGACTATATTTTAGCTGATATGACAAAAGCGTTATATGAAGCGAAAGAAAATAATAAGCAGCTTTATATTGCAGAACACGGTGCACACGCTTGCTCTTATAACGAAAATAAAGAAGAGTACGAAGCAGCCGTCGATCAATTTTTAAACACATATGTGAAAGAAACAAAAAACAGGCTTGCATAAGCCTGTTTTTTATTGCGCTAAAACGTCTGTAACTTGTTCCATATTTTCAGAAATCCATTGCATTGCATCATCTAACGTTGGGAATTCTGTCGTTTGAAATGTTACTTCATCTTGCAGTAACCAAACATCCTTTGCCTCTTGCCCTACACCTGCAATGGACCAATGTAACAAACTATATGGATGATTATCATTCAAAAATGATGCCCACGTGCGCTCATTTGCAATGTTTCGTAATGTATGTAATTGTTTATCCATCTCTCGTCACCTTACTCTAGTCAGTTATGAAAACTATTATAACACTCTCTTCTTTCTCAAACAAAGTGCTCTTTTTTCTCCGCTATTTGCGGGCAGTAAAACTCCCACCTCAAAATTCGGCTGAAACAAAGAAGTTAGGTAGGAGATTAACTGCCCCTAAAAGCCCGATTGGTTCAACTAATAATTAGTGGGGGATGCCTCCCCCACTAATTAAAGTTTCACTTTATATTGCCAAGCACTTCCCTTGATTATATGATGAAATTAAGCGTTTGGGAAGGAGGGATAACGTTGGCAAAAGTACAAATTAAAGTAAATGATAATGGCTCTTTTCGCGTTACAGGGGACGTGGAATTAGTCGACTCACAAGGGAATGCATTCCCAGCAAAACCGGCATTTTCTTTATGCCGTTGTGGTTTATCAAAAAATATGCCTTATTGCGACGCTTCGCATAAAGGTAAATTCGAGTCTGTTGTTAGAGCACCAGAGGCAGAATAATTTTACATGTGACATGCACATTTTTTTGTGCATGTTTTTTCTTTTTAGCAACTCCGTTATATCCCTTCTCTTTACAACATTTCTAATACTTTTATTTCCATTCCAGCCTGCATATATTTTCACACAATTCTTCACATTCGAATATTTTTTACTAGCCTTTTATTTTTTTTGTGCTATAATTTGAGCAAACAGCATCCTTCGGGGTCGGGTGAAATTCCCAACCGGCGGTGATGAAGTGAAAACTTCTAAGTCCGTGACCCGTTTTCAACTCGAAAACGGTGGATCTAGTGAAACTCTAGGGCCGACAGTATAGTCTGGATGGGAGAAGGATATGTTTCTAGTTTTTTATATAGTGAATACACTTTTATTTCAGTATGCATATTTTTAAAGATTCATTTTGATTCTTTATATATGTTTAATTTTCTATACTTATTTTTTATACTGAAATAAAAAGAGACAACTAGCGTTTAAAAATTCGATATTTTGCTAGGTTTTTTCCTTATGCAGAAATATCAATTATCGTTAGGTTTCTTTCCTATGCTTTCGTATTCAAACTATATTTCTAGAAATCACGTCTCCCAAACCCCAAGGATATTAAATCCTTGGGGTTTTTTGATTTTTTTTGGAGAGGTGAAGAAAATGACAGATCAAGAATATATGAGGATTGCCCTGCAGTTAGCAGAAGGAACATCAGGACAAACAAGTCCAAATCCTATGGTTGGTGCTGTTGTTGTAAAAGATGGAAACATCGTTGGTATGGGCGCTCATTTACGAGCTGGTGAAGAACACGCAGAAGTTCATGCCCTTCAAATGGCTGGTCAGAACGCCAAAGACGCTACCGTTTATGTAACACTGGAACCGTGTAGCCACTTTGGAAAAACACCACCTTGCTGTGAATTGCTCATCGAAAAAGGAGTTAAGCGTGTTGTAATTGCTACTCTCGATTGTAATCCGCTCGTTTCTGGTAACGGAAAAAGAAGATTAGAGGAAGCTAGAATTGAAGTAACTACTGGTGTTCTTGAAGCAGAAGCAGTTTTATTAAATCGCTACTTTTTTCACTACATGAAAACGAAACGCCCTTTTGTAACAATCAAAACAGCGATGAGCTTAGATGGAAAAACAGCAACTGTAACTGGTGAAAGTAAGTGGATTACAGGTGAAGAAGCACGTGCTGATGTTCACCAATATCGCCATACACATGATGCAATTCTTGTTGGAGTGAATACAGTTATAGCTGATAATCCTCATTTAACAACAAGAATTCCAAATGGTGGGAAACATCCTATTCGCGTTGTTTTAGATACCCATTTACGAACGCCACCATCTTCTCATGTTATAACAGATGGTTTAGCACCGACATGGATTATTGTCGGTAAGGATGTAAAGAAAGAGAAGATATCTTCTTATGAATCTAAAAATATAGCTATATTCCAAATGGAAACGAAGCATATAGAAATCGAGGACCTTCTTTCCTTTCTTGGAGAGAAACAAATTCTTTCTCTATTCGTTGAAGGTGGCCAATCGATTCATGCAAGTTTCTTAAAAACAAACAATTTTAATGAAATTGTAACCTATATAAGCCCGAAATTAATTGGTGGGAAAGATGCTCCTACTTTATTTGGAGGAAATGGTTTTTCAAAATTACAAGATGCGCTTTCCTTGAAAATTCAAGAGATGAAACAAATTGGTGATGATATAAAAATCGTTGCGAATGCCCGAAACGAGGTGACGAAATGTTTACAGGAATTGTAGAAGAATTAGGAACGATAGCAAACATGCAACAAAGTGGAGAAGCGATGAAATTAACGATTCATGCAAAGAAAATTTTATCAGATGTTCACTTAGGTGATAGTATCGCGGTTAACGGTATTTGCTTAACTGTAACAAACTTTACAACTACTTCATTTACAGTTGATGCAATGCCCGAAACGATGCAGTCGACATCACTTCGTATACTTAAACCACACTCTAAAGTAAATTTAGAACGAGCAATGGCTGCAAACGGACGATTCGGTGGACATTTCGTTTCAGGACATATTGATGGCATCGGAACGATTTTAAATAAAAAACAACATTACAATGCCGTCTATTACAAAATAGCAATTTCTGATGAACTGCTGCGCTATTGTTTGCAGAAAGGGTCCATTGCTGTTGATGGAACGAGTTTAACGATATTTGCTATAGACGAATCTTCCATAACGATTTCACTCATCCCGCACACAGTAAGCGAATCTGTCATTGGAGAAAAAAATGCCGGAGATATCGTAAACATTGAGTGTGACATGATTGGTAAATATATCGAACGCTTTATTACTAAACCTACAAAACGAGTAGGTTCAATGACTGAAAGCTTTTTACAAGAAAACGGATTTCTATAAGGGGGAAGCACAATGTTTCATCGTATTGAAGAAGCTCTAGAAGATTTAAAACAAGGTAAAGTCGTTATCGTATGTGATGATGAAAACCGAGAAAATGAAGGCGATTTTATTGCTTTAGCAGAGTACATTACACCAGAAACAATTAATTTTATGATTACACATGGCCGTGGTCTCGTTTGTGTACCGATTACAGCAGGGTACGCGGAACGTCTACAATTAGAACCAATGGTATCTCATAATACAGATTCACATCATACTGCGTTTACAGTGAGCATTGACCATGTTTCTACAACAACAGGGATTAGCGCTCACGAACGTGCAACTACGATACAAGAATTGTTAAACCCCGCATCAAAAGGCGCTGATTTCAATCGACCTGGACATATCTTTCCATTAATTGCGAAAGAAGGCGGTGTCCTGCGTCGTGCAGGTCATACAGAAGCTGCTGTTGATTTAGCAAAGCTATGCGGTGCCGAACCAGCTGGAGTTATTTGCGAAATTATAAATGAGGACGGCACGATGGCACGTGTACCTGATTTAATAGAATGTGCAAAACAATTTGATATAAAATTGATTACAATAGAAGATTTAATTGCTTATCGCCGCCATCATGAAACACTTGTGACGAGAGAAGTGGAAATTACATTACCTACAGATTTCGGTACTTTCCACGCAATTGGCTATTCTAACTCATTAGATACGAAAGAACATATCGCACTTGTAAAAGGTGATATTTCAACAGGTGAACCGGTACTTGTACGTGTTCATTCTGAATGCTTAACAGGAGATGTATTCGGTTCACATCGCTGCGATTGCGGACCACAACTCCATGCAGCACTTGCTCAAATTGAGCGTGAAGGAAAAGGTGTTCTTCTTTATATGAGACAAGAAGGAAGAGGCATTGGGCTTCTTAATAAGCTTCGCGCTTATAAATTACAAGAAGAAGGATTCGATACTGTAGAAGCAAATGAAAAACTCGGCTTCCCTGCTGATCTTCGTGATTACGGTATCGGTGCTCAAATATTAAAAGATTTAGGTTTACAAAGCTTACGATTATTAACGAATAACCCAAGAAAAATTGCTGGCTTACAAGGTTACGATTTAGAAGTAGTCGAGCGTGTACCGTTGCAAATGCCGGCAAAAGAAGAGAATAAATCGTATTTACAAACGAAAGTAAATAAATTAGGACACTTACTAAACTTATAATTAAAGGAGAGATTTATTATGGTATTCGAAGGTCATTTAGTTGGTACAGGATTAAAAGTTGGAGTTGTTGTTGGACGTTTTAACGAATTTATTACAAGTAAGTTACTTGGCGGAGCTTTAGACGGATTAAAGCGTCACGGTGTAGAAGAAAGTGATATTGATGTTGCTTGGGTTCCTGGTGCATTTGAAATTCCTTTAATCGCTAAAAAGATGGCTAGTAGCGGAAAGTATGATGCTGTTATTACATTAGGTACTGTAATCCGAGGTGCTACAACTCACTACGATTACGTTTGTAATGAGGTAGCAAAAGGTGTTGCGTCTTTATCACTACAAATGGACATCCCAGTTATTTTCGGCGTATTAACGACAGAAACAATTGAACAAGCGATTGAACGCGCAGGTACGAAAGCTGGTAATAAAGGATATGAATCAGCTGTTGCTGCAATTGAAATGGCTCACTTATCAAAACAATGGGCATAAAAAAAGAGGCTGCGGCCTCTTTTTATTTTTTCACCTTTTTTTGTACATCTTTTATTAATTCATTCATCGTTTTTCCTTCTGTTTTTATATGAAGAGCTTGTGCTGTTCTCCATACATTCTCTCTTTTTTTCGCTTCTTCTATAATAGTAATTTCTTTTCTAACTTCCTTTAAATCTTTTCCTTCCGTTTTCAATCCAAAATGTTCAGCTTTCGTTCGAAAGTGTTGTTCGATTCTTTGTTGCATCTCTTTTTGTTCAGGATTTTCGGTAGCCTTAACTGGATCAGAACTTATTGCTTTTATTAAAATTAAACAAGTCATAATCGCTAATATGTATTTGTACATGTAAAATCCTCCAACCCAATATAAATTACATATTTACTATGTACAACTAGGGCTTGGAAAATTCGTCCACAAAAATTCTTTTTTTCGTTCAAAAACCAATAGTATCAAGCGTTCACGACTATTTATTACATTTTATTTACAAAAAAGCAAACTCTTTTACAAGTTTGCTTTTTCATCTATCTTATAATGCACATTCTTCAATCTCAAATCCTAAATCTGCAATCATACCCCAGTCCGCAGTCGGCTCTTGTCCAGCTGTCGTTAAGTAGTCCCCGACAAAAATAGAATTTGCTGCAAATAAACCGATTGGCTGTACAGAACGTAAATTGATTTCACGTCCTCCTGAAATACGAATTTCTTTTGTTGGGTTTACAAAACGCATCATTGCAAGTACTTTTAAACATTCTACTGGCGTTAACTCTTTTTGCCCTTCAAGAGGTGTCCCCTTTACAGCAACAAGGAAATTACAAGGGATAGAATCTGCATCTATACGTTGTAATTCAAATGCAATTTCAGCACGCTCTTCAATTGTTTCTCCCATGCCAAAAATCGCTCCAGAGCATGGTGAAATACCAGCTTGTTTTGCTTTTTGAACTGTATCAACACGATCATCATACGTATGAGTTGAACAAATGCTATCGTAATTATTTGCATGTGTATTTAAGTTGTGGTTATAACGGTGCACGCCTGCTTCCGCTAAACGTCCTGCTTGATCTTCATTTAAGAAACCTAAACAACAACAAATCTTCAAGTCTGTCGTTTCACGAATTTCCTTAACTGCTCCAATTACGTGATTTACCTCTTTATCCGTCGGACGACGACCAGACGCTACAATACAATATGTACCTGCTTTACGGCGTATTGCTTCATGTGCCCCTTCTACAATCTTCTCCTGCGTTAACCATGCATATTTATCAATCGGTGCTTCTGAAATAATAGACTGTGAGCAATATCCACAATCTTCAGGACATAATCCAGATTTCGTATTAATAATCATATTCAATTTTACTTTCTTACCAAAGTGATGATGGCGAATAATGTAAGCTGCATTCATAATTTCTAAAACTTCTGTATCATCAGCTTCTAATATCGCTATTGCATCTTCTTTCGTAATCATTTTCTCTTCCACTACGTCGTATGCAAGTTTTTTCCAATCCCTTTTTGTTTGTACTTGTTTCATTTCATCTCTTCCCCTCTTTTGTTATATGTATAAATAAAGCATGATACGTTGCCATTATCCCTTCATTTCCCGTGAAGTCTCTTTCGTATATGCGTAGCATCGCACGAAAGAGTGAGGGACTTTGACAATATGATCCTTCATTGCTATTAGTTGCTCCTACTTTTCGAATAGAATGCAGAAACTCCTTAACTTCTGTAAAACTCTCTATGTAACATGTTTCAGAAACATGCACATCCCCTGTTTCTATCTTACATATATGAAGCAACTGATCTTTTGAATAAAAACGTTGACCAATCGATATTTCATTTTTTATATTTCTTTCTTCTTTCGCACGTTGGAACGAAGCATGCAATTCTTGAAATGTTTCATGTCCAAACGTTGAAAAGAGTAATATCCCATCTATAGAAAAATGTTGAAATAAATTTCTTAACACTTGTTGTAAATTATTTAACCATTGAAATGTAGCATTTGAAATAATGACATCATATGATTCTTCTAATCGTAATTGCTCAATATCTTCACAGTGAAACGTTACATTTTTTACATTTTGTCTAGTTTGCGCAATCGCAATCATACTTTCAGCAAAATCAACTGCTGTAATATGTGCTTTCGGAAATAACTTTGATAATTGTTCTGTTACATACCCCGTCCCGCATCCCAGTTCTAAAATACGTATTGATGCCGTTTCACTATATCGTTCCTTTAAGATTGAAAGTAATGAATGTGCCATCTTTTTTTGTACATTTGCATATCGATCGTAAGATACGGCTGCCCCATTAAACCGTTTTTGTAGTAACGTTTTGTTGATCATGTCGTATCCCCTCTACAAATTGAATTATCTCATTTGCGCAATATTCAAAATTCGTTACACATAATGCATGCCCTGCTTCACTTACTACTTTCAGCTCGCTGCTGCTATTCTCCGTCATACTACGTGCCGCAGACAATGGGCATATTACATCCTGTTCTCCGTGGATAAGTAGTATAGGTACTTTAATTTCTTTTAGTTCTTCTCTCATATCTGTTTCTATTAAATAATCCAAACCTAGTTGTAAAGACTGAATAGAATCACCTTTAAAATGGTCTACAATGTCTTCAAAATTTTTGTTCTCTTTTAGCTCATCTTTCGTAAACATATTTTCATAAAACCGCTTGAGCGTATCTTCTTTCCTTCTCACCAAATTCCTTTTCAGCCGTTCTACATGCAAAGCATTCCATCCATTACTATAGTCACTCGTATTTGTAAATTTAGCGGTCCCACCAATTAATACGATGCCTTTTGCCTGAATCTTTTTATAAGCTTCAACTGCTGCTAACGCTCCTAGTGACCATCCAACTAAAATTACGTTGTCGTTATGCGCTACATCTATAATTCGTTCCGCAAATTCACTTCGTTCTTTCACATTATGCCAATCTATGCATTCAACAGGATATCCTTTAAAATACGGAAGTACTAAATCCCAAATATTCTCTTCCATTCCCCATCCGGGGATAAAAATAATCTTTAGCTCGTTCATACGAAAATCTCCTCTTCTTTCGCAATGTGAATAATTCGATCAATAGCCCATTTTAAATCAGCTATTGTATGTTGCGATGTAACTGCAAAGCGAATTCGAGAACTATGAACCGGCACAGTTGGCGGACGAATTGCAATGGCCGCAATCCCTGCCTCTTGCAACCTTTTACTAAATCGTAAAGCATGTTCATTTGAACCGACTACAATCGGTACAATATGAGTTGAACTATTCCCAATATCAAAACCAGCATCCCTTAATTTAGTTCTGAAGTATTCTCCGTTTGCTATAAGGTTCTCTCTTCTTTCGTTATCTTCTTTTACAATTTCAATTGCTTTTTGCACTGCTCCTAACGTACTTGGTGGTAAAGCTGTAGTAAAAATAAAGCTTCTCATCATATTTTGTAAATACTCTATATAAATTTCATCACCTGTCAAATACGCACCATAACACCCTAAAGCCTTGCTAAACGTCCCCATATGTATATCAATTTTTTGAGCAAGATTTTTTTCTATATGAGATAACCCAGCTCCGCCGATTCCATATATTCCACTCGCATGTGCTTCATCGACTATAATGATTGCCCCGTATTTCTCTTTCAGCTGTACTAAATCTCTTAAATACACAGTATCACCATCCATACTAAAAACGGTATCTGTTACGATTAATTTCCTTTTTTCAGGCGAAGCCATTTTCAACAGCTTCTCTAAATGATCCAAATCATTATGACGATACCTTTTATGCTCTGCCCCGCTTAATAGGATTCCATCAACAATACTTGCATGATTTAACTTATCACTAAAAACAATATCGTGCCGAGAGGCCAAAGAAGATATGGCACCTATATTTGCCGTATACCCACTATTTACAATTAAAGCTCTTTCAGTACCTTTCCAGTCACATATGCTTCTCTCAACCTCTTCATATAATGGATGATTTCCTACAACGAGACGAGAGGCAGTCGCTCCAGTTCCATATCTTTTTGTACAGGCAATAGCAGCTTCTTTTAACCTTTCATCTCCAGCTAACCCTAAATAATTATTTGACGCTAAATTTAACATCTTTTTTTTATCTCGAATAAGCCAAGTCTCTTCTGCCTTCTCTGTTACATGCAAATCACGATACTGCCCTTGCTCATGTAATTGTTGTAATTTAGATTGAAGGTGCGCCCGCCACGTTTGATTCATTTTGGATAAACTCCTCTAATTTTGAAATCATAATATGTTCTTTTGCAGATTCTAATACTTCTTCTTTCGTAAACTCACCTTCAAAGAATGGTAATAATCCTAAAACTGGTACCCCGCTCAGCTCTTCAATCATCTCTTTATTTTCTTGCACTCTTTCCATTTCACATTCTTTGCAACCTGACAAAATGACACCCGCTACGGTTAAGCCATGCGCCTTTGCGTAAGCAATCGTTAACACTGTATGATTTACTGTTCCTAATGTAGGACGAGCTACTACAATAAGAGGCAACTGTAATTCTTTTGCAAAATCAATTACTAAAGCATCTTCTGTATATGGGACAGCAAGCCCACCTGCCCCTTCTACAAATAAGCTATTAAACTCTTTTAATAGTTCATTATAGTAATCAGTAATTTCTTTTAACTTTACTACTCTTCCAGCTCTTTTCATGGCAAGTCTCGGAGCAAGTGGTTCTTCAATAGAATAAGGGCAAATTTCATTTTCTTGTGTCGGTACACCTGATAATGCTTTTAACCTTGCCGCATCTCCCTCAGGGTTTGATGCAACATGCCCACTTTGCAACGGTTTATACACCCCTACGTTATACCCAAGTTCTCTAAATACACCTGCTAATGCACCTGTAACTACAGTTTTTCCAACTTCAGTATCTGTTGCTGTTATAAAAAAACCGCTCATTATTCTCCCTCCGTAACATCCGAGATTGCTTTATATAAAATACGTAACATATCGTCAATCTCATCAATTGTAGAAGCAAGAGGAGGCATAAATACAATCGTGTTGCCGAGCGGGCGCAAAATCATACCCAGCTCTCTTGAGCGTTTACATACTTGAACACCGACTCTTTCTGTCCAGTCGAACGCTTCTTTCGTTTCCTTATTCTTCACAAGCTCAATACCAACCATTAATCCGCACTGACGAATATCACCTACATGTTTATACGCAAAGAGCTTTTCTAATTGCGCTGCCACATAATCCGTTTTACGTGCCACTTCTTCTATTAAATTTGTTTTTTCATATAGTTCTAGATTCGCGATTGCTACGGCACACCCTAACGGATTGCCTGTGTAGCTATGTCCATGGAAAAATGTTTTTTGTTCTTCATATTCTCCTAAGAAGGCATTATATATTTCATCCGTCGTTACCGTAACTGCAATTGGTAAATATCCACCTGTTAAACCTTTCCCAGCAGTTAAAATGTCTGGCGTCACATTTTCATGTTCACATGCAAACATTTTCCCAGTACGCCCAAATCCAGTCGCTACCTCATCTGTAATAAATAATACATTGTACTTAGTACATAAATCGCGCAGTCCTTTTAAATATCCTTTTGGCATTGTAATCATCCCGCCAGCACCTTGCATTAATGGCTCTACAATGATGGCAGCTACTTCTTCATGCTTTTCTTTCAACAATTCTTCCATTTCTTCTAAATGGCTTTTTACAATTTCCTCCTTATTATTTCCGTAAGGAGAACGATATGTATATGGATACGGCATTTTAATCGCATCAAATAAGAGCGAACTATACACTTGGTGAAACAAGTCTATTGCTCCTACCGAAACAGCTCCAATTGTATCACCGTGATATGCTTCTTTTAATGTAACGAATCTTTGTTTCTTTGGTTTCCCTTTATGCTGCCAATATTGGAAAGCCATCTTAATTGCAATTTCAACAGCGGTAGAACCTGAATCAGAATAGAATACCTTCTTCAATCCATCTGGTACAACCTCAATAATTTTTTCTGCTAATAAAATAGATGGAACATTAGCAAGTCCTAACATAGTAGAATGAGCAATTTTATTTAATTGCTCACGAATTGCTTCATCTAATTCCGGTACTTGATGTCCGTGAACATTTAACCATATAGATGAAACACCATCCCAATATTCATTACCATTTACATCGTATAGCTTTCTTCCCTCTCCACGTTCAATAATGACAGGATCTTCTTCTAAATAATCTTTCATTTGTGTAAATGGGTGCCATACGTAAGCTTTATTTTTCTCTGCTAATTCTTCATATGTATAAGATGATTTTTCAATCGTTTTACTATTTATTGTCACAATTGTCACCCCTAATGTTAACTTGTTTATAAATATAGTTAACATTAAATCTGAATGACTGTCAATTATTTTAAAATCAAATAGTCCTTAAAAAAGAACAACTTATCATATGATAAGTTGTTCTACTTTCCATGCTGTATCTTTCCAATTTCTAAAATAATTTCTTCATCTTTTTTCCCCTCTGTATCAATTCCAAGTTGTTTAGCGTGTTCAATTAATAAATCATGACGCTTATCAAACCTAGCGGTATTTACTTCTTTCGTAACCTCTTCTTTTGTTTTCCCCTCAGTAGAAACTCCTAGTTTCTCTGCTGCTTTTTCCATTGATTTCTTCTCTTCAGCTTCTTTCGCTTTCTTCACTTCTGACTGTTGTATTTGCTTTTGTTTCAACTGCTCTGATTCAGCCGCAAAAGCTGTGTAAATTCCAGCACTTCCTCCAATAACTAATAAAGTGGTAAAAAGAATTATTTTTTTCTTCACTCTTTCCTCCCCCTTTCAAATTCATTATAACGTACATTTTTACAGCGTTAAAAACAATTATCCTTTATTTCCCTAAAAAAACATTTAATATTTTTATTGACATGTAAGATGAAAATATGATAAAAATTTAACTAACATCATATGAATCGGCGTTGATAGGATTTAGTAGTATTTCGATTTCTGATTTCAGAGAGCTGGTGGTCGGTGCGAACCAGTACAGAGCGAATTATGAATTACCCCCTGGAGCTTCTTTTACGAAACGTGAGGAGTAGTGAAGGACGGTTATAGACCGTTATGTCTAAAGAGTGGTGAAACGACACTGTTTCACAATTTAGGGTGGTACCGCGAATTTTTCGTCCCTGCATATATTGCAGGGGCGTTTTTTATTTTATAAGCGCATATCATATGACCCTTTATTTTGTGATACATTCATTTCACAAGCTAGGGTGGTACCGCGATTTCTTCGTCCCTGCATAATTATATGCAGGGACGTTTTTTTATCCAATCATTTCCGCATCATATAGAAGAACTAACAATTACCGGTAATTTGTCACAAAATTCTAAATTTTAGAAGGAAATATACAATATTGGCGAATTTTATATAAAAAAGAGCTATTTCACATTACTTAGGAGGGGAAAACAATGGTTTCAAAAATTGAGTCTGTTCTTTTAACAATTTTTATCTTTTTCTGCATTGGCTTTAGTGTTATCAAATTAGAAGTTTCACCACACATCCCGATTTTATTTGGCATCGTTCTTTTATTAGCGTTTGGATTTATGAAAAAAATTGATTGGTCTACTATGGAAAAAGGAATGATAAGTAGTATTTCAGCTGGTATTCCATCTATATTTATTTTCTTACTTGTAGGCGTATTAATTAGCATTTGGATCGCAGCTGGAACTATTCCAACTTTAATGGTATACGGCTTCCAACTTGTATCTCCAAAAATTTTCGTTCCAACTGTTTTTGTTGTTTGTGCAATTGTTGGAACGAGTATCGGTAGTGCATTTACAACTGCTGCAACTGTAGGACTTGCCTTTATGGGAATGGGTACTGCCCTTGGATACGATCCAGCTCTTATTGCTGGGGCAATTATTTCTGGGGCATTCTTCGGAGATAAAATGTCTCCTTTATCTGATACAACAAACTTAGCGCCTGCTGTAACGGGTGTAGATTTATTTGAACATATTCGTAACATGCTTTGGACAACAGTGCCAGCTTTCATTATTGCTTTTATCGCATTTTTCATTTTAGGAAGCGGATCTGGTGGAAACGTTGATTTCTCAGCATTTATTAACACATTAGAAAAAAATGCAACGATTTCTATCGTTACACTGATTCCTATTTTATTACTGTTCCTATTCGCATTTAAAAAGGTACCCGCAGTTCCAACATTACTTGCAGGAATTGTGGTAGGGATTATTATTCTCTTTATTTTTAAACCTAGCACTTCTTTAGCTGATTTAATAAAAATTATGCAAGACGGTTACGTTTCTAAAACTGGTATCAAAGATATTGATAGCTTATTATCTCGCGGTGGCCTGCAAAGTATGATGATGTCAATTGCTCTTATTTTCCTAGCTCTTTGTATGGGAGGATTATTACAAGGAATGGGTATTATAGCGCAGCTGATGAATATTATCTCTAGCTTCGTAAAAACTAGTACACGCTTAATTATTTCTACTGCTTCAACTGCAATTGGTGTAAACTTCTTACTCGGTGAGCAGTACTTATCCATCGTTTTAACAGGACAAGCATTTGCTAATAAATACGATGAAGTCGGTTTAGAACGTCGTAATTTATCACGAGTATTAGAAGATGCTGGTACAGTAATTAATCCACTCGTACCATGGGGTGTAAGTGGCGTATTCTTAACAAACGTTCTTAGCGTTCCAACATTCGATTACCTGCCATACGCAATCTTCTGTTTAGCATGTCCAGTCGTAACCATTATCGTCGGCTTTACTGGATTCGGTCTTTCATGGAAAAAAGAAAAAGCAGTACCAGTTTCATAATATAATAAAAAGGATTACCAAATCGGTAATCCTTTTTATATTTCTCGACTATCTATTCGCTTTCTTTCTTCTAAATAACATAAGTAATCCCGCTCCAACAAACGCAAGACCCGCTCCAATTGTAGAAGCAATACTTGCACCTGTTTTCGGTAAATCACGTTCATCTTTTTCAGCTTCTTTATTTTCACTTACAGTTGTTGTTATTTCTTTTGTATTTTGATCATCTGTTGTAGTTTGTCCAGATCCAGTATTGTTTCCATCTTGTTTTGGTTCATTACCATTATTACCTTCTTCTGTTGGTGGTGTTGGGTTTTCTCCATTACCTGTTGGCGGTGTTGTTGGATTTTCTCCCCCACCTGTTGGCGGTGTCGTTGGATTTCCTTCACCAGTTTCTTTATCATCATTTTTCTTCGTTATATCAATTGCATATTTAGCAAATTCATTTTCAGATGGTCCAACATATGATATGTTCCCATCTTTCTTTATATACTTTTGTGCATTTGGTGAAGAATCAAATGTTGTATTTAATTTATCTGCAACAATCGGTTTAAACGTCCAATTTTGATCAGCTGCTGGATCAATATTTTTTATTTTTTGCATATACTTCACAATGATTTGACGTGTTTCATCTTGTGATTGGTATACAACCTCCCCTTTACTTACACCTGGGAACGTTTGACTACTTCCACGATAGTTATTTGTAGCGACGATGAACTTTTGATCATCAGCTACTGGCTTACCTTCATATGTCATATTTACAATACGATTCGTATTTGCATTTACAACTTTTCCATCTTTATCGTATTTCGCTGGTTGTGTTACATCAATTTCGTATTTTAAGCCATCTAAAATATCAAAGTTATATGTAGGATAGCCTATATTTACTAACGGCTGTTCTTCTGTTTTCTTTGGATCAATTTGATTAAACTGACCTGCAGACATTTCAAGCCATTCTTTCACTTGTGCCCCATTTACTTTTACAGCATATAACGTATTTGGATACACGTATAAATCTGCAACGTTTTTAATTGCTAACGTTCCAGCTGGAATATCCGTATAATATGTAGCACCGTTTCGGCCACCTGCTTTAAATGGTGCGCCTGCAGATAAAACCGGAATATCTTTAATCTCTTCGTACTCTGGTTTTTTAAGTTCTTGTTCTACATACCATTTTTGCGCATTTGTCACAATTTGTACGGAAGGATCATCTTGTACTAATGAAAAATAACTATTAATTGGTGCTTTCGTTTTACCTACAGGTGTATTTACATAGTCGATTGTCGCTTGATGCTCATCTTTAATTTCATTAACTAATTTTTGATCAGATTCTACTAATGGGGTACCTTTACTATTAGCAATCGGGCGAAGTTGTGGCTTAGATTGGTCTTTTTGTACTTCCCATTTTCCGTTTACCTTTTTCAATTGCATATCAATAATACCTAAGTTACTTCCAAAGACACCAGGCATTACAACTGGAACACCATTAAATACATCCTTCACTTCAGTATGTGAATGTCCCATTAATACTGCATCTACGCCAGGAACTTCTGTCGCTAAATAAAACGATGAATTTTCCATTCCTTCGTTGTATCCACTCTTATCAACACCTGAATGCGCTAGTGCAACTATAATATCCGCACCTTGCGCCTTCATTTCCGGAACTAATTTTTTCGCTGTTTGCACAATATCTTTTGCCTTTACTTTTCCTTCTAAATTCGCTTTATCCCAATTCATAATTTGTGGTGGAACAAATCCCATTACACCAATCTTCACTATTTGTTTTTGGCCTGCTTCATCCACTACTTCTTTCTCTAAAATATGATATGGTTTATCAAAGTAATGCTCGTCATTCTCATCATTACCATCATGGTCATCTATATAGACATTCGAGTTAATAACCGGGAAATCCGTTTTTTCAATCACTTTATTTAAATAATCTAAACCGTAGTTAAATTCATGATTCCCAAGAGAGATGACGTCATACTTCATTAAATTCATTACACGATATAATGGATGTGTATAACTAGGATCCACACGATTCTTCTGATCTTTTATTTTATTTGCTACATAATCTCCAAGCGGTGTCCCTTGTAATGCATCCCCATCATCAAATAGGACAGAGTTCTTCACTTCTTCACGTGCTTTATTAACGAGTGTTGCCGTTTGTACGAGACCTACTTTATTATCTGTTTTCGTTTGATAATAATCGTAATTCATTAAGTTAACGTGAATATCTGATGTTTCTAGAATTCGTAAGTTAACTGTACTCTCCCCAGTGTTCTCATCTGCATGAGCTGTTGCTGGCATTACTTGCGGTGCTATAACACCAATCGCAAGAGTTGCTCCAGCCAGCATTTTTTTTGACTTTTTCACAAAAAATCCCCCTTATACAATTACCAGAAATAATGAAATGAATCCCTATCTGTCTCTAACCACATACCTTTTTTCTTCTATTAGAGACACAATTTTCATTTCATCCTGCGCTAACGAGTAGTCCCCTTAAACGCCCGATTGATGAAGACTAACAATTAATAGGAAATAAAGCTCCCACTCATTAAAGTTTCACCTTATCTGACATTATCATATATAAAGTTCTTTCCTATCGTCAATATTTTTTGACAAACTTCAACAAATTTTCTGTAAAGTTATTATAAACTTTTCATAAACATATAATATGCCCTTACATTGCTAATACTGCTGAATATGATACAATTACCAATTACAAGGAGGATGAATTTATGAAAAAAGTCATCTTAACAATTGTTTGTCTCCTCCTTCTGATCATTTCTTATTCTTATTTTGAAAAGAACGACGAGACAAAACAAAATGAATCTGAAGAAAAAACAGAAAAAACATCTGCCCCAAATTGGATTGATAAGCAAACAAACGAATCTTTTTATCATCTTGTATTAGGTGATTCACTCGCTAAAGGATATGGATCGACACAAGGTGGATTTGCTGAATTAGCTTCTAAGCAAATAGAAGCACAAATTCATAAACCAATTACAGTAGAAAACCTTGGGGTAAACGGTCTTACAACAGATCGTCTCGCTAAAAAAGTTCAATCAGAAGATGTAAAGGAAAAAATTAGAGCAGCAAATATAATTACAATTAATATTGGAGGAAATAATTTATTTCGTTTAAATCGTGATGTTGGTGTTATAGATGGTATAAAAATGTTAAATAAAGAAAAAGCCCATTTTGAAGCGGATATAAAAAGTATTGTAAAGACAGTTCGAGATCAAAATCCGGACGCTTTACTCATTCTCTCAGAACTCTATAACCCGTTACAACTCGATGACTCCATCGCAAGTTATGCAGATATGTTTTTAGATGGCTGGAATGAATCTGTTTATTCCATTTCCAAAGCAAATCAACCATCTATCGTTTTACCAATTCGCAAATTAATATCAAATGATAAAAAAGAGTTATTATTTGACCAAGTACACCCAAATGATAACGGCTATGCAATTATTGCCAATACATTTACAAAGCAAGTGTTATCCTACAAATATTAAAGCGACCATGAAACAATTCTATTTTTATAACATGTCTTTTTTGTTACAATGATAGTGGAAGGGGGCCTTTATATGGAATCACGCGAGTGGGAACGTATTGTTGATCATCTTCTTTCGCTAGTGCCTCTTTTTTATCGCAAATTTATGCTTCCTGGAGAATTTTCTTCTCAAAGACATATGCCGCCATCACATACACAAGTATTACTGCTTTTGCATGAAAACGGCACATTAGCAGTTTCCGAAATCGGCAAGCGGCTAGCGATTTCACGGCCTAACATGACACCTCTATTAAACAAACTTATTCAAGAAGAACTAATAGAGCGTCATTATAGCGAAAAAGATCGACGGGTCATTTTAATTTCTCTAACAGCTGAAGGGAAATTATTAGTAAATCAGTATCAGCAATTCATTTTAGACAAACTAAAAGAAAATTTCCAAACATTATCTGAGGAAGAGCGCGAAAAGCTCATTCATTCTCTTCAAACCATTCAAAATTTAATTTTGAAAACAAACGTATAAAGCTGCTTCTAAATAGAAGCAGCTTTATGATTCGTAATAATTACCATAGTATACATTGGAATATGGCCATGTTGTTAAATATGGTTTTTTTTCCTGTGTAGGCTGTTGTGTTGGTAATTGTGGTATTTGTGATAATTGCTGTAATTGTTGTTGCCGATATAATTCGTATTGTCTACTCGTATCATAAACCGGATAATAATTTACATATGGATATACTTGAGGTACGTAATAATAATACATTATCCTCTCCTCCTTTTTCTTAAACATATTCAAAGGAGAAAATGAATGTGACATTGTTTATAATTGTACAAGTGGTTCTCTCACTCGTTTCTTCCTTTTCTTCAAACGTAACTTACGGTTCTTTTCGTATAAATAATGCACAACGAAATATGAAATGAGACCAAACACAACTCCTAAAATCGTCATTCCAATTAATACATACACTTCACTTTGTAATAAGCTCTTTAATATCGTAAAAATGTGACTTGAAAACAAGTCCGATATCGTAAATGGTTCATGATGAATTTTCTGTACATGAAATGGATAAATCATTTTTCCTAGCGCATACGCAAGCGGAAATAAAAATACTGGGAGAAACGATATTTTCCCAATAATATTGCCAATAACTGCCGCAGGAAAAGATCCCTTTGCTAACCTGACGATTGGATAAAATATTACATATACGAGCGATGCCGTATAAATGACTAACATTTCTAAGCCGAATCCTATAGCAAACCCTAACGATACTTTCTTTGCGCCTTCTGGCGATCGAAGCAACTTATAATATTGAAACTTTAATATTCTCCACATCCGCTGGAAAAACGAATATGTTTTCTTAGTTGTTTTCACCCTCATCATCTCTTTAACTATATTTTTATATGTAGTATGTCCTTACACACTCTGAAAAACAAATTTAGTTTTCTCTTTTATTATAAATGATATCGAAATGGTTAACCAAATATACATCCGACATTTTAATATAAAAAAACCTCCCTTTTAGGAAGGCTCTTCTACATTTTTAAATAAACTCACTAATAACGCTTTTTGAGCATGCAATCGATTACCAGCTTGCTCAAAGACGATAGACTGCGGTCCATCTATAATTTCTCCTGTTACTTCTTCTTCACGATGGGCAGGTAAACAGTGTAAGAAACGATATGTTTGCTTCGCATGCTTAACAAGTTCGTTATTGATTTGGTAAGGTTGAAATAAAGTATACTTCTCTTCTTCGCCCTCTTGCCCCATGCTCATCCAAACGTCAGTATAAATGAAATCTGCTTCATTCACCGCTAATTCAGGATCATGCAAAACTTCAATTTCAGCTCCTGTTTCCTTGGCAATTGCTAACGCTTTTTTTACAATCTCTTCATTCGGTTCATACCCTACAGGCGTTGCCACAGTCATATGCATTCCGACTTTTGCACTCGCTAGCAACAATGAATGACATACATTATTTCCGTCACCTACGTAAGCCAATTTTATTCCTTTAAATGTATTTGTTTCTTCGTATATCGTCATAAGGTCTGCCAATGCTTGACAAGGATGGTGATCATCCGTTAAACCGTTAATAACAGGAATACTCGATTCTTTTGCAAGCTCTTCTACATCCGCGTGTGAGAATGTACGTATCATGATCCCGTCAATATACTGCGATAATACTTTCGCAGTATCTGAAACGCTTTCTCCTCTTCCCATTTGCATCTCTTTCCCACTTAAAAACATACCATGTCCCCCGAGCTGTACCATTCCTGCTTCAAAAGATACACGAGTACGAGTTGAATGCTTATCAAAAATAAGCCCTAATATTTTGCCTTGTAATAAAGGCTCTTGCTTATTCTTTTTTAAATATATAGCGAACTCAATTAAAGAAATAATTTCTTCTTTCGTTAATTCTTCTAGTGTTAAAAGATCTTTCGTATTTAATTTCGGTACTTGTACAGTTGACATGAAACTTCCCCCTTATATGATTGATACGTTTTTTGTACAAACTACTTTTTTTATTATATATACTGCCTGTTCTAACTCTTCATTCGTGACAATGAGTGGCGGTAATAGTCTTATCACATTAGGACCTGCTTGTAATACGAGAAGTCCTTCGTTTTCTAGTTGTTCTATAAAACTTGCAACTTCATGCTTACACTCAATCCCAATCATAAGCCCCTTACCACGTATATTTTGAATACATTCGACATGCTGTAATTCCTCTTGCAACTTCTCTAATACGTACTCGCCTTTTTCTTGTACTTCTTTTAAAAACGATGGTTTTTCACTTACTTGCAATACTTCTTTCGCTGCAGCCATCGCGATGTAATTCCCGCCAAAAGTTGAACCGTGTGATCCTGCAGTAAACGACGCTCCGAGCTCTTTCCGGCCAATCATCGCTCCGACAGGAATCCCATTCCCAAGCGCCTTTGCAACGGTAACGATATCAGGCTCTATTCCCACTTGTTCATAAGCGAATAGTGTTCCAGTTCTTCCTATCCCCGTTTGTACTTCGTCTATAATAAATAAGGAACCGAACTTATTACATAATGTTTCAATCTCTTTCAAAAAAGATAGATCAGCAAGTATTACTCCTCCCTCTCCTTGAACAACTTCTACCATTACCGCCGCAACTTCTTCATTCATTACTTCCTCTAATGCTTTAATATCGTTAAAAGGGATATGTAAAAAAGATGGAAGTAATGGACCAAATCCTTCTTTTACCTTATCTTGGCCCGTTGCACTCATCGTTCCAAATGTTCTACCGTGAAAAGACTGCTGGCATGTTACGACGAGAGATTTTCCAGTATGCTTACGTGCTAACTTTAAAGCCGCTTCATTTGCCTCTGCCCCACTATTACAGAAAAACACATAATCTAATTCTCTATTTTCTGTTAATAATGACGCAACTTCTTCTTGCAAGCTGTTTGTAAACAGGTTAGATATATGCCATATATCATCAAGTTGCTCTTGTACACCTTTGAGAACAGTAGGGTGACAATGTCCTAAATTACATACGCCAATTCCTGATGTGAAATCTAAATATTCCTTACCGTTATTATCAATAACTTTCGTTCCAGTTCCCTTTACAAACTCAATAGTTCTTCTGCCATACGTTTGAAAAAGATGACTCGTCATGCAATACTCACACCTTTCGTTACCGTCGTTCCAATACACTCTCCCGTAACCTCAGTAAAATCTTTTGTACCATTCACAATACTTATCTTTTGCACTCCCATTTTTAATGATGCTAGTGCCGCCTGTACTTTCGGAATCATCCCACCTGTAATAACACCTGTTTCTATAAAAGTAGCAATTTCAGATTCATCCGTTTCCTTTACCAAATTCCCTTCATGTAATATTCCATCTACATCCGTAATAAAAATAAGCTCTTTTGCCCCTAACGCAGCCGCAATCCCAGCTGCAGCATTGTCCGCATTTATGTTATAAACTTCATTACCATTTACCCCGATTGGAGCAATAACAGGAATATACTCCATATTCATTAATCCTTTTAATAAGGCTGTTTCTACATAACTTACTTCCCCCACATATCCTATCTCTTCACTGACAGGTTGAACTTGAAGTAAATTGCCGTCACATCCTGAACAACCTACCGCAAGTAAATTATGCTTTTGTAAATTCATTACGAGTTTTTTATTCGTACTTCCGCATAGCACCATTTGAACAACATCCATAACTTCTTTTGGTGTTACGCGTAATCCATCTCTTTTTTCTACGTTGATGTTACAATCTTTTAATTTGGCATCAATTTCTGGCCCACCACCATGAACAATCACTACTTTATACTTCTGTTGCAATTTCTTTATACATTCAAAAAACACAGCTTTTAATTGATTCAACATACTACCGCCGCATTTCACTACAATATATTCGCTCATCTTCTCTCTCCTTATGTACGATAACAAGCGTTTATTTTCACATATTCATAGCTTAAGTCACAGCCCCAAGCTGATCCTGTCTCTTCTCCTAAGTGTAAGTACACATTAATGACTATTTCATCTTCTTGTAATCTCTCTTTCATTTCTTCTTCAGAAAATGTTTGAGGCTCACTATTTTTTAATACCAATATAGATTGAAGAGTAATGTCAATTGTATTCGGACTAATAGCTACTTCACTTTGTCCAATACTGCTAATAATTCGTCCCCAGTTTGGGTCTTCACCATGTATTGCTGTTTTCACAAGACTCGAACCGACTATTTGCTTTGCAATTTTTTTTGCCTCTTCATTCGTTTGAGCTCCTAGCACATTTACTTCTATTAACTTCGTAGCGCCTTCACCATCTTGCGCAATTTTTTTTGCTAAATCTTCACATACCTTCTGTAAAGCACATACGAAAGTTTCCCAATCTGTATGTTCCATATTTATCGGCCTTGTTTCTGATAATCCACTTGCCATAACGATGACCATATCATTCGTAGAAGTATCTCCATCTACCGTAATTTGATTAAATGTATGATTCGTAATTTGGGATAATGCCGTTTGCAATACGTCATGCTCTATATGAGCATCTGTCGTAATAAAACTAAGCATCGTTGCCATATTCGGATGAATCATCCCTGAACCTTTTGCAACACCCGCAATCGTCACTTTCTTCCCATCAATAATCATTTCATAGCAAGTTTCTTTCGTTATGAGATCCGTCGTTAAAATTGCTTCAGAAAAAGAATATGCTTCACTTTCTTCCTTCGTCGGTATAAGAGTTGCAACTCCCTTTCGGATTATATCCATCGGTAGCGGAACACCAATTACACCTGTTGAAGCTACTGCAACGTAATTTTCTTTCAATCCAAAATGTTCCGCCCCTAATGTGCGCATCTCGTATGCGTCTTGTAATCCTTTCATTCCAGTACAAGCATTTGCATTTCCACTATTAACGATAATTGCTTGTAACTTCCCTTCTGCCGTTATACTATCCTTCGTTACTTGCAAAGGGGCTGCTTGTATTTGATTCGTTGTATACACAGCGGCACATGATGCTGGTACGTCACAAACGATTGCCCCTAAATCCTTTTTCAGACCATTTGCAGTACCAATTGCCGAAAAGCCTTTCGGCGTTACAATTGAACCATTTTCTAATTTTGTAATAGACGCTACTTTAATCATCATGTCCCCCTTATAGATAAAGCGGCATATGTTGTAAACCTGTTGTCTCTTCTAGTCCCGCTATTATGTTTGCATTTTGAATCGCTTGCCCAGCCGCGCCTTTCATCATATTGTCTATAACAGAAACGACCGTAACTATTTCTGTTCTTTCATCGTAAGCTATGCCAATATCACAATAATTTGAGCCTCTCACTTCTTTTGGACTTGGAAATTTCCCTTGCGTACAAATTCGGATGAAAGGCGATTGTTCATACGTTTCTTCATACAATTTTTGAAGTTGCTTTATTTCCATCTTTTGTTTTACTTTTGCATAAAGTGTAATCATGATTCCTCGTGATATCGGTATTAAATGTGTGCTAAATGTAATTGGCTGTAACTCACTATTCCATTCTGTAAGCATTTGCTCAATCTCTGGAACGTGCTGATGCTGGTTTACTTTATAGATGTGTAAGTTATCGTATAGCTCAGGAAAATGAGTCATTGTTGTTGGTGTTTTACCTGCTCCTGATACCCCTGATTTCGCGTCAATAATAATCGAATCTTCTTCAATCCTGCTACTACGTACTAACGGTGCTATCGCTAGCAATGTGGCTGTAGCAAAACATCCTGGGTTTGCAATTAAATTTGCCTTTTGAATCTTAGTCCTTTTCCATTCACTTAACCCATACACTGCTTTTCTAAGAATTTCTTCTTTCGCTGCTGGCCTTTTATACCACAGTTCATATGACGAAGGATCTATCATACGAAAGTCTCCAGATAGGTCAATTACTTTTAAACCTTCTGCTAATAACTTGGGAGTTAACTCCGCCGATACTCCTGCTGGTGTTGCTAGAAATACGATTTCTGCTTCTTTCCCTATTGTCTCCACATCAATTTCTTGTAACGTATGAACGAGGACATTTCGAAGATGCGGATATACATTTGTTATACACTCACCAACTTGTGAAAAAGAATGAAGAGATGCTATAGAAAAATATGGATGTTGTTCTAATAAACGAATTAACTCAATGCCCCCATATCCAGTGGCTCCAATAATTGCGACTTTCATAAGTTCCTCCTCAAATCGATTCTTTAAATTAAGTATGATTATAATATTGTATATTTATAGAGTCAATTAAATATTTATAAATTTTTAAAAGTAAAAAAACTTAATTTCACTAGAAAAACATTACACACAACCGAATTTTTATACAAAAATAGTGCATGGTAGTTTTTTTATTTCACTTCAAGTACAATAAAACAATACATACGTACATACAGGCGGGAAAAAATATGAACGAAAAATTAATTGAGAAAATGATTATAAAAAGTTTTCAGCAATATCAATGCAGTCCAATATCAAAAGAAGATCAGGAAATGCTAATTAAACATATTCAAACGATAATTCATTCAAATACTGAAATTGATGTATACGAGGCAGTTGAGGATATCGTTTACGATTATGTGACTGGAAAATAAAAAAATAGGAGATTTCCATATGGAAACCTCCTATTTTTTACTTAATGATTTACCTGCTACACGTTCAAATAAACCTGGGAATAAAGCATAAAGTTTCGGTCCAATTCCCATCCACTTCGGTAAGTTTACTTCACGTTTTTTCGTGTGCATCGACTTTACGATTTGTTCTGCTACGTATGTTGGTTTTAACATGTAACGTCCCATATTCTTTACATAGGTACCAGATTGATCCGCTATTTCAAAAAAGTTTGTATCTATCGGACCTGGATTAATTGCTGTAACATAAATATCTGTATTCGCTAATTCCATGCGTAAACTATTCGTAAATCCTAATACAGCATGTTTCGTTGCTGCATACGCACTTGATTTCGGAGTTGCAATTTTTCCGGCAAGGGAAGCAATATTAATAATATGTCCTTCGTTCTTGTTTACCATATAAGGTAGTACCGCTTTCGTACATGCTACTAATCCAAATACATTTACTTGGAACATATCTTTTACTTCATCCATTGACGCATCTTCAAACGTTTTAAAAATACCAAATCCCGCATTGTTTACTAATATATCAATACGTCCTACTTCTTGTAATACCTTTGAAAAAACAGACTGTACTTCCATCTCTTCACTTACATCTAATACATAATAATAGCAAGGCGTATTATAAGTTTCTTTAATTTTGTCTACTAACGCTTGTAGTTTCTCTTCTGTTCGAGCCATTAATACGGGAGTCGCTCCCTGTGCTGCAACTTGCATTGCAACTTGCTCACCAATCCCACTAGAAGCACCTGTAATGACGATTACTTTATTTTGTAAACGTCCTGTCATTGCTGTCACCTACTTTGCATAATAAATCAATTGTTGCGATGATTCATCAATCATCACTTGTTGATTATATGCTAAATAGTCCAATTGTCCAACCGTTTCTGAAATAGTAAGTGGTAATTGTTCTTTATATAATACCGGAAATAGTTTTACACATACTTCAAATGCTGTCATTGGTTTTTCCTTTAATAACTCAAGCACTTTAAAAGCACGTGTTTCTTGCTTTTGTAATCTCGTTTCAATAAGTTGTTTCACATTTAGAACATCTTCCCCATGCCCTGATAAAATGCGTGAAATATTCATTTCGCTTAAACGCTGTAATGTTTGATTATATTGTAGTAATGGGCGTGCCCGTTCTGTTTGCCCTTCATATGGTGGTTCTAGTATTGGATTCGAAGAAATATGACTGATGAGAGCATCTCCACCAATTAATATTCCATCAGATTCTCTATATAAAGAAATATGAGTAGAAGCATGACCTGGTGTTTCAAGTACTATAAATCCAGGCAAAGAATCAATACGATCTCCTTCTCTCACAGTATGCGTTAACGATCTATTACAAGAATATTTAAGTGTCCTCGTCGTCAATAACGACTCGTCTTTCAAAAATGCTGCTGGCACACCAAACTGTAAGGCCGTCTCTCTAAAAAATTCATGATACCGCTTTAAAAATTCTGGATTTTGTGTGATCCAAGGCTCATTCCAAGGATGTCCAATAATATTCGTCTTCTCAGAAAATATATTTAAAAGTCCACAATGATCTGCATGATGATGCGTAATGACTACTGTTTCAATATCTTCTATCGTATGTCCTAATGCACCTAATTGACTTTCTAACGCATTCCTTGCCTCTTCTGTATTCGTCCCTGTATCAATTAATGTTAATGTCTCCCCCTCAACTAAAAACACATTCACAGTTTCCACTGCAAATGGTACAGGAATCTCCATTCGGTGAATCGCCGTCATGCTTAGCCCCCCTGTCTCTTTCCGGTTCAAAAATGAATACTTCTTCAGTTTACAACTTCTATATATATTTGTCATTATTTTCAGATAAAAAGAGGTGTTTCCTATAAAAAAACGAATGTATGTACATTTATAAGAATTTCTAACCAAAATTAAAGGAGGAACATCATGTCTATTCAAAACATTTCCTTTCTCGGTGCAGGCTCTATTGCCGAAGCTATTATTGGTGGCTTGTTACATGCAAATGTCGTTAAAGGTGAACAAATTACTGTAAGTAATCGTTCTAACGAGACAAGATTACAAGAGCTACATAAAAAATACGGTGTCAAAGGTACTCATAATAAAAAAGAATTACTTACTGATGCAAATATTCTTTTTCTAGCAATGAAACCAAAGGATGTTGCAGAGGCGCTTACCCCTTTTAAAGAATACATAAATAATAACGTGCTTATTATTTCATTACTAGCAGGTGTTTCTACTCACTCAATTAGAAAACTACTTCAAAAAGACGTTCCAATTATTCGTGCAATGCCAAATACATCCGCAGCCATTTTAAAATCAGCTACCGCTATCTCCCCTTCAAAACATGCAACAGCGGAACATATTCACACTGCAACATCTTTATTTGAAACGATTGGTCTCGTCTCTGTTGTAGAGGAAGAAGATATGCATGCTGTCACTGCATTATCCGGAAGTGGACCTGCTTATATTTATTACGTAGTGGAAGCTATGGAAGAAGCTGCAACAAAAATTGGTTTAAAAGAAGATATTGCAAAATCACTTATTCTTCAAACGATGATTGGTGCTGCTGAAATGTTAAAAGCAAGTGACAAACACCCTTCTATTTTGCGAAAGGAAATTACTTCTCCTGGTGGAACTACTGAGGCAGGTATTGAAGTATTACAAGAACATAAATTTCAACAAGCACTTGTTTCTTGTATTACACAGGCAACGAAACGATCACATAATCTTGGAAAAACATTAGAACAACTAACAAAAGAAAAATAGAAAAAGGAGCTCAAGTTTATTTGAGCTCCTTTTTCTATAATTTACACTTAGTTATTGTTCTTCCCAAAAATCTCTTCTTGCAGGCGACGACCAGTTGGCGTTGCTGCAAGTCCACCTTCTGCTGTTTCACGAAGTGCTACTGGCATCGTTTGTCCGATTCTAAACATTGCCTCAATTACTTCATCACATGGAATTGTACTCGTTACACCAGCTAATGCTAAATCTGCTGAGATCATCGCATTTGCAGCTCCTGCTGCATTACGTTTTACACAAGGTACTTCTACAAGTCCTGCAACAGGATCACACACTAAACCAAGCATGTTCTTTAATGAAATTGCCATCGCTGTAGCTGCTTGATCTTGTGTTCCACCAGCCATCTCAACTGCAGCTGCAGCCGCCATTCCACTTGCTGAACCAACTTCAGCTTGGCATCCTCCTGCCGCACCAGAAATACAAGCGTTATTCGCAACAACCATACCGAAAGCTCCTGCTGTAAATAAGAATTCAATCATTTCTTCACGTGTAGGCTGCAATTTTTCTCTTAGTGCAAATAGTACACCTGGCACTGTTCCAGCAGACCCTGCTGTTGGTGTTGCACAAATAATTCCCATCGCTGCGTTTACTTCATTTGTTGCCACAGCTTTGCTTACTGCATCCAAAATCGTATCTCCAGATAAGCCTTTTCCACTCTTCATATACGCTTGAACTTTTACAGCATCTCCACCAGTTAAACCAGTTGGTGATTTCACGCCGCGAATACCACGTTCTACTGCTTGCTCCATCACTACTAAGTTCTTTTCCATACCAGCAATTACTTCTTCACGTGAAATACTTCTTGTTTCCATTTCACATTGAATCATAATTTCTGCGATTTTTACATTTTGTTCTTTAGCTTGCGCCACTAGTTCCGCTGCGTTCCGAAACATGGTGTGTCCCCCCTGCAATTATTCCATAATAGTTACTTGACAAATATTTTGTTGCGCTTTTATTTCTTCAATTACTTCATCTGCTAATAATTCATCTGTTTCGATGACCATAAGCGCTCTTCTTCCTTTTTCTTTACGAGATACACTCATCGTACTAATGTTAATCTCATGTTTCGCAAGGATTGAAGCTACCGCTGCAATAGCACCAAAGCGATCGTTATTTACAATAAGTAGTGCTGGGCTCGTGCCTGATAATTGAAGATCGAATCCGTTTAATTCTACAACTTCAATTTTACCGCCACCAATTGAGCAAGCAACAACTTCAATTTCATCTTCACCTTTATACAAACGAATTCTCGCTGTATTTGGATGAGGTGCATTGGCATCTTCTTCAATGAATTCCACTTCAATTTCGCGCTCTTTTGCTATTTCTAGCGCCTCTGGAATACGTAAGTCATCTGTTTCAAATCCTAATATTCCACCGATTAGTGCTACATCCGTACCATGCCCTCGATACGTCTTTGCAAATGATCCATATAACGAAATGCTTACTCTTTCTGGTTCATGACGAAACAGCTGGCGAGCAACTTGCCCCATTCTTGCCGCGCCTGCTGTATGTGAACTTGATGGTCCAATCATAACTGGACCGATAATATCAAATACTGAGCGATACTTCATCATAACTCCCCCTAAACCTCTATGAAAAAAATTTATTCTACTATTCTATTAAGCTGCTACATCTGTCGCTTTTCCAGTTGTACCACGAATTTGTTCTGCTATACGAATTGGATAGTTTTTGAATAAAAGTAATCCAATATAACCTGAAATAACACCAGTTATCATAATACATAAGAATCTTAGCATTATTTTCATTTAAAAATGATACAAGATAATCCACAATAAAGTCTGGTAGCAATCCAAAGTTTAACACAGAAGCCATTGCAAGCATAGCATAAACAAGTGATATAACCATTGCTAATGCAACTAAATTTGCACCCGCTATTCCACCTAGACTACCTGCTGATGTTCTGAACTCTTTTAAAGAGTGGTATACCTACCAATTAAATCTCCACCACCTTATTAATAAAAAGCTTCAACTAAGGAACTTGCAATAGATACACTCGCTAATCATATCGTTTAGCTAAAAAGTGAAAAAGACTTATGACAAATAATAGTAATATCTTTCCTATTATAATTCTCGTGTTACTCTCTCATGATTTAGTCAACTTCACTTGTTACGATAATGACTAAAATACATGTGACTTATCATAAATTATAATCTGCCCTCATTATAGCTTGTTTTTTATAAAACGCTTACTTTTGTTGAATTTTAAAAGTTCTGAATAAAAGTCCATTTCTGCTATTTGTATCACTTGTATGTCATCTGACTTATATAACAGTTTTTCTAAATAATCATTATTTCGTATTTTTATCCTATATATTCAAACCATCCTAATTTTCTGTATCATCCAAGTATAAGTATAAAATAATAACAGTTTTATTTTTAAATTTTTTTAGACAAAAAAAAATGGTAACCCGCCGTTACCATTTTTTATAAAATTATCATTTTTCTACTGGGAATGATTTCAAATCCGTCGCTATTTCTGTATTAGAAAACAACTCTCTAGCCTCTTTCAATAATTCCTTATATGTATCTCCTTGATAGCGAGAACTAATGTGAGTTAATATTAGTCGCTTCGCATTTGCCTGAAGTGCAATGCTCGCAGCTTGCTTAGATGTAGAATGAAAATAATCATACGCTTGTTGCTCATCTTCTGCTGCGAAAGTCGCTTCATGGACAAGTACATCTGCATCTTGCGCAAGCTCCCTACTCGCTTCGCAATATCGCGTATCACCTAAGATAGTAATAATTCTTCCTTTTTGAGGTGGGCCGATAAACTCATTTCCATTTAATATCGTGCCATCCTCTAATTCAACTGCTTCACCATCTTTTAAACGTTTAAAGATTGGACCTGGTTTCACACCCATCTCAAGCAACTTATCAACTAAAAGAGCACCTTGTATATCTCTCTCTACAATACGATATCCAAAACATTCTATACCGTGTGACAATCTTTTCGTTTCTACATAAAATTCATTATCTTCAAATACGGTACCTTCTTCTGTTATCTCCACAACTTCAAGTGGATATTTCACATGTGTCGTACTTACCGATAATGCCACTTCAATAAATTGTTTAATTCCTTTCGGTCCATACACCGTTAAAGGCGTAGTTCCTCCTTGAAATGAACGGCTACCTAATAAACCAGGCAATCCAAAAATATGATCGCCATGTAAATGCGTAATAAATATTTTTTCAATGCGGCGCGGACGTACAGATGTATGTAATATTTGATGTTGCGTGGCCTCGCCACAATCAAATAACCAAGTTTGTCCTCGTTCTTCTAACAATTGTAAAGCAATTGCTGAAACGTTCCTTCCTTTTGAAGGAACACCTGCACCAGTTCCTAAAAATACAAATTCCACTTTCTTTCCTCCAGCTCTAAATATACTCTATCTCTCATCTTACGGAATGTTATTTCAAATGGCAAATTGAATTTACATAACCAATCATCTAGACAACTATATAACACGAACATTATACTTAAAAAATTTAGCCATCGTTCGTGTTTTGTGGTAAAATGATTATACTACATTTTAAGGGAGCGTTTTATTATGAAAGAAGTATTTCGTTTACAAACTGATTTTTCATCTTCATTTGATCGCTGGGTAAGTTCTTTCGTGTCTGATCACCCAGCACAATTAGAATGGACAACTTTAAAGGAATTAATCCATGAATATACAACATCACATACAAATGATACGTTACCAGCATATATTTCTTCAGCTTTAACATATTACGCCCAACGTGTTTCAACTACAAACAGTTCAGAGATTGTTATTTTTGAAAACCCTACAATCTCGTAATCTATAAATAAAAAAGCACTGGTTACAGTGCTTTTTTATTTATACTTATTTAGTAAATCGTCATATTCCGTCCAAAAGTTTGTATACATCCTTTGATCAAACTCATCTAAAATTATCTTGTCACTTGATTTATTAAATAATTCTTTTGCTTGTAATGCAAAAGAAACAATTTGTCTTCTATATTCATTTTCATTCAATTCTATATGAAGCCCTTCATAGTATATAGCCTTTTGATCAGTAGAAATAACTTTGACAAAGTCCTTTAAAATCACGTTTTTACTTATATGGTTTATAGTCCAATGAATTGAAATTGGGCATCCTAACATTAGCATAGTGCCACATCCGTGCAAAATAAGCCCCTCTTCATTTTTAATATCACAAATATATTCTTTATCTAAAGTTCGTAACAAAGCTAAAGCTGATTCACTTATTCCCCATTCCTCATCCATACCTGCCTGCGTAATAATGGTTCCAGCCATATTTAAATATATTTCTCCATGAGAACATAAATCTTCCTGCTCATTAAACAACCATTTTTGATTCTCAATATTTATAATAAAATTTTGTGGTACCATTACAAATTCCCCTTTTATAAAAATATTTATTTTCCATATTATTTATAATCAATATCATGCATTTCATCCCATATATCTATTATAAATCCATTTAATATTTTAAAAACACAGATAAAAAAGATATTGACACTACGATTTTACAGTGCTAACATCAACATGTAATTGAATATGGTCTCTGTTAGGTGAGGCTCCTGTATAGAGAAACGCTGCTGCCCAAAAATGTCGAGAGACGCCAATGGGTCAACAGGAAAGGTCGGAATGAAGGCCTTTTTTAACGTAGCTGGTTTCAGTACCTATGCTATACAGTGCTAAAACTCAACGAGGGAGAGGTGCATGTATTTTGTCATACACAAAAACTGTTTTTATTTATGTTTACTAACAGTCTTTGTTGTAGACTCTTTTAACTGCGAATTCAGACCTTTACTCGTTTTGAGTAAAGGTCTTTTTACGTATATATGCACCTTACTATGAAACAAACATAGCATATTCAGAAACTACTAAATTGTACGGAGGTGAGGAACAGTTGGCAATTGATGATTCGGCCCAGATACCCATACGTTTTACATTCATATTTCATCATGTAGGTAGGAAAGAAACTGTTCCTCACCATTTCAAATAGTTAGGTAACAGATTGTTTCCTCTTTCATGACAGAGGAGGAACTACTGATGTTTAATTTACAAAGACAAGAAACAAAGCATGCTTATGAGCAAGATAGCATGCAAACAAATAACGAATTATTAGTGGAGGTTGCAACACATGATGTAAGCTCTGCGTTAAAACTTCTAGAAACAACACAAGATGGATTATCTAAACAAGAAGCGTCTCGTAGACTTTCTTTATACGGTCCGAACGAAATAGCTCATAATAAAATGGCGCCGTGGTACATTCAATTTCTGCTGGCATTTAAAAATCCATTTATTTTCGTTTTATTAGCTCTTGGAGCCCTTTCCTTTTTCACAGATGACATACAAGGAACAATTGTCGTATCTGCAATGGTCCTACTTAGTGCAACAATTCGGTTTTCCCAAGAATTTCGTTCTCAAAAAGCTGCCGATAAGTTAAAAGCTATGGTTCGAACAACTGCGAGCGTATTTAGAATAAATGGATTTGTACATGAAACAAAAAATGTAACGAATTTAAATCGAAATTACACAACAGAAATTCCAATTGAGGAACTTGTACCTGGCGATATTATTTCCCTTTCAGCCGGTGATATCGTTCCAGCTGATGTGCGTATTGTATCCGCTAAAGATTTATTTGTTAATCAATCTTCTTTAACAGGGGAAGCACTCCCTGTAGAAAAATACGAACACTGCTATCATACAGAAAATAAGCATATCTTACCGACAAACATGAAAAAAAATTACAATCCACTCGATATGGAAAACCTTTGTTTCATGGGAACAAATATTGTAAGTGGCAGCGCGAAAGCTGTTGTCATCTCAACAAGTACCGATACGTATTTCGGCTCTTTAGCAAATAAGGTAATCGGAAAGCGTGTAGAAACAAGCTTTGATAAAGGTGTAAACAAAGTAAGCTGGCTCTTAATTACATTCATGCTTATTATGGCACCTATTGTCCTTCTCATTAATGGATTCACAAAAGGAGATTGGCAAGAAGCTTTCTTCTTCGCTATTGCCGTCGCTGTTGGCCTTACACCTGAAATGTTACCAATGATTGTAACTGCTAATTTAGCTAAGGGTGCCGTTAACATGTCTAAACAAAAAGTAATTGTAAAACAGCTAAATTCTATTCAAAACTTAGGTGCTATGAACATTCTTTGTACAGATAAAACCGGAACTTTAACAGAAGATAAAGTGGTCCTTGTTCGTCACTTAGATCCCAAGGGGAATGAATGCAATCGCGTCTTGCAATTTGCCTATTTAAATAGTTTCTATCAAACTGGATTGAAAAATTTAATAGATAAAGCTGTTATTAAGCATACAGAGGAAAACAATAAATTTAATCCATTAGCTTTTCAAAAGCTAGATGAAATTCCATTCGATTTCGCCCGCCGACGTATGTCAGTCATCGTAAAGGATAGTTCAGGTGAACATACAATGGTTTGTAAAGGTGCCGTAGAAGAAATTTTATCAATTTGTAACTACACTGAAGTGGATGAAAAAATCGTCCCACTCACCGAGGAAATACGTTCAAATGTCAAAAAACTAAGTGAGACACTAAATAGTGAAGGTATGCGGGTTATTGCTGTGGCTTATAAAAAAGATAGAAGAATAAATGATAAAGAGTACGCAGTAAAAGACGAAACTGATATGATTCTCGCTGGATATATCGGCTTTTTAGATCCACCGAAACCATCTGCAGCAGCTGCAATTCAAGCATTACAAAAACATGGTGTACAAGTGAAAATTTTAACTGGCGATAACGAAATTGTTACAAGAAAGGTTTGTAAAGAAGTTGGATTAGATATCGGCGAACCAATCCTCGGTTACGAGATTGATTCTTTACCAGATAAAGCATTAGCAAAACTTGCTGAAGAAACGACTGTATTTGCGAAGCTTAATCCAATGCAAAAATCTCGTATTATACACGCATTACAAGGAAATGGACACACTGTAGGTTACATGGGAGACGGCATTAACGATGCCGTAGCATTACGTGAAGCTGATGTCGGAATATCTGTTGATACTGCTACTGATATTGCGAAAGAAGCTTCCGATATTATTCTACTCGAAAAAAGTTTAACTATATTAGAAGCCGGGATTTTAGAAGGACGTACTACATTCGGAAATATTTTAAAATATATTAAGATGACAGCTAGCTCTAACTTCGGTAATGTGTTTAGTGTGTTAGTAGCAAGTGCTTTCATTCCTTTTTTACCGATGCTTGCCATTCATCTTTTAATTCAAAACTTACTTTATGATATTTCACAACTTTCTATTCCATGGGACAAAATGGATAAAGAGTTTCTAGAAAAACCACGAAAATGGGATACTGCAAACTTACGAAACTTCATTATTTGTATCGGCCCAATTAGTTCCATATTTGATATTATCACATACGTAGTCATGTGGAATGTATTTGGTGCAAATACACCGAGCGAGCAATCATTATTCCAGTCCGGTTGGTTTGTCGTTGGATTGTTAACACAAACTTTAATTGTTCACATGATAAGAACACAAAAGATTCCATTTATTCAAAGCACTGCATCAACACCAGTCGTTTTATTAACCGCTCTTATTATGGCAATCGGGATTTATATTCCATTCTCACCACTTGGTGCAGCCGTTGGTTTACAAGCATTGCCACTTAACTACTTCCCTTGGTTAGTAGGAATACTATTAGGCTACGCTTTTTTAACACAATTCCTGAAAAAGCTTTATATTAAAAAGTTTCATAGCTGGTTGTAAAAATAAGAATGAGTGGGTATTCCCCGCTCATTCTAAAAGACATAACACATATTATATATGGAGGTGACCATGATGGTATGGTACGACATTGTATTCAGATTAGTTATCGCAATTATTGTAGGAGCTTGCATTGGAATGGAAAGACAATGGAGACACCGAATGGCTGGGTTACGGACAAATGCTCTCGTATCACTTGGTGCCTGTATATTTGTTTTATTATCCGTCATGCTTGATCATGATGCTAGCCCATCCCGCATTGCTGCTCAAGTCGTTAGTGGCATTGGCTTTTTAGGGGGTGGCGTTATTATCCGCGATGGTTTTAGTATTAGAGGGCTAAATACGGCAGCTACTTTATGGTGTGCAGCTGCTGTCGGTACTCTTACAGGCGCCGGTTTCCTCGTTGCAGCTATATTAGGTGCAGCTGGCGTGTTACTAGCAAATATACTTCTTCGCCCAATTGCTCTTTTTATGAATAAAAAATCAAAAGAAGAATCACCAGAACAAACGAACTACTTACTTTCCCTTACTTGTTCAGAAGAAAATGAAGCACATATTCGTTTTTTACTTATGCATATGGTAAGTACAGAAGGGCTCGGTTTAAAAGAATTGTATAGTGAAGATGTAGATTCTAATCAAAAAGTTTGTATACAGGCTACATTACATTGCAAGACAAATGCGGCTATCTTAATTGAAAAAATAGTAAGTAGAATGCTATTAGAATCTGGCGTTACTGGAGCTGGATGGAAGACTTCTTTAAATTTAGAAGCGAGTTAAACAGGAAAGGTGTCATGATTTTACTACTTCATGACACCTTCTACATAAACTTATTTTCTAACTTTTGTTGAAACGACTTCTCTTGCTTACGTAGTAGTTGACTACCTCGTTGTAAAATCGGTGTTCCATACTTATCGTTAATTTGATCAATGACAGCAAGTAGTGGTTCTTTTTTCGCATCCTCTTCAAATGAAAACAAATCTAATTGTTTCACCGATTCTGTCTTCCACTCTATTTCAGTAGCTGTAACACCTAGTAAACGAATGGAATCACCATCCCAATGTTGCTTCCATAAACGGGATGCTGCTTGAAAAATATCGCGTTCTTCCCAAATTGCATTTTTCAATTGCTTACTCCGTGTTACTGTTCGCCTATCATGGTATTTAATCATAATTTGAATATTATAGCTGACAAGGGTTCGCTTTTGTAATCTTTTACTCACTGATTTTGATAACCGTTCTAACATATCAAGCAATTCTTTCTCTTCATCCATATCCTTTGAAAAAGTCATCGAGTTACCGACACTTTTATGTTGGCCCATTTGACTCGGATCCACTTCCCTATCATCCATACCTTTTGCACGCTTTTGTAAATCAATACCATGCTTCCCAATTTTAGCGCGAATGATATGCTCGTCTCCCTTCGCTAACTGTTCAATTGTATGTATATGAATTTCATTTAATTTTTCAGCTGTTTTTTCTCCAATCCCATGCATTGCTTCAACTGGAAGTGGCCAAATCATTTCTGGAATATCACGTTTTCGAAGTACGGTAATACCGAGAGGTTTTTTCATATCAGAAGCTGTTTTTGCTAGGAAAAGATTTGGAGCGATTCCGATACTACACGGAAGCTGCAACTCTGTTAATAGTGCTTGTTGAATCATCTTTGCTATTTCAAGAGGCGAACCGAGTGCGTAGCAATCTGTAATATCTAAATATCCTTCATCTATTGAGACTGGTTGTATCTTTTCTGTAAAACGGGAAAGGACTTGAAACATTTGAAATGAAGCTTCGCGATATAATGTGAAATTAGGACGCCTTACAACTAATTGCGGGCATAACCTTTTCGCTTCCCAAAGGGGCATCGTCGTACGTATTCCGTATTCTCTCGCCTCATAACTACATGTTATAATAATTCCTTTTCTCTCTTTTTCATTTCCAGCAACCGCTAATGGCTTTCCTTGTAATGATGGATCATGAGCAATTTCAACAGATGCGAAAAAGCAATTCATATCTACATGTAAAATAACACGACCATTTTTCGGATACATTTCTCGCATAGTACTCACTCCCTAATCAGAACGTTCGTTCTTTCATTATATCAAATTTTGCACAATAGTTATAATAATTACTTGTTCTTTTTATAATCGATATAAAGAGGATATATATGTGAAAGGGTCTGATTATGATGAGATCAACTAATAAAGTGAAACTTTAATCAGCCCTCACCTAAATTCTTTACTTTCGCTGAATTTTGAGGTGGGGGGCTTACTGTCCGGCAAATAGCGGGATAAACTCAATTATACATTCCTTGTAGTTATATTAATCATTGCAATTAATTATTTACTACTTCCGATTTTCAATATGAATACGTTAGGATTATTCCTTCGTCTAGTACATGTAGCAACAACGTATATACTTCCATAGGTTTTCTTATATTGGCTTATACGTCTTGTCAAAGCAATCGAATCAAAATAAAAAGCGTGTAAATCACAATTGATTTACACGCTTTTTCTATTCCATTACTTCGCTACTTCTTCAATAATTGCAACAACTAATTCTGCTGTTTTTGCTAATTCTTCAACAGGAATCTTCTCGTTTGTTGTATGAATTTCTTCATAACCAACTGCTAAGTTAACTGTTGGGATACCATGTCCTGCAATTACGTTTGCATCACTTCCGCCACCACTTTGGTGAAGAGAAGGTGTACGACCAATTTTTTCAGCTGCACGTTTTGCAACTTCTACAACATGATCACCATCAGCAAATTTAAATCCTGGGTACATAACGTTTACTTCAACGTCTGCATGCCCGCCCATTTCTTTTGCAGTTGTTTCAAATGCTTCTTTCATTTTCGCAACTTGTGCTTCCATTTTCTCATTGATTAAAGAACGAGCTTCTGCAAAGATTTGTACATGATCGCAAACGATATTCGTTTGTGTACCACCTTCAAAACGTCCAATATTTGCAGTCGTTTCAGAGTCAATGCGACCAAGTGGCATCTTCGCAATTGCTTTCGCTGCGATAGTAATTGCAGATACACCTTTCTCCGGCGCTACACCAGCGTGAGCTGTTTTCCCGCGAATAATTGCGTTCACTTTCGCTTGTGTTGGAGCTGCAACAACGATTTCACCAACTTTTCCATCGCTATCTAATGCGTAGCCATATTTCGCTGTAATACGCTCACGGTCTAATGCTTTTGCACCAACAAGACCTGATTCTTCTCCGACTGTAATAATAAATTCAATTTTACCATGAGGGATATTTTTCTCTTTTAAAACACGGATTGCTTCGAACATTGATGCTAATCCAGCTTTATCATCCGCACCTAAAATTGTTGTACCATCTGATACGATATATCCATCTTTAATAGAAGGCTTAATTCCATTACCAGGAACTACTGTATCCATATGAGAAGTAAAGTAAATTGTATCAACACCATCTTTTGTTGCTGGTAAAGTACAAATTAAGTTACCTGCACCATGACCAGTTACAGCCATTGTGTCATCTTCAAATACTTCTACACCTAAATCTGTAAATTTCTTCGTTAATACTTTGCAGATTTCTGCTTCAAATTTCGTTTCAGAATCTACTTGTACTAATTCCATAAATTCATTTACTAAACGTTCTTGATTAATCATAAGACTGCGCCTCCTGCACTACCATTATGTATGTAACACTATTAATTATAACAGAATTTCGCAAAAGTTTCGAAATACAAGACAAAAAACAGATGGTTTACATGTCTAGATAACCATCTGCTTTCTATTACTCATTTAACAATACCCAGCGCATATGATCTTCCCACACGCCATTTACCATTAACATCTTCCTAGATACGCCTTCATATTGAAAACCTATCTTCGTTACTACTTGTATAGATGCTAAATTACGAGGCATAATCGGAGCTTCTATACGATGTAACTGAAATTCCCCAAAAGCAACTTGAATTGCTTTTCTAAGCGCTTCTGTCGTATACCCTTTGTTTAACTCTGCTTTATCTAATTTATAACTGAGTACACAAGATTGATAAATGCCACGAACGATTAAATTAAATGAAATACACCCAATTATTTTCGTATCATCACCCTTTTTAAAAATCCATAGTCTGATGATTTTCCCTTCTTCGAACTCTTTTCTATCCTTTTGCAACTTTTTCTTTTGATAATCTAGCGTAAAAAAATCATCCGGTCTATACTCTTCCCAAGCTTTTAAAAATTCACGATTTCTGTCGTAATATTGAAGAACTGTTTCAGCATACGACTCATCAATTTCCCTTAAGTATAAACGATCTGTTTCGTATATTTTCATCATCGTATCTCCATTCTTCAGCTTGCCCAACTAAAAATTAACAATATACCCTTTTACTATATTCTCTACACACTCTCAAATTTCCTGTTATATTTTGCAATCCCCTCCCGAATTTTGTCCTCACTCTCCCCTTGTCCATAATTTCATTTCTCGTTACAATGAAATTGTACTGATTTGCAAGGAGGTATAACGATGCATAAAAAAGCTCAAAAAGTTATGGTTTATGTGATGCTAATTTCTATGCTTGTAACAACATTACTTGCTGGCGCGAGTATGTTTTGGTAAAAAGGGCGATGTGTTCGTCCTTTTTTTACTTTTTACACATAACAAAATAAACCATCTCGACATCGAGATGGTTTATTTTATATAAAACACAATCGCTACAATACTAAAGGAAAATGACATTACAAGCGCTATTACAAAACTTGTATATTGTTTCTGCTGAAATGCCCCAATAACAAAAGTGAGATTAAGTAATGCCATACATACAATCGCTACAAGATAAGAACATATATTAAAAGTTGCCAATATGAATGTAATAACAAATAGAAATCCCATAAAAAACTGCATATACGAAAGTTTTGGATTCAAGTACATATGAGCAACCCCTTTATCTAATTTTATCTTTCTATACTCTCATTAACGCACGGTTATGTACACATGTCAAGACAACTTATTATAATAGAAAAAGCCACCCTTTTCGTTGGCTTTTTCATATGCGACGGCTCCTTTTTCTTTTGCCAATTGCTGAAATGATTTTTTCGATTTCACAATCCATACTTTCGTTCCAATTGGAATGCGATCAAACAAATATTCCACATCGTTTTTCTTCATTCTTATACACCCTTGTGAAATATACTTTCCAATTGAACTCGGTTGGTTTGTCCCATGTATTCCATATTTACTTCCATCAGTTCCTCTTGCATTAAATCCAATCCACCTTGACCCAAGTGGATTTTTTGGCGATCCACCTGGAATATCCTTCGCAATGTAATACGGATCCTTTGCTTTCATTACAACATCAAAAGTTCCTTCTGGAGTTAATTCATTCGTTTTCCCTGTCGCTACTGGAAAAACCTTTTGAATCTTTCCATCGTCAATGTAAGCTAATTTATTCGTTGCTTTATTTACAATAATAAAAGGATCTCCGGCACGTGGATTATCCCCAAGAGGCCAAATCGGTGATAAAGAAAGACATAATATGATAGAGAGAAGATACGGCATAGATAATTCCTACCTTCTATATAAGTTCTTTTATATTATCCTTTCCCTTAAAGCGACTTTTAATGAGTAAATATTGTTCCATTTCATACACAAGTTGAACAAGTTTCGCACGTATCTCAAATTCTTCGCGTGTAGCTGGCAATGGCATGTCTCTAAATAATTCCCTCATTTCTTGAAGCTGCCTTAAGGAAATAACGCCAGTACTTTCAGGGCTAATAGCATTACCAATGTTTTCAACAACATCTGCAATCATGTCAGCTTGTTCATATGTCCACGATAAAGAAGCTGCTAGTGGTATCATTCGCTCTAAAATTTCGAATTGTTGCATACGCATATTAAAATAACGATAGTAATAATCATCTTCTCGCATAAATGCATTCTCAAGTTTTTTAAACGATAAATCTCTTGCTTCATTTAACATATTCTCGGTTTCAATGAGTTCTGCTCCACTCCAACTACTTTCTCGATTTCGTAAATACACAACCATTTCAAACAAAATCGTTTTAAAATTACTCTCTATTTTATCCTGGTACTCTTTTAGCTTATTTTCACTACTCGGCATATACATATTTACTAATAACGCCACGCTAATCCCTATCGTTAATATAGCAATTTCATTTCCAACTATAAGCCATGTAATTTGCTTCAATGAATATAGATGCATAACAATAACTGAACTCGTGACAATACCTTCTTGAATTTTAAGCATTACTGCAGTCGGAATAAATGTAAGTAACAATATGCTAATTGCAAGTGGTGTATAGCCAATCGTTTCAAAAATACAAAACGCGAATGCCATTGATAATACACACGCTAGAAAACGATGTAACGACACTTGAAGTGATTTGCGCTTCGTATTTTGTACACATAAAATAACTAAAATACCTGCTGAACTATAAAATTCTAACCCTAATAACTGAGCAATAAAAACTGCCGCACCTGTCCCTATTGCTGTTTTTACTGTACGATATCCAATTTTAAACATATCATTACTCCTATATGTATAAACGTATTTACAGCTAGTATAAGAAAAGGATGACACAATGTCATCCTTTTCTACTTATTATTCACATAACCTTTTCATATTACAATATTTTTTGTAAAAATTGTCGCGCACGTTCACTTTTCGGCGCTGCAAAAAATTCTTCTGGCGCACTATCTTCTACAAGCTTTCCTCCGTCCAAGAAAATAACACGATCTGCCACTTCTTTTGCAAAACCCATTTCATGTGTAACGATAGCCATCGTCATTCCTGTCGTAACTAACGATTTCATAACTTCTAACACTTCTTTCACCATCTCTGGATCTAGCGCCGATGTCGGTTCATCAAATAACATAACTTCCGGTTCCATCGCTAACGCTCTTGCAATTGCTACACGTTGCTTTTGTCCTCCCGAAAGACGATTTGGATACGTATCTTTTTTATCTACTAATCCAACCTTTTTTAAAAGTTTCTCAGCTTTCTTTTCAGCTTCTTGCTTCGTTACCCCTTTTACATTGATAGGAGCATACGTAATATTTTCTAATACAGTCATATGAGGAAATAAGTGAAAATGCTGAAATACCATACCGACATTTTCACGAACATGCATAACATTCGTTTTCGGATTCGTTACTTCTTCCGTTCCAATCCAAATGTGACCATTCGTTGGTGCTTCTAACATATTCATACAACGTAAAAATGTTGATTTTCCTGATCCAGAAGGCCCTATAATTGCAACTACTTCCCCTTTTTCAATCGTTGTTGTAATTCCTTTTAATACTTCGTTTTTACCAAATGATTTATGAAGGTTTTCAATTTTAATCACTTTTCTTCATTCTCCCTTCAATTGCCTTCCCGACTAATGTAAGAATAATGACTAACATATAATAAATCAGTCCAACAAAAAGTAATGGTTCAAGATATTTAAATGTCTCACCGCCTACAATGTAAGCACGACGCATTAAATCAGTCGCGCCTATTACTGTTACTACAGCCGATTCTTTCGTAAGTGTCGCAAATTCGTTCACAAGCGCTGGTAATATATTTTTTAATGCTTGAGGGAAAATAATATTTCTCATCATTTTTCCGTACGGTATCCCTAAAGCCATTGCTGCTTCTGTTTGTCCTTTATCAACCGCTTGAATACCAGCACGAATTACTTCTGACATGTATGCACCTGAATTCAAGCTAAATGCAAGTACAGCAGCTAAGAATGCTGGTATTTCATAACCAATTATTTGTGGGACGCCGAAATAAATAATCATTAATTGCAATACAAGGGGTGTACCACGAAAAATTGATGTATAAAAATCTGCTGCTATATTTAATGCTCGTATTCTAGCAATTTTACAAAGTGCTAATAGCGTTCCTAAAATAAATCCTGCTAAAGCTGATACTGCTACAATTTTCAAAGTAACTTCTAAACCTTTTAGTATATATGGTATCGAAGGCGTAATCGCCGAAAAATCTAAGTTCATTCTTTTCATTCCCCTCACAGAAAAGTGAAAGGCAGCTTATTTTCCGCTGCCAAACCATTTCTTCACTAATTTATCCATTTCTCCATTTTCTTGCATTTTTTTAATTACTTTATTAAATTCAGCTGTTTTATCACTGTTTTTCGGAAGGGCAATTGCTGCTCCAACTTCTTCTGGTGCTTCTTTAATTTCAATTCCTTGTAAATCTTTCATTTTCTCTAAATAATTTTTAGCAACTGTGTCTTCTATAATTGCAGCATCAAAACGACCAGCTTTAATTTCCTGTACGATTTCTGGTATACGGTCACGTCCCTCAACTTGGAAATCTACTTGTTTTTTAAATTCTGCTGCTTTCTCTTCCTGAATAGACCCTGTTTGTACTCCTACTTTTTTCCCTTTTAAATCCTCTACAGATTTAATGTTAGAATCCTTTTTAGAAATGACCATATTTTTCGCAACAAAATAAATATCTGTAAAATTAACATTATTTTTACGCTCTGCAGTTGGCGTCATGCCTGCCATTACGAAATCAACTTTTCCTGAACTAAGAGATGCTAATAAACCACCAAAATCCATATCTTTCACTTTCACTTCATACCCAAGTTCTTTTCCGATATATTTAGCAACATCAACATCAAAACCAATAATTTCATCACTTTTTGAAGCTTCCACGTATTCATATGGTTTATAATCCGCTGAAGTCCCCATAACCAGTACTTTTTCACTTTTTCCAGTTGCCTTTTCTTCCCCATTACTACAAGCGCTGAATATACTTACAATTAAAATAAGTGCAAACGATATTGATACTAACTTCTTCATCTTTCTTCCCCCTAATAATGTATATTTAAAAGTTTAATAGAATATTTATTCGATGTTTGTATTGTATCAGCACTTTTATTTTTATGCAATATATAAAATAAAAATAAATAAAAAAGCAATACAAACACTGCTTATTATGTATAAAATAATGCATAAAATAACATAACTATTATCTCATGAATTTTAATAATAAATAAAAAAGGCGGCACATCCACTTGATTGTGGATGTGCCGCCTTTTCTCTTATTTTTTATAGTTCTTCACAATTCTCTTCGAAATACGATTGTAGTTTTGCAATAACTTGCATCGGTTCATGACCTTCAATTTCATGACGCTCTACCATCGTTACAATTTTTCCATCTTTTAATAAAGCAAATGATGGAGAAGAAGGTGGGTACCCTTCGAAATATTCACGCGCTCTTGCTGTCGCTTCTTTATCTTGACCTGCAAACACCGTTACAAGGTGGTTAGGACGTTTATCATAATGTACGGAATGCGCAGCAGCAGGACGAGCAATACCACCTGCACAACCACATACAGAGTTTACCATTACAAGTGTTGTTCCATTTCTTTTAAACGCTTCTTCTACCGCTTCCGGCGTCGTCAATTCTGTATATCCAGCAGAGACAATTTCTTCACGCGCTTGGCGGACAACATCATTCATAAAAAAGTTAAAATTAATCACTCTTTTCCCTCCTCTAAAACTACCTATTTGTATCTTACCAGTTAATGTTTATGAAATACAAGTAAGTTTACTTGTATTTAAGTATAGAAAAGGTGTTAGAGCTCTTGCTCTAACACCTTTTCTTTAATGACCACGATGTTTTTGCTTTGCTTTTAGTACTTTCATTAAACGTCTTCTTTCTTTTTCAGCTTCTCGCTTCTCTTTAGACTGCACTTTCTTTTCTTGTTTATGCAATTCATAAGATAAACTAATTGCCTCTTGCGCCTTAGTAAAACGTTTAACATTTGTTTCTTTTGCTGCTTGTCGTATGATACGCTTTATGTTTTTAGGACGCTGTTTTTCTTTAACTTCTACACCACATTTTGCAAAGTGCTGAAAATGCTCTAAAAGTGAACCATTCACAAACATAAGCACTTCTTCATCTGACAGTTCCGACCCAAAAATATACCTCGCTCCATACAATTTCCCTTTTTCTTTACATGTAATGATTCCAACAAAAAATTGGCCATCGTGATATACTGTCAAATCCATTGACAGCCCCTCCTTTAAAAGATTAGAAATACGGGACATCCCGGAGGGGAAGGTTACTGACATGAAATCATGCGTCTGGACTACCAACCAGAGCTGTGTTTTTGTATTTCTTTCACTATTATTATATCTTTTTTTCCATAATCTTCATATATTCAGCAATCATTTTTTTATGCGATCCTACAATATAGTCAGGTAGTTCTGTTACTGAAAAAAATTTAAGCTGAACTGCTTCTTCTTTATTCATAACAAAATCCCCTTCGTATTCATCCGTATAATAGGCGGTTGTTACAGATTGAAATTCATCACCGTTTTCTAATTTTGTAAAGTAGTTCGCTCCAGAAAATACATTGATTAGTCGCAAGTTCTTCACTTTTATTCCTGTCTCTTCATATACTTCACGATAAGCTGTTTCTTCTGGTGATTCACTAAGCTCCATTAGCCCGCCAGGTAGCCCCCATTTTCCGTACGGCTCTGTCCGCTGCTGCAATAAAACATATCCATTTTCATTTATAACGAGTACAACAGCACCAACTAAAATTAAAGGGCGATGACCAACTATTTTTCGTAATTCTTCTACATATCCCACCGTATCGCCTCCTTTTTCGTTGTCCACACTATTGTATCATATGTACGAAACGACAAAATGCGTATATTTTTCATTTTTTTAACAAAATATTTATTTTATGTGATTCATCTACTGTAGCTAACATAATAGATTCGACTTCTGTACTCTCCTCTAGAAATTCTCTCGCCCACGCTTCTGTTTTTCCTAATAATGCAAGAACATCTTTCTGTATCCTCCCATCCTTTACTAATACAAAAGAAACTGGAGATTTTTTTCCCGCCACTTTAAGATCAAGCCGCGAAACTGCTTCATATTCTGGATACCGAAATATAGAAACGACACCGTTCGCTTCCCATAATGCTAATTTAATCGTTTGAATATCGCTCACATTTCGCATACGAAGTTCCGAAAACAAATATTCCACGGTAATTCTCGCCTTTTTCAAATTGCTAAAATCAATGGAACCATTATGTATAAGAATAATAGGTGCTGGCTCTAAAAAACGTCTCCATCTATCCCATTTCAGCATTAAAACTGAGCTTATAATATGAAGTACAACAAGTATGAACGTTGTAATCATCGATCCCAGTAACCCTACTTTTTCATCAGACAATGAGTTAGAAATATTCCCACCAAGCAATAACACTAATACAACATCTAAAAAACGAAGTTGTGCGATAGACCTTTGCCCCATCGCTTTCGCAACTAATATTAAAAATATGTATGCTATAATAGCCCGAATAACCCATTCACTATTAGAAAGATGCCGTGCTCCTTCAAAAATATGCATATGCATCACTTTGCACTCCTTACCCGTCTCAAACTGCTATCCTGTTTTAGTTTGCAACGTTTATGAGCATATATGTAAAAAAAGCTGGTTCGTTTAAAAACGAACCAGCTTTTTTTACTTAACTGAAAACATATATTTTTTATAAGTTTTCCGTACCGATAATATGAGCCCCATCATAATCATATTTGAGAATAAGGAACTTCCCCCATACGATAAGAAAGGTAATGCAATACCTTTTACAGGCATTAATCCAACGATCATACCGATGTTTTGGAATATTTGAACTGTTAATATACCGATTGATCCAGCGCATAATAATGTACCAAATAAATTATCAGCGGAATAACCAATAATAATTGTTCGATATAGTAGTAATAGGAACAAGAAGACAACTAAGGCTGCTACGATAAATCCACCTTCTTCGGCAATTGTAGCGAAAATAAAGTCAGTATGCTTCTCGGGAATATAGACGCTTCCTCCCCCAAACCCTTTACCTTCCATTCCTCCACTACCTACAGCTAAAATCGATTGCTGTGTTTGATAACCTTGATCTGCATTTTCAAATGGATTTAACCAACCTACAATACGCGACTGTTGGTGAGGCTTTAGTAAAGTAACTAAATTATTATAGAAAAAATCTTGATACTTAAAGAAAATAAATATTAAAGCAGATAATATGGTCAACGGAATAACTGTACATAATGCTATCAATTTCTTTTGAATACCTGACATAAATAAAATACATGCAATAGCAGCAGCATATAAGAACACCATACCTGTATCAGGTTGACTATATACAACCGCCATAGGTGGAAGTGACACTAGCATAATTTTACCTACTAGCTTTAAATCTGTTTGGAATGTCCTTGCCATATACTGTGCATTATGTTTCACTGCTATACTCGCTACTACAAGTAGCAATGCAATTTTGAAAAACTCAGACGGCTGAATTTGTCCAAATACTGGGAAAACAAACCATCTTTTTGCACCTAATTTTTCAGGTGTAAAACCTGATGGTGGTAATACTTTCAAAAGAATAAGTGAAGCAAACCCAGCAATATAAAGCGGCCAAGATAATTTTTGCAATTGATCTAAGTCGATGCTTGCAACAAGAAGTAACAATACAACCCCAATTATGTAGTTAACACCTTGTTTCATAGCAAAGTTTGCAGCTCCATACTGTCCCGTTTGCTGACTGCTATATATAGCAGCTATACTCGTCACACATAGTGCACACAAAATTAAAATTAATTTTACATCTAAACTTTTTAGAAACTCGGTACTTCTTTTCATGACATCCTCCTGAAACATTGTTACGGCAAAAATAAAAAACCAGGAGTCAACATTCTTCATGTTTTGACGACTGATTACACATTATCTATAAAACACTTATATAGAATAACTCTCTTTTTCATACAATACAATATATTATACTACAGTTTCGTCAGTAAGATTTGCCAAAAAAATTATTCTTTTCTTATTTTATATCCATATACCATATATCAGCAATGTATTTTCGTAAATTCCTAATACATAATCGTTTATTGTAAGATTACTGGGAAAGATATTTATACATATAGTAGGATGTAGATGAAGAAATAAGATAATAAAAAGCTCGCATAAGCGAGCTTTTTATTCAGAGTGTTGGGAAACCCTTTAGGGTTCCCCACACTCTGGAATCATTTTGATTTTAGCGAATAAAAACAACATAAAATAATAGAGTTTCAAAAAAATAGCCCTCCACCAGACCTTTTTTGGTCAGATGGAGGGCTATTTTTTTCATGTTTTGACAAGTTGCGGTGAGATAAGCCTGCATTTGGACAGACTTCAGCCCCCGAAATCGAGCATATCGATAGCCATGTAGTTCTTTGGCGTCCGCAAAGCTTCGCTCTATAGTTGAACAGCGTACTTTGTACAACTTTTTCCCTGTAACTGTTAGTTTGTTTTTTCTAGCGATATCCTTATATTTCTCCCATATATGATGAGTGATAACTTTTTGTTTTTGTTTCTTTGAAAAACATACCTCACGTAGCGGACAAACAGCGCAGTCTTCTGGGTTGGATTTATAGTGACGATATCCTTCACGATCCGTTGTCGCATACTCTAAAATACACCCCACCGGACAAGCAAATGCATTCATTTCTTCTACATATTTAAATTGGCTTTTTGGTACTTCTTTATTTCGTTTTCCAAATCGGCGATACCCCATCACCATAAATATATTTCTCTCCGATAATTTCTTACAGATATACCCTGTAAAATAGCCTGCATCAAGAGCTACAGCTTCCACTTTAAATCCGAATTTATCAATTTGAGCTTGTAGACGCGCTAAATATGGCTCGGAATCTGCCATATTTCCAGCCGTTACATAAGTATCTGTAATAATATTGTACTTCGCATCAGTCGTACGATGGTCTAAGAAATGAAAACCGTTCGGTTTTCCATCTCTCATTAAAAATCCACTATCTGGATCCGTAGTACTTATACGAGTTTTTTTAGTGGGAGTATCACTTTCCTTTCTGGGTTTTAATTCTTTTTTTCGTGTACCTCACGATCTTCAATTACCGCAGCTTCTAGTTCATCTATATAAAACTTTGCCTTTTCTTTTTTATATTTATGTACAAACTTATTTTTATTAGCATTGGCCTTAATGTGCGTAGAATCTGTCATCAGCGCACGTCCTCCCACCATCCGGTGCTCTGTCGCTTGCCTCACGATCTCATCAAAAATTTCTTCGAAAATATTTGTATGAATAAAGCGAGTACGACGATTCCAACTGATTGTAGAATGATCTGGAATAGTATCTGATAGAGAAAACCCTAAAAACCAACGGTAGGCGATATTCGTTTTAATCTCTTTTTCCAATTGACGCTCCGAACGAATACCGTAAAAATATCCAATAAACATCATTTTAAATAAAACGATAGGATGGATTGACGGACGTCCATTGTTTTCACAGTAATAAGGGCGTAACTTCTCTTCAATAAAATCAAAACTAATTGTCGCTTCGATCGCACGAAGGAAATGATCTTGTGGAACCAACTCTTCTACAGAAACAGATACACGTTTATCACGATGATTTTTTAAAGCACCCATCATAAAAAATCTCTCCTTTACCTCTTTTTATCAGTGTTGACACATAAAAAGAGGTTCAGACACAAAAACAGGCTGTGGAGAAGACTTTCTCCACAGCCTGAATAAAAAGCTCGCATAAGCGAGCTTTTTATTAATATACAGATGTATTATTTTCTGACATGTTTTCTAAAATTTCTTTAACACGTCCTAAGAACTTACCACAAATTAAACCATCAAGTACTCGGTGATCAAGTGATAAACATAAGTTAACCATATCACGAGCACCGAACATACCGTTATCCATAATTACTGGGCGTTTTACAATTGATTCAACTTGTAAAATAGCCGCTTGCGGGTAATTAATAATACCCATAGATTGAACAGAACCGAATGATCCTGTGTTATTAATTGTAAATGTTCCACCTTGCATTTCGTCTGCTTTTAACGATTTCGTACGTACTTTTCCTGCAAGTTCTGTAATTTCACGAGCAATACCTTTAATTGTTTTCTCGTCCGCTTGCTTAATTACTGGTACAAATAGTTCTTCCTCTGTTGCAACAGCGATAGAAAGGTTAATATCTTTCTTCTGAACAATTTTATCGCCAGCCCACATTGAATTAATTTGAGGATACTCTTTTAACGCTTGTGCTACTGCTTTTACGAAGAAAGCAAAGAACGTTAAGTTAAAGCCTTCACGCTTCTTAAAGTCACCTTTAATTGAGTTACGGTATGACACAAGGTTTGTCACATCTACTTCAATCATCATCCAAGCATGTGGTGCTTCGTGTTTACTACGTAGCATGTTTGCTGCGATTGCTTTACGCACACCTGTTACTGGAATTTCAATATCTCCAGGCATTGTAGGTACAGAAACTGGTTTCGCAGCTTCTACTTTTTGCGCTACTGGTGCTGCTTTTGGTGCTTCTGGGCGAGCTTCTACTACTGCCGCTACAGCTTCCTCTTTCTTCGCCGCACCTGCTTGTGGGATATTTCCAGATTCCACAAGCTTTAAAATATCTTTACGAGTGATACGGCCGTTTGCTCCCGTACCTTCTACTAGATCTAAATCAACGTTATGCTCACCCGCAAGCTTTAACACAGCTGGTGAAAAACGTGGTTTTCCATCAGTTGGTTGCTTTACTTTCGGTGCTTTTTCAGACGTAGCTATTTCTGCCTTTGATTCTTCTTTTGTTTTTTCCTCAACAGCTGTTGCTGCTACTTCATCTGCGCCTTCTACTTGAATAACACAAACTACTTCACCTACAGCTAACGTATCACCTTCACCAGCGATTAACTCTTTCACAACACCCGTGAAAGAAGATGGTACTTCAGCATTTACTTTATCAGTCATTACTTCTGCAAGCGGATCATACTTATTTACGTGATCGCCAACATTAACGAGCCATTTACTAATTGTGCCCTCTGTAACGCTCTCCCCGAGCTGAGGCATTGTAATATTTTCTACAGCCATGTATAGTCCCCCCGATTAAAATTCCGCAAGTTCACGCATTGCTTTTTCAACTTTATCTGGATTTACCATAAAGAATTTTTCCATTGTTGGTGCATATGGCATTGCTGGAACGTCTGGACCTGCAAGACGTGCGATTGGCGCATCTAAATCAAATAGACAGTTTTCAGCGATAATTGCTGCCACTTCACTCATAATGCTTCCTTCTTTATTGTCTTCTGTTACAAGAAGAACTTTACCTGTTTTAGAAGCTGCTTCAATGATTGCTTCTTTATCTAATGGATATACAGTACGTAAATCAAGAATGTGTGCAGAGATGCCATCTTGTGCTAACTTTTCAGCCGCTTGAAGAGCAAAATGAACACATAATCCGTACGTGATAACTGTAATATCATCACCTTCACGTTTTACATCTGCTTTTCCGATTGGTAATACGTAGTCATCCTCCGGTACTTCACCTTTAATTAAACGATATGCACGTTTATGTTCAAAGAATAATACTGGATCTTCATCACGAATGGCTGCTTTTAATAAGCCTTTTGCATCATATGGTGTAGAAGGGATAACGATTTTTAAACCTGGTTGGTTTGCAAACATCGCTTCTACAGATTGTGAATGATACAATGCACCGTGAACACCCCCGCCAAATGGTGCACGGATTGTAACTGGACAAGTCCAATCATTATTAGAACGATAACGAATTTTTGCTGCCTCAGAAACAATTTGGTTTACTGCTGGCATGATGAAATCAGCAAACTGCATTTCAGCGATTGGACGCATACCATACATTGCTGCACCAATTGCTACCCCAGCAATTGCAGATTCTGCAAGCGGTGCATCAAGCGCACGATCTTCACCAAATTGATCATACAAACCGTGTGTCGCTTTAAACACGCCACCTTTTTTACCAACATCTTCTCCTAAAACGAATACTTTCTCATCGCGTTCCATTTCTTCGCGCATTGCTAATGTAATAGCATCAATATAAGACATTACAGCCATGAAACGTTCCCCCCTATTCTGCGTATACGTGCTTCAATGCATCTTCAGGTGCTGCATACGGAGCATTTTCTGCATATTCTGTTGCTTCATTTACGATATGCATAATTTCGTCTAACATTTGTTTTTCCGATTCCTCAGTTAACACACCAGCTTCTTTTAAATAAGCCGCGAATGTTATAATTGAATCTTTTTTCTTTGCTTCTTCTACTTCTTCTTTATCACGATAAACACGATCATCATCGTCACTAGAATGTGCTGTTAAACGATATGATACTGTTTCAATTAAAGTTGGGCCTTCACCACGACGACCGCGATCTGCTGCTTCTTTTACAGCTTTATATACTGCAAGCGGATCGTTTCCGTCTATTGTATATCCAGGCATACCGTAACCAATCGCACGATCTGATACGTTTTTACATGCTAATTGTTTTTCAACTGGAATAGAGATTGCATATTTGTTATTTTCACACATAAAAATAACAGGTAGTTTGTGTACACCAGCAAAGTTTGCCCCTTCATGGAAGTCACCTTGGTTTGAAGAACCTTCTCCAAATGTAACGAACGTTACTAAATCTTTCTTCTCCATTTTTCCAGCTAGTGCAATACCAACTGCATGTGGTACTTGCGTTGTTACTGGAGATGAACCTGTAACAATACGATTTTTCTTTTGACCGAAGTGACCAGGCATTTGACGACCACCAGAGTTTGGATCTCCAGCTTTCGCGAAAGCAGACAACATAAGCTCTTTAGCTGTCATACCAAATGCTAGTACAACACCCATATCACGGTAGTATGGTAATGCATAATCTTTCTCTCTATCAAGAGCGAACGCCGCTCCAACTTGTGCAGCCTCTTGTCCTTGACAAGAAATTACGAATGGAATTTTACCAGCGCGGTTTAATAACCACATACGTTCGTCAATTTTACGTGCAAGTAACATCGTACGGAACATTTCTAATACTTGCTCATCACTTAAGCCAAGCTCTTCATGGCGCTTTTCTTTTACTTCTGCCATTTTTCATAACCTCCTAAATCCACATTTTTATGCGTGTAACGCTCTTCCATCTACAGCAAGTGCTGCTTCACCAATCGCCTCAGATAATGATGGATGCGGATGAATTGTATGTGCTACTTCCCAAGGTGTTGCATCAAGTACTCTTGCAAGACCCGCTTCAGAAATCATATCTGTTACATGCGGTCCAATCATATGAACACCAAGAATGTCATTTGTCTCTTCATCAACTACAAGTTTTACGAAACCATCTGATTCTCCGTATACAAGTGCTTTTCCGATTGCGCGGAATGAGAACTTACCTACTTTTAACTTATAGCCTTTTTCTTTCGCTTCTTGTTCTGTTAAACCGACAGAAGCAACTTCTGGACTGCTATATACGCATTTTGATACCATAGAGTAATCAATTGGTGTAACTTCTTTCCCTGCAATATGTTCTACTGCAGCAATTCCTTCATGAGAAGCAACGTGAGCAAGTTGCAGGCCACCGATTACATCTCCAATTGCGTAAATATGCGATTCTTTCGTTTGATAAAACTCATTTGTTTGAATGTATCCTTTTTCCACAACGATATCTGTGTTCTCTAAGCCAATATTTTGCGTATTCGCTTGTCTTCCTACAGATACAAGCATTTTTTCTGCTTTAAATTCTTTATTTTCACCGTTGTGTTCAGCTTGGATTGTTACTCCATTATCTTTTACCAATGTTTCTGGTAATACTTTTGCACCAGTTACCACTTTAATACCTTTTTTCTTGAATAGACGTTGCATTTCTTTTGAAACATCTTGATCTTCTAGTGGTAATATCGTTTTTGCATACTCTAATACTGTAACTTCTACACCGAAGTCAGCAAGCATAGATGCCCACTCAATCCCGATTACACCGCCACCAACGATAATAATTGAACTAGGAAGCGTTTCCATTTTTAGGGCATGATCTGAAGACATTACGTACTCTCCGTCTAATTCTAAACCTGGTAATGAATTTGGACGAGAACCTGTTGCAATAAGTACATTTTTTGGAATTAACATTTCATTCTCTTCTCCACTTGCAAGTTCAACTGAAATTGTCCCTGGCATCGGAGAGAAAATAGATGGGCCAAGAATACGGCCAATACCTTCAAACACATCAATTTTACCTTGTTTCATTAAATGTTGAACGCCTTTATGAAGCTGCGTTACAATCTTCTCTTTACGCTCTTGTACTTTCGCAAAGTTTAGTTCTACATTGCTTGCAATAACTCCGAACTCTTCGCTTTTTTTAGCAGTTGCATATACTTCCGCACTACGTAAAAGAGCTTTACTAGGAATACATCCTTTGTGTAAACAAGTACCACCAAGATTTTCTTTTTCGACTAGTGCAGTTTTTAACCCTAGTTGTGATGCACGAATTGCAGCAACATATCCACCAGTACCGCCGCCAACGATGACTAAATCATATTCTTTTGCCATTATCTCAACCCCTAGCTACCGTTTCTTTTTCACGTACAACGTATTCTTTTGGAGCTTCTTCTTCACGTAATACACGAAGTGCTCCTTCTGCTAACGCTTCTAACTCATCTTCGCCTGGATGTACGATAACATCTGCAATCCAGTCCACTCGCTCTTTTATTTCATCGACAAGAATTTTACTGTATGCCAGTCCACCAGTTAATACGATTGCATCGATTTTCCCGTGAAGTACAGCGCTAGCTCCACCAATCTCTTTTGCAACTTGATATGCCATTGCTTTATAAATAAGAGTTGCTTCAGGATCACCTTTTTCAACCATTTTCTCTACTTTAATCGCATCATTTGTACCGATTAAACTTACAAGTCCACCTTGTCCGACAAGCTTTTTAATCATTTCATCTCGGTAATACTCACCAGAGAAACACATTTCTACTAGTTGCCCTACTGGTACTGTACCAGCACGCTCTGGACTAAATGGTCCTTCTCCGTTTAAACCGTTATTCACATCGATTACTCTTCCTTTTTTATGAGCACCAACTGTAATACCACCGCCCATATGCGTAACTAATAAATTTAAATCCTCATATTTGTGGTTTAACTGTTCAGCTACTTTACGAGCAACTGCTTTTTGATTTAATGCATGGAAGATACTTTTACGTTCCATACCAGCAATACCACTTATACGAGCAACTGGCTCCATCTCATCTACAACGACAGGATCCACAATAAATGCAGGAATGTTTAATCCAGAAGCAATTTCATATGCTAAAATGCCTCCAAGGTTTGAAGCGTGATGACCGCTAAACCCATTTTTTAAATCTTCTAACATCGCATCGTTTACTGTATACGTACCGCCTTCGATTGGACGAAGTAATCCACCACGTCCACAAACAGCGTTTAACTTTGAAATGTTAATACCATGAGAATGTAGAACTTCTAAAATCGTTTCTTTTCGAAACTCATATTGGTCGATAATTCGCTTGTATTTCCCAATCTGTTCTACGTCATGACGAATCGTTTCTTCTAAAACGGGTCTTTCATTATCAAAAACACCAATTTTTGTGGATGTACTACCTGGGTTAATAACAAGAATTCGATTTACAGACAATGTTGCTACCTCCACTAATAAATTCAAAAGGAAGTGGAAACCTCATACGAGATAACCACGCCTTTTGTAAAAGTTATATATGAATGATTAGCGACGGCTAATAATATCGTGACCGTTGCGTAAGTAAGTGCTACGAGAATTTTTCAAGCTTGCAATGCGCTCTTCAGCTAGACGATCTGCCGCTACATAAGTTGCTATGCCATCGCGTTTTGAAATTTCGATTACTTTTGCAATTGTGTCATAAATAGACTCAACACGTTTTAGTGCACGTTCTCTATTGTATCCATATAATTCGTCTGCTACGTTAATTACGCCACCTGCATTAATTACATAATCTGGTGCGTATACAATACCCATTTCATGAATGATGTCACCGTGACGATTTTCTTTTAATTGGTTATTTGCAGAACCTGCGATTACTTTTGCTTTAAGTTGTGGAATAGTTTCATCATTAACTGTTGCGCCTAATGCACATGGTGCGTAAATATCGCATTCAACACCATAAATTTCATTTGGTTCAACTGCTGATGCACCGAATTCTTCTACAGCACGTTGTACAGCTTCTTTATTAATATCTGTAACGATTAATTTTGCTCCTTCAGCGTGTAAATGTTTGCATAGGTGATATGCTACGTTACCAACGCCTTGAACAGCAATTACTTTTCCTTCTAAATTGTCAGTACCGAAAGCTTCTTTTGCAGCTGCTTTCATACCACGGTAAACACCGTATGCAGTTACTGGAGATGGGTTACCAGAAGAACCGAATGATGGTGAGATACCTGTTACAAAGTCAGTTTCTTCATGGATAATATCCATATCATCTACTGTTGTACCAACATCTTCAGCTGTAATGTAACGTCCGTTTAGTCCTTGGATATAACGTCCTAGTGCACGGAACATTGCTTCGCTCTTATCTTTACGAGGATCACCGATAATTACTGTTTTCGCACCACCTAAGTTTAAACCAGCTGCTGCGTTTTTATATGTCATCCCTTTTGCAAGACGCAATGCATCTTCAATCGCCGCTTCTTCAGAATCATATGTCCACATTCTTGTTCCACCAAGAGCCGGTCCAAGTGTTGTATCATGAATTGCAATAATTGCTTTTAAACCAGATTCTTTATCTTGACAAAATACTACTTGCTCATAATCATATTTTTCTAAGTATTCGAAGATTTCTAATGTCATTGTCGTTTCCCCCTAATGTTTTACCCTTTTTGGTTTATTTTGAAGCAGTCGCAACTGCCAATGCTAATGAATATACTTTTGTTTCTGCTGAATCAGCACGAGATGTTAAAACAATTGGTGCTTTTGCGCCAGCAATCATTGCTCCTACTTTTGCATCCGCAAAGTATACGAGTGATTTATATAGCACATTTCCAGCTTCAATCGTTGGGACGAGTAAAATATCTGCCTTACCTGCTACATCACTTACTATGCCTTTATGTTCTGCTGCAATTTGTGATACTGCATTATCTAAAGCAAGTGGTCCATCAACGATACAATCTTTAATTTGTCCGCGGCGATTCATTTGTGTTAACATCGCTGCATCAATTGTCGCCTGCATCGCTGGATTCACAACTTCTACTGCTGCGATTGGTGCCACTTTTGGCAAGTCGATTCCTATTGCCCGGGCAACTTCTACAGTATTTTGTATAATAGCAGCTTTTTGTGTTACGTCAGGTGCGATGTTCATCGCTGCATCTGTAACGAAAATAAGACGATCGTAATTTTGAACTTCAAATGCTGCTACATGTGAAAGTACGCTACCTTTACGTAGGCCCCACTCTTTGTTTAACACAGCCTTCAAAATATTCGCTGTTGGGATGTTCCCCTTCATAAGCACATCTGCTTCACCATTTCTCACAGCTTTAACAGAAAGTTCTGCAGCTTCAGCACTAGACATTGCTGCAATCACTTCAACATGTTCTGAAGTTTGTAAACCATGTTCTTGTAGCATCCCCATTATTTTTTCTTGATTTCCATATAGACGAAATTGAGCTAGCTGTAATTTAATTGCTTTCGCTACAGCTTCAATTACTTCATGATCTTCAGCTACTGCTACAGCCACAGTTTTTTTAGGCTTTCCTGCTGCTTGATCAATTAAGTATTCTAACTTCATATTTTGTAATCAACCCTTTCCGTCGTCCCTCGTCTATTTATAAAGCAAATACCGTGCCAACTTTTAAAAGTGGTCTTACCAATAATGAAAACGCATTCAAAATGCAGTAAAATCAATACTTTAGAAAATAACGAAAGATTCTGTCTTATTTTGTCGCTTTTTGTATACCATGCAATAAATTGCATGGTACGCAATTTATTGCATGCTATTTTTTGCATGGTCATACTTTTCTAGCTTGTAATATAAATTTCGAACGGAAATTCCTAACGCTTTTGCAGTTTGTGTTTTATTCCCATCAAATCTCTCCAAATATTCATAAATAATATTCCCTTCAAACTCTGTCACTAAATGTTCAAGTGGCTTTTCTTCTAATTCAGGTAATAAATGAGATTGCTTTGACTCCACCTGCTCTTCGTTATGTAATGGCGGTAAATGGTGTACATCAATATAGGTCTCGTTATAATTCATAAAGATAATAGCTCTCCCCAAAATATTTTCAAGTTCCCTCACATTTCCTGGCCATTCGTATGATTGTAAATATAAAACGGCTGAATCAGTGAGCCCTTCTACATTACGACCGTAATCTTGATTAATTTTTTGAATCAATCTGTCCGCAATTGTCGGTATATCTCCTTTACGTTGACGAAGAGATGGAATTTGAATTGGAATTTTATTTAATCGATAATATAAATCCTCCCTAAACTTCCCTTCTAGAATAGCCTTTTCTAAATTCACATGTGTCGCTGCAATTACTCGAACATTAATAGGTATCGCTTTCGTTCCACCAACTTTTACAATTTCTTTTTCCTGCAATACACGAAGGAGTTTCGCTTGTGTATTTGCAGACAACTCCCCTATTTCATCTAAAAAAATACTACCGTTATTCGCTTCCTCAAAGAACCCACGTTTCCCGCCTCTTTTCGCTCCAGAAAACGCCCCTTCCTCATAACCAAATAATTCACTTTCTAACAACGTCTCCGAAATGGCCGCACAGTTTACACGGACGAACTTATTGTATTTTCGATTACTTCCATTATGGATTGCATGTGCAAACAATTCTTTACCAGTCCCAGATTCCCCGCGTAACAGTACTGTTGCTGGTGTATTCGCTCCTAGCTTCGCCTGTTCGATAGCTGCCGTTGTTTCATCTGAATTTCCGACAATATCATCAAATGAATATTTTGCTTCTAATGTACGAATAATTTGCCTTGCTCTATTCAATTCATTTGTTAATTTTTGAATTTCCGACACGTCACGGATAACACCGACGCTTCCTTTCAATATTCCATCCACAATAACTGGTGCTACGTTTACAATTACATCTCGCTTTTTTTGCCCAATCTTCATATGTATTCCGCGCACCGCACGACGCGTTCGAAGTACTTTCATATGCATACTTTCGCCTTCTACAATATCAGTTGTAGCAGGCTTCCCAATAATATCTTCTTCTGTTAAACCCGTTAATTTCGTATATGCTGGGTTAATGACTAAACCTCTTCCTTTTTCATCCACAACCGAAATCGCTTCTTCAGATGAGTTAATAATTGCCTCTAATAGTGTTTGAATTTCTTTTAAGTCTGTAACTTCTTCCGCAAGATCTACAACTTCTGTTATATCTTTAAAAATTGCAAATGCCCCTTGTACCTCTCCTCCTTCTTTTAATATTGGAATACGCGTTGTAATAATTTTCTTTCCATTCTCTAATGTCAGTTCATAATTTACTTCTATTTGTTTCGTACGTATAATGCGAAGTAATTTACTAGTTGGAATGACTTCTAAAATATACTTTCCTATCGCCTCTTCTTTTTTATATCCGATAATACGCTCTGCACTTTTATTAAAAAGACGAACTTGTCCCTCTCGATCAATTACAATCATGCCGTCATGTGTAGAATTTAAAATTAATTCTCCTTGTTGCGTCTGTTCCTCTAACCGCCCAATTAGCCCTTCCTTCTCATGCGCTAATCCTGTAACAATTTTTGCGATATCACCTGGTATAAGAAGAGTGTCTTTTTTCTTTTTTTCTAATAAAACTTTATGTACATCATCTTCACCTGTCATATCAAATATTACATCGATATGCATAGAAAGAAATGGAGTTACACTTTCTCCAATTGCAATCCCGTATTCCTTAGCAATTTGTAGTCCTTTTGCCAACGGATTTATATCAATAATCCCTATAATTTGAAATATATTCGAACTTTGTAACAGATTCAGCAGCGCGCTCCCGCCTTCACCTGCACCAACAATTAATACTTTTTGTTTCATATATTACACTTCCTCTCGAAGTAACTCTGCAAATTTTTTCACACCCTTATCTTACTCGTTCAGCACCCTCTTGACAAACCCCCTTTCCGTATAACATCATTAAAATATACGAAATAATCTGAAAAGGAGCGTTATGTATGCAGCGTTACGTTGCTCTACTATTAGCACTTATCCCTATTTCATTAGCTGTGTTTGGTATAAAGTTAATGAGAGATACTGTATTCGGGATTCTATTTCCACCAATTTCCATACTGTGGTTACAATTTTTAATCGGCGCTCTCTGCTTCGCGCTCGGGTTTTATATCTTTGGTGGCTTCGTCTTGCACCGAGATCGCAAACGAAATAAAGTACAAGCTCGCTTTAGAAGATAGGAATGCCCCACTATTTATAAATAAAAAAATGAGACCGTTACACGCGGTCTCATTTTTTTATTGGCAATAACGTTCTTGCCGTTTCAGGGTAATCAGTAATAATCGCCGATATATTCATATCAAAATATTTACGCATAAGCGTTTCTTCATTAATTGTATAAGGGCGAACTTCTACACCACTTTCCATCGTTAGTTCGGCAATAGCATCTTGAAGATAACGATAATTCGGATGTACTGCTGTAGCCCCCATTTTTTTCGCGTATGCCCACGGACTATGCAAACCTTCGCGATATAAAATTGCTGTTTGAATATCAGGAGCCATCATATGGCACCGTTTCATACTGTAGTGATTAAACGAAGAAAATATAACACGATCCTCTAGACTAAATTTCCGTACAAGCGTTATAACTTCTTCCTCTAAACCTCTGTATGGAATTTTATTATTTTTAAGTTCAATATTAAGTAGCAAACTCGTTTGTTCAAGCCATTCTAATACCTCTTCTAAAAGTGGTATTTTACAAAAACCTACTTTATCACCAAATTTATAACTTGCATCTAACTTGCATAAGTCCTCATATACATAATTGCGAACCGCACCTTTTCCATTTGTTGTCCGGTCCACCGTTTCATCGTGAATGACGACAACTTTTCCATCTTTCGTTAATTGAACATCAAGTTCAATTCCATCCGCTCTAAAAGACTCAGCTGCTTCAAATGAAATCATTGTATTTTCTGGGTACGTTCCAGCCGCACCACGATGTGCAAATATAAGAGTCATCCTCACTCCCCCAATCTTATGCTATACTATACGAAAAAGGAGGTACTTCTATGAGACCATTACAAATCTCTCCAGATACTGCAGTCCGCTTATCAAAAGCACTAGGTGTTCCACTTGAACAACTCATGCATATGCCGCAGCACATTTTAATTCAAAAACTAGTTGAATTAGAAAAACAAAATAAAGACGAAGAATAATACAGTCCTGTTTTGCAGGACTTTTTATTATTTTCTATTATATCACGGATGCCTTTCCTACTAAAATCCTTTAACAGATGTACTACGATGTGATTTAGCCGTTCCTTCATCATTTAATAATGAATCACATCTTTTCTTTTTTGTTACACGTCATAAAGAAAGCAGACCATTTATTTATAAGTCCCCATTGCGTCCTAAAAACACGATCATAAAAAAACTAGAAGCCCTTTATATTGTTTTTTATTGAACGTGCGGAGCATCCCCTGATTCGTATAGTTCTTTCGCTTTTTCCTCCCCGAATGTAGTTAAAATATAATGTTGCTCTTCTAACGCATCCATTGCTCTAGTTGCTTTACAAACGCTATCTTCTTGAGCATCCGAGAAATAATTGTGATCTTCTACAATTTTACTAAAATCTTTTTTCGCCCATCTATCAGCAATTGCTAAAAGTTCATTTTTCTTCGCAAAGCTACTCTTATTTATAATTTCTTTTAATTTTTTAGCATTACTTTGAATCATTGGGATAGAGCCCGATTTTCGTTCTGCCACCACTTTTTGATGAGTCATGCGATGCATCGCTGTAATGACTTCGCTTTCAGTAGAATTTTCAGTAACATACACATCAACAAAGACCCCATCTACCTCTCTACCTACTATTGTTTGGTCTTCTTTTTTATCTATTTGAGCGCTCACTTCTTTATCTACGGGATTATCTGCAAGTTCTAACATTCCAAATGTAACTGCAATAGCAAGAACTCCCATAGCTGCTACTATTCCTAGCCAAGTTGAAATTTTATTTTCCATTCCCCTTCTCCCTATCTATATCTATTTTATTGCCTTATAAAAAACTCACTTACATGTAATATTACTAAAAATAGGTTTTATTTTCCATACTATCAAATAATCTCTTTTTCTCAACAAAATAAAAAGACCAACGAATTATAACATTCATTGGTCTTTAAATAAAAAGTTCATTGGTTTTAAATTTGATATCGAGTATCAATTTCAAGAATTATTAAGCTTTACTAAAACTTAAATCCCTTACTACTTTTACTCTCAACTAGCTTTATGTTCAAGTCTCAGCTTATCCGCAACCATTGCGATAAACTCAGAATTCGTAGGTTTTGCTTTTGACATGGATACTGTATAACCGAATAAGGACGAAATAGAATCAATATTCCCACGGCTCCAAGCTACTTCAATTGCGTGACGAATTGCGCGCTCCACACGGCTTGCTGTTGTATTATATTTCTTTGCGATATCTGGATACAATACTTTCGTAATCGATCCTAATAATTCGATATCATTGTATACCATGGAGATTGCTTCTCGTAAATACATATATCCTTTAATATGAGCGGGTACACCAATTTCATGAATGATACTCGTAATACTCGCATCTAAGTTTTTCGGTTTTCCATCTACTGTTGTGGCTGATCGGAATGATGGTAGTGGACGCTTAATCATAGTGTTTGCTTTACCACTCACTTGACGAATATGACTCGTTAAATTCTCCATATCAAATGGTTTTAATATGAAATATGAGGCACCTAAGTCAACTGCTTTTTTCGTCACATCTTCTTGGCCAAATGCTGTCAACATAATTACGCTAGGCTGTTTTAACCTTTCAATATGTCGCATTTTCTCCAATACAGCTAAACCATCTAAGTGTGGCATAATAATGTCTAAAACGAGTACATCAGGTTGCTTATCTGTTAATAAGTTTAAACACTCTTGACCATTATAAGCAGTACCGATTACTTCCATATCATCTTGAGCGGCTACATAGCTCTCTAACATTGATACTAGTTCTTTATTATCATCCACAAGACATACTTTAATTTTCTCCACAGCTTTTCCTCCCTTACCGAATCGATTCTCCGACATGTGTATCCTTCTAGGCTACATGAATTGTTCGACAATTGTGTGAAAATTCCCTTTTAAAGTTTCTTACTTTCCGATAAAATCACAAAAAAATATGTTTATCGCTCATTTATTCCCTTTCGCAACACATTCCATCATAGAAATACAACGAAACGTTCAACCCTTTCCTTTTATTTTACAACAAAAAACACCTCTTGCGGAGCTTTTACAAAATTTCAACGAATTTTTCAACAGAAAAAGCGAGCTAATAATATATATTAGCTCGCTTTTTTCTCTTGATCATAAATATTAATTCCAGCTTGATGTAACATCCATTCAATATGAACACCATATCCTGATGTTGGATCATTTACAAATACATGTGTAACAGCACCAATTACTTTTTCATTTTGTACAATTGGACTTCCGCTCATTCCTTGTACGATACCGCCCGTTTTCGCTAATAGACGTTTATCTGTTACTTTTATTACCATACCCTTTGTGGCTGGGAATTTTTGCTGCACTGTACTAACAACTTCAATATCAAACGCTTCTACTTTATCTTGATCAATAACTGTTAATATTTTTGCCGGTCCTTCTTTTACTTGATGAGATAATGCGATAGGCATTGCTTTATCCATTATACCGTTTTTCATATTCGTATTTAATTTTCCAAAAATACCATATGGACTATTAATTGTAATATTGCCAATCACTTCACGGTCTGGTGAGAATCTTGCTAATTTCTCCCCTGGATTCCCATGACTACCTCTTTCAATTGATGTAACTGTCGAGCGCATAATTTGTCCATCTTCGACTTGAATCGGCTTTTTCGTATCATTATCAGAAATAACATGACCAAGTGCCCCATATTTCATAGAATCTGGATGAACAAATGTCATCGTTCCAATTCCAGCTGCCGAATCACGGATATACAAGCCAATTCGATAAGACGATTCACCGTTGTCTTTTTGTGGAGTTAGCTTCGTACGAATATATTTTCCATCTCTTAACAATACAAGAGTAAGCGGTTCACCTGTTTCTCCACTATTATGAATAAACGGTGCTACATCACTCATTCTTTCAATTGTTTTACCATTAATTTCAGTAATCATATCTCCAATTTGTACACCTGCTGTTTCACCAGGAGATATTTTACCTTTTTCAGTTTGAATTAAATGATGGCCTACAACAAGTACACCTTTTGTATTTAATTTCACACCAATTGATTGTCCACCTGGAATCACTTTAAAATCTTTTAACACTTTCACATTTACTTTTTTCACTGGAAAACCAGCAAGCTGAAATACCATATCAGCTTCACCATTTTGATGAGAATTTACCATAAGTCCTTGTTTTTGTTCATTCGAACTCACTGTAAATACATGACGATTTGTGGATGAAGCTTTGAAAACTGGTAATGATGATATTTCTGATTGTTGCCCTTCAAAAACAACAAGTTGTTTCGGTGATGAAATAAACGTTCGAAGCGGTTTAAAACATCCAATAAAAACTAAAGAAACAAGGAGACAAAGACCTATTATTTTTCGAAATTTTTCTAATTTCAACTTGTTCACTCTCCTCGCTCCTACCCCACATTCAGCCTCTTGGCTTCACTTTTTAATCTCTCCTTGCAGTGCTTTATTTATAACCGGAAGAATTAAGAAATCGTCATTTGAGAAAAAAAGCTATCCATTACTGGATAGCCTCTGCTGTCTGTTTAAAATGATGCGCTTGCGTAAGTAATTCTTTCGCATGCTCTGTCGTTAAATCTGTGATTTCCACACCAGAAATCATTCGAGCTATTTCTGTTACTTTATCCTCCATAGTTAAAACAGTAACTGATGTAATTGTCCGATCATTCGCTACTTGTTTTCGAATAAATAAATGTGAATCCGCCATTGAAGCTACTTGAGGTAAGTGCGTAATACAAAGTACTTGCGAGTTTACTGATACTCGATAAATTTTTTCCGCAATAGCCTGTGCGACCCGGCCACTTACACCCGTATCCACTTCATCAAAAATAACAGATGCAACCCCTTGATGCTTAGAAAAAATGCTTTTTAAAGCTAAAATGATACGAGATAACTCTCCGCCAGAAGCAACCTTTGAAAGTGGTTTTAGCGGCTCTCCTGGGTTCGTTGAAATATAAAATTCCACATGATCGTAACCATCCGCCGTAAGTCTTACCGGCGCACCTTCCACAAGGGGCTCTTCTGCATTTCCTTCTCTCTTCATAATTCTCACTTCAAATTTCGTTTTTTCCATATATAATTCTTTTAATTCCTGATGAATTGCATTTGTAAGGTGTTCTGCAAGCTCATGACGCATATCACTTAACAACGTTGCTTCTTTCATAATAACACTTTCTAATTCCTTCAACTGTTTCTTCGTCGTTTCAATATGAACGTCTTTATTTTCAATCGTAAAAATTTCCTGTTCAATTTTATCAGCATACGCTAAAATCTCTTCTACATTATTTCCATATTTTCTCTTTAGCATACGAATTTCATTCAAACGTGTTTCAATTTCATCTAAACGATTTGGATCATATTCCATCATATCGAGCTTTTCCCTCAGTTGATAGGCAACCTCTTCTAATAAGTAATAGCTATTTGCAATTGAATCATGATTCTCTTGATACACTTCATCTAAATGTGTAATACTTTCCATTTGCCCCATTGCACTTCTTACATTATCTAATCCTTGTCCGTCGGCACTTAAAGAACGATATGCATCACCTAACGCTTTATAAATCTTTTCAAAATTAGAAATTTGCAATCGTTCCTCAGTTAATTCATTTTCTTCATCCATCTTTAAATCCGCCTTGCGAATTTCCTCGTGCTGAAATTGAATTAAATCTAAGCGATGTGCCATTTGTTGCTCATTTTCACTTAACGATTTCAATTGTTTTTTTAATTTTTCATAGTCAGCGTATACGTTTTGATATATGTCTAATTGTTTAACGATTCGATCCCCATCAAAGTGATCAAGCATAAACAGATGTCGTTCTTCATTCATTAAATCTTGCGTTTCGTGCTGTCCATGAATATCAACAAGTGTTTTCCCAATTTCTTTTAATATGCTAAGTGTAACAAGCTTCCCATTTACACGACATACACTCTTCCCGTTCGCAGCAATATCACGCTTTAAAATAATCATACCATCTTCTATTTCTATATCTAACTCTTCTGCCTTTTCAATACATGGATGCTTCTCATCTTCAACATAAAATAGCCCTTCAATCTCAGCCTTTTCTGTTCCATATCGAACAAATTCTGCTGACCCACGGCCACCTACAAGTAAACTAATTGCATCAATAATAATCGATTTTCCGGCCCCTGTTTCACCGCTTAAAACCGTTAAACCTTTTTGAAAAGAAATATTTAATGCTTCAATAATAGCAAAGTTTCTAATCGATAATTCCGATAACAATGCCCCATTCACCTCGTTATAAAATAATCCCTTACTAAAGGATTTTCTCAGTTCTTCATTCAAATAATCATGCTATATATTTGTATGTATATACTCTTCTAACCCGCTTCATTGTACCAAACATTTGTTTTACGGGTCAATCCATCTATTTTTTAACTTTATGCAAACAAAATATTATATTACAATTGAAAATTCATATTTTTAACCAATAAAAATATCTTGTTCACTTTCCACTTTACGATGGAAAGCAAACAAGATTTTTTGTTACAACATATTTAAGAAACGATCAGAGACAACACCTGTATCGTCAGGTGTACGGCAAATAATTAAGCAAGTATCATCACCACAGATGGTTCCGATGATCTCATCCCACTCTAAATGATCAATAAGTGCTCCAAGTGAATGAGCGTTACCAGGCAATGTTTTTAGCACAAGCATATGTCCTGCCGTGTCTAATTTTACAAATGAATCCACTAGATTTCGTTTTAATTTTTGTAACGGGTTAAATCGTTGATCTGCTGGCAAGCTATATTTATAGCGCCCATCATGTAATGGCACCTTCACTAAGTGCAGTTCTTTAATATCGCGCGATACTGTTGCTTGCGTTACATTAAATCCCTCATTACGTAAAATATCAACTAATTCATCTTGTGTTTCAATTTCTTTGTTTGCAATAATTTCCCTGATTTTAATATGGCGCTGACCTTTATTCATACATTTGCACCTCACACTATCTCTTACCATAGTTTAAACATTGGTATACTTCACTTATTTATGTTAACTTATAATTCGTTTCTTGTACACAATTGTTTTTACAATCATTATACAATTACAGCAAAAAGAGGAACAACATATGTTATTCCCCTTTCCCTTTTTGTTTTAGAACGTCATGCGCTTCTGTAACAACTTGCTCTATAGAAATCGGAGAATGATTTTCGCCATTCTCACGTTCACCATGCCATTTCAGATGAATTAAAAATTCAATATTACCATCCCCACCCGTAATTGGTGAGAATGTTAAACCTTCCACATCATAGCCTTCTTTTAAAGCAAACTCGACAATCATTTCTACAACAGCTTCATGTACTTTTCTATCACGAACGATACCTTTTTTCCCAACTTGCTCTCTTCCAGCTTCAAACTGCGGTTTAATTAACGCTGCTACATCTCCGTTAGGCATAAGCATTGTTTTTAAAACTGGCAGTATAAGCTTTAATGATATAAATGAAACATCAATACTTGCAAATTGAGGTAAACCACGTTCTAAGTCTGCCGGTGTCACGTAACGGAAGTTTGTTCGTTCCATTACAACAACACGCTCATCTTGACGTAATTTCCACGCTAGTTGATTGTATCCTACATCTAATGCATAAGATAATTTCGCTCCATTTTGAAGCGCGCAATCTGTAAAGCCACCAGTTGATGAACCAATATCTATCATAACTTTATCTTGTAAATCAAGATGAAATGTCTCTAATGCCTTTTCAAGTTTATAACCACCACGACTTACATACGGCATAACTTGTCCCTTCACCGTAATCTCAGTATCTTGCGAGATTTTCTCTCCTGGCTTATCAAGTCTCATCTCATTTGCATATACGAGTCCGGCCATAATGGCGCGCTTTGCTTTCTCACGCGTTTCTATAAGTCCTCGCTCTACTAATAGTACATCTACTCTTTCTTTTTTTACGCTCATTTGTTACGCCCTTTTTTGTTTTGATGGAATCATTGTATGAATACGGTCTACAACAGCATCTGTCGTTAAACCAATTTCTTCTAATAATTTTGTTACACTTCCGTGCTCTATGAAGCGGTCTGGAATACCCATTCGTTCAACTAATGCACTATGGTAACCATTTTCAGATGCAAATTCAACTACTCCTGTTCCAAAACCACCGATTAAACAAGCTTCTTCAATCGTTAAAATCGGTATATTCTTTCCTAGAAGATCATGTAAATATGCTTCATCCATTGGTTTAATAAAGCGAGCATTCACTACTTTCACTGAAACCCCAGCTTTTTCAAGACGCTCAGCTGCTTCCATTGCCATTGGTATTGTCGTACCAAACGTTAAAATAGCTGCTTGTGTCCCCTCTTTTAACGTCTCCCACGTACCGATTGGAATCGCCTTTAATTCTTTATCCATATGAACGCCAAGTCCATTACCGCGAGCATAACGCAATGCGATTGGTCCATCTTCATATTGCATCGCCGTATAAACTAAATGTTGCCCTTCATTTTCATCTTTCGGCATCATAAGCACCATATTCGGCAAGTGACGTAAGAATGAGATATCAAATACGCCTTGATGCGTTTCACCATCTGCTCCTACTAATCCCGAGCGATCTATTCCGATGAAAACATTTAAATTTTGGCGGCATATATCATGAACAACTTGGTCATATGCTCTTTGTAAAAATGTTGAATAAATCGCTAAGAATGGCTTCATTCCTTGCGTTGCCATACCTGCTGCCATTGTTGTAGCATGCTGTTCTGCAATACCTACATCAATCATACGATCTGGGAATTCTTTTTGGAATTTCTCAAGTTTTGATCCAACAGGCATTGCAGGTGTAATTGCTACGATACGCTCATCCGCTCTCGCTAGCTTAAGTACTGTTTCACTAACGACAGCACTCCATGCTGGTGCAACTTCTTTCGGCTTAACGAAGTCACCTGATTCAATTTTATAAGGTCCTGTTCCATGCCAAGTTCCAATAACGTCACTCTCAGCCGGTTTATAACCTTTTCCTTTTTTCGTAATAACGTGAACAAGCACTGGGCCTTTTGTTTTCTTTGCATATTGCAACGTTTCGAATAACTTTTCATAATCATGCCCATCGACTGGACCTAAATATGTAAAGCCTAACTCTTCGAAAAAGACACCAGATACTAGTAAATATTTAAGACTATCTTTTATTTTCTCTGCTGTCGCAGCCACTTTCCCGCCAACTGCTGGGATTTTCTTTAATATATACTCTAATTCATCTTTTACCCAGTGATATTTTCCTGCGGTACGTAAACGACCGAGCACATTATGAAGCGCACCAACGTTTGGTGCAATTGACATTTCATTATCATTCAAAATAACAATCATGTCTGTTTTTTCATGTCCAATATGGTTCAATGCCTCTAAAGCCATTCCGCCTGTTAAAGCACCATCTCCAATAATTGGTATAACATATTCTTTCGTTTTCTTTAAATCACGTGCCAGAGCCATTCCCATTGCAGCCGATAACGAAGTCGAGCTATGACCAGTTTCCCATACATCGTGCTCACTCTCGCAACGTTTCGGGAAACCACATAGACCTTGATATTGCCTTAATGTACCAAACTCTTTCGCACGTCCAGTTAAAATTTTATGTACATAGGATTGATGTCCTACATCCCATAAAAATTTATCTTGCGGGCTATCAAATAATTTGTGCAGAGCAATTGTGAGTTCTACTACACCTAAATTAGGTGCAATATGTCCACCTGTTTGAGAGAGCTCTTCAATTAAAAACTTACGAATATCCTCACTCAATCCCTCTAGTTCACTGATAGACATATCTTTCAAAAAACTAGGGTTTTGAATTTGCGTTAGATCCACATGGATCACTCACTTTCATTTCATAATCTGTCAACATGTCAAATATTATAAAAAACATTTACACAAAACAAGAAATTCTCTTTTCTATTTTTCGTCTTGTCCCGCTATTAACCAGTCTATTGCGCCCTAATCCTATTATAAACCATATTTCTTTAGGCGATGAAAAAAATAGCCGCTAACACGAAGTGATAACGGCAATGTAATCTACATATATTTTTGCCAATAACAAGAAAAGAAAAACCTTTTCCTACATTTATATCATAAAATGATGAATGACTCAACAAATGAAAACGCTGTTATATTAGTTATTACGTTTTGCAATCAAATCACAAATAGATAGTAAATATTCATCTTGTAATTGCAAGGAACTAATCGCACCTTTTGCTTCTGCAATTGTTTCTTCTAAAATATCCTTTGCTCTATCTACAGTAAACAACGTTGTATATGTGCTCTTTTCATTAGAAAGATCGCTACCAATCGGTTTTCCAATCTCTTCTTCAGTTCCTTCGACATCTAAAATATCATCTCGAATTTGGAAAGCTAGACCGATATATTTGGCAAACGTAAGCAACTTTTCTTCTTGCTCTTCTGTCGCATCAGAAAGTATCGCACCCGCAAGTACAGCAAATTCAAGCAGTTTTCCGGTCTTATGTTTATGGATGTACTCCAATTCATCAATCGTAAGGCGTTTCCCTTCAGCTTCCATATCTGCCACTTGTCCGCCAACCATTCCTTCTGGTCCTGCTGCTTTTGCAAGTTCAAGTACAAGTCTTACTTTTTTTTCGGCAGAAATTTCTTTTTGCTCATATGCCATAATAACTTGAAAAGCATACGTCAATAAGCCATCTCCTGCTAAAACTGCCATCGCTTCACCAAATACTTTGTGATTTGTGGGCTTTCCTCTTCTTAAATCATCATCATCCATACAAGGTAAATCATCATGAACTAATGAATATGTATGAATCATTTCAAGAGCACAAGCTGCACCTACTCCAAGATTTCTTTCTTTCCCAAACGCTTGTAATGTTGCAAACAAAAGTAACGGGCGGAGACGTTTTCCACCCGCTTCCAAAGAATATGCCATCGCTTCACGAAGTACATTTGGACATTGTAATTCATTTGCATAGCTTACAAGTTTTTCTTCTACGAAAGTTTTACTTTCTTTCAAAAAAGTATCAAAAGCAATCGTCACTATGCTTCATCTCCTAAAGCAGTAAACGGTTCAAGCTCTCCATCTTCCCCAAGAATAACTGCCATTTGTTCTTGTACATTCTTCAGCTTCTCATCACAAAGCTTAGATAATTCCATACCTTCTTTAAAATAAGAAATCGCTTCTTCTAAAGGTACGTCACCTTGTTCTAGCTTAGAAACAAGATGCTCAAGTTGCGAAATTGCCTCTTCAAAGCTTAATTTATTTTCCATTATTCAATTCACGCTCCTCTATGCCTGATACGCTACAATCTAGTATTCCATCTTGTAATTGAACTGAAACAGCATCTCCAAGGCTTACATCTTTCACACTTTTTAACACTTGCTTCTCTTCATCATATACAAGCCCGTACCCTCTCATCATTACTTTAAGCGGACTTAACGCTTCAAGTTTTTGAGCAGCTCTTACAAAGGCAAATTCTTTCGTTTGAAGTAACGTTTGCATTTCACGTTGTAATTGCTTTTGCAACGTTTCAACAGCTACCTTCGTTTGCATAATTTTTTGAGATGGGTGGTGCTTCTCTAAATAAAATGAAAGTTGCTTTAACTGATTCACCTTTTTATCAATATAGCGCTCTTTCGCTAAAACAAGCTGTTCTAGCGCTCTATCTAATTGCTCTTCCTTTTGCTCATATACTTGTCTTGGATAACGGAACGCATACGATTTTTGCAACACTTGTAGTTTTTCTTCTTTTTTATGTACTAACTCTCTCATTGCTCTTTGCAATCTCAGAGTTCTTTGTAATACCTTTTCTTGTAACTCTATAATGTTAGGTGCTGCCAGCTCAGCTGCTGCAGTCGGTGTTGGCGCGCGTAAATCTGCAACAAAATCTGCGATTGTAAAATCCGTTTCATGGCCTACTGCCGAAATAATAGGAATTTCACTCTTAAAGATTGCTCTTGCAACCATTTCCTCATTGAAAGCCCATAATTCCTCAATAGAACCTCCACCACGACCAACGATTAGTACATCTATCTCTCCCATTTCATTCGCTGTACGAATCGCTTGTACAATCGAGGGAGCCGCTGACTCCCCTTGTACAAGTACCGGAAATACAATAACATTCCCAATTGGATAACGACGTTTAATCGTTGTTATAATATCACGAATCGCTGCTCCTGTTGGCGACGTAATCACACCTATTGTTTTAGCGTAAGGAGGAATCGCTTTTTTATAAACTTGAGAAAAAAGTCCTTCTTCTTCTAAACGAACTTTTAACTGTTCGTACGCTAAATGTAAATTCCCGACTCCGTCAGGCTGCATGTCTTGAATATAAATTTGATAAGAACCACTCGCCTCGTAAACAGAGATTTTCCCTTTCACGAGTACCTTCATCCCATTTTCAGGTTTGAATTTAATATTACGATTATGGCCCGCAAACATAACCGCTGCGATTCTTGCATTTTCATCTTTCAATGTAAAATACATGTGGCCACGGCTATGATTTTTAAAGTTGGAAATTTCACCTTTTAACCAAACAGACTGCAAATGCGGATCATATTCTATTTTTGTTTTTATATAGCGTGTTAACGCTGTAACGGTTAAATATTGCTTCTCCATTTCTCTCTCCTCATAGCCGACTCAAATTATTTACAAACGACACCTGCACGTTTGGCAGATTCAACAGTATTATGAAGAAGCATTGTGATTGTCATTGGACCAACACCCTTTGGCACAGGTGTAATGTAACCCGCAACATCTAACACGTTGTCAAAGTCAACATCACCACAAAGTTTTCCTGTTTCTAAACGGTTAACACCAACGTCAATTACAACCGCTCCTTCTTTAATATAATCCGCTGTTATCATTTTAGGTCGTCCAACAGCTACGATTAAAATATCAGCTAACTTCGATAACTCTTTCATATTTTGCGTCTTAGAATGACAATATGTTACAGTGGCATTTTCATTTAAAAACAATTGTCCCACTGGTTTACCGACAATATTACTTCTTCCAATTACTACTACATGTTTTCCAGAAATATCAAGATTTGTTTCTTTTACTAATTCTACAATACCATGCGGTGTACATGGAAGGAATGTATCTTGTCCCGTCATCATACGTCCCACGCTGATTGGGTGAAATCCGTCTACATCCTTTTCTGGTGAAATTCTTTCAATGATAGCTTTTTCTTCAATATGTTTTGGTAAAGGTAATTGCACTAATATGCCATTAATACGGTCATCTCCATTTAAGCGATCGATTTCAGCAAGCAAACGTTCCTCAGTAATTGTTTCAGGAAGTTCAATTAGCTCTGAGTAAATCCCTACTTGTTCACAGCCTTTTTCTTTTCCTTTCACATAAGAACGAGATGCTGGATCTTCTCCAACTAAAATAACTGCTAATCCTGGTACAATACCTTGCTCTTTCAACTTCACAACTTCTTCTGTTAATTGTGCTCGTTTTTTCTCCGCAACTTCATTTCCTTTGATGATTACTGCTACCATTTTAAGATTCCCCCTTAAAGAATTTACAGTGTATCTTTTATATTAGATAAAACGCCGTTAATAAAACGACGAGATTCCTCATCCCCAAATGTTTTTGCAATTTCAATTGCTTCGTTAATTGTTACGTTGTGTGGAATTTCTTCCATGTACTTCATTTCATACACAGCTACACGTAAAATACTGCGATCAACAATACTAATACGCTCAAGCTTCCACTTTTTTAAGTTTTGACGAATCGCTTCATCGATTGCTTCTTTATTTTCTACAAAACCTACTACAAGTGACTCTAGAAACTCATTTGTTTCTTCGCCTTCATCCAGCGTGTTTTCCACTGCTACTTTCGGTTCTAATTCACCTGTAATATCCATTTGGTATAATGCTTGCATTGCTCTTTCTCTAGCCGTCCTACGTTTCATTGTAACTCTCCTTTATGCTTCAAGTCTTTCCTTATACTTTGTTATATTATTATAATTTATAAGCCGTCAATTCACTTACTCTTACAGTTTTCATTGATTTTCCAACCTTATAATACAATGATAATAACACAATTTATCGTTTCACACACGGGTTACAAGGCTGAAAAATAATAAAAAGATTAACTTCAAGTTCCATATCTTATCACAATGTACGTTTTTTGGAAAAACGACACATTTCCTTGTTTATTTCTTATTTTTTGAAATAGTATAATAATTAGAGGGTTGTAATTTGTGAAGAAATGAAACGATAAAAAAGATGCCTATGTTACTAGGCACCTTTTCATTCTTACACTGGTTCGATTTCTGTTTTTTGTGTTTCGAATGTTACGCCAACGATGTGAACATTCACTTCTTTTGGCTCAAGTCCTGTCATTGTAAAGAGTGCTTGGCGAATATTGTCTTGAATCTTTTGTGCAACAACTGGAATTGCTACACCAAAATACATTACAACATAAAGGTCAACGATAATATCTTCGTTTGCTAATTCAACCTTTACACCTTTACCATGATTTTTCTTACCTAACTTCTCAACAACATCTGTAGCAAAATTACCGCGCATTGCCGCTACACCTTCTACTTCAGCAGCTGCAATACCTGCAATTACTTCAATTACTTCTGGTGCAATTTCTACTTTACCAAGAGTTGTATCTTGACCCATATCTAACATATGTTCAGCCATGAAAAAAACCTCCTTTAATGTATCACTGCGTCACAAGTTCATGCTCTTCCAAAAATTTCGTATTAAACTCACCTTTTACAAAATCAGGATGATCTAGCAATTGCAAATGGAACGGGATTGTTGTATGTACGCCTTCAATGACAAATTCACTAAGTGCGCGCTTCATTTTTGCAATTGCCTCTTCACGTGTTTTTCCGTGAACAATTAATTTAGCAACCATCGAATCATAGAAAGGTGGGATTGAATATCCCGGATATACAGCTGAATCGACGCGAATACCAAATCCTCCTGGTGGTAAGTACATTTCTACTTTACCTGGAGATGGCATAAATTTTTTGGCAGGGTTTTCCGCATTAATTCGACATTCAATTGCCCAACCATTAAATTGTACTTCTTCTTGCTGTAACGATAACTTTTCTCCTGAAGCAACAAGAATTTGCTCTTTAATTAAGTCCATTCCCGTTACCATTTCAGTAACCGGATGCTCAACCTGAATTCTCGTATTCATCTCCATGAAATAAAAGGTTTTCGTTTTATATTCATAAATAAACTCAACCGTACCAGCACCTGTATAATCAACCGCTACCGCCGCTTTAACTGCCGCTTCACCCATCTGCTTGCGAATATCTTCATCAAGTGCAGGTGATGGACTTTCTTCTAGTAGTTTTTGCAAACGGCGCTGAATTGTACAATCACGCTCTCCTAAATGAATGGCATTTCCGTGTGTATCTGCCATTATTTGAATCTCAACATGGCGGAAATCTTCAACGTACTTTTCTAAGTATACACCAGGGTTCCCAAAAGCGGTACTAGCTTCTTGCTGTGTAATTTGAATTCCTTTTATAAGCTCTTCTTCATGGCGTGCAACACGAATACCTTTTCCGCCGCCACCTGCAGTCGCTTTAATAATAACTGGATATCCAATTTGATTAGCAAGCTCGATCGCTTCTTCGGTATTTTTAATAATCCCTTGTGAACCTGGTACAATCGGAACCCCTGCTTCTTTCATTGTATCACGAGCAACGTCTTTTGTGCCCATCTTTGAAATAGCTTCTGGACTTGGACCGATAAAAATCAAGTTACATTCACGGCATAATTCTGCGAAATCTGCATTCTCTGCTAAAAATCCGTATCCCGGATGAATAGCATCGCAGCCTGTTAACTTCGCAACGCTAATAATGTTCGTCAAATTTAAATAGCTTTCTTTCGAAATCGTTGGTCCTACACAATACGCCTCGTCTGCAATCTGTACGTGAAGTGACTCTTTATCTGCTTCTGAATAAATTGCAACTGTTTCAATATCCATTTCTTTACAAGCACGAATAATTCGTACAGCAATTTCCCCACGATTGGCTATTAATACTTTTTTTATCATCACAAAGACTCCCTTATTACGCTTTTACAAGAAATAGCGGTTGTCCATACTCAACAAGCTGTCCGTTATTAACAAGAATTTCAACAATTTCGCCCTCTACATCAGCATCAATTTCGTTAAATAACTTCATAGCCTCGACAATACACACGATAGAATCTTTCGATACTCTATCCCCAACACTTACATATGGAGGTGTATCAGGCGAAGAAGAAGAATAGAATGTACCTACCATCGGTGATGTGATTTTATGTAGGTTTTCATTTTGAACAGCCTTCTTCTCTTCTTGTTTTGGCGCTTCTGCTTGTGCTGCTGCTACTTTCGTTTCAACTTCAACAGGCGCTACTGGTTGCATAGCTTGTTTTGCTGCAGGTGCTTGCACAGCAACAACTTCATTACCACGCTTTTTCATTTTGATTGTTGTACCGTCTTTTTTGTATTCAAATTCATCAATATTAGAGCTATCAATTAATTTAATTAATTCGCGAACTTCTTGAATTTTAAACATGTAAAATCCACTCCCATACTCTTGTTTGTCCCGTTTTTACAGATTCTCGTCACGAAAACTAGATTGACTGTAAAAATACGATGTATTCTATTAGAAAATATATTTCATTAACTAATAGAAATATTTACTATTTCCATCTTACGATAAATTTTTTAAACATTCCAATTTATATTTCTTTATAATAAATCGAAACTCCTGTAAAAATATTATTCCAATAAAAATTTAATACCTAGTAATAATACCAAGTTTCACACGAAATTGGCAAGACCACTTCTTAAAAAACATTCACTACTTTTTCAAAACGTTACACAGCAAACATGCCATTCCCTCTTCACCACACCTATAGTCAATAACATATTTTTACCAAATATTTTTTTTGTTTACACACCGTTCATCATTCCTTCATATAAGAATAGTATGTTCAAAGTGTAGAAAATATATTGTGTCGAGGTGTGGAAATATGATATGGCTCATTCTCTTTTTACCTGCTGTAATCGTTTGGGCATGCGTTCTTTGCATCCACGTCAAATCCGGAAAAAGTAATCATCAGTACCATGAACCATTAATCTTTTACTCACAACGTGTTTCTCCATTCCGAGCTGAACATAGTAAAAATAATTACAAAGACGCAATAGAAAAAAGCTATCGAAAATGATAGCTTTTTTCTATTCACACGTACTTACATACTCTTTTTACTATTTGCATACCCTTTGCTTAGTAAAAGATAATAATCCGTAGGGAAATCCCTACGGATTAAAGTTTCACTTATTTCGCTGGTGGATCAAATTTCACACCTACATCTTTTGATCCGCCTTCACTTCTTACAAGTTGAATAATTTTATTTGCTTCTTTCTGTGAATGTTTTGCCGCTTTAACCGTTACTCTAATATCAGTACCATCAGCTCTTACAAGAGCATCTGGATATCCTCCTTGAGATTTAATTACTGTCTCAAGTAATTCTTGCTTCGTTTCCATTGTCGTAATGGCATCAAAATTTTCTTTCGCTTTATTCTTTTCTGTTGCTGAAGCTTTTGTTGAACTCATCACTTCTTGTAATTTTGCTTTTTGTTCACTACGCTGATCTTCCATTTGCATACGTAAAGCTGTGAAATTCTCATCACTTGATTGAACTGATACATTGCCCTCTTTTTTACTTGTTTCTTTTTTTGCATTTTCTTTTTTGTCTGTTTCTTTATTCGTTGTTTCTTTGCTTGTATTTTCTTTTTTCGGAGTTTCTTTAGGCGCTTCGTTTGTTACTGCTTTATCAGTACCTTGTTTTTCTTGTCCAATCTTTTCACCTGTTGCTGGCGATGCTGTATTCATTTTGTCAGGAGTTGTCACGTAATACACAGATAGTACAACAACTAAACTTAACATCGTTAATAACCAAACTGTTTGTTTTTTTAACACTTTATTTCCTCCCTATCAATTTTTCGGTGAAACTGAAACGCGATGGGCCGGTACATCTAGCAGCCTTATCACAGCTTCTTTTACCATTGCTTTAACTTGTATATTATCCACTCCCTTTGCTACGACAAGAACACCACGTACTTTCGGCTTCTCTGTTCGTAAAACAACAGGAGTTTCTTTATCCCCTTCACGTATAATGACAGTCTTTTCATCAAGAGACTCGTCCTCTACTTCTCTCTTACCGCCTGTTTTATCTGTTTCACCTGTTGTTTGTGAGCGTTTCACTGTATTTTTTTCTAAAATTTTTTCTTCAGATGAATCTAAATTCACTTTAATCGTTACGTCTTTTACTCCTGCTATTTCTTCTAAAGCAGTTTTTAATTCTTGTTCATACGCTTTTTCATATTTTTCTACATTTGACATACTATCATTACTTTTTTGTCCGAAAGTTGGTACGTCTTTTTCTTGGTTTTGAGTTTTTTGTTCTTTAAATACAGGTACTTCTTCTTTTTTACTTGAAAAGAGACTACTAGAAAACATAAGCAAAATTCCAAGTATGAGTAGGACAAGTAAAAACTTAGGTGTTACCTTTTTACCCTTCTCGTTGCTTTCTTTTTGATCCCCATTCAATAAGTTTCGAAAAAATGAGAACTTCGAATTTTTATCTTTATTGTCCATTTACTCTACCTGTCCTCCCTTCCATTTGAACTTGGATTTGTTTACCCTCTAGTTGCCACCTGCTTGAAAAGAAATCTTTCATTTCTACATTCGTTTCTTCCACTTTTTTTGGAGGCTCTTTCGTGTTAATTTCAATTGGCTTTACTGTTTCGATTGCATCATTTTTACTACGTTCTTTTTCTTTCAACGTCACAACAACAGATTGAATATCTTTCGCTGACTTTACTTCTTCTATATTTTCTGCTGCGACTATTTGTATTTCAGAGACAGCCATACCATACTTTTTCTCAAACTCTTTTCCTACTTCTTTTTTCATTTTGGTAGCCATCTCTTCTAAACTATATGCACGTGTTAGAGCTTGTATTTCTTTTTTCTTCGAATCTATTGAATTTTTTACAGATCCTTCTGCTACGTACTTTTCTTCATTAAAATTTGCAATTACTTCATTTACATCTGTCTGCAATAGTTTAAAAAGGGGTGTTAAAATTAATACGACTAACAAAAGACTTACAACAAATTTAACGTATTTTTGCAAATTCGAATTTGGAAGAATAAGATGAATCATTGTCGCTAAGAGCAAAAAAACGATAATATTTCTGATCCACTCTGTAACAAATTGCATACTCTTCACCTCCTACCGCATCATAAGTGTAATATTCCCCGCAGCAATAATAATTGTAATACTTAAAAAGAACATAAATGATACGATAGCTAAGCAAGCAAATACGTAAATGATGCTTCTTCCAATAATGTCTAAACATTGAATAATTGCTCCGCCGCCAACCGGTTGTAATACTGCTGCTGCGAATTTATAAATAAATGCAATACAGAAAATTTGAATCGCAGGAAAAGCAACAATTAAGCATAAAATGACGAGCCCAATAATTCCGACTGTGTTTTTCAATAATCCTGATGCGCTAATAACAGTATCTGCCGCTTCCGTAAACATCCTTCCAACTACTGGAATGAAGTTTCCTGTTACAAATTTAGCAGTTTTCACAGCTATGCCATCAGCAACGGCTGTCGCTGTTCCTTGTACAGATAATACCCCTAAAAAAATCGTTAAGAAGATACCGATAATCCCAACGCTAACGTTTTGCAGAAGCTTGGACAATTTTGTAACTTTATATTGATCACTCATTGTACTTACAATACTTAATATCGTTGCCAGTAATAAAAGCGGTAGAACGATATAATTCATAAGAAGCCCGCTTGTATTCATTAAGAAAATGATAATCGGATGAAAGAAAGATACAGATACAACCCCGCCACCAGTCGCTATAAGCGCCAATAAAATTGGCAATAGCGCTAATATGAAATCTACCATTGTTTGTATCGTTTCTCTTGCATATGTCATAACGACATAAAAACTATTTAAAGCAAAAATAATAAGTACCATATATACAACAGCATCAGCAATTTTACTTACACTACTTTTTGAAAAAGCGGATTGCAGTGATTGCAACAATGCACTAAAGATTGTGAGCATAATGAGTGTGCCAAGCAGTTTTCCATTAGCTGCAAGCTCATGAAATAAATATTTTAATAACCCTATCATCCACTCTTTTAGAGAGAATTCTTTTTCTCCCTTTACAAACTCCATAAAACTCCCTTTTTGACTCTCTGGCAAATAGCCACCATATTTTGTAACAAGCCCGTCCCAAAATTGCTTCACATCTTCAATTCCGAGCTTATCCAATTGTTGATCAACGACGTTTGTTTCTACAGGAGAAGCTTGTACAACAACCGGTAAAGAAAAGAAAAGGAAGCAAGCAAATAGCAGCTTAGCTCCAAACCTCCTCAACATTCACTCCCCCTTATCCCGTCGGTAAAAATCCGAGAATAGTTTCAATTACAACCGTCAAAATAGGAATTGCCATAACGAGAATTAAGATTTTCCCAGCAAGTTCAATTTTCGAAGCGATGGCACCTTGACCAGCATCTTTTGTAATTTGAGCTCCAAACTCGGCAATATAAGCAATTCCAATAATTTTTAGTAACGTTTCCACGTAGACGTTGCTAACTTTCGCTTCACTCGCTACTCTCTCAATCATTTGTAAAATAGAATGAATTTGATCGATTAAAATAAGAAACATCACGCTACCTACGAACACAATAAATAAAGATGTAATACTAGATTTATGCTGGTTCAAAACAGCAGCTAAAAACGTAGCAACGAGGCCTAATCCGACAATTTGTATAATTTCGATTCGAACCGCCTCCTTTACTGGAAGAGAAAGACACTTTTAATCTTGTCGAATAGCGTATTAATTAAAAATGCAACATGAAATAAAATGACGACAAAACCGACAAGGATAACCCAATTTGCAATATCCTCACGCTTCAATTCTTTTAGTACAGTATGAATGAAAGCTAAAACAATGCCGATTCCGGCGATTTGAAATATTAATCCAACATCAATGGACATCGCCTTTCTCCCCCCTATAGCAGTAAAATTACAATAAGTAGCCCTGCTAGTACCCCTAAGCTCTTAATCATTTTTTCGTATTGCAGTTGTAAAGCTTTCGCTTCCTCTTCTTCTCTCTCCAAATGTGTAATACATAAGCGAATATGTTTTTGTTGTGATTCACGATCATGTTGCCCGAGCGTTTCACCAAATTGCTGCAGTATTTCATACTCGGTTTGTTGAAAAGCCGTCAACTTCCAATTCTCTTTCAAACTATCTATCCAAGCTTCCCTTACTGTTTGTTCTCCACTTTCTAGTTTTTTAGCGAAACTTTGAAATATCCAATTTAATGGCTTTGGCATTTGTTTAACTAATCGCTCGGCAGCCTCAGATAAAGGTGTGTGTCCATACATAATTTCTGCCTCTAATGATTGAAGTGCTGATTTTAATAACCTAAGTTGCCTCGGTCTCTCACTGTATCTTTTAGCGTACGAAAACCCGAAAAAGGTGCTGACCGCAACGATTAACACTGCACCAAATATTTTCACCATACGCCCTCAGCCTTTCTATTTGATAACACTGGTTTTCCATATTTATCTTTCACCTGCATAACCGTTCCTGGACCCCTCGCTTTTGACAACTCCACAAACCTATCAAATATACCAAGCTCTAGCACTGCCTTGAGCGATGGACGTCTCACAACATCCTCATAGGAAAATCCGTGTGCGCTTATAAAAAGCTGGACACCTGCATGCACTGCCTCCATAATTGCTTCACTATCTTCTTTACGGCCAATTTCATCTACGATCAAAATATCAGGACTCATAGAACGAATCATCATCATCATTCCTTCTGCCTTTGGACATGCGTCTAACACATCGACTCGGGTACCAAAATCATATTGCGGGATCCCTTTCACACAACCAGCAATTTCTGACCGTTCATCAACGATCCCCACTTTACAGGAAGGAATTTCCGAAGCACTTACCCCTTGACTCATGCAACGTGCTACATCTCTTAAGAGTGTCGTTTTTCCCGTTTGGGGAGGGCCAATTACCATCGTGTTTAACCACCTTTTTTCATACAAATATGGCAAAAGCGGTTCAGCAATCCCTATTTTTTGACGAGCAATACGAATATTAAAGGAAGAGACATCACGAATCATTTTCACTGCGCTTTTTTCTGTAATGACTTTTCCTGCTAACCCGATTCTATGCCCTCCGCGAAGCGTCACATACCCACGTTTTAATTCCTCTTCCATCGTATAAATTGAGAATTGACTTAACTTATTCAATAAGTAAATAGCATCCTCTGCAGTAGTGATATAGTCATAAAAAAACACCTTTCCGTGTGCAATACACTCTAGCGGCCTTCCAATTCGAACGCGAATTTCCTCTAAAGCATCGTATTGCTTACATTCTTCAATTAAGTACTTCATCGTTTTTGGTAAAACTTCTAATACCTCTTTCATCGGCTTCTCCCCACTATACTCGACTTACTATTTCAGTAATGCGATAAAAATACAGCAAATTCCAAGCGCTAGAAAAAAGAGCTTCAAGAAAGAAATTTCACTTGCTACACTCGCTATCCCAATTGTCATTGTTAAAATTAATACGGTAGGTCCAACAAACGCCAACATACCATTTATAAACAACGCTTTCTTCGCATCATTCACATAAAGCATAAGCAAAGCAGCAAATATCTCCGCACTACCTGAAAATAATCGAAGTGCCCCCATAACAAGCACGGATGTTTCCATTGCCGCTAGCCACTGTTTCATTCTTCCACCTTCTCCCGTAACAGTTACTAACTTCGTATTCTAAAAAAGAATATATTTGTACAACCATATGCAGAGGTTGTCTATTTCAGAAGTAAAAACATAATTTTTCTCTAAAGTCTGAATTACAATCTGAATATTCATATTATTTCATGGTATATTATGGTACATTTAGTTTAAAAGAGGTTTAAACCATGCAGCACGTCACTTTATTACCACTAGATTTATGCTATACAAATGTGATTTTCGAGCTATCAAGTGATCCACATATAAAAAATGCATTGGGGATAACGGTAGAAAATATCGAAGACACGAAAACATTTCTTCTTTTCGCAATAGAAGAAGAGCGTCAAAAGAAATCCTTATCGAGAATGATTGTGAATGAAGAAAATGAAATAATTGGCCTCACCACACTTAAACATATTAATAATGAGAAAAAGCAATCTCACATTGGTAGTTGGCTCGGCTATCCGTACTGGGGAAAAGGCTATAACGAGGCTGCTAAAAAAGAAATCTTTAAAATCGCCTTTTTAGACTTACAACTTTCCTACGTATTTGCTGGTGCTAAAACGAATAATATCCGCTCTTTAAAAGCACAAGAAAAACTACCTTATATTTCATTGCATGTGGAAAACAAGTTTCCAGACGAACACGCTGCACTAGAGAAAGAAGTAAAGTCACCTTGCTCTCTGCATGTCGTGTCACGTGAAAATTTTTTAAACTGGTTGAAATTACAGAATGAGGGGGAAAAATATGAAGGCATTGAAAGTTAGTTTAACCGTTGTAGTAGAATTAGCTCTTATTTATCTTTTTTCATTATTGGTCGGTTGGTCATTTATAGAGACCTTTTTCCTTGGTAGTTTAGCAATATTTGCAATTATGTGGTTAATTATTATGAGTAACCATAGAAATAACATTACAGATCACGCAATAAGTAAAACATTAACTGGCGTTGAGACTGGCGAAATAAAACCATTTCAAATTGTTTTGACTCCATCTATTATGGGTACTCTTTCACTTGTTTTAGTCAGTTTTATAATAACAGCTATTTACTATCTACCCTATTTCCTATAAAAAAAGCACTCGTGAATTATCACGAGTGCTTTTTTACTATGCACGAGAAACGTATTTACCTTCACCAGTGTTGATGATAAGCATTTCGCCTTCGTTAATGAAGATTGGTACTTGTACAACAAGACCAGTTTCTAATGTAGCTGGTTTTGTTACGTTAGAAGCAGTATCACCTTTAATACCAGGCTCTGTTTCTGTAACTTGTAATTCAACTGTGTTTGGAAGTTCAACACCAAGTACTTCGCCTTGGTAAGTCATGATTGCTACTTCCATGTTTTCTTTTAGGAATTTAAGCTCGCGCTCGATTTGTTTTTCACCAAGTTCGATTTGCTCATAAGTTCCGTTATCCATAAATACGTGAGCCTCACCGCTTGCGTATAAGTATTGCATACGACGGTTTTCGATGTGTGCTTTTTCTACTTTCTCACCTGCACGGAATGTTTTCTCTTGAACAGAACCTGTGCGAAGATTACGTAGTTTAGAACGAACGAATGCAGCACCTTTACCTGGCTTTACGTGTTGGAAATCAAGTACTTGCCAAAGGGCATTGTCCACTGAAATTGTTAAACCTGTACGAAAATCGTTTACTGAAATCATGTAAAAAAATCCTCCTGTGTATTACAAAATAATAAGTTCTTTTGGTGATTTCGTAATTACTTCATTACCTTCACTTGTCACAATGATATCATCTTCAATACGTACGCCGCCAATACCTGGAATATATATACCTGGTTCTACTGTTACAGCCATACCTGGTTCAAGTACTGTATGAGAACGGAACGCTAAACCTGGTGCTTCATGGATTTCAAGACCTATTCCATGACCAGTAGAGTGTCCAAAGTATTCACCATATCCTTTTTCCGTTATGTAGTCACGCGTTAGCGCATCAGCCTCGCGACCTGTTAAACCAGCTTTAATACCGTTCACACCACGTAGTTGTGCTTCTAAAACGATATTATAAATTTCTTTTAATTTATCAGATGGTTCACCGACTGCAATCGTACGAGTAATATCAGAGCAATATCCTTTGTAATAAGCGCCGAAGTCTAATGTAACGAAATCTCCTGTTTCTATCACTTTTTCAGATGCCACGCCGTGCGGTAATGCCGAACGAAGACCTGAAGCAACGATAATATCAAACGAAGAAGATGTTGCTCCTTGTTTTCTCATGAAAAATTCAAGTTCATTTGACACTTCAATTTCAGATACTCCCGGGCGAATGAATGATAGAATATGCTCAAAGGCAGCATCTGCAATCTGTGCAGCTTCCTTTAATATCTTAATCTCTGAATCAGTCTTTATCAAGCGTAACTTTTCTACAAGTCCAGAAGTCGGGATAAATTCAGCATCAATCGCTTCCTTATGCACTGAATAAGAACTATATGTAAGAGTATCTTGCTCAAAACCAAGCTTTTGAATTCCAAGCTCTTTCACTTGCTTTGCCACTTCATCAATGATCAATCCTGCGTGCTGTACAACCTCATATCCAACCGCTTGTTTACTTGCCTGCTCGACGTAACGGAAATCTGTAATAAATTGAGCACGATCTTTTGAAATAAGAACAACGCCTGCTGTTCCTGTGAAGTTAGCCATATATCTACGACTATGTTCATTTGTTAACAAAATACCGTCAATACCAGCCTCATCAAATGCACTTCGTAATCTTTCAATTTTCTCCATTACTTTATGCCTCCCTCAATTTCTCCATTAATGCAAATAACGCTAACTTATAGCCATAAAAACCAAATCCTACAATTTGACCTGCACAAACAGCTGCCGTCACAGATTCATGACGGAACGATTCACGCTGATGAATGTTAGAAATATGTACTTCAATAACAGGAATCGAAATGCTCGCAATGGCATCACGAATCGCATAGCTATAATGCGTAAATGCTCCCGGATTTAAAATGATCCCTTCATATATATCTTCCGCTTCATGAATAATGTCGATAATGGCACCTTCATGATTCGATTGGAAACATTCTAACTCCACTCCCATTGTTTCTGCTTCTTGCTTCATATCTGCTTCAAGTGTCGTTAGCGTGCCCTTTCCATATACATTTACCTCACGAACACCGAGGCGATTTAGGTTAGGACCGTTTACGAGGAGTAACTTTTTCATATTCTTAAAACTCCTTAATATTAAATATCTATACAATATTTTAACATAGGAGTTACTTATTTGAATAGTTCGTCTTCTCTTACCCTTCTTGTTCTGCTTTATTGCTATTTACTGCGTAAGAAACAGAATATGCTATAAACACACCATACAATATAAAAATACATATTGTCGTCACAATTGTCTCTTTTGGTAAATGGAGCGCACTTTTAATAACAGGAGCCATTAAACCCATCCCCAAAAACAGTAGTGCCCACCAAAATAGCCCATAAATAATTCCCGCTATAATCCCTTCAAACTTTGCAAAAAATGCTTTATACAAAAAGGCAATCAAAATTGAAAGAAGTCCCATACACACTATTCCGAACACATTGCCCCATACACCCTCTTTCCAACTTCCAAACGCAAATGGTAAAAGGAAATAATTCGGGCCCGCCTCCGTGAATGAAAATATATGAAGGAAATACCATACCCCGCCCCAAAAGATTCCACCAAACAAACCAATCTGCACAAAATTCCTTGTTCCTAATTGTTCTTGACTCACATCGACACCTCCGCTCAATAGTATGCCCGAAACTATTTTGAAGCATGTTTAAATCCTGCGAAATTTGTCTATAAAAAGAATAAGAAATGTCCGACTCTCATAACATTTTCCCTTGTCATCTACTTGTATTTGCCGATAAAATAAAGGAAACTCGGTGATTGTCTTATTTCAAAACGACAGAACCCAGTATGACAATTGCCTCTTTTTCTACATAAGAGAGAAACAAATACAGGTTGGTGTTAACATGGCAGAAGAGTCAAAACAAATATATGGCGGGCAAGCGGTCATAGAAGGAGTTATGTTTGGCGGTAGAGAATATACTGTTACAGCGGTTCGTCGTAAAGATAAATCGATTGAATTTTATCGATTACCACGCGTTCGTAATAAAGTACTATCTACCCTAAAAAAAATTCCATTTTTACGAGGGATTGCCGCTATTGTGGATGCAAGTGCGAATGGAGCAAAGCATTTAAACTTCGCTTCAGAACGATTTGACGTCCACCCAGAAGATGATGAACAAATTGCAAATAAAAAAGAAGAACAATCAAAATTAACGATGGTATTAGGAGTTGCAGCTGTTGGCGTTTTATCTTTTATATTCGGTAAAGTCATTTTCACAGCAGTTCCTGCACTATTAGCTGAATTAACAAGACCGATTTTCCCGTCTCATACTGGGCAAATCATTGTCGAAAGTGTCATTAAGCTCATGCTATTATTGAGCTATATATACTTTATTTCTTTAACCCCACTTATTAAGCGGGTATTTCAGTATCACGGTGCAGAGCATAAGGTAATCAATGCTTACGAGAATAACCTTCCTCTGACTGTAGAAAACGTTCAAAAGCAAACTCGTCTCCATTATAGATGTGGCAGTAGCTTTATTATATTTACAGTCATTATTGGAATGTTCGTTTATTTCCTAGTCCCTACAGATCCTCTTTGGGCACGAGTTATAAACCGAATTTTATTAATTCCAGTTGTACTTGGTATTTCTTTTGAAGTACTACAATTCACAAATCGATTACGAGATATTCCCGTATTACGCGTACTTGGATATCCTGGATTATGGCTACAACTATTAACAACGAAAGAACCAACAGATGATCAAGTGGAAGTAGCAATTGCATCGTTTGAAGAATTATTACGTTTAGAGAACAAACAATAATTATTTAAAAATGGTGTTCAACTCCTTTCCTCATCGTTAATATACTAATTTTAATATACGTTTTTAGGAGGTGTCCCTTATGAACGGTCGTTCGTTTACTTTCGCTATATTTGTGCTTATTATCGGATTGGCAATATTCGGCCTTGTTTCATCTGTTATTACAAATCCCATGGGTGTATTAAGAAATATCGGGTACATGTTACTTGTTGTTGGTATCTTTTACTTGCTATACAAGATGTTTACAAATTCCAGTGGTTCTGCAAATTCACAAAGCTCATATAAGCGTGCGGCAAAACAATCGAACCGCAAACATGGGAAACAAAATGTAGCACCCCTAGGCAATTCTCTCTTTAAGTCAAATACTTCTAATGACAAAAGTAAAAAAGGGAATTCTTCCACTTTGAAACGAAAAAGAAAACAGTCTCATTTAACTGTCATTGAAGGCAAAAAAAGCAAAAAGAAAGACCGTGCTTCCTTTTAGGAAATACGGTCTTTTTTTATACTTTGAAGCACTTCTTTTAAACTTTTCTCTCTCATACTTTCAATTCGAAGATGATGATTTTCAAATGGTAAATTCCGTGTCACATCATTAGGTACAACAACGCACGTTAATCCCGCTGCAACTGCTGCTCTCAATCCATTTAATGAATCTTCAAATACAACAGCTTCAGACGGCTTAATTCCTAATTCTTCTATTGCAACTCGATAAAGAGCTGGATCTGGTTTTACCTTCTCAACATCTTCTCTCGTTTTAATCACTTCAAAATATTCTCGAATCTGTAGCTCTTCTAAAAAATGAATAACCCATTCTCTAGACGAACTAGAAGCCAGTGCGATTTTCAATCCCATTTCTTTCGCTTCTTCTAAATATTCTTTTACCCCGTCACGAGCTTCTGGTATTCTCATTTTCTCTTTATGTAAAGTTGCCACTTTTTCTTTTAATGCATTTTTGTTAAACTTCTCTTTTAATTGATCATTTAAATATGTATAAAGTACCTCATCTGTTGTTCCAATACATTTCGCAAATTCCTCTAAAGGTAGTTCCCCGCCGTATTCACGAACAGCATCTCTGAAAGAGTGAAACCATATCGTTTCTGTGTCCACAATTAATCCATCAAAATCAAAAATAATTGCTTTCATAATTCTCCCATCCTTTTCGAATTGAAATAAAAAAGGAAACGCCATACGTTCCCCTTAATTACTTTTCTCTTCATTTGCTCTTTGAACACCACGAAGTGTTTCCACTCGGACTGCATCTTGTTCAAAGTATTCCACTAAATCACCAATGCGATCAATTGCTTCCCAACTTAAATGATGTTCAATTCCTTCTACATCATTGTAAATTTTACTTTCATCCACACCGATAATACGCATAAATTGCTCTAGCAAGTCATGACGATATACGAGACGTTCTCCGATTTTTTTACCTTTTGTTGTTAATACAAGCCCTCTATATTTTTCATAAATTAGATATTCATCTTTGTCTAATTTTTGCACCATTTTTGTTACAGAGGATGGATGTACACTAAGCGCTTCAGCAATATCAGATACGCGGGCGTAACCCTTTTCATCAATCAACAAATAAATTTGTTCAATATAATCTTCCATACTAGGGGTAGGCATCGGTTTCCTCCATCCAAGTTCATTTTGCTTATTCCGTACGAAGCAATCAATAAAATGATACACCAGAAAGAATAACGTGACAAGTTGAAAACGAGCCTAAATATATAAAACAAAAAAGAATCTGTATTTGCATACAGACCGCCCTTAAGTAAAATATTGTATTTCTGCATTAGGAAAAAACTCATTTATATAACCTCTTATCGTTTCTTCCAATACTGCTGCATCATCCTTTTTATATACATATTTTCCGATGGTTTTGGAAAACGATGCTGAATCAATTCAAACGTTAAATTTGGTATTGTCATATCTTTGTCGCTCAAATAGTTTACGGTTCCTTCTTCCCATTCTTCATGCATTTAAATTGGCGCAACTATAAAATCAAGTGGATATTCAAGTGCCTTTCGTTCAAAGTAAACGAGCTTTGGCATAAATGGTCTCATATGCTTTTCGCCCTCTCGTTAGTATGGGGGACATTAAAGTTTTCCCCCCAGTAACTTGCGTTGCAAGTTACTGGGGGTTATAATTTGGATAACAGCTACCTTGCAACGCAAGTTACCTGAGTAAAAGGTGGTGAAATCATGCACAGCCAAATGTTAAAAGGTGTACTAGAAGGTTGCATCCTATACATCATTTCACAAGAAGAAGTGTACGGATATGAACTGAGCACAAAATTAAATAAACATGGCTTTACATTCGTAAGCGAAGGAAGCATCTATCCGTTATTATTACGTATGCAAAAAGAAAAATTGATCGAAGGCACATTAAAAGCTTCCTCACTCGGTCCGAAGCGAAAATATTATCACGTAACCGATAAAGGATTAGAACAGCTTGAAGAATTTAAACAAAGCTGGGGGATGGTTTCAACGACCGTAAACAATTTATTACAAGGAGAGTGATGGGGATGAAGGCGAAAGATTTAATCGAATTAAATAACCAAAAGCGTAAATTATTAACTACAGAAAATGAAATTGCCTATAGTGACATGTTAATATACATCCGCTTAGCTAAAGTGCCAGAATACCACGCAGAAGAACTGCTAATTGAAATTCTAGATCACCTTATTGAAGCCCAGCAAGAAGAAAAAAATGCTTATGATATTTTTGGAGACGACTTACAGGCGTACTGTGACGAGTTAATTGCCGCCCTACCGAAGCAAAGTTTATGGGAACAATTATCAATTCCTTTATTTATAACTTGTTACCTGCTAGCAATATACTTTGCTATTTCGTCCGTAATTGCATTTGTATTACCCTTATTTGCAGATAAAGCACGTTTTAAATTTGTACACATTGATTTCATTTATCTGCTTGTATTTACATTATCCGTACATCTTATGATACGTTTTGTCTTCGATTTTATTAACACTGATTTATTTAAAAATAAAACAACTATTTGGAGGCATATAGGAAGCTTTTTAATACGTCATAGCCTATGGATGCTATTAATCGGTATTTCCTTTTTATTTATAAAAAATCCCTATACTACATTACAAGTTTCACCTTGGACCGGTACTTTGCTTGCCATCTCTTGCTATGTACTATATAAACTTTTCTTCAAAAAAGAATACTTGGACTTTAAAAAGGAGTGACGAGGTCATGACTGAAAAAGAAATGGTTCAGTTAAACAATAAAAAAAGAAAGTTATTAACACCTGAAAACGAAGCTGCTTATGGTGATATGCTTATTTATTTACGCCTTACTAGCGTTCCACAAAAACAAATGGAAGAATTACTTTTAGAAATATTGGATCATCTTTTAGAAGCGCAAGAAGACGGTAAAACTGCGCATGATATTTTCGGAGAGGATTTAAAAGCTTACTGCGATGAATTAATTAACTCTTCGGAACATCAAAATTCTTTCCAACAAGCTGCCGTTATTGGGTTTGCAGTTAGTTTATTATTAGCTGTTCAAATTGGATACGATACATTCACTACTCTTATGCAAAAACTATTTTCAAATACAAACACTTCAGGAATTCCATTTAGTATTCCCGGAACAATATTATCTGCTATTGTTTTAACAATTGGTGCTTTCATAACTTTTTCTTTATTTAGACGTTTCTCTTTTACAATATTAGTTTCCTGGAAACAAAAAGCACTTCTCTTATTATCGGTATTTATACCTTTTGTCTTATCAGTTTTTGCAAACGTATTTTTCAAAACAAAACCATACTTATTTTATAACTTGTCTATTTTGCAAGGTGCTCTTATTACACTTTCTTTTTATATTTTGTACAAATTTTTATATAAAACATCTAAATTTTAACAGCCCTTCAAAAGGCTGTTTTTTCTTCTGTCTAATTTTACAAATTGAAAAATTTCATAAAGAAAATAAGAAAAATGCAAAATAATTAAAGTTAATTGTTGACGTGATGCTTTTATTATCGGTATCATAAATCTTCGTGAGCAATTATTTTTCGTTATACGATTTTTTTATTATTACTGAATTTTTGAGAGGAGAAATTAGATGTCAGTTAAGAAGAAAACGCAAGTACGCACCGGCAAAATGGTACGTGAACTAATGTTAGCAGACGAAGATGTAAATGCTTCGCTAATTATGGTATATAGTGAAAACGGTGTAAACGCAGAAATTAAAATCGAGGGCTTAACGCCGAAATGTAACGAAGAATTATTTTTGAGCGGAAACGTGGATTGGAACAAGAGTGTTATTTATAAAATTGTTGATTTCACTGGAAACGCTGAAGTTGGTAAAGTTACATTAACAGCGATGAACAAAAACAATGTTTCTCTAGAAATTGAACGCGTTATGTGGAGTAAAGAAAATAAAGAAGCTGCCGAGCAAGAAGAAACACAGGTAGAAGCAGCACCGAAAAAAGAAGTAGTTGTAGAAGCTCCAAAAGCAATTACGCCTGCTCCTAAGCCTGTTACGCGTGTGGAAACACCTGCTATGGCACCTAAGCCTACTCCGGTACCGACACCGAAGCCAGTAAGCGTAGAAGCAGCTGTAGAACTAGTTACTCCAGCGCCTGTAAAAAAAGCAGTCCCTACTCCAGTTACAAAGCAAGAGACAGCACCGGTTGCTCCTGCAAAACCGAAGCAGCCTGCTTTGACTGAAACAAATTCAAAACTACAAGAAAATTATGTTAAACTCGTGAAAAAGACAATTGAAGTTTGTCAAGATTACGAGCTTGGCATCGACATAGATGATTCTATTGAAAGCTTAAAAGAAGAACTACAAAGCCAAGGTATTAGCGTTACATTTGACAAAGAAATTATGGACGTTGTAAGTCGCCTTCGTTCTTTACAAGATAAAGGAATCAAAGTAGAAAAAGTACTTAATTTACTATAAAAAAATAAGAGGTGGCTATCGCCACCTCTTATTTTTTATAATTCCACTCATTACTTTCATACTTTTCTTTCGCTAACGTTTGAACTTCATGTAACTGTTCTTCTGTTAATTCATATGGAACAAGTTCTACATCCAATCCTTTTTCAAAGCCAACTTCAAACGCTTTAATTAACTGTTCTATCGTAAATGTACGGTCTGTTAATTCATTAATTGCTACTGCTTTAGAAGAGAACATACTCTTCATACGTTCCTTAACACGTTCATTTGGGAATAAAAATAGATCATATAGTTCATCTAAATCAATTTCTAATGGAATCGATCCATGCTGTAAAATAACACCTTTTTGACGTGTTTGAGCACTACCAGCAATTTTTCGTCCTTCCACTACAATTTCATACCAAGATGGTGCATCAAAACATACGCCTGAACGTGGATTTTTTAAATTTTCACGATCTGCTTCTGTTTTTGGAACTGCATAATATGCTTCTAACCCTAATGCCTTAAAACCATCTAATAAACCTTGCGAAATAACACGATACGCTTCTGTAACTGTTTTCGGCATATTCGGATGATCTTCAGACACAATAACACTATACGTTAACTCTTTGTCATGTAGTACACCCCTGCCGCCTGTTTGACGACGAACGAATCCATATTTCTTTTCGTTAACTACATCCATATTAATATCTTTTTCAACACGTTGAAAATACCCAACTGTTAATGTTGGTACTTCCCATTCATAAAAACGAATTGTTGGTGGCATTTTCTTTTCACTTTGCCAATTTAATAAACATTCATCTAACGCCATATTAAATGCCGGTGAACATTGACCAGAGTTAATATAACACCATTTTTCTTTTCCCATCCTGCACCTCATATAACCAATTATTTTTCACATTCTCTAGTCTACCAAATTCGACAAAATTTGTGAAAGAATACGAAATTTCTTCTTATATGCAAATGAATCTGTTGCATAAATACATAAGGGCATTATAATATTGAAAGTAGGATAAGAAAAAAGGGAGCGATAGAATCGTGTCAACAACTTGGATTATTTTATTAGCCGTAATCGTAGCATTTATCGGCTACACTGTATGGATGTACTTCTATCAGAAAAAATTAATTAAAACTCTTACAGAAGAAGAATTTCGCGCTGGCTACCGTAAAGCACAGCTTATCGATATTCGTGAAGCAGACGAATATAACGCAGGGCATATTTTAGGTGCACGTAACATTCCGTTATCACAAATTCGCCTTCGCCATAAAGAACTTCGTCAAGATCAACCTGTTTACTTATATTGCCAAAGCGGATTCCGTACAGGTCGTGCAGCGCAATACTTAAAAAAACAAGGCTACAAAGATTTCTACCAATTACAAGGTGGATTTAAATCTTGGACAGGCAAAATTAAAAAGAAATAATAACATACAAAAAACTAGCTGAATAAATCAGCTAGTTTTTTCATTTCATCTTATTCGCAATGTATAATAAATTCTGCTTGATTACCTTTTCATCGTTCTCTTCTACATTCCGATACAGCAGTTGATATTCAATTCCTTTCTCTTTCCATATAAGCGTAGCAAATTCGTCACCACGTTCATAATCATCTTTATTTTTAAAATAAGCAGACGTTCCATTATTCAGTTTCATTTGTTCTTGAAATCGCTTCTCTTCCACAAGATCCGGAAAACTATAAGGAAAGTTCGCGACATTTAACTCAATATACTCATTTCTACCTGACTCCTTCTGTTTATATTTAATCGTTAAGACAATGTTCTTTTTCCCAAGCGTTCTTACTTCCCCCTTCACATCACTTGTAATGTCGTACGGTAAAAACGTTGGAACTTTAAACTTCACCGGAAAATATTTTGGAAGTTCCTTTAGCGGAATAGGATCCGTAACACGATCCATAGCTCCTCCTGTTGTTCCCACAAAGTGTTTTTCTTCTTGCATCGTTTGCTGAAACGAACACGAACTAAGCATGAAACTAGAAAACACGAAACAAATGATTCTTTTTTTCAATTTGTTTCCGCCCTTTCATACCGCTCTCTTAACGAACGAAGCGTTGATATTCTCTTCATATTCGCTTTGTCACCAAACTCCACCTTTGAAAACTTTCCACGTTATTCTCACACATTTTGACAACACTTTTTGCAAACAAAAAAGACCCCTATCATTCTTACGCCCAAGTGAAAAGGTTACGCGAATAAAAAGAAGTCTTATTAATACCATAGTTTGTGAAAAGCTTTTCAGGTCAAGATTTTTTCTTTCTTATTATTTTCCCTTTATAATAAGGGAAAGAGGTGATACATATGGCCAATATAAAACAAATTGCTAAAACTGCTGGTGTATCGATATCAACTGTTTCTCGTGTCCTGAATAATCACCCTTACGTAAAAGAAGAAAAGCGTAAGCGTGTTCTAGATGCTGTTGAAGAATTAAACTACGCAAAAAATATAAATGCTGTCCATTTAATAAGAGGGAAAACATATACAATTGGCGTTATGCTTCCTTTCATTAACCTCCCCTACTTCAGTACGATTATTGAAGGAATCGGAAACGAAGCGTTAGCTGCCGGATATCACATTAATTTATGTCAAACGAATTACGATAGCATTGAAGAAATTCGTGTTCTTGAAATGATGAAAATGAAACAATTTGATGGGATGATTATTTGCTCCCGAACGAGCTCTTGGGAACAAATCGAACCTTTTGCAAAATTTGCCCCTATTATTTCATGTGAAAAAATGAAGCATCCCCTCATTTCATCCATCTACGTAGATCATTATGAAGGTTTCCGTCTCGGTACTACCTATTTACTAAGTAGAGGCCATGAAAAAATCGGAATTTGTTTAGCAAGAAAAACAAGTGTAAATTCCATGGAGCGCGAAAAAGCGTTCGCCGATACACTTCGTAACGAAGGGAAAACGTTGCATCCTGAATGGATTTTCCACCAATGCTATACAATGCAGGACGGAGCACAAATACTCCATCATATTTTAAATATGAAAAATCGTCCAACTGCTATTTTCACAGCGAACGATCAAGTTGCAGCTGGTTTATTAACAGAGGCTCGAAAACATGGTATTCGAGTACCTGAAGACCTTGCTATCCTTGGATTTGATAATCATGAAATTTCAAAGGCATTAGAAATTTCCACAATTGAACATCCCGGTCTCGCAATGGGCTCACATGCTTTTTCTTTATTCCATAAGCAGATCCAAAGCGAGCAAATTGTCGGCAGTGCAAAAGAACTTTCATTCCATTTAATTGAGCGAGAGACTGTCTAAAAAGAGCGTTACCTATAACGCTCTTTTTCAACTCTTCACCTATTGACATTATATTTTTCATCCCCTACCTAACGAACGGTAGGTAGGGGATGAAAATGACAGCAAACCGCATTAAAGCTGTAGCACTTTCTCATTTCGCACGCTACGGCTATGAAGGAACTTCATTGGCAAATATTGCTCAAGAAGTTGGGATTAAAAAACCATCGATTTACGCACACTTTAAAGGAAAAGAAGAGCTATATTTCATATGCTTAGAATCTGCTCTTCAAAAAGATTTGCAGAGCTTCACAGGCGATATCGAAAGCTTTTCCAATTCGTCCACTGAAGAATTGCTTTTAAAATTATTAAAAGGGTATGCAAAACGATTTGGTGAAAGTGAAGAATCAATGTTTTGGTTACGAACTTCTTATTTTCCGCCTGATGCATTTCGCGAACAAATTATTAATAAAGCAAATGTACACATTGAAAACGTCGGAAAACTTTTATTCCCTGTATTTAAAAGAGCAAGCGAACAAGATGAGCTGCATAACATTGAAGTAAAAGACGCCTTAGAGGCTTTTCTATGCTTACTCGACGGTCTTATGGTTGAACTATTATACGCAGGTTTAAATCGTTTTGAGACACGTTTAGACGCTTCTTGGAAAGTATTTTGGCGCGGACTTTCAAACTGACGGATTGCCCTTTGCAATGCGTCGTTTTTAAGCCCTTTACCTAACGACTGGTAGGAAGGAGAAATGACATATGGCATGGATTTATGTAATCATCGCTGGTATTATTGAAATCTTTTGGGTGATTGGACTAAAAAAAGCAGAGGCACCACTTGAATGGGCTGGTGTTGCTCTATTAATTACAATTAGTTTCGTCTTATTATTTAGAGCTTATAAAGATTTACCTGTCGGCACTGTATACGCAGTCTTTACAGGAATCGGAGCTGGTGGAATCGTTCTTACAGAGATTTTCATCTTCGGAGAACCTTTCTCTATCGTAAAAGTTTTATTAATCGGTTTAATCTTCTTCGGAGTAATTGGTTTAAAACGAGTAACAGAAGAAAAAGAAGCGAAGGAGGCCGCATAAAATGGCTTGGGTATTTTTAATTCTAGCTGGTATTTGTGAAATTATTGGTGTACTCTTTATGAAAGTAGCCACTGAAAAGAAAGGCTGGGCACCAAAAGTTATTTTAATCGCTAACTTCGGCGTAAGCTTCTTCTTATCTCTTGCGATGAACACATTACCGATGGGAACTGCTTACGCAATTTGGACTGGAATCGGAACTGCTGGAAGTGCACTTCTAGGCATTCTCATTTTCCGAGAATCAGCGGATTGGCGTCGTCTTGCTTTCTTAAGCTGCATTTTATGCGGCGCTGTTGGCTTAAAACTATTAAGCTAACGTGAGGTGAATGTCATGTGGAAAGAACAAGGAAAGAAAATATTAGCATGGATCACACTTTGTATCGTCATTCTATTACAAATAAGTTTTCATATAATAGAATCATTGTTTCATAAAGTATTATCCATTCTCACATTCCTTCCTAACATGACACTTGAAATTATATCGATTGTTTGGTCCATTATCGCCTCCATTGCAATCGTCATTATATGGAGTATCGCCAAACTATGGAATAAGTTATTTAAAAAGGACAGTACTTCTGAAAAAGAGTAACTGTCCTTTTTTATATTCATTCAGACTTTCTGTAGAAGTTAGATGTGATAAGACAAAACAGACCAATTATAACAATACTTATACCAATTCCTTTATGCAAATTAGGAAACGGTGATGGTATGTCTGAATAAAAATTTGATAACAAAAGACCTATTGACAAAAATAATACTCCTATTTCAAATAACAATTTTCGTTTCCCCATTGTTCCCCCTCCAATTTTTTTCATACATTCCTTTCTTTTGGACATACTACCCAAAAAAAGGAGTGGATAATATGCAAAATTCTATACATAAGCAAATCCTATTTTTATTTTTCCTATTTCTTATTCTCATCATCGTTTTCAGCTTTATATTACATACTCCGAAAGATGTGCCAAATAGCGTTTCTTTTTATAAACTACTGCTCTCGTATTGTCGTTATTGAAGAAGGTGCCTTTTATAGGGCACCTTTTAAAATTCTCTCTTCTCATACAATTTCACTGAAACGAAGATAGATGCTATGAGCATACATATTGAACCAATGAATAACAAGGTATTATATAATTGAATTTGTTCCAAGTTGATTTGAAACAAAGTTTCTAAAATAACAATCGGCGCCATGAATATTACTATTGTAATAAGAATAGTTTTTTTATATCCTAACCAAAAAGATATTGGTAGAACAAAGCTTAAATACACTAAAATAAAGCTAATACTAGCAAGCAATGTCGTTTCAATAAATTCAAATAGGTTAATCCCATTCTTCATTCCCATCGTGAAACAGCTGACCGTTACACTTATAAAAAGAATAATAATTGCTACTATATATTTCGCATACACAATTTGTTTTCTCAATATTGGTAAACTATTTACTATAACTTCACTCTCATTTTTACTATCTGCTTCAAATGTTTTTACTGTTGCCCCAATTGTAATAATTACTGACATAATGATGAATAAATTTTCCGTATCTGTTAAGGCCATATAAAAGAAAACAGGATACAGTATGTACCAAATTAAAAATTTCCATTGAATGATGAAATCTTTTAAAATTAGTTGCTTGATCATGTATTACACCTCCTAATATGAAAATGTCCCTTCTATAACTCTGCCTCCTGAAACATTTTCATTGAGAGGAACAATGATACGAATATACTCACTAATACTCCGACACCAAGAACACCCATTGCTTGTGTAGCCTCTTGAGAGTGAAGTACTTTTAACATAATTGTTTTATCACCAAAAATATTGCACATAAGACCAATCATACCCATTAAAGGAAAAAGCATAATCAAATTCAAGACAGTAATAACTTTATATCCCCCAATGTAATTAGTCGGTATCGTTACTGCACAATAAATCAAAGTTGCTACTATTGCTGAAAATATTGCATATCCAGGCATAACTATATCTCTGTTCAATAAAATATTTCCTAATATTACGACTATAAAAGTTACACTCAAACCAGCCATAATAAATAATGTGCTTGAAATATATTTAGCTATAATTATCTCTTTTCTCGTTATAGGCAAACTCACTAATACTTTTTCTGCTTTACTTTTCTCGTCATAATAAAAAGAAATATATATAATCGTACTACATGTTATAAATACTCCTATTGCAATCCCCATTGGTTCGACGGAATTCTTAAAAATAGATAAAATGGGGATTAAAAAATAGAAAGGAAACATCTTCTTCTGTAAAAAAAACTCCTTCAAAATCAACTGTTGCATATGAATTCTCCTCTCTATAAATCACGCGTTTCATAAATTTTAATTGTAAGAAGCATAGAAACGATATAGACACTAGCTAGTGTGATTAATCCAACTATAAATATGCCAAAATGTAATGGATTCATAATCCAATCAATGAATGATGCCGTAGCACTTTCTCCGTCACCAATAAACATTCCAACAATAACACCTATTCCAGCGGCTCCACCTGTAAATATTCCACGTACTACTTTTGATTTTGTCCCATAATAACTCGGGAATAATGCTGTAATATAAACTAAAGAATATACAGCACCTCTGACTACTACATACCAAGGAATTTCAATATACAAATTGGGATGATAAGCTCCAATATCACCAATGACAGCGATACCTCTTATAAGAAAAACAACTAGCGTAGTAGAAATCATGCCACCTACAATAAATATTACACCCGAAATATATCTAGCAATAATGATATCCTTTCGTCCAACAGGTAAACTATTTATAATAACATCACTTTTATTTTTTTCATCCATCGCTATTAGTATCATAGAAGATGATATCGTTATGAGTAAGCAACTCATTGGAAATAACAATTCACCATCTGGATCTAATCCAAAGAAAACAAGAGGCATAATAAAATACACTAACCACATAACCCGAAAAAAGAACAAATCTTTATAGATTAGCTGACGCATAGACACCTCTCCCTTTCGCAGTGTAAACGATAATGTCATCTAATGTAGCCTTTTCTAGTACAACCTCATTTCCAAACCAATCGATAATTCCTTGTTTATCCTTCGCTAAACCTTCAAAACCAAACTTATTTTTTCGTAATCCAACAAATAGTTCTTTTCCTTCTCGGTCTAATAAATCATTACTTCCTTTTACGATTACGTAGTTCTCCATTAAGTCTTCTTTTTCACCAGTAAATATAATTTCTCCATCATTGATGAACGTAACATAATCTGCAATGCGCTCTAAATCTGTTGTAATGTGCGTTGAGAATAATACGGATACTTCATCTTCCATTACAATTTCTTGCAACATATCAAGTAATTCACTTCGAACAACTGGATCTAACCCTGCTGTCGGTTCGTCCATAATAATAAACTCTGCGTGGTGCGAAAGTGCGATTGCAATCGCAAATTTCATTTTCATTCCTTTTGATAATTCTTTAATTTTTTTATACTTTGGAACTTGTAATCTATGCATATACGATTGATACTGCTCTTCGTCCCACTTTTTATATAACGGTGCAATAATACGCTTCATTTGTTCACACGTTAAATCTTCGTAATAATGATTTTCATCATATACAAAGCCGATATTTTGTTTTATTTCCTTTTCAGCTTTCTTATTGTCCTTGCCAAAAATTTTTATATCTCCGTTATCTTTTTTAATTAAATTCATAATCATTTTGATCGTCGTACTTTTCCCGGCCCCATTCGGTCCGACAAACCCCATAATATATCCGCGTGGTAACGTAAAACTTATATTTTTCACTGCGAAACCTTCATAACTTTTACAAACGTTTTTTAACTCTAACATCTCTCTCATTCCCCCTTATATAAAAACGCAATCATCTGCTGTAATTCTTCAAGTGAAAGCTGCAACGCTTTACTTTCATTCACAATCTCTTCCGCTTTACTTTCCAATAGGCGAAGCCTTTGTTCTTTTAATAGTTCATTATTTTTACGTGAAACATAAGTCCCCTTCCCAGCAACAGTTTCTATATATCCTTCTTTTTCAAGCTCCTCGTATGCACGCTTCGTTGTAATGACACTAATTTGTAATTCCTTCGCTAAGCTACGAATAGACGGTAATTGATCTCCACCCTTTAAACCGCCATTTAAAATAAGCTGGCTTAATTGTTTTCTTATTTGCACATAAATAGGGTCTTGGGAAGAATTCGAAATAATAATATTCATGTTTTCCTCCAGTTTGTGTATATACTGTGTATACCTTATATATACAGTATATACACACCATCCTATTTTTGGCAAGAAAAAAAGACCAACATTTTCCTGTTGGTCTTTCGTATATGTATCACTTTTCAAAGCGATCTAACATCTCGTCTCTCATTCCGAAACTTACTACTGCAATTCCTATATACATAAACAGAAGGAATGCCGGATGAACTGTGTTGTACCAGCTGCTGTCAACGATTAAGTAAATCGTTAATGCCACAACAAGAACAAACGCTAAGATAAACATATAAAAGTGTCTTGTACTACCCATGATAAACTCCTCTCTTCTCACTTCACCATTCAACAGTTTATTTTATCGAATAATTCGATATGACTCAAGGTTAACTTTCTGTTATGTAATCAAGTTCCACCTTTACAATGTCCTCACATGCTATTGAAATGATTGTTCCTTGTTTATCAATCGCCGTCACTTCTCTATTATCCATTACACGATTTGCTACTCTTTCTAACACTTTTCCTTGGTCTCGATAGCAAAATTCTTTTACATCTTTAATTGTTTCTCCATTTTCTAAATGGTATACCATTCTATAACATCGATATCCCACACTTTCACCCCCGTCTTGTTCGTTTTTTCACATATACATAAAAATGAGTAATCTTTGCCTCATCACATCTTCTTAATTTCAATAAAATTCTAACAAAAATAAATACTTTTATCAAACCGACTTTTTCAACAAAACTACCTATAAAACTACACCTTTACACCATTAGGAAACAAAAAACATATTTTTTTAACATTTTCTTCACTATTTCTGCATAAAGTGAAACTTTAATCAGTGGGGATTTTTGTTCATCCCCACTGATTATTAGTTGAACCAATCGGGCATTTACGGACAGTTTATCTCCCACCTGTCTTCTTTGCAGCAGCTAAGTTTTAAGTTGAGAGTTTACTGTCCGTTAATGCGGGACAAATTATCCATACAAAAAAAGAACCCGCCTCAGCGAGTTCTTCTTTTGTTATTTTAATCAAACTTGTACAGGAGCTGGCTTCGCATAACGTAAAACTGGTTTACGTGCAGCCATCGTTTCGTCTAAACGTTTAATGACTGTCGTATGCGGTGCTTCTTGTACAACTTCTGGATTTTCTTCTACTTCTTTAGCGATTTGAATCATCTTATCAATGAAACCATCTAATGTTTCTTTTGATTCTGTTTCTGTCGGCTCAATCATAATACATTCTTCCACATTTAATGGGAAGTAAATTGTTGGTGGATGATAACCGAAATCAAGCAGACGTTTTGCAATATCTAATGTACGTACACCAAGTTTCTTTTGACGACGACCTGATAATACAAATTCATGTTTACAATGTCTATCGAATGGAAGATCGTAGAATGGCGCTAATCTTCTCATCATATAGTTCGCATTTAATACAGCATACTCAGTTACTGCACGCAATCCATCTGGACCCATAGAGCGAATATACGTGTATGCACGAACGTTAATTCCGAAGTTACCATAGAATGGTTTCACACGACCAATTGCTTCTGGACGGTCGTAGTTGAAGTGATAACCATTTTCGGTTTTCTCTAAAATCGGTTTTGGTAAGTACGGAATTAAATCAGCTTTCACACCTACTGGACCAGAACCTGGGCCACCACCGCCGTGAGGACCTGTAAATGTTTTATGAAGGTTTAAATGCACAACGTCAAATCCCATATCTCCTGGGCGTGCTTGGCTTAATACCGCATTTAAGTTTGCACCATCATAGTATAATTTACCGCCTGCATTATGGACGATTTCTGCCATTTCTAAAATATTTTCTTCGAATAGACCTAATGTATTAGGATTTGTTAACATAAGTGCTGCTGTTTCTTCGTTTACAACACGTTTTAAGTCTTCTAAGTCAACAAGGCCATTTTCATTTGATTTTACTGTAATTGTTTCAAAACCAGCTACAGTTGCAGATGCTGGGTTCGTTCCGTGAGCAGAGTCAGGCACAATTACTTTCGTACGGTTAAAGTCACCATTCGCTTCATGGTATGCACGAATTAACATTAAACCTGTCCATTCTCCGTGTGCACCAGCTGCTGGTTGTAAAGTAACAGTATCCATACCTGTAATTTCAATTAAATGCTCTTGTAAGTCGTACATTAATTCCATTGCACCTTGTACTGTCTTTTCATCTTGCAACGGATGAATATTTGCAAATCCTGCGAAACGAGCTACACTCTCATTAATTTTCGGATTATATTTCATCGTACAAGATCCAAGTGGATAGAATCCAGAATCCACACCGTGGTTACGGTTTGAAAGTGCTGTATAGTGGCGCATAATATCAAGTTCAGATACTTCTGGTAGCTCTGCATCTTCTACTCGAATATAATCGCTCTCAAACACATCTTCTAGTTTCACTTCTTCTACATCTAATTTGGGTAAGCTATATCCTATGCGTCCTTCTTTACTCACTTCAAAGATAAGTGCTTGGTCTTGGTTCTTCATTGGATAGCCCCCATTTCGTTTACAAGTGTGTCAATTTCCTCTTTTGTACGAAGCTCAGTTACTGCTACAAGCATATGGTTTTCATGCTCTTTATAATCACGGCCTAGATCGTAACCACCGATAATATTCTTTTGTAATAATGCATCGTTTACTTCTTTCACTGGACGTTTGCAATCTACAACAAACTCATTGAAGAATGGTCCAGCAAATGTTACTGTGAAGCCTTTCGCTTCAAATTGACGTTTTGCATATTGTGCTTTAGAAATGTTTTGACGTGCCATTTCTTTCACACCTTGTTTGCCAAGTGCCGTCATTGCAACAGAAGCTGCTAGTGCATTTAACGCTTGGTTTGAACAAATGTTAGATGTCGCTTTATCACGACGAATATGCTGTTCACGTGCTTGTAACGTTAATACAAATCCACGTTTACCATCTGAATCTACAGTTTGTCCAACAAGACGTCCTGGAATTTTACGCATAAATGCTTTCGTTGTTGCAAAGTAACCACAGTGCGGTCCACCAAACTGCGTTGGAATACCGAATGGTTGTGCATCACCGATTACAATATCAGCACCAAATTTCCCTGGTGGTGTTAATGCGCCTAATGATAATGGATTTGAAGAAACGATAAATAATGATTTTTGTTGATGAACGATTTTTTCAATATCAGCTAATTTTTCAACTTGTCCGAAGAAGTTTGGATATTGAACGATTACACAAGCAACTGTATCATCTACTTCACTTTGTAATACGTCTAAATCTGTTACACCATCTTTATGATTAATTTCAACAACTTCAAGATTTTGACCTTTTGCATACGTTTCAAGTACTGCTCTTGATTCTGGATGAACCGCGCTAGATACAAGAATTTTCTTTTTGCGAGTATGGCCAGCTGCTAACATTGCCGCTTCAGCTAAAGCTGTCCCCCCGTCATACATAGAAGAGTTTGCTACATCCATTCCTGTTAATTCACAAATCATTGTTTGGAATTCAAAGATTGCTTGTAATTCCCCTTGTGAAATTTCCGGTTGGTATGGTGTGTAAGCTGTATAAAATTCTGAGCGAGAAATAACATGATCTACAATTACTGGAGCATAATGATCGTATACGCCTGCTCCTAAGAAAGAAGCGTATTCTTTTAAGTTAGCATTTTTACTAGCCATTTGAGATAGCTCTTTTAAAAGCTCTGGCTCTGATTTTGCTTCTTTAATTTTTAAATCCCCTTTAAAACGAACACTCTCTGGAATATCAGAGAATAATTCATCGATCGTTTGAACGCCGATCGTTTGTAACATTTCTTTTTTGTCTTCTTCTGTCATTGGAAGATAACGATGCAACATGAAATCTACCCCTCTCCCCGTTACTTTGAACGTTTGTAAAATGGTGTTGGAACAACTACTGCTTTGACGCGTTTATTACGAATTTCAATTTCTACTTCTGTATCAACTGCTGCGTATTTTACATCAATTAGTGCTAAACCAATGCTTTTCTTTAACGTTGGAGATTGTGTACCACTCGTTACTTCCCCAATTTTTTCTTCACCAATAAATACAGGGTAATGCGTACGAGGAATTCCACGTTCGATTACTTCGATGCCGACTAATTTACGAGGCGCACCGTTTTCTTTTTGCTCTTTTAACGTTGCTTTTCCAAAGAAGTCTGCTTCTTTATTTGTTTTTACCGCAAAGCCAATTCCAGCCTCAATCGGTGTAATATCTTTTGATAATTCTTGTCCATAAAGTGGTAATGTTGCTTCGAATCGAAGTGTATCACGAGCACCTAAACCACATGCTTTTAAGCCCTCTTCTGCTCCAACTTCAAGAAGTTTCTCCCAAAGTTTTGCAGCATCTTCACTCTTACAGTAAATTTCGAATCCATCTTCACCTGTGTAACCTGTACGAGATACAAGTGCTGGAATTCCATCTACAAGAATATCGTTTTTAAATTTAAAGAACTTAATTTCTTTCAAATCTTCTGACACAACTTTTTGTAAAATGCCTTCTGCTTTTGGTCCTTGAATTGCAAGCTGTGCAACTTCACTAGAAACATTGACTACTGTCGCATCGCCAATTACATGACTTGCTAACCATTCGTAATCTTTCTCGATATTTGATGCATTGATTACTAATAAATAGTCTTCTTCACCACGTTTGTAGATTAATAAATCATCTACTGTACCACCATTTTCGTAGCACATAGCTGTATATTGTGCGCCCCCTACCTTTAAGGTAGATACGTCATTTGTAACAACACGTTGTAAAAATGCTAAACTATCTACACCTTTTACTTCAACTTCTCCCATATGAGACACATCGAACAAACCTGCAGCTGTACGTACAGCTTCGTGTTCTTCTTTAATGCTTGAAAATTGAACTGGTAATTCCCAACCACCGAAGTCGATTGTTTTTCCACCATACTTCGCGTATACATCAAATAACGGTGTACGTTGTAATGTAATCATGCTCTCTCCCCCTTATGCTTTGACAAATCAATAAAAGTTGCTTCCCTTTTCTAAACATTTTCATTCTGAAAAGATAGGATATACGGAATCTCATTATATTTTTTTATGAAAGCGTAAATAAAAAATCACTTTCTTGGATAAAATACGAAAGATTCCACACATTTCACACCATTATCCTAACATCATTCGCTATATTTCATCAATATTCTAGCATAAAAAATAATTTAGAATTTTTTATGTTAAAACACAATAAATACAGCTTTTGAGATTTAATACTTTATTATTGTCTATCATATAGCCTTTAATAACGATAATTATGCCTTCTTTTAAGGCAAATCATCATACATTAAAAAATAATTACTTTAGTTTATAAAAGGTGGGAGAGTTGTAATGAATGTCGATATTTCCGTAGATCGGACATGGCAAAACAATTTTTTAAATAGAATTGACGAAGATGGTCCTTGGACAAACTGGGATTTATATCACTTAGCTTATGAAACAGAAAAATCGTTACTTGTTCCTACTTTTGATGGACTACAAGCACCGAAACATTTATCCCATTTCACACCGCTTCCGCATCAATTAGAAGTCGCTCAAAATGTGATTGAACAAATGAACGGTAAAGCGATTCTAGCAGATGAAGTAGGCCTTGGAAAAACAATCGAAGCTGGACTTATTTTGAAAGAATACATGGTCCGCGGGCTTGTGAAAAAGGTACTTATACTTGTCCCAGCTTCTCTCGTATCACAATGGGCATACGAACTGAATACAAAGTTTTTCATTCCCGCTGTAGCACAAAAGAAAAGCTACTCATGGGAACAAGCTGACGTAATCGTATCATCAATTGATACTGCGAAACGTTCACCACATCGCGATATCGTGTTGAACTTGGAATATGACCTTATTATTATCGATGAAGCACATAAACTGAAAAATAATAAAACAAAAAACTATGAATTTGCACAACGATTAAAAAAGAAGTTTTGTTTATTACTAACCGCTACTCCTGTTCAAAATAAGATTGATGAAATTTTTAACCTTGTTTCTTTATTAAAACCAGGACATTTAGGCAATCAATCCAACTTTGAAGAATATTACGCTTCCAAAAATCGCTCAGCCGAATCAGATGAAGACTTAAAAGCTCTCATTAATAAAGTAATGGTGCGAAATAGACGACATAATACCGGTATCGATTGGCCGAAGAGACATGTACGTACAATTTTTGTTGAGTTTAATGAACAAGAACAAGCTCTATATAATGATATCGAAAATTGGCGAGGACAAGACGCCTTCACATCTGCTTTCTCATCGTTAACTTTAAAACGGGAAGCGTGTAGTAGTCGTGAGGCTGTTTACTATTCATTGAAAAAGCATGTAGAAAAAAAACAGAAAGAAAACGAACATTATATAAAAGATCCACATATCGATGTGCTAATGGACAAAATTAATCATATTCCTTTCAACTCAAAAGCAAATAAAGCTCTTGAGCTTATAAAAGAAATTGACGATAAAGTCGTTATCTTCACAGAATATCGAGCGTCACAAATGTACTTACAATGGTTTTTACAACAACACGGTATTTCTTCCGTTCCATTCCGCGGCGGGTTTAAACGCGGGAAGAAAGATTGGATGAAGGAGCTTTTCCAAAACCACGCACAAGTATTAATTGCAACTGAAGCTGGTGGTGAAGGGATTAACTTACAGTTTTGTAGCCATATGATCAATTATGATTTGCCATGGAATCCAATGCGTCTTGAGCAAAGAATCGGACGTATTCACCGTCTCGGTCAAAAAAATGATGTTCATATTTATAACTTAGCTACAAAGCATACTGTTGAAGAACATATTCTGAAACTGTTATATGAAAAAATCAACTTATTCGAGCGTGTTATTGGTGAACTCGATGAAATTTTAACGAGAATTAATATGAAAAACATCGACGCGCACATTCAAGAAATTTTCGCGCAATCAAAGAGCGAAGGTGAAATTAGAATTAAGATGGAAAACTTAACATCTATTATCGACTTTGCGAAACGAAATGAAGCTGAGGTGCAAGGCTATGCAGCAACATGAAATTCATAATTACTTATACAATTTCTTTGAGGCGAATAACTGTGAAATTTTAGAACGTTCTCCTCATTTATTAGATGTACAGTTAACAATTGAGATGGATAAATTATTAATGAATCGCCCTTTTTATTGGCACTATCTTGAGAAAACAGGAGGCGTACCGAATCCGATGCGCCTTACTCTTATTACAAATCCAGAAAATGAAGAAAATGATGGTGAGCTTATTCACTACGGTTCACCACGTCTACATCAAATTTTCCAAACGACAAAAGAATTAGGCTCATACATACGTTTATATGAGGATGTAAGACATAATGGGTCAACACATACACCGCTCCACCCTTGGCTCGGTATTAATATAAAAGTTTCCTATCAATGTGATCGAAAAAAAGACATCCTTCACTCGATTGGTATTCATCTCATTTCTGGAACAATGATGGCAAACTTTCATGAAACATTAACAAACATTAAACTTACACCAAAAATACCTGATTTTTGTTTTACGCTCTCGCCCATCATTAAACCTCAAAGTGGTTTACAACGCATAGAAGACGCTTTAAAAAATATAATTGCAGAAGATGACCATACGTGGGCAAAAGAAGCAAGAGTGCGTTGGAATCATGATTTAGACCTTTTAAACCGTTTTTATGAAGAAAGTGACGAACTTCCTGAGAGCTATGAAATTGAAAAACAAGCTCTGCAAGAACAGTATGAACCACGTATTACAGTGCAAATTATTAACGGTGGACTCTTTTATGTTACCGCGAATCATTTTCTATCGAAATAAAGCTCCTTCTGCTTTAGAAGGAGCTTTATTTCGAGTTATTCTCTATCCTCATTACGCTCTTGTTGTTTTTGCTTTGCCATGCGTTTTTGATACGCACGATCCTTCGCGCTCACATGATTTGCATCAGTTGGAAGATTTTCTTTCGAACGTCCAATTCCATTGCTCATCTTTCCCACTCCTTTTTACGTTTTTCAGAATACATGTTTATTTTCAGCTAGAGTTACAATCCTTATACAAAAAAATAAGAGCAGCCATTGGCCACTCTTACTCGCTCACATATTTTTGAAACATATCATGGATGCCTTTATTTACTAGGTTCGAGATCTGCTCGTCAGATTTATTCGGATAACGATCACGCAATCTGATAGATGCCTTCACCATTAAATTTTCTAATACAGAACGGCCACCTTCTCCATAAATAATTTCAGCATATTTAACAAGCCTTCCATCCTCTACTGTTGCTGGATTATGATTGAAGAAAAATTTACTCATTGTCTCCACCTCTCTATTTTGATAACGTTTACATTTATATAGATTATTTATGTTATTTATTTCACAATATTGTATGCATGTATATTTAATTAGTTTCATTATAAAGCAACATATCGATAGTAAATATGTGATTTTCCGTCCATTTTGTGAACAAATTAAAAATGAAAGCGTTTCCTTTATTATATACTAAAAAAACTTACTACGCTAGGGGCAATTTTTTTCAATCTACTCTCCCCTCGAAAATTGATATATTTTTTCTTTTCCCATTAAACCTTATACAATTTTCAGAAATTATATTATAAAATATATGTATGACTTAAGGAGGCTTTGTATGAATCAAAATAAAAAAGCTATATTAGATCTTGTCTTTTATCTCGTAATCCCATTCCTCATTTGGAAATTTGCAAAACCTTATATCGATCCTTATTACGCGATGTTACTTTCCTCTGTTCCGGGGATTATTTATACACTGTATACCTTTAAAAAAGAAAAACAGTTTAACGTGACAGGGTTCTTTATTTTAATTACACTCATTTCTAATACAACGGTAGATTTATTATCTGGGTCAGCTGAACGAATGTTGTGGAATGATGCATATTATCACATCGTACTCGGTATTATCGTCATATGTACAATTTTTATAAAGAAACCACTTATGTTATATTTCGCTGCGGATATTGCCGCACTGCAAGGCCATGACCGTGATAAAAGTCGTGAGCTTTATCGTGATAGTCGTATTTATCCAGCACTACAATATTTAACGCTATTTTTCGGTCTACAATTCATATTAAAAAGCTTCTTAAAAATTTATTTCATCTCTGTTTTCGGTGTAGATGGCTATGGTGAAATGAGAGCGATTATGACCGCTGTTGGATGGGGCATTTCCATTTGTATCGGAATTGGATTTGTTTGGGTAAATAATAAAATACATGCCGTTACGGAAGAACAAGAATCCGTGCAGTAAATAAAAATCCCCTAGTGTAATACGACACTAGGGGATTTTTGGTTTGTTAAACATATGACTAAAATTTAACTTGATTTTTTTCTTTTACTTTTTACATTTCGGTAAAACAAAGCAGCACTCAGCGGCATAACACCAAACCACTTATTCATAAATGGCTCTTTTTCAGCACGGCGTTGTTCTTTCTTTTGTTTTCGATCTTCTTTTGGAGCATCCATATACGACACAAACTGCTGCGTCACAAAGCGAACATAATCATTAGTAGACATATTATCATCACCTCTACTTGATTAGTATGTCCACTTTTTTATACATTAATCTTTTCCTTTAATTCATTCATAATTTGCTTTACAGACTTATTTGTCGTATCGATATGAATATGAGCCTCTTCATAATAAGCTCGGCGTGATTCAAATTTCTTTACGAATGCATCTATATCTTTCTTTTGAAATAGTGGACGTGTCGTATCTTCACGAAGCCTTTCTGCAATTACATGCGGATCACAATATAAATACACGACAGTTCCGTTCTCTTTCATCCACTTGCGATTTTCCGCTCGTTCAATAATTCCCCCACCAGTTGTAATAATAACATTATGGACTGGTAGCGCACGTAACATTTCGCTTTCATATTCCCGAAAAGCCATTTCGCCTTCTTCGGCAAAAATTTTTCGAATTGCCTTCTCTTGCTTCTCTTCGATTTTTTGATCAGTATCTACAACATCCATTTGAAGTTCTTTACTTAACGCTTTTCCAATTGTTGTTTTCCCTGCTCCCATGTAGCCGGTTATGTATATAGATTTCATTTCTTGTCCTCTCAATCGTCATTTATTAATTGTTATTATAACGAAAGATGCTACTTTGTTTAATAAAAAAACGTTTTGTTCTTATACTATGAAGAACAAAACGTAACACTCGCTTTTACTTATAAGTGCCTCTTCTCACCCACTGCGTTGCAATCCATTTCTCGCCTTTCGTTACAGGTGCCCCTCCGTGTAACGTAAGCTCGTTTAATGATTGATCTTGATAAAAATACTCAAAGTATACTGCCATTCCCTTTCTAGGGTGTACAGAAAGATTTAATTTTGGGAAGTACGTTTCTCCGCCTTCTTCTACATCATTTAAATACATTACAAGCGTACTAATACGATTGTTAGCAGCTGATCTACTATGTTCCGCAAAATAATCATAGTGTGCTTTATATTGTTGATCCACTTCATAATTTAAAATGTGCAATCCTTCACCATGCGACGCAGGAACATTCATGATAGATGAAATTCGTTTTTCAATCTTTGAAGTAAGTTCATTGTCTTCCAAAAATGCACCGCTACTTGTTCGAATATCATTTACATCACGTGCTGAACCAACTTTAGAACGTTTCATTTTATTTTTAGACATTTCAATTAATTCATCACACTCTTCATCACTTAGTACATTTGCTAATACGACAATAAGAGGTTCTTCGAATTTTGAAATAATGTGTATTTCTCTATCTTCTGTCATAATCGTATTTCCTTTATGATCAAAAATAGTTTGTTCCTTATTTTCACCTATTTGATTGTTGTTTGTCATTTCCCTATTCTCCCTAAAAATAATGATTGGATAGCATGAATATATCATATTCTTTCTACCTTTCTCTTTTTTGAGAAAATTTAAACTTTTAATCATTATATTTATCCATTTCTTCTAAAAAATCAATTCAATTTACAATAGGAAATCCTGGTTTATCTATATATATATTTTACATATTATCCTTCTATCCAATCGACTATTTTCCCATCCTTTTTTCTATACCGAAAACTCACCGTATAGAAAGCTTCCTGTTTGAGTGTACACTGCAAAGCAACGAGAATTAAATCATTTTCAAAGACATAATTTCCACTCGCTTCTCCCTTTTCATACTGAAAGAAAAATGTACCTTCTTTTTCTTTTTGCTGTAAGTCTTTTTTTATATCTGTAATAGATCGGTTAAGTAATTCATCCAATAAAAATTTTTGTTCTATTCCTATATAAAAATTTTTATCTGTAAACAACATATTTGTTTCGTATATAAAAAAAGAAGTTAATAAAATAAGAAAGATAATCGTTCCAGGCATTGTAAATCCCTTTTGCTTTCTCATACGTTTATTCCTATTTCGCTATATCGCATAACTACACCTTCATATATTTTCCCACTAGTATCTTTCACATTTATAATGAGTACATGAGGTGTTAGTTTGTAAGAAACCGTTCCAATATTTTGTAAAACGACTTCCCTCCCGCGCCTATTTACCTTTCTTATAAGACGACTATTCTCTTTTTCATACGATACTTCACTCCCATTACGCGATCGGAATTGTAAAATACTTTCTCCATTTTCAAATGCTAGCTGTTCTCCAGATGATACTTCACGAAACTCCAATTGCATTTGCCCTAAATATAGATACATCCCTTTTATTTGTTTTTTTATCCTTGTAAGTACCTTGTTATATCAGTGTTTTCCTTCATAACCTTTTCTAAATGTTTTATATCTTTTTCTACAAAGTGGGGCAAAGGTGGGGCGCAACTAAGAAAAAGGGGGCAAAAGAGCTGGGTTTTCATTCAGCTCTTTTTTATTGGAATTCTGGGACAACATACACTTTCACATAAACACCATTCTTCATTGCAAACTGTTCTAAAGTTTTTTGCCTGTATTCCGTTACGGTAAAAAAATGAACGATTGGCACCTTACCATTATACTTCTCCTTATAATAAGTAGTAAATTCACCATACCTATTCATTTTCTCACTGTTTATGTTCATCATTTGAGTGCGATCTATTTCCACAGCATTTAAAATTCCTTCTTCATCTCGGAATTTAACATCTGGAATAATTGTCTTCTTTTTATCATCTATTTTATAACGTATAGGTGTTTCTATCTGCCAGTCATCCGGACAGAACAGATAGAGCCAAGCTTCATTTCTCATAAGGCTGTGTGCTAGTCGAATTGTTGGTACTATTTTTTCTGTATCATCGAATAGCGCACGTCCTTTTTTATTTAAGTAATATACATATTCTTTTTTATACACTGTACTATTAACGAACGAGCCTAAATCCTTTAATATACGGTTTGCATTTCTAATGCCCCCTAAATCATGTATAGCCATTAAATGCCTACGTGTAGCAAATTTCAACTTTCTAATCGAGGTCAGAATCATCATCTGACGATTCAATTTGATGTGTGTTTGTATGTTCATGTTTCTCCACCTCATATTGTTTTAGTACATTCCACATCGTTTCATTAGAAATATAAGGCACTTGAATTTCTGTTAACCTATCCGTTTTAAACAAAGCGCGTCCAGGTATACTTTTAATCGATTCCAATCCACATTCATCTATAACCACTTGAGAAGCTGTCTGTGTTGGCAATCTAAACCCTAACTTCGCATCTGAATTTTGCTTAACTTGTCGCGGTAATGTGTCTCCAGTTGGATATTGTGTACAAAAAATCAATCTGAAGCCAAGCGCCCCGCCAATTCTTGCAATATAAGAAAGCATTCTCTGACAAGCAATTAACAACTTTTGTTGCTCTTTACTCATACTCTTATCTGGACAAAGCTCAGCACCTTCATCAACTATGATAAAATGTCGTTCTTTTATATTTGTTTCTACAACGTTTGTATAGTGCCTTTCCTTCATATAGCACATTTTTTCTTCCATCTTTTCAAGAATTGTATTTAAAACTTGAAACGCTTGAATCGGCTTTTCTGCTATAGACTCAACTTGCTTTAAATTTTGATATGGCCCGAATTCTAATCCACCCTTTAAATCAACAATGTATAAATGAGTATGGTCTGATTGTGCTGTAATAAGAGATGTCATTACATTCTTTAGAAAAACGGTTTTCCCCATACGTGTCAAACCACCTAAAGTCATGTGTGGTGTTTTATCAAAATCATGATAAATTAATTCTTCTAAACTTTGCCCTATAGGTACAAGCCATTTCCCTTGTTCAATTAATGTTTCAGACCATCTCCACTTATTAGGTATGTCTTTATGAAATACTCGAATGCTTAATTTATAATTATCGTAATGGATCCGAACAGGTTTGTTTAATCCCTCGCTTACAACGTCCTCAACCTTTTGAATAATTTTGCTTGGCATACCTACAGGTAAAGTGTAAATATATGTTGTGCTGCGATCATCATCAATTTGTTTTTGAAACGTAGGATAATGCAACTTATCGTCCCTTTTAATAGCAATCCCACTCACCTCAAAAAAGACTTGAATCTTCTTTTTGTCATCATCTTTTCGTTTGAACTTATCGCTTACTAATGCATAAGTTAGTGCTGCCGTGGGAACCAGTAGTAACTCCAACATAAACATTTCCCCCTTACATATCCTATAAGGATATCATTGCACTCTTTTGGAATATGACGGGACAAGGCTTTCTTTATACCTTCTCTGTTGTCCCACCCTTCCATATTGTATTCCTTCATAGAAACACCATTAGCACATAACGTAGAAGATATAAGAACGAGCCTGTGAGCGTTGTGTACAAGGTAATACGTGGAAGCCAATGTGGAACACTCTTCCCCATTTTTTCTGCTGCCTTCATCGCGATTACTGACAAGCCTGTTGCTGTCCAAATGATTACCGCTTCCCCTGCAAGAGTCATGTTTATTCCTCCTCTTCCTTTTCACGAAAGGCAATACCTTTTCTCGTTAGGACGACATCATAACAATCCATTAGAATTTCCCAGTTTAAAACATCTTCTTCCTCTCCATATAGATCTTCTTCTAATACCTGAGACAAACTGAAATATCCTTTATATTCTTTTCGATCATAAACTTCATGGTTTTTCATGTGAGTTAAAATTGATTCTGTCTCTGCTCTTGATCTGGATTCATTGTACATTAAGCGTAATTCCTTTGACGGATGAAGATATGAAGTTGTGTTCAGATGATTATACTGCCAACGCATGTAATTCTCTCCCTTCTTGATGTCCTTAGTTCCACTTGGTATTCCTCGTGGTCTTGATATAGGTATATGAACTAGAAGCAAATACATTGCCTGTCCACCTTAAATTTATTTTTTAAAAGGACAAAAATGATTTCAGACGAATATACATATAGGAGGTGGTATAATGCTCCATAGTAATTTGAAACAAATTGTAGATGAGAAAGGATTAAGATATGGATTCATTGCGAAGAAAGTAGGCATAGCAAATTCCACAATGACAAATTTATTACAAGGTGGATCGCCTACGCTTTTAGTAGCAATTAGAATAGCAAAGGTTCTTGAAAAGAAAGTCGAAGATATTTGGTTTGAAGAAAACATTTAATACAAGAAGGTGGAATCTTTCATGAAAAAAGGACAACAAATTGTATTATGTCCACAATGTGGAGGGAATAAGGTAAAGAGTCCTGCATTAGCATTCAAAGAAATGCTTTGGATAGCTGTATTTTCATGCATTACCATTATAGGAATACCTATTGGAATAATTTTATTTTTCGTAGCTTTGAGATTTAAATATACAAAAATGAAATTAAAATTCAGATGTGTTGAATGTACACATGAGTTTCGAGTTGAAGAGAGTACCTTTAATGAATATATCAAGGCCATTAGTTGATTTCTATTCCCAATAAAAAATTTTGTCCATTTATATAGGGGGAACTATTATGAAGGTCATTCGATCTATTTTTAACGCATATCGTATATTCGGTAAAATATTGAAACCTGTATTACGCGCATTGAATAAGAAGTAAATTAAAAAAATCATAGAAATAAAAAAAGAACCGTCAAAATGACGGCTCTTTTTGTTTACAAAATTATTCTTTTGTATAGTAATACTTTAATCCTTTAGCATCTAACCACGCTGTTGCTTTATCTAGCTCGCTACCTTGACGATAATCCGACTCAAAATAAACAAGCCCTTGACGATCTCCGCGAGAAACAATTTTTGAAGTGTATCCAAGCTTATCCATCATTTGAATCATTTCAGGAATTAAATTCACACCAAATTCGTAAGTAACCACCTTATTATGTTTGTTCACGATAATCTCCACTCCTTCTTCTTTATACGATTTATTTGTAAACCAATCTAACGACTTACTTCCAATTAATTCATTTAAATCACATTTTCCAATACCAGGGACATTTCCTGTTTCAGTGTATTGCCAAATATCACATGGATAAGCTGGTCTATTTCCACCATAACGAGGAATCCACACAAAGTCTGATTTTACATTTGCCATTCCGAATGGAGCATACATATGATGGCCAACATATAAACCAACTTTTTGAGCACCTAATCGGCGTAGTTCATCGATAAACGCTTGCGTGCCCGCTCTCATATCATCCATTGTTTTTACTTCCACGTCAGCGACCCAGACTGTTGCACTCTTGTCTCCACGATTCCAGAAGTCTCGAGCTTCTACACGTGCGTCATTTTCAGAAACGAAACGACAGAATGCATAGTTCCCAAAAGGAATCCCATGTTGTTTCATGGCTTGTACATATCCTTTATATAATGGATCTACATAATTCGAACCATCTTGTACGCGCGCAATTATGAAATCAATGTATTGTTTTGCCACAGGCCAATTAATATCACCATTCCATTTTGAAATATCTACAATGTGTCCCATTATTGAACATCTCCTTTTTTCTCTTCTTGTTTTTGTTTGCCACCTAAAATTTCAACTGCATTTGTTAATGGTTGTGGGAGTGTTGTACCCATTCGTCCAGCATTTTCTAAAAGTGAAAGCAATTCATTCCCCATGAAAAAAAAGATTGTCGCTTCACGAATTGCATTGTTACTTCCAAGTACTGTATCGAGCTGGGCGGCCGCACCGACCAAAATAAAAAGCACCACCTTTTTGGCGATGCCTTTGAAACCAACTTTGCTTTTTAATTCTCCGTTATAACCTGCTGCAATCATGCCAGTTAAATAATCAATAACTGCCATCGTCACTAAGACTTTCAATGTTGCATCCCATCCTCCCAAAAAATACCCACAGAAGCCACCAAACGTAGCTATAAATGTTTTCAATAATACATCAATACGATCCATCTTTCCCTCTCCTTTTTAAGCTGCAAAGCAACTTGGGTCCATTCCAAATATCTCTGCAATATCTTCCTCACTTCTATCTTTTAAATAAGATTCAGTTGTGGAAATATCAGAATGGTTAGCGAGTGATTTTAGTTTTTCAAGTGGTACTCCTTGTACTTTCAAATTATCTAATCTGCTATGTCGGAAACAGTGAGGATTCATTTTAAATTCCTTCCCTTCCTTTTCGTTTAGCATCTTAGCAAATATGTCGCACCAATAATTAAATACACTCTTGTTCAATCTTTTTCTCTCCCCATTCTTATAAACACGCACAAACAAATCTGGAATAGTATCCTTACCTCGCTGATTTATATATAAACGAATGCATTTCTGCACCCGGTGATTGTAATATAATCTAAACTTCTTACCGCGTTTTCCTCGTACCACATTTGTATAATATTGTTCTGTCAGCCCTTCTTTTTGAACCTGGTATACCTCATTCTTTCTAGCCGCACTGTAATATGAAAGTGCTAAATACGTTGCCAACATATATTTTTCTTGCTCAAGTAATTCATCGATTAACCAATTAATCTGATCCTCAGTAATAAATGTAATTTCTCTAATCGGGTTCTTAGGTAAACCACGGACCCGTGAACCTACATTAAATTCATAATCATAGTCATCATCATCTGCACAAAACTCAAGTGCTGAACGTAAAGCGCTCATCAATCCATTTACACGCGCATTAGACATTCCCATCTCTTGAAAAATAATAGATAAGTTTCGAATGTCTTTACGTGTTAATTCAACCAGATTTTTATTTTCAAAGTGTTGATGTATTAGAAACAAAATAATTCGCAAATCCCAATTGTATTGCTGTAAAGTGCTTGCCGCTTTCCCTTGTGCTTTCTTTTCAATAAGAAAATCTTTGACTAGGTTTTTATTTTCTTGGCTAACATGCTTTTCATAAATTACTTGATCTACTATTCGTTTCACACTGATCATCTCCTCAAAATAAAAAGAGAAGTGAAATCACTCCTCTTGATTGATGAATTGAATCAAAGCCCTATTTTATACAAAATAAAAAAGCCTGCTTATGCACGCTTAATCTGTAATATCTAAATTAAAAAGCTCATCGCAATATGAATGACATTTCCATTTTGAACACCATTTAAGAAAATTCCACCATCACTTTTCTGTAACTTCACAAACTGTTGGTCCATTGCCATATGCAAGTGCTGGGAAAGCAATATTTTGTACAGGGCGAAATCCAGCCGGAAGGGTTGCAAATATTGTTGTATTTGCTAGATATTTAACTGATCCAATAACAGATATTTGTTCCCCACTTCTCTTGTACTTCATTATCCTATCAGCAATGGTCTCTACACCAGTTGTAGGAAGGTTAATCCAATCTGTATCGGTTGCTTGTCTAATGGTTCCATCGGTTCGAATTTCAACTCGCTTTGTCCAATCCCACGATTCTTCTTGTTCTTTAGTTGAAGGGGCAATAACAAGTTGTCCTTGTGCGCCTTTATGGAGAACTGTTTTGAATGAACGACTTCCAATGACAATAGCATTATCAGTATTAAAATGAGTTGTTCCCGTATACGCCCCACCTGTTTTAGGTACAACCTCTTTCTCTAATACCATACGAGACCACTCAGACCACTTACCACCGTTATTAATTCGAATGTATGTATCATTCCAATTTCCTAACAGAGTAGCTTTTTGAACAAGAGCTGCATTTGTGGCGGATTCTACAGCAACAAAAAACGTATAGATGGAGGCGTTAGGTGTATTTTTAAGTTGACTTCCAACATAAGTTCCAGTTTTTAAAATGGTATTCAAGTCCGTATTAGCAGCTAAATCAATAGAAGTTCCATCATCATCCGTAACCTTCCATAACTGATACTTCTGTCCTGTAACCGCTGCTGTTAATTCATTTACGCGTTTATTTGCTTCATCAATTTGCTTTTGATACCCTTTAATCATTTCAAGAGCCTTATCAAACTCAGAAATATAGTTTTCTATTTTGATATTACCTTCTTTCACATCTCGCCTTAATGTAATACGAATGTCTGGTGTACTCATTCGTTCTGTACTTTTTTCCATCACAAAATAAGCTGTCCAATCATCCGATATGGAAACAGCTTGCGAGGACAATGTGTATGAAAATACGCCATTCTTTGCATCAACTATTTGAGCATCATCTCGAACAAACAGTCCGACTTGATTAATCGCTTCGTACTTCACTGCATACCCTGTTAAATCAACAATTTGCCCCTTTTCTCTTACGTATACTGTAATTTTCAAGCCGTTTTTATCATTTTGTCTCGAACGAATTGTTTTGGTAAACACAGGATCTGCTAAATCTATAATAATTTCCTCATTTCGCATGACTACACCTCTCTCTAACTATTCCTTTTCACGCGTCTAGGCGGTCTTCTTTGACGTTTTACTTTGTTCCTGTGTTTTATATTTCCTTTAGGCTTTATTGGCTCTAATTCTTCGATTCTAGCATCTGTTTTGGCTACATACTCCTGAAATGCTTTAACAGTCTGCGCAATCATCCCATATAAGCCAACACCATTTTCTTTTGATTCATCCGGAAGCACAACTCCATAATGAGTTGTAATATCATTTGTTGTAAGGATTGGATCTCCTTCTTTACGTTTCATACGCATATCATACAACTCGGCTACTTCTGTCTTAAGGTTGTACTGTTTAATTTCCCAGCCCATTACCTTCTCTAACGCATCAAATTTAATATCACGTATATTTGTTTTATATTTCTTTTTAGAAGATACTTTAAAATCTGCTGCTAAAACACCGTTGAAATAAGTTCCCCCAGCACTTTTCACTTGCACATAGGTATTTTCATAATTTCTGTTGTTCCGTAATAAGATGTTCTGAAATACGATGTCACTATCTCCACCAGGTGTCAACTTCAAATCAACAACTCGATCTCCATTTTGGCGGAAATTAAACCCTTCTTTTGCAGTGAAATAAGCACCACCTGTTCTGCTTTCCAGAAAAAGATTATTTTGGCTTCTCAAAGAAGCATAGGATGCTTTTGACTCTAGTTCTAGGCTTTGATCCGCTCTTAATTCTGCATGTCCATTTTGATTAAACGCAAGGGCCGCTGAAAAATAGACTCTGTTTGGATCACCATTTAGGTATCCATTCCATTTAGATATTCCGATTCCTCCTGACTTGGGAGAACCTTCGAGTTGGTAAATTAACACTGCACCCTGCGTTGCTGTTATATCATTGTTGCCACCTAATACAATAGTGGGTTGCATGATATTACTTTGATTTATATAATAGCCCATGAAAATCCGAGTGATATACGATTCCATTAACCTAATAAACTGTTTGGAAATAGAGACATAGTTAGAATCATTGGCAGTTCTAAGAGTAGTTCCTGTTATTTCTCCGCCTCGAATCAAATTTCCATTCAATACTCCAGTGGTAATAAAATCCGCAACAATACGCCCATCTTTTGTCATTGCTATTTCATACGGACCATTTACCCCGTTTGATGAATACCCTAATCCGTTTATGTTCCACTGCCACACTTTTGAAGCTGTCATTTCATTTTTGGTATCCATAATTAAAATTCGGTCTGGATATACACGTACATTTCCACCAAATCCCGAATTGATTAATTTTGTGGCATTTTCTTTCGCTGCATCCAGTAAAGATCCTGGCATATTGGATAAATCTTGTTGGATTTGATCTACCTTACCAGCCATATCTGTAAAAGATTCTTTAAAGTTTCCAATGGTTACATTGATATATTCCTTTTTAATCGGATCATATTTATACGCAATAACTTTTGCTTGAATATCAATACCATCTTCCTCATGTTTAACTGTAACAATATCGCCCATCCAGACACGCTGCAAAATTTTATATTCTTTATACTCCTCTGTTTGAGACAACTCTTGAAATTCAACCTTATATGTCGCTTTTGGTTGATCGACCATCTGAATATCAAACATAGCTTTAGCGGCTTGACGTAACCTGTTATACGCTTCTTCTACAGGTAATGCGTCTTCATCATTTGCATTTTTACCAATAGCTGCTTTTATATGATTAAATTCAATAACTCGTATTCTCGGATGTGGATACTTATGAATCAGTGGACTATCTACATATTTTTCTGGTAATAACAATCCGTCAAACCCTTGTGGCAAATTCTGGTAGTAGGGCTTTTCCAGTCCACACTTCCTTCATAACCTAACAAATCTTTTTTATGCCTGATAACTACCCCACGGTTAGCTCCTCGGTTTTTCAACATCTTCACATCAAAGTTATCCCTTTTTAATTCACCACCCCATCGATTTACGAATGAATTATCTTGGCTCGTATCCAACATTGCTTCAACTGGATTCTTTCGAACAATACGCGCGGTGGATATATTGGTTATATCTGAATAAAAAGTAAAAGGATGCTTATATTGACACCCTGATGACAACCTAGCCATAGCTGCACTACCATTTGTGGGCTGAATAAATATATCTTCAATCAAATTTTCTGTTAAATCATAAAAAATATGGTAACAAACCGCTTTGATTTCTCCCATACTCACTTTAGGAGTTACCACGCGAAATAACTGATCCCCATCAGGAGTAGGAACTTTTATGATGCTCATCCCGTCAATTTTCGTTCCATATGGAGCAAATAAAGGATAATTAAAATTAAAAACAAATAAACCGTTGAGTTCCTCCTCAACAGTTGCACTATAAATATGTTTATCTAAAACACCAATTCCATTATGCGTAAAATCTGTTTCATTTGGTTTATATAAAGTAATCATTATTTATATCTCCATCTTGGCTGAATTGAAATAAATTGAATAGCCCCTGACCACTCTATTTTATTTACTCCTATTTGAAATTCTGGAAAATCACCAATCATTTTATCATTCATTGGCACTGTACCACTGTATGCCTCTAATAATTCTGAATCTACTACAACAGAACCATTTACATCTTTAATCTGAAAAGAAACATCATTAATGGAAATTCGAAATGTACCATTACCTGCAACGAACAACATTGGAGCCGATTCCATTGTACCCGGATTATAAATAGATCCAGGAGTACTCAACATTATGTTTACATCTTCTGTATACTCAAAAGGATCAAGCGTAAAGTCGACTTCAAACTCACCGTGTTCTTCAATTTCATTTGCAATATCACCTATTACAACATGTTTAATTTTTCGATACACATCATCATCTGTAAAATATAGTGTCTTGCCATTCATCAACCAAGCCTTCATGCGCCGAACTAGTGGCTTAATATTCTCTTCTTCAAGCATATTGAACTTTATTTTTAAAGGGACGTTTTTAAACGCCCCTTTTTTTGTAAGTGAACCATGTCTACCCGGCACTTCAATATGTTCTACTTCCTGTTCTGCTGTAGGAATAATAGGGCGTTCTACCATACATATTCCATAGTCACTTGCTAACTGATTATCGATACCTATGTCTAGCAATTTAAGTCCTCCCTATTCCTATTTTTACATTACGACCACGCTCAGCAAACCAATCATTTGCTTTTTCAAACATACGATCCACATCACGTTCATTATTAATTGTGTTATAAAAATTAATTTCTACAGGACCACTGTCAATTTGTTGAACAATCGGTTGGACTGCTCTTGTCGCTAGCGTAGACAGATTAGAAGCAATGTTATCTTGTTTATTTATTCCATATAAATTTAACTTTTTAAAAGTATCATCAACCATATTTGAAATGTTATTAAGTGCGGATTGTAACACATTACCTTTGGTTGACTTTTGGTTTGGAGCATTATAAAAATCTTTAAAAATCTGCTCTCTGAAACCAGCTACTTTCTTACCTATCTCCAACCACTTTCCAGACTCTACAAATTCCTCTTCTAATATCTTTTGAAAAGGATCTCCACTCTCTAATACACTACGAATATAACGAGCAACAGGATTATTTTCGCTCATACCACTATTAACATCATAACCTTCAAGCTCTTTACCAACTTGTTTAAGTGCATCCCTCATGTCTACGGGTAAATGGGTAATCCAATCATTAAGATAGTCACCATCTTCCAATATTGCCTCAAAATAACTCCGAAGAGGATTATTATTATTCATGTCGTTTAAAGTGGAGCTATTGAAAGTATTTAACGTAGTTTCTAATACCGTATACACTGAATTTGCTAAGTTTTTAGCTGCCGCAAGAACTGTTGACATTGATTGTTCCATACCAACAGCAAGCCCGGCACCAACTTGTTTACCAACCTGATCCCTCATTTTTCGAGATGGACTATGGATGTCGAAGAAGGAAGTAAAACCGTCAAGAATATCGTTACCAATAGATTTCACCTTATTTAACACTTTACCAGCCATGCTACCTAGACCATCTATCAATCCACTTATGATATCTTTACCTATCTTGAATAAATCAATCTTCTTTAATGTATCAACAATCTTCGGTACAATATCTGTCACGATTGTAGAACCTAATTTTCCAACCATACTCACAATACCTTTTATTAAAGCCCAGATCAGTTGAACACCAGCTTCAAGGATTTTAGGTAGATTCTTAATTAACTCTCCTGCTAAAGTAACAATTAGCTTTAATGCTGCTGCAATTAATTCCGGTATCACCTTTACGATCCCAGCAATCAACATAAGTAAAATTTTCACTCCAGCTTCCAGTATCTTCGGCAAGTTTGCAATTAATGTGGATGCATTTTGACAATTAAATCTAATGCTGCATTAATAAGCTGTGGTAACACTTGTACGATACCATCAATAATGGCCATTAAAATCTTTACACCGGATTCAATTATTTTAGGTAAGTTTGTTAATAAAGTATCCGCCACTTTGGTGATAAGATTTATCGCTAAATCAATAAGTTGCGGTAGCATTTTAATGATTCCGTCTATCAAGCTAGTTAAAACCTTAACACCAGCTTCAATTATCATAGGTAAATTCGCTGTAATGGCTTCAATTAAAGTTGTAATGACTGTAATAATTGCTAAAGCAATCATAGGTAAAGCTTGTGTGATTCCTGTGATTAATGAAACTAATAAATTTATTCCCATTTCAATTAGCTGGGGTAAAAATGACATAATTCCATTAATAATAGTTTGAATAATCGTTACAGCTATTTGGATTAACTGTGGAAGCATCTGCATAATTCCATTTATTAAAGTTAGAATCAATTGAAGTCCTGTTTCTATCAGAGTAGGTAAGACTTGTACAATCCCAGAAATTAAAGTTTGAATAATTTGTATTCCCGTTTGTATAATCATAGGGAGATAGGTAGCAATCATCTGCGAAATTGTATTTATAATCCCAACAATGGCTTCAAGCACAATTGGAGCCGCTACAACCAAACCATTCACAAGGCTTGAAATCATTTGTGATCCGGCTTCAAGAAATTGCGGTAATGCTGTTGTTACGAAATTGGCTATATTAGTAAAGATATTCGTAATAGTTTCAAGGATAATTCCTGAGTTTGCATTCAAATACTCTGCAATCGCTGGCAAATAACGAGATACAGAGATGAGAACACCAGGAAGCCCACCAATAATCGCTCCCGCTATAGTAGGGCCAATGGTCTTAAAAATTTCACCTAACTGGCTAAAATCTCCCGAAAAAACAGCTTTTACTGCATCAAAAAGATGAAGGCACGCTTCGCGTATCTTACTGACTGCCAATCCTATTATTTCAGCCGCATTTTGAAATCCTTTTGGTAAATGAGTAATCCAATCATTTAAATAATCTCCATCAACAGCCGTATAAAATAGATATTTACCTAGTGAAGATAATGCGTGCCCAAAGTTTTGAACACTTTCAATTACACCATTTATGCTATTTTTGAATCCTTCATTGGTCTGCCACAAATTCCGCATCCAAATAACCAATCCGGTAATAGCTGCGGATGCGGCTATTACTCCCCCAACTACCAATGCAACTGGACCAGCAACAGCCCCCATACTTACGCCAAATATACCAGCTATACTGGATAAGGTGACAAACACTGGGGCTAAAGCCATGCATGCTCCAACAAGTATTCCAAGCGCTGTTACAATTGTTGTAATAGCTGCTGCTAATGCTGGATGTTCTGAAACAAAGCCCGCAAAAGCACTAATTACATCAGCAATGACTCCCAAAACAGGTTCAAGTGCCATTTTCAAGTCGTTCATAGCTTTTTGAAACTTTACAGCTGGGCTGGCATCCATTTTCTTAATCATTTCATTTAGCTGTTCTTGATTCTTGTTCAAATCTATAACTTTATCTTGAGCACCAATAAGTGTATTGGTTATATTCTGGCCTTGATCTTCATACATCGTTCCGAAAAGCTTAACACCAATCTCATTTCGCTTTGTTTCATCTTCAATACTAACTAGCGCTTTCGCAATCTCTGTCATAGCTGCCGAACCTTCTTTACCGCCTTTAGCGACAGATTGCCCCCACTTTTCTAACTGATCAGCCGAAATTTTAGTGCCTTCAAGAGCTTCTTTCATAGACTTGTCGACACCTTGACCAAATTCAGCCGCTTTAATACGCCCTTCTTTCAGTCCATCTAAGAGATTATCAATCATTTGTATTCAACGTGATTCGCAACGTCACGCCCGTTCTTATGAACTGCTATACGTCACCGTATAGATTAGACTATATCTTCAACTACTTGAGTTGCTCCCCGTTTCGAGTGTCATTTGCTTACACCCTACGTCTCTCGACTAGTCGTTGCACGTTCCTTAATTAAAAGGCTTCGCTCAGTATTGTCTCATTTGAGAGTTCCACTGAATTAAAGGAGTTTTTCATTGTATGTCGCCATACAAGGGAACTATAATCTAATTCCAGGTACCTGTATCAACACCAGCCTCCATAATCGCTTGTACTTCTTCAGCATTGTAACCTGCTCGTGTTAGCTGCCCGCCATATTCAGCGATAATGTCCAATTGCTCAGGAGGAAATCCGATTTTTAACAGCCGATTCGTTAACCCTAAGGCCGTATCACTAGTTATCCCTAATTCATTACCAATTTCATTCGCTTCTTGAATTAACTCAGTAAAATCTATTCCTGCATAAGCACTTGCAATGGCTCCTGCTCCTTTTACAATGGAAGCATTAGCCTTATCGCTTACAGTTTGATTTAATGCCCATT
>NZ_JARVGY010000002.1:0-406576 GCF_040460035.1 Bacillus cereus group sp. MG1 | reverse complement strand
GGAATTGAATTCAAATGAGGATAATTTTTCTTATAACATATATAATAATGTGAACTAACAAGTACTAAGTGAAGAACAGTACATTAACATAACATTAACAATGAGCGGTCTTATAAGTGGTAAATCCCGTTAAAACAGCTAGGTAACAAAGAAAACCTTAGTGTGAATTGCTATAAGAATGTCTTGAAATCTCCCTAGTAATATAAATACACTCGAACAATATTTATTATCTGAATATTTAAAAAGTTTAGTTGAATTATATAAGCTTTACAAATACGGTTTACATACAAGTTTTATATAAGAGTCTTATATAAAACTTGTATGTAAACTAGATAATTTGTTTTTCGATTTAACTACGATATAAAAGCATTATATTATACACTTCATATGTAAAGCTTATATATAAGGTGTATAATATTTACTGGAATTTTTATGCTAAAAAAATTGGTGGTTTTTAATCTGTTTTTTTAGAATTTCGATTTGGTTTTTTTAATAATCTTTTTTGAAATGTCAATCACATGAAATTTAAGATTGATATAACATGTATACGCATTATATATAAGGCGTATAAATAAACCCTTATAAAATATATATTAATTCTATTTTTAATTTTATAAGTCTTATATACAAGTCCTGTATATAAGTTTTATTTATAATGACTTGATATACGACGTGTAATGATGTACTATGTTTCTAGGAATAATTAACCAGTGTTCTAAGGGGGGGACGACTTGAACGAAGTTTTAAGTGAAAAATATCAAACAATCAAGTTTGCAGATGAAGTAGTAAACATGTTTGCTGATATACTTGAACAAGATGAGATACTCTATAGTGTATTTCTATACATAGGAAACATAGTAAATAAACAATTTCAAGAGACGAAGTACATGAGGGGCATATCTATTAATGAAATAGTGGAAAATGTAGTTATTGATAGGAGAGTAAAGAAAAAAAAGGGAAAATCCTATTCTTTAGAGGTTGAACGTACGAATATATCTAGACGTTCAGCTGAAATAAGTGTGAGTACACTATCATCAATGTCTTTAATCTATGAAAAAACCATGCACCCATATAAATTTTTGATCTCAACTTATAGAGGGCAACAAGTACTGATTGAGTTAGGGAAAAGAAAAAAGGTAAATAAGGAGAGATAAAATAATGGCAAAAAACTTCTTGAAGAATGAAGTGGCAGTTAAAATGACGATGGTTGGTTTTGGTCAAGCTGGTACTAGAATGGTAGATAAATTTGCGGAATATACACATACAGATGGTACAGCAGTATATAATTGCTTAGCACTAAATAGTAATGATGGAGATCTAGCTGAATTAAAAAATGTACCCAAAAGTAATCAAGTTTCACTGAAATTAGGTGGTTTAGGTAAGAATCCTGAGCGTGCAGTAAAAGTCCTTGATTCAAATGAGGAAGCAAAAGAAAAGCTAAAAGAATTTATTACTGAACGAGTAAGACCTTCGGATGAACTTGTTTTATTTTTTGCAGGTTTAGGTGGAGGAACTGGAACTTCTACAATCATTAAGGCTATTGAAGAATTTTCGGCTTTTCATAACAAGCCAGTAATCAGACAAGAATTACAAAAAGTTGCGCAGCTATATCCAATGTCTGAAATCAAGGCGAATCAAGCGAAGTTTGCGAGAATAGCCTTTGAAAATGCTATTGAGCGCAAAGACTTTATTAAAATGGGGATTGTTGTAACTCTTCCCGTCCGAGCAGATGGGCCTGATGTATTACGACAAGTAAATAAATTTTCACAGGAAATTTGGAAATTAGCAAATGATAAATCAAAAGGTGTAGCATTTGTTGTGTTTGCTGATAACCAGCATTTTTACGATGAATTTAAGGAATTGAATGAAAATGAGAAAAAAGGTATCGCTAATTCACGAGATTATGCAAATCAACGTATTAGTGAAATTATTCATGAGTTAAATACCGCTGCTAATGGATCTGGTACATCTGTAATACTGGATTCTCAAGATTTTAAACGTATTTTACTTGAGAAAACGGGCTGTTTAGTAATTAATAAGGTTTCACGTAATATGAATCAAATAGAAAATAGCCATGCAATTATAGAAATGTTCCAAGAATCATTAAGAGGAAGCTCTTTCCATCCCCCGATTGATTTGATGAAGAAGAACGATGATGGTTCTGTTGAAGCATCAAAAGTACATCATTTTGGTATGCTTGCTATCCTAGATGAGCAAAAGAATATTAATGATTCCTTTATGGATGACGCTAAGGTAGAAGTTTCAAATAATTTACCTATAAATGGTACAGTTTTTAATGGATATTTGGTAAGTAAGAATGATTTCTTAGGAACTGTATATACCTTCTATAAAACCGATGCATTACCATCGAGATTATCTAAAGGTTTAGTTGAAGAATTTAATGAATTTAAAGAAAGACAAAGCCAAATTCAGTATAAAAAGTCTCAAATTAGTACGATTGAAAGTACAGATGAGGATGAGGATTTAGGTTTTGCATTTGGAGATTTTATTGATATGGGTAGTGACGAAGAAAATAATAATGCTGGAGCAAATGAAGATGAAGATCTAGCAGATTTTCTAGATCCAGATAAGATGTTTGGTACTACAAAATAATAAAAAAGTCTGGACTAAGTTCCAGACTTTTTTATTATTCCACTGAATCCATAAGAGATTTTATATACTCAATAATATTATCTTGTATGTACTGCTCTATGAAGAGTTGTTTTTTACTCAAATCTTCCTCTTTTTTAAACCAGCCTGCTTTTCTAGTACGCTCTTCCTCAGGTTTATTATTCCATAAGCTCTCTGCTTGCTTTCTTAATTCCTGGCGTGCTCTATGCTCAATAATAAAATTATCAAGCCTATCTTGGCGTTGGCGTAATTTTAGCGCTTCTACATCTTCTGGTTGTGGTAACTGCTTTAATATACTCTCTACCTTCTCTTCATAATGAGATTCAATATGTTTTATTTTTTCTTCTAACTGTTTGGTTACCATTTTTTCAATAATTTCTGCAGTAGCTTGAAGGTTTAATTCAGTGGATACCTCATTTGTTTGATGTTCTGGTGACACTGGTCTTAAATCAAACTGGTGAGGTAAAAGGTCAATAATTGCATCTAAAGACCATTTCTCATCCCTTTTCTGCTTTATAAATAGAGCAATTTCAAGATCTAAAGCATTATAGAGTTTTTCATTTGTATTTTGAGTTCTTAAAGTTTCATGAAGTCCCTTTTCTTCTAGGATATTGAACCAATTATAAACTGTATTATGATGACGTCCTACTAGTTTTGAGAATTCTGTTATCCGCCATGCTTTTTCGAAAATATTATCATCTAATATATCATCATCGTTAATTTGATGGTCTTGTTTTTCATTTTTTTGCTCAATCATTGTAACTACCTCCTCAAAAATCAACTCATAAATAACTAATTATAATTAACATGTGATCTGAAATTAACATGTTAGCTAGTATTTCGATAATATTTGTGAAAATCCCTACTAATTCAGTGAATTACATGAAATATGAAATTGACATGTAAACATATACTTGTTAACAAAACGTTAACCTTCAGTATAAAATTCGGTTAAATTAGCAACTTTAGTACCAATTTGAAATATATAATTGGTAATGTTTTGTTAATGGGAATATATATATTATGTTAGTAGCACTACTGATAGTTGCTATGAGATTAACAAATTAGGCTACTTAATATTAATGATAAGGAAATAAAGCTATTTTGTAAATAAGTTATAAGGATATAATCCAGGTATATAACGGAAAATACTCATAGTAACGTCCAAAATGTAATTATCACGTATAAAAACTAGTAAAAAGTAAATAATATTAATGTAGATTTAGTATTGTTCAATAAACAAAACGGTATTTAAGGATATAGGAGCACAATCATAATACTTTGAAGAGGTTCGTTCCTGCTCCCTATTTACGTACTACATATAAGTTAGGATATACTTATGTATATTAAATTAGTATAGAATGTACAATTTAAGTTGCATATTGCATGTCATGATAGAAATCTATGTAGTTAGTATCAACAAAACGATCTTCATCAGTATTTAAGAGTAAAATGAGCCCGTGAATTAACATTGACATAAAACGCGACATTGACATGAAATCGACACTAAAACAACCTGCCAGCAACACACAAATACATATTGTTAATGTCTTGTTAACTATAATAGACGTATTAGCCCTGTGTTCACATGTTGAACTAAAAAGATTACCTTTTAACATGAAATGTGAATCGTAAACGAAGGGTTTTATGGGTAATTTTGAGGAAGTTTTTAAGATACTAAAGTTTGACGTAGAATAATCCTGATGATGTGTTTTTGTAGATATCCGATCTCTGGTACATACTTGTATATATTAATAAGATCATAAACAAGATGATGAGATTGATATGTGAACTGAAATTAAATAAGTATACGTCGAATACCCACGAAGATAACATTGACATGAAATGAGAAATCGCTATGAGATCAATATAACATTAACAAAGATTATTCAAACTAAGAACGGATCACCCTAGTTGTTAATGTCATGTCGATCAGAGATAAAAACTACCATTTAGACTTAGAGATACTAGTTATTCTAATGGGTGTTTATGACTTAAACTCCCTTAAAAATTAAATAAAAGTAATTGGTAATAAAATATAGCATGCGCTGGTTTGTTAGTTGTTACATCTCATTAACTAATAATAAATGTAGATCTACAAAATGTTTTTACGTTAATTCACATCTGAGTATCATAGTTTGATATAACATGTAAAATATTGATATGAAATTAACATCTATATATTTTTATCTCGTTTCATATCAATGTTAATTGATATATCAATTTCAATCAGGTGGATTAGTATCAGCTAATTGTTTATATGACATTAACAAATCTGGTTATGTACTTCAAATTGTGTTAAAAATTAAATGAAGATAGATTTTCTTTGAAACCTTCTTGATCAAGGCGGTTTATAAAAAGAATGGTGTAGCATATTTGAAATTTAGTTGTAAATAACAGTTGTAATGTTCAGGTATTAGACTTATTTAGTTGGGCATACTATAAGTATGAGTTCTTTTTTTTGATAAAAAGTACAGCTAATATCTTTACAATCTATAAATATAGATTGTAGTTTTTATAGTATTTAAGTGGAAGAAATGGTTTTGTACATCATTCAAATTTAAGTATGCACAAACTAAAAGTCATTTTAATTCTTATGAGGAAAACATGTTATGGATGTATATTCATCATTAGCATGCTCTTTTGTCTAATAGTTACATTAGAAACTCAAAAGCTATTTTATAATTTTTGTTTGCGAAATATGTAATTACTAAGTTGGCTTAGGTATGAACTGGATGAGTTAGTTTTACCTATATTCATCTCTCAATATGAAATTTCATGTCAATGTCAGTTGATATGTTAATATCAACTGAACGTGTTTGTACCACCTTATTGTTTACATAACATTAATATGTTTTAGTCGTTTGCTGTTAGTTATGCTATGAGTACTATAAAGATTGTTTTGTATCTAAAGTTCTCTAAGGTAAGGAATATATTAAATGAATGTTTTTTTACTTTTGAAATTTAGTTGTAAATATAAATCGGAATTTTGGTATGAAAACCCTGTACTTAGATATACTAATAGTATTACCTGAATTAGGTGATTAAATGACATATGCAAAAAAAGAAAAAGGTTAATCAATTAGAAGCATTATTTTTGTGACTTTAATTAATAATTGCGAAGTAGTATTGACATTTAGATATTATAGAGATAATCTTGTACATAAGTCTTATTGATTAAAATTAATATACGAATCGAGAGATATTTAATTCTTGCTAAACGGACACACCGAGGGCATATACCTGCCATTGGTGTGTCTTTTTTTTATTTAATAACTAGAAAATGATAAGGAGAGTATTAAAGAATGAATGAAATTATTAGTGAAAGCAAAAGAAGATTTGATAAATATTGTAAAGATAATCAAGTTTTTGAGGAGAGAATTAATTCTCTTATTAACTACTATTTTTTACTGCTTGCTGATCGTGTAAACATTTTACAAGATAGAGAATTTAATAACGAGGTCGAAGAGAAGCAATTTAAAAGCAATCTCAAAAGATTTGAAACATTATTTCCAGCTGCTGCTAAGAATGCATTTCTAAAAGGATATCAGCTTGGTTTAGAGTTTTTCAAACATCCAGAGACAGTGATTCCGGATTCTCTATTTATAAATCCTAATTTTGTACAAGATATTCCTTTTGCGATTGTAAATGCAGCGGAATTTAGCATTTATGAATTAGTTCGAACGGATGAAACACAGGAATTTAGTGTATTTGCTGTTCGAACGTATGAAGGCATTAAACCCATAATGGAGCAAGTATTTTGTGAAATTGCATTGTTTGGTGCGGAAATTTCGCTTGAGCATGAACGTGAGGAAAGAGGACTGAAAGTAGTTGAAGGAAAAACAACTACTTTTACAAATGTTCCAGTAGATCGTTTATTTACAATTACTCCATCTGTAGCTGCTAATGTTGTGCATGCGGACGGCCGCTGTGAAATCTGGAGTCTAAACTGGAATACAAAATTAACTTTAGATAATCCTTTTATTGAATTAGCACAAGTAACCATTGTTTACAAAGACAAGACAGAAATACAAAAAAATCTTCGGGATGGATTTATATATGAACAAAGTTTATTTAGTGCGATACCGTTAGAAGAAATAGAGGATCGTTTAGAGGTTAGAGTCAAATATAACCTTATTGATAATATGCCATGTAATTTGGAGGGGTTTGAAATAGAATCACTTCTCACCGAACTATTAACAAAAATACAAAACGCAACAAAAGTGCCTTTTGAAAACATGCTATTACTTTAAAGTGATTTTCTATCAAAGAGGAGTTTTTCATAATGAAAAAGATTGTATTAGCTATTAGTGATACTGTGTATACGGCATATTTACGTGAGGATTTTGTTGGTGCAGGATTTGAAGTAGCTGATAGTGATGTCATGCACATAAAGTATTTAGATGAAATTCTAGATACGGAGCAACCTGATATTCTATGTATTAATGACAAACGATTAAATATTGATGCGGGACACGAAGATAAGCGAGAATTAATTATTTTACAGAAGTTAAGAGACATTCGCTTTCAGCGGGATATTCGCATTGTAGTATTTACAGAGCGTGAAAATAATGATGAATTTTTAGCGAAACTGATTTATCTAGGTATCTATGACATTTTTAACTCTCGTAAAATTGATATTGATAATAAAGTCATCCCGCAGCTGCTACAGGAATCGGGTATTAAAAATGTGGTGGAAATTGTAGGAGCAAGTCAAGCACCGCAACATACGAAATTGCCTGAAGTTCCTTTTGATGAGGAAGAAGAGAAAGTATCAAGTGAATTAGAGGAAGGTAACAACAGTGAATCACACTCTACTTTAAAATTATTTAAAAACAAACAAAAGCGTAAGTCTATTCAGGAAGAAACGCCAAAAGCGCCAATTATAAAAAAACAGTATAAATTGGCTTTTGAGCCAGTATATGAGAAACAAATTGGTATTGCTATTCCAAGAAGAACAATTGTTGTGGCCAACATGAATAGGAGAAGTGGTGCCACTTTTGTTTCACATCTTTTAGCCGCTTACTTAAATGAACTACAGATTGATGTGAATTATATAGAGAATCTATATGATGATGGTTATACGTATCCGTTATTAAAGGGATATACAGAAGCGCCAGAAAACTATCGTAGTGAATTTATGTTGCAGCGATATAAAGAGATGCTACAGAAGGAATCTGATATATTATTAATTCCAAAATGGAAGCAAGGAAGAATAAATTATATTGTAAAGAATCCTATAGTTGACCAAGAGCTTCAAAACGAAACAGAGCAGGACTTCGACCATTTTATTAAGGTTTTATTGGCCAACCAAGAAGCACCTATATCTATTATTGATGCAGGGAGCGATTGGGATAAAGATTTATACCATGAGATATGTGAAATGGCGGATTACATATTCTTTGTAGCGGAACCAGATCTGCATCAATTGCTAAAGATAGCGCATCCTCTTACATCAAAAGAGAGAAAGCTCGTTTCTTACTTAGCTTTAGAGAAAACGAGAATCATTGGGAATAAGTTTTCTTCTACTCTTTTAAAGCATGAAGTAGTAGAAGAATGTTTTGGAGATAAGGTATTAACTGCCCTACCACCATATGAGATAGAAGATGTATTTGAATCTCAATTAAATAGTAGTACGTTACTATCTAGTCGGAACTATTACAAAGAGCTAGAAGGAATAATGAAGGAAATAGCAGAGGTATTGATACCAAATGAATTATTGAAGCAGAAGAAAAGTTCTATATTAAGTGGATTTCGATTTCGAAAGTCTGAAAGTTAAGGAAGGATGAAGAGGGATGCAAAAGTTTATTGTTGCAGCAAGCATGTTGTTGTTATTTGTAGGTTGTCTATTTTTTGTAACTGATATGGTGATTGGAGATACAACACATACTGATAATAAATCGTCTTTAGAAAGAGGTGGCGAGATAGCTTTGGCTAAGTCTGTAAAAATAGGTACTCTTCGTGCAGAAGAAGAAATAGCTATTGATGCAGAAAAAGCGAAAAAAGAATTTGAAAAAGCGTATAACAGTAATGCGGATTTTAAAGATCCTGCTTCAAAACGTAACTTCACTGTCCATGATGTACAGGAGAAACCAGCAATGGTTGCTGTCGAAGGTGATGCAGAAGCTGCTAGTTATTTTAGACAATTTGATGAGAAAAAAGAAACAATAAAGAGTAAAGCAAGAAGTATTATTATCTACGATACAAATGCAAAAGAAAAACAATTAGGTGGAAACGTAAAATAAAGAAAAAGAGTAGGTGCATTAAGAATGCAAAATACAGTAACTACAGCTCTATTCCTTACCCTTTCTTTATTATTAATCAGCCTTTTACCCGAAGGTGTTTTGTATGGAATACAGTTAGTGAAAGCACATAACTTTGCTTCTGATATGGTTGGAATCGCAGAGAATAATGGGGGATTTCAATATGATTACAATGGAAAAAGGGTTGATTTAATCCCAGGGATAGAGAAAAGGATGAAGGAAGAAAAGATGGATGGTTGGAAGTATGAGTATACAAAGGGACGTATTGATCATAATCAATCCCTTTCTTTTAAGGTTAAGGCAGAACACCATTTCTTCATATTTAAGCTGATTGGGGTAGATGGTATAAAGGCTCCAATATGGGCGAGTAAAGATGGAATGGGACAAGTGTATTTTAAGTAATAATAATTCAAAGATTTTCACTATAAAAGACTATACTGAAAAGTATAGTTTTTTTGCTAGAAAAATATATTTAAAAATAAATATATAAAAATACTTTACAAGCCTATTTCTATATGGTAATATTTTCCATATAGAACAGCGGTTATAAAAAAACGCTAATTAATAAATTAATATGTTAAAGTATCTGGATTTTATGTTTAAATTCGGTACAATAAAAGAATCTATAAAAAAACTAATATATTTGGAGGAACAAACAATGGCAAACAAATTTTTAAAAACAGCAACAGCATTAACAATTATGGGTACATCATTACTAGGAGCAGGAGCATTTACTGCTAAGGCTGATAACACAGATTCACTAAAGTTCAATGATGTCCCAGCAAATCATTGGTCTACAAAAGCAATTTATGATTTAACAAACCGTAAAGTAGTGCAAGGGTACGGAAATAATATCTTTGGCTTTGGTGACAATGTAACTCGTGGGCAAGTTGCTCGTATGATTTATATGTACGTTAAGCCAGCAGATGCAGATGCTAGCTTCAAAAATCCTTTTACTGATATTAAAGGACACTTGTTTGAAAAAGAAATCAGAGCACTTGCTAAAGCAGGACTTGTAAATGGATTTGGTGATGGAAAATATGGTCCAGATGATATTTTAACTCGTGAACAAATGGCACAAGTACTTACAAATGCTTTCAAATTCAAAGCTACTAAGACAACATCGTTTACTGACATTGATAAAAACTCATGGGCATTAAAAGCAATTAGTGCATTAGAAGAAAATGGCGTTACTATTGGTACTGGAGGTAATATGTATTCACCATATACACATGTAACCCGTGAACAATATAGCCAATTCTTATATAACTCTATTAATGCAGTAGAAAAAGAAACAAAACCAGAAGTGAAACCAGACCCGAAACCTGAAGAAAAACCAGAAGTGAAGCCAGACTCGAAACCTGAAGAAAAACCAGAAGTGAAGCCAGACCCGAAACCTGAAGAAAAACCAGAAGTGAAGCCAGACCCGAAACCTGAAGAAAAACCAGAGGTGAAGCCAGACCCAAAACCTGAAGAAAAACCAGAAGTGAAGCCAGACCCGAAACCTGAAGAAAAACCAGAAGTGAAGCCAGACCCAAAACCTGAGGAAAAACCAGAAGTGAAGCCAGATCCAAAACCTGAAGTACCAGCTGGGGTAGATGCAAATCTTGTACAACCAAATTTCAAATACAATCCTACGGTTCTTGAGAATCCAAATGTAAAACAGCAACTAGCTCCAGAGGCTCAAAATCTATTAAAAGAAATAAATAATAAATATAATACAAATCTAAAATATGATAATTTAAATGGTGCTGTGACTATACTAGATAAAGACATGTACTATCCAGAAGGTTCATATATTGGTGGTCAATTTGTAATAGAGGGTGGGGGGAATAAGTTTAAAATCGGATTCCTAGATAATAATGAAGCAACGGTAGAGTTAACTAAAAGATGGGTTACTTACTTAACGGGCCTAAACGTAGACCAAGAAATTCAAGAAACAATTAATGCAAAGGGAATTAACAACTATGTAAAAGGAAATTATAAGGTTCGTATAGGACAAACTATGGTACAAAATACAATGTATATTTACGTAGAAGCTAAATAATGATATAATTTCTGTAAAATGTTAAAAACTTAATATTATATTTAATAAAGATGCGGAAAGGACACACCTAACGTACCAGACTATGGTATAGGTGTGTCCTTTTTGTGTTTTAGGAGGAAAAACAATGAAATTAAAAAGAGGTTTATTGGTGCTTTGTACTTCTACCGCTCTAATTTATCCAAGTATAGTAAATGCAAAGAATAATGATGTGCCTTTTTATGATGGGAAAAATGATACCTTTCTTTCATCTAAGTATTTACAACTTCCTGGTAAATACTTTCGTCCTGGTAGTGGATATGCACCCAAAGAATCTTTATATAGAGCTGACATACATTTCCCTGCTGTATACAATGGTTCTTTTAATTGGGGTAATCCTAAAGAAAATTTGGTTCAAGCTGAAGATTCTTCAGAACCTTATATTCGAATTGCAAATGAGGGTTATTTAAACGGTTCAGTACCGGCCGGTGACCGCATGGTGACTGAAGTAGAACGGGTAAATAAGTATGTTATATCTGATAAGTATTGGGGTAATCCGGATTTTGTTTTAGACAATATAGATAACCACTCGATAAATACCTATGAAACTTATAAGGAACTAGGACAGTTTTATTGGATTCGTGATATTGCTTATCTTTCTGGTGGTTATGCGGGAGCGGGTGCTGTAGAGGGGATTGTGCGCCCATAAGGGCCTTGTAAACTCTGATTTAGTAAATCAGCGGGTGAAGTGAAACAAGATAACAACCCGACACCGGTAGCCTTATCCGTAATCGAAAGTGAGCGGGGAGTGTAGCATGGCTGCAACGGGATAAGTCACTCTAATGTCATGAGTGCGACTGAATTTCTAGGTGTACCGTGGTAAACAAGGTTGAATGCTAAACTGCGTGAAGGATAAATCAAGGGGTCTTATCGACGACCATATCGAAATAGACATTGAAACGATATGTCTCTAGTTCAGCTCATCTATTTTTTGTGGAGAGAGGTGTGTTTCACACTAGAGAACCAACTAAAGTACATTAGTAAAGATTGAAAGTCCCAACCGACATTACTACAAACTATTTACAAGGTACTAAATGGGGATTACCTAAGTGGAAGCGCCATTTATGGCTATAGAGGATGATTTCAAGGTAAAAACCAAGAAATGTGGCTCTTGAATATTCCATATGGTAACGGAGCCTTCGTAGTAGTCAGAGATAGGGAAAGCCTATCACACTAACGTATGACAAATTACGTTAGGTCATGGTTGTGAAATCAGGATGGCGAAGGAAGGTAGTCAATTAGTTCATGATGATAATAAACAGGAAGGAAGCGAGATGCTGATGAGAAATCCAGTTTATGTATTGAACACCTTGTCGAAGAATACTATTAAAGAAAACTATAAGTTCAAAAGATTATATAGAAATCTTTATAATCCAGAATTCTACTATAAAGGTTATCAAGAAATATATGCCAATCCAGGTAATATGACCAGAGGAACCATAAATAAAACTGTTGATGGCTTCTCAAAAAATAGAGTATCTAAAATCATCAACAACATTAAAAATGGTAACTATAAACCTACTCCTGTTAAGCGAGTATATATTGATAAAAAAGGGAGTAAGAAAAAACGTCCTCTTGGGGTACCGACATTTGACGATAAACTTGTCCAATTAGTAATAAAGTATATCTTAGAAGCAATTTATGAACCAAACTTCTCTGAGAACTCACATGGATTCAGGAAAAATAGGGGTTGTCATACAGCTTTGAAACAAATTAAAAAGAGTGGTAATGGAACTAAATGGTTTATTGAAGGTGATATTCAAGGTTTCTTTGACAATATCGACCACCATATCCTAATTAACCTACTAAGAAAACGTATCAATGACGAAACACTCATCGGATTAATATGGAAGTTCCTAAGAGCTGGGTACATGGAGGATTGGCAATTCCACAAAACATTCAGTGGAACACCACAAGGAGGGATTCTCAGTCCTCTTCTTGCCAACATATATCTAAACGAACTAGATATATACATGGAAAAATACGCTGAAAAGTTCGGAAAAGGTCAACCAAAAGACAGAGAAGTTGATAAAAGATATCAATACTTACACCTCAAAATAAAAAGAGGGCGTAAGAAAGCAGACTTACTAAGAGAACAAGGTAAACACAATGAAGCTCAGGAATTAATCGAGCAAGTCAACGAATGGGTTAAGGAAAGGGGACAACGTCCCTACTACAATCCAATGTCGGATAAATTTAAGTCACTAAAATATGTTAGATATGCTGATGACTTTATTGTAATGATAATCGGCAGTAAAGATGATGCCAAAGCCATTAAATCTGATATAGCTCAATTTCTCAATGAAGAATTAAAATTAACTTTATCAGAAGAAAAAACACTTATCACCCACTCTAGCAAGAAAGCAACATTTCTTGGGTACAACGTCAATATCACTAGAAACGAGTTATTTACCAAATACTCGGTGAAAGGTGCAAAAAGAAGACATCACAATCTAAAAGTAAGACTTGAAATCCCCCATGAAACATGGCGAAATAAATTACTTGCCCTGAATGTTTTAGAAATGAAGTATGTGAATGGGAAAGAAACTTGGAAACCAAAGCATAGACCGGAAATGGCACACCTAGATGATTTGGAAATACTACATAATTATGTATTACAGATCAGAGGGATGTACAACTACTACAAATATGCAGTTAATTCAACGGTACTCCAAAAATTCAGTTACGTTCTAGAATACAGCATGTATAAAACATTCGCCAATAAATATAAAAGCTCAATCGGAAAAATTAAGGGGAAATATTGCAAAAACGGTGTATTCATAGTCAATTACAAAGATAAAAAAGGCAAACAACACTCTCATTCTTTCTACAGGGAAGGATTTAGAACGGTTGATATAACTAAGATGAAAACACAAGAAAATAACATCGACAACTTGTTAGCCTCAAGAGTTCATATGTCAACAACTAGTCTTATGGATAGGTTGTCAGCCAACAAATGTGAACATTGTGGTAAAACCGATTCTAACTTAGTAATGCACCATGTCCGAAAAATGAAAGATGTTGAGAAAGGCAAAGCCAAATGGCAAAAATTAATGATTGCCCGTAGACGCAAAACATTAGCCGTATGTGAGGATTGCCATAATGAAATTCACTATGATATGAGAGTAGAACTTATAGCGAAAAACAGAAAAAAATAACTTTGACAAGCAATTGATGGAGAGCCGTATACTCTGAGAGGAGTACGTACGGTTCGGTGAGGGGTTTTGAGAAACCTATCATAGCAATATGACAAGGCGCTCGCTTCCTACTCTACAATAAGTACAGTTTATGGTATGTACGCACAAATAAGCCGGAATTAAAAGATTTCAAAGCTTCAAGTAGTACAAAGGATGTACCAGTTAAATTCACATTTAATGGTTTTGAATATGTAAGTAAAAATAAAGGATATAATGATCGGGATCCAAGTGGCACAACAGTAAATCCATATCAAGCAGCTGCAGGTGAACGGAACCGAGTTAAATGGATGTTAGATATTACGAAAGATGGTGAAACTGTGCATCATCAAGAAAATTACTTGCGTTCAACTCCACAAAAAGATAATGAAAGGTCCAATGAAGGAGATGCTGGAAAGTTTGTAAAAGATGATGTGAAATGGCAGCCGCAAATGTGTGGGCAATATACTGCGAAAATTAAAGTGCTTGATGCTGTTCAGAGGGAATCGAACGAGAAAAACGTTGATTTCACCATAGATGGTAACTGTGGTACAGAAGTAACACCTAATCCAGATCCAGGTGATGAAGATGATTTTAAATATAAAATTGATTTCTCAGCTGACAGAATTGAAGGAGAAACAGCAAGAGAAGGAAAGAATATTAAAACAAGAGTAGATGTATCACGTGATAATTTTAAACCAGAGCGTGATCAATATAGAGTAAAGGTAAACAACAACATTAATAAGTCTCAACAAGAAATAAATAGCTCTGAATTGGAAAGAGATGGCGCTCAATCTAGTCTAAGTTACTGTCGCCGCAATCCAATTCATGAAGTAGATGCCGAGGGAAAGGATCACTATTATGATAGAGACTGCTCTTGGGAAGAAAATAAACTAGATAGTGCGGCAAGTAAGCTAGATAATGCAAGACAGAAGTTCGAAAAAGAGAAGAATAAACTTAAAAAGTTAGATATTTTAGAAGAAAAATATACGAATCCTGAAACAGTAGTTGTGTTAAAACATAACGGACAACAAGTATCATCACAAAAGGTAAGATTAACTGAGGGAGAAAAGAAAACCTTAAACCTTGATTGGCAACATAAAGGGAAAGGAACAATTCAGGCAGAAATTAACCCTGCGGGTAATCGCATAGACATAGAGGAAACTACGTATAAAAATAATCCTATTAAAACAGCAATCTATGAACCTTCAAAAGAAAAGGCAATATGTGGTGTGACGAGTGTAAAAGGTGTAGTAGAAACAGTAAGTGAACGCGTATCAAAAGAAGATATAGTTGGGAAAATGTATTATGAAACCTTGACAGGGAGTATTGATAATTTAGCTCCTTCTAAGCTGCATTCTGGTTATGGATTTTCGTATGAAGTAAACGGAAAATATAAAAATGACTGGAATGAAAATTACCCTGGTGTATTTGCTGCTGCTAAGGCACAATATCCATTTGCAGACGAAGGATTAAAGTCTACTCAAGATTTAGAGAAGAAAGAACTTAAAGATAATACAGCGAAGTTCCTACCTAAAAATATGTATTTATCTGAAGCGACAGGACATGTTTTTGATAGTAAAAGACCAACTAAGTCTTTATATTGGGATGGACAAGAGAAAATTATTGATGGTGGCCAAAAATGGTATTCACCACTAAAGACAAAAGACGGTGTATATACCTTTAATGTAGAAACAGCTTCAGCAGGTATCAATGAAATGAGTTTATGTTTAACTGGGCAGGTAGAGATTAAGGGTGTTGCGTACGATGATTTCATAAAAAGAAGAGTATTTCCTGATGATCCATTCCCTGGAGGAAGTGGAGTAGGATGGAATTGGGTAGGGAATGAGGAACTACTTCATAAACTGACGGATTGGTATTACATGAAGACTGGGAAATAAACATAAAATATAGTATAATTAGGTGGGTCGACAAAATAATATATCCATCTTAACTAGTAGCTGAATGGATAAACCAAAGGCACATTCCTTAATGGGATGTGCCTTTTTTTTTCATAGAAAGGGGAAATTAGAGTGGATAAAAAGAAGAAACAACGTGTTAGACGTGTAATTATTATGGGGATTGTTGCAATGATTGCATCGCTTTACATTGGAAACGAATTTCAAGATCGGAATGGGAAAAGCTATGCTCCTGCAAAGTATTTTGAAACAGGAACGAAATTGATTTCGTATTAAAAGTACTTTGCTTTGTTTCATTAACTATAGTAGATGAATATACATGACATGTACTATAGTTGATGTTATAATATGTGTAGAAGTATTATAACAATAGTTTTTGCATAAACTAAAGAAGACGAAGTGCTGGTAACACTTCGTCTTATGTAACTGCTACCGCAAGGTGGATGGTTGCTAAAAAAGAGTTTATTTTTTCTTAGAATCACCCTTCAAACGCTTGCCGGCATTGTGGGTGGTTCTTTTCGTTTTTCGTCGCTTTTTTTGTATTTGCTTCCAAGACGTTGATAGGTATTTACCTACTCGTTTTGCAAAAAATACAGCGACTTCTCTAGCAATTACTTTCAGTATCTCAATTGCTATCGTGAAAAGTATATCCATTCGATCACCTCCTTTCTCCATAAAATGAAAGAGAAAGGATAGCAACCGACCACCCTGAAATATTCAGTTACGTTATATTCATTATACCATATTTATAGTTGGGTTAATAGCTTAAAAACCTTGATATGACAACGTTTTTAAGGTTTTTCAAGTTTTGGGATCAGAGATTTGAAATGGTAAAAATAATATTTTTTTTAGAAATGATTGACATGAAACTCTATATATCATAATATTGAAATTGTAATATTAAAGAAATCAAATCCAACATTTTCATATAGACTTTAGATTAGCTAAAAGGACACACCTAAGGCGCATTATGCCATAGGTGTGTCCTTTTTTTGCGTTTAAAGGCTACATAAGGAGGAATACAAACATTGAAGCCATCTAAGTTTCAAAAGAAGCAGATTGTTGCGGTAGGTCTAGCCGCTGCAACAGTAGCGGGTATCTATGGATACAATCATTTTGCAGTCGAAAATGCAGTAAAACCAACAAAGATCGTTGTAGCCGCAAAGGATATACCTGCACATACAGAGATTAAAGAAGACATGCTAGTGGAACGAACATTACCTGGTGATGCCATTCCACCAAATGCATTACGTGTAAATAAAAAAGAGGTTGTAGGTAAGTGGACAAATGATGGGCAGCCCATTACAGAAAATAGCTATCTCTTTAAAAACAAAGTAGTAAAGAAAGAAGAGTTACCGGACTCTGCTATTTTAAATTTGAAAGATGGAGAAGTTGCTTTCCCGTTACTCGTTGATTTGGAAACAAGTTCAGGGAATAGTATTATCCCAAATACGTATGTGGACTTGTATTTCAAACAAGTTGTGAAAGAAGGAGACAATGAGAAGGTTGTTTTTGGTGGTCTGTTCCAACGTGTACGTGTTACGGCTGCAAAAGATAGCAATACAGAAGATGCATTTGTGTTAGAAAAGAAAGAATCAAAAGAGGAACAAGAAGGAAAACAAAAGCCAAAAGTAACGCGATTATATACACTGGCTGTTTCACCTGAACAACTTCAATATCTAAACCGTGCGAAAACGCTTGGAGATGTCATTCCAGTTGCAGTTGGACAAAAAGTAGAACAAACAGGGAAAGAACTAGAACCTGCTGAAGGATTCTCGCAAATATCTGATCAAAAGAACATTTTAGACTATGTAGAGAAGTATTCGACCAATCCCATATCTAAAAACGTAAAAGAGTATGTAGCGCAGTATCTGAACGAATCTAAGTAAGAGAGGAGTTTTTAAGATGGATCGGCAAGTAAGAATCATTGCCTTTTATGCCACAAACGAAAACGTAGGAAAAAGTACGTTAAGTATTACGATGGCAAATGAGTTAGCTCATCTAGGGAAAAAGGTGCTTTATGTAGAAGCGGACCAGGTAAGACCAAGTTTTGCGGTTGGAACTGGTCTTAGCCATGAGAGTAAAAACATGTTAGAGCTTGTAAGAAAAGAAAATGAATACAATCTCTTGCAGTATATTTGTACGAAGCAAGATTTACTAGAGAAAAAAGTAAATCCAAGGTTGATACAAAAATTACACGATAAGATGGATTTTCTTGTATTTCCATCAGGATATAACCTAGCTCAATTCCCTGAGATTCAAAACAAAGAATTGTTTGTAACGACATTTATTGAATCACTTGTAGACACAGAATACGATTATATCATTCTATCGGTGCCGACTGAACTATCGGAGGTGTTGAGTTATCCAATCCTATACCAAGCAGACCTTGTTGTTCATGTGCTAAATGGCAATCCTCGTGGTGCATTAGCTATCAAACGTGAATTACAACTAATAGAAGATGCAAAGTTAACATTACCTCAAATGATTCATGTGCTAAATATGGCAGATGAGAATTATGTAGAAGATATTGAAAAGCTTTCTTCCCAAAAAATTGCGGTGACAATTCCGTATGACAGGGATCGTACGAGTTATGAATGGGGGATGCAATTTGGTTCCCCGCAAATTAATACAAAGGTCCATCACATTATGGAAGTAGCTGGTCTTAATATTCCATCTCAGCATACATCCTCTATGAAAAAGGGTCTCTTTGGTTTACGAAGTTAAAAGGGGGGACAAGGAGTATGTGGGGCTATGTACAGGAAAAACAAGTCGCCTTAAAGCGCAATCGAGTGGATTTATATCATTTTGGTTATAGGATTCGTGCCAAAACAGCTCGAAAGTTAGGTACAACTACAGCTCAGCAAATAAAAGATATAACGGATGAAATTCGTGCATTTTTGGTGAAAGACCATCGTGATATCTTAAGTGAATCTTTTATGAATAAAGAAAAGAGAACAGCTGTAGAACAAATTGTTAAAAGCTTTCTATTAAGCAATCAAGTCGTCATTTCAGAGGTACCTTCTGAACAGTTACTAAATATGGTGTGTGACGATATTGTGGGGTTTGGGATTATAGAACCTTTAAAAGAAGATCAGGATGTCACCGATATTTATATCAATGGCACAAAAGAAATCATTTACGAAAAAATTGGAGAGGGAGAATGTACCTTCCCTTACCGATTTGAGACGGAAGAAGAAGTGAAAGCTCTGGCTTATAAGATGGTAAACAGTACATCAGAGTCATTAAATACAGCAAAGCCATATGTTGACTGCGTGTTTCCGTATATCCGTATCAATATTGCGTTAGATGAACTTGGGGGACTTGGAACAACAATAACGGTTCGTAAGAATGCAGATCACCTCCGTGCCTCTGAAGAACGTATGTTAACTACCAATCAAGCATCAAAAGAAATGCTGAACTTTTTGGCCGCAGCTGTGAAAGCCAAAATGAATATTCTAGTTGCTGGAGCTACAGGTACCGGAAAATCAGAGTTTATGAAATATCTTGCCTCTCACATTCCGAAAGGAAAGAAAAAAGAACGTACTCTTGTAGTAGAAGATAACCCTGAATTATATTTGCATCGCATTTTTCCGGAACATCATTTTGTTCCGATGCAGTGTAGGGCATCCGAAGTTGAAGAAAATGTAATCGATTTTGATAGGTTGTTAACAAATGCTTTACGTCAAGGACCAAAACGTTTAATTGTAGGGGAATCGAGGGGGAAAGAAGCATTGAAAATGATTAACTTCTTCCAAACAGGACATCCTGGCTTTACCTCTGTCCATGCAAGAAGTGCAAAAGAAGCAGTTAGACGTTTAATGCTCATGTGTCTGCAGAGTGGTGCGAATATCGATGCTCAGTATTTATATGAATTAATTTCTCAGACATTTGATGTGATTGTCTTTTTAGAAAAGAAAGATGATGGGAATCGCTATATTACAGAGATGATTGAATTGTTGGATTATCAAGGCGATATACAGTTCAATCAGCTTTCTCAATTTATTCCATCGGGTGAGGAATACGATGAAATGAATGAGAGAGTAGGGAAGATTCATGGAGATCATATCATTACAGCAAAAATGTCAGCCGAAATGGAGAAGAAATTCCGTTCTTCTACTGTAAATCCAGCTCTTTATGCGCCATTCCTTTCACAACAGGAGGTGCAGTATGCATAGTTTGTTGGCTTATGGATGTATATTTTTAATCTTTATCAGTGTAGGATTGCTCGTTTTACTTTTTTCAAAATCTAAGGGTTCTGCTCTTTCCCAATTTGTACATGAAAATGAGAAAGAAGAAAGGCGCTTGGAATTAAGAAATATTAAAGGCATACGAATGTATCTACCGCAATCCGTTATCCAAGAAGCTCAAAAGTACGAATGGAAATTGACGAAGAGTATGTACTGGATATATACGATTCTTTCTGGGATGAGTGTTGCAGCGGTGTTCTATTTTTCATTTGGACAAGATCCTTATACACTGATTACCGTTTTATGCGGCTTTTTAGTTCCAAGATTTCTTCTTTATCGAAGAAAAAAACGTTACTACTTGGTTGTCATAGACCGTCTTTCTATTTATATGAAGGCAGTTGCAAATGCACTTCAAATTAGTAACAATGCAAAACGGGTGTTAGTTCAGGTGAAGCCAATGATGCATGAAAGCATTCAAGAAGAAATAGAGAAAGTTTCTCTTTTATTAGAAGGTGGAACCACAATGCATCGTGCATTTAGAGGATTCAATGAAACGTTTAACTTTAGAGAATTGGTATTCTTTCATGAAATGTTGGAAGTGTGTAGCCGAGAAGGTGGTGCAAATTCGGTGCAAGTCTTACTGGATATTGCAGAAGATTTCGAAAAACAAAAGCTATACCTGGCAAGGTTACGTTCTAGTTTGTCGCAAGCACAACGTGCTTTTGTACAGAACTGCTTAATCGTTATTGCCATGCCGATTGTGATTATGTTGATGTCAAAAGAAGCATATGGATTTTTAGCAGGTTCTATGATGGGTAAAATCGCATTAGCGGTAAATATGTTCATTGTCTTTTTCTTAGCAACCCGTGTAGAAAAGATTGCAAATTATAACCCAACAGAAAGAGGGGAATAAGGTGGCTACGATTTTAGTTGTAGTGGTATTCGTTGTCATGTACTGGGTATTCTCTACCTTTCTACAAAGTAAAAAAGACAGCGGTAGCTTACTTACGAACTATGTAGAAAATGCAAAACGAATTGAAAAGAAGAATTTAAATCAGATGATGCTCGCGCCCTTCCAGTCGTTATCACATAAGTACCTGACAGAAGAAAAGAAAGAGCAGATTCAGAAAAAATTAGAAGAAGCTGGCCTGGATACGAAACCAGAAGAATATTTAAAGATGAAGGTAGCATATCCCATCATTTTCACCTCTGTTTTCTTGATATGTACGGTGTTCCATGATTACTACTTATTTAAAGTGGGAGTTTTGATTTCACCACTGCTTTATTTCTATCCTGATTATCTATTAAAGAGAAGAATCAAGCAGGCCATAGAAGCTAGGAAGTTTGAATTACCAGAGTATCTAATACCTATGCTGCAGCTGTTAAAAACACATACAACATTAGAAGCAGTAAAAAAGGCAGAGATATATGCTGGAAGACATCTTCGTCCGTATGTATCTACACTCACTGCGGAGTTAGAAATGTATGCGGGCTCGGATCAACCATTTCGAAACTTTGCTGCTGCTTTAAATAGTCCAGAAGTAAACACCTTTACGATTGCGTTGCAACAAGCGCAAAAAACGGACAAGGTACAAAGTCTTCGTATTATGGACGCACAGATTAAAATGATGCGTGAGTTAAAACATGAGAACTATAACCGTCTCATTCAAAATAAACCAATGGAAATGAATAAATTTAACGTCGCAGTTATTGGATGTATTGTAATTTATCCAATGGTGATTGTGATTCAATCTTTAATGCAAGGATTTGCAAGTTTATAGAAGACATTATCAAAAATGGAATAGGTAAAGGAGCAAAATACATGTTAACGAAAATGAAGAATTGGTTAAGAAATGAAGACTCACAATTATCATCAGAAAATGGTATGTTAATCGCCTTGGCGGTGATTATCGTATTAGTAATTGGCCCGTTTGTATGGAAAGCAATCCAAGGTGGTTATGACTCAATTCTAGCTCGATTTACAAAAGCATCAAGCAATGCAGATGTGAATTCTTGGAACAAGTAATAGAAGTTTTAAATGAACGATGTTTATTACGTATAGCTCAAATAAATGGATAAGGGAGATTCAATCATGTTAGCAAAAATGAAGAGTTGGTTAAAAAATGAGGATTCACAGTTATCATCAGAAAACGGTATGTTAATTGCTTTAGCGGTCATTATCGTATTAGTCATCGGCCCGTTTGTATGGAAAGCAATCCAAGGTGGTTATGATACGATCCTGGCAAGATTCACAAAAGCATCAAGCAATGCAGACGTAAATTCTTGGAATAAGTAATTAAAGATTTAAATAGATAAGTTCTAATTTTAATAGATTCTTAAAATCGCTATATAAAGGAGACGAAATGAAATGTTAGCAAAGATGAAAAGTTGGTTAAAAAATGAGGATTCACAGTTATCATCAGAAAACGGTATGTTAATCGCTCTGGCGGTAATTATCGTATTAGTCATTGGCCCATTTGTATGGAAGGCAATCCAAGGTGGCTATGATACGATCCTGGCACGATTCACAAAAGCATCAAGCAATGCAGATATTGATTCTTGGAATAAAAAATAAATGTAAAAATAAACGAGGGGGCTACTCTAAAAGTGGTTCCCTTTTTTACACAGCATTTTTTATGAAATTAAGAGGGGAGTAAAGAAAATGGGTCTGTATATTGTGGGATTATTACTAAGTTACATGTTCCTAAATGTATTTACTGATTTGAAATATAGAAAAACAAAGAATATGTGGCATCTACTATTCTTAATATTAGGGATAGGAATTACGTACCTTGCCGGAATAAGAACAGGGAAAGAGATTGCAATTGTACTAGTCATGGCCTTAGCGTGTGGTTTATTGCTAGAGACATTTAAATTCTCTTCACCTGGTGATACCAAGATGCTTGTGGTGGTAGCTTTATATATTAGCAATGTAGTAGAAGAATCGGCTATGCTTACTGCCATTACATTAACAGCTTTCCATTTGCTATTCTTTTGGATTGCTAGTGTGTATCGATTAATTAAAATTTTAGGGTTTGTGGGAGCGATTAAAGACCAATTGGAGCATGCTGCTTCTATATTTGGGGCAAAACTACCAAAGAAAGAAATAAAGCTGATACAGAGCTTTCCTGGGGCTTGTTCTATTTTACTAGGGGCAATGGTGTATATTTCGTTCACTATCTATCAAAACGGAGGTATGTTAGCTTGAATAGTAGAATTATTCATCAAAGAGAAACATATATTTATTTCACGATATTCGTACTAGTAGGGGTGCTTATTGCAAATATGTTTATTCATATGGTGTTTGTATTAGCGTATCCGTTACTTATTGGATTAATTGTGCAGGTTATCTTGTTGCAGAAGATAAAGAAGCCATTTTATCGGAGCGGAAAAGAATTAACGGAACAATTAAAACTAAAAAATATATTTCTAGTAGAATCAAATATTTTAGGAGATGAAGAAGGAGCTGTTTATGAGGTGCATCAAATGCCTTTTGGATTCTCTAATGGATTAATTAATAAAGATAAGAGTTATAAAGTCATAAAACAAGAGTATGATAGAAAAGTCAAAGAGGATTTAACGAAAATTGCAAAATGGCAAGTTATAACAAAAGCTAGACTTGTTACGACAACACACTTTCGTTTATATACAATTTGGCAGAAAAATAGTACAGGTTATCAATTGAAAAAATTAGAGGATTGTGTTGATCCGTATGCAAAAATGAATCTCATACAATGGATGATTGCATCATTCTGTACGACTGGTCGTATCAAATATGATAAGAAACCAAAAGAGTGGGAAAGCTACGAATGGATTGCGTTAAAATAAAAAGACAAAAGTACATAACTTTTGTCTTTTTATTAATTTATACAGCTCAATGAACTATGCATTTTTTTTAGCTAGTTCTAAATATGCTTCATGTTTAGTTATTTCACTGATATCAAGTCCGAAATCAAAATCATCCTGTTTTGATTGGTAACCATAAGATACTAAACCGGAATCTTTATGATTCTCAGGGAAGTAAATTAGTACTTTTGCATTTTTATAGTCTTTTAAATGCAATAATTCGTACAGTTTTTCAATTAAATATTCGCTAATTAGGTTAATAGCACTTGTTCCGCCAACAATAGTATAAAGGTCATCATAAATGTGCAATGCATGATTTTTTCTATCAACGAATAGTAAAAAGTGATTGTAACCTACGTGGAAGTTTTCTATTACTAAATGGTATTGCTCCTCATGGCTAGTAGGAAATAAGAAAATATCAAATGAATCTTTAGTTACCAAAATAGCTGTTTCTTCATTTTTTGGGTCCTTTTTGAACATTTTAAACATGAAAATCCTCCTCTAAAGAACGTGTGTTTGTTCTGATTGTAACACGAATTGGATTTAGTTAATAGTAAATAAAGGAAGAATAAAAAATAAGGCCTTATTTTTTATATAGGCCTTATTAAATGACGAATGAGATATGACTCAATATCTCGTGTAGGATAATTTTATTATACATAATTTTCGAAAAAAATAAAATAAATAAGTTCAATTTTGTGATAAAATATAAAGTTATTGAAATTTAGATGCGAATTGATTAATATAAATATATATTTAATGTTTAATTGATTCCGTTTATTCCCACACCTTATTGTGTTGTGGTTGAGTTGTAGAAGCAAGTTGCGTCTTGTTTCATTTTTGAAAGGGCTTCTTTGAGCCGATTAGTGTATATATAGCTTATTTTGCTATGCACATTTTTAATCGACTTGAAGGAGCCCTTTTTGTGTTGTTTTCAAGTTAGGAATCACTTGTAAAAGGTATTTAGATTTAGGTATACAAATAAAAAACACTGTGAGAAAAACACAAGATTTGTGCTTTTTTGCTTTGGAAGGGGATCATTATAATGAAATACGAACATGCCATTACACTAGATAAACCATTACTATCATTAGACGAGATAATAAAAATTTTTCAGAGGAATGAAGTTACTAAACCAATTCGAGAGCGTGATTCTAGCATTAGCTATGATACAGAAGATTATATCGCAGATAAAATGACAGCCTTACACATCAACTCTGATGAGTATTACAATACGATTTTTTTACCAATTTTAAACCATGATTGTGAAGAAGATTGTTATTTTCCATTTGAAAGGAAGTACTGTTTAGAGGTGTATGGCTATCCATGTACGTTAGAAGATGCGTTTAAGGAATGGGGTCTTTATATTATTAACAAAATGGATTGTACATTAGAAACAGTAATGTTTGAGTATGTAGAGGTTACAAATCCTTTATTTGATCCGACTGTAGAAGAATTGGCCAGAATTATTAAATATAACAAAGAGCGTACTAAGGAGTGTAGTAGATTATTTAATATTTCTCTTGAACCATTGAAGAAATTATTAAAGGAGTCCCCCCATACCGTTATTGAGATCATTCAAAACATTGAAATGGAGGACATATCAAAACTTCCTACACACTTAGGTGTTCAATTTGCTTATAGAAGGGAAACGAAAGAACTTTACATGTATTATGGAGAAAAACATTTGCCGTGGCTTTATCGAGTATTACTTTTTCTTCATATTTTTGAGTTATCTATTCTAAGTGTAAAGTAATCAATTGTTGTGAAGTAGAAAAATAATAAATATATAACCAGGGGGAACCTTAAATGAAAATGAGTTATGAAGTATCTATATTTTGTTCTGCACATCCAGATGATTTTATGCCAAATTTGCGTGCATTACGAATGAGAGTTACAAAGGAAGGAGCATTTTGGGAACGAGATTGTTATCAGTTTTCCATTAAACCATCAAACTTGTCACAGCGAGCAGCCAAACAAGCAGGGGAAATCTATTTGTATCATGTCTATTTCAATGGATGTATACGAGATTTCCTTTTTTTATTGGAGCGATGTTTCAGGGGGACAAGTTATCGCTTTACTGCGATCCGCGGTTTCTTAGAAATGGAAGGGTATTCCCTAAAGAAATGGAAGCCAATTTTACGTAGTCATCATATAAACTCTACTGATGAAGATTGTATTTTCAAGAAAAATGATCTTACAATGATTGTACATCACCATGGAGGTTTAGAGGTGGTTAAGCGTGCGGAGAAAGGCGAGCAATTAAAAAAAGTAAACTTTCTAACGGTAGATAGTTGGTTACAGGCACTTAACCCCACAAAAGAAGATCTATTCTCTTTAACAGGTGTGAGTGTATCTTAATGAGTAATTTGCAAAAACGTTTGAAAGTATACAGGCAGAGGAAAAGACAGAAATCCGTAGTTAAAACGACTATGAATTTCTGTCTTTTTATTTTAATAAGGAGGATTTTAGCATGGATTTATTTGAACTTTTTGATTTAGAGGTAAGAGAAAACATAATGGTACAAGATGTGAGGACAGATAAACAAGTTCGCAATCGATACAGCTATGATGTTGGTGAGAAATTAGTAGGAGCTAAGAAAGAGCTACGAGCCTTAAAAGAATCATTTTTAGTATCATTTTCTTTAGATGTTTTAGCGGAAATTGAAAAAGAATCTCCAGTAGAAGCGCTCAATACATTGGATCGAAATACATTGATTCCATTTTCTTTTGAACTAGAAAAAGAAAATGATATCCCGGCACGTGTTGCAAAGCTAAAGCAATTACTAGTGGGCAGGATTGATAAGAAGCCAATTGTAGATACACCGACTGCAAGGAAACTGTATGTGCAAGCATGTAGAAGAATATGGCATGATATACAGTTAATACATACCTCAGAACAATGGATAGATCATGTTGGTTCTTACGGTAAGGAAATGCAAAACGGTTGGTATGCATTTAAAAAAGATAAGAATGTCACATACACATTTAAAAGAATGGTAGAAGAATATTTTGATGAGTTTGTTGATGCAGATGGTATGGAGTTATTAATATTAGGAAAGAAATTCATATCACTTTGTACAAATTCAAAAAGTATTAATTCTACATACCTTCGTGTATCACATGAACTAACATGGAATGATTTACTTGCGAAAAAGGTTACGACTCGTAAGAAATCCGCAGCTGCTTGGAGTAGGAAACTGCCAGATACCCTCCAAAGAAAAGGACCAGAAGTAGAATTTGCTACCAAACCTGAAGACGTAGTTACTATGTTTGGATTGAAGGGAATGCAATTTGGACATTATTGCACCGAACAATATGCAAAAGAACATATTGAGCATGTATCTGAGGCGTTACATGATGTAGCCCGTATATTGGGGATTCCACCTGAGTATATAGGGCTAGGAGGACGCTTAGGGCTTGCAATTGGTGCGAGAGGAAGCGGCAATGCATTAGCGCATTATGAACCTTCTACCAAAGTCATTAATTTAACTCGTGATAATGGAGTCGGGGCATTGTGTCATGAATGGGGACATTCACTGGATCATTTCTTATATGATTGTAGTCATGATTTTAAAAATGGTAGTCTTGCTTTCCTATCAAGTGGGAAGAGTATCGGAAATATTTTGCCTGCTATTATCAAGGAAAAGATACAAGCTGTGTTAGATGCTTGTAAACAAGGAAAAGTGGCCAGAGTCATCAACGTGGAAAATGCCTACAGTAGAAAGTGGTATTTCTATGGTGGTGTTATCGATAGTTATGATGTGTTTAAAGGAAATATTTCAAATATTTTAGAATCACATCATACTAGTTTGTGTAGGAAGCTTGATACTTTATCAGGAGCAACAAAGACGCGTATGGAGCGTGAAATTGAAAAAGAATTTGAGAAAACCGCACAAATGTTAGCTGCATATCATTATAAAAAAACAGGTGAAAAACTTAGTGAAATACCCTATCAAGTGAAGGGGTCTGTATACTTTGATACAGCCATTCAGTTAGATAAGAAGAGAACTAAAAAGTATTGGTCTACAAATCATGAGATGTTTGCTAGAGCATTTGAAGCATATGTAGAATCAGCTTTGCTAGATCAAGAACATAGAAATGATTATTTAGTTTGTGATACATATTCTTTTGTATATCCGTTAGGAGAACAAAGAGAATATCTGAATAGGAGTATAAAGAGTTTAACGGAAGTAGTAATTCCATATATAATAAACAGTATACAAGGAGTGGGGAATAATGAATTATAACATTCAAAAAGGTCAATTTCGTTTAACAAGTGCTTATCCAAGAGGTAGCTGGTGGGAATTTTACCGTGTTACGTGTCCGATTTGTCATGATACAGGTAATTGCATGCTTCATATTTCGCAAGAGAAGGTAGCATGTACGCGTGTAGAAAGTAAATGGATTTATGGAAAAAATACGGTAAATCCAAGCTACATTCACTACATAAATGAAAAAGATAAGTATCAATTGCCTGAGGCGGATGAAGTTCAGATTCATGATAAGAAAAGCAATGAGAAATTAGATGTGTTTAATCGTAAGTTAATGGATTTCATACCATTACAGGAGCATCATCATACACATTTATTACGAGATAGAAAAATGACTGAAGAACAAATACAAGTACGTCAATATCGATCTTTCTTAAAACAACAAATTGTGCTAGAGGAGGATAATACGTATACGACTGTTTGGGAGCAGCTATTTAAACAGATGGGGAATAAAAACTGTTGGCAGGGGGTTCCGGGTTTTTATGAGATGAGGAAAGGTCAACTTTCTCTTCGTTTGATGTCAGGATCTCCAGGTATACTGATTCCTTTTCGAAACCAGTACAATCAAATTGTTGGATGGCAGGTTCGTGTGGATGAAGTGAAAAACTCCGTTCATGTGAAATCGGCACCTACTGGAGTTCAAGCGGAATTAATCGAACAGCCTAATGTTGTAAAGATAACTAAAGATGGTGATTGTATCTTTGAAGGCGAACTAGAAGTGAGCAAAAAGGTAGAGATTCCATTTCAAGAGGGACAAATTGTTGTAAAGATTCATAAAGGACAAAAGTATCTGTGGCGTGCGACTCGTTTCCATATAAGCTGAAGTAAACAACCCAAATATATAGGGTTCACTAATAAAACGAAAATGGAGAGATTAACAACTTTGTTATAAAGAATGATAATCTACAACTGAATTTTCGAAAGTAGGAATGAAAGCCGTCATGTTGAGCTGAAACTACTTCCTTAATACTCCTACATGCTGAAATCAGTAATAGATGAATTTGGTATGAAGCTAGGTGAAGTCGGTTGAAGGTAACCTAAAATGATAAATCATGGTTACTGATAAATCGGAGGGCTGAAAAGCAACCCATGGTTAGAATGTGAATAGGTCACTGACGAAATGGCGAATGTAAGGGTCTATAGATACGCCTACTGGGAAACCATAGGAGCTCCAGTTCGGAGTGTAATTTACCGAAAAGTAAGATTGTCATATATGAAATTCGGGATACTTAACAAAGAAAGTATAAAATTACAGGCTCAAAGTCATGACCTAAAGGTTTGCATGGATAGCTAGAAAATTCGGAACGAGGAAAGCATTAGACATTCACTTTCAACGTCTATTAGCGGAATGGTTGATATAAGAACAATGACAACAAACGAAGTTGTTCGAAATTCATTTACTAATGTGAGAGTAGGGACACAGTACCGTTGATATTATGGAAACATAGTGGAGGGATAGTCCCAAGTCGAGTTATAAAGTCAACAGAGGAAAATATTATTCAAACATTGGATTCGAGTAGGACAAATAGAAGCACTTCTCCTAAAAATTTAAAGGGGGAGGCTGACCAATGAATACCAAAGAACTTAAAAAGAGGAAACTCAGAAATAACGAATATTACGATATGCAATATACCTTTGATACTTTATACAAACAAAGTAGAGATGGAAAAAGATTCAAAGAAATAATAAGTATTATCTCATCAGAAGATAACATCAAACTAGCTTACCGAAATATCAAAAAGAACAAAGGTAGTTTGACAAGAGGTATCAACAAGCACAACATAATGCACCTTGCTGAAAAGGATAACAAACAGTTCATTGAATATATTCAAAGAAGACTGAATAACTTCCTACCCCACAGTGTTAAGAGAGTCTTGATACCCAAAACCAATGGAGACAAGAGACCTCTAGGGATACCAACAATAGAGGATAGAATCATACAACAATGTGTAAAGCAAGTACTAGAACCCATTCTAGAAGCCAAATTTCATAATAATAGCTATGGGTTTAGACCAAATCGAACAGCCCATCAAGCGATAGCTAAGGCTAAACACATCATGAACGTAAATGGCTTGCATTATGTAGTTGATATCGACATTAAAGGCTTCTTTGATAACATTAACCATAACAAACTTATTAAACAACTATGGGCTAATGGGATCAGGGACAAACAACTTATCTGCATCATACAGAAAATGTTAAAAGCGAACATCCACGAAATTGGAACTCCAAACAAAGGAGTTCCACAAGGTGGCATATTATCACCATTACTATCAAACCTAGCATTGAATGAGCTAGATTGGTGGGTTAGTTCCCAATGGGAGACATTTAAATGTAACTATGAATATAGTGCGCAGAATAAGAAGATTAGAGCCTTGAAAACTACAAGACTAAAAGAGATGTATATTGTAAGATACGCCGATGATTTCAAAATCTTTTGCAGAACTCATAATCAAGCAAAACGCATATTTTATGCCACAAACCAGTGGTTGAGGGAAAGGCTTGGCTTGGAGATAAGCGAAGAGAAATCATCGATAACGAATCTGAAAAAGAAATATACAGAATTCCTTGGATTTAAACTGAAGGTTGTTAAGAAACCTAAAAGTAGAAGAGGATATGTCGCCGTAAGTGATATTTGCGGAAAAGCAGTTACTAAAATCAAGAAGAATCTAAAAGACAATATCAAAAGTATTCAATTATCTAAAGAGAATAAGCATAGGGAAGTGCAAAGATACAACGAAAAAGTAATAGGTTATCATAACTATTACCAAGTGGCCACTAGAGTTAATCCAACTCTAAGTAAGGTTGCCTACGTTTTATCACGAATCCAATACAACAGGCTTAAAAATCTCATAGAGGAAAATGGAAAACCAAACAGAACATATAAAAAATTATATGGTAATTACAACTTCAAAATTGTAAATATCGCTGGCATCACTTTATTTCCGTTAGCTGGGATTAAATTTGCTATACCAAATTTAATAAATCCCAAAATCAACAACTATACTATTGAAGGACGAAAATTAGTACATGCACAATTGAAGAGATTTAATAGTCGAGATATTTCCATCTTGTTCAAAAGTCATATTCAGGGCAGCACAATAGAATTCAATGATAACCGTATCTCTTTGTTTATAGCACAACAAGGTAAATGTGCCATAACAAAGACTGCGCTAAGTAGTGGAGATATTCATTGTCATCATAAACTCCCAAAAAATTTAGGGGGGACAGATAAATACGAAAATCTCATAATTGTCACGAAAAAAGTCCATAAATTAATACACGCAAAGATGGAAGATACAATATCAAAACTATTAAATGAACTGAAATTAGCAGATATACAATTAAAAAGAGTTAATACATTACGTAAACTGTTAGGTAACAAAACCATCACTCTATAGAAAGTATCTTAAGTAGGGAATAATATTTAACCAGAGTTATATAACTCGATGGAACGCCGTATGAGGTGAAAGTCTCACGTACGGTGTGGACCGGGGGAAAAGGTGGAGATAACTTCAAAACCTTACCTATCGGTATTCTCATCAGCAAACAAAAATCAAGGGACTGGGGCAGGCGGTAGTGAAAATCCACTTCCTGTGCATGTTGCGGTACCGAGTTCTCATTTGAAACATTGGAATTCTGGTATTCTTCATCGAACTAAATCAGTAATGATTACAGAGGGAGCTATGAAAGCAGATCTGGTTGCTGATTTGCTTCCAGAGAGATTTAATAAAGAGGAGCTTTCTGAAATAGGAACAACGGTTCTTGCGATTCCTGGTGTAAATGCTTGGCGAATTACTATGCCTGTATTAAAGGATATGGGTGTAGAAAATGTCTATTTAGCGTTTGATGCGGATTTAGTAGAGAATCAAAAAGTAAGGAAAGCTCTTATAGATTTTGCGACAGAGTTAAAGCGAGTGGGCTATAATGTAATCATAGCTGCATGGAACCCAGCGCAAGGTAAGGGGCTGGATGATACAATGCAAGCGGGATTTAAACCTGTATTTCAGAGATTGTGAAAGTCATAAAGTAGGTTGATATTTTCATAAATAGGTAGATTGAAAAAGATAGAGTTTTTAATTCTATCTTTTTCTTATATCCAATTAACTAAAAGAAGGGTAGAAGAGAATATGAATACATCTATGAAAAAAAATCTAGTGAATTTACGAGTTGATTTTGCTTTCAAGCGCTTGTTTGGAGTAGAAGGAAACGAGGAGATACTCATTGGTTTTCTTAATGCGGTATTACAATCCTCTTTAGATGAGGAAATTATTTCTTTGCATTTAGATGATCCGCATCTTCCAAGGGAGCAAAAGGATGATAAATTGTCTATTTTAGATTTGCGAGCTACTCTGAATAATGGTATAAAATTAAATATAGAGATACAGGTTCGCGACAAAAAAGATATGATTGAGCGATCTTTGTTCTACTGGGCTGGTATGTATTATTCCCAAATGACTCAGGGGATGAAGTATACAGAATTAAGACCAACCATATGTATTAATATAGTGGATTTCATTCTGTTTCCAGGAGAAGAAGACTTTCATAATGTCGGTGTAGTCATGAACAAAAAATCGAAACACATAATTTCAGAGAATATGCAATTGCACTTTCTTGAGATTCCAAAAGTAATTCGAGAATGGCAAGAAGATCGAATGGATCCATGGGAGGATATATTAGCACGTTGGCTATTATTATTTCCTGCTTATGAAGATGAGAAATTAACTACAATCCTGGAGGGAATCGCGATGGAAAAAGATCCAGTTTTGAAAAAAGCAATAGAGGATTGGGAGCGTCTAAGTAGCGATAAGGACTTTTTACGCTTATATGAAGCGAGAGAAAAGGCAATAAAAGATAGAATATCAGAAATAGAGACGGCAGAAGAAAAGGCCGCGGAAAAAGCAGCAAAAGAAGCAGCGAAAGAAGCTAGAATAGCAACTAAGATAGAGATGATTCACAATTTAATTAATGTCGGTGTACCTATAGAGAAGATAGCGGAAGCTACTGAATTAAGTGTGGAAGAGGTTAATGAAATTTTAAAAAATAAAGAGTAAATATAAATGATAAAGAACAGGTAATTGTGATTACAAACAATTACCTGTTCTTTTTATTCGTTTTGATTGATGCCCATTTTGTGATTACAATTATATCTTTTCTTGCTTTAGGATTCCCTCTAATTCATAACGAAATTCATTAGTCTTCTTAACATTCTTTAAGATTTCCTCAAGATCCTCTTTTTTACAAATGCTCTAATGGAATAGTTAAATACCATTAATCTACCGTATCTTTGTTCAATCTCTTTAAACCACGTTTCTTTTTGTTTGCGGCAAAGATATAGTTCTAAAAATAAAATGTAACAAGAAGCATAAGATAGTTGTTTTGTTTAGATTATGCTTCCTATAACAAAACTTAAACTTACCAGTAAAACCGTATAAAATACAAAAAATGTTTCAGGAAAATTTTTGTTGATATAGTAAGATTTTTGAGAATTTAAAGTGAAAAACACTCTTAAATCTTACAATTTAAGAGTGTTTTTTTGTAAATATATTTTCCGGTCAGAGTTATTTAATTTTATTTTAACGAACACCGTACTTTACGAACGGTGTTCGTTGTGTTAGAGTTAATGTGCGAGAGAGAACAAACATTAAAAAATAAAATTAACAAGGAGGTTTGAGGTTTGATAACCCAGCAAAAACTTCAACAAACTGAATTTTCATTAAAAAAAATTCTTCCAGTATTACTATCCGTTGCACTTGGTATGTTCTTAGTAATTTTAGATAGTACGATAATGAATGTCGCTGTTCCGAAATTAATGAGTGCATTTAATGTCAGCCTCAGTGAAATTCAATGGGTAATTACTGCCTATACTTTGGCTCTTTCAGCCGTCATTCCGTTGGCTGGATGGTTTTCTGATCGATTTACAGCAAAGAAAATGTTTATCGTTAGTATTGTTCTCTTTGTGGTAGCATCTATGCTTTGTGCACTTGCCCAAACTGCAGAACAGTTAATTATTTTTCGTATTATCCAAGGTCTTGGCGGAGGCATGGTAGCTCCAATAGGAATAGCAATGGTATTCAAAGTTGCTCCTCCTGAGAAGCGGGGTTCCATTATGGGAATTCTCGGTCTTCCTATGCTGCTAGCACCAATTCTTGGACCGTTACTATCTGGTTGGCTAATTGAATATATAAATTGGCATTGGATATTTCTTATTAATCTTCCGGTTGGTGTAATTGCATTTTTTATGGCGAAAAAATATCTACCCGAATCTAAGCCTGGTCATGGAATGAAATTAGATGTACTAGGTTCTATTTTAGCTCCAATTGCCTTTGCTTCCTTAGTCTTTGGTGTTCATGAAGCAGGTACTAACGGCTGGCTAAATAATTGGACTCTTTCATCATTGGGATTAGGGATTATTACCTTAATGCTATTCGTTTGGAATGAGCTTAGACAAAAAAATCCACTTCTTGAATTAAGGGTATTTCGTTCTCGAACATTTACTCACGGAATAATTCTTGCCTGGATGAACCAAATTGCATTGTTCGGAAGTATTTTGCTTTTCCCTATATTTTTACAGCAAGTTAAAGGTTTATCGCCTATGGAGGCTGGTCTTTATGTAATTCCACAGGCAATACTATCAACAATTGGAATTAATATAGGTGGTAAGCTATTTGACCGATATGGCGTACGTTTGGTTGCAATTCTTGGAACGCTTTCTTTATCATCTGCTTTGTTTGCCTTGACTTATATAAATGTTCACTCAAGCAGTATCTTTATCATGTGTAGTTTTGCTTTTGTAGGCCTCGGCCAAGGATTAACGATGATGCAAATTAATACTCATGTGCTTAGATCAGCTCCAAAAGAACTTGTAAGTCGTGTAACGCCAATCACTACTTCTATGCAACAGATTATGTCTTCCTTTGGGATAACTATCACTACAGGATATCTTGCAAGTCAGATTAAAAATCTTCCTGGGAAACACACTATTGAACAAGTAGGTAGTGCTTTTGGTCACACGTTTTGGATAACCTTTGCTTTTGGAATCGCTGCTCTATTGTTAAGTTTATTTTTAAAAGGTTCAAAAAGTGAAAAGAAATCAAAAGGTGGAAAACATTAGAGTTTTGAGTTTCACATTCCTTTCACTTTTCCTTTTTTGAAATACTAACGTCAATATCATGCTGAGTTAAGGTACATCGTAGAGTGATGTATTAAAAATCTTGAAAATAGTTCGTTAAATAAACTACAAGCTGAAAATAGATTATAAAATTAAGGAGTGTTTATAATGTCAACTTTATCTACAGAACAAAAACGTATCGCAATTATTGGTGGAGGACCAGGAGGGTTAACACTTGCTCTACTTTTACAAAAAAATGGTATGGAACCTGTAATTTATGAAAGAGAACTACTTGATATGAACAAGCAAAGAGGCGGCTCTCTAGATATTCATGAAGAATCGGGACAAATGGCATTAAAAGAAGCTGGTCTTTACGAGAAGTTCCAGGAAATAGCTCGTTATGAAGGTGAAGACTTCCGTCTTCTAGATAAAGATGGAAAGAGTTTTATTGACGAAATAACTGCGCCTGATGAAAAAGGGGATCGACCTGAGATTGATCGAGGTGTGCTTTGTGATCTTCTTTTAAACGCTCTTGATACAAGCTGCATTAAATATGGATATAAGTTAGAAAAAGCCATTTCAATTGAAAACGGTAGGACACAACTTCACTTTGAAAACGGATTTGTGGATACAGTTCATGGTCTTGTTGGAGCAGATGGGGCATTTTCACGTGTCCGTCCTTTGCTAACAAATACCGATATTGAGTATACAGATCTAACTTTCTTTGAACTTAATATACTAAATGTAGCTGAGAATCATCCGGATTTATTCGAATTCAACAGACGTGGTAAAGTGTTCGCTTTAGGTGATAACAAGGGAATTCTTGCTCAACTAAATGGGGATGGGAGAATTAAAGTATACGCTAGTTTGAAAGTTGAAAAAGACTGGCCAGAAAAAAATGGTATTTCTACAGATAAGCCTTTAGAAGCGAAAGCTAAATTATTAGAGTTATTTAATGACTGGGATGAAGACCTAAAGAAATACATTCATTATGCGGAAGATTCAATCATACAAAGACGAATTTATATGCTACCAATTCATTTTAAGTGGAAACGTAATCCTGGTGTTACTTTGATTGGAGATGCAGCTCATGTAATGTCACCATTTGCAGGTGAAGGCGTTAACTTGGCGATGTTTGATGCATTGAATCTGGCTCTTGCAATCATCAAAAATAACGATTTTGCCAGTGCGATTGAGGAATACGAAGAAAAAATGTATGCTTATTCATCAGAAAAAGCACAGGAGTCACATGATAATCTAGAGTTAAGTTTCTCTGATGATGCAGCTGCTAAGCTTGCAGAATTAATGAATTCATTCCATGAGCAATACAATATTGAACTTGAAAATCTTTAATATATTTACTAATATATTTGACCATGATATAAAGTAATTATGGAAAATTCACATCGAAAAATCATTAGTCGCAGGGATCGTCCAGCTAAAGAACCTTTAAGTCATGAACTTATCGTAAAAACTGCATATGAATTACTTAAAGAGCAGGGTATTGCAGGTATGAGCATGCGTAAGGTCGCAAAAGAACTGGATACTGGTCCATCATCATTGTATGTTTATGTTAAAAATTTTCAAGAATTAAGTTCATTAGTATTGGACTATGGCCTTGGTCAATTGGTATTACCCGAACCAAAGCAAGACTCATGGAAGGAAAATTTGATTGGAACACTAAGTGCATATTTCTTATTACTATACGAAGAGCCTGGTATCGCTGAACTTACTTTCACGTCTATTCCGAAGGGGACAAATTTTCTTAAATTGACAGAATACATTCTTGCTACATTGCAGGATGGTGGAATTAATTCTAGATCCGCAGCATGGGGAGTAGATCTTTTATTACTATACGTTTCTTCAATAGCATATGAACATACTTCTAGGAAAAAGCATGGGAATATGCAAATATCTGATATAAAAGAAACTTTCCAAAATGTTGACCCAGTTCTATTTCCAGTTCTTTTCAGCCTAAGAGAGGAGATGTTCTCCGGAGACATGGAGTCAATGGAACGTTTCCATTGGGGACTTGAAGTCTTATTACACGGTATTCAACATTTTAGTAAATAGTAAGTTCAATCAAATTTTTATCAAGACAACAAGCATCCAATTCATTGTGGCTGCTTGTTCATTTTTTACGAAAAATTTTCAATTGTATAAGGTATTTCCAATGTAAAAATATTTGATTTAAAATGTTTGAGATGGATTACTACTTTTTTTGAGGCAAGTTTATGTTGCAATTATTACAAGAATGTTCTCTAAAAATAATGCTTCATGGCAATATTATGGTTCAATTTGTGGCGGATTTATGATTCAAATCACACTTTTTTCAATAACCTAAAGTTTTTACGAATCGTTACATCACTGATTAAGTCACCCATGAAGAAGTCTCATTTTTCCTTTATTGTACCATTCAGGAAAAACGATATGTCTTAAAAAATTGAATATAGCTAGTTATTTAGAATACAGTTTACTGATTCATTTTGTTTTTTGATGTAAATAAGGGGTTGTATTTTAGAAATCGTATTGCTATAATATAAACGTAATAAGATTTTACAATAAAATATAAAATTAATCAGTTCGCATATAAGAGAAGACCTCAATATGCGCCATGTCCTTAGGGGACGTGTGCGTGTATTGGGGTCTTTTTGCGTTTTGCGAGCAAAAACACCCGGAGGTGCAGGAATTATGTTGAATTGGTTGTCTGCAAAACTTATGACAACATCAGTAGGAGATTTCTTACTGGCAAAAAGTAGTTTTTCGAAAGGGCTTGGTGGTAATGGTGGTGGCGGTAATGCTGAAACCGTTCAAAAAAGCATGAACACTTTGGTGAAAACCTTAATTGGTTTTGGGGGAATTTGGGTAGCAGCTTGCGTTGTGTTTGCAGCTATTAAACTATCTGGAGCACAAGGGAAGAACCCTGAAAACCGTACACAAGCTATGATTGGTTTAGCTTGCGCGGCAATTGGAGGCTTTGTCATGATTAAAGCGTACGATATCGCTGCTTGGGTTACGACAATCTAACATAAGAGTTTGTACAAGCTCTCCTCGATGTGGGGAGAGCTTCTCTTATACAAGGGAGGAAAAAGAATGAGAAAAGTAACCGTTCCTGTTGATATGACTTCGGAACAAAAAACACTATTAGGTGTGCTGAGCAAACGCCAATTGATTTATCTATTGGGTGGCGGAGCATCCCTTTATTTATATGTACCATTTTTATGGCGACTATTTGCACCTATTGATGCGGTAGTAGCATTTTTTATTTGCTTAATTTTAGCACTACCAACGGTAATAGGTGTTATAGCGTTTGCTTTTATTTATAAAGAAAAACAACACATGTATCTAGATAGATTTTTACTTATCAAAATGCGTAGCCGCTCCGAAAAAGGCAAGTGGAGAAAAGGGTACGAGCCAACTACATGGGCAAAGGAGAATTTGTAAATGTTAGAAATGATATATTTTGCGGCGATAGCCATTGTAGGGTTTTTCTTTTATCGGAAAATGAATGGGAAACCGCTGTTTGGTTCTAAGAAAAAGGGGAAAAAGCAAGGTGGAATAGAGAAACATACTGCTGAAAAATCTGGAAAGAAAAACAAAAAGAATACGCCTGCTGAATCGGAAATTGATGAGGATAATGTTGATTTCTTTCGAGATTTTGTAGAAGACATTAAAGAAATTGATAATCATATGATTCGGTATCATGATGACACATTTGTCCTAATTGCGGAAGCGCATCCGGTTAACTATTACTTACTTTCCAATATGGAACAAGAAGCGATTGATATCAAAATTGAATCATGGTTAACCACATTAGAGTTTAATACGAAAGTATATATTCAGAGTAAGTTCGTAGATTTAACAGATCCTGTACGAAAAATGACAGAAACGATGAAAGGTGCGAAGGACCTTACACCAGAGACGGTTCTATATGGACAAGAAGTTATCGATAACTTAGAGTACTGGCAACGTTCGCAACCTCGATATGAACAAAAACGTTATTTAATTTACCCATACAAGGTTGATATTAGTACGATTACGGCTGATACAGAGGAAGAGTTGGAAGAAAAGATTGTGGATAAGGCGTTTAACGAATTATATCGCCGTTATAATGCTTCTCGAAATCTACTATCGAAAGCAAAAATTAATGTAGAAATGTTAACGAAAGATAAATTAATAGAACTTTTATATGTAGCGTTTAACCGTCGGAAAGCCGTAAAAGCTCGTTTCCAGGATTTAATTGAAAACGAGAATTTCTCGCTCTATTCAACAGGGGAAACAAATGAAAGAAAACTAGAGTTAATGAAGAAAGTGCTAGCAGAAGAAAAAGCAGAAAAATCAAATAATGGGGTGGCATAAACATGAAGTTATTCGGAAAAAAGAAAAAGGAAAAGAAAAAAGAAAAGAAAAAAGTAGAAGCTGAAGAGAAGGATGAATTGGAGCTAGAGGAGGAAGAGCTGGAAGAAGAAGTACCGACGCAATTAGACAATCAAACAACAGTGTTTGATGTTATTGCTCCAGAAGGTATGAAAATTGATGCAGAAGATTATGGAGTTATTAAACAATCTTTAGGAAGTAATACGTTCTTCCGTCCGTTTTATATTCCACGTGATGGGTACCCACGTATGATGCAAACCAATTGGCTCAACATGTTAACTTCGGCTGGGGAAGTGGATGTCATGATTGATATTCATAAAGAGCCAAAAGCTAAGGCAATGCGATCATTAGATATGCAGCTGACAATGTTACGTTCCAATCTTTCTTTCCAACGTACACGAGGAAACATTGACCAAGAAAAAGACTTAGATGCAAAAATTCAAGATACAAACAATTTAATGGATGAAATCCAGTTCAATGAAAACGACTCTTATATGGTGAGTACGATGGCTGTTGCGTATGCAGAATCAAAGAAAGAATTAGACGTTTTATGTGAATATCTTGAAGATGAAATGCAAGCATCTCACTTTAAGATAGCGAGTACTTGGAACCGTGTGAAGAGTGGTTTGAAAGCGGTTATGCCATTAGGCGCACCAAATACCTTACAAGATACCTATCGAAATATCGATAGACGTGCATTATGTACGTTTGCACCATTTGTATCAGGATCCGGGAGATTTAATGGTGGCATACCAATAGGAAAGAATAAAATTACTGGGCAAGTAGAATTTTTGAATTCATTTGGTAATGCAGATTATCGCCCGCCAAACTATAACATTGGTGTAACGGGGATCTCAGGTTCCGGAAAAAGTTTACTTTTAAAAATGAAGTTAGCTCGTGAAACGTCACTTGCAGATACGCATGCAATGATTATCGATCCAGAAGGAGGCGCGACACGTTCCTAAGTGAAAAGCTTGGGCATTGTCGAACTTACAGTTCTACAGTGAACTATCATTCCGAGAAGTCAAACGATAGGGTAACGCCTTGAAGGGCTTCCTTTAATCCTTCGACATGCAGTGAAGTTAGCAAGAACCTTACTGTATGAAGCTCGGTGAAGTCGGCTGAGAGTTACCGTAAGTCTTAGAGACACGAAAGCCGTCCAGAGGTGGACGGTGTAACCTATAAGCCGGAAGTCTATAAAACACTTATGGTTAGGATGCACGATAAACTATTAGCGAGTTTTTAGTAGTGCAGACGAATCTCTGATGGTACGGGCCTATATCGGGAGCATATCGAAAGGTATGCTGACACAATTAGTGTCGCTACTGTGGATGAGTAAAACTCTCCTTTATGAAAGTCCATATATTGTTATAGGCAATATCAAGGTAGCAGGCTCATAGGGGAAACCTAACAGTGTATGTACAGATAGGAATGATGGAACGTGGTAAGCTGCCGACACCGAGGGCTTGCATCCCTGTGAAGTGGTTCTAGGGAAAACACTAATGATATTAGTTAGATGTATAACCTAGATTTATGGCAGTGAAAGTGGTGGCACAGTACCTGTGAAGCGTGTAATGAACGCAGAGGGATAGCCACTAGTCGATTGAAGACTGACAGTTACTTACGGTTAACATGGTTTCGAGTAAGACTAAAGAGATGTAATTCTCCCGAAACTGAAAGGAGGTTACAGTCCATGTTAAAGAAAACCAAACTAAGACACAATGAATATTACAACATGCAAAGTAAGTATGATGAATTATATTCCAGTAGTCTTAACGGTAACAATTTTTACAAATTGATTAACATTATCGGTTCTGAAGAAAATATTCGATTAGCATATCGCAACATTAAAACCAATAAGGGGAGTAAAACTCCTGGAGTTGATAATTTAACTATTAAAGATATTTGGCATTTAAATGATACAAAGATTATTCATGAAGTCAGAAAACGTTTAGGTGATTACAAACCACAAGCTGTTAAAAGAGTTTTTATTTCTAAAGAGGGAAGTGACAAAAAGCGACCTCTGGGTATTCCTACAATTTGGGACAGGTTGGTACAACAATCTATTCTCCAAGTATTAGAACCTATTTATGAAGCGAAATTCCATAACCATAGTTATGGTTTTAGACCAAACAGAAGTGCCCATCATGCTCTTAGTAGAGTGGTAAGCCTAATCAACATAGGGAACCAACATTACTGTGTTGACATTGATATTAAAGGTTTCTTTGATAACGTTGACCACGGAAAATTGCTAAAACAAATGTGGACACTGGGAATAAGAGATAAATCGCTTTTATGTGTTATTTCGAAAATCCTAAAATCTGAAATTGAAGGAGAGGGTATTCCTAGTAAAGGAACTCCGCAAGGAGGGATTATTTCTCCCTTACTTTCAAATATCGTTCTAAACGAACTGGACTGGTGGGTTAGTAGTCAATGGGAAACCTATAAACCTCATAGAATTTCTACTAAGCATTTAGGATTTCGGCAGTATGCCAGGAAATATACAAACTTAAAATGTGGTTACATCGTACGCTATGCTGATGACTTCAAAATAATGTGCCGAACTTATGAGGAAGCACAACGCTTTTATCATGCGACTGTTGACTTTCTTCAATCCCGTTTGGGATTGGAAATCAATCCAGATAAATCTAAAGTAGTTAATCTTAAGAAGAATGCATCGGATTTTCTTGGCTTTAAAATCAAAGTTGTACAACAAGGTAAAGCCAAATTCGGATATATTGCTAAAACCAGTATGTCTGACAAGGCTGTTACTAAAACGAAACGACTATTGAAAGAGAAAATCAAAGATATTCAAAAAGTACCTACTTCAGAAAGTGTTAACAAGTTTAACATAGCTCTTATTGGTGTACAGAATTATTATAAATACGCAGTCACAATTTATATGGATTTAACAGTGGTGAAGTATACTCTTTGGAAAACCATAAGAGTCAGACTTAGGTATAAAATGAAGCACATAAAATTTTGTAACACATCTGCTAATTTCAAAAAGAAAGCCAGAGGAATACAACCAAATTCTAAAATTTACGTTGTGCAAAGAACTCCGCTCTTACCAATTACAGGTGTGCATCATAAAAATCCGTGGAATTTCTCACAGGTTGTCTGTAATTATACAGAGAAAGGACGTAACAAAGTGCATAGTAATTTGAGAGCAATACCAAAAGATGTTCTTAATCAAGTTATGAACACCTACTCGAAGAGTAGAAGTATTGAGTACAACGATAATCGGATATCTAAATACGTTGCTCAATATGGAAAGTGTTATATAACCGGTGAAGAAATCGGTGTTGATCGTGTACATTGTCACCATATTATTCCCATTAACCAAGGTGGGAACGACAAGTACAACAACTTGGTTATTGTAGATTGGTTTATACACAAGCTAATACACATGACAAATCACACCAAGATTAAACGATACCTTCGGTCTTTCAATCTTAACGAGAAGCAAATGGATAAATTAAATGTGCTAAGAACCAAAGCTGGCAATGAACCGATAGTAATATAAATTAATTTATAGAGTCAGTTGGATACGATGGAACGCCGTATGCTAGGAAACTAGCACGTACGGTGTGAGGTGGGGGAAAAGGTGGAGATTACATCAAAGCTTTACCTATCATCATAATTCGTAAAAATTACAAAACGTCTAGGTGGTATTAATTTAAATATTTCACCTGAAAGTAATATTATTATCAACCCTTGTGCAATCGCTGTAACAGAACTTCAGATTACGGATAAAGATGAAGAACTAGAAGCACTTGAACAATACGATAAGAAAGAACTCGTAGAGCGTGATGGCGTGAAGTATGTAAGATTTGTACCGATTCTAGAGAAAATCAATGAAATACTCGGATTCTTTGACATTATTATACGCGGACAAGATTTTGATCAACCAGGATTAAATGTATTCCAACGTACAATGCTAGAAGATGCAATCCGTGAAGTGTTTGATAAACATGGTATTACTTCACATCCTTCTTCTTTATATACAGATGAAGTGAAGAAGGTGGATGGACAATTAATTCAGTCTCAAGTAAGAAAGCCAGAGCCAGAGTTAAAAGAAATCTACGATGTCATAGTAGAACATCATGGAGACGATGTGAAGGCAGAAGAGTTAATTGCTGCGATTCGACCATTCTTACGCGATGGTTCAAAACCATTATTTGATGGACAAAGTCATTTTTGTCGTGGTGTAGAAACACAGTTAAATGAATCTCGTGTTGTTAATTTTAATATTAGTCATTTAGAAGAAGGATTCTTAAAACCAATCGCTTTCCACGTTATCTTGAACTATATTTGGGAGCATTGGATTAAGAGTCCAGAACACGCTATCAAGCGAAAAGTATTATATGTCGATGAGATGTGGCAGTTTATCGACTATGAACAAACGGTTAACTTCCTGGAAAAAGTAGCACGTCGTTCACGTAAAAGAAATGCTGGTATGTGTTGGGCGAGTCAGGACTTCGTTCGTATTTTAGAAAATGTAAAAGCTCGTGGTATCTTGCAATCTACTTTCTCTTATTTCTTCTTAGAACAAAATAAGATTGATAAGAAAAAGATCCAGGAGAACTTTAACCTAACTGCTGGGGAGCTTGATATTATTCTCAACAACCCTGGAAAAGGAGAAGGGATTTTCCGAGTAGGAGATAGTTCGGTTTGGATTCAAACTGATCCATCTGACAAAGAAATGATGTTCATTGAATCGAATGAAGCGGTACTACAAGAGCTTTTAAACAATATGAAGAAAGTACAAGGGTACGCAGGATAGTAGCGTACCTTTGTAAAGGAAGGTGAAATTATGCTTGAGAAAATAATAGATTGGGTCGGTGGCCTTATTATCCATATGGTAAAGGCCCTACTAGCGCCTATTTATGGATTTATGGATACTATTCCAGTTATAGTCTTTGGTGGAGATAAATCTAATCTAGATTTTTTATATGCGAAGAATGCAGTTACGAATGTATTAGATACCGGTATGCCTGTCATGTTTAAGTTTGTTGCTTTTTGTGTCCTCGTCAGTGTAGTGATTACAGCAGCAAAATATTCAGCAACGACTCTGAATCCAAATAATCGCACGGCATTAATTGAATATGCAAAAGACTTAATGATTATCTCGATTTGCCTCTGGCATTTAGATTTCTTTTATAATTTTATTTTTGATCTAAATTCTTGGATTATATTAGAGTTTAAAGAGGCGTTAGGGAATTTTAACCCAGATCAGCAAATACCTCTATTGAAGAATGGACTGTCTGACAATAAGACGATTACAGAACTTTCAATGAAAGACCATAAAAATGATTATATGTTTATCATATTTGGCCTATTTATTGAAGCTGGATTAATGATTTGGGCAAACTTTTATTATTTAATGCGTGCTGTGACACTATACGTATTAATGTTACTAGGCCCTGTAATGGTAGGAATGTGGTTGTTCCCACAAAAGAAACAACAGACGTTATATTGGATTCGTGAGTTTATGGGAGCCGTATTAATTCAAGCGATTCACGCAATTACCCTATGGTTAGTTATTACACTTATTGGGGGTGCGCAAAATCCTATCATAAAATTAATATTGCTTGCGATGTTTATCCCAGTTGGTGAAATTGTGAAAAGCTTTATTGGCCTTAGTACCAATGCATCAGGTGGTATTCATAGAGCAGGTACTATGCTTGGAATGGGTGCTTTAGCGAGTGTGGCTGGACTGGTTAAAGGTGTTCGTGATGACTACCGTAGTGCAAAAGATAAAGGGAAAGAAAAGAAAGATGGAGAGAAAGATAATAAAGAAGATGCGGATAATCCGAAAAATGCATTAGGAGCGAATTTAGGAACAGATGTTGGTACAACATCTCGTGCAGCTCGTATGTTAAAAGCTGGTCAAATTGGAAGTTCAATTGGTAAAGCAGCGACAGGACTTGCAGGTATGGCAACGGGAGCTGGTCTTGGACCGGGAGCGATGGTAGCAGGATCTCAAGTTGGAAGTGCATTAGGTAGTGCTCCAGGTGCAGTGGCTGGTAGAAGTGTTGCTGCAGTTGGTGAAGGGGCTGTAGCCTTAGGAAAACATATTGGTTCGAGTGTAAAGAAGGGTGCGGATACCTATTCAAATCTAAATGGCGAACCGTATCCGGAATTAACCGATGAAGATATCGCACAGGATTTAGCTACAAAAGACTTTGAAAATTGGAAAGCAGATAATCCTGATTCTGCAGTTGCAAGTCGTTTAAAACAAGCATTCCCTGGTGCTTCCGATGCAGAGATTGCTAAAAAAGTAGCGAAAACAAATAGTGATCAAATGTCTCGTTTCTCAAATCAGCGGAAACAAGATTTACAAAATATGAAGAAAACCGCTACACCATATGGTAACGCTAGAGACTTAGTTAACGCTGCAACGAATGCATTCCAAAAGGGATATGAGGGAGACCATAAAGATACGTTTATGAGTCAGTTACCAGAAAATATGTCAGCGGAAGAGAAAGAGAAACACTGGAACGACCATCTGAACACAAAAGTACAAGGATTTAGAAACCACGCAGAACAAGCGGCAACAAAAGCAGGAGCTATGCCAGTTGATGCGAAGGACAAACAAGGGAACAATCTGTTTGATAAGTCCTATGTGAATAAAGATGCGTTTGCTTCTCGGCTTGCATTAGGAAAAGTCGGAAAAGCAGTCGAGGATGTAAAAGGAGAAACGTTAGAAAGTGGCCATCAAAATATGGGACAAGTCGGTGCTCTTGTCGGTGCTTCTACTGCTGCATTTAAGAAAGCATATAGTGCAGACCATAAGGCAGGATTTATGAAACAATTCCCTGCAGATATGCCGCAACAAGAAAAAGAAGCAGCATGGAATAAGCATTTAGATCAAAAAGTACAAGGATTTCAAAATCATGCGCAACAAGCGGCGGAATCAGCTGGTATTGTACAGCAAAAAGACGGTATAAACTATACGAATAAAAAAGCTTTCGCTTCTCATTTATCACAACAGTTACAAAAAAATCCTGGCTTAAATGCAATGGGGATATCCAGTACAGCAGGCATTCAGCAGGCAGTCAACGGTGTGAAAACGCACGGTTTGACAAGTGGAACAGGAAGTCAGCAAGCAAAACCAGTAAGTAATGTTGGGAACCTGGTACAAGCCTCTACAGAATCCTTTAAACAAGGCTATGCAGCAGAACAACAGGCAAGCTTTATGAAAAACTTGTCCCCAACTATGTCTCAACCACAAAAAGAGCAAGCTTGGCAGTCTCACCTGAATGAAAAAGGAAATGAATTTAAAGCAGTCGCACAACAAGCGGCAGTACAAGCGGGAGCAATGCCTGTACAGGCAAAAGATACGAGTGGTAAGAGTCTACATAATCAATCGTATATTAATAAAGATGCGTTTGCTTCGCAATTAACGAAAGGTTTACAAAGCCATGCAAGTCTTGGAACGGTGAGCCAACAAGTAGGTTCTGGAATTACTAGTGCGATTCAAGGTGTTCGTTCACATGGCGTTGCAACAGGTGGCGCAATCAATAAAGCTGTATATGCTGCGACACAAACGCAAGCGAGTATCGCACGTGCGGGAGATCTTTCCGTTGCGGAAATTGAACGCTCTTATGCCGATGCATCAACAAGTGTAGCAAATATTGCACAAAGCGCTGGTAAAATGTCTATCCCAACTTCAGCAGTGGGACGTATGACGCAGCAAAGTACAAAACTTGGCATGAGTGTAATGGAAGGTGCGAAACACCTTATGCTTGCGGATCGCATTGATACGGTATCAAATGCGTACTTTAGTGCTGCGAGTGCTGTACAACAATCCGGAGGAAATGCAGTACAAAGAGTGATAAGTGGGACTACTGCTGCTGTTAATACATCATTAGGTGGGAATGCAGCAGAGCGTCATTATAATGTGACAAAAGGCTTAAGTTACGCCGCAGGTGTGATTGGTGGTGCAGGTGCTTATCAAGCGACTGCACGTATGGTAAGTAAACATAATCCGTATAACAGTGCAGTTCGTACAGAAGCAAAAGAGATTCAGGAAATTCAACAGATGGTACCGACAACAACAGATCATACAGGCACGCAATCGGTTGTAAAAGGTGCAGTACGTCTTGTGACGACAAATAATAAATCTTGGATTGAAGCAAAAGATTTGAGTGGTATGACGCAAGTGGTATCTCGTTATGGTAGTGGAGATAGTAGTAGACGCTCTGGACAAGTGGTATATCAGGACTTAAATATTTCAGACGGACAATTAACGCAGTATCGTAATGGTACGAAAGCATCTCCAGCCTATATACAAGATTCAAGTGGTGGCAAAATCAATATCAATCGCTCAATCAATGTAAATCCAAATCAATTAGTAGGAAACCAAAATCAAAGACCGTTACAACAGAAACCGGTATTTAATGAACCACCACTTACGGTCAATCACAAGGTAGACAATGGTCACTTCTATATGTCTGATTTAGACCAAGGTGGCTATAAGAATGTACAAATGGTGGTAGAAAGAGATCGTAGTTATATGGTTGCGACAACAACAGACGGTACAGTGTCACGTATTTCGCCGTTCGGAAAAGGAGATACGCGCTTACAAGCAAACCAAAGGATTGAAAGAGCTTGTGAAGTGAAAGACAGTAGTATTAAGCCAAGAGAAGAAATGTTAGTAACACATACACAGGACGAAGTTGTTCGTACAGAGACGCATCTGAATTTATCAGAACATGACCCACAAAATCTGATTCCATTTGCGCCAAATCCTCGCTTAGCACAGCGAAGAGGAAGAAATTCTCAAAATGGAAAATATGGTGTGATAAGTCTATGAGTCAAAATCCTAACGATCCAAATGAACAGAAAAAAAGTAACCCTTTAAAAGATATAGCTTCCCACTTTATTAAGAAAAAAGGGATGCAAGCGCGCGGGAAGATGGCAAAATTGGCAGGAAAAGCAGGAAAGGCGGCAGCGAAAGCTGCTGCCAAAATGCTAAAAGCAGGTATACTAAAAATTGTGGGTGCTGTTGTGGCAGCGGTTGGAGTACCTGCTGCTTTGGTAATGGGAGTAATTATTGCTGTGTGTGTGATTTTAGTCTCTTTTGTACCTTTTACCGATGATGAAGATAAGACAGAGGAACAAGTAAAAAAATATATGGAAGTTTCAATGGCTCTAAATGTGGATTGGAAAGAGGTTGTCGCTTTTGACATGGCGCGATATGATAATGATTTGACTGGTAAAGATCCACATGATGCTATATCATATTTCTTGGATATCCAATATGAAGAATATACGGAAAAAGAGGTATGCGAGGTAGGACCGAATGGTCCTTGTGAAAAAAAGAAAAAAGAGATGCAAAAAACCAAATCTGAAAGTTACTCCGGACCAGATGTAAAAAAGATATTAGGAGATACAGATTTTAAGAAAAAAATAGATGAGATTAATGCAAGTGGAAGTAAAAAAGTGACAACATCTTCTCATGGGCTAGAGAAAGCCATGGAACTCGCAAAGTTTAGTAAAAGTCAAAAAGAGCGGGCTCGTGAGATATTAGAAGCCGGGATGTTAGAAGGAATGTATGGACATCTTGCTCCTACTACTGGTGGATTTATTGGTGGTATGTGTGTAGGTAATGTGAGTCCTGGCGGAGAGCCTGTAAACCTTAATGCAAAAGTTACAGGATACCTTCCTAAAATTAAAGAAATGGCAGAAAAACATGGTGTTGCTCAATATGTTGGTATTTTGGCTGCCCAAATGATGCAGGAATCAGGTGGAGCAGGAAATGACCCGATGCAGGCTTCAGGCGCGACACGTTTCTCTATAAGCGTTTAGACGTGAAGTGAGAGTGTTGCTGAAATTTATCTTAAGCAACAATAACTAATATATCGAGAGTTGGAATGAAAATCGTCATGTTGAATTGAAACAACTCCATTAATACTCCTACATGCATGATTTGTTAGTAGACAGATTGTGTATGAAGCTAGGTGAAGTCGGCTGAACGAGCCTAAGTGATTTTTAATCATATGGTGTAGGATAGGTCGGATGGCTGAAAAGATAACTATGGTGAGAATGTCCCTTATGGGTCTGACGAATTTGCGAAGGTACGGGTCTAAAATTGCACTATACCGAAAGGTATAGCACACAAGAGTGTGGTAGGGTACCGAGAAGTACGAATCTGACGGTAGGAAATCGGGATAAGCAACGATGAGCTTATAAACTCTACAGGCTTATAGCAAACACCTACGGTTATCATGAATAGCTAGATATATTGGAACGTGGGAAGCAAAAAACTGCTAAATGAAAACAGCTACTACTGGGCAGGTGGATATAAGGTAATTAGCCGAAATTCCTTTATTTTTGTGAAGGTAGGGGCACAGTACCGTTGAAGCGTCTAATGAACGTGGAGGGATGGCCCCAAGTCTAGTTTGTTTTATGTTTAATTTTAAGAAAATGAAGCTCAATGGTCAGGTAGGAATGTGGGCAAAAACCTAGGAGGTTTCCACAGTTGAGCACAACAATGAGATATTGGGAATATTACAATATGCAAGAAACATTTGATAGGTTATATGAAGAAAGTCAAGGAAATAAATCATTCCATGGTCTATATGAATTGATTACTTCGGAGAACAATATTCTTTTAGCATACCGAACAATAAAATCTAACAAGGGGTCCAAAACCGCTGGCACGGATTTGTTCACGATAGATAATTATAAACCAATGTATAAAAAGGAATTCTTATCATTGGTTTGTAAACAACTAGAGATATACAAACCAAAAGCAGTAAAGAGAGTTTTTATTCCTAAGTCCAATGGAGATAAAAGACCTTTAGGAATTCCAACAATGTTTGATCGGTTAATTCAACAAATGATTAGGCAAATTTTGGAGCCGATTTGCGAGGCGAAATTTTACGAACATAGTTATGGATTTCGTCCGATGAGAGGAACAAAACATGCCATTTCTAGAGTAATGTTTTTGATAAGCAGAAATACTTTTCATTACGCGGTAGATATAGATATAAAAGGATTCTTTGACAATGTTAATCACACATTACTTCTAAAACAATTGTGGAATATGGGTATTAAAGATAAGCGAGTGTTAAAACTTATCTATTTAATTCTAAAAGCACCAATTAAGGGATTTGGAATTCCAAAAAAGGGAACACCACAAGGTGGAATACTCTCGCCATTACTATCCAATATAGTTTTAAATGATTTAGACCAATGGATAGCAAGCCAATGGCACTATTTTGAAACATCATATCCATATACAAATAATGCAAATCAAAAGCGAGCAATGAAAGGTACCAAATTGAAACAAGGATTTATTGTTCGTTATGCAGATGATTTTAAAATTATGGCAAAGGATTTCCGAACGGCACAAAAATGGTTTTTCGCGACAAAAATGTATCTCAAGGAACGATTAAAGTTGGACATTTCACCAGAAAAATCCAGAATAATCAACCTTAGAAAAAACAAATCTGAGTTCTTAGGATATTTATTATATGTAGTACCCAAAAGAAACAAATGGGTTTGTAACTCTAGGATATCAAATAAGAAAAAGAAGCAAATCAAACTTGAGATCAAAAAGCGAATAAAAGCTATTCAGTTGTCATCAACTCGGAAAAATGTGCAATTATATAATGCCTATGTACTTGGACTGCGTAACTATTTTAGGTATGTTACACATGTAAATATTGAAATGAAACAGCTTGCATTTAACCTATCATTAGTAATATTCAATCGATTAAAAAGTGTCGGGAAATATGAAGTTCCAATCAATGCACCTCCGGTGTTTACAAAATTCTTTAAAAATAATTATCGAACATTTAAAGTATGTGGTATTTACTTATTTCCACTAGCGGATATACAAACAGCAACTATATGGAATTACACGCAAACCCAAACACCTTACAATCAAAAAGGCCGAAAGATTGCCAAACATATTGAGTTAAATAAATTGGTATTAGGCGAAATTAAGAAACTACTAACTGCAAATATCCCTAATGAAAGTATAGAGTACTTGGATAATCGAATGGCAAGGTATTCTATGTTGAATGGAAAATGTGAGATACTTAAAGAATTTTTACCAGCAAGTGAGCTACATTGCCACCACTATATTCCGAAGGGATTAGGCGGAACAGATGAGTATGAAAATCTTAGAATCATTCATAAAGAAATTCATAGATTAATTCACATGACAAATAAACAAACGATTGAATCCTACTTTCAAAAACACTCGTTGACTGTGGAACAAGTTAAACGAATAAACCAATATCGAAGAGCTTGTAATTTAGAAAAAATTAAACAATAAACAAATTAGATGGAGCGCCGTATGAGGTGAAAGTCTCACGTACGGTGTGGAGTGGGGGAAAAGGTAGAGATAACTTCAAATCCTTACCTATCACTAACAGGGGCATTATGGAGACATGAGCCCATCTTGTGTAGGTGTCAAGGGGAACGCACGTGTAGGATGTATTAAAGATCCCAACATTTCTATTGAAGCAGGCGTACAAGAATTTAAAGATGTGTTAGCAAAGGCGAATGGAGATATAGCCCTAGCCTTACAATCGTATAATTTTGGATCAGGATTCATTAGCTATGCTTTAGCAAAGGGTGGATATTCAGAAGAAACAGCCATTGAGTTCTCAAGAAGTAAGAATCATTTAAACCCAGCAGGTTGCTCCGATCCGAATAATTTCAGGACAAAGGTTAATGCGTGCTATGGGGATTATGTGCGCCCATAAGGGAGCAAAGAAACACAGTGATTGCAAGCTGTTAGGTCAACCCTAAAAGACCTAGTATCACTTGGCTAACCTTGGAGGGAAACTGAAGGGGGACAACAGCATGCCAAGAAAGCCGTAAGTTGACTAAGCATCGAGTCAAGACTGAATGGCAAGATATAAAGTATAGATAAGGATGAAGGCTAAACTGCTTGAACGATAGCACAAGGGAGGCCACCGTAACTGGACTCGGAAGATGCTTACAGACGAGACTCAACAGATATCATAAGGGTAGTAGTAGTCATCCTATATGAGTAGGGTTATCTGTTGCCCACTTCTATATGGAAGGAACGTGTGAACGTCGCATCCGAAACTATACGTGCAAGTTCTTTGTTTACTAAATGGGGATTGTCTAAGTTGGAACGCCCATTGGGCTATTGAGGATAACTTCAAGATACAGAAATCAAGAAGTATGGCTCATGAATATCTAATATGACAACGGAGCCTTCGTAGTAGTCAGAGCTAGGGAAAGCCTAGTACAAGGCGAAGGAAGGCAGTCTGTCAGCTTATTACCAAATTGGGGAGGTGCGAAAGGCACTATGCAATGTCCAAAAATAGTACTAAGCAATCTGCGAACGAAGAGTCTTAATAAGGAATATCAATATACAAGACTTTATCGTAATTTATATAACCCAGATTTCTTTTTATTAGCATACGATAATCTAAGTAAAAATGATGGCGCATTAACAATAGGAGTAGACCAAAGGTCTATTGATGGTTTTTCTATGAAGGAAGTGGAAGGCTTGATAAGTGTTTTAAAAAGTAAAAGCTATCAACCATATCCATCTAGAAGAACCTATATTGAAAAGAAAAATGGCAAGAAAAGACCATTAGGAATTCCTAGCTTTTATGATAAATTAGTCCAAGAAGTTATACGTATGATACTAGAAGCGATATACGATTCAAGCTTTTCTAGTTCATCACATGGATACCGAAAAGGAAAGGGATGCCATAGTGCGTTATTAGAGATAAAGCGCACATTTACAGGTAGTAAATGGTTTATCGAAGGAGATATTAAAGGATTTTTCGACAATATTGAACATCATACTCTAGTTACAATTCTTAAAAGAAGAATAAAAGATGAGGCGTTTATAGAGTTGATTTGGAAATTCTTACGGGCTGGATATTTAGAAGAATGGAAATTTCATAATACCTATAGTGGAGCACCTCAAGGTGGAATCATTAGTCCAATACTTTCTAATATTTATCTAAACGAATTAGATGCTTATATGAAAAAGTATCAAGATAGATTTGAATCAGGGAAAAAGCGACAAATAAATAAAGAGTATAGTAATTTACAGTATAAAGTGCGGAAGATTCAAGAGAAAATCGATACTGCCTATCTAAATGGAGAAGTAACACGAATTAAGGAACTAAAAGAACAACAAAAGGTCCTGAAAAGGAAGTTGTTACAAACACCTTATAATAATCCAATGGATGAAAATTATAGAAGGCTCAAATATGTAAGATATGCGGATGACTTTCTTATTGGAGTAATAGGTTCTAAAGAGGATGCAATTCTTATTAAAAATGAGATAGCTTCATTTTTGAAAGAAGAGCTAAAACTAGAATTATCTATGGAAAAGACTCTGATAACAAATGCCTTCAAGAAACACGCTAAATTTCTAGGATTTGAAATTAAAGTGTTTAAAAGTGAAGCAACACGCATTAACAGTCTTGGGAGAGCTTCTAGGGTTCTTAACGGTAAAATTCAATTAAAAATGCCACATGAGGCATGGATAAAGAAACTTCAAAAGTATCAGGCCATTAAAATGTGTGCCGATGGCACTTGGAAACCTCAGCCAAGAGGATATTTCCAACACAATGAAGATCTAGAGATTATCACGCAATATAATAGCGAAATTCGAGGGTTATATAATTACTATCGACTAGCTGAAAATGTGAGCAATCACATGCACCGCTTTGCATATTTCATGTATTACTCAATGTTAAAAACTTTTGCGTCAAAATACAGAACACGTACGAAACAAATTCGAAAGAAATACGAAAAGTACGGACAATTTACTGTACAGTATGAGACAAAGAAGGGAATGAATAAAGTTCATTTCATTGAAAGAAAGTTTCCAATGACAAGAAATTTATCGCTAGAAGGAACAGATATTTTACCAAATACTCGGCATGTAATGAGTACGACTAAATTGTCAGATAGAATCAAGGCGGAAACATGTGAACTATGCGGAGCTAGCAATGTTGTGATACATATGCACCACATTAGGAGATTAAAGAATCTACGAGCAAAGTCAAATAAATCATATATTGAACAACAAATGATAGCGAGAAATCGAAAGACTATCGCACTTTGTAAAGAGTGTCATATGAAAAGACACAAGGGCGAGATATAAAATGCAGAAGACAGATGGAGAGCCGGATACATTGAGAGATGTAAGTCCGGTTCGGGGAGGAACATTTGGAAACCTATCACAGGAATGTAATAAGGCGCTGGATGTTTACTCTACACGTACGTTTCCAAAGTTTTGAAATATTACAAAGATTTGGGATGTGTGGCGGATGTATCTGGAGAATGGATTTCTGATAAAGGTTGGAAATGGCCAACGAAATCAGTTCGTATTACAGATACGTTTGATGCAGTTCGTGGTGGAAAACAACATAATGCTGTAGATATTGGGGCCATGACTGCCGGAAAAGCTGGGGACCCCGTATGGTCGATGGAAGCGGGTATTGTAACAAACCAAACAGGAAATGTAAACGGTGGCGGTCTAGGTGTCTATGTAGACCATGGAAATGGTATTGTATCTCGTTACTTACATTTGAGTAAAATATCAGTTGCACCAGGAACTATGGTGACAAAAGGACAGATTATTGGGGAAATGGGCGGTTCTAACTTTGATAGAGATTCAGGTTTCCTTAATATGAATGGATACGCTGTCCATTTAGATTTCCAAATTCGTATTAATGACCAACCAACAGATCCAATGAAATTCTTTAAGAAAAATGATGATCCAGGGTTATCATCTGGTGGCTCTCCTACAATGACAAATGCTAAACGACAAAAGGTACTGGAAGAAGCGAAAAAATGGCTTGGGCAAGGGAAAGTAAGCTATGTATCCGGTGCTAGAAATCCAGCTGCAGGTAGTGCAGATTGTTCTGGATTCACACAATATGTGTTTAAAACTAGTATAGGTGTCCAGCTTGGAGATTGGACAGGTGCTCAAATTGGACAAGGAAAACAGGTGCCAGATATCGGACGTGCACAACCAGGAGATTTAATTTTCTATGAAAATCCGAACCATGTATCTATTTATTTAGGGAATCAGAAAATGATTCATATTGGTGATAATAAGGGTGTACAAATTACAGGTCTAAACTATACGGCAAGAGGACAACATATGTCGCAAATCCGTAATGTAATAGACTGATAAGGGATGAGAGTAGATGAAGAAAATAATCAGCATTTTATCCAATATACCTCGTAAGTACTTGGTCATTTTAGGGATTGTCGTACTAGTGGCAGGTGTTGCTACTTATAATACTATCCATCGTTATATAATGAAATCACAAGTGCAAGAGGAAGAGCAAGTAAATCAAGATGAAATCGAGATGCTTGGAGATAAGCCAAAGGGATTTGATACAAAAGAAGAGGAATATATCGCAAAGACAAAAACTGTAGAGGATTTACTACGAAAAATTTCTAATAGTAGTTATGATGTACCGTACTTGTTTACAAAGGCTGGATTTGGTATTGAACCGATGAAAATGACCAGTAATGAGCGTATGCTTGCTACAGAAGCTGTTCAACGATATTTCCTAAATGGGGATCAGTTTTACAATGCGCGAATTACAAAAATTGAACGTGGGAAAAAAGTTGATACGTTTCATATTGAAGTTTTAATTCAACAGGTAAACTTTTTGGAACCACGACAATTTAAAGTGCAGGTAAACAAATATGCACAAATTGTAACACCAATTGCACAAATTCCACATGGACAAGAAGAAGTACCTGTGGATTAAGAAGAAAATGAGGGTTGTGGAAGAAAAAACACAACCCTTTTATAAAAAATAAAGAGTACCTAAAATTATTTATTTAATATTCATAATTTTCTGATATAATAAAACCATGGTTAAAGGAAATTTGTATATAACGCTAAAATGAGATGGATATGGAGGAATACAAATGAGAATGTTAATTGGAACAGCTGCGAATTTTGTTTCGGGATATTATATAGGACGAAATTCTGGATTATTAGGAACGTTGCTTGGATGGGCTTTTTTGTTGGGTGGTGGCTATCTGTTAATAGAAAATTGGGATAGCATCACAGCATGGATGCATAGTTTGAATATTGTACAAGGGCTAGATGGTTACGAAGATATGAGCAATGGCTTCATTTTCATCTGTTTGGTAGTAAGTGGCTTTATTTTTATCTTGTTGTCCCCGATTTTCATTATTTTAATAATAGTTTGTTTCGTTTTAATGAATATTGTAGCTTGTACACTTGTGTTATTAACATCACCAAGTACATACATAAAGAAGAAAGATAAGGAGAGTGAATGGGAATGAGTACAATTCTAGTTTTAGGTGGATCAAATGGAAGAACGTTAGAGAAGTTGGCAAAAAAAAGAGACTGCCAGGTTATTTTCCATGATGGGAAAAATCACGGAGGCGTAAAGAAAACGTTTCGTAGTGTGATAAAAAAATGCGATGTTATTGTCATTCAAAAAGGTGCATGTGGCCATGTATCTATTGATGTAGCAAAAGAGTATGCAAAGAAGTATGATGTCCCACTATTATTTAATCCGGGATTTGGTGGAACTGGTGCGCTTGAAATGGGATTAAAGCATTTGAAGGTTGCATGAGGTTTGGTACATATCTGCGGAAATAAAATTGTTAAATCAATATATAGCATTAAAAAGAGTGGGGGAAGATAGTGTTTAAAGATATATATGTGATATTTCCACCAGATGGGAAAAAAAGAATCGAATTTCAATTCTTTTTAGATATAGAGGGAGAGAAGTTTTACGAATTTTATAAGAAAAAATTTAAAGACCCTATGTCCGATGTATCTGTCTATTTCCCAATGTTTCAAGATACGTATAAATCCTATTTAGAGGGATTTTTGTACCCGTATGTAAGCAGCTTTAAAGAAATTCGATTAGGACGGGATACATGGAACAATGAAGGCGTTTGGTTTGGTATTCATCAAGACGGAAGAGAACTGGGGATTCTTTTACCCAGAGTCGATTTTGCGTATTATAAAGGAGCTTTATCCTATAAAAATTGGCGAATAAAATAAATGAACAAAGTCTTTATTTACATTCAAAAAAGGAGAAAAATGAGAATGACACAAACAGCAGTATATCGTTATACAGTTCCGTCAGTAGATGGAGAAGGCTGGGGGGTATTTCTATTCGATCAATCCGGAGTATTTACAGCTGTTACAGACTTCGGTAACTTTGCCCATTGGTTTTCTTTAGGAAGAAATGAAAGTATAGAAAAATGTTTAATTAGCCGTAGACCGGATCAGATACTTTGCAAAATCGCAAAAGAAGATGTAGTTGATATTGAAGGAACCATTACATATATCAAAAAGAATTTGCTATATGATCGTAGAGAAGGACGCTTTACAGAAGATGATGCAAGGACAGAATGGAAGCTTATTGAGGAATTACAGGTAGATTTGGAAGAGTATTCAAATGAAATAGCATTTCAATATTGGTACGACCAAACAAAAATACAATTTGACGACGGTTATTTTCAGTACAAATATCCAGGTGCAGCTGTTCGATTTTCAAATGAAACATTTGTGAGATTTCAAGAGAAATTGAAGATGGAGTTAAAAGAGGCAAAAGCATAAAACGGGGGTGAGCTTATGAAAGAAGGTCTTTATTACGAAGATATCAGAAACGGTGAGATCTTAAAATGTAAGACGTTTACAAGATCTTGTTATCTATTTGAAAAGTGTAATGGTGAACTAATTGAACGTGTAAAAACAAACCACTATAAGAGAATAACAAGTAAGAAGAAAATTGCGATATTTGAAGGTAATAACAGTGAAAAGAAAATAAAAAAGCCAAGAAACAGGAAGGAAAGGGTAGAGTTTCTTATCCGAAAAATGGGTTTTGATGTCATCGGTCGATCATTAGGATCTATGACGGATAGGGATGTTAAATATCTATTTGAAGGAGCATATCTAACGTACAAAGATAAGGAAGACTATCAAATTCCTGAATATATACTTCCTGAATGCCTGGTTTGCGGTTCTGAAACGGTCATTCATTGGGATTGTTGTTGTGGCCATGCAATCATTGATGAAAACGATACATCATTACAAGAATTAAAAGATAGTGGAGAATATGACGAAATACGAAAGAGTCTCAATACTAAATAAAATAAGAAAACTAGATTTTTAACGAAAGTATTATTTGGATACAACAGGAGGATTCGTGAATGAATAGTTACAAATTGTGGTTAGATGGTGACGAGGAATTTAAACATACAGAATTAGCAAAAACGCCAGGTAAAGCAAAGTATCAATTTTATAAGTACTTACAAGATGGGATTTGGGAAACGGATTTTAAAACATTTGTGAAATATGTGAGGTGTAGAAAAGTAAAAACTGCTGATATTACGTGTATGTTTGGTGACAAAGAGCAATTTGAACGTATGTGTGAGTTAAGAGGTATCAATTTTGCTTATCAAGGCATGAAAGTTGAAGTATGTGGTCAAGTGGGAATTATTGTTGGAAGTACATCGGGTTTAAATTTACAGGTCTCTTATTATAGTGATCCGTGGGCTTCATACAATTGTCATCCGCATTATGAAACAGTTTATTACGATAAGAATGGAAATATAGTAGCTGATTATCGCAAAGAAGTAGTAACAGTTTAATCAAAAAGGAGGAATGAGGTGGAAGAAGAGTGTTATTGTAATGCAGAGGAAGCCGAAAAATGATTATAAAAAGAATATTGCATACCCAAATGCCACTAATATAATCCAACCAATTATGAGAGCGATATATTTAATAATTTTCAAGTGTTACTCCTTTTTGACTATAGATTACTTTATCTGTCAGAAGTTTATTGTTATTTTAAAATTCCATTAGAAATGAATATGAAACTGCGATATTTTGATTTTGAAAGGCTAATAAAAATTAAAAGGACCTGAAATGGACGACAGGTCCTTTTATAACAAGTGCATAAGAGGAAAACAATGACTATTTATATAGTATCATGAAAGTAATTTAATTCTAGGTTCCAGATATTGAGAAATAAATATTAGAAATGCTGTTAGCATAGCGGATGTAAAAATCATAATGAAAGAAATATTCTTACCTTATGGACGGATATTTTGGGGGCAAGTAAAAAAGAGCGCTTTTGAACAACGCTCTTTCTCGGAGTGTGTAGAGAGTTGACCGAATAAAGTAGGTTTCATGTGTGTATGATAATCCCGCCCAGTATAGAGTATGAAATTTCAAAAAGAAGGTTACAAAAAAACTTATAAAAGTATTTTTTTACCTCTGGATGCTGTAATCAGCAGTATCGAAAACATAATGAAAGTGGAGGATGAAAGCAAGAATATGAGTAATGGTATTAGATATAAATCGGGTTTCGTCATTTTGATTTATTTTGTTATGACACAATTTGTAGGGATAATAGGTGTACAATTGCTAGCGAAGACAGGTTGGTATGATATTCACGGAAATCAACAGCAAGCAATTCAACAACTTCTTGTGCATTGGGAACTAATAGGGTTTTCACTCATGCTGATAATCATCTTTCTTATATATAGTAAGGAATTAATAAATGATCTAAAGTTATCGATTAAATTATCAAGAAATTCATTCATATGGATTTTAGTTGGGATCATATTCGTATTTCTTGCGCAGATGGTTGGTAGTGTATTAGATAAGAGTGTATTTCAGCTAACTACGCAATCAGCAAATACGTCTAGTACAGTCGCTGCAGCAGCAATATCACCTGTGGCACTTGTTTCAATTGTTCTTCTTGCACCTTTAGTAGAAGAGTTTGTTTTTCGTTATGCGGCCATAAACATTTTAATGTCTATGTTTAAGCAAACTTGGAGCATACTAATAAGCGCATTGTTCTTTTCTATCATGCATTTTGATTTTCCATTTATATTTGGATATTTTTTAATTGGAGTTATACTAGCTGTAGTATATATGCGTACCAATAGGTTACTAGTATCATTTGTTGTTCATGCTAGTATGAACTTAATTGTTGTTATACTCCAGATTTCTTGATAAAAAAGAAGCGGATTCGCGCAACTGACTAGTGATTTATTTTTTTGTTTATGAATTTAAAAATTATGGTAAAATTAATAAGACTACATTTGAAAATGTGGGTTCAAGTTGCTGTATTGACTGAATTACACACCAAAAAACCAATTCCATTACACGGGAATTGGTTTTTTGGTGTGTGTTTTGTTAGCGTAATGTTTGACGGCCTAAAGGAGATTTGTTTCTTTGTAGTTTAGTATAACTTAAATAAAAAGAAAATTCAAAAACAAAATGATGAATCTTTACATATTATTAAATTACAACACAAAAATGTAAATATATAGTTTATAATAAGTGGTGAAACACTCTCCTATGTTTCTAGTGATTGTATTTTTTATCTGTTTTTGGTGCGAAATCTGTTGATAGATTTTGCACTTTTTTTATTTTTTAATAGGATCAGAATGATATGGGGTATGTGTAGCAATGGAACAGGATAACGCAACAAGCATTAGCGGACATCATATGGTATAGCGACTCCATTAAGTTAACTGAGTTAACCTGAGTTATAATAAGGGTTTTTGTGTGCATTTAGGTTAACTTAAAAAGTCGATGTCATTTGAGCACAACTAGATAAATTTGATACTTAATGTCCTATAAGTATCATTAGCGGACATTAACTCAGTAAAAATAGTTATTTTATGTCCGCTAATACTTATTGCGTGATTTGGTTCCATTGCTACACAAAGACCAGATATAGTGCCCCTATTTCTTGTAAACTCCTTTTCTCCATACCCACTCAATAGGACCATAACGGAAATATTTACTCCAAATCTTGCTGAATAGTATTTGTACAAATATAATTAAAAGCCCGAAGATACATAGCTGCCAGTAATATACGTGTGAGACATCTTTAAAGCACCACGAAAGAATGACAAGCGTAAGTATGCTTTGAGTGATGTAATTCGTTAAAGCATACTGGCCAACGTTCATAAAGGGGTGCAGACATTCTATATATTTTTTATTCTCACAAACTCTCAGTAGAGTACAAATATAGAATATAGCTAGCATTTTCCCTCCAAATAGAATCCATAGTTGTACATCCTGAGAGTAATAGACATCTGTTTTTATAAAGTAGTAGATAATAGGACAAGAGAGAAGACATGACATACATAACGAACTCCACTGTAAAAATCTAATTTTCTTTATTAATTCCGGTACCCTTTTAAAAATATTTTTCTTACCAGCCCATAACCCTATTAAAAATAAGCCTATATATTCCGGGATTCCTATTAGGAGTTGCTGAAATTCCTGGGTCATTAGGAAGAAAAGACGTGCTTTTACTTGATGTGAATAATGTGTAAATAGATTTACTGTGTGATTGGTAGTGTTGCCTGTAAACATATATTGATAGTAGTTTGGCACTTCTGGAATAGAAGAACTTGTTCGTAAAAATACAATAATATGTAATACATAACTAACTAGTAGAAAACTACAACCAGCTACAAAAATAAGCTTAGTAGATTGCTTATAAAAGAATAATAGAATAAATCCAGCTAAAGCATACGCATGTAGAATATCTCCATACCATAGAAAGGTGAAGTGAAGTAAACCGAAGGCTAATAAAATACACAGTCTGCGAATAAACAACTTATACATGGGGTATCCTTTTGCTTCTGTATTTTTCATAAAGATATAAAATCCTACGCCAAATAAGAATGCAAAAATAGTGTAGAACTTTGCTTGTAAAAACAAATCTACTAAAAAACGAATCACTTTATCTGTATCGGAGTAACCTACCTGATTAAAAGGATCTAGTCCTGTCATAGTGGGTAGATTTGCAAAAAGGATACATAGTATGGCGATACCTCTTATTATGTCTAAAGAATAAATACGGGCGTTTTGTTGCATGTTAATTCTCCTTTCTTACAAAGAAAACGAGCACTATACTAGCTAGCGCTCGAATTACGTCTTGCAAAGAAACCATCATATGTAGCAGCTGAAACAGCTCCTTCTAAACGTTCAACTTCCTCACCTCTGTTATAAGCTACAACAACTGGAGTACCAGGAATGTCGTACTCTTGAAAGGCACTTTGATTTTCTGGTGTAGAGATATCAATACGATAGATTGTTCTATCATGCTTTTTTGACATACTATCGATATCTGGCGCAGCCTTTTTACAATAATGACAGGTTGGTTGATAGTAATACGCAATGAATTCTTCGTGGGATTGTATTTTCTGCTTTAATTCATCTTTTGAAATATCTTTTATATTCTCAGGTGATACTTTTGCGTCTGCAGCAGATACAATTGTTTTTTCTGGTGCTATAGTTTCTGTGTTGACTGATTCATTTGTAGTTAAAGTAAAGATCGCGATACAAGCAACGCATAAAGTTGTAAGAACTGCTCCGATTTTGTAGATTTTTTTCATAGTAAATTCCTCCTTTAATAAAAAAAAGGACAAACCTCGCCCGAGTTAACTGGGCGTAAGGTTTGTCCTTCACGCTACGTACAATAGAGTATAAACAATGGAAACAAATTTTCTATCTATATGTTACCATAAGATTCGTATAGAATGCTATAATAATTTTAAAAGAAAAACACAGGAATAAATAAATTGTAAAATTTCATGTACCAGACTGATTAATAAAAACAATAAACCAAACAACAAGGGGGAGTGACAGGGTTGCTGACATAAACCGCAAAGTATGAGTTGTTTTTTTGTATAATTAAGGAGAAAGGGAGGTTGTCTATTTTGATAGAATTAAGACTTAATGAGGATCTACTTAATTTTAAAGATTATGCAGAAGCGCAGGACGAACTTTTTAACAAGTTAGTACAGTTCATAGAATTAAAGGGACACCAAGCAAGGAAGGATTCTATAGAAGCTATTAATGCATGTGATTACTGCGGACATGCAATACAAAAAACATATGATGCATTTGCAAGTGAAGTGAATCCGAATGATATATGGTATATATCCATACAAGATGAAAATGAAGATGATTGGTTGAAAATAATGGGTAATGATGACGATTTTACCCAAGAGCAAATACAGATTTATCGTTGTAAAGCATGTGGCAAATGGGAAATTTGTAATGACGGTTAAGCATCCATAATGGATGCTTTTTCTTTGTTATATGGGGGAACTTTAATTAAACCATCATTAAGGAAAAGTGCACCGTACACTTTTGAAAAGGTTTATGGGAATCATTTTGGCAATTATTTTTGGTAAGACTGAATATTATTGATATCAAGCACCTTAAATAAGATTGAATGAGTTACAAAAATTATGTTTTTTGGTAACTGATTTTAGTGCTTTATTCATTTACTTTGCGGTTCATAGTAAGAACCCTGTCACTACTCCAACAAGGGGATTCTCTGTTGTGTATCCAACTGATAGGGACACTATCCTCCTCCAATAAGCATAAAAACATTCAACAAACACATCTCAAAAAGTGTGTGTACTTATGAAGTATATCTTAAGTACATTTTGATACCTTTTGAAGTAGTTTATGCTGTGAAAAGTATACTTTGTCTAAAGGTGTGCCTTTTTGAACATATATTACGTATCTGTGATATATTGGATAGTTATATATTGTAAAATTATTATATCTATGAAAATACAAATTATGTTATTTTATAAATATCTTAAATTAATGACTATATTACTGTAGGAGGAATAATTAAAATGCAACCTATTAATCTTTTATCTTTAGTTAATGCTAAAAGTAAACTAGGTGATACCATCTTTCAATCATATAAAAGCAGCTTCGGAATCGATATTGATGATGCTGAATTACAAGATATAAATTCTTTAGTAATGGAGTTACACTCTATTCGTGAAAGTGCAAGAATTGTAGATGGGTTCTATGTTGGATATAGAATTAATCAAATTAGTGGACAGTTTGATCTTTTACGATTTGGAGAAGATAATGTTATAAATATTGAGCTAAAAAGTGAAAATACTGGACCAGAAATGGAAAAACAACTTTTAAGAAATAAATACTACCTTGGTTTTAAAGGAAAAAAAATTTTGCAATTTACTTATGTTTCCTCAGAAAAACAACTTTTTTATTTAAATGAACAGGAAGAATTTGTAGAGGTAGAAATGGCTTTTCTAGTAAAACATCTAAAGAAACAAGTAGTAAGTGAAATTGGAGATATAAATGAATACTTTAGCCCCTCTCAGTATTTTGTTTCTCCATTTAATTCTACAAATAGGTTTTTAGATAATGAGTACTTTTTGAATGAACATCAGCAGAGAACTAAAGAAGAAATACTAAGCTATGATACAAATACCGATCCATCTTATATTTCAATTGAGGGTCACGCTGGAACAGGAAAAACACTTCTTACTTATGATATTGCAAAATCGTTTAGAGATAGTGGAAAAAAAGTTCTTATTATTCATTGTGGAGCATTAAATGCTGGACAACAAATTCTCCGAAATCATGGTTGGGAGATAACATCTATTAAAGACTATGAAGATTATACTTTAAGTGAGTATGACATTATAATCATAGATGAGACTCAACGAATATATACACATCAATTAGAGGTTTTATTAGAAAAAATAAAAGATACAAATGTAAAATGTATCTTTTCTTATGATCCTATCCAATGCCTTTCTGAAGGAGAGATCGAAAGAAAAATCCCTCGGTTTATTGAAGATAAAGTTTCTCATAAACATTATTCGCTAACTGATACGATTAGAATAAATAAGGAACTATCAGCATTTATAAAGAATTTATTTGATTTATCTAAGGGAAATCCCAATTTTAGCTATACAAATATTGATCTACGATATTTCGCAGAACCTTCATTGGTGAGTAATTATTTAAGGGTGCTTTCAGATAAGGGGTGGAAAGCAATAAATTATACACCTGGTTTACGTAGCATTTATCCTTATTAGTTTTATCAAAATTCGCAAGATGAAAGTGCACATAGTGTTATCGGACAGGAATTTGATAATGTAGTTGTTGTAATAGATTCTAATTTTGTTTATGACGGGAAATTTTTGACAAGTAAAAGGAATTACTACTACGATAGTACAAAAATGCTCTATCAGATGGTGACAAGAGCTAGAAACAAACTGCATATTGTTATTATTGATAATGAAGAAGTTTTAGAGAAATGTTTAAGAATCTTAAAATCTAATAGACAGGTTCCAGACCAGGATAATAAGAAAATTTTAGAAAAATGCTTAAAAATTTTAAAGTCTAATAAACAGATTACAGACTATGATAAAAAAGATTTTTTAGAGAAATGTCTAGAAATATTAGAATCTAATAGAGAAATTACAAGTTGAAAAATTGAGGGTAATTATGACCAGCAAATTTAATATAAAAGAAATGACATTTATATAATAATAGCGTGTTAATGAAAGGTAATAAGACGTATTGAAAGCTATTGATCAAACTAAAAGGTAGAAATAAGAGAGACTCTACCTTTTAGTACTCAAATGAAAATTACAATAGTTATCATTAAAATTGATGATCTGTGTCATACTTGTTTTTATTTTACTTGAATTCTACATGAAATTTTGAGTCTATAATTCCAAAAGATACTTTACATGGAAACAGGCTTTTTCCTGCTGAAGCAGAGCTCATACATGAAAGTACCCAATATTCCATTTATAAAGGTAAGCGGTATATTTGATTACTACCATCATTGTTTTTTACCGTAACAATTGGGGCATTTATCCTAGTTGTAGCAAAATCATCCGTTGATATCATCCCTACTGCATCATTGGTGTAAAAACCAGCGTTTAATACCTCATAAACCATTCCGTCTTCCTCATTAATAATCATAGGTATATTTAGTAAGGGGTATTTTTTAATATCATTATGAATAACTACTCCTGCTGTGTTCTTTCTTAACTGATTCCCTTGCATTTTTACACTCCTTTAAATGAACCTAACTTGTTAACAATAATTTGTTCTATTTTACATCTATTATATTAGAAAATTGCAGTTTCATCATGTTATTGTTATAAAAAGCATCTTCATATATAAGTTACCTTTATACGAAACATATAATAGATAATGATATGCTTATTTATATAATTGTTATTAGGGGGGGAAGTAAGTGGAGAGTGAGTTTCAAGTTAAAATAAATGGCGAGGGACAAACTTTAGAATCGATAGCAGATTTGTACTTAGGGTTGATAGAAGAAGATTTTAATATGACAATTGATGAAAAAGAATATAGCGCCATACGTTCATCATATATATATCAACTTCGTAGCAAATAAGGCATTATTTACACATAAAGATGAAAGTAAATATATTGAGTTATTCATAAAACGAAAATTATTTTCACGAGTGGGATTTCAACAATTTGTATTGAAAAATTCGTTTTTATTGGGGGATCGGGACCGTTATTATTTAGATGAATTAAGCCCCACTGCCAAAGAAAAATTAGGTGAATTAGCCAAGAATCAAGAGAAAAAAACTACTACCGAAAAAATGTATGAAACTAACGCTACAGCAGGCAAATCTTCTATATTCGGAAACAGAATTAACGAATTTAAGGTTAGTGAGTTCCCTATAAAATTATATAGTCTTAAAGACTTATTGGATGGTATAGAAGATCTTAACATGAAGTTTCGATATAAAGTAAAGGTGTATCGATATTTAAAGCAACAAGGTATCTCGAAAATAAAAATACAATCATTAATTCGATATAGAAGAGAAGATATAGAAAGTGCTGCGGATTTCTCGCTTCCTCTTGTTGTTGATAAAGAAAAACTATTGTCAAATATAGAGACTGTAATTTGCGGTGAGGACCAATAGACGTAAGGTTTGAGTGTAATTGTCCTACATTACAAAATCCCAAACACCATTCTTTGTTATTCGAATGAGTGTTTGGGATTTTGTAATGAAATTCAACAAACAAGTCAGTTTATTTTTTTTTATAATATAAATGGAAAAGTCCAACGAGAATAAAGGAAATGGAGAGGATTAGTAATTTTTGACCATGTATCTCATTAAAAGCTGTAAAAAATTTACCTAATGACTTATCCCATTCATCTAATGAGTTTGTATAAAATGCAGCCGCTATATAAGTGAAACCGAAAAGTAGAATTCCAGATAGTATAAGAATTGCTCCAGATATTTTCATTATTATCTCCCCCTTCTTACTTTATTTATACAAAAAAGTGAAAAAGACCTTTAAAATCTAAGGTCTTTTTCACTTTCTATATTATAACTTCCAAACTACGAAGCAGAATCCTACTTGTCTATAGGCTGTTCCTTTGAATAATTTGGTGAAATATACATCGAATGGTTGGATTCTGAAATCGTCATAAGCAACTATTTGATAATTTTGGCCAGCAGTATCTACTTCTCGTTTTGCTGTTCTGTTAAATTCTGCTCCAACGTTATATCCGACGCCAGCTGAAACGACTTTAGCCGAAACGCTGACATTCGATGAATAAGAATTTGAGACTTTAACTGATTGTTCTAATATTAATTTTCCGCTTGCTGGATCACCAGTTCCTGAAGTTCTTGCACGTACTACTAGACCACAACCATCTCTTTCCATACCATTTTTAACTACGAGCCAATCCCAATCAGCTAAAGGAGCTTTAGAAGAATTCTGAACGTCTTCTATTGAAGATACTCGAATAACCTTCTCGATTTGGGCGTTAGGTGTTGGTTTTTCCCATCCTGTTTCTTGTAATAATTTCTCTTGATTAATTGGGGCGAACTCTTGGGTTTTTTCAGATTGATCAAAGGATAGGTTCTCTTGTGTAAGTTTAAGATTATGTTGATCGTAACATGCTGCTGTAGTTTTAATCGGTTTTGAATTTGGCGATTTTTCAGTAGCTGCAAATGATGTACTTGAAAACAATAAACTAACTAACAAAATTGAAGTCCCCGCGATTTTTTTGAAATTCATTCCCATTCCCCTTTCTACTCCCTGTTTTAAACTAGTTCGTTTTCATTTTACAATAAAAGGGATTTTTACGTTATTGAGAAAGAAATGGTAATTATTTGGGTGTTAGTCAAAGAGATGCTATTGGACCTTAATGAAGACATATCAGTGTTTGATATTACTATAAGAAAAAGTGAATATAGTATGCCGTTTTTTATTAGAATCTTAAAGACTTTTTGCTAATCATATAGTATTCACTTTATGGAAAACATCTTAAGAATTGTGTAATAAATGTTGAGAAAATTCAGTTTTTAAATTTATTCATTCTAGAATGGTGGTATTCAATCCATTCCTCAATTGTCATGTTGGACTCTCTAGCAATTTTTTTTGCATATTTGTGAACGATTTTGTTCGTCTCTTTAAATCCGTATAAATTGATTCCAGCAGTAGTTTCGCCTATGAAACTAAATTCTGTATGTTCACCAGGATAATAGTTAAATGCAATTTGATGAATAGTAGTGTCGATTAGGTATCCGTCAAATAGAATGTAAGAATGTAGTCCGAATGCACCATTTTGGTAAATATTATTCAAGAAATGGTTTTTATGAAATTCGTGGTGATAAAATCCTTGCATAAAAGATAATTTATTTTTCGATACTTCATTTGTTTTTAGCAATAAATAATAAAGTAAAACACTGGCGTAGATACACAAGCCGCCTTTTTCATTGTATTTCAGAGTTTCTTTCCATGCTACATCTTCTTTTGTGAGAAAAGAGGATACTAGGTTGTGATCTTCGTATAAAGCGGCATGAGTTAATTTGGTAAGGTATAGAATCGGTTTTATGGTTTGGTTGGTAAATAGTTGGCCAGGTACCTTTTTACTTTGATAATGAAGGATATTCTGTTTTGTGTAGTCGTAACTTGTAATCCATTTTTTTTTAAAAACGGTAGAAATATTTTTAATGGCTTCGTTATGGGGATCTTGATTTTTATGTACTTTTAGAGATATATCCATGAGAACCCTCCGTATATATAATTTCACATACCTAAATGTGAATACCCCTGATTCTAATGAACAATATGAATTCTACCGTCCTCAAAAATTTCGATACTTTGATAACTGCCTAAGTACTCCATTGAAGTTACAAGCATTCCATGCTTTAGCAAAATCTCTTGACCTTTAGTAAATTTTTCTTCATCTAAAATCAAGTAATAAAAATAACACTCTTGGTTATCAATAAGTTCAGAGCTTACTAGTTGAAAAGTTCTACCGTACTTATTTATAAACCAAGTGCGAGCTTCGTCATGGCTAGAGAAGGAAGGGATTTTTTCTTCATCTTCACGAGAAATGTGACCAGGAACATACATAGAATCGCCAACTTTCTAAAGATTAATTGTTTTATAGTTTTATTTTCTCATAAAAAGGTATATCCTTAAACCCAAAAATAAAAATCGATAATAATATTATTATGTTAACTCTTTCTACTAAAAAAGCTTATTGTTGAAAGAGGGGGGATGTAGTAATGGAAAAAAAACGCAGCACCGTTTTGATCAAACTAATTAGTAATAATTAATTTGATGTTTAAGAGCAGCAAGCAAAAATAAAAAGAACCCTTGATATGATATGATCCCCTTATAGTAGACAGTAAAAAGAAAGCACATTAATCTGTTTACTATGGAGGGGATTTTTCTATGGGCAAAATTAGAGTAACTTATGATATAGAATTTAAGAAAAAAGCAGTAAATTTATACTTGAAAGAAGGAATGGGATACAAAACGGTTGCTAAAGAATTAGGAATTGATCACTCGGTAGTAAGACGTTGGGTGAAACACTTTGAAGCTGAAGGTATCAAAGGACTAGAAGAAAAACGTGGTAAAACGAAAGGTCCAGGTATAGGTAGACCAAAAAACAATCCAGAAGATCCAGAAGCTAAAATGAAACGATTAGAAGCGGAGAATGCAATGTTAAAAAAGCTCTTAGGGATGTAAAAGGAGGAGTGGAATCTGTACCAAAAACGAGGAAGTTTGAAGCCATCAAAGGGCTATCAGAAAAAGGTTATGCAGTTACCATTCTATGTGATATCGCTGGAGTAACTAGAGGTGGGTACTACAAATGGATTAAGCGACAGTTGACGCCTTCTGAAAAACAATTGGAAGATACCGAAATAAAAAAGAAGATATTGGAGTGTCATAAAAAACTTAAAGGGATTTATGGATACAGGAGAGTACAAGTTTGGCTGAAAGCCACTTATAACCTTCATTTTAATCACAAACGTATACAAAGGTTGATGGGTGAACTAGGTATCAAAGCTATTATTAGGAGAAAACGACCTTATTACGGGAAGAAAGAAGCTTATGTGATTTCAGATAACCATCTGAACAGGGATTTTCAAGCTTCCAAACCAAACGAAAAATGGGTAACAGATATTACCTATTTGATTTTCAATGGACAGAGATTGTACTTATCCGCTATTAAAGACCTATACAACAATGAAATTGTTGCCTATGAAATTAGCCGTAGAAATGACCTAAAACTAGTACTAGACACACTTAAAAAAGCAAGAAAAAAACGAAACGTGAAAGGGATTCTCCTGCATAGTGATCAGGGGTTCCAGTACACATCTCGTCAATATAATCAACTACTCAAAAAATATCAGATGAAGGCTAGTATGTCCAGAAAGGGAAACTGTTGGGACAATGCTTGTATAGAAAGCTTCTTCAGTCACTTTAAGTCAGAGTGTTTTCATTTATACTCTTTCCGCACAGCTGATGAGGTTAAGTTTGCTGTGCGCAAATATATACACTTTTATAATCACCAAAGGTTCCAAAAGAAACTAAATAACCTGAGTCCATATAAATATAGAACTCAGGTTGCTTAGTTGTGTTTTTTGAATACTGTCTACTTGACAGGGGTCACTTCAATATTGGGTTCTTTTTATTTTGTTAATGATTATTTGTGTTACGCATTATAAGGGGTAATGACATAACTTTTTAGTACTTTATTTTGTTAAATAGTTTCACCATGTGCATATTGAACAAAATCTACTTTTTCTTTTGATACAGATTGTAAATTTGTAGTGTTGCTGAAGCTGAAAGATAAAAAACTTGTGACAATAGCAAAAATTAATAGAGATTTTTTCATTATTTTAAAGCTCCTTTCTCTGAAGCCTTTTTATCAGCTTCGTTCGTCATATGTAGATACGTGCTAGCTTTTTCATATGATTTTAATTCGTAAAACTTATTGCCTAAAATAGCGGAATAATCTTTTACGTATTTCCATAACTCTTCTTTCTTGAAATAACAAATTCCTGCCAAAATGATGTCTTCAAAGTCATCTGTACTTAGATTGTCATTTAATCCTTTTAGGATATTGAAATGATGATTGTACTCTTCATTTGAAATCTTCAATCCATTTTCAATATGTAATCTAGCAGCGTTTTTATTATTTAATTTGAAATACTCCTGTGCTAATAAGAATAATGTTTTTTGGTTATTTACAAGTGATCCATTTAGGTATTTAATTGCTAGTTCGGAAAGGTTTTGATCTGCATACAATAACCCTAAATTATGTTTCACTTTTGCTGATAGTTTATCCTCGTTTTGTCTGTTGAAGGTACTTAAAGCTGCAAGGAAATGTTCTTCTGCACTTTCATACTGTCCAAGGGAAGTGCAAGCAAGTCCTAGTGTATTATTACAAGCTGCAACTTTGATTTCATAACCTGCATGCTTTGAAAATAATTCCTTTGCCTTTGTAGTATATTTGATTGCTGGTAGCGGCTGATAAATATGATAATGGAAAGAACCAAACATATAATTAAATTCAGCTATTTCAAGTTCATCTGGAATATCCTTTAATAATGTTTCAGCCTCTTCGTATTGCTCTTTAGCAGAAGTGTAATCTCCCATATTAATTGAATAAATTGCTTTAAAAAAACTATGATAATATTTTAGAAAGTTGTCTGCTTGATCAGGTATACAATCTATCTTTTCTAAACTATCTTTATAGTTTTTAACGTCATGTGTAAGTAACTTATATCTAAAATCTAGTAATGAATAATAGATAAGTATATTTTGATCTTCTTCGATTTGATGAATCTTACTATCAATTTCTTTCTTGTAATTCGTGGATTTTAGTACATGTTGTGAAATGATGGATTGATACCAATTGTTTAGTAGATTTGTTATTTCTCCTTTGGAGACAGTTTGAACATTCATATTTGATCCCCTCACCCTATTAGTATATATTTCCATAATTTTATCATGTTATCAGAATTTTAAGGTGTTGTTACTGTTGAAAAATAATAAACTGAAAATTCTGTTTTTAAGAAGGGTAGCGGGAGACCTTTTTGTTTGGTTTGCTCTTTCCTGAAAAATAATGAAATAAATATAAGTAAAAAGTGTTAACAAAGTTATCTATTCTGGTTATAATAAAGATAACAAAGTTATCACTTTTTGAAAGGGATGTTATAAATGGAAAAATACATTGTAAACTATCATACTGGTGTTACAGAAGAAGTTGAGGTAAGTGATTTAAGTGAAGCGAAGAAAGTTGCTGAAGAAGGAATAGCTTACACGCAAGAAAAAATCACAATTGAAACTTTAGATGGTGAAGTAATAACAACCGCATATTGGTATGGAATATCCCCGCAAGAGGATGATAATGTACTCGAAACGGTTGGCGGTGGCTTTTATCAAACGTGGAGTGATGAACTGGGGGAGTAGTTCCCCCTCTCGTTGGTTTAAAAGAATTTGCTGAGATACTGGGCTGGGATAAAGCACGTTTAAGCGTAAAGTTTTCTCGACAACGAGATGGGAAGAAAGTAAGGCCGTTATTACCTAATCCAATCCAGATCCTTGCTTCTACACCTGTTTGGACATTGAAACAGGCAAAAAAATATAAAGCTATAATTGATGGTAGGTCTGCTGAATAAGCAGACCTTTTTTATTTGAATTCAACATGATATTTTTTGTCTATAATTCCAAAAGCAACTTTACATGGAAACGGATTTTTTTCTACTGAAGCAGCACGCATACAAGAAAGAACCCAATGTTCTAGTTCTAAAGGTAAGCGATATGCTTGAATACTACCTTCATTGTTTTTCACTGTTATAATCGGTGCATTTACCCTGGTTGTAGCAAAACTATCCGTTGTTAGCATTCCTACTGTATCATTAGTGTGAAAACCAGTACTTAGAACTTCATAAATCATTCCATCTTTTTCATTAATAATCATTGGTATATTTAAATAGGGGTAGGCATTGATATCGTTATGAATAATTGCTCCTGCTGCATTCTTTCTTATTTGAGTCTCTTGCATTGTTTACACTCCTTCATAATCGTTTAAATGTGTTTACGTAAATACATTCTATTTTGCATCTATTATATTATAAAATTGTAATTTCATCTTGTTATAAAAAGCATCGGTACATATAACAGCACTATTTGGTGGATCGATATCAACAACAGTCATATAGCCTGAAAGTAAATAACCGTCTTCAAAATATGTAATTAATATTTCCTCTTCAGAAAATAAGGAACATACTAGCATATTTTCAATTCGCTCTTTTTCTTCAGTAGTTAAGATCGGACGGGTTACTTTGTGTTGTTCCTTAATGATTTCACGTATGCCGTCAAACTGTGCTGTTAATGCTGCGAACGGGGTGAATTTTACCATTCCTCTTCCCTTTGGCATATTAGCGTTATTCATGATTTGTGGCCTCCTATTAATGTGTTTCTGTGTCTAGCTGTAGCGCTATGCGTGTAAGAAATCCCTCGTAGAATACTGTTCTTCCCAAACCTTGTGCGTATTTCATCCATTACTTTTGTTAGTTTTACTTCTTGTTCTCGTTGCGTGACATTATCGAAAAGAGAAATTTGTTCCTCCCCTTCTCGAATTAGATTCGTTAGAGAAATGTTTATGCTGCGGATAGGTTCTCCAGTATATTGTTGATGTAAAAAGTATGTACAAATCTTATAAATATCCATTGTTAGGTTAGTCGGTCGGCTTAAAGTATGTGTTTTTTTAATCCCGCCGTTATAACTCTTGCTATAACCAACAGAAAATTGAACTGTTTGAGCAAGTTTGTTTTGTCTTCTAAGGCGATAACAGACTTCTTCAATATGTTCCAATAGAACAATTGGGAATTCTTCTATTGTATAGTCACGCATTAGAATTTGGCTTTTTCCGATTGAAGTTGTAGCAGGGACGTATTTCTCCGAAATACGGCTGAAGTCGATGCCGTTGCTATGTAAGTGCAATTCCTCTCCAATTTTGCCGAAGCTTTGTTTCAAGTATTTAAGGGGGGAATTGGCTAAATCCCCAATAGAATGTATCCCCTTTCGATTCAATTTTTCTTCTGTTTTGTACGAAATGCCCCAAAACTTATTAAGTGGTCGTATGCTCCATAATTTAGTTGGGACATCTTCATACTTCCAATGAGCAATTCCTTCTTTGTTCTTCTTTGCTTCAATATCTAAAGCAACCTTACTCATTAAAGGGTTCGGAGCAATTCCGATGGTACATTCAATGCGTGTATGTTCATATATTTCACGTTTGAATTTCAAAGCAAATTCATAGGGATCGTTAGCAAACAAATGAATGCTATCCGTAACGTCCAACAGAAATTCATCGCATGAATATTGGTGGAAATCCTCGATGGGTACGTATTGTAAAGCTAACTTTGTTATGTAATTAGAGCATTTTATGTAGGTACTCATAATCGGATTCACAACAAGAATATCTTTTCTTCGAGGAATCTCGTAGAGCCTTGCCATCTTCTTTACGCCCAGGGCTTTTAAGGGTGGTGTTGCAGCTAGAACGATTGAACCATTTCTATTTACATCACCTACTACAGCTAATTTTGTATGCATTGGGTCTAATCCCATTTTAATGCAGCTTACTGAAGCATAAAAACTTCGTAAATCAACACATAAGATGATCCTATTCGGTAGGATTGAATAGTCATACACTGTGATTCCTCCTTAAAATAAAAGAACGTCTGTTCCTATCTTATTATATGCGAACTTACGTTCTTTTATAAAGAGGTTTTAAAAATATAATTTAAATATAAATGTTTGAAGAAGAGTTCAAATCCCCAAAAACGAGCCTTTAAGTTTAATTCGTTCTTTCTTTTATGAGGTACCGCCAGCATTTCGGAAAAAAACACGCTAAGAGTATGCGAAATTTTATATAGTTTTTTGGCTAATTCAGTAACAAACGAGAAACCAAAAACCGCGCCATAATAGAGATGTATAAAAAATGTATAAGTCCATAGAACGAAAAAATGAAGTAATTATTTTTTATTGTTTTGCTCTGTTTTTATATCAAATGTTTATAATTTATGATAAAATGTTATTAACGGATAACAAAAAGTGTTATCCTTGAATAAATTATTGTATGACTGAGAACACTAGTCTTAATATTGGATGTGGTTTTATTGGCAGCATTCAACGGAGCTACACAGGCCCAGGTTGAAGATATTTTAAAGAAGATTGTTGATTGCATTAATCGGGGAAATGACCATTTTATCCTTTTAGCACAAAGAGATAAGAATGAAGCTACTTTGTTGGAATTAGGATTTAGACCCGCAGATGTAAGACGGATTGTTGAAGAAGAACTAACTTATGAAGATTATTACAGAGGACCAAATCCAAATGGTAGCAGTAATGTTCCCCCACGATTGCGAAGTAGTGATATGTGGGAATTTGGAAAGGTTGTTACTGGAAATAAAACGATGGAAGTTTATATTAAGTTTAGTTTTATTGAAGACAATGATGGTCCTTTTACCTGTTGTGTTTCTTTTCATGAACCAGATCGTACAATCACATACCCCCTCAAGGAATCATGAGGGGGCATGAAAAACAGGAGGAAAAAGATATGACGTTACAATTAAAATTCTGTGTTCATTGTTTTGAACGAACTCCGGTTGAACATAAAATTGTTAAAGATAAAGTTGAATTGCACGGCGAAACTATCATATACGATGCTGAACGTTATGAGTGTACTAAATGTGGACAGTACACAGATAACGATGAATTAACAGATAGAAACTATAATAAGATTTATCGTAAATATCAGGAAAAGAAAGATATGCTAAAAGCAGAAGATTTTTATTATGTTCGTAAGGAACTTTATCAGGTTAGTACGCGTGTAATGGCTAAATTAATTGGATGGAGCCCGGCTACTATCTCTCGATATGAACATGGAAGTTTACAGACAAAAAAACATGATACTCATTTTAAAACATATTTAGATCCACGCGCGATGAAACGAGCATTTGATAATTATCGTGATGAACTTGAAGATAAACCTAAAAAAGCACTTGAAGAAAGGTTATCTTTTTTATTAGATACAGTAAAATCGGGTGAGTTATTAAAGGGATTAGATGATAGGCTTACTTTATTAAATATAGAAAATATAGATGATGAATGGCAAATGACTTCTATAGAATCAGTAGAGAAGTTTTTTATTATAAAAGGGCAAGAATTTAATGAGAAAGATGAAGACGATTTAAGAGTTTCTCCTTTAAAACTTCAGAAATTAATGTATTTTGCTCAGGGATGGAGCCACGCTTTCACTGGACACGATTTATTTGAAGATAATTTCCAAGCATGGCAACATGGTCCGGTAATTCCTGATTTATATCATCGCTATAAATCATATGGCTCGAAGAGAATTGATAAGGATTTTAATGTATCTATCCATGATTTAGGTTTAACATCTGATCAGTTGAGTATATTACATTGGATATGGGATAAATATAGTAAATTTGAAGCGAAATTTTTAGAAGACTTAACACATATGGAGTACCCTTGGCGAAAAACGCGCGCAGATTTATCTGATGATGCGAGTTGCGATTGGATAATTGAAAAAGAAGATATTCATCATTTCTTTGATTCAATGTATAGAACATTAAAATTGCTACAGAGAAATTAATCTAAGGTTTATGTAGTCTGTGATAAATAAAAATCGATAATTATGTAAATGAGCTGTCCAAATGGATGGCTTATTTTATTTTTTGTTTAGCGTGGTTTTATTCCGAAATGCTGGCGGTACGCCCTTATGTGCCTTTTTCTTTTTCATAGTATTTCCTCCTTTTTTCTGCATGTTGGTCATTATACTCATCCCGACTTTATTTTTAAATTCTTTTATTTCGACAAAACATAGCAAGGACCGCGCGAGCTTCGTCGATGAATATTAAGAGGTATTAGAGGTTTGATATGGAATTCCCCTTATAGGAGGTGCGTAGCGCTATGTCAGAAGCAGAGGTAGTATATACCAGCAGTGAAGTATATACTCGTTTAGGGGTAAGTGGTAGCACACTTAGAAAGTATTCGGATGTCCTTGAACGTGAAGGGTATGATGTAAGAAAAAATAATCGAGGGAGAAGGGAATATTCAGAGTTTGATGTTGTACTTATTGAACAGTTAGTAGAGTTGAGTAAGCAAGATGGTATGACTTTAGAAAAAGCTGCAAAAAGGATTGCGAAGCAGTTTGGAATCCATAATATGAAAGAGGAATCCCAGGGATTAGATTCAGTTCCTTATCAAATACAGTATCAATTCCAACAACAATATAGCGCTATGATAGAAGAAATTAATAAGATGCAGCAAGCAAAACTTTTAGAAATGGAAAAGAGACTAGGTGATCGTATGGATGAAAGAAATAAATTGATCGAAGAGGATATGAAAGATCGGAAGGAACGTGAAGAAAGGATAGAAAAGAGGTTAGAGCAAAGGGATGATAATCTTATGAAGATGGTCAGAGAGATTCAAGAAGCAAAACGTACTATTATATCAGCTCAGGAAGAAATAGCAGCTGCAAAGAGGAAATCATGGTGGAAGTTTTGGAAGTAAGTACATTCATTAGTGGGTGTACTTATTTTTGTGAAATTAACATGAAATTAAATAAAAATGCAAGATTATCAGTTAAAAGTTCAATACAACAGTAAAGTTATAACATACTATATAACTGCAAATGAAACTTATGTATAAGTGCAATAGTAAAAAGGGCTGATATGAATATCAAACCCTTTGGACTATGTGTAATTATTTCACTGCCTCTTTTAATTCTTTTCCAGCTTTAAAAACAGGTGCCTTTGAAGCTGCAATTTGCATTTCTTCACCTGTTTGTGGGTTACGTCCTGTACGTGCAGATCTTCACGTACTTCGAATGTACCAAATCCAAGAATTTGTACCTTCTCTTCGTTAGCTAGAGCGCTTGTTATCGTATCTAATACAGCTTGTGTTGCTGCAGCTGCATCTTTTTGTGTAAGTACTGCTTTTTCTGCTACTACTTTTGTTAATTCTGTCTTATTCATTTTTTGCACCTCGTTATATGTAATTTGGTGACTATTATAACGTGTGTGTACACAAGATGCAATTTATAGTGTGCATAGAAAAAGCCCTAGTAAGAGCTAGGGGATAATTTTGTAAGGTAGTAAGAAATTAAAATGTATTCATTACATAGATTGTACTTATATATATTGATTTTTTAATTAAAGATACCTATTCTTTATGTTCTACTTGTTTCCACATATTCTAAAAGAAAAATATCCCTCTGATTTATTTCATCTTAGAAGGATATTTCCAATCTTTTTCTTTTCGAGTATTTAGATCAGGTTTAGATATATTTGTTGGAAGAGTTTGCTTTTCTATTTTAGCTATTCTCTCATCTAGTTTTTCAATAGCCTCTTTTGTTTCTTTCAGTTCTAATTTAATTTCTGTCAGTAAGCGAAGTATTGCATCTCCTTTTGTCATTTTCAACAGTAATCGCTCCTTTACTTAATAAAACGGAAATAACTTATTCTTAGATATATAATAGCATTTCTATAGAATCTCTAACAATTTAATTATAAAAAGGAATATATAAGTATAGGAAGAAAACACGTTATATCACGGATTATAACGCGTCCAAAGTAGGCTGAAAAAATAATGACCTACGCTAAATTCTAAAGAAAGAGAAAACAAGATAAAAGACGAAAAAGGAATTTAGAGATATAATTGTAGTATTGCATGCATAGGATACCAAAAAAATCATTAAATACGCTTGTTCATATGTGATTATTAGATAGAAAAAATATAAGGTGGTATAAACATGAAATCAACAGGTGTTACACGAAAAATAGATGAATTAGGGCGAATTGTTCTTCCAAAAGAGTTAAGAAGAACGTTAGGAATTGCAGAAAAAGATCCTATAGAAATATTTGTAGAAGAAGAAAAGATCATTTTACAGAAATACAAAACTTATGATGCTTGTGCAATAACTGGTGATATTTCAGAAAAAAATATATCATTGGCAAATGGTCAAATCGTTTTAAGTCCTGAAGGGGCTGAACTTTTAATTAAGCAAATCCAACAACAATTAGTTAAGTAAGTTCGTTCTTCCTATTGCATATAATTAAGGAAAGCCATCTATATTGATGGCTTTTCTTTTTGACATTGAATAGTACACAAAGTGTATTACATATTAAAAAGAGAGCACCTACGCTAATAGATGCTCTTAATCTGTTAAGGAGTTAATCATGAGTGAATGTGAAACAACGGAGGGTTGTCCCATACTTTACTATATGCTTGTTCCTATTAAAATGTTACATAGTAAAAGCACCTGTTTCCGCAAGTGCTTTTACAACCAAGACTATTCTGTTTTTGTATTTGAAAGTTTCGTATTATAGTATGTAATTATAAGTAACAAGTTACCCCAAAATACAATATGCGCTATTTGTCTCTCGCATATTTTTTGAAAAGAATAATACCAAGTGTAAAATAAATTTAATGATTGACACAATAATCTCTAGAATGCTACGGTTTTAATGGTAAAGTGATAAGAGGTTTAATGTTTAGGTATGGCGTATATGATGCTAAAAGGCAACTGAATACCTTTAGAGAATGAATTGTATATTCTTATATTCCTTAAAGCGAAATATAAAGATAATCTAATTAAATAAACCGTCCATATAGAGAGGAAGAAAGTTAGATGTTTAAAAGAGTTAGATCAGTTGTAGCTGCTATTATAGGAACAAGTCTACTACTAACAGCTTGCAGTAGTGAAGAAAAAGAGACAAAAAATAATGCAAAAGCAACTAACAAGAATGAAACAAAACAGTCCATTCATTTACCGTATATAGCGGAGATCCCAACAATGGATGTAACGAAGGCAACGGATAGTGAATCAATGAATGTAATGCGGAATGTGTTTGAAGGCCTGTACATACTAGGAGAAGATAACAAAGTAATTCCTGGTGTAGCAAAATCATATGAAGTGAGTGACGATAAGAAAACATACACATTCCATCTAAGAGATTCCAAATGGTCAAATGGAACACCTGTAACAGCTGCAGATTTCGTATACTCTTGGAAACGTGCTGTGAATCCTGATACAGCGGCAGAATATGCGTTTTTATTCTTTGATATTAAGAATGCAAAGAGAATTAATAGTAAAGAGCTACCTATAGATCAGTTAGGGGTAAAAGCAATAGATGATAAAACATTAGAAGTGCAATTAGAGCAGCCTGTCCCTTATTTCATTAATTTAACAACGTTTGCAACATTTTTACCTATTAACGAGCAGTATTTTGAATCACAAGGAACGCAATATGGCTTAGAAGCAAGTCAATTGGTCTATAACGGAGCGTTTACATTGGATAATTGGAAGCATGAACAAGGTTTTCAGTTGAAAAAAAATTCGAATTATTGGGATACTAAAACAGTGAAATTAGACGAAATTAACTTTGATATTGTGAAAGATAAGTCAACAGAAATTAATTTATATGAAGCAGGTCAAATTGACCGTGTAGGACTAACAGGTGAGTTTGTAGATAAATATAGAAATAGTTCTGATTTCAAAGAGCGACCTGAAGTAACTATGCAGTTTTTACGTATGAATCAAAAAAATGAAGTATTAAAAAATAAACATGTCCGTTTGGCAATTAGTCAGGCGATGAATAAGAAAGCCTTTGTAGATACAGTGTTAAATAATGGATCTCTTCCTGCAGATGGTTTTATACCCACTGAGTTCGCTAAAGGTTCGAACGGAAAAGACTTCCGAAAAGAAAATGGGAAATTAATAAAAGATGATGTAAATGCAGCGAAAGAGAACTGGAAAAAAGCAAAGCAAGAACTTAAAAAAGAACAGATAACACTAGAATTGTTAACAAGTGATAATGCAATAGCCAAGAAAAATGCGGAGTACTTAAAGGGCGAACTAGAAAAGAATTTAGAGGGGATAACGGTGCATGTTAAAACGCAGCCACGTAAACAGCAAATTCAATTGCTGCTGAATAGTGATTATGATTTAGGAGTTGATGTATGGGCTCCTGATATTCCTGATCCGATTACATTTTTAGATTTGTTTACGACAGATAGTACATATAACTTTGATAAGTATTCAAATAAGGCATATGATGAACTAATTCATCAAGTGAAAACAGACTTAGCTGGTAATGAAAATACTCGTTGGGAGACAATGAAACGAGCAGAGAAAATATTATTAGAGGATGGAGCAGTCGCACCATTCTATCAACCAGGTAGATCATACTTACAACGTTCTTCAATTAACGGAATTGTAACGAATGATTTTGGTGGGGAATTTAACTATAAATGGGCTGAAGTTAAGAAATAGGTAAAAAAGGATTCGAATTATTCGAGTCCTTTTCGTTTGCATTACATTGCGATTATGCAGAATTGCATATTTAATTATCTTTTTATATCGACAAAAAACGACATTTTTTTCGATATAATTATATTAGAATCGAATATAACGATATTGGATGTTACAAATATACTGAGGGATATTGGGGAATTCTTGTTTTTTAGAAGGGAAAATATTATGAATGAAACACTTAAGAGAGAAGATAAAATTTCAGAACAAACATTAAACAAATTCTTGAGTAAAATTATTGATGAAATTGATTTCCAAAGGAAAAATCAAGAGGATATCGCTAAAATAATCGGTATTTCTTCAGGAACGCTTTCGAAGAATTTAACGGGGAAAAATCAATTTGGATTTTGGAATTTAATTAAATTATTGAAGCTATTGTATGCGGGTGATATTGATAAACAAAGAAAGATGCTACACATCTTCTGTTCTGTCACAACAAGCAAGAAGAACTTGAGGATTGCTATGGAATACGCCAATGCAAAAGGTGATTTATCACTTCTTAAGCTATTAGTAGAACAGGAAAGAAAGTCTTCACTTGCAATGAATAGGGAATGGGCTTATGTATATGAATTGGTATTACTTAGAAGTAATGGGACAATTAAAAAGCAGGAATTATTATCTAAGCTTGAAGATCATAAAGGTAGTAAGATAATTAAGACAAATGAGATGAAGGTCTTATGTGGTATATTAACTTACTACACCATGTATGATTTAGAAAACTATAATTCTCTGTTCAAATATGCTGAAATGTTACTTCCAGATGTAGATGCAATTACTGATAGTTTCATTAGGTCATCTTATCTTGGCAGGATTAAAGAAGGATTAGCATATGCCTATTTAGTACAAGATAATCTTGAAATATGTAGGAGTGTGTGTCAGGAGATTTTAGCAATAGATGATTCTAAAGATTGTTTCCATCTTTTAAGGGCATCCGCACTTGCGTATATAGCAGAGTCATATACTTTCGATTGCTATGATAGTGCATCTTGGTATATGAAAAAGGCACTGAAGCAGCTGGGAGCATGTAATTTTGAAAGGGAAAAGCAAAGAAAGCTATCAATTCTTAACACATATGCTTTTATTAAGTTAGTAAATAAGCAAGAATTAGAGAATATAGTTATATATCATTCTGCAGAAAAGTCTTTTTTAGAAATCATTAAGGGGAATTACAAAAATGCAGTTGAGATCCTGAGTGATTTAGACAAGAAAAATGGGATGCTAACACCGATGCAATATTGTTATTTAGGAATAGCGAAGAATGATATTTCATTAATTGAAAAGTCGATTGTGTTACTAGAGTGTGCTGGTAATAGGTTCTATTGTAGATTCCCTAAAAAAATAGTGGTAGAATTTAATAGAAGTGGTATAATGTACGAGGGTGGTGCTATATGAAGAAATTACTATTTGTAGTAACAAGTATTTTTTTAACAGCAGGAATTGTTTACACTGCTGTTGGTAGTAAAGAGCAACCAAACAATTTAGTAAAAAAAGATTCAGAACAATTATTAGCTAGAATGGGTGATCCTGGAAGTGGAATGGGTTAACCTTTAAATAATTAGAATGCGATTGTCTCATAGGAGGCAATCGCATTCGTTGTTTTTAGGGATATTTCCTAAATATCAAATTCGAAATACAGGAAAAGTTTGTGAATTATTCACAAACTGATAGCTAATACGAAATCAAAATTTTAAACTATATTGTTAGTAAAGTTGCAAAAAACCCTGTGTTATCAAATCTACTGATAACACAGGGTTTCCAATGATTATTCCGCGAGGGCGGGGCATTGAAAATGTGTAGCCCCTTTTTACAGGCTAATATTAAACAAGTGCACTTAACTCACGTATCATATAAAATATGCTGAAAAATAATTTTACATTCATTTGGCAAAATGCTTTTTTATGAAGTAGGTGTATTCAATAAGAACCTCTAACACTTCTTGCTGTTTTTGTGGAGGCAAATCGGATATTGCTACTTTAATTAATTCTAATTTACTTTCTAGGGGTGCATTTCGCCCGAATAGTTCATCTATGGAGACATTATGTATTTCAGCAAGATTCATGATGGAATCTGCATCAGGATCAGCTTTCCCATATTCCCAATTTGCATAAGTAGTGCGGGCAATGTTTAGGCGATGTGATATATCGGATTGGGTATATCCTTGTTTTTTTCTCAATTCAGCAAGACGTTTGCTTAGATGGGACATATCATCACCTTTTCCTTTCTGATTTATAAAGTTAGTGTAAAACAGAAAAGGTAAATTGTGTCCTAATGACTAATAATAAGTCATATTTTAATTTTATTTGTAATAATTAGTTTAAATGTTATGATGATAGAGAAATAATTAGAATTCCATGAGCAAAAAAACAGGAAGAAATCGAAACATTAAATCGAGTTTCTTCCTATTATATATACTTACTAAAATAATGAATTTCCTATATCTATTGTGGCCAAGTTTTGACGTCTTGTACGCTCTCTTAAATAACGTTCTGTAGTCATGATAGATTCATGCCCTAAATAGTCCCTTATTTTTTTTAGTTCAACACCCTTTTCCATTAAGTAATTAGCCATGAAATGCCTACAAGTGTGAGGAGTGATTCTATCCTGTCGGTAACGCAGAAAATCTAAATTTATTTCTTCTATTTTTTTAGCCACAAGAGAAGAGAGATAGTCCGCTCGATAATTTGATCCATCAGCTTTAGGGAGAAAAGCGGAGGTACTCGATGCATCTAGTTCTGTTGTTTGTTTACGTAAACTTCGAACATGGCATAAAGCATCCAGTGTATCTTCAAAGATGCGAACTTCCCTACTTTTATTCCCTTTACCAACGACACGAAGTAGATAGGCATTTAAAGATGAATGAAAGACCAAATCTGCCCATTTAGCAGTTGCGATTTCTTCAATTCGTAGTCCTGTTGTAGTTAACAGGAAAAATGCAGTGTAAACAAAATAGTTGGATTTTTTTAGTTCATCTAATATCTGGTTAACTTCTTCTGGGTAAAGGTCACGATTGACCAGTTCTTCTTTTTTTACGGATACTTTTTTAAGGCGACTACTAAAGTTGTCTGAGAGTCCGTTGTTATCATGCACATATTTTAAAAACTGCTGAACTACTGTTTTCTTTTTACGTAATGTAGTGGCCGCATATTTCTTACTTAATTCATAGAAGTAGATTTCCATCTCATTATGGGATAACTCCTGGATGGTTCCGATTGTTTCTTTTATGTAACGAAGAAAATGAGAAAGATCATGCAGATACTGTTGTTTTGTTCGCTCACTTCTTTTTTTCGTTAAAGAAGGCTCATCGTGAAAAAATAAATAAACCAATGATTCTTCGCTTAATTGCGAGTAGTCAATATTACGGATACCCAAATCCATAATGCTTTCAAAATGACTGCTATCAAAAAAATCCGATTTTGATTTTACAATTTGGTTATTATGTTCGTAATTTATGATATTCAAATTTAAACACAACCTTTTATAGAATGAAATAATAAACATATATTTTTATATAGATTTTAATGATTCTAATTATACCACAATAAATACATAATTTACCGTGGTATAAACTTAAATGATTAAAATATTATTTTCACCTTAAAATTTAACGTTTCTGTTTAGGTGATGTATAATGGAAATATTAAATTTATTTTTTTGTACATTTCAATCCAAATGCGGTAGGAGGAGATTTTTTTGACTCATCTTCGTCTGAAAATTTTACATGAAATCCATAAATTAGAAAGTACCCATTGTTCAATTTGCCCTCTGAACAACCTATCAGTGAATTGTACAGATGAGCAAGAACAGGCAAAACAAAGAAACTACAAACATTGTAAAGGATGTCCCGTTTTCGATTCCATCCGAGAAAAAGGAGATCAATTGAATTCTTTATCGAAAAAGAGTACATTTAATAAGGTGCGAGAACGTTATATGGAAAATCCATTTAAGTATTTGCAGTATAAGGAGTACTCAATCACAGATGTAGTGAAAGAAACCGGTTTAACAAAGTATCAACTAAGAAAATTTAAAGAACAGCTAGAGTGAAAGTTTCGAATGAGGTGAGATATGAGCTATTTATCTTTAGAAGAGGTATGCGATCGGGTAGGTCTAACAAAAAATCAATTAGGCTATTTAATTAGGTATAAACACATCCAACCTATTAATCTGGCTACCTGGAAAGCAGATGGGGGATATTGCTTTGAAAAAGAGGATGTAAAAAAGCTAGAGGAATTATACAAAGATTGTTTGACATTAAAAGAAGCTGCTGAATTTCTAAACAAATCTAAGACATACGTTCATAATGCAGCTAAAGATGGGATATTGCCTTTTAAAGAGATTGCTAAAGGGACATCTACTGAACGATTATACTTAAAATCCGATTTGGAAATTTTCAAAGAAAGAATTGAAAATAGATCAAAGGAGAAATTAAAAGAAAAAAAGCAGCATTTAAGCCTATACCTTGATGAAAAAGTTTTAGAAGCAATAAAGAAAAAGGCTGAAAAGAAAGGATATAATGGCTACAAGAAGTTTGCTGAAGACATTTTATCCGCCGAAGTAAAAGAAGACATAGAAGAATAGAATTCCCAAAGAGGATAGACTCCAAAAAACGAAAAAACGTTACAAGGGGTCTATTTACGTTTTTAAGAGGTTTTTAAACCGTTGAATATAATTACATTAACTGAACAGCTATTGATTCTTAGAGAGGAATTTGAGAGGTCGTTTTTCACGTCAACCTCTGTATAAATTACTAAAATTTCTAAAATAGGTTTTATATAAATTTAAAGTTAATAAAAGGAAATTAAGATTTGATTTTAAAGGAGGTTTATTTTAGATGAAAAAAGAGTACAAAAAGAAATGAGAAACGCAATTAAAAATGAACCTATTAATAGGTTGAGTACAAAGCTTTATATGAAATTTACAAGATAAAAAAAATCAAACATTTAAGTTTACATATTTTGATTATAGTAAACTAATTTCTTGTTAAACTCTTAAACTATAAGATTATGATTAGGCTTCAATTGGACGAATTTGCTATTTTAGAGTGTAGAAGTATGGTAAAATAGAAGTATAACTGTATATCGTGTGAAGGTGGGCTTGTTATTATCCCTTCTTTCCATTCGGGAGGAAAGGGGGTGATATAACATGGAATTTTTGTTTGAACTTTTAAAAGAAATTGCAAGAGCAGTTGTGCGTGAGGTTTCAGCATATGCACTGAAAAAGCAATTTGAAAAAAAAGACAACAAAAAACCCTCGCTTCACCGACCAAAGTTCAAGCGTGGGCCTAAAAGAAAAAGATAATGCATAATAACAACCACCTTGACAGTAGCAGTTATAAGGCGAGATGTTGACAGCATCTCGTCTTTTTTAGTTTATGCAATTCAGTTAAGTACTATACTTTATATATATTGGATATGCATTCAATATATATCTAATCTACAGTAAACATACCATATTTTTATTTTTTGGTCAACGTTTGGTAATATAAGGGGCTAAATAAAGAAGCATATACATTAATTCATAATACAGGTGATAAGAAAAAATAACTGTGGTTTTATAGAGAAGGGGTAGCTTGATCTGCGTACAATGTACAACCAAAATCAGAATAAATTTTAATGTTGTATTTAATATAAAATAAAACATATTTATCACAAAAACAGCCCATTCCTTATTAGGAACTGGGTCTTTTTTGTAAGGCGAAATATTCTCACTTTTAGAAATGGATATTTTCAAATGGTAACTATTCATGAAATAATGATATGTTATAATTTTCATAATATACACGAAAAGAAGGGATGGAATGAGCACACAAATTAAAGTAACACCGGAACAATTAGAACAAGCTGCTAAAACCGTAAAAAATACGAAATCATCATTAGAATATTTACATAAAGATTTATACTCTCAAACTGAATATATAGCTTCTCAGTGGAGCGGAGCAAGCAGTGATCGTTTCTATCAGATGTTTAATGAAGCAAAGCCAATGATGTTTAACATTTTGCAAGAATTGGATAAAATCGCAGTAGAATTAGATCGTGCAGCTGTTAAATTCAGAGAAGCGGATGAATTGTATGGCGGAAATTTAGTTGACTCTGACATTCAAGAAGGAGGCATGTGTGGTAAACTCCCTCCAAAATCAGAAGAGTCATTTTTGAATAAAAAGGATTTAAATGCTGCGTGGACTGGTATTTCTACTGGGTTTGTAGATGGTGCAGTGGATGCCTGGGAAGGACTAATATCCTTAGGTGATAAAGAAACTTGGTTAAATATGCGAGATGCGATTGTAAACTATGATGAAACTATTCCTGCTGCGTTGAATGCTCTATCTGATTCATTTGTAAACAATTTTTGGAATGGAGATATGGAAAGTAGAGAGCATTATGTAGCTTATGGTGTAGCAACGTTAGGACTCGGGCTTCTGGGGGATAAGGCTCTTAGTAAGGCAGGACAAGTGGGGAAGGTAGCTGCAATTACAGGTATTAACAAAGGGAAATCACTTGTTATTAATTCTCCTGCTTATAGGAATGCATTGCATATATTAAATAACTATGAGTTCAAAGGTGGTAAATACCTTTCATATGCGGGAATTGGTAGCACGCAACAATATTTACAGAAAGCGGCCACCTATACTTATGAAGGTAAAAATGGTCCAAAGACAATTAGGTTAAGAATGGGTGAATTAGCTGGCGATAAACATCCAGTTTCAGGAATACCATATGACTTAAAGGGATTCCCTATTTTCGATGCTTTTGCTGAAGTAAAATTAAAAGAAGTTGACTTTAAAAAATCAAGACCTACTCATGATAGAATATGTAATAAACTGTTATACGAACAGATATTAGAAGATCCCAAACTCGCTGCTAAATTTACTGCAGAGGAAGTTGAATTATTTAAAAATGGTCAGAAACCCAAAACATATACATGGCATCACCATCAGGACACAGGCAGAATGCAGCTAGTAGACGCGAAATTACATAAGCAGACTGGTCACACAGGTGGGTATAACATCTGGGGTAAAGACGGAGAAAAATAGGGAGGTTTATTAATGCATAACATTGTATGGGTTGGTGTAAGTAAAGAAAAGGTTACAGATTATGAAATCGAACAAGTAGAAAAATACTTAAACATTAAACTACCTAATGATTTTATTGAATGTGTGAAAGAATACGATGGAGGTTACCCTCGTCCTAAAATATTTGATGTACCAGGACAAGATGAAAATGTATTCAATGATTTATTGACCTTCCATATGGAAGATGAGTATTCAATTGTTAAAAATTACGAAGATGTAAAAGAAGAATTATTAGATAACATATATCCTTTCGCAAATGACCCTTTTGGGAATTTCTTATGCTTTGACTATCGTAACAATCCCACATCACCAACAATCGTATTTTGGGATCATGAAGAAGAGGACATGGAAAAAGCAATACATCCTGTTTGCTCAACATTTACAGAATTGCTTGCAAGTCTACGTGATTTCGAAGAAGAAAATTGAGGAAACTAAAAAATGGTCTAGAATTCTAGACCGTTTTTTTATGATTTACTAATTTTCCAACCATCATCCGTTTTCTCAAGCTCAATTATGATTACTTTTTTAGGATTACCTTTGTATACAGCATCAACAGTTACTGTAGCAATTTCATTTTTCTCTTCGACTTTTCGAATCTTATAGCTTTTAAGGTCTTCACTAATTGATTTCATTAATTCTGCATTTCCACCAATAAAACCAACTATTTTTTTTGCTTCTGGAGTGAATAACTCACCAAAATCTTTAACATTTCCTTCTTTTGCATCTTCGAAATACGCTGTAGCAACTTCTTCGGGATCACGATTATTTCCACATGCTGCAAGTGCTGTAACTGATAAAGCCATTACCACTATTAACATAATCATACGCGTAAATTTGTTCTTCATTTAAACCGCTCCTTATATATAACTTAATTTCAACTCGTAAAAAGAGCTAAATCACTTGTATAAGTATATAATAATTAAAACTATAAAACTATATATTTTTAGATAATACTTTTATAATATAATAATCATAAAAACGAAGAAGTGTAGGGGAAATTCACCTATTATTACAGTATTGATTTCCGTTATATACATTAGTATAATAATAATGTCAGAGCATGCTCTGATTAGTCAACGTTATATTGGGGTATAACAAGACAACATTCATCTTTAAAATCATAAAATCGGATTCACTTATATGAAAGATAAAAGCCCTTCTTTAATTAGGAGGGCTTTTATCTTTCATATAAGTGTACAGCATATACATGTTCAGAAATGTAGTAATTTTGTATCTGCAGGTTTGGTTCCAGAAGGCACGATATGTATTTACCTTTATTGTATATTCATTATATTATAGTATTATCACCTTAACAAATTGACTACCTAAGGAGAAAATCACAATGAACCTGAATAAGAAAACTATCGCTCTTACTCTAGCCTTATCAATAGGAGTAGGAGCTTGCGGAACCCCAAAAGAAAAGGAAGTTGATCCGAAAGTATCACTAAAGTCTAAAATGGATTATTCACAAGTGCCTTACAAGGAAAGAAGCATTTATGTAGACTATCAGCATGGATCTATCACGAAAGAGGAGATGACCGCAAAGCAAGCTGATAGCTATGAGAAGGCTAAAAAAATTCTTGAGAAGAACTTAAACTCTGAAGAGCTGAAAGAGCTCAACAAGCAACGGGAAGAACGCCGAGAGAAGTTCCTGAAGAAGCAAGAGCAGATGAAGAGAGACGACAAGAAGAAAGCTGAAGAGGATGCTCTGAAAGATAAGAACCGCAAGGAACGTCTCGACAATCATAAGCAAGAAAAAGAGCAGAAAGAACTTCAGAAGCATAATGAAGAGAACGCAGAGGAGATGAAGCGACAACTGGAGGGATTATCACAATGAAGATACTAACCACAGCTAGTAAGACATTAGAAGAATGAAATTAAACTTAATAAAGTGATAGCGAGCTCTGACCAGTCAACGTTATAGAGGTATAACAGGCGACATTCATTTTCAAATCATAAAATTAGATTCACTTATATGAAAGATAAAAGCCCTTCTTTAATTAGGAGGGCTTTTATCTTTGCTTAAAGAGTACAGCATATACATAAGCAGAAATATAGTAATAGTTATGTAGTTTGTATCTGCAGGTGTTGTTCGAGAAAACACGATTTACATAAAATTACAATTGACAAAAACAGAATATTCATAATCATTATAGGAATCACTAGAACAATATCTTATAATGATACTATACGATACATTAGAAAAATTTCTAAAAATAACTATACTGAGGTGAATAATATGTCATTAAAGTTATGGATTAGTCGCGAAGAAGCAGCAGAAATTCCTAATTTTAAAAGCCACGAAGAAGCAAGAAAGTATTTTAAAGAGAAGTATGGAGATACATTCCAACTTTCTGAACCTTTCAAGATAGATGGTGAACAAGTATATTCCTACATGTATATCGTAGATAAAGAGAAATTTAATAAAATGCAAGATTATATGGAAAAGCATAATACGCGTCTTATTAACGCTGGGGACCCAGAAACCGAGGGATTCATGGAATCATACCAATCAATTCTAATTTTCGAAGATGGCAGATTAAGTATTAGCCTTTAATAATAACAATATTCTATTAAATGCAGTATAAACCTGGAAATAGGTTCTTATTTTAGAGCGTTATTTTCAGGTTTTTTACTAAACTGCAAGTAGATCTTAAAAAGAACATGAAAAATGTGAAGTGACAATAAATTCATTTAAACAACACATAAACGTGCAATACCAGGTGTATGATATTTTATATGAAAATTCTCCATTTAAAACTCCCCTAAAAATTTACAGTAACTCCATACAAAACAAATACATTGTATATATAATATATTTATAGATACTAACATTAAGAAAAAGCGTTAAATAGTGATTTTAGAGTTTACTATTTATCTATTCACAATGCATTAAACCAGTAGTGAAAATTTAGTGGCCGAAGCAGAAGAGAGGATGATTAACAATGGGACAAGTCTTTATTGATGAAAAAGGACCGCAAGAAACAATCAGAATTCCGAATACATACCGAGATGATAGAAGAATAAATCTCGGTGATGATTTAATGCGTTCTTATGTAGCTGATGTACTTTATATTCCAGAAGATTCCCTAGAAAATGTTAACAAAAAATATCTGGAACTGGTTGAAAACTATAGAAACGGACAAAAAAATAAGGTTGAGAAAGAACTAAAAGGAAATTTTAATTTCGGTGTTGCAAGTATGAAAGAAGTGAATAGTAGTTTTTATCTTAATTTATTTAGCATAATACTAGATTCGAATGTCTCTAACTTACTATTTTCAGTAAATAAAATGTCAATGGTTATTGATGCTAGGCTTACACAGTGGATTCTCCAAATGGAGGCAAAAAGATTTATTACTTCTCCTATTTTGTTTAAATACAGTCTCACAAAGTATTGTGAATTAGAAGCATCTGAAGAGGTTATTAGAAATCTTTTTGATCAAAAAAAAACAATCAAAGAAATACTATTCTCTATTCAAAAAGATTTGAAAGAGTTTGTGGCAAAACATAAAAATATTTCTAGAATGAGGGATCAAATAGCATATTACAAAAAAATGATAAAGTACATTGGGAATGGGAAAAAATTAGCTAATGATGTAGTATTTGAACAAGTATCATTCGACTGGGAAAAGGTAAGCTCTGATGTTGATTTATGGCTAAGCGAGAATAAGCTAAACGGTATATGGCAACCTGAGCAATCCACACTAATTCTTGATCAGGGGATACCTTCTAAGCCATTTGAGGGTATTGGATTTGGGAACATAATGGTAGAAAAGGATTCTAAAGAATTTGTTGGATTACAATTAGCAGATATGCTAGTGGTGATAACAGGGAGCTACATTTCGAAACTTGCATCTGCAGTTCGTTATGATAAATCGGAACCAGACAAACCTAAACACCTTGATGCAAAATGGTTTGAACTAGAGAGTCATCAGTTTGACCTAATATCTAAAATGACAGAGTTCCTATTTGGAAATGATCATATTTACAGTGTCATAGGAGATACTTATTTTGATGAAACTCACTTGTTTGAAATGTATTGTAGGTATATAAGTTCCTTTAGTAATCATGAAAAATATGTTAAAAAGAGTAGTGAATTACATGTTAAAGATATGTTTAGTTATCTCGCAGCTGCTACAAACGAAAAATGGAAATTAGGAGTACAAAACGAGTTTTTCGCAAGGAATATGTATGGAGATTATATGACTGGAATTAAAGAGGGCGTGCTAAGGAAATTATAATTTGTTCGCTTACTTAAAGTTGGTGATAAACTACAGTAACTTGATGTATACAATAACTAAAATTAAGAGCTTAGAATCCTTATAGGTTATAATTTCTAAGCTTCTTTAATAGATTTTTTCAAAACTCTGTACAACGTTAATTCAACAACAGTTAGTATATATTTTAAAAATATATTGGCTTGTTTATATTTTATCAGTAAAGGTAATGAACATGAAGAATAAGCAATTGTAAAACTTGAGGGACGTTCCTTCAAATGTATAATATATTAAGAACGCAAAAGAGCCACAATCCCCAATGGCTGAGATTATGGCTCTTTCAAGAAGCAAGAAGACACAAGAGAAAAGTACAGTGACAAGGTATTTATAGATAGAAGAGACTTGTCATTGTTACGTTCTCATTAAAATTATAGCATAAAAGAATTTTAATGAGGAATAGCAACCGAAAAACTAGTTGCAAGATTTATAGTGAATAAATTACAAAAAACCAATTCTTGTATGGTAGAATTGGTTTTTTGTAATAACATAGCCTAAAGGAGATTCGACTCTTTTTCTTAGTATAACCAAAAATAAAAGAAAATTCAAAATAAATCAATTGCAAAAAGTGATTTACTATAAGATATTCATGAAATATAAACAATATAGGAGTAAAGCATATGAAAATAGATAAGAATTCTTCCGATTACGTGAAAATTTATCGATTTGATAACAAAGGTTTTTTTTGCAAACCCTATAATTCTGATACATATGATCATGTATTTGAATTTATAGATACTGAAGTGACCGATCTGATATTAATTAATCAAAAAATACTAAAAAAAAACGTCTATACACCTAAGTATAATGACAATATGTGGTCAGGCTGTTTTTGTTTTATAAGTGAATACGTAAAAAATATTACTAGCGACGATGGTCCTTTGAAAATGCGAAAAGGTCATAAACTTAATATCGCCCTATTACCTAAAAAGACAAAAATTTGGGTTAGAAACTGCAGTCATCTAGGAAAAACAGAACCATTTTTTAATAGATTTATCTATCCCATTGAACATGAAGGTCAAATAAAGTTAATATCTAGCAGCCAAAGTTTCAATTGTTATTGTTGGGTACGAATGAGTGTTGAATTAGCCTTAGAACGAATTGAATTGTGGAAAATAAACAACACAGGCTGTGAACTACCTGAATGGTTGACAGAATTTTATCTATTAGAAGACCAATTAGGACTTATCTATCCACTATCATTATGGGATAGATTCATTTTACATATAAAAAATTTTAAAATAATCATTGCAAGAAAATAGCATTTGTATGCTGATCAAAAATTAATAATGCACTATTATTAATTTCAGAAGGCCCTGACTAGGGGAGCAGGACCTTCTGAAAGGGAATGTTATATAGTTATCCATAGGATTACCTTCAGATTACTATAATTGCAATTTAAAATCCAATAGAAAAGGTTGATAAATAAAATAACTCATCTTTCATTTTTTTATTTACATATTTATCAATATTCTATAAAGTGTATTTAAAATCTATTTGTTCTAACGGAACAACTATGTTTCATGAAAATTAATTAGATGTAGAATAACATTTGAATAGAGATACGTATAGTAAATGTACTTTTTTCATAATAGGCGATGGAGTTCGCCATAACCGCTATATATAGCTAATGACTCCTACTGATAAACGAGGCTTTTTCATGTTTATCAGTAGGAGTCATTTTTTTGTATATCACACATAAGTACATGAATAAGGAGTGAATATTTTAATGGAATTTAAAAAGAAAAAAACAACGTTCGGTAGGTTTTTATATAAACACGAGATTGAGGAAGAATGGCTTATAAAAAAAACAGGAATCGGAAAAAAGATAATTGATGATTTAATAAGTAACCCGAACAAATTTCCCTCAAGAAATAATAAACGGAAGATCATAAAGGTGTTACATAAATTCAATCCCCTAATTAAATCTAACGACTTTTGGAATTGATAAAAAGGGAAACTATATCGGAATGTACTTTATTCATTCCAAATATGCTTATGCTTGCTAAAACTTATTCCTGCAACTCCTTGTTACTTAATCGTTTATAAGTTTTATATGCCACTCCTGCAGCTATGAAAAAACCAATCACAAAAAATGTTGAACCTCCTAGTGTAAACAAATTACCTATATAATTCTCGTGAACTTCTTTTACTTTAGGATTCACCAGAAATCTACTCCTTTCTCCAATTTTTTGGCAAAAAAACAGACTCCTACCAGTAAATTTTTACTGGTAGGAGTCATTAGCTAAGTAGCGGTTATGGCGAACTCCATCGCCTATTCAATTAGGGATTCTTCATGCATATAGCTAACTTACTAAGTGCTGATTAGCACCCTATCATATATTTTGAAACCTTACAGCAGCATTCTCCCCTGATATATACATATTCTGTATGTAAGTCCCATGTGCCCATTTTTTTCATTCTGGTATTTATTAAGCACTTTAATATGTCAAATTAGACTTGTAAAATATACTTCTTAACATATTAGGTCGATAAAAAAATTGTATAAGCTTTAATGTTTTGTCATACTCTATCCATGTAAGACGTTTACATTTTCATAAAAGGCGATGGAGTTCGCCATAATCGCTATTATATAGCTAATGACTCCTACCCATAGACAGGAATATTTCTGTCTATGGGTAGGAGTCATTTTTTTGTATATAAAAACGTATACAAAATTGAACTTCACTTTGTTTAGGAGGAATTTCAATGAAAGCCGTGTACTTTGATTGAAGGAGAAGATGAGACATGAAAAAACAAGTATCTATTTTCGCTCTGATGATATTGAGTGTTTTTATCGTCTGTACAGTAGGAGTTGCAAAGAGTTCTTATGATTGGCATACAGGTGTAGACATTCCGTTTACATACATTCCTAATATTTCAGTAGAAAATCAAGGAATTGGTATCAAAGGTTCTCAATCGCTTTATTCTGAAAAACATACAATTAAGTATGAACTAGTAAAAAAGAAGTTTTTATCCGATGAAGTATTTGATTCAGTTGAAGTAAAGGGAAGCCATAACCCGAATGAGAGCTTTTTTATAAAGTTACGAGCACCTAAAGGAGAGGGATATCACATACGAATATCAGGTTCTGGACATGGAAATATTGGTATCATACCGTATGAAGTCAAAAACTGAATTATAAATAAAACCAGCTGATAAAATCAGCTGGTTTTATTTATAGGTTTATAATTTCCCTACATACATTCCTACAAAAGCAAATAATATACCTATAGTATAAGTGGCTCCCAAATAGAGAACGAAATCAAACCATTTCTTATTTGTACCAAGCTGAATGGCTTCCAGCTTGAATGTAGAAAAAGTTGTATAGGCCCCCATAAATCCTGTCCCCACCAATAGTTGCCAACTTTTATCCAATCCTGTTCCTACTATATACCCTAATAAAAAAGCCCCTGTTATATTAATGATAAATGTAGCCATTGGAAAGGAGGTTTTATTCCTTTTCTTAAACCAATTGCTGATACCAAAACGAGTAATTGCTCCACAAAACCCACCAATGGCAACCAATAAGGCATGATACTCTGTCATGACTCTGTTCCTCCTTTGGCTTGTAAAACGTTTTGTTTCATCTCATACCTCATAAATTGAATTTCTCCTAGTTTATAACCCATTCCAGACATAAGTAAACCACCTAACATACTAATGCATACATACAGCAGCGCGAGCATCCACTCCGAATGATTGACTAACTTTATCGTTTCTACGCTAAATGTAGAAAAAGTTGTGAATGCCCCTAAAAATCCTGTTCCAATGCCAGTAACAATCTCTTTTCTTAGAATTTTTAAACGGGAAATATAGGTTGTAAGCCATCCTAATAAACAACATCCAATCAAGTTAATTAATAATGTGGCTAAAGGGAATGATTGATGCCAATACCTATCAATTATTAAACCAAATTGATAGCGAGAGAGCGCGCCTAATATTCCAAAAAGCCCAACGATAATATATGCCATTTTTTCACCTCTTTTTATATTTTGTCCAAAAAAATAGACTCCTACCAATAGACAAGAGTGATCTTGTTCATTGGTAGGAGTCATTAGCTAACTAAATAGCGGTTATGGCGAACTCCATCGCCTAATGTATACGAATATCAGTATACTAAATATCTCTCAACCTTCCAAGAAATTCATATTAATTTCAATAGTTTTTTAATATTATAATATAACTATTGATCAAGTGAAAGAAAATAAATTACTCAAAAACATTTTCACTTCAAGAAAAAGGGAATAATTAAAAAGACAACAAACAAAGAGGTTTATTGTCCTCATAAAAATAGGAGCGCTTGACCAGAGTACTCCATATCGCTAATAAGAATACCTTTAAAAGTATATGAGACCTTTGGATAAATATGTTTTAAAAATAAAATCCGTATTCAAGTAGGAAAGATCGCCCAGGAAAACGATCTTTGACCAAAACCCATATTGAAAAGTGAGTATTTGGCAGCAATATATCATATGTACATTTTTATTTCATGTGCAATTTTAGCGTAAATTTATATATATACGAAAAAAACATGCACAATTTTTGTGCATGCGTAATAAACAGCTATGTCCCATCTATATAAATATATGCTTGTTTTATACAAAATGTGAGTATGTTTAAAATAAAGATTTGACGAACACTTCGGTGTTGAAGATATTTATACAATTAATGCTTGATATTAAAAGATTATGAGAGCATTAAATAGAATTTAGCAACAACTAAGTTATGTATAATGATTTATTTAACTTTTATTTTTTATGAAGTTGAAGATATAATGAAATCGATATTTCGAAAAAAATATGTCCTGTAGCAAGGATGCTTTTTTGTATGCTATGTGGAGACCAAATATTGTTTTGGGTATGTGCATTAATGGTATATCCATATCCACTATAATAAATTTATATAGCCCTTAACATAAAAAGAAATTAAGATTTACGTATTTTATGAACAAACATTTAAATATAATATGAAGATATAATATTTTAGATACCTAAAAAGTGTATTTGGAAAACTAAATAAACAAACATTCTTTTTTATTATTAGATTTGTATAAGATTATTTTTAGGAAATTATTTAATTAAAGTGATTTCATTTTAAATCTTCAATTATTATTTATTGTGCTTTTGTTATACATAACTGAAGATATTCTTCTATGAACTAACCAACTTAACACGCTTACGAGATGTTTAAAGTGGGTGATTCCTGTGAACATTGATGTATCCACAGCTTATGGGAGCTCTGCCCGAAATTCCTACGATAAGAACTGCAGTGTCTTGTACGTTGACTCATGACGCTCTCGACTGGTCTTCGCAATTTCAGTAAGAATGGAGCGATAGAACGTTTAAGATCTTACATCTCCAAACAAATTTAGGAAGAAGTCTACCGTTGGAAAAGATAAAATTCTTTTATTATTGTGTCAAAAAGGTTTTCATATAGAAAATAGAACAGCATATGATAGACATTTATCAGTTTGTTTTTTTAGTTGAATGTTTACAATAAAGTATGAAGTTTTGCATAATAATATCTTTATAGGTAAAAATATATTATTATTTTTATATATTATATAAAACTATTTTCATTTTTTATATTCTTGATAAAAAGGATTGATAAAACATGTTTAACTTAAATATACAGAGTTTTAAGAATCATATAATAATCCAATGGCAATCAGCTGAGATTACTATTCTTTTAAAAGATATTATCAATATTACTACAAATGATATCCCTCTAAAAAAACTTGATCATGTTGTTTATATCGGAATTTCATCTCTTTCAAAGAAAAAGGTAATCATTAAAACAAAAAAATTCAACTATGTTTTGTATACTAATGATACATCGGAATTATTAAACAGAATAAATATTTGATAGGTAAATATTTATTCTGTTTAATAAAGTTATTTGTGAAACTAACCTGTTGGGTGTGTGTAAAAACAAGTAAATTTATGTAAGGAAATTGAAGTGTTTTGTTCATGATTTTGAAATATATTGGAATAGAAAGAAAAACGGTAGAGGAAGCAAGTTGTTGTTATCTTAAAAACATTTACTACTACCCAGTTATGTTCAAATCGTGGTTACCATAATAAAGACGTGAAAAATCTAAATCTTTTGGAAGGAGATTCTCCTTCCTGTGACCACATCACAATACAAATATTAACACAGGACTGAATTGTAAACTACTCGCCACGTAGTAAAGCTTGAAGTAGGAATTTCTCAGTTTCACAACAAAAGTAACCTTTTGTAGCACTGATTGTTACTTCAGGTAGGAAATCTAACCTTGGACGCCCTCTTGGTTTTCGCATTCAATTTCCTTCCCACCACCTCTTACATCAAGTTAAAAAAGATTTTTTTGCCATGCCAAACCAGAATTCCTCTCCGATCTACAGTTGGGGGGTATCACTCTTCACACGCTTGCCGAAGGAAAATCCTTTCAGCAAATTCGTTAAAAATAAAACAATTCTTCTTTTGACCACAGGGACTCTAATCAGTAAAAAAAACACTGGGTTCCTGTGCAAAAACTTCCACTTCAAATAGTCAGCTAGGCTGTTAAGTGATGAGTAATTCAAGGTATATCTGATATAAAACAAATCACATCAAAAAATTGAATTTTATTTACACTTGATTATATATTAATTTGGTGTACTATTGTAGTTAATGGTTAAATTTTCTATAAATGGAAGGTGAAGCGAAGTGTTAACTGAATTACAAAAAAGTTTCTTCTCACGATTACAGGTATCTCCCAAAGAAGATGTAAACTTTAAAGATTTACATGAAATTCTTCTGCGAATGGCATATGTAATACCTTATGAAAATTTAGACGTTATGGAAAAAAACATCCGGAAAATTACTAGAAAGAATGTTCAAGAAAAATTACTATTAATGCACCGTGGAGGATTATGTTATGAACTTAATACTCTATTATATTATTTTTTACACGATTGTGGATTTGATGTCTATCGCGTAGCTGGTACGGTCTTCGATTTAGGTGGCGATAAGTGGAAGCCTGACGATGGACATGTAATTATTATTTTAAATTATAATAATCAGAAATATATTGTAGACGGGGGGCTTGCCTCACATCTTCCATTACATCCAATTCCATTTAGTGGTGAAGTAATTTCATCTCAAACAGGAAAATATCGTATCCGCCAACAAAATACTGAAAAAGGAACTTATCTACTAGAAATGAAGAAAGGAGAAAATGGGGAGAGTGCTCAATTCTTAGATTCTGAACCTACTAATACATGGCGCACTGGGTTTGCATTTACATTAGATGAAATAGATAAAAACAAAGTAAATGCTATACAAAATATTATTGTAGAGCACCCCGACTCACCTTTTAACAAAGGATACATTGTCTGTAAATTAATTGAGGATGGACATATTTCACTTACTAAACAAAGTTTTACAGAAACAAGAAAAGGACAAAAAAGGAAACATACCATAAATGAAGAGGAGTATCAAAGGATTCTTAAAGAAGTATTTGATATTTCTCTGAATAAATATCCCGATAAAATTTTAGAAAGAGGCTAGCTTAAACTGGCCCATATAAATTCAATTGAGGTAGTTGGTATACTTTATTTGCAATATATTTTAACAGTGGAAAAACTAAAAAAACATGTATCTAATCAGACCAGTATCATGTATAGGATATTGGCCTGATCAGATTTCAAGAATAATTAGAAGAGAACTAATATTACAGCTTTTTATATGGGTAAAAGGATATACGATTTATGGAGAGACTTTCATCCAATGTGCATTTCTTCCTTTTGAAACAAGTTTAACTTCTCCAGATAATTGCAAGGTATTTAATGTCTTACTAATTGTACTTTTTGCTATATCAGGGTATATGCCACTAATAGTTTCTTGAGTGAAAGGCTGTTTTTGATTGTATACAAAATTTTGAATACGTTCAACTTTACTTTGATTACATATAGAATCTTGTATTCTGTTATGCAAGTCTTTATATGCCTCTAAAATAATAGTTAAGAAGTTTTTTAACCAGAAACTAATATTATGTTCATTACAATACCAATTAACTGAAGATTTACATACAGCATTGTAGTATTCTGATTGTTTTTCATTTATGTATTTATCTAAACAAACGTATTTTACAAATGTATGTCCATTTTTTAATAATAATAAATGCATTAATATCTGAGTAAGTCTACCATTTCCATGGCTAAAAGGGACTATGCAATAAAAACTCAATATAAAACGAGCAATTAGTAAAAGGGAATGTAACTCTTTATTTGTGTATAATGAATTGTATTGGGAGCACAAGTCGTCCACAGTTGGTGGAATCAGTTCATGAGGGAGCGGATGGTAATTAATTATGTGTATTCCGCTATCTTTAATTTCTGGTATAGAAAGTGGTTTTTGACGCCACATTCCACTATCTGAGGTATAAAAATTCATTACTTGAAAATGTAATTCTTGTATAGTTTCTGGGCTAATAGATAAAGTGCTGGATTTTTGATGTACGAAGGCCAGAGTCTGATAGTGACAAAATATCGCATCTTCCGCAACAGATTTAGGTACCTTGTTATTAAGAATAAGTTCTTTTATTCTTTTACTTGAGATTTTTTTATCTGTATAAATAGTAGTATAATTTTTCGTGTAATGTAGAGGTATAATTTTTTCGAAATTATTAAATATATTAGGCCTCTGCTCTTGATAAGAAGCTAACTTTCCTTTATACTCACTAATTTCGCTAATTAAGTTTATTAATTTCCTTTTAAGTTCAACATTTATGTACTTATCTTCGAAGAAATTTCGCACGCTGTGCCTCCTATTTTTCCCCGCCAACATAACATGAAATCTTCCATTCTATTACAATCTAATGTTCTGGTTTTCTATTTATTAAGGAATTAAATTGAAATTTCAGCTATAAATTTAATTCGTATCACAAAAGATTGTTCTCTCGAAATAATAAAAATTATATCGGAATTTTTATAGATATAATGTTAGCATGGAATTAATAAAAATGAAAGCCTTTTCAAGTTGATCTATAAAGTGATTTTAATATAGTGAATTTTAATCGGGAACTTATAAGGGGAATTTAACTTTAGATAGAACGGTTTTTATAGCAACCCGTTTTTCATCATATAATTCTTTGTTACTTAATCAGAATATCTATTGAAATTTCTTAACTACTCACCATTTAACGTCCTCATGCATCGCTTGAAATGAGAGATTCCTAAGCACAAAGTGCTATCGAGCTCTAATCGAATGGGATAATCCCAATCAAGAATTATTAAATTCATAAATGGAATGTAATATGACTGAAGTGTCAAAAGGTCCTGAAAGACTGAATCAACGATTTAATAAAGGCCCTCATAACAAAGAGTGAATTATAGCTTTAGGAGATTTATATGGGATTATTGCTCCAGTAGGCAGGCATTCTGGTAGAGTTAGAAGTTTGGACAGGAAGAGGATGTAAACATTTGCTTCTATGACAGATGGCAAAGTAAAATATGATGATAAAAAAGAAACGATTAATAGCATGCTAAACTTTAATAAATATAAAATAATATACATATAAATATCAATTTTCCAAGGATACATTCTGACGGTACAGCTTGGAGTGATCCACACCCTACTTTGAACAATCGTTCTGCAGCTAAAATAAAATTAGAAAACTCAAAGAATAATTTGAGGATATTTAGATAGTAGATAAATTTTTAAATTACATAAAAATAATATACATGATAATTTTTCCTATTTTGAGAAAGTGTAGCTTACTTCTTTAAACCTTGTAGCAAAATCACCATAGCACAAAACGTCATTAAAAACTACCGGATATGCACAAATATATTTTAAATATGACAAATTTGTTAAAAATAGGGATATATTTTTTTCTTTCCATTTAAATTGTAACATTGAAATGTAAGAATAAAAAAATTTTAAAAAGGGGATAATTAATTATGTTCACAGTAAAACAAAAGCTGGTTACCGTAGCGACTACTTTAGCATTAGGATGTGGATTTACTTTTGGTATAACACCTGCTTCTGCCGCATCGAACGAAACTACTACAGATCTTATTTCCATCTCGTCGTTCGAGAAACAACAGCAAACACATTTCACAGGTTATGTTGTTTCTGTTGATAGTAATTATATGACGATTGTGGATGCACCAACGATGGAAGAAGCTCAAATGTATCAAGAAAATTGGTGGGATTTTGTTAACAAAAATAAAATATTGCTTGTTCCAATTTTAGATAATAATTCTTATATTTTAGGAGATAAATTAGATGTTTATTTTAAAGCAATGACTATGTCGCTTCCTCCTATTGCAATGTCACCTATTGTTGAAAAAGTAACAGAATAGCCTAGGATACTATAAAATAAGAGTTTGTACGAACTCTTATTTTTTTTGAATGATATTCTTCAATTTAAGAGTAACCCGTTCATAAGAAGTTTCTATGCGTTTAATATTGCTATTGAGCAGATTAAAATTAGTTACAATCATGTAATGTAATTTGGAAACCGACTGCTACTTTTAAAATAAATCAATTATTAATATTATATTGCCTAATATAAGTAAGGTGTTCACCTATCCTATACATACTTTACATTTATAAAAGAATAGATTATTTCATAATACAAAATAACAACTGGAGCGTAATTGATGTATATTTTTTCAACAAGCGAAAGGGGCATTTAAATGTTAACTGAATTACAAAAGAATATTCTCTCAAGATTACAGATTTCATCAAAAGAAAGTATCTAATTTGATATCTTGCATCAAGTTCTTTTACAGATAGCACATTTATGCTAGTAGTTAAATTCGTTATTATATTATTTTTTTAATGATTTTCAATTTGATGTCTATTAATTATCGGGTATTCCTTATAATCCACAAAAAAGAAAATAGAAGTCTGATGGCAAACACGTAATAATTATTTTGGATCACAAAATTACTAATTCAAGAGATTATCTTTCTTTAAAAAAAATAAATGAAGATACATTGAACAATATTCATAAAATGAGTATAACGGATCCAGACTCCTTCTAAAAAAGGGTGATCTAATGTATAAATTAATTGAGAATGATTAAGTTGAAAACTAATTTTCCCCACTAATTCTAAATAAGTCTATAAAGTACAAGATTAATGGGGTTGTTACGAAATAAATGAAGCTGAAATATATTATAAGATATTATTAAAGTACATTAATAATAGTTTTATTATTTGTAAACATAATTTTCATACATATATGAAAATAGATATATCCTTTTATTTATAGATGTAGTCTAAACTATATTTATGCATGAGCCTGAGAGTTAGGAAAGAGATAGGCATAAAAAATAGTGGATTTATGGTATCCAAAAAATTTATAGAATAGCAGATACAGATAATTTCCTTTATTCATGCATGAGAGTACACATTGAATATCGATAATATAGTAGAAGGGGGGTATAGAGAATGCTAGAGAATGAGGCGGTATTAGTGAAAACATTTCTAGCTACCTTTGGTGGTTTTTGCGGTTACTTTTTCGGTGGATGGGATGTTTTATTAAAGATTTTAGTAACTATGGTCTCGGTTGACTACATTACGGGAATGATTGCAGCGGGTTATAATGGAGAACTAAAAAGTAAAATAGGTTTTAAAGGCATTGCAAAAAAAGTAGTATTATTTCTTCTAGTAGGCGTCGCAACTCAATTAGACATAGTATTTGGAAGTAATAGCGCAATTCGAGAGGCAACAATCTTTTTTTTCATAGGAAATGAGTTAGTATCTATCTCAGAAAATGCTGGACGCATGGGTATTCCACTTCCACAACCATTAGCCAATGCCATTGGAACCTTAGGTGAAAAAGCAAAAAGTACAAAAAAGTTAAATAATTAAAATAGTTAGTCGATCTAAATAAATATAATACACAATGAATGTGGAGGTTATAGCGCTCGTAATGACCTAGCATCCGAAAGTGAAATTATAAATGAAAGGGAAATCCTACTTTTTTAATGTTCATTTAATTTATTAGCGTAAGGAGTAAACATTGCATACTAACTTCCTTTAAAGATACATCAAAGGACTATTCGTAATCTGATTGTTAATTGCTTTATAGGTACTTTGCTCCTTATGTTTTTCAACTTCCTTAAAAAAGAACAACGACATGCTTTAGAAAGATATACATAAAAATATTATAAAGGAAGATACGTTTGAACCAATTTAAAGAGATGTTAGACAAAGGAGCAATCTCTATCGGCCAATCCGACCAATTTGGAAAATCTTTACGTCAATTTGATGAAGTACAATATGGAAATGGGATCTATCTTGTTATTTGGCACCCCATCTATATGGAATTTGTAGGTTCTCATGAATCAGGGGATTGGATTTCTAATACTAATTTACATCAAGCTATATGGATTAAAAATTTAAAAGAGCATTTTGCAAAACAAAAATAAAAAAGTCCCAAAAGTGAAGTGCATCCCAATTGTTAGACACAGTCTAACAATTGGGGGTACTTTTTTTATGGCTAAATTTTCTTCAAAGGAAAAAATACAAGCGGTGAGATGGTACAGAAAGTGGAAAAATAATTGCTAAATTTATAGGATTTACTCCTGCTTTACTTCGGGAGTTAATTATACGATATGAATCTTCAGATGAAAAGTCCCTTGAGAAGTGCTATACATTCTAACCTGCCCAGTTTAAACTAGATATACTTTATTATATAAATGAACATGGAACATCCATCAGAGAGACAGCGGCACTTTTCAATATTCCGTCTTATGAAACAAGAGGATTGGATGTCCTATAATTAAAGAAAAAGGGGCGTCCAACCATGAAAGATAAAAAAATCAGTAGTTCAAAGATTAATTGAAGCCTTACAAGCGGAAATAGAGCGTTTATGTATGGAAAATGCGTAATTAAAAAAGTTGAATGCCTTAGTTCAGAACAAGGAAAAATCACCAGACAAGACAAAGCACAAGTAATCTGTGGGTTAAGGAATAAGTTTTCTGTCAAGGAGTTACTTCAACTCGCCAATATTTCGCGTAGTACGTACTATTATTGGATAAAACAGTTCAATCGTTCTGATCCAAATGCGGATGTAAAAGAACTGATTCAAGCTATTTATAATAAACACGATGGTTACTAGGTCTATCGTCGTATTCGCGATGAATTTATGAATTGCGGGCACAAAATAAATCATAAAAAATTGTATCGCCTTATGAAAGAATTAGGGCTAAAATGTCTGGTTCGTATAAAAAATATCGCTCTTACAAAGGAACAATTGAGAAAATTGCACCGAATATTCTAAATCACAACTTCTAATCTAAAAAACCAAATGAGAAGTGGGTTCCAGATATTACGGGGTTTAAGTTATTTAGGGAGAAGTTATACCTTTCACCAATGTTAGATTTATTTAATGGTGAAATTATCACGTATATAATTGGTTAAAGACCTACCTATTCCCTTGTTTCAACAATGTTGGACCAGGCCTTTTATTGTGTAACCGATCAGGGTCAACTTCTCATTCACCCTAATCAGGTTGGCACTATCAAATGAAATAATACCGTCATTCTCTTAAGAATTGTGGCATAACTCAAAGTATGTTTAATAAGGAAACCATAAAGAGTGAATTTTTTCCTTATTAAACATACAGGGAAATTGATGGGCTTCTAGTATCCATTATATTTCTTTCTTGTATTGTCTTTACCTGTTTTCTACACATCTCTAATCGTTTTTATGCTTGAAATTATATTAGTAACAAAGATAATTAATGACATCGCTCAAAAAGATACAACCATAATATACATATAGAACAAAAAAATTAAAATAACGCATTTTTACGCATCTACATTGAATGTTTATGATATTTGTATCACCCTTCATTTATAAAAAAGCATAGATATCTTCCTCTATAGAGGAAGATATCTATGCTTTTTCTTTTTGAACTAGAGATATACTTTACTCAAAGCCGCAGGAAAAGAGTTAACAGGAAATTGAATTCAATTTCACCAGTTGTATAGGGGAAACCTGTGTGAAATTGAACTGAAAAATAATTATCTTTATTAAATGGATTCTCTAATTATACCTGTTAATCTATGAGGAGGATAGAAGTCGTTAAGAAAGCGGTGAATGCATGCCTTAAAAAACTCAAAAAATGATGTTGGTTTTTAAAGAAATAAAGGAGTTAGTTCCCTATTTAATATGAATCATAAAAGTACGCTTCGTGTATGATACGTGCATCCATCAAAATGAAACATAAGAGGAGTGAAAATATTGTGATGAATAATTGACATATACAGTTTACTCCCCACATAGAATGTGCAGAGTGGCTGGTAGAGGGGATTTAAAATCAGTAACATAATGAACGTAGAAGGGGGTGAATACCATGCATGAGTCACAGGAAGGTAGAGATGTTCTAAATGGGATAACTAAACATAAACACCATATACCTTTTCAGTGTATCGTTTCCCTTCCATTAGGCTTTCAAATTGAAAAGCCTAATGATTTGAAACTTGTTTACGACGTAAGTCATTTGTCTATGACAAAAGATACGTGTAAAAAGCGTATTGAGATTGATGAATGCGGACAAGTAGAGATTGATTTACAAGTACTTAAAATTAAGGGTATCCTTTCTTTTATCGGTAATTTTTCTATTGAACCTATTCTTTGTGAAAACATGTATACAACAGTGGATAGAGATCCATCTATTTCCTTGAGTTTCCAAGATACGGTATATATTGGGGTAGCACCAACAAAACGCGAATTTCGTACGCTAAGCAAAATTTCATAAAGAAAAAGTCGGTTTTCTAGACGTGTAAGAGTTATACAGTATTGTAGGTAGAAAACATATCCAGATAATTTAAATCAGCTCATATTAATTGGGTCAATAATCTTTAAGGAAATCCACTCTAAGTAAGTAGGATAATGAAGAAAAGTCTTAAATTTTATTAAAATATAAAAGGAGTAGAAAAAATTTTCTACTCCAATCTCTTTTGGATAACTTGTATTTTATTCGATTTTAAAAATGTACTTTATACTTTAATATTCAATATCATTAATGCTATGATAAATTCTTTAATAGCTATGACCTATTAATCCTCATAATCTTCAAGTGCACTCTTCAATTTCCTAGATAAGAACTCATAGAAATCTTTAGCTTCAAGCACGGTCTTCTTACTTACAAAATCCCACGTTACCACTGGACATTCGCTATTTGCAAGACTTGATGTATCTAGGCAATATACGTATTCACCTACATCCCATATAACAACATAGCTGTTAGGAAGTCCCATTTCACGATACACTCCAGTTTCTGAAAGTACTGGTGAATTATCTCTGTAACCTGCACATGTTAAATCTATTCCGAGTATACCTCCGCCACCGTAATGCTTTAAAAACCAGCGATAGCTATCTGGAAATTTACAATCTAAGCTTTTTTCAAGTTGGTTAATAAATTCATCTTCAACTCCTCCAAAAAAATCTCCTTTTTCCTCCCGTTCGGAAAAAATGTTAGCAATCCATTCCTTCATTTATATTACTCCTTTTTTCATTTTATTTTTGATAATCTTGTGCTCTTTGTTTCCAATAATAATCACGAAATCTCTCATACTGAGCTGTTAAAACTGGATCGTTTCTAAAACTCTCTCCATCCTCAATTGTACCATGAAGCTGTTTTGAGTATTTTCGATGTTTACTAGCCGGTAATTCAACCATGCTTCCTGCTTCTCGCTGAGTCGTATGGTGCAGTTGAATTTGTGTATCATCCTTGTAAAAAGGACTTCTCCCTTTTTTTGCCAGCTCTAAATTTGATAAACCTTTCGCTTGAGGGTTTGATGATACATAATTCCAATCAATATCTTTCATCTGATATACACGTCTATCTAAAATACTAGTTTGTTTCAGTACCTTGGCTGTTCCAGTAACTTCAACCGCCTGGTATTTATCACCAAAACGTTCTAGCCATGATAGATCTACCTTTGTGGTAGTTAGTTTTTGGCGCTTAGTAACTTTACTTATAGAACCAAAAAAGGCTGCACCAGCTTTAATTTCACCACCACCGAGAACAGCTAACATGTTTATTGCATAATCAGGTGCCTTAAGATCTTCCTCACTATTTAAATTTTTACCCGAGATTAATTCACCAAGTGAGACGAGGTTACCTGTAAATGGCATCCCAGCAAGTATATTATACATTGCTTCATCACGCTGTTGTTGACGTAATTTTTCCTCTGGTGAACTTGTAGGTACAATATTAGAAAAATCAAAATCCAAATGAATTGTTTTTAAATCTGACTGTGGAGCTTTGTTAGGTGCATCAATTACACTATTAATCTCTTTAACAGATACGTCTATACCACTAATCGTCTTTTCTAATCCTTTTTGCATTTTATTTGTGGCATTTAGCATTTGCTGCATGCCTTCATTGGCCTGGTCAACTGCATTATTCATGCCTTGTAAACCTGAATTCGCTTGGTTTACTCCTTGGATCATTTGTTGTACACCATTTTTCATTTGCACCATGCCTTCATTGGCTTGTCTTATTGATCCATTCATACCTTGTAAACCTGAATTCGCTTGGTTTACTCCTTGAATCATTTGCTGCATACCACCATTAGCAAGACGTAGTGCGTCACTTATTACTTTATTTGCTTTTTCTAAATTTAAATCTTTTAATTTTGTATTGATTTGCTCCATTTCTTTCATGGCTATATTGAAATCTGTGAGGTCGATATTAAATTTGAGATTAGGTATGTTGAGATCAGGTATGCCGATATCAGATATGTTGAGATCGGGAATATTAAGATCAGGAATACTGAGATCAGGTATGTTAATATCTTGTATATCAAATGTAAATTTCCAATTTGATATATTATTAAATGCTTGTTCACTTATCCCATCATCATGTCCATTAGTAACTATATTTTGTATCTGTGGTAACGATGCATATATGGTAGGTTGTTGTATATATTTATTCTTTGTTTCTTCCACAAGTTCCATTGAGAAATAAGTTAGAAACCCATAAACATATTGACCATTCCATAAAATTTTATCGATGTCGACTACAGTAATAACAGTGTCTTTTGGAATGACACCTAATTTCGAACTTAGTATGTCTTTGGACGCCGAAAAGTCTATCGCTTTTGTCGTTCTATATTTTATACCGTTTGGTGCAATCCAATGTTGACCTTTTGAACTTTTAATTTGGTACCAGCCACCTGGTTGTTCACCAATAACTGTGACTATTTCTGAAGCGATTGTTCCTTTATGATCAGTAAAGCCATAATCTCTGTACAATTGTGTGGGTTTCGCAATTTGATAAGGTATGCCATCTGGAACAATCCAACGATCCCCATAAGCCGTTTTAATTCGTTTCCAACCATTTGGCCTATCTTCTAGCAAAATTACTTTTTGTGGTATTAATCCATACTCTTCTTTGTCTGCAAGAAATGATGGCTCTCTATACATCGCTACATTTTGTTTTAGTTCGTATGTAACGCCTTTAGGAGCAATCCATGTGTCACCCATATGGCTTTTAATTTTCAACCAACCATTTTGCTGAAAATCAACAACTTTCACTGTTTGTGAAGCAATACTACCTACAGTTTTACTTTTATAATCTGGTGAAGAATACAGGGTTTGTGAGTTTTCTACCTTATAATTTATACCCTCTGGTGCAATCCAGCGCGTACCATTATCTGTAAGAACCTTTTTCCAACCATCTGGTTGTTCATCCAGTAGCGTTACCATTTGCGCACCCAATACTCCCGTGCTCTTCTCCTCTATTGAAGGCTTAAGATACATTTTTACATTGACTTGTAAATTATATTTTTGTCCTTCTGGTGCGACCCATTTTTCTCCGTTTTGCGTTTTTATTTTCTTCCATCCATTCCCTTTTTCTTCTGTTACCGTGACAGTACGGGGATGGATGCTATCGTTTGCTTGTTTCAAATAAGAAGGCTCACTATATAACAAAGTCGGCCGTTGTATGACATACTCTTTATACGTTGCCACAGATTCATTATTTTCCATATCTGTTACTTTCATAATCGTACGGTATAAGAACATAGAAAATTGCTCTCTTGTGACAATTCCATTTGGATTAAAATTGCCGTCACCTGTACCACTTGTTATGTTGTTACCGGCTAATATTTTGACATATTCATTAGCCCAGTGACCTTTCATATCCGTAAATTCAAAATTTCCTTGCGGCTTTAAATTAAATGCTTTTACAAGCACCGTTGCCATTTCAGCACGTGTCATATTATTTTTCGGATTGAATCTTTTCTCTGCATTTACGCTAAAAATACCACGTGCTGTAAGGGCCAAAATTTCCTTGTTGAAATTGCTGTCACCAATATCAACAAAGGGATTATTGGTACTATCTTGTGGTTTTAAATACCGATACAAGAAAGCGGCGAGATGTTCGCGAGTAATAGGATCCGCAGCACCGAAATATCCATTTCCGTAACCAGTTATAATCTTATTCTCAGCCATATACATCATTTCTTTATACGCCCAGTGGGTTTTAGGTACGTCAATAAAAGATAATGAATTCCCTTGACTATTTTGTTCTGCAAAAGTTGTTCCTAATGTACTGAATAATAAAATACATGTCATAAAACTTAAAAATAATTTCTTAATTTCTTTCACAAATTTACCTCCTATTCTACTGTTTAAGATATATACCCTATATCAGTACTAACCTTATCATTTCTTTATATATATTTATATGAATTTTTCATTTCCATTGACAATGATATTTCTCGTAAGAACAAATTAAGTAATTATTCCTAAGTCATTTTTAATTAATATGATATTTGATTTTTAAAGATTAAGAGAAAGGAGTCCTATAAACGACCGTTTATGGGACTTGGTTATTTTTTAACAAAAGCGTTTAAAAACTATCCATATTAAGTACCAAAACTCATATCTAAAAACAAAGTTCCTTATTTTAATTCAACTAGGTTTTTGGTACTATTTTAATAGATATATTTAGATAGGAAGTGAAACAATTTGATTTTTGGTTATGCTCGTGTCAGCACAGAAGAACAAAATCTCGATATGCAAATAGATGCTTTACAACAATATGGTATAGATAAGCTATATCAAGAGAAAATGACAGGAATAAAAAAAGATCGTCTTCAGCTCGAAGAGCTGTTAAAGGTACTACGTAAAGGCGATAAGATAGTTGTTTACAAACTTGATCGAATTTCTCGCTCTACAAAACATCTAATTGAGTTAAGTGAAAAATTCAAAGAACTAGGTGTAGATTTTATTTCTATTCATGACAACATTGATACATCTAATGCTATGGGGAAATTCTTCTTTCGAATGATGGCAAGTATTGCAGAATTAGAAAGGGATATTATTAGCGAACGTACCAAAACAGGATTAAATGCGGCTAGAGCTCGTGGAAAAAAAGGAGGAAGACCACAAAAACATACAGATAAGGTAGAAATGGCTCTTAAAATGTATCAAAGTAAAGAATATAGCATTAAACAAATTACAGAGGCTACTGGTCTAAGTAAAACAACATTGTATCGATACATTAACAAGTAACCTCATTATTTTTATAAATGGAGGAAATGTTATGAGAGGAAAAGAACTTCTCACGCCTGTACAAAGGGAAGAACTATTACATATTTCTGTTGAAACAGAACATGAGCTAGCACTGCATTACACATTTTCTACAGAGGACCTTGAAATCATTAATCAACATCGTAGAGATCACAATCGCTTAGGATTTGCTGTTCAGCTCGGTATCTTAAGATATCCTGGATGTACTGTTACGAATATGCCAGCAATTCCTGAAGGACTCTTAAAGTTTGTTGCTAAACAAATTGGTGTAGACCACACGGTCTATGAAGCATATGCAAAACGAGAACCTACTAGGCGAGAGCACTTAGAAGAAATACGTAAAGAATATGGATATCGTAATTTTACTATTCTTGATTATCGAAGGATTTCTAAATTTCTACAACCATATGCATTAGAAAATGGAAATACAATGTATCTGATTGAAACTGCATTACAAGAACTACGGAAAGAGAAAATCATTTTACCTGCAATACCAACAATAGAACGAGCTGTATGGGAAGTACGTAAGCGCACAGAAGAAAAGATTTTTAAAGTACTAACCGCCTCTTTGACTTCTTCACAACAAGAAAAGTTAGATAGACTACTCCATCCAATGCCTAATACTTCAAAAACTTATTTATCGTGGCTAAGAGAAATACCTGGCCAATTTTCTCCTGATGCATTTTTAAAAGTAATTGAACGCTTAGATTACATAAGAAGATTGACATTAAAGCTTGACACCAAAGGTTTACATCCAAATCGTATACGACAATTATCTCGAATAGGAGCAAGGTATGAACCCTTCTCATTTCGACGATTTCACAGTACGAAAAAATATGCGATTATGATTGCATATTTAATAGATTTAACGCAAGACTTGGTTGATCAAGCATTTGAAATTCATGATAAACAAATCATGAATCTTCAACTAAAAGGAAGAAAACAGCAAGAAGAAATTCAAAAACAAAATGGAAAATCCGTTAATGAAAAAATCAATCATTACGCGAATTTAGGAACAGCTTTAATTAGAGCTAGACAAGAAAACTTAGATCCATTTTTATTATTAGAAACGGTGATGCCTTGGGATACATTTGTAGCCTCTGTAGAGGAAGCAAAAAAATTATCTCGTCCTATGAATTATGATTATCTTGATTTATTAGAAAGTCGTTATAATTATTTACGTAAGTATACGCCAACACTACTCAGAACATTAGAATTTCAATCTACCAAGTATGCAAATCCCGTTTTATTAGCTTTAGATACTATCCACGAGTTAAATGAAGCTGGAAAACGAAAAGTTCCAGAAGGTGCTCCATTAAGCTTTGTTTCCAAGCGTTGGGAAAGATATGTATATGATGAAGACGGAAGTATTAATCGACATTTTTACGAATTGGCCGCATTTACTGAACTTCGAAATTATGTACGCTCAGGGGATATTTCTATTGTAGGTAGTAGACAACATAAAGATTTTGATGAATATCTTATTCCACAGCAAGAATGGACAAAGAGTAAAAATATCGGTACCAGGTTAGCGGTCCCGATTCAAGTAGAAGAATACATAAAAGAGCGCACCGAAACCCTTTTGCATCGAATTCAATCCTTTTCTAAAAATGTAAATTCTCTAGAAGGCGTAGATTTAGAAAAAGGAAGTTTGCGTATTCACCGCTTAGAAAGAGATGTCCCAGAAGACGCCAAGAAACTAAGCGCTAAGCTATACAATATGTTACCACGTATAAAACTAACGGATTTATTACTAGAAGTGTCGAATTGGACAAATTTTGAACAGCAACTGATCCACGCATCAACAAATAAACCGCCTAAAGGCGATGAAATTATTATATCTCTTGCTGCAATGATGGCGATGGGAACTAATATTGGTCTAACTAAAATGGCAGATGCTACTCCAGGTATCTCCTATCATCAGTTAGCTCACGCTAGCCAGTGGAGAATGTATGATGATGCTTTTCAACGGGCTCAATCCATACTCGTAAACTTTCAGCATAAAATTCCTTTATCCTCTTATTGGGGAGACGGAACTACTTCATCATCGGATGGAATGAGAGTTCAAATTGGGGTCTCTTCTCTCAGTGCTAGTTTCAATCCACACTATGGGACAGGAAAAGGAGCAACCATCTATCGATTCGTAAGTGATCAATTTTCTTCTTTTTATACAAAAGTAATTAATACAAATGCTAGGGATGCTGTACATGTTATCGATGGATTATTACATCATGAATCTGATTTGGTTATTGAAGAGCATTACACAGATACAGCAGGCTATACAGATCAAGTCTTTGGATTGGCTCATTTATTAGGTTTTCGCTTTGCGCCTCGGTTACGTGATTTAGCCACTTCTAAATTATATACGATTGGATCGCCTAAAGAATTCTCAAATATAGAATCCTTAATACGGGGACAAATTAATATGAAGTTAATTTGCGATAATTATGATGATGTTTTACGGCTAGCTCATTCTATCCGAGAAGGTAAAGTATCGGGTGCATTGATTATGGGGAAATTAGGGTCTTATACCCGTCAAAATAAAGTGGCGAAGGCACTAAGAGAAATAGGGAGAATTGAGAAAACAATTTTCATCTTAGATTATCTTTCAGATAAAAAAATGCGTAGACGTATTCAACGAGGATTGAATAAAGGGGAAGCTATGAATGCACTTGCTCGAGCTATTTTCTTTGGAAAACATGGTGAATTACGAGAAAGAGCGCTACAAGATCAACTTCAAAGAAGTAGTGCACTAAACTTCTTAATTAATGCAATTAGTGTGTGGAATACTGTTTATTTAAGTGAAGCAATAAACGTTTTGAAGAAAAAAGAAAAATTTGATGAAGAACTATTAAAACACATTTCTCCATTAGGATGGGAACACATTAACTTCCTAGGAGAATACCGATTTAGTAAAAAAGAAATTGCACCATTAGACTCTCTACGACCATTACAGATAACTTAGTAGTAAGAAGCCGATTATCTCTTAGCGTACAGGAAATCGGCTTTTTCTTTATAAAATTTTGCTTAGCGTACGAAATTCGCGTTTTGTTGGTGCTACCCCATCGCTATCAAGCTAAAGAAGTAGGTCACCCCCAAAAAGAGAAAATATGTTAAATTCTCATAGATAACTATCTTATATTAATTACATAATCCAGTGTGATATAATAATATAAAGATATTATATTTAAAAGGGGGATTCAAATTGGTTAAAAACTTACCTTTACTAATAGTGATTTTACTACTAGGTATCAGTTCTTCTACATTAAGCACGAACGGATACTTTTCTCCAGTTATAGAATGGTCTTTAATGATTATAAGTATTATTTTGAACATTACTGCAGTGATAGGTTTATCATTACACGTCCTTGTATATCAACCTATGAAAAGATTTAATAAAAATTTAAAAGGGACCTTCAAATAAAATAATTATATTTGAGGTAACACCACATCGCTATCGAGCTAAAAAAATGTATCCATAAAGAGAAAAAAACGCTATTCTTTCTGTAGAATCATAGGAAAGGATGGCGTTTTTTATGTCTGTTTCTGATGAATTACAACTATTTGCTCAAGAGATTCAACGTTTTTTATCTCCAAATACCTTACGGAATCTTGCTCGAGATGTTGGTTTCGTACAACGAACCAGTAAGTACCAAGCAAAAGATTTAGTCGCTTTATGTGTATGGATGAACCAAAATATCGCTACGACGTCTTTAACTCAGTTATCTAGCTGTTTAGAAGCCTCGACAGAAGTGCTCATCAGTCCCGAGGGACTGAACCAACGATTTAATAAAGCAGCCGTCCAATTTCTACAACACATACTAGCTGAACTACTAAGCCGAAAATTGACCTCATCTATACCGATTTCTTCTCCATATACTTCTGTTTTTAAGCGTATTCGTATTTTAGATTCAACTGCATTTCAACTCCCTGATGTATTTTCATCGGTTTATCCAGGTGCAGGAGGATGTAGCCATACAGCTGGGATAAAAATTCAACTTGAGTATGATTTGTTAAGTGGACAGTTCCTTCATATTCATACAGGTCCAGGTAAACAACATGATCGCACTTACGGCTCTTTGTGTGCCCCAACTGTGACAGCAAATGATTTATGTATCCGAGATTTAGGTTATTTTCATTTAAAAGACCTTCAATATATACAAGATAAAGAGGCCTACTATATCTCTCGTATCAAGTCGAACACACGTATGTATCAAAAAAATCCTAACCCTGATTATTTTCAAGATGGAAGAATTAAGAAAGGTACAGAGTATATACAGATAGATATAGAGACGTTAATGAACTCCCTTCAACCAGGACAAACGTGTGAAGTAGCTGATGCTTATGTAGGAATGAATGATAAAGTGCCAGCTCGTGTAATTGTTCATCGATTAACAAAACAACAGCAACAAAAACGATTACAAGATCAAGCTGTAAGAGAAAAAAAGAAAGGAATGAAGTATTCTCCTCGTAGTAAACGACTCAGCGGTATCAATGTATATATGACAAACACCCCTACAGATATTGTCCCTATGGGACAGGTACATGACTGGTATTCTTTGCGTTGGCAAATCGAAATTTTATTTAAAACGTGGAAGTCATTCTTTCAAATTCATCATTGTAAAAAGATAAAAGCAGAACGATTAGAGTGCCATTTATATGGTCAATTGATTGCCATTCTACTCTGTTCTTCTATCATGTTTCAAATGCGCCAATTGCTCCTCATGAAGAAAAAACGAGAGCTTAGTGAGTATAAAGCCATATATATGATTAAAGACTATTTTCTTCTTCTATTCCAAACTATACAGAAAAACACCCAAGAGCTATCAAAGGTGTTACTTCGTCTGTTCAATCTTCTACAGCAAAACGGGCGGAAATCTCATCGATATGAGAAAAAAACGGTCTTTGATATATTAGGTGTCGTTTACAATTCTATGTCTGATAATCAAGCCGCTTAATTCAAAAAAGTGAAACCCGGTAGGGTTTATTTCGTATGCAAATCTTTCAATCACCTATACTTGCTCCTTAGAAAAAAGAAACAATCTCGCCTAAAATTGACTTTGCATAAGCTTAACTTGATAGCGATGTGGTGCTACCCCATGCCCATCAACTTAAGGATAGAAACGCCGCGGCTTTCCATTGATTAAAATGAAAAAACTTTGAAATAATATAATTCCATTAAAAATGAGTATACGAAATAAACCCTAACGGGTTTCATTTTTTAACTTATGCAACTTTCTTTTGTTTTCTATATCCACTATACTCATAGATAACACCCATAATATCAAAGACTGTCTTTTTCTCATATCGATGAGATTTCCGGCCATTTTTCTGTAGTAGGGTAAACAGGCGGATTAAGACCTTTGCTATTTCTTGGGTGTTTCTCTGTATTGCTTGATATAACAGGGATAGATGATCTTGAATCATCCCAATTGCTTTATATTCACTTAATTCTCTTTTGTGCTTTTGCAACAAAAGTTGGCGCATCTTAAACATCGTAGAAGAACAGATAAAAATGGCAATGAGCTTTCCATACACATGGCATTCTAATCTCTCTTGCTTGATAGTTTGCCAGTGATGAATTTGAAATAAAGATTTCCACGTTTTAAATATGATTTCTATCTGCCAGCGAAGGGAGTAAAAATCATGGATTTGTTCCATCGGAACCATCTCCCAAGGCGTATTCGTAACATATATGTTGATACCTGTTAATCGTTTACTTTTTTCTGAAAACGTAATTCCCTTTTTACTTTCGGTATAGCTTTGTTTTTTTCTACGTTCCAGTATTTGTTCCTCTGTTAATCGGTAGATAATTACTCTTGTAACTAATCTTTGATTCTTGCCAATATACGCCTCTTTTATTTCATATGTTTGTCCTGATTTTAACGTGTGCATAATGTTCTCTAAATCCACCTGGATATACTGTGATTGTTTTTTGATTGTCCCATTTCGAAAGTATTCCGGAAACGGATTTTTCGTATAGACGGTATGGTTTAACTTAAGTCTTGATATATAGCACACTCCACGTTGATCCATTTGATCTAAGTCTTCCAATGAAAAATAGCCTAAATCACGAATACACAGATCACCCGGCCGTAAGGTATCTAAGCAATCTGTTCCAAATGTTTTATCATTATGTTTTCCTGGACCTACCTGGAAGTTTAGAAACTGTCCGCTGTGTAAGTCATATTCTAATTGAATCTTGATGCCTGCTGTTTGTGCACAACCACCTGATCCAGGATATACATGAGCTAAATGTTTTGGTACTTGGAAAATCGTCGCATCTAAAATACGAATGCGTTGAAAATACATGAGTGCTGCACTTGAAATAGTTGATGTTTTACAAAGTTTACTTTTCCATAATGCAGAAAAAATATATTTCAAAAATTCAACTGCTTTTTTATCAAAGCGTTTATTGAGTCCTTCTGGACTCATAAGAGTGCCTGTGGCTGCGTGTAATTGACTGCATAGTCGAACGAGAGAATCGCTCGCTGTACGTTGACTTACCCAGATACATATGGTAGCTAATTCATTTCCTGAAAACTTTCGTTTTCTTTTTACAAACCCTAATTCTTTTGCGAGTTCTTCCAAAAGAGAGGGAGTTAAATGACGATACAGCTCTTCAGAAAATAGTTGTAATTCATCTTGAATCGAAAGATTCATAAAAAATGTCACCCTTTCTAGCTAGCTTTTTAGAAAGGATAACTTTTTTTGACACTTGGGGGTAGTGAAAATTCTTAAGTTGATGGGCATGTGGTGCTACCCCACATCCATCAACTTAAGGATTTAGACTATTTTTGAAGTTAAAAGCACGTTACTATTTTCTTATGTTAATAAGAAAGGGTGACGTGTTTTTTATGAATATGAATCAAAAACAAGAATTATCTTTATTCGCTGAAGAGTTATATCGATATATGTCTCCCGCTACACTTAATCAATTAGCCATAGAAGCAGGCGGAATGAAACGAAAACGTAAGTGCCACGGGCACCATTTCTTATCTTTGTGTGTATGGCTAAATCAACAAGTCGCTACTACCTCTCTTACTCAACTATGTAGTCAATTAGAAACTTCAACAGGAGTTTTATTAAGTCCGGAAGGACTTAATCGGCGATTTAACTCTGCTTCTGTAGCCTTCTTTCGAACTGTATTTACTACACTTCTACAAGCTAAAATTGGAGGCGTATCTAAGATTTCTCATTCTCTTTCTTCCTACTTTGAGCGCATTCGCATCCTTGATTCTACAACCTTTCAGGTTCCAGATCGATTCGCATCTACCTATCCTGGTGCCGGAGGATGTAGTCATAAAGCTGGTGTGAAAATTCAACTAGAGTATGACTTGTTGAGTGGGGAATTTTCTGATGTGAAAATTGAACCAGGAAAACGAAGTGATCAGGTGTATGGTGCGACTCGAACAGGCATGATACAAAAGAATGAGCTGTATATTCGTGACTTAGGATATTTTCGTCTACAAGACTTTAAGTCTATTCAAGACAAGCAGGGGTATTATTTATCTCGTCTTAAGTTACCAACTAAAATATATAGAAAAGAGTTCGAAACAGTGGTATTTAAAACAAAACCCTCTCAATTGAAACCAGTATATATACAAATTCATTTGGAAGACATTATGAAACAACTACAACCTGGCCAAGTGTATGAATTACACGATGTATATGTAGGGAGTAAGGACAAATTGCCTACTCGTATTGTAGTTTATAGGTGTACCGAGGAGCAAAAACAGAAACGCCTACGTGACCGAGCTATTCGTGAAAAGAAAAAAGGAATTACATATACAGAGCGTACAAAGCTTTTACAAGGTATTACGGTATATATGACAAACATTCCTACGGAATGGGTACCAAAAGAGAAAATCTATGATTTATATTCATTACGTTGGCAAATTGAGCTGTTATTTAAAATATGGAAATCTTGGTTTCAAATTCATCGTTGTAAATCTATTAAACAAGAGCGATTAGAATGTCATCTTTATGGGCAACTCATTAGTATTCTATTATGTTCTTCTACTATGTTTAAAATGCGAGAACTCCTATTACGTAAGAAACAGAAAGAGCTAAGTGAATATAAAGCGATGTACATAATTAAGGATTATTTTTCACTTTTTTACCAAGCATTACACAAAAACACCCAAGAATTATCAAAGGTTCTCCTTCGTCTGTTTAACCTCCTACAGCACAACGGACGAAAATCTCATCGATACGAGAAAAAGACAGTCTTTGATATTTTGGGTGTTATCTATGAGTATACCACTTCTACTCATCAGGTAGCATAGTAAAAAATTGAAACCCGTCAGGGTTTATTTGATATGCCCGCTTTTATAAAATCTACAAAAGATAATAAAAAACTATATGGAAAGGCCGCATTTTGTTTAAAAATATACCTTAAGTTGATGGATGTGTGGTGCTACCCCATATTGATCATATTTTAAAATATAGTGTGCATCAATTACCGTATTATGTGATTGATGGTGATCATATTCAAGTGCGTGACTTACAAATCAAACTGATGAAAGAGAATCCGCAATCCGCTCAAATATCTGGTTTATTTTGTTTTGTGTATGAGTAAGAACCGAAGGTTTGTAAAAAAGAAATTGGAATAAATACCATCCATTTTTTCAAGAAAGATTTTTTTATTAGAAAGGAATCTTTCTTACACAGGAGAATACTAAGATTGAGAGTAGAGATATATAGATGTCAATACAATAAAGAGTCTGTCAGGTTTTTTGAAAGATATGATTTGAACATGTAATAGATTTATAGTATAGGAGGAAAAAGTATGAATCGAAATAATCCAAATGAATATGAAATTATTGATGCCCCCTATTGTGGGTGTCCGTCAGATGATGATGTGAGGTATCCTTTGGCAAGTGACCCAAATGCAGCGTTCCAAAATATGAACTATAAAGAGTATTTACAAACGTATGATGGAGACTACACAGGTTCTCTTATCAATCCTAACTTATCTATTAATCCTAGAGATGTACTACAAACAGGTATTAATATTGTGGGAAGAATACTAGGGTTTTTAGGTGTTCCATTTGCGGGTCAACTAGTTACTTTCTATACCTTTCTCTTAAATCAGTTGTGGCCAACTAATGATAATGCAGTATGGGAAGCTTTTATGGCGCAAATAGAAGAGCTAATCGATCAAAAAATATCGGCGCAAGTAGTAAGGAATGCACTCGATGACTTAACTGGATTACACGATTATTATGAGGAGTATTTAGCAGCATTAGAGGAGTGGCTGGAAAGACCGAACGGAGCAAGAGCTAACTTAGTTACACAGAGGTTTGAAAACCTGCATACTGCATTTGTAACTAGAATGCCAAGCTTTGGTACGGGTCCTGGTAGTCAAAGAGATGCGGTAGCGTTGTTGACGGTATATGCACAAGCAGCGAATTTGCATTTGTTATTATTAAAAGATGCAGAAATCTATGGGGCAAGATGGGGACTTCAACAAGGGCAAATTAACTTATATTTTAATGCTCAACAAGAACGTACTCGAATTTATACCAATCATTGCGTGGAAACATATAATAGAGGATTAGAAGATGTAAGAGGAACAAATACAGAAAGTTGGTTAAATTACCATCGATTCCGTAGAGAGATGACATTAATGGCAATGGATTTAGTGGCCCTATTCCCATTCTATAATGTGCGACAATATCCAAATGGGGCAAATCCACAGCTTACACGTGAAATATATACAGATCCAATCGTATATAATCCACCAGCTAATCAGGGAATTTGCCGACGTTGGGGGAATAATCCGTATAATACATTTTCTGAACTTGAAAATGCTTTTATTCGCCCGCCACATCTTTTTGAAAGGTTGAACAGATTAACTATTTCTAGAAACCGATATACAGCTCCAACAACTAATAGCTTCCTAGACTATTGGTCAGGTCATACTTTACAAAGCCAACATGCAAATAACCCGACGACATATGAAACTAGTTACGGTCAGATTACCTCTAACACACGTTTATTCAATACGACTAATGGAGCCCGTGCAATAGATTCAAGGGCAAGAAATTTTGGTAACTTATACGCTAATTTGTATGGCGTTAGCAGCTTGAACATTTTCCCAACAGGTGTGATGAGTGAAATCACCAATGCAGCTAATACGTGTCGGCAAGACCTTACTACAACTGAAGAACTACCACTAGAGAATAATAATTTTAATCTTTTATCTCATGTTACTTTCTTACGCTTCAATACTACTCAGGGTGGCCCCCTTGCAACTCTAGGGTTTGTACCCACATATGTGTGGACACGTGAAGATGTAGATTTTACGAACACAATTACTGCGGATAGAATTACACAACTACCATGGGTAAAGGCATCTGAAATAGGTGGGGGTACTACTGTCGTGAAAGGTCCAGGATTTACAGGAGGGGATATACTTCGAAGAACGGACGGTGGTGCAGTTGGAACGATTAGAGCTAATGTTAATGCCCCATTAACACAACAATATCGTATAAGATTACGCTATGCTTCGACAACAAGTTTTGTTGTTAATTTATTTGTTAATAATAGTGCGGCTGGCTTTACTTTACCGAGTACAATGGCTCAAAATGGTTCTTTAACATACGAGTCGTTTAATACCTTAGAGGTAACTCATACTATTAGATTTTCACAGTCAGATACTACACTTAGGTTGAATATATTCCCGTCTATCTCTGGTCAAGAAGTGTATGTAGATAAACTTGAAATCGTTCCAATTAACCCGACACGAGAAGCGGAAGAAGATTTAGAAGATGCAAAGAAAGCGGTGGCGAGCTTGTTTACACGTACAAGGGATGGATTACAGGTAAATGTGACAGATTACCAAGTCGATCAGGCGGCAAATTTAGTGTCGTGCTTATCAGATGAACAATATGGGCATGATAAAAAGATGTTATTGGAAGCCGTACGCGCAGCAAAACGCCTCAGCCGCGAACGCAACTTACTTCAAGATCCAGATTTTAATGAAATAAATAGCACAGAAGAAAATGGCTGGAAGGCAAGTAACGGTGTTACTATTAGCGAGGGCGGTCCATTCTTTAAAGGTCGTGCACTTCAGTTAGCAAGCGCACGTGAAAATTACCCAACATACATCTATCAAAAGGTAGATGCATCGACGTTAAAACCTTATACACGATATAAACTAGATGGATTTGTGCAAAGTAGTCAAGATTTAGAAATTGACCTCATTCATCATCATAAAGTCCACCTCGTGAAAAATGTACCAGATAATTTAGTATCTGATACTTATTCTGATGGCTCATGTAGTGGAATTAACCGTTGTGAGGAACAACATCAGGTAGATGTGCAGCTAGATGCGGAGGATCATCCAAAGGATTGTTGTGAAGCGGCTCAAACACATGAGTTTTCTTCCTATATTCATACAGGTGATCTAAATGCAAGTGTAGATCAAGGCATTTGGGTTGTATTGCAGGTTCGAACAACAGATGGTTATGCGACGTTAGGAAATCTTGAATTGGTAGAGGTTGGTCCATTATCGGGTGAATCTTTAGAACGAGAACAAAGAGATAATGCGAAATGGAATGAAGAGGTAGGAAGAAAGCGTGCAGAAACAGATCGCATATATCAAGATGCGAAACAAGCAATTAACCATCTATTTGTAGACTATCAAGATCAACAATTAAGTCCAGAGGTAGGGATGGCGGATATTATTGATGCTCAAAATCTTATCGCATCAATTTCAGATGTATATAGCGATGCAGTACTGCAAATCCCTGGGATTAACTACGAGATGTATACAGAGTTATCCAATCGATTACAACAAGCATCGTATCTGTATACGTCTCGAAATGTCGTGCAAAATGGGGACTTTAACAGTGGTTTAGATAGTTGGAATGCAACAACTGATACAGCTGTTCAGCAGGATGGCAATATGCATTTCTTAGTTCTTTCCCATTGGGATGCACAAGTTTCTCAACAATTTAGAGTACAGCCGAATTGTAAATATGTGTTACGTGTGACAGCGAAGAAAGTAGGGAACGGAGATGGATATGTTACGATCCAAGATGGCGCTCATCACCGAGAAACACTGACATTCAATGCATGTGACTACGATGTAAATGGTACGCATGTAAATGATAATTCGTATATTACAAAAGAATTGGTGTTCTATCCAAAGACGGAACATATGTGGGTAGAGGTAAGTGAAACAGAAGGTACCTTCTATATAGACAGCATTGAGTTCATTGAAACACAAGAGTAGAAGAGGGGATCCTAACGTATAGCAACTATGAGGGGACACTCTGTATAAATAAAGATTAAAAAGAATAGAAAATGAATAGAACCCCCTACTGGTCTTTTTACCAGTAGGGGGTTTTTCACATAAAAAAATGGATTTGTTTACTAAGGTGTATAAAAAACGGAATACCTGATAGAAAAAAGGGAGTACCTTATAAAGAAAGAATTCCATTCACAGTTTCGGTAACCTATAAAGAATGATGGAAGTATCCATTTTTAATTACATTATTTTTCGCAATTATCTCGATGTTCTTCTTTATGCTCACAATGATGATGATCATGACAACAATCGCGTCCATAGCGAACTCTTTCGATATTAATAATATCTAAACTCGTGTAGCATTCATTTCCATTTTTTTTGATCCAGAAAATAAATTCTTCATCTTTTTCTTCCGTTGTTTGATTTAGTAACATAAATAGAAGTAACCTCAAATTGAATTAATTAAATAAATTATAAGTTCAATATTATTTGAAGTTTGCTTGTAAGTGCTTTTTCATTTTCCTTTAAAAATAATTGGGGGAGGTATGGGGAATAAAGCATATGTAGCAAGTGCATAAATAAGTTCATGCACATTCCTTTTATTGCAAAACTAGTAGTAGAACATGAAGAAAGAAGGAAAGAATTGTCGGTTTTAATACTATTAGATACATGTGGGAGTTAAATAAAATTATAATGAGTAATAAATAAAAGAAAAAAAACTAACGATCTTATACATATATTTTTATTTAGGAGATTTAGAAAAATTTAAGAAGGTGAACATATTTTTTAATCGTTCAAAAGTACAACTTATTTTCTTAGCTGCTGTTCTAAGCTGCTATGTTAGCTTCTACTTATTGCTTTTATTTGCTTTTCACTTTAACCATTTTTTTACTGATTTTAATATAAGAATATCATCTTTAATTATTGAAACTATTGTATTCGCTTCATTGCTTTATTCTTTATTATCAAGAAAGATTAGCAAAGACGTCTTCTGGATTTGCATTACCATTGCAATAGGCTGTTTCTTATTAGGAAATTTCATATCCGCTTTTCAAATACTAAATATTGAGATACCGATAGAAAACTTTCATGTCTCTGATGTATTTTTGTTATTTTTCTTATTTCTTTTACTTGTCGCATTCTTTTATAAAATTATAAAAGAATGCAATAAGTGGGAAAAAGCATATTTACTTTGTGATATATCCATTGTGATTACTTCTATATTTACCTTAGAATGGTACATATTTAATAACCCTGCATTTGATAATTTTCATTTTTCAATAGGAGATGTTTTTCTTTCTTTTATTTTTCCAATTATAGATTTATTACTTTTCTTACTTGGAGTCAGTCTGGTATTTCTTCCTGCTATTTTTCATGCAAAGAGTAAATTATATATTTTTATTCTAGTATTAACTGGATTAGCTATTACAGACTACTTATATTTCTATTTACAAGATGATTTATCAGAGCGTTGTGTCATAATGTTAAGATGTTTGTATAGAGTCTTTCTTTTACTCATCGCTATTGCTGCTACAATCCCAAAGAATACTTCTTCTAAAAGAAATTATTTTATTATTAATCCGACATTTGGAGAGAAACTTCTTGGTATATTCCCTTATCTTGCAGTTGCAGTCTTAATTGGCTTTACTTTGAAAGAGCAAACTTCTTCAGCTACATTAATTACGGGAAATTGTATTGCTTTTGTATTTGTACTGATTCGTCATACAATCGTACGAATGCAAAACAAAGAGTTAACTAAAACATTAAAAGTGTTTAATAATCAATTAGAACAAACAGTATCTCAAAGAACAAGGGATTTAATAAATAAATCTAATGATTTAGTAAAAAATCAAGAGAGATTTAAGTCATTATATGAGTATCATCCGGATCCTATTTTAACGATTGATTCAAACGGTATCGTATTAAATATAAACCAGGCTGGAAGTATGTTATTAGGAAAAGAAAGTGCTGCATTGATAGGGAAAGAGTGCTTCTCTATTTTTTTAGATGAAGATAAATCTGAATTGGAAGCAGCTATAAAGAAAGGGAAACGATGTAGTTCATCTTCACTACAGTTACGTGTGAAAAATAACAATGAGAAAGATATACTCTTTTGGTATGTCACTATAGTTCCTATTATGATAGAAGGACAAACCTTTGGGAGCTATGTAATGGTAAAAGACATAACAAGGATGAAACAACAACAGGAAGAGATAAATTACCTTGCATTCCATGATACGGTGACGGAGATTGGAAATCGTATATTCTTCCAACAAGAATTAGATAGATCCATTAAGCGTGTGCAAAAAACACAGGATAAATTTGGGCTCCTGTATATTGATTTAAACCGCTTTAAGACTATTAATGATACACTGGGCCATTCCATTGGTGACAGGGTTTTAAAAGAAGTTGCCAAACGTTTTAGGACATGTCTTTCACCGACAATTCCTCTAGCAAGAATAGGTGGTGATGAGTTTGCAATCATTGTCCATAACCAAACAGAGCAACAGCTATTGAATTTGTGTAAAACTCTATTTCTTATAACTGAAGAACCATTCGTAGTAAATCAGCATAGTTTTTACTTATCTCTTAGTATAGGAATAGCAGTGTATCCATTTGGAGGAATAAATACTACTACACTTTTACAACACGCTGATATCGCTATGTATAGCGCAAAGGAAAAAGGTAACAATGCTGTTTGTATGTATGACGAGACATTATCTCAAAAAGTAACCCGTCGATTACGATTAGAACAGGATTTACCAAATGCAATTGAAAATAATGAGTTGTTTTTATTGTATCAACCACAAATTGACAGTAAGGAAGGTAAGGTTATTGGTGCAGAGGCTTTAATACGTTGGCAACATCCAGAACTTGGGCTGATTTCTCCGTTTGAGTTTATACCTATCGCAGAAGAAACGGCGCAGATTATTTCAATTGGAAAGTGGACGTTACAGAAAGCGTGTCGACAACTGAAAGAATGGCATTCTGCGGGCTTTTCAAATCTAAAGATGGGGATAAATTTATCAGCTATAGAGTTTGAACAGAAAGATTTTGTTCAAACCATTATATATACCATAGAAGAGATAGGAGTACCTGCTAATTCGATTAATTTGGAATTAACAGAGCGAATCGCCATGGTAGATGAAAAAGAAACCTTATCAAAGTTAAAAGCATTAAAATCATTTGGTGTACATTTATCAATTGACGATTTTGGCACAGATTATTCTTCATTAGCATATCTACCTCTTTATCCAATTGATATTTTGAAAATTCCAAGAGAATTTGTTAATCGGATCGGAACTTCTACTGATGGCAGTGAAATTATACAAACCATTATCTCACTTGCTCATACTTTAAACATGAGAGTGATAGCAGAAGGGGTAGAAACGAAAGAACAATTAACAGTATTACAACATAATGCATGTTATTTTATTCAAGGGTATTATTACAGTAAGCCTCTAAAGAAAGGTGAATTTATCAATTTTTTGAAGAGAAAGGTTTAATTGATATATACTTTGTATTACTCTAGGTTTTGAGAATGAGCTAATTAAGTAGCTTTTTAACAACTTTATATTAGCTCATTCTTTACAAATTATAAAAGATGTAATGCTTTTAAATTTCAGAGGAAATATCAAAAGTACAGTTGACCAAACGTAACAAAAGCTTCCCTTAAGGAAAGCTTTTGTTAAAATTCACTTTTTTATTTGAAGACCAACTGTTTCCGCAGTCATCTTCAATTGGACAAAGTTCTATTAATTTTGCGAAAAATTGCTTTCACTATATATAATGCGTATTCAAACACAGATGTTCCATGAAATTATCGTTAGACTAATTGTAAGAAATAATAACATCTATATTTCGTTCTAGAAAAAATAAAAGGGGGGTTAGTTAAGTTTTAATTTTACATTAAATTCGAGTTTAACGTAACCAACAATTGTAGGAATCTAAAATTTTCATTTATATCCATCAAGAGAGAGTATTTATATACCAATTATAGAAGGATTCAAATTATGTATTTTTTACATAATAAAATCAAATTTAAAACGAATAATAAATAGGGTTTAAATCTTAACTTAAGTATGTAAAAAGATAAAAGTTCAACAATGTAAAATTGCTGAACTTTTATTCCTTATTCTTTCCTATTCTGCCTAAACTATCTTTAATAGTTGTTTCCCCAAGTTGTGTATATAGCAAAGCTGTATCTTGACTCGTATGCCCAAGTTGCTGCATCACTTGTAACGAGTCTTTTTCTTCCATATATAATTTATTTGCCAATGTATGTCTTAATTTATGAGGAGACATTCTTTTACCGTAGGCCTTAGTATATTTTTCTACGATATCTTGGATAGCCCTAACCGAAAGAGGCTGTGCAGTATGTTTATACTTCGATAAAAACACATTTTTTAATTCTTTCCCTGGAGCATATTTGTTATCTCGAATTTCCATATATTTTTCTAGATCATTTAATGCAATTGGGGTAATCCATACAGAATCTTCTTTGTTTCCTTTTCGGATTACATCAATGAGTCTTTCTTTTAAGTTTATATCTTCCATACGAAGATCCGCCAATTCACTTACACGAATGCCACTGCCAAGAAAAAGGGAGAGGATTGCTACGTCGCGGTCTTTATCTCTTAGGAAATAGAACAACTGATGTTTTGTTAAAGATTTTTCGTGCTCATACTTAACGTAATTTAAAAACTCTTGATCATCATTATTATGAAATATTTTAGATCTCATACGTTTTGCACGGGCATTTAATGTTTCTTTATCTTTATGTATTTCAATTTTAGCCATTACATTTCTATAAAAATAACATTCTCCATCTTCGTTCTCTGACAGGGAGGTAAGGTATTTAAATAAAGATTTTAAGGCTGAAATTTTCCTGTTAACAGAAGAATTCTGCATGTTCTGTTGTAGTTTTAGAAATCTCATAAAGTTTTCAACATCTTTTTTCTTTAAATTCTCCAAATCAGCGAAGGATATGTCTTTAATGGGTTTTAATTCAATAACTTGTTCAGATAATAGCCAATTAAAGAAGACTCTAAAATCATATACATAATTGAGTAGGGTGGAGGGAGAGGCATCATGCAATTCTTTGTACTCCACAAATTCTTCTATGTAAAAGGGCATTTCATTTAGATTTTCATATAATTTTTTACGATGTACGGATTTTTGACGTTGCTTGCTGTAGTCCATAAAAATCACCTCATATATAATATAACAGAAAACAGAAGCGAACACAAGTTCGCGCTAAATTCAATTTTTACACAAACTTATTTACATAATTAAATTATGGAATACTAAAATATGCTCAAAACTGAATGGTATGTGTAGTTAGTCAAATGAAAATTATAGCTAATTAAGTGATAAATTTGTATAAAACCATAAAAATTAGTGTAAAAACTACATATAAATGTATGTAAAATAAAACAATTTTCATATATAAATTCATACAAATAATCAATATATGAAAACAGTTTAAAATTCGTTATCTAACATGAATTGGCTAATTTAAGCATGATTATGAGGGGTTAATTAGATGAACTTAAGAAAAAATCTTATAAATTAAAATGTAATTTACTATAAAAAATATTAATGACTAACTTAGCATTTAATGATTTCTATATAAAGCATGAATTATATAGGCACATACAAATATAAAGAGATTCATGCTAACGAGCTTAAAATCCTTAAATACTGTATTAGATTTTCATTTAACTATCTTATTGTTCGTAAAATTTGTATTTCGTGCGAAGTTGTGAGTGTTTATTTTTCCACCCTTTTATAAAGCTATCATATACCTTACTTTTCATCAGTATTAATGTCTTTTAGTTTCGGGTACAGTCAGCTATACATATTAATGTTGATTAAATGCTTGTTTATAGAACTTATCCAATATATAACATTTTAATGCAAAACAGTTTGCTTTAACTCCTTAAAACTAAATAGTTGGTGTATTTTTCAAAATTTAATTGTTGTGATGTCGAAATAGAGCATTTCCTTTAATTCTTTTTATTGTAGTCGGTTTAGCTAAGCGTTCCGCTAAATATTATTTAAATGCAGATTTCAAAATGTAACTACTAAATTTTTCTTTCTGTCTCAATGATATAAGTATTCTTTTCATTTTGAGATTTATTCACTTGTTTTTTATAAATCCCTATTAGATATGTTATGTAAACTGTTTAAAAGTAATTTATTGTAAACCCCTTTATATAGCCATTTTTCAAGTCAAATTCCTCCCCTACTTTACCACTCGGTGTATCCTCATTCTGTATGCTTTCTGCTTCATGTAAGTGCAAATCCGTACATCCGCATTCATCATGATATATGCTAAATCAATTCTTTATTTTTTAGATTCATATATTCTTCTAAAGTTAGCTTTTCTTGATATATACTCTCAGCGATATCTCCTACATAACGAATATGCCAAGGTTCATATGCATAACCTGTTATACTGTCCTTACCTTTTGAGTAACGAATGATAAACCCTGCTCGATGTGTGTTATCCCTCAACCATTTTCCTTCCTTCGTATTTGCAAAGGCTAGCTCTAGTTCATTGTTTGCACTTTTAGAAGAAACATCTATAGGTAACATATATCGTTGTATTTCTTTAGGTATCATCATTATTATAAATAGCAAATACATCCTGTAAATCAGTACTCTTAAAAAGTCTAATAATTAATCTTTCTGTTGTGATTTCCAAGTTAGCTTTCCTCCCTTACATTCGTTCTACAAATCATTTTTTATAGTAATTAAACCTCCTTCTTAGATTTCACCTAGAAGATTACATATTTCATCATATTAAATTAAAATCCTTCTTCCACTAACTGCACCGTTAGCTACATAAGAAAAAGAGCTACAATCGCAGCTCTTAAATTACTATTGCATCAATGTGCTTGTACTCAAAAATCAACAATAAAGTTATTTAATTTGAGCTCAATGCCTTCTATCTATTAGTAATAATTTATTAGTTCCCACGCCTTTCATGCATCTCTATTTTTTATTGAGTAAATCTTTACCTCAAACTTACATTGCTTTTGATTATCTTTTTTGATGTAATTTGTCGATGGTCTCTACTTTTCTAACATTCTATGTAGAGTATTTTGGGCTATTCGATTTACATATTACGTTCGTGGTTATGTCATCTCATGCTGTTTTGATTTTCACTAGCCTATCTACTATATTGCTAGAAATCATATTTTACATATTAGATAGGCTAGAATTTTCAGTACCGAATTCAAATAATAAATAGAAAGTTACATGTATTGTACATTCTACATTCTTAAGATATTATGCAAGGAGTACAAACGATGACAGAAGAAAAATACGTGCTGCCGCTTAGAAAATCATTCGAGAAGTACCAGCGGAAGAAGAAAATAACGAAAAATTAAAGTGAGGTTCTCCCTCACTTTTTTCTATGCACTCATAAAGAATATAGATTTTATTCTTTTATAGTTTAATTCCTCTAAATAGCCCAATTACATGCAGTACTTTTACGCAAAGGATACACTTATTAGTTCATTTCTTTCCATTCTTGTTCCAAAATACTGTATAGAAGGGAATCACGCCAGCCATCTTTTAATAATATACACTCACGAATCCTTCCCTCTTTCGTCATTTCATTTTTTCTAACACTTTTTTCGAACCTATATTTCTTGGATCGCAAGTCGCAAAAATACGATGAAGATTTAATTCCTCAAATCCAAATATAATCAGCAACCTTGCTACTTCCGTTGCAAGTCCCATTCCCCAATAATCTGGATTTATGTTATACCCTATTTTTCCCTCCCTATTAGTAAAATCTCGAATCTTAATCTCACCTGCCCCTACCACTCTTTCGTAATCCAATTCAACCAATGCAAAAGAAAATCGACTTCTCGGGACCTTACTTGCATCTTGAAGAACTTGGTTTACAAATTCTTTTGTTTCCGTTTCCGAATTAGGGCCCCATGCTTGGTATCGGAACACAATGGACTTTGATGTGTATATATGTATATCCTTCCAATCATTTTCTTCGATTTCTCGTAGTTTAAATCTATTATGTATTATGTTATGAACCATCTAATTCCCTCCATTAACTTATCTTAATTACAACATGAAAAAAATCGTAAATCCACTGATACTATTTATCTAGTAAAAGAGAATCAGTACATATAACCTTTGTACGTTTCTTCAAACATCTTACTCGAAATTGATCCTACATATTTGAATGTTCCATACCAGAAAATAAGTTCTTGTAGAGATTTGTCAAACACTGTACACTGAATACGTGCCGTCTTTGCCCTTCTCTTTTTAGAGGAGGTGACAATAGAACGTGGAGAATACTAGAACCACCCGTAAACGTTCAGAGAGAGAAAAGAAACGTAAGCGTCTTTTTTCTTTTGGCACAATCGTTACAGCATTCAGTTTCCTTAGAAATATACATTACTTTTTTACCAAAAGTGAAATAGGTAAGGGTATAACTGAATATGTAAGACATCTTCTTAAATAAAAAAGTGCCGCTATAAGTAGCGACACTAAGACCAGTTTGTAGTTATGATTGGGTTCCAAGGTGAAGTACTGACCATACTTTCATTGCACACGACCAATGCAGTATCATTTTGAAGTGCAAAGACGTTGAAACCCAGCTTACTACTCTATATAGTATTGCGACATGCAGTGCTTTTATTCCTGTCTGCGTACGAAAAAAAGCCTTGGTGACCAAACCAAGACTTTTCAAAAAGCTTACGACCTATCAATAGAACGAGAATCAGAACCACCCGACTTCTTGTTCGTTATAATCTAGCTTACACCCTTATTGTACTATACGTTTTTTATATTTTCAACAGTCTGCATTCCTTTCACGCAATATTCATACTTCTAATACTGAAGGTTACCTTACACGACCTCTATCCATTGAAGATTCACGTCACACTGTACATGCTTCATAGAAAAGATACAATAACATTACTATTTTTTAGTCTGTAGCTTGGTATACAATAAGAATATCCAAATACTAGGAGTGATCAGGATGACAAGTACTTTACTACTATTAGCTCTTACTTTGTGCGGAATAAGTGGACTATTCTCTCTAATTAAGAAACTAACTACACCAAAACAAGATGAGGCTAAACGTTTAATTATTATCGAATCATTGTCTATATTAGGAGTTGCATGGATAGGTATTGGACTCTTCTTGTAACATACTTACACATTAATTTCGTTACGAATGAATAAAACTCATTATTCCGTCAATAATACGGATAGGCATTAGCCAAAACTCATTTAAAGTTCTTAGTCTTTCTCTTTTCCCCTTGGAGATTCCTTGACCTGGAGCAGTTAGCTTTACTAACAGCTCCTTTTTTGTATCTGTAAATGCATGATTTGATTTGCATTTGTTTGAATTGCATACAGAATGCTTTCCTAAAGTAATCGGTACATAAAATTCCATTCTATATGAAGACTACCTGTGTAATGTACCAAGCAACTCCTGCTCGTGCATTTACTCTATTAAACTAGATCCTATTTTCACTTCACCTTCTCTACGAAACTTATCCCCATTCTCTATACGACCCAGTTTCCAGTCGTACGGATATTCATCATTATGTAGTTTTTGTAGTATGTATTTATTTCCTCTTTACCTTTAATTCTAAGTCCATATGTCGACTCTCCCAAGTATGCGTATTGAATGTTTCCTGCCTAAAATCAATATACTACTTTGAAATTATTTGAGTGTTAATTCTTTTTATCTAGTATCTATTCCCTATGTGATAATTATAAATTGTAATTAGCTATAAGCATTCCATTTATCACTTTGATATAACGGTTGACCTGTGTCCCAGTCGCACATAATCCATTCCACCGTTCCACTCCCAGCATCTTTAAACTGCATTTGAACTTCTACCTTATCCGTTGTAACATGAAAAACATCCATTGCTGGACTCTTCTACTCTTTCATACGGACTTTTTATGATATGTATGCAGGATTCACCCATACATATACCGAAACCCCAATAGGGAATCATTCCACTAATTACCATCCCCATTTCATACCATTACATTTTGGAGGTTAAACAGGATGAAAAAAAAGAAGTTACAAAAATCAGCACTTTCTTTTACCCTACTCTTTTTTTTAGGTATTTCTTCTTTTCCGCTTACAACAACCATTCATGCGGATACACAAGGGGCACAAACTGCAGAAAAGAAACAAGTCTCTTTAACGGAGCGTACGTCATTATTTTTTGACTATCTCCAGCAAGGTAAATATGCAGAAGCACTTCAGTTGACGTCTGCTGCTTTTCAATCCAAGTTTACGGCAAACATATTACAAAACTGGTGGACACAAAGTGGCGGGAGCAGGATTACAAGCATGGGAACACCTGTTATTAAAGAACGAAACATAGTCCATCAAACGGTTGAAATTCCAGGAGCTATCGAAGGAACTACTATTCCACTACTCCTTAAATTCACGCCTGGTGGCAAAGTTGATGAAGTTGGCGTAAGGACGACGCCACAGAAATCTTATACCATCCCGCATCCTAGTTATGACCAACCTGATTCCTACCAAGAACGTGAAATCGTAATTGGAAATACTACATACCCGTTACCAGCCACATTAACGGTTCCAAAACATAAACCTGGCGAAAAAGTACCTGTTATTGTACTTGTTCACGGTTCTGGTCCGCAAGATCGTGACAGTACATTTATGGGAGCTAAAATCTTTAGAGACCTTGCAGCTGGTCTTTCATCAAGCGGTATCGCAGTGTTACGTTACGAGAAACGTTCCTTAGAACACGGTTTTAAAATGACTGCAGAACCTGCTACGTTAGACCGAGATACTACAGATGATGCCATCTATGCTGCAAAATCAGCAGCGCAGCAGGAAGGTATTGACCCAGATAACATTTTCATTCTCGGACATAGCCAAGGTGCTGGCACCATGCCACGTATACTAAGCAAAGCACCTTCATCACTTGTAAGAGGAAGTATTTTAATGGCACCACCTGCACGTCCTTTTACTGACATGCTCCTTGATCAGTATCAATACCTTGGGGCACCAAAGGAGTATATTGATGAACTAAAAAAACAATTTGCTTATATTGAGGATCCTACTTTTAATCCAGATCACCCACCAGCTGGTTATAATTATCTTTCTCCACATTTCATGTATGATGTGACCCGTTGGCATCCAGTTGAGGAAGCAAAATCACGAAAAGAGCCATTACTGATTCTACAAGGCTCACGTGATTATCAAGTAACAGTAAAAGAAGAGTTTACGAGATGGCAAAAAGGTCTTTCAAGTCGCAGTAATGTTCAGTTTAAAGAATATCCGAAATTGAATCACATCTTCACGGAGGGCGACGGGGAATTCAGTCACCCTAGTGAATACGAAGTCCCTTCCAATGTTCCTGCGTATGTCATCCAGGACATCGTTACATGGATCAATGAGACAAAGAAATAAGAAAACAACAAAAGCCATCATGCAATCATCATTGCGTGATGGCTTTTGTGATACTAATGATTCCATAAACGTGATACTGACATATCTATTATTCTCTTTATTGTTTCAACAGAGCAAAAAAGATACCACCTCTTTTGAGAGAAGGTTCAGATTCTAAAATATATCCAATTTCATCATTTTCTCGGTCGGAAGTATGCTGATTAATTTGGAAGCTGCCTGGTGATTTTTTTTGTAACCATTGAACTATGCCATTTATGGCCGGTTACATCACTTCGATATTGAATAACGTCCCCAACATTCACATTAACAGCTTGTGAAACGAAATTCGTACAATCTCCCCGTCATTCCAATGCTATAATCGCCAAATCTAGGATTTCGTCTCTTTGCCCAACATACTGCATAACTAGCAGCTGCACTTCCATTTATACTAAAAAAATAATACTATGCTTGTTGTGAGAGCTAAAAACAAACGTATGTTCCGGTTCGATATACTTGCTAGCAGGTAGAGTCATAATCTGCTTTCTACATGTAATGTATTTATTATCTTTTGTGTTTGTTTGCAAGTAAGTACATCCTAGACTTGATATTTTTACAGCGCTTATTGGCTTCACATCTTGCTATTTCTGGTCCATCAGTGCAAGAATAAAAGATTTATTTCAATATGTAGGAATGCATATTATTTCTCTTGGATGTTATGATATACTCTCTTTGTGAGCTGATACAATATTTCTTTAGATTGGAAAACTAAAACCTCATTAACCCAAGTTGGGGGCGCCTTATGGCGTCTTTTTTTAGTTCTGCTACATTAGATATTTAGCTTAGATATGGAAGTAACTCGAAAACAAACAATAAGCTACCCATTTGGACAACTTATTTACATCATTTTCGAATGTGGAAGTTCCATCTTTCAAAGTCACCCTATTAAATAGGATTAGATGTATAAAACATATTAGTTACAGAATGCTCTCGACTTGAGGCTACTACAAATGCTTCCTCCTAATCATCCATATGAATATATGACTTACTTCTGATCAATTTGTCGTTGTTGTTTTTCGTTAAAACACATTGAGAATTGTGGATATTTTTCTGCTTCTTTCTTTGTTCCTATAAAGAATTGCGAATATGTTAATCCCGCTTGCGATGATACTGATCTATTGTGAATATCTTTGCCTTTTTCTAACCTCTTAACTTGGTTTCCGCTTTTGTCTACATAATAGTATTTTACATTATCCCATCCAGAATCAAGGTCACTTTCCCTACCAATTCTTTCATTCGATGATGTTTTCAATAGTCCATCTTTAGTTACTTGATATATAATTTTCTTATCTTCAATTTTTAGGGATGGTGCATCCTTGATGTTATAAAGGACACCCACGCATCCTTTGTAACCATCAGGTATTAAAAAGACCTTCTTAGCAAAAGAATTATACATATCATATATCCAAACAATAGGGGTACCTAGTATGATAACAGACAAAAAAAAGGCTATTCCAGCATAAGCATATTTACTCTTACGGATGGAGTACCAAGCCAAAAATATAAACAGTATAAAAAGTGGTATTGCTTGAATGAAGAGAAACCCTTTCAAAAAATCAAGTTGAGTACTGTCTGGAGGGTCTGTTGCCATCCCACCTATAAATAATGCTAATGGAGCTGTGATGAGATTCAATCCTAAACTAAGATAAATCAATAACAACAGGTTTTTATTTTTTGGTACTTTATCCACCCGAATTCCTCCTACACTTAATACAATTAAGCTCTTGTTGCACAGCAAACCCTTTCCCATTTTGAGAAAGACATGATCCGCCCTTAATATTTTTTCTTTTTAAGCCGATAAAGCCCCCTCAGACTGGCTCCCAGTGCAATGACAGTCATACCGATAAAGATACTTAGGGAAGCAACCTGATTTGGAATCAATTTGGAAATGTTTGCCCAAAGTAATGTAATGCTTGCAAGCCATGTTAAACTGATGATATAAAACCAACCTGATTTTTTGTCCATTACCTGTTCATCTCTCTTCTCCTAATTATTTGTTGGGATTTTAAAATGTATAGGATATATATGTAAGATTTACGTTATGACTTATTATTAGAAGTAAGAAAATATTGAACTTTATCCTCACAAAGCAATCCTATTTCCTTTCTTTAAATAACTCTATTTATTTTTTATACACTCCTAGACTAGGCAAACTTTTAGCATGAATGTTTTCGTAAATGCAAACGTTCTTCCTCACCAAAACATTAAGTACATTAGTCCATTTCTTCGTTTAAGAGGAGCTGGTTTTACATAAGATAAAACACTAAAAAAACTGTGCACAAAAACCTGCTTGGTAACAAGTTTTTGGCACAGTTCTATTATTTGATCCCTTTCATAAGTACCTGAATCTTTGGAGCCATGAAATATAAAATAACACTTAAAACAATGGATATTCCGCCAATTACACCGAAATAAATAATCTCTGTTTCAGGATTATATAATCGAACAAGCTGCGCATTGATAGCTTGTGCAGAAGCACTCGTTAAGAACCATAGACTCATTGTTTGAGCAGAGAACGCTGCTGGTGCTAGTTTTGTAGTAATAGATAATCCGACAGGTGATAAACAAAGTTCCCCGATTACGACTAAAAGGAAGCTAATGATTAACCATATTGGGCTAACAAGGGATTCGGTACCATGGATATATGCAGGAATAATCATCACTAAGAATGATAAACCAGCAAATAATAAACCGATTGCAAATTTATTTGCTGTACTTGGTTGGCGTGAATTCAGCTTTACCCAAAGCCAAGCAAATACTGGTGCTAGTAAAACAATATAAATAGGGTTTAAAGATTGGAACCATGAAGATTGAACCTCCAATCCTGCAAAGTTTAACTGCGTACGTTGATCAGCATAACTAGCTAAGATGATTGCTCCCTGCTCTTGAATCGCCCAAAACATCGTAGCAGCGATAAATAGTGGTATGTAAGCAATTAAGCGAGATTTTTCAACTTCTGTCGTCTTTGGACTACGGTACATAAAGACAAAGTAGCCTGTTGGAATTAGAATACCTAAGATACTTACAAGTAAAGTAAATCGATCAATCGTTAAAATACCTGTTGGAATTGTTAACACACCAACTAGTGCAATTGTGATAATACCAATACTAAACTGTATAAGGACCTTTTTTCTTTCCTTGTCTGTTAAAGGATTTGGTACTTGCGTTCCTGCTAATCCTAGATTTTTCTTTTTCGTAAGAACATACATAATTAATCCAAATAACATACCAATTGCAGCCACACCAAAACCTAAGTGAAAGTTATACTTTTGACCGAGTGTTCCAATCACAAACGGAGATAATAGAGCCCCTAAATTAATACCCATATAGAAAATACTGAAACCTGAGTCACGTCTAGTGTCTGTTTCGCTATATAAATCACCAACAATACTAGATACATTCGGTTTTAATAACCCTGTTCCAAGTATTAAAAATACCATTGAGATAAATAATGTACTAACCGTGCCTGGTAGAGCTAAGATGAGATGACCAATCATTATTAAAACGCCACCCCAAAATATTGTTCTACTTGAACCTAATAGGCGGTCAGCAATCCACCCACCAATAATGCCAGACATGTAAACTAACGAACCATAGATAGCCATAATGGATGCAGCTGTGGCGTGATCCATCCCTAAGCCACCTTTAGAAATGGAATAGTACATATAGTAAAGTAATATTGCTCTCATTCCATAGTAAGAAAATCGCTCCCAAAATTCTGTAAAGAATAGGGTAAATAGCCCTTTTGGATGTCCAAAGAAACCATTTTGTGGAACGGTGCGAATGATATCGCTTTTGTTAAGCTTCTCCATACAAATACACTCCTAATATACAAATATAATAATTCATTTTTAAGTATATACCAAAAAATAGAAAATTTAAATAAATTTTTATTTGTGTAATAATTAGATTTTTAAGAAAAAACTAATTTATGTGTTGTTTTCGATGATAATTTTATGTAAATTATATAATATATATATAATAATTCTGATAGTGATATTGTACAAATATAAATACAAATATAGGAGGATTTATATATTGGCAATGAAAGCAGTTACGATAGAAGAAATTTATCAAGAAATATTGGATGGCAAAAGGAAACGATTCCCTCCAAATACTTGGAAAGAAGATTTAGATAATAAACTCGCCCGCAGAGTAATCACATATTTATTACACAGTATCTTAAAATGGGATAAGGAAGACATCAGAAAAAAATGGAACACTCAATTACTTGTAAAGTATAAATTACGAGGATTACTCAAACATAGATACGAAAATAGCCCTTTTAAAGCAATAAATGATTTATACCCAAGTGAGTTTAAAGAATGGGAGTTTGGTATGACTCCTTTAAATTTTTGGACGAAAGAAAAGGCATTAACGATTTTGAGATGGATGATTGAAGAAAAAAAAGGGTTATCGAACGAAAAGCTCTTACGCGTATACGGCAAAAAATGGTTGGAGAAAAACAAACTTAGTGCCCCTCTGGCTATGTACTGGAATAGTAGTCCGTTTGCAATGATTAACGATTTGTACCCTAGTCGTTTTAAAGAATGGGAATTTCTCATGACGCCCAATAACTTCTGGACAAAAGAAAAAGCATTAGAAGCATTGAAATGGACCATTGAAGAAAAAGAAAAATTAACGCCCGAACAAATACTGGATGTTTACAGTATAAAGTGGCTAAAGACTCACAGATTAGCGTCTCCATGTCAATTAATGTGGGGAAATAGTCCATTTAAAATGATAAACGACTTATATCCAGGTCGCTTTAAAGAATGGGAATTTAAAGTTACACCAGTTGGCTTTTGGTCCAAATGTAAAGCACTAGAAGCATTAAGATGGACCATTGAAGAGAAAGAAAAACTGGATGAAAAACAGCTATTAAACGTATTTAATCAACGATGGCTCATAAAACAAAAATTACGGACACCCTTACAACGCTATTGGAAAGGAAGCCCCTACGGGATGCTTATTGCTTTATATCCAAATCGTTTTTCTAAAGGTATGTTAAAAGGGTATTGTAATAATTAAAGTGGAAATGTAAGTATGCAGAGACGCCCTTTGGTGTCTCTTTTTGAAATCCTATGTAAGTACATTCTTATGTGCCTATCGCTTTATTTATCGAAGAAAGTGAACCTGTTATATTATTTCCCAATCCATCTCGTCAAAGCCATACCAAGAAACCCAGCGCCCATCCCTATCATCCACCCAGTTTTGGCGCCTCCAAACATAGATCCCACTCCCGCGCCAAGAAACGTACAGCCCACGAATACTATCCCCCGATGCCCCAGTTCGGTCGTTCCATACTTCATCCCCACCCTTTCTTTACAACATATACTATATGCAAGCTAAAATTTCTAGCTTATGAACTGTTCATTTTCTCGACTATAACTATATGTTTCATATCCATTACTTACAGGTCCAAATGTCATTTTTACATCAATGCGTTACTTAACTTCATTGGTTACTTTTTTTCATTTTATAGAAGATTATTTCTCAACACATAACACATGGAATTACATTACCAGTAATGGTAATATAAAGGTACCTTCAATTGTTAACTGTTGTTCCCTTTTTGAAAGTCCTGTCAAAAGACAGGACTTTTTAAATTTACTTTCTACTAATTTGGCTTTTTCGTTAATATCCTTTCACCTTGTATTTATTTGTTTTGTTATCTTTCCTTAACAACAAATAAGACGTCGCCAAAATCAAGGCAGCGCCTACTATAATTCCTATACACTTAATCAAAATCATTTATCCTCAAATTATTAATTACTTTGCTTCAATACCCATTCTCTTTACGAAAAGTATCTTTTCCATTCATGAAGTCAGCTGTATTACCAGAAATGCTATATTTCTTATTCTTTTTCTTAGACTTCTTCTTCAGCCTTTTCTCTTCTTGGATAGCTTGCAAATCCGCCTTCCATTGTTTCAACAAATCCTTTTCACGTCGCATCGAATTTGTACCCCTTGGTTTAAAATGTGAACCAGATAATTAGATTCTACCTATTCATATGGATATCCTCTAATCCAATGTACCAAGTTATGTTTTTCTTTTTAAATAGACCAACAATATATTAAAATATTCTATATATCCAAGGAGGTTTGTCATGCTCAACTTTCATAAAGAATTACCCCTATTAGGATTCTTTTTGTTTTTATACAGTTTTATTGGTATCATCTTTATATTACTATTCCTGAGCGTGTAGTAACAATGCAATGCGTATACATATATGTTTAATGTGTAAATTCTATAAAAGAAGTAAAAAGCACCTCTGCTGGATGATTAATATATACTATATATTAATTAGGAGAAAACATTTGGTATAATATAAGTGCTTTATTATATGTGTTTTCTTCAAACCGTCTTAGGAGGAAAGCAGTTTTTTATTTTTTCAATAGTACTTACTAACTATTTCTGTTAATATTTAGTTACCGATATGTGTATCAACCGGCCTGTGCTTCTGTACGGGCTTTTTTGATGCTTTCATGCTTCGTAATACCCAGGAACCTGTCTTAGTATTCGGGAATTTTACTAGATTCCCGAATACTAAGACAAACAAAAGCCTGTCCTATTAACTCTATAAAGACACCATTGCAAATATAACCCCTTATAGCTTCTATAGATTCTCAACTTTTTCATAATATTTATGAGAGTTTTTTTATATTCATATTTCTGTAACATCTTTATATAACGTTTCAATATATTACGTGTTAAACTTAAAACATTCCAAGAAGTCCTTTACTTTTAGAATCGACAATTCTTCAATACCCTTAGTCTTGCCCTGCATCCCCTGCAGGGCTTTTATCATTTAGCTAGAATTGATAAAGCCTTTTGTAGATTTCTTCAACCCTATCTGTACTGTTATTTATATCTCTAGCTCTTAAATTCTTTGTGAGCCACAAGATTTTCTTCCGTTCATATTCATCTCTCTGCTATTTATCCGTTATTTTCCATCCTTAATAATCCGTTTATTGATGCGTTCCATAACTTTATCCTTAGTTAGATTTTCAATAACATTGGAAATTGAAAAAGTGAAACTATCTGTTAAAGGCAATTCGAAAAATATTAAAGTTATGATAGATTCAATGAAATTAGATCCACCTCAATCCCTTTAAAACAAATATAGCCCAAAATTCCTATTTAATTTCTTTAAATTTAAACTATATAGAAATTTATTTAACTTTTAATAATTAAGTCTAGCTATGAGACTATACAAAAAATCGTCAGCGCTTTTAAAAAGAAACTGACGATTTTTTTATTCTCTTACATTTTTATTTAAATTGGCATCAACAATAATTCCATTGACATCTATAATAATTATGTATGTTATATATTTCTTAATCTCTTGTTTTAATTAAATAACAGATTCGCTATGCGAACCGAACAAACAATCTCTTATTTCTCCATGATTCTACAAATGCGCTTTAAATTTTATACAACTTGAAACTGATCCACCAATGTCATCTTTATTTGATGAGGCCTTTTCTATTTTTAAATCGTAGTGCTTTTAATATAGTTTCTTTCATGATTTCGTTTCGATTTCTCTTTTGTTTCCGTTGTTCTTGAAATGAAATTGGAAATTAATTATAGTATCCCAAATGGTATACACAAGCTATTTCACACAAATGATTGACCATATTCTTTAAATTGTATTTAATCATTAATTTTTGAATTACCAATAATATTTTTCTGGGTTATTACATTAAAGTTAATATTGTGATATATTTATATTCGGAATAATTATATCTTACATTTAAAGGGAGAATTTTAATGGATAACCTACTATTGAAAAAGGACTTAACAACGGATCAAATGGTTCTTGTTACTTCAGAGTTTGAGAAAAAGAAAAAATCAAAAGGACTTGCTTACCTAATTTGGTTTTTTCTAGGCGGACTTGGTGGTCACCGCTACTACGCACGTGACTTTGGTATGGCAATTGCCATGACACTTACTCTTGGAGGGCTTGGTTTCTGGGCTTTAATCGATGTTTTCTTTATTGGAAGCCGAATTGGTAAGAAAAATGAAATGTTAGAACGTGAAATTATTATGAAAGTTAAAAAGATGACTGCTTCAAAACGTTTATCTTCATAAAAAGCCTCCTTTGGGAGGTTTTTTATACAAACACTTCAATTTATGTTTTCACTAAATACTTTTTCCAATAACAAGTATCCTCCCCCCATAACATGTAGCCATCAATACATCATACACATTTCTAATTCTTGTTTCTCACTGCGTGTAATCATATACAACTTTACGTAACTCGTCCTTACTTCTCTTTTTATGTATTTTTATGTTTTAAGAAAATGACTCCACCAACTAAAAACTTTTTTCACTTTAAAGGTTTAAACAATTACGACCACATTTTTTTGAAATAAAAAGCATCTAATTCTATTTGAATTAGATGCTTACATTTAGTCCTTAACCCTAACAATCTAAACTATTTATGCGTTTGTAGATCTTTTTTTATTACATCCCAGAGTGAATTATCTTGACGCATCGGTTTACCCTCTTCATCCCATTTTAATTTTCCTGTTCCCAATTCATAATTCATCCCTGTCCATGTGTCTTCACGGAATGCATAGAATGATTTATGCCATCCTTTTTGGTTAAAGATAGAAATAAGATCTTGCATGTATTGGGTAGCACCTGGAACAGTACGGTTAATTCCAAACTCCTCTGCGATAATTCGATTAGATGGTACATGATTTATCTTAGACTTAGGAAACTTTTACGTATAATTTACCTATAGTCCTAAAATTTCTACAATCTGACGAGCTTTATTATTATCAATATAATAATGCATCTCTAATCCTTTTCTTTCTGCACGGATTACAATTCCTTTTAACTTTGCTAAATGTTGTGAAATAGTGGATTGTGGAAGTTTTAATATTTCTGTTAACTGTGTAACATTGCACATTTTATAATGCATTAACTCACTTATAATTTTTAATCGAACCGGATGTGCCATTACCCTTATTACATCTACATCTTCTTCGCGTATTTTAACTAGGTCATTATTAGATATTACAGTTAACATTTCGCATTCTCCTTTATTATTAATTTCTATTTTCCTATTATCCTTATAAGTAATACTTATAGATAATTACAATTTTTCCTGTTGAGAAAATATATTCTGCTCAATACAAAAAAGACACCTATTCCGAAAACAGTTTTTTACCGTTCCAATGAATTGGTGTCTTATAATTTTTTAACTAGACTCTTTTTATTCATATTATAATTTCCACATAACTTTGAATAATGCTTTCTAAGCAAAAACAATACTTCCACTCCTCGTTTCAAGAAAAATTTAATTGAAATATTTACTTTCTCATATTGCTAAACCTATAAGAACCCTCTACTCATCTCACCTTTTACATCATATATTATTTATTTCTCAACACAAAAACATGGAATAAAAATTCCAATAATGGTAATATAATGGTACCTTCGGTTGTTAACTGTCATCCCTTTTTTTAATCCCTGTCTTTAAAGACAGGGATTTTAAATTTCCTTAACTAAAACTGTCTATTAATTATAAACCTAAAACTTCAATAAGCTGCCACTATAGTAAAGAGAGGCTTTCATATTTATTCATTCCCCTTTCATGCAAACATGATATTTTCCGACTCACTTCAATCACATCACGTTTGCGTGAATAGTTAATGAGAAAACCATGAATAAAATATAATTGGGTCATCACAATTAATTTATTTTTCTGAATTTTATCGAAAAATAAATATAATACAATTAAACGAACTGGATACTTTGCTATAATGGTAATATATAACATTAGTAGACTTTTATAGGATGGGGGAATATATAATGATGGTTTCAGCTAAGGGGAATAATGAAATTACAAAGCTATTAAGCGATTGGTATGTTGAAATCCGCTCAAGGCGTATAGGTAATGCACATCAATTAAAAGAAATAATTGATTCTAAGATGCATAATATTGAAGAGGATCAAGATTTATTACTCTACTACTCACTACTAGATTTTAGATACCAATTTGTAATTGATAATTTAAGCGTTTCAAAAAGCAGTTTTGACAAAGTTGAGGCTTTTGATATGCCTACAGATAATTTCCTAGCTTATTATTATCACTTTTTCAAAGGGATTCATGCCTCTACTATTGGCGAATATCAAATCGCAAAGGAGAGTTATGAAAAAGCAGAAAAACTTTTAGACTGCATTCCTGATGAATTGGAAAAAGCGGAATTTTATTATAAAGTTGGAGCTTTCCATTATGACATATATCAAGGGCTATTATCTTATAAAAAAGTATCAGAGGCAAGAGAAATCTTTGCTCAACATGCTGGGTATGAGATCAATGTAGCATTCTGTGATAATCTTATAGGCTTAGCTTGTACTCATTTGAGAGAATGGGAGCTCGCTGAAGAATATTTCACGAAAGCAATGGATATGTTCCAAAAAATAGACGAAGAACAATTTATTTTAATGGTGCGTCAAAATTTAGGGTTAATGTATGCTACTCAAAATCTTTCGCCATTAGCCATTAGATATCTTTCAGAAGTAAATCAAAAAATGCCTAACAATTATAAGGCTCTTTTTATTGAGGCAAGGGAACACATGAAGGAAGGAAATCACTCCGTCGCCAAAGATCTCATAGCAAAGGGATATTCCGTTTGTCAAGAGATTGAAAATATAGAGTATCTTCACCATTTTAAAATATTAGATGCAATGAATGGAGGTTTTCCTGCCGAAGCACTTGAAAGGACAGTGTTAAAAGGCGTATCATATTTTAAAGAGCAAGAACTTTTTGAATTCATTAAGGAATACGAAGAATATCTTGCTACTGCATTTTATAAAGAGAATAACCATATTAAAGCAAGTCATTATTTCTATTCATGTTCTCAAGCAGGAAAAAAGTTATTGAGAAGGAGGCATTAAAATGAAAAAGACAATTCTCGGTTTAGTTGGTGTAATTACTATTTTTACTTTAATGTTTGGTGCCCAATCCCCTACAGAAACACATAAAGCTATTGATGTTATTCAATATGCTCACGGAAATCATGGTGGTTAAGATCTTAATTTAGCGAGGATAAAATCGCACAATACACTCATAGCCATACTGACGGATATTAAATGAATAAAGGTCTTCACTTCATTTTTTACTGAAAGATAAGAAAAGTGAACTTTGAGGTTTGAATTAGCAATAAAGGTATGTTGTTAAACAATTGTAGGGAATAAAAAGAGGAGTGGGGGAATCCACTCCTTTTATCACGACAATTTGTGGTTTAAATTCAGTTTTTATCCCTCATACGTCTCAAATAACTTTTTCAAATACTCCTGTTTTCCTTCTGCTATGTACTGCTCAGCTTCTATCAAACGAGTCGCTAATTCATTCTTTGTTAGACGCATATATTGTCTATAAACATTCTTTAAACTTCTGTCAAGTTTTAATTGCCCAAACTCATGAAAGGAATATTTTTTATTTTTACGATAAGGAAGATGCTTTTCCAGCTCTTTTTGCTTTTTCTTATAACTCTTACTTTTTTCTTTATAATATGCATAGAGTTCTTCATGATTTCTAATGGTGTTAAAATGAATCCCTTTGCCTTGTTCATCAAGTTCTTTTGTCTTTTTAGATACATTGTGTAAGGTAACTTCTTTGCCCTCCGTAAGGAGGACATCTATTGCTTTTTTACCTAGTTTAAAGGAGTTAACCCTTCGTTTTTCATAATCGTTCTCTAAACCGCTTTTATGTCTTTTTAATGATAAGTTTTGGCTCATTCTCCTTATCTCTCCTATACTCCTCAATTAATGCTATTTCTTTCAATTCAACTTTCGCATCGTGTATCGTTTTTTTAAATTTTGTTACTTCCAATTTGAACCCTTTTTCTTGGTGATACTCCATTGATTTTTGTGCCCATTCTAAATAAGAAATTAACTCGTGCTTTTGTTCTGGTTCAGGTATTTTAGTACCACATCCTACACATGCAAACTTTATTGGACAAATCTTATTAGTGACACATGTACCCCCAACAGTTTTACTAAAAGGTCCACTAATTTCTCTCTGACGTTTAAAAATTTCTTGTAGCTCTTTTGGGTTTCTTAATACTTCCTTCATAATGTCAATTTTAGTAGTCATAGAAGTATGAAAGTCGAACACCAAACCTGTTACTTGGCTTTGGGTAGGTTGAGAATAATATCCTGTAACTGATACATCCTTTTGGTTAAGAATCATTGCTACGACATCAATCGGGAGTTCCTCTGCCTGTACCGCATGTGTCGCAAAACTGTGGCGTAATAAGTGTGGTTTCAGCTTTACTAATTTCTTGTCTTGTGTCTCATAAACCAATCCGAAACAGATGAAGTTTAAAACACATGCAAAAGTTATATGTCCAAAATGCTTACCGTAAAACTGAAATAAATAGGGTTGGTCTGGGCGCGATACACCCGTACTTTTACGATATCTAAATTCCACAGTTGGAAGTGAACCTTTATAATGTACATCTCTAAGGTAAAAACCAATTTCCTTTATTAAATCAAAAGTATCTTTGACGACATAAAAGATTGCAGGCTCATCTCTTCCTTTCGGAATAGCTCTAAACATGTACGCTGTTATCTCTTGATTTGTTTCTGAATCGATGACAATTCCCTGATCTAAACACCCTGTGCCAAAATGAATTTGCACCATTTCCCCTAACCTTGAACCTGAAGACGTAAATATATCTAGTGCTGTCGCACCGAATAGAGCTGTAATGTACAATACCTCAATGTTCATTAAAATGCCATCGGCATGATTCTGGTTTTCAGATACAAAAATACCTTGTGATAGAATGCCTTTGTGATTAGAATAGAAAGGCGTAGTAAGACCCTCAGAACCTAGTTCGCTATATCCGTACATCTCAAGTATTTTCAATTTTCTTTTTATTTTCTCTTCGCTTAAAGATTGATGCCAAATTCCGATTAATTGATGTTCCAAAATGGGTAAAAACCAAAAACCTTCAGTTTCTTCTACTGGTTTACCAGTTTCATCATCTAATACTTCTGCTTTTAAAAACTCGACGAAGTATTCATTGTTTTTATCTGAATAAGTCAATTTTTGTGCTTTTGCATTACCAATGGTTACTGAAGAATAATTGTCACTATGATGAAGTACGAAAGACGGTTTATCCCATAATCGAAAGGAAAAAAGCTCCTTTGATACATCTCCACGTTCTCCGTTTTCAATATAAGAAAATTCAAAAGGAAGAGGATAACCGTGATCTTTTACTAATTTCACAACCTCAAGGTATTTCTGTCGCAAACGCCTAACTTGATTCAAACGGAATCCACCTTCAGCACGAATTTTTAAAAAGTCTTTCGAAATTGCGTCTGTTTCGGACTTCCGTTTATTCTTTGCATTTTCAATTGCAGATTTTGTAACTTTAAAATCCCTGGGCTCCAAGTATGTTTGAGGGAATAAAAAAGGGGCAAACACTTCTTGTTGCTCCTTTTTTAATTTAGTCTCGTACCATTTTTGTACATGTTTGACTTCACTTTTATAGAACCTAAAGAATTCACTTCTCTTATGATCTGAATGGGCGGGGAGAATCTCCCCGCGTAAATAATTGGACAGATGTATATCCACATCAAAATCATTAACACTCGCTAGTTTTAGTTCTTGAAAGAGGTTCTTGAGACCGATACTTACTGCTATATTTACCCCGTAAATAGTCATGGGGTCTAAATTTTCATTGGACATTACCATCAAACCTAATGCTAAGTGGTTTGTAAAAGGGTGATTACAACAGTTGCTTTTGAAGTAACGCAAATGCTCGGGATTAACCTTATCCCAAAAGTAGCCTCGTTTATCTTGATAGGCAAGAATGTTGTCATCAACCTTGCCTTTTAATTCTTGATACCATAGTTTACTTTCTAATTTATTAATCACATTCCCACATCCTTAGATTAATGGATTAACTATTCAATTCATTAATAAAGTCCATTAATTCATGTCGTTTTTCAGGAATTTGAACAACCTTATTTCTAGGTTCAACCGAAGGTTGTTTAGCCTTCTTACGAGGCTTTAACGGATTTAAATACTCCTCCTGATCCTGTTTCATCTTTTTCAATAATTTATCATGCACCTTTGCCACATAATCTCTTTCATCAATATAGTGCTCATAGATTTTCATGGTGTCTGCTTTTTCGCTCCAATTTATATAAATTCTTAATTGTTCGATTGCATTATCCTGTTCTACCTTTGTCTTGTAGTTTTCACGAATTTCACGAATGTTTCGGGTTACGAACCAATGACGAGTTTTATGAATGTTGATTTTAATTTCTGCTTTTCCCATGATAGTTAACCAATTTTTTAGAAAGGCATCATACGTGTAGGGATTTCCATATTGATTAAGAAATATTGGAGTTTCATCAGGTGTGTCATTCATGTTTAAAGCACTTTTATTAACTTTCTTTCTCTCACCATGGATATATTTATCAAGTAATTTTAATGTGTCATTATCTACTCTCAAAAACTTTGTCCTTTTTCCATTGCTTCCTTTGTTAAAGGTGGCAAACTCATTCTTGTCATTCCTAGAACGATAGTCACCAAATGTAAGTTCAATAACCTCTCTTGCTCTTGCTCCGGTTTGAAATAACATTCGTGTAATAATTTCGTCTCTAAGTTTCCATTTACTTTTCGCTCCAGCCTTATCAATCATAGCAGGGAGATGAGGAGTATCAATAATCTGAGGTTTCCACTCGCCATTTATGACCTTAAAAAAAGAGTCGGTTAACCTTCTGAATCTTTTTGGTAAAGGTTCTTCTGTCCCTGCCTCATTGGGCATTCTGGGTTTTCCCTCCCTAATACCCTCTTTTAGGGTTTGGTGCTCTTCTAAAATAGCGTGCGTATCAATTAAGGGATTGGGATAAAAATACATCCTTACATGAATCATGATTTTGTAAAAAGATTTTAAAGCACTTAACAATCGACTAACAGTATTAGGGCTTTTATTTGTTAACTTTACATTGTAATGTGTTTTGCTATCGTTAGTTGAAATCTTACAATGAGCTTCATACATCAAATAGTCCTCTATGGATGCCCGTACAATGTGAGGTTCATCATTCCAATTTACAATTCTCCCCTGATAATTACTACCGGTACGAAGCCATGTAAAGAAGGTATAGAGGGTTTTAAGGTAGGATTCCGCACTGCTGTCTGAAACCCTACCCAATGCCTCCTTATAAAAAACCGTGAGAGGTAAGAAAGGAGTATGATGTTTGTCCATTACGATTAATTTAAACTTTTTAGGTTTTACCCCTTCAGGGCATTTAATATGGTAGTAATAATTGCTTTTCATCTCACATTAACCACCTTTATTCCTACTCCAACCAATTGTACAAAGGGATTTTCCCCATGCTTTGTTCCTTCAATCCCCCTCCCTCAAAATCACGTTGTGTGAAATCGACTAAACTTTTTTTCTTCTCATCTGTAATCGGATCTGGTGTCCACTTCTTCGTTATCGCTGCTTTGACAAACTTGAATGGAGCATCAATTGGTCTACTTTGTTGCCGTAAAATTAGACAAATTTTAAGTGCTTGTTCTAATGGTAAAGAAGTGAGAGCTTTATGTACTCCTTCCGGAGGGGAAGTAAGGGTTGCTATTTGATATGCTAATTTGACCAGCTCAAATTTGTTGTAATCAGTAGACGATGATTTTTTGCTTTGGATTTTTTTTAGAGAAGAGCCAGCTAGAGTTGCTACATCGCTTGCTGGTATCTTCCAACCTTCTTTGCGGCTGTTTTGGAATGCATTTGGAAAAAGCCCATCTTTTAGTTTTCTTTTTATGGTTTCTTCGTTTTTATAGCCCAGAAGGGCTGCTACTTCTTTAACTGAAAACCATTTTTCCATATAAACTCCTCCTTAAAGTGTTATTTCCATTATGTTGTTAAACAGATTGTACGTTCTGCTATGATGCCCCGATAGGAGAGAATTTAAGCAATAATGGTTGTATTTGTTACTTCGATGGATGTGGTAATAAGTCGACTGTACAATTAATTTACCTTCTCTTGAACCGAAAGAAATAGCAAAAATGGTGATAAAAGTGAATGACCACGCCACAAACAAGTTTTATATGTGGGTTTGAAATAAAGTAGCGATCTTTCTATATAATAAGTGACTGAATCAGATTCAATAACACTTGACTGAATCGAATTCAGTCGTTTATGATTGAATCAGATTCAGTCGTAAAAATAATACGGTAGGAGATAAATTATGAAAAGAATATCAAAAGAACCTGATATAAGGCGTCAAGAGTTAATGGATATAGGTTTTGAACTTTATATGAAAAACGGTATGGGAGGATTTAGCATAAAGGATGTCGTTAATCATGCAGGTGTAGCGACAGGTTTATTTTATTATTACTTTAAATCTAAAGAAGATTTTGTTGATGAGATTTTAAATGATTTTATTGTGAAAAATATAGAAATAATTCAGCAAATACTTACTTCGAATGAATTGCTCGTTATGCAAAAAATGAAAAATTCTCTAGATATATTTTGGACATTTATTGAAAAACTAGCACCATACAAAGATTCGAGTTCATTTCAGACAGAACAACATTACCTACTTGAGCAGAAATTATTTATGCAATTACAACCACTCATTCAACAAGTGATTGAGGATGGAGTAAAAATAGGAGTATTCCATACTGACAACTTATCTTTAACTTCTGGATTTATTTTATATGGTCTTAGCAGTATTGCCCATTCGGAGCTAAATTTAAATCTTGATACGAAGAAAGAGATGATTAATCTCATATTCACCACATTAAAGTACGATCAAAAAGAAGATATCTAAAATAGCACTATGGAATTTCTATTCCTAGATATGTTTTTAAAAAATACTTTGGTTTTACTCAGTAAACTGACTAACAATAATTTAAAAAAACGATTGTTGGAATAATAATTGATGAAGAGTAAAGGAGAATTAATATGAAAATTTATATTGAAGGAAAAAACATTTCACAAGAAGAACTTACAAAATGGAAAAAAGAACGTATTAAGAAAGTTTTCAATACATTAGGACATAAAGAGCCTCAAATACATGATACAGATGACATGATAAAAAAACTAACGGAACTAAAGTTAAGATATTCATACAATGAAATGTACGATAAGTTGAGATTTAAACTTAGACTGAGTGAGATGGGCATGCGTATTGGTACGGCTTTATCTGGTGAGAGACGGAAATTTTCAAAAACAAGTATTTATTTAGATGGGATTACAGCAGAAGAAGCGATAAATGGAATTGATAGTCTTATGCTTGAACAATCACGCGAGAATAATCAAGTGAATTTATCAGCTTGTCCTGATCACTATGTACTAAGACCTTTTGGAGAAAATCAATTAGAAGTTATAGAAACTACTGGTAATTCTCCATTTCCAGTTCAATTCTTTATTGTTTTTGGTGACGAAACTAGATTGCAAACACCTAGAGATAAGTCTTATCAATACCAATCAACAGGTGTAGCACGTATGAAAGACGGTACTATTATTGGTGGAGTTCGACATCAATTTAAAGATACTGATACTGGGATAGAAGTAAGTCTAGTTGTTGAGTTCCCTGCACTTTGTCCTAACAGCCTTATTAAATCGCATCAAATGCATTTAGCATGTGAGTTTTCTTACTGGTTACAGTGGATAAAAAATCAAAAAAATTAATAATGCAGAGCCTTCTTGAAATAAAAAACATAAGTTTTTTAATGTAATTAATCCTGAATTTATTGTATTCATTACACCTGACGACGACTTTGATATAATCAATGCCGTCGTTTTAATTTTTTATTTTTTAGAAAGAGAATATTCCGGTGGAATAGACTGGATTTTAATTTGATAAAACGGGGGGAAATTTCTATGTTTGCAATACTTCTAGCTATAAGTTTTGGAGCTGTTTTTGCTGTGCAAACAGCCATTAATGCTCAATTAAGAAAATTTGTGATTTCTCCTTTTTTAGCTTCAATGATCTCATTTGCTGTAGGGGTAATCTTCTTAACTATTACAATATTAATTAGTGGTTCACCATTAGGTATTCCACTAGACTTATTCTTGAACCAACCTATCTTTATATGGCTGGGGGGGATTGGTGGAGCAATTGCTTTAACCACCAATATACTTTTGTTTCCTAAATTGGGTAGTGTACAAACAGCAATAATGCCAATCTTGGGAATGACTCTGATGAGTATGCTAATAGATAATTACGGTTGGTTTAATTCAGTACAGTATCCTTTGGGATTAAGCCGAATCTTCGGCGTATTACTAGTCTTAATAGGTGTCTTTTTAGCTATAGCTAAACAAGAGAAAAGTGAAAAATATTCTTCTCAAACAGACAAGGAGAGCATGTTAAATCAATGGATTTGGCGTATAGTAGGCATAATGGCTGGTATGTTAATGGCTATACAAATTGCTATCAATGGTCAATTAGGAAAGGTTCTTCATTCATCTTCGCACGCAGCCCTTGTTTCATTCTTTGTAGGTACTATTATCTTAATTATAATTGTCGGAATAATAGACCGTTCTTACACAAATATTAAAGAACCTATTAAGCAATCAGCCCCATGGTGGATATGGCTTGGAGGGATATTAGGTGGGTCTTATGTTCTAATAAATGTATACCTCGTTGATCAAATTGGAAATGGACAAACTGTAATCCTTACTTTATTCGGTCAAATCATTGGTAGTTTGATGGTAGAACAATTTGGATTGCTTAACTCTTTGAAAAATCGAGTCAAGCCCATACAAATTTTCGGTTTAATTGTTATGATAGCTGGTGTTTTTTTAATCAGGGTATTTTAAATTGTTCATCAATATGTTTTTTGGGATAACAAATAGATCGTTACTTTATTTTTACAAGCACAATTAAACATCTTTATTCTTTTTACACAAAAGTAGTAATAAAGAGATTGAATGTAGTGATAAATGGGCGATAAAAGCATAAAAAAATAGGTGTATCAACCAAATTGTTGATACACCTTTAAATTACGTTGTTAAACAACATACGTCGTCGTGTATTAATACTATATAATTAATAACAATCATTCATTCAGTATTACATATTAGTGAGGGCTTTTTTTTATAAGAACCCCACTTATAACATCTTTAAAATCTACTATATTTAAAAACATTATAATTACACCAAACCTTTTACATCTATAAGAGAAACTTAAAAAGATTAAAATGTTTAAAAAGAGTAAGAGAATATAGATGTATACACAAGAAAACTTTTTATAAAAAATTAATAGAGACACAAAAGTAATAACAAATTTTCTAATCAACGAAGTTAGAATACCTGTAATCATTATTACTGTAGATAAATTTTCAGGGCTGATCCCCAGCAATAGAAATCAACAATTCCCCTATAATCAAGCAATTTCAATAGTTGTTGTATAAACTATCTTAAACTCTAGTGGCTCATTATTAATATATGAGCCACTAAAAAAGGAATCCTTATTAAAAGGATTCACCACAGAAAGATATACATCAATAAAAAGAATTAATTATAATATAAAAATAAAAGGAATATATTGAGAAATATATAATAAAATTGAATATTCTTTCTTTTTATCGTAAAATCAATATGAGTCAAGTGACAACATCTCTCTAACTCTTCTAAAAGAATCCTTTATGACATGAGGATTCTTTTGCTTTAGACAAATTATTCTTATTTTAACATTTGCAAAAAAACTCTTCTTAACCAACTACTCAACAAATATAAGTAAGGATTTAGTTTTATGAATATTTTTATGATCTAAGCAACAGGTAATAGCCTTCAATATTTGTTAGATGTAAAAATATATAAAAAAACCCAAAAGATGCTCTATCAATACTGTAAGAAGATTTGCTGCTAAACATGCATTTTTTCATTGTACCCTTTATAATCTGAGCTTTTTAACACTAAAGAATTAAGTATAGATTTATAGCCATGAATTCTTCTATTTGTACATATAATATTCTTTATATCTCTCAAAATTTGTTTTTTTTGCTCGTGTTGATGTTATGGGTGATTTTAATGATTTAGATACTGCTACCTGCTTTGGTGTTTGTAATGTGCCCCGTTTCTTAAGTTCTCTATACAAACTACTCACATTGCACCTCAGTTTTTTTGCAATAGTTGGATATTCCTCTCCTTGATTAAATAATTGTACTGCTTTTTTACATTTTATGTCCCATTTTTCTTCTGACGTTTGAAATTTTTGAGTTCGTTTTTTAACTCTATTTTTTTCTAAATTAATACTCTCTCTTTCTATTTTACATCTCTTGGAAGAATACTGTTCTGCATCTGCCTTAAGCCCGGAATGCTCCTCCTGTAAACGTATCATTTTTACTTTCTTTGCAATTTCTCTCAAGTTAAAGTCACCTCATTTTGTTTGATAAATTCTACCAGTACTTGATCACCCTATTGTCTGTATCCCCAATCATCGTTTATAAACAGCTATAAATACTCACATTCCCCTTATAATAGTTTTCAATCTAATATTTACGGAAAATTATAATCAATTCTATTTTTACATAATTGGAAACTATAGTAAATTGATAATATTGACACAGAATATTCTAAACCTTAATTCATACTATACACATCAATACACTAATTATCCCCTTTGCTTAAAAAGTCGAAAATATCGTTTTCGCATAGCAAAACACGGTATCCCCTATTCAGAGTCATATAAAACAAAATACTTTATCTATTATAGCTATGGCACAAAGAAAAAGAATGCAGACATGTACTGCACTCTTTTTTAGTAACCTCTATATCAATTTTTCACCACAGTCAGCTCCTCCATTATTAGAAGGACTAAACTTTAAGCTTGTGAATTTATCATTCTGCAGTACATCATCTTTTGCAGCTATATTTAACAACACTCTTTCTATCATCCTATTTCGATTTAGAATTAAATACCTAATACTCCGACAATCTGACATGCCTTGGAATTCACAATATGATAATACATCTCTAATCCTCTTCTTTCTGAGCGAAGAATTTTTCCACGCATTTTAGATAAATGCTGAGATACGGTAGATTGAGGAACATCTAATAGCTCTGTTAACTGTGTTACATTACAAATTTTGTGGTGTTCTAGCTCCTTCACAATTTGTAATCTAACTGGATGGGCCATGATTTTTAATAGTTCTATATCCGCCTCTGGAATTTTGTACATTTCATTACTTACTTGCATTGTTGTCATTTTTTATTTCTCCTTTTTTAATTTCTTTATATTTTTATCTATTTATAGGTATTTTTTGTTTATTCGAGCATATTGTTCATAATCGCTGTATTGTTTATTCTTTTGTCTCTCTCAGATTTAATATATAGAAGTATTATGATAGCTAAAAATCCAACAAAAGATAGCATAGGTATCGAAATGAAACCGAATAAATTTAAGTAATCTTTTGTGCAAGAAACTCCTACTGAACAAATCTGCATCTCACTATTAGGAAACGCTTGAATTGTAATTTGATATACAGATAACATTAAACCGATACACGCAAATGGAAATGCATACGTGCTTACGTGCGAATCTTTTCTATATATCCCTACCCCCATACATGGCCATTCTTTGGTACCAGCACAAATCACATGGCGGCAGCTTTATCCATTCACTAAAAAACAAACTAATTAACATTGCACTAGTAGCTATCGTCCAAGCAATTACAATGTGATACTTTTGAATGATCAACATCTTATTTTCGCTTCACCTATTTTTTAAAATACAAAACATTTGCTAGTATATGACTAGTTTATTTCCGTGTTTCGAATACCCTGTTTCAATAGAAAGTATCCAATCATTGATATCTTCTCAGTCGTATCCCCTCTCTTTTAATTCTAGAGGGAAAAGATTTTCAAAATCACCACGCATTTCGTACATGGTTTCTAATGCTTTTTCTAGCGAACCAAATCTATATACCATGTGTGTATGTACTTTTTTGTTTTTCTTTTCTGCTACAACTAAATATACATACCGTCTTTCTTTCGCTAAAACAAACTTTAAAAATCCAGGTACTTGACTCACCTTTCACACTCCTTTTCGGCTTTCCTTACCAAACTTAAAAGAATATGAGTAAGGAAAACTATTTAGCTTTAATTACCAATTTAATAAATGTCCCGTTTTTTTGCTTTGAAAATACAAGAAAACGCTCATCATCACAATATTTATTACACCAGCTGCAGCACCAATTTTGGAGATAACATACACATATTCATTATTACTAAATGGCAATAGACTCGCGAAAATAAATAAAATTGAATTGATAAAGGATAAGAGCATATTTCTTTTGTTTTCATTCATTCAAAAAACCTCCATTTTGCACAAATATTTGTATTGCAATGGGTTAGGGTGTTAAGTTGCATCTTTACGGTTATAATGCTGGTTCTTTTCATCTACAAAGCCTTTAATGCTCCATACGCCAACCTTTGATTCTTTTGCTTCATTTTCTGCTTCTTTCATTTCAGATAGAAATGTAGTATTAGGTCTAGAAATATAGGCTATAATCCCATAACCCGACTTGACCATTAATTCGTTGATGTGTATTCCAACGCAAAATACATAAGCCAATTTTCTACCGTATTTGTCTTCTTTTGGTCCCCGATCATAAACAAATGTTACACTTTTCCCTTCTAGCTGTTTCTTTAAAAAGGAAGATGGTTCTTTTCCCATCTTTTGTGGTGGAATTTTTTGAGATACAGACTCAGGGGGATCTAATAACAGTAACCTTACCATCTGTTTCTGCCCCTTTACGTTTACGTCTATTGTATCTCCGTCTTTTATATATAATACCTTCCCTTTAACGGTCTCTAAGTCTTTTAATTTCCCCTTATAATCCCCTGGAATATCAACAATACCTTTCCCTTCTACGTGCTGTTGTATTCCGTTTTGTACTGCTTGGGCAGGTCTCGAATCATTTTTTGTTTGCGTCGAATTGCTACATGCTGGCATTTGAAATACAAATGATGTTATACAAATAGCCTTAATTCATATTTTCATATCGGAAATTCTTCCTCCTAATCAAAATACGTAAATAGCTACATCTAATAAACAAACGGACTCTCTATTGTATTTACTTCTCGATAATTACAATATAGGCAATACTGTATCCATTTTGGATAATCATTATAAAGTGCTCTAAATGAGAGTTTCTTACAATTCGGGCATATTGACACTATGTTTTTTTCATTCTCTTCCTGACTTTTCAATTTTTCAAAAGAAACATTAGTAGATGCTATATTACTGGTACACAATATACATCCCCCTTTTCAGTCTTGAAATCTTAAAAACAAATAAAAAAGGACACACCTATCGCATATGTATGCGTAGGTGTGTCCTTTTGCAAGATAGTTTTAGAAGTATTTTGTTACTTTCATCATATCATACTTCTTATTAATTTTATATATGAAATTAAAGATTTTACGATATTATTTCTTTTTCTCATGTATAAACATAATGCGTTGTTTTTGTATAACATAGCTTAATTTTGCATCAAGTTTTTCTCCATTATTCCTATTTTCAAAACTTGAAATTGTATTGGTCATATTCTTTCTAATAACTTTTTTATTTCGTGCTAGTTATTTTCTTTTTCAACATGATGTTATTTTTCTTTTATTTTGGGTAAACAAATATTACGGGTAGAAAAACGAAAAATTTCTCTTATTCTAAAATAATTCCCTCGACACAAAGATACTATCTCGTACAAGCATTCAACTTAATAAATATGTTTTAGGAAGGTTAGAAAAAATGGATATTTTATTAGCGATTTTACCAGCATTATTTTGGGGAAGTATTGTACTCTTCAACGTTAAACTAGGAGGCGGTCCTTACAGTCAAATACTTGGAACTACCCTTGGCGCTCTAGTTTTTTCTATCGGTGTTTATATTTTTATAAAACCCGTTTTGACGCCCGTGATGATAATTGTCGGGATTATATCTGGCCTATTTTGGGCATTAGGACAAGCCAATCAATTGAAAAGTATTGATTTAATTGGGGTTTCTAAAACAATGCCTATTTCAACAGGGATGCAATTAGTTTCGACTACTTTATTTGGGGTCATTGTATTTCATGAATGGTCAACAACAACATCTGTTGTATTAGGTGTTCTGGCACTTCTTTGTATCATAATCGGAATCGTTCTAACATCACTCCAAAGCAAAGAGGAGAAAAACGATGAACAAAAAGGAAATTTCAAAAAAGGGATTGTGATGTTATTAATTTCAACTCTTGGTTACTTAGTATATGTGGTAATTATCCGCCTATTCGGTATAGACGGATGGTCAGCGTTATTACCACAAGCCATTGGTATGGTGTTAGGTGGAATTCTACTAACCTTTAAGCATCAACCATTTAATAAATATGCGATTCACAATATTATTCCTGGTTTAATTTGGGCAGCAGGAAATATGTTTTTATTTATTTCCCAGCCGCGTGTAGGGGTGGCAACAAGTTTTTCCCTTTCCCAAATGGGGATCGTGATCTCAACTTTAGGTGGAATTTTTATATTAGGTGAAAAGAAAACAAAACGACAATTTATTGCGATTGTCATTGGAATTATCTTCATTATTGCAGCTGGCATTATGTTAGGAATTGCTAAAGGATAAAAAGGAGGAAAAAATTATGTATACAGATTTAAAAGGGAAAGTTGTTGTTATTACAGGTGCATCCACAGGATTAGGAAGAGCGATGGCAATTCGTTTTGGAGAAGAACAAGCCAAAGTTGTAATTAATTATTATTCAAACGAATCAGAAGCAAATGAGGTAGTACAAGTAGTTAAACAAGCAGGTGGAGAAGCGATTGCGGTAAAAGGAGATGTAACAGTTGAATCAGATGTTATCAATCTCGTTAAATCTGCTGTGAAAGAATTTGGTACACTGGATGTCATGATTAATAATGCGGGTATTGAAAATTCAGTACCTTCACATGAAATGCCATTAAGTGATTGGAATAAGGTAATTGCTACGAATTTAACAGGGGCTTTCTTAGGGAGCCGGGAAGCAATTAAATATTTTGTTGAGCATGATATTAAAGGTAGTGTTATTAATATGTCAAGCGTTCACGAGCAAATTCCATGGCCATTATTTGTACACTATGCAGCAAGTAAAGGTGGCGTTAAGCTAATGACAGAAACATTAGCACTAGAATATGCACCAAAAGGAATCCGTGTAAATAATATTGGGCCTGGTGCTATGAATACGCCGATTAATGCTGAAAAATTTGCGGATCCAGAAAAACGTGCCGATGTTGAAAGTATGGTTCCTATGGGATATATCGGAGAACCGAAAGAAATTGCAGCGGTAGCAGCATGGCTTGCTTCTTCACAAGCGAGCTATGTAACAGGTATTACACTGTTTGCTGATGGTGGTATGTCGCTATATCCATCTTTCCAAGCTGGACGTGGTTGATTGATATATAACTAAATTAGTTACTTTCAATAAGTTTAAATGCGGCAGTAAGCTTTTTATTGAATAACCTTTTAATTATTCGTGACATCACATGCATTTTGCAAAAAATACACTTTTCTTTCTGTAGAATTATAGGAAAGGATAAAGTTATTTTATTTTAGGTTTACAATTTCGCTTTAGTTAAATGCCGATGGGTAAAGAAACCCTATAATAAATTTAATATTATAATCAAAAAAAAGGAATACCTTATAATAAAATGTACCCTATAGAATAGACACTTGAAAAAAGTCTATTCTATAGGGTATTTCTTGTATAATAAAAGGAAAATTGGGATCGGAGAATGTTGAAAATGACAAAAAAACTATTTACAGAAAGAGAAATTCAAATTCTATCAAATAACCTATACGTAAAATCTGTAAGTCAGAAAGGTATCACTTATACAGAGGAATTTAAGCATATTTTTATTGAGGAAAATGAAAAAGGAAAGCTACCTCGAAATATTTTTGAAGAATGTGGTTTTGATATAGATATGATTGGAATGAAACGAGTTATGTCATCGGGAAGTAGATGGCGTGCTGCTTATAGAAAAAATGGTGTATTGGGTTTAAGGGATACACGTATCGAAAACGCTGGAAGAACTCTTGAGAGAGAGCTTACGTTAGAAGAAAAGTATGCCCGTTTAGAAGCCGAACGAAACTTACTAAAGGCGGAAAACGAATTGCTAAAAAAAATCAAACTTATGGAAGGGAGGATGAGAAGGAAATAACACTACCATCTAGTCAGAAATTCATCTTGATTCGTTCTGTCATCATGAAATACAACTTAAGGAATATGGTCAGTCATTTGTGTAAAGTAGCTGGTGTATCCCGTTCGGGATACTATAATTACTTTTCAGTTTCATCTCAAGAACAACGGAAACAAAAGAGTGATCGAGATGAAATCTTGAAGGAAACCATATTAAAAGCACTTCGATTTAGAAATAGAAACAAAGGGGCTCGTCAGATAAAGATGACATTGGCGGGTCAGTTTCAAGTTGTCTACAATTTAAAGCGTATCCGTAGAATTATGAAGAAATACGAGATTATCTGTCCGGTTCGCAAAGCGAATCCTTATAAAAGAATGCTTAAAGCTACAAAAGAACATCGAATAGTACCGAATCAATTAAATCGGGAATTTAAACAAAATACCCCAGGGAAAACACTTCTTACAGATATCACCTATTTAGTTTACGGTAAGAATCAAAGGGCCTATTTATCTACAATTTTAGACGGCTCAACTAATGAAATTTTAGCTTACCATGTTTCAGAACAGATGACATTAGAGCTCGTAACGACAACTCTCCATAAACTAAAAAGGAATCCGCGGATTCGATTGACTGAAGGTGCTTATATTCATTCAGATCAAGGATCCCACTACACAAGCCCTACCTATCAAAAGCTAGTTAAAAAGCTAAACCTAGGACAATCCATGTCAAGAAGAGGAAACTGTTGGGATAACGCCCCACAAGAATCATTTTTTGGTCATCTGAAAGATGAAGCTCATATAAAACCTTGCGTGTCCTTTAATGAATTGAAACAAGAGATTAAGAAATATATGACGTATTATAATCATTATAGATATCAATGGAATTTAAAAAAGATGACTCCTGTTGGATACAGAAATCATCTTCTTGATGTTGCCTAACTTTTTTCAAAATGTCCTTTACAAAGGGTACAGATTATAATAAAGGATTCCTTTTTTTTGATTATATAGCTGCTATTTAAAAACAAATAATGTTATACAAGCGATCTTAATCCAAGACTTCATCGTATTAACTATTAAAAAATTTAGATGTTAGCTATATTTCTGAAGTATACAATGTGACCATTCCATTTGTTCTATTTTCACTTGATATAATTAATTTGGTAATATTCTTAGGCGCAAATCGATATATAGAAATATTTGGACCAGGATTATTAGATTTAAAGTGAATAACTTCTTCATTATCAATAAAACCTTGAATATAGCTTTCACTTCCTTCAAAAAATTGAAAATGAGCTGACACTGATATAATCTCGCCATTGTTCTCAAATAAAACTATTGAATTTCTATATGTATCAAAATTAATAAGTTTCATTTTTGACATAATTAGGATGCTCCCTTCTATGAAAGCATGATGATTAAAGCATACTACCATTTAAAGCAATTCTTTTATTACCATGTGTAAGTTCTAATGTTTTATTGAGAAAATACAAGCCATCTTGCTGATGTGAAATCATAATTAATATATTACAAAGATTGTAATTTTGAAGTATCTCATACATAAGATTTCTTGTATCAATATGTAAATTAGATGCTGCTTCATCTAATATTATTATATCCCTTTTTGTGAGGATAGCCCTTAAAAAGGCTATAAATTGTGCTTGACCTCCTGAAACACTGGAACCATCTTGTACAATTATAGTATCTAATCCATTCTCAAATCTGTTGAGATGTGATGTTAAATGATACCTTTTCATTAACTTAACTACATCTTCTTTCGTTTTATTTGTTTGTCCATATAATATGTTATCTAATATAGTTCCTTTAAACAAAAATATATTTTGTGAAACTATACCTATTCTATCTCTAACACTTTCTTTATGTATTAAGTTATAGTCAATATTATTTATCAATATCTTTCCACTTTCAGGTTGATATAAACCTGTTAATAATTTTATAAAGGTAGATTTTCCTGATCCATTTATACCATCAATTAATAACTTGTCACCCTTTTCAATTTGCACGTTTAAATGATCAAATATCAAATCACTATTTCCATTATATTTAAAACAAACATCTTTAAATTCTATTGAATTAATTGGTTCTTTCATTATATTTGTACCTAGTGTATTTTCAACATCTAAATTGAAGAACTCCTTAATTCTCTTAATACTAATACACACGGGTTTTAGAGTTATATCTAAGCTGCCTAAAGCTTGGGTAGTCGCAAGGAGTTTAGCCATATAAATTGAAAATGAAGTATACACCCCTATAGTAAGCTGGTTTTGTAAAATTAAAATACCTGATACCAGTAATACTATTACTGTAACAAAGTTATTTGTTACTATTAAATTTTGCATAAAGAAAATAAAATGTAAATTTTGTTTTAGCGCACTTTTAATTACATTATTTAATTTACTCTTAATCTTATTGGTTTGTATATTTTTACCGTTTAATAATTTTATATCCTCTATTCCATTTAAGGTTTCATACATTTCTGCGTTTAATACTGCCGATGACTCGTATACGTTTGTGGTACTTTTCGATATCATTTTAGAAGAATGTTTGGATATTATAAAATATATTGGGATAATAATTACTATGATACCTGTAAGTTTAACACTTAAATTAAACATTATAAATAAAGCAAAGAAAAAATCGAATATACCTGAAAAAACCCTTAATAAATTTGGAGAAAATAATGCACTTACATTACCAGATTCAGCAATTCTGCTAAGAATGTAACCTTTCTCCTTCTGATTAATATAAGAAAGAGGCGCATCTATAATATTACTTATCATAGATAATCGAATTTCATTAACTACATTTTGTTGTACACGAGTAAATAAATACTCATAACCTATCGATATTAAATAGTTAATACAATAAATTAATAAGAGTATAAGAGTTGTTTTTAATAATTGATCGTAGCTTTTGTTTAATAGTATAACTTTATCAATAATGTACCCAATAATATATGGTATCGGTGCGATAATCAAAGAAGCTATAACCATCCCAATTAAACCAAAAGCTAACAAAGTTTTTGTATTTTTCAAATACGGATATAAAAATAATAACTCTTTATAAGAAATTTGAATTTCATCTTGTTTATTTATCTTCTTATTCACCCTCTTTCTCCTCCTTTGTCTATTTATTATATTAATTTACGAATCAATATAATGAGGTTTATATAATTCCATAGATATCTTGAGACCTTATCCCGACGCATTATCTATGGAATTATATTGGTTTATCCTCAGAAACTTAACAATATTCATCTCATCCAATCATACTAATTTTGCCCTTACCATTAATGGCTCCTTCAATCATACTAATTTTGCCCTACCATTAATGGCTCCTTAATTATTTCAGGGACATGATTTTTAAACCATTTACATTTATCGCCAATTTCTTGTGCTTTTATAAAGCTTCTTAAGAAGCATGTACTACAAAAACGTTTATTTTCACACTCTTTACATTCCTCAGAGTCCATTTGAGGTGCTTGCAAGTTAAAAAATGCATTAATGTATTTGAATTTTTCGTCATAAATATCTTTAATATTCTGTTCAAAAACATTACCTATACTGTTTTTCAAATCATCTAAACTATGCATAGTACACATTTTAATTTCACCATCAGGCGCAATCACAATATGTGATGTTATTGCACCACAATTCCTAATCTCAGCGCGCGCACCTTCATATAATGAAACAAATTTAGGATATTTTTTATTTATTTTCAACAATGCTTCACCATATGTTTTAACATCCTCTTCATTTAAATAAAGATCACTACATCCTAAGGCTCTTCCCATTGGTATTACTGGAGATACCCCAATACTATCAATCCCTAAATTATGTACCCATTCAGCTATATCTTCTACCTCGTGCACATTCAAATGTGTAACTATTGTGGCGATCCGCAAACGAACATCATTTTCGGCTAATTTCATTATGTTATTTTTAATTTTATGAAGTGTATTAGGAACTTTAAAGAACCAAGTCAAATAATTATCATCTAAGCTATGCATATCAATTTGCACAAATGTTTTCGACTTATTTTTTATTATTATGTCCATAACTTTCTCAGAAAGAGCTATACCATTGGTCAACAGTGTTATTTGAGAAAAATCCAAGTTAAGTGCATATAACAATATCTCTTTTAGATTTGGATGTACTGTTATATCACCGCCCGTAAGTTCAATTAATTTCACTCCTATATTATTTAAGTCATCTAATAAGGATTTTATTTGATCTAAGCTCATTACTTTTGGCTTTACTGCTCCAAAATCTCCATAGCAATGACGACATCTTACATTACATCTGTTTGTGATTTCAATTGAAGCCACTTTTGGATATATAGTCTGTTCTTCAATTAAATTAACTGGTACATTTATAGGTTCTTCTTGCGTACCAATGTTCATATTGTAAACTTTGGATACATTATTTAAAAATGCATTTAATTTCTTTTCAATACTTATTGGATCTTCACTGTATTTTAAAGACAAGAAAGATACAACTTGTCCATATGTTTTAGTACCATCAATTAACTCAATAATTTCAGTGGCGGTTTTATTTATCGTAAATGTATTTTCGTTTTTAAGCGTAGGAGCGCTTTCGTTTGGGTTTTTATGAACTACCAACATAGATTCATAATTTGATGTGAATTTTCTTATTTCTAGCTTTTCTTTCCAAAATAAATAGCCATTCACTTTAATCATCTCCTATAAAATTTAAATTTGTTTTTAGTTTATGTATTACAAAAATCCCATACTCGTTTTCGATAAATATATAGGACTTATTCTTAACATAACTGTTTGTCATTAGAATAAGCCCTAATTTAATTTCACCATAAACACTCTCACATTTTAAAATTTTAACTTGCAGTACTAGCTCCGGTTGCCGCAGTAACTAGATTTAATAACTCTACAGAACATGCTGCACATACTAAGCAACTCCAACAAGTCCAATCCCTTGGTTGTACTACTGGTGTTTCCATTTAGAACATCTCCTTTTTGGTTATTTATTTTTCTTCTAGAAAATTCATTTGACCAAAAGTGCTCATTCTCTTAGTACCTTTAACCAAAAAACTTCTAAAAGGATATTAGCTTGCAGTACTAGCCCCTGTTGCCGCAGTAACTAAATTTAATAATTCCACAGAACATGCTGCACATACTAAGCAACTCCAACAAGTCCAATCCCTTGGTTGTACTACTGGTGTTTCCATTTAGAACATCTCCTTTTTGATTATTTATTTTTCTCCTAGAAAGTCTAATTTGACCAAAAGTGCTCATTCTCTTAGTGCTTTTAACCAAAAAACTTCTGAAAGGATATTAGCTTGCAGTACTAGCCCCTGTTGCCGCAGTAACTAAATTTAATAATTCCACAGAACATGCTGCACATACTAAACAACTCCAACAAGTCCAGTCCCTTGGTTGTACTACTGGTGTTTCCATTTGACCTACCCCCTTTTCTGTATTGTGTGGTGCGACTAAAGTATAACTCCCTATGTTTTCTAAAAACAATCAAAAAATTTTAAACATTTTGTGTGTGTTTCTTTAATATTTTGTGACATATATTTACAAAACTTTCTTTTTGGTTTATTTAAAATAACAAATATCTTTATTAACTGATACTAAAAATTTTATTTATGAAAAGTTATTTAATCGCAGTATATCTTGTTAAACTGCTTTTTATAATTTATAATGTTAACTGTGTATAGTGTGTATGGTGTGCATTACATAACATAACACTTATCGATAGAGAGGTTGTTTAATGAAAATAGTCTTAAGTAATGTATCAAGTCTGCCTTTATATCAACAGATAAAGGAGCAAATTAAGGAATCCATATTTAACAATGAATTAAAAGAGGGTGAACAATTACCATCAATCCGCTCACTTGCTAACGACTTACATGTAAGTGTACTTACTACAAAAAGAGTTTATGCAGAATTAGAAACAGAAGGCTTTATTATTACAAAGGTTGGAAAAGGGACCTATGTAGCTCCTACAAATTTAGAGTTGTTAATGGAGTCCAAACGCCGGATGGTAGAAGTTAAACTTACTGAAGTTTGTCAAATGGCTCGTAGTATAGGTATTCATGCAGATGATCTCCATTCAATTTTAGATTTAATTTTAGAGGAGGAGAATGAAAAATGAATGTTGTGTTAGAAGTAAATAATTTAAATAAATCTTACGGAAATTTTTCGTTAAAAGATGTTACCTTTTCACTTAATACAGACTGTATAACAGGATTTATCGGTACAAATGGTTCTGGAAAGACCACTACAATTAAAGCGATTTTGGGTCTTATTTTAAAAGATACTGGGAAAATTAATTTTCTAGGAAAAGATATGGATAAGCATGAAAGAAAGTCTAAAAACAAAATTGGTATTGTGCTAGACGAGGGCTATTTTTATGATGAATTAACAGTAAAGGAAATGAAAAATGTTATTGCTCCATCCTACACTGAATGGGATGAAACAGTTTTCCAAAATTATATTAAAAAGTTTAACTTAAATCTAGAACAAAAAATCTCTACTCTATCCAAAGGAATGCGAATGAAATTTGCAGTTGCATTAGCCCTATCCCATCATGCAGATCTATTAATAATGGATGAACCAACAAGTGGCTTGGATCCATTAGTACGGAGTGAATTAATGGATATTCTCCTTGATTTCATGAAAGAGCCGGGGAAAAGCGTATTTTTTTCCACTCATATTACATCTGATTTAGATAAAATTGCTGATATGATTATTTTAATTGATGATGGAAAAGTTTTAGTAAATGATGAAAAAGATGTTTTAATAGACACACATGCATTGGTAAAGGGCGACAACCGCTTAATTAATAAACAAACAAGACCTCTTTTTTTAAATTTACATCAAACTCACTATGGATTTGAAGGGATTACTAATAAAAAAGATGATGTACGTCGACTCATGCCTGATGTATTAATAGAAAGACCAACTATTGAGGAGATTATGCTTTCATATATTGGGGGGAACATCCATGTTAATTAACCTAGTGATGAAAGACTTTTTGTTAGTCAAAAAATATTTTCTAATCTTACTCGTTTTTGCTGCTATAGCTCCTATTTATCTTTCTTCACAATTACAATTAAACGATGGCGGTCTTGTTAGCTTTCTTTTAACCGTTATTTTGATGGAATATATTTTGTTCGGAACGGTATCCAAATTTGAGGATCAGTACAAGGGAGCGGCTTTACTTTGTGCTACCCCATACACACGAAGCGCATTTGTAAAAGCGAAGTACCTTTTTCTTTTTGTAATTTTTATTTGTGCAGCTATTATCCGTATAATCATTTCAGTTGTCGCACCATCGGGTATAGAAAGCTTGAGCGCTAGCGCTCTTGGAATAACTTTTTTAACTCTAAGTATTTTATTTGGTGTACTACTTCCTGTTCAGTTTAAATTTGGTTATGACAAAACCAAAATCATATCACTTTTAACTGCTTTTTTAATACCTTTTGTTGCTCCTACTCTTATAAGGGGACTACAATCAAGTGATATTGATTTCAAAAGTATTTTTCCATTCTCACCAACTGTCCTAACATGGATGCCTTGTTTCATCTCAATTATTATTGGTTTTATATCAATGATAATATCTCTGAAAGTATATGCAAAAAAAGATTTATAATTTAAATTTGAAATCATAGGAATGAGTAATTAAATACTTTATATATTTAATTACTCATTCCCTTTTATTTAATTCTCTTCTCTAATGAACTTATTCCTAAAATACATTTTATCGATATCAAAGTGAATAAATTTTTCAAATCACTAATTCTCTTAACATCTCTTTTCATTAACGATTTAGTAAACTAAGGATTATACATAATATATCAAGAGGTGATTTTATGAAAAAAATAATTAAATTCCTTCTGTTAATTAACTTGATTTCCGGAACTTTCATACCTATTACTACAGTTCATGCTGAAAATAAATCACAATATTATACTATAATGTTGAAGAATTATGAAAATAACCAAAAACTAGCTAGTAAGTTTCAAAAATATGATATGCAAGTAGTCTATAGTGTCCCAGAGATTGGTGTTATACAAGTGAAAGCTACCGAAAAAGCAATGAATATTGTTCATTCGGATCCTAATATAGATTCATATAATAAGTCATTACAATCGTTTAATTCAAGAGAAGTAGCAACCAATGTCTCTTCCCCCCTGCCCTTAAATGAAATATGGGAGAATCAATGGGATATGCAACAAGTAACCCATAATGGTGATAGCTATAGACTATATCCAGGAACTAAAAATGTAACTGTTGGTATCATTGATTCAGGCATTGATATAAATCATCCTGATTTAAAAGATAACATTTCACCTGGATCTAAAAATTTAGTACCTAAAGGTGGATTTAGAGAGCAAGAATCTCAAGAAACAGGTGAATTAAATCGCCTAATAGATCTAAGAGGACATGGAACTTTTACTGCTGGACAGGTTGCAGCTAATGGTTTTATGAAAGGGGTTGCTCCTGGTATTGGAATTAAAATGTATAGAGTGTTTGGTAATGGAGCAGGTGAGGCTATTTGGGTTATTAAAGCCATAGTTGAAGCTGCGAAAGATAATGTTGATGTTATCAATTTAAGTTTAGGCGAATACCTCATCAATGGTATAGTATCTTCTTCAGACGGTGAATCTAGTGAGGAATTATCCGAAATTAAAGCTTATAGAAAAGCCATTAAATATGCTAAATCAAAGGGAAGTATTATAGTTGCTGCGGCTGGTAATGATGCTCTTGATGTTACTAACAAGCAGGAAATGAATGATTTTTTTAGAAAAAAAAATGAAAATACTGGGGTAACATTTACTGGAGAAGTATTAGATGTTCCTGCTGAATTGCCAAATATAGTAACAGTTTCATCTGTTGGTCCATCTAAATTACTCTCCTTATTTTCAAATTATGGTGAAAGTTTTATAGATATTGCTGCACCTGGAGGAGATAATAGATTATTTCAGCAATATGGTTTAGAACAGTGGGTAAAAAATAAGTTAATGTTAAAAGAACTAATATTAACTACCGCCCCTGGTGGTGGCTATGCTCTCTCTATAGGGGTTTCACTTGCCGCTCCAAAAGTGTCAGGTGCTTTAGCATTAATTATTGATAAAAATAATTTTTAAAAAAATCCAGATAAGGCCGTGAGATATCTTTATAAAAATGGAGTTAGCAATGATACCCCTACTAATAAAAGTTTTTTTGGTAATGGTTTGCTTGATGTCTATAAAGCGATTTCCCAATAAAATATATACACTTCAATTTGGTTTTAAACTAACAATTGATAGTGATTTTTTGATGGAACCTTTATTTAAAGCAAGTCTAATTGCCTTAAATAAAGGTTTTTTATTATATTGAATTAAATTTTTCCATATCCATCTATTAGATTCCCTATTTAGTCATTCTTGGATCCCACTTTTACTAATAACCTTAACAAGTGGTTATTTGCATAATTAGACTATTGTATCCAAAATTAAAAAACACTATTCTTCCTTTATATTTCCACAGAGAGAAAGGCGTTTTTCCCGCAGATATTTCTCTAAACTTTTGAGAGAGATATTTATGGAAGATTGTTATTCCCTATGTTCCTCTACCACTTTATAGTAATCAATTTTTTCTTCAATAAACAATATACTACTCGGAGTATACCGAGTGTATTTTTGTAAATACTAAAATTGTTAAATGTTAAATCGAGGAGGGTTTGTATGCAAGATCGTAAAAAAGCTATAAAAAGTACTGGTTCTGTTATGAAACCAGATTTTGCTGAAACAGATGCACAAAAAGTGAAACAAGAAATTCAAAATGATGTAAGAGCAGGACAAGGAGCAATGACTTCCCGAGAGGCAGGGGCAATGCGAGATTAAGAAAACACTCCTTATTGGTTTTTTCTTCTCTAGAACTTTAACCAGTAAGGAGTTATTCCCGAACTATTTTAGCTTTTTACGTTTTTCCTTTAGAAACATAATGCGTTTCGTTTGTAAATCATAGGTTAATCTTACATCGAATTTCTCTCCATTAAATCTATTTTTTTAAACTAAGATTATTTTCTTTCAGATAATGTATTGCATCTTTGTTCACCGATCTTAAATCTATACCTTGTTTCTCTGCTGCAAATGAACATCCACAATAACATTGACGGAAAACATCATATTCATTACACATTTCAATTGAACGTTGATATCCATTACTTTTTTTGAAATCACTTGGTAAATAACGCGAATCATAATTTTTTTGCACACCGATTCCAAGTTCATTTATTAATTGACTATTTTTATTTTTAGAAAGAGTAATGGCACTCCCAAAGTAATCAAAACCTTTTTCTTGTGCTACCTCAGCTGAACGATCCAATCTCATATCAAAACAAGCTGAACAACGAAGCCCGCCTTCTGGCTCTTCTGCCAAACCTTCTTCTTTTACCATTTTAAAAAATACATTTGAACGGTAGTCATCCTCAAGAAATCCTACTGTGTGCCCAGTACGATCATTGAACTTTTCTACAAAAATCTTTTGTTCATTAGAGCGTCGCATGTACTCACTTTTCGGATGAATATTCGAATTCGAGAAAAAAACCGTAATATCTGCATGTTCTGCAAGGAATTCCAATGAAGCAGTACTACAAGGAGCACAGCATGAATGAAGTAACACTTTTGGTCTTTCGTTCCTTGCTTCCCAATCATTAATCATTTTTCTTAATACTTTATCATAATTTATTTTCTGATTCTTCATTTTCTTTAAATACGTTTCTACATCTAACACTTCTTTCACAACTAAACCTCCTGTTTATTTTTATTTATTATATCACTTAAATTAATTAATAAAATATAGTAATGTATGTATTTATCGATCGTAAAACGGTTCTTATGACCTTTGGTGATGGCTAAAATAATATATGTATTCTATTACCTCTATTTCTAAAATAAATCCTTAATCCTTCTTTTTCATCACAAAATCTTTTGGATTACCTTTTAACTGGTAATACTTCACGTTAAGACGAATAACTACTACAATGATTACCAAAAATCCTATTATATATAACATTGTTCCTTGCTCCGTTTCTTATTGTTTAGCGAACTTATTCTGTAAATACTTCACATGTTTATTTTCAGTATCCTTATCAGTAATATTTGCTTGCAAAATAGTCTGGTAAATATGCTCGACCTCGTCTTTTGTTAATTTCACATCAATATAGGATTCGATACATTTTTTTAGATCGTTATAATATAGGACATATTTATCTTTAGAATGAACATTTACTCTTTTTAGGCTGCATTTTGGATGAAACGCTGCAATAGAAATACACGGCAGCTGTTGTTCCATCACCCATTCAATTGTTTTCATGTGCTTATAGTTTTGTCTAAATGGATTCTGAAAAGAGTGCTTCTTTCTAAAAATACCTTGTGTCCATCTTGCTGCCTTCTCACTTCCATAAATCCAGCCCTCGTAGTTCTTCGTTTCTATAACAAATATACCTGTTTCTGCGATAACAATATGGTCAATTTGAGTTGTATCACCATACTCTGTATGAACCGTCACATCATGTAACACCCAATACCTTTCGTGATCTAATTTTCTTAATATACGTTTTACCATCTTTTCTCCAGCTCTTCCTTTCCATTTTGGAGCATGTTTTTTTACCATAATGTTTATCGGTATCAGAAGCACAATTAGAATTAATTCAAATATTAATACTTTCATAATATAAGTCCCCTTTTCACATTCTTGTGTTTCTATGCATTAAACGATATACATGGGTTTCTAATCCTAAAATATAATATGAGATACATAAACCTTTTATCACCATCTCTATGAATCCTAATGCTAATGAAACAATGAGTCCGCCCCGAAATTGAAACGGTCTTGTCACCCTCCGATTCACTGGCTTTTCAATCACTCCAAAATTAGCCCAGGTTGGCAAACGCTTTTCTACATTCTTTATAGTGCCCATTAATCCATATTTCAATGACAAAATGAAACATCCAATTAGTAAATATATAATAGAAGAAAAATAGATAGATAAGCCCATAACAATAATTGTGAGCAGCCAACCTATCAAGATAGAATTACGTAAAGCGGTATATTCTCGATTTCTTTTCAAAACAAGCACTCCTATCAAAATAAATTGAGTTATTATTAAATATGAGGTATGAATTTCTAATTTAAATATTATTTTAGTTTCTATCTTCCTCGTCTGTTTTGCAGGCATACCAGCTCTACTACAAGTTCTGTTCATTCTACAAATGGCAATCATTTTCTATCTGTTAAAGCGTAGTTGTCTGTATATCGAAAGATTACCGATACATAATCTCTATCAAATAAAGCAATATATTTGCAACAAAAAACAATTAAAAATCGAATAAATTATCCTCAATAATGAGGAGCATGAAACCCTTACTATTTAAACCAAAGATAAACAAAATTATATATAACAGTGTACTTAAGTAGCATATTACCCCCTATACCATATGAAATATTTGCAGAATACGAAAGAAAAAATGAGATGGGTAGTTAAAAGGTACTGAATGAACATTCAGTACCTTTTATATCTATATATACTTCTTTACATATTCGCAAATAGCCATGGAGCGAGTACGGCTAACATACACAGGAAACAAGATCCCGTTATGACTCGATTGGACCAACGGTAATACTCTGGCTGTTTCGTACTCTCATGAATTTTTCTTAAACGAATACCTGCAATTAACATAAAGGGTGTGAAAATAAGTGCTGTTGATTTAAACAGATTTAAAAAATCCGTAAAAATGTTCATAAACGAAAATACATCCGAACTAAATAAGAAGTATACACTTAATCTCATCGCCATCATGCTAACGAAAGAGAAAATCATACTCCCAGTTGCCCACTTCATCCATTGACCATTCTTTGTAATTAACGCCATAACCATAACGATAACACCTAATATGAATGAGATAGAAAAAATATTTACTCCTACTTTAAAAGCTGGTGCATACATACCCTCAATTTTTTGTATAATTGATGACCCAAATGAATCGTCTTTTCCTGTCGCTTTTTTTCGATTATTTAATCCTTCTTTAAAAGATGACGAAACATCATTTCCTTTTAATTCATTAAAATCCACTTTTACAGATGCATGAGCTGTATGTAAAGGTATCAGTACTACGATCATAAAAACAAATATACATAAAACACCAATCATCCTTTTTTCTCGCTTCACAACACATCACCCGCTAATTTAGGCTTAACGCTCTTTAATTTGATTTCATTTCCTTCCGCAACGTAACGCAGATCTGCTGAATAATAAATATTCGCTTTTGTATATGCTCCCATAATCGCATTTGCAATTTCTTCTTTTTCCACTGCTACATATGTTTCATTTTCATTGTAAAACCCAATTTCAATTCGATTAATATTATTATTTAATACTGTTATATGTAACTCTTTTAAGCTATTCAAACGATTTCCTAAACCACAAACTAGCTTAAATACTTTGCTCGCAAGTGTTGGTGGCTTAACATATGTCGTATTAAAATGAATAGTTTCATCATCTATAACACCATCTTCCTCGACTGCGCATGTCATAATGAAAGAATGATTTTGTTTTTCAATTTCTTGTAGACTTAACTTGCGATCAATGACATATTTCAGACTTGTTGATAGATCTTCTATATATTCATCTAAATCAGTATTAAAAATTTTAACCTCTGAGAATTCTGGGAAAATCATGTAAGCGTGCATGTTAGAACTACTTTTACTTACACGTAATACCTGTACCTGTTTCTTTTCATAGCGCACCGTCTGTTCCAATTTTTTTACTACATTGTTGCTTATATGATCTATTATCATATTTCATCAACCTCCAGTAATTTTAATAAAATAATTTTTTACAATCTCATGTATATAAAGCATTGCAATATTTGCTGAGGTCTCGAAACTCATATTTTATGATTAATAATCACTTTAATCTTAAAACATCTTAATATTACAATGACGTACAATTTTTCATTATAGTCGAATATTCTTATATGGTGAATCGTTCTGTTTCACTCATTTGTATAAAGATAAAAAGATATTTTATCCTTATACAAATGAGTGAGACATACTGTATTTCACGCTATTTATCTAAGAAAATAAAACTAGGAAATAGATTTTATATACGCACTAGTTATCTATGATTCCATTCAAATAATGTATAAAAATTAAGCAAATTCCCTTCAAATTCTAAATATATTCATGCATTTCTCCTTTTTTTTTTAGAATTACAAACTATCAGAAGTACATATCAAAACAGACCAATAAATACCATTGTAAACATGATTTTTACTCTCTATTCTGTAAATTAACTGTACTCAAACTATTCATCTTTGAATCTATTTTTTCATTTTTCTTCTACTTGTTAATTTTGAATAAAGTTCTGTCCCTAAACTATTTTCTATACGCATAATTTTTCTTACCAGATTTCTAATTGCAATAAAAAAGGAAGATCCAAGTATTCATATCACTTAGTTCTTCCTTTTCCCCTGTATAAACTACCATCACATAATTTACATCGTATTTCTTCATTCGTACTCTCTAATAACTTATCTATATTAATCAATATATCATCCGGCTCTTTAGAATACTCTTTTGGTTCAACTAATACTATTCAAACATTATTTTTTTCGTTTTTCATGTTATGAATCATAAATGATCCCACCTGCAACTTGAAGACAACATAAAAAGGAATTCTTCAAGTCGATTAAAAATGTGCATAACAAAATAAGCTATATATGCACTAATCGGCTCAAAGAAGCCCTTTCACAATTGAAACAAGAACACAACTTGCTTCTGCAACTCAACCACAACACATAAGGCGTGGGAATAAACGGAATTCAACGAATAACAATATACCTATATATTATACAATTTAGATTTTGGTATCAAGAATTTTTTTTATTATCTTTAGTTATTTATCAGATGTTGTAAAATTAATAACATTTTCTAATAAGTTAATCCCAAGATCAGATATTGTAATATTAATAGAAATCCTCAGAAAGTTTCATTAATAACGATAAATAAAAGACGCCAACTAGCGTCTTTTATTTACTCTTCTATATTTTGGTTTTTCAATAACTTAAATTTCTACCTATAAAATGTACTCCTCGTACCATTTAGCTTTTTTAGTTTCCATTTTACTCTCTTTTTCTTCATCTCACTCTTGTATTTCTTCGTACATACGCTGCCTTTCTTTGTTAACAGCTCTAACTTGATCGTAATCGTAGTCAATCGATTCCCTTTCTTCTGTTCTACGCTGTATTTCTTCGTACATACGCTGCAGCTCCTTGTAAGCTGCATCTCCCTCATCGTAATCAATTAATTCCTGTTCTTCGCCTCTAATTTGTCTTTTTCGCTCTTCTCTCTTTTGTTGTAGTTGATATCTTCTATATGCCTTTTTATCAGTAATTTTTTCACAGTCGTGCGCTAGCTCCTTCGTTTCGTCATGTCCATGTCCGCAAAAATCGTTTGGAATTATAGCACTAGATTTCTTAACAGATTCAGGATTAGAGTCTTCATGTTCTTTGTTTGCCTTCTCCTCTTTAACTACAGTATTACTAAGACCATCTTGCTCTTTGTTCGTTACATTTCTATTAGAATCAAACTTTATAGTCATTGAACCGTGTCCACCGTGACCTAAGTATATGTAGATAGAGAACAATTTAGTTGTTTCGCTGGATCCAGGCTTTCCTGCTATCTCTATGACTTTGTCCGCAGACATTCCAACTTTGATTCGATTATACTGTTCTAGTGATACTGTTGATCCGTCTTCATGTACATCTTTATAATGCGGATATTTGTCATTAGTTTCCTCATCTTTATTCTTAGATTCATCCACTTGTTGTACCTTTTTTTTCTTCTCAGGTTCTTCTGTACCCTCTTTAACCTTAGGCGGATTGGACTTCTTCTCTTCGATCTTAGGGGGATTAGACTTCTCCTCTTCGACCTTTGCGACTTCTATAGAGTCTTGTTTCTTATATGGCTTGTAATCCCCATCTTCCTTTGCAGAGCAGGCGCTGAAAATTGATACAGATGTTGCACTTAATAAAAGTAATTTCTTTAATAATTTCGTATTAAATTTCATAATATTATTCCCCCTTTACATATATTAAATTGCCACCATGCTTCCTCCTATAAACGTTATCCTTTCCCTTCGCACATAGACTCTTATATAACTTTGCGTAAGCCTCTTCGATATTCATTACAGATCACTTTTTGGCTGTAGTACTTGTACACCCCCATAACATTTCAAGTTGATTAGTGTCACCAAAAAGTTACCGTCTTTTTCATTATTCGCACTCTATTTTTATCAAATGTCTTAACTGCGTATCTTATGCTACGGAAAGAATCATATATTAAATGTACTTCGTTATTTACCTTACTCCATTGACATTCCCACGGCTAAAGCCGCAAGTCCTACACCTTACGGTGTAACGGATGGGATTCTTGAATGACTAAGCATTCGCAGTCCATTTCTGTTTTGAACAGCCTTCAAGATGAGGGTGTGCCATCACCCCTCCTAAGACAGACCATATAGGTTCTTAGGCTGATTGACTATTACCGCCAATCACAGTTGCGTAGCGGATATTCATCGCCCCAACGATATCACGATGTTTCTTAAACCCACATTGACACTTGTATTTTCTGTCTTGCGCCTTGTTCTTTTCAGAACATTTCGGACATGTTTGACTTGTATAAGAAGGATTCACATATTCGACCTTTATGCCAACTAATGTCGCTTTGTACTCGATGAATTGTGCTAAACGATGGAATGACCAAGTGTGTAGATTCTTTTCGTTTTTACGGCTTGTTCGTGCCGTCTGTCTAATGTTCGTTAGTTGCTCTAATCGAATGACAGAAATATTATTATCCGTTGCAAAATCAACGATTCCACGACTTACTTTGTGGTCTTGGTCTTGCATCCATCTTTGTTCTTTATCATCAAGTTGACGAAGGGCATTCAGTTTCTTAGCTTCTCCTAATTTCTTGCGAACACTGCGAAACTTACGTTTCATAAATTTGTTTTGCCTACCGTTCCCGAAGAAACAAACTTTATCATCATCTGTGATGGCTACCGCAGGAACTTTGAGACCTAAGTCTACTCCTAAAATCTTTGTTCCCGTTTTTTCGTTTGTAGGAATCGTGACAGATATTTGAGCAATCCATTTAGCAGATTTCTTCGTGATACGAAGTGTGCCTAACTTGTGCTTCAACAATTCGAAATTGCGATTATATTTGTCGATTAATAAAGCGCGAACCTTTAAACGAGTTGACTTTCCATTTACCATAAACGGAATTGAAATGTGTGTGAAGTCAAATGAATAGTTTTGGTTATTCCATACACAAACAGGTCTTTTTAGAATCGGAACGATTTTGTATTTACTCTTTTTCACCTTTGTAGAAAACACACTTTTCGCATCTTTAATTGCTTGATTTTTCACCGCACTTGGGATATTGGCCTCAATATCCTTTGTACTTTTCTTCGTGCTTTTCTTTGCTTCAACCATTTCAGATACAAGAGCATTAATGACTTTTATATACTCGTGGCTACTTTGTTCCAATAGCATGATTTGTTCTTTTGTTGGAAGCAATTTAACTTTAACCGTGATGGTTTGTGGCACAAGTTTCACCCCCTCGTTTTTTGATTTTCCACATAATGTTTTATTGTCTCACTTGATACACTTCCAGCAGTAGAAACAAAATAAGAACGCGTCCATAGGCTCGGCAAGTGTTGAAGATGTGAAAATTCTTCTCTCAAACGTTTTGATGTCACTCCTTTAATTTTTGCCATTGTATCAGCAGGACTAAGTGTTGGTGGTGTATTTAAGAACAAGTGAACGTGGTCTTTGTCGCATTCCATTGCAACAATAGAAATATCCAATCCTCCCCATATTCCTTGAACCAACTCCTTGAAACGTTCTTCTACTTTTGTGTTAAGAAAACTCTTTCTTCTGTATCGCGGGCAAAACACAAAATGATAGTTAATTAATGACACGGTTGTTTTGGTTCTTCTATAATCATTCATCATGTTTACGTTTTGTATCAGTTAGATTATAAAACTGCAATACGAAAGATAAAAAAATAAAAGGTACCAACATTTTGATACTTAGAGTGCCAACCTCACTTTCATCCCATGCCTAAAGGCGAGGGGCTTTCTCGTTCGGGAAGGGCTGTAATTACCGGCCAAACGTTCAATAAGTGATATGTAAATTTTTTTACCTTTTCACTATATGAATTACTTTATATTACATTATAATAATGTTATTTCAGTCTTTTAGAAAATATTGTTAATCTATTCAACGTTGATTTAAAGTTGTTAAAAAACGAATAAGTGGAATTCTTAACGAATAGAGATGAAATTTCGTTTGCTAATTCACGTAATTTTCACACATTAAAACGCTGCATGTTAATATTTGTTATATAATGAAACCAAGCCTTAAGTAAGATAGTTTCCCTGTTACGAGTAATGAGATAGTTTGTTTCACCTTTTTATATTATCTAAAAAAGAACTTGTAGTGATGCCTACAAGTTCTTTTTGCATTTTTTATCATTTTAATCAAGGAGACACCTACCAAAATGAAGGTGAATCAAATGATGATTAATAAAGCCTATAAATTTTGAATCTACCCACATCTAGCACGAGCAATTCTAGGCAACAAAGTTAATGTTATCTCTTTTCTATCAAGCGAAGGTTTTATAGTACCCTCAGAACGAAATTTTGTGCTAACTTTTACCCATCCAGCTCATTTTTTCGTTTTAAAATATTTCAAAATATGAGCTGGATGGGTACGTATAGTGACCTCCACTTAATTATCAGAAAAACCTTAGCCTCTAATTGCATACACGCTAATTACGATGATTTCCCAATTCCAGCACCATAATGAATCTCTCCTTCTCCTCTTTTCATCAGTATTGATAGGTAATAGATGGGCCAGTCACAAAAACAGGTTGTGAAGAAAGTCTTCTTCACAACCTGAGAGTAAGTTATATATCCAAATATGACCTGTTCTTTTAAGTATTTAGTCTTTTATAATCTGTTAAAATCGATATAACTAGAGTCATAATAAATCCACTGACCTGTTCCAATTCTTAGCCAACCATTCTTTTCTTCATATACTGTAACTTTTTCGCCTTTACTTGTCTTTCTAACAATAGAATAGTTTGTACCTGACCCGCTTCGAACATTTACCCCAATACCATTAATTTGAGCCGTTCCAACTACCTTTTCAACACTGCCATTTTCAATTACTTGTAGCATATTTAGAATGAATGTTGCTGTTTCACCACGAGTTGTTGTTCCTTTAGGGTCGTATTGATTTTCACCCTTACCTTTGACAATACCTAAGCCATACAATCTTTGTACATCTTCTTTATAGCTAATTTGGTCTTTGTCTGAGAATGGTAGGTTTACAACTGGTCCCCATATACCTTTATACTGTAAAGCCTTGTTTACAATAATTGCTGATTCTTCTCTTGTAATAGGTGTGTTTGGGTCAAAATAACCATCTCCTCTACCTTGAATGATACCTGCACTTGCAGTACGTTTAATACCATCTCGTAAAGTTGAATTTGCATCGTTTAGGTCTTTAAATGAAGCATCTCCAGCTGGCAGGTTTAGAGATTTAGAGATTAATTGAGCAAATTCGGCTCTTGTTATCGCTCTATTGGGTGCGAAAACTCCGTTTCCTTCCCCTATCATAATACCCCTTCTATTTAATTCTCGAATAGCTTCTTCATACCAACCTCCTGTAATGTCATCTTTTGGTTGATAAAGATTATTATAATATCCCTCAACGCTATTTACGAATACATCCCATTGCCCATTATTAATCATGTTAGCAGGGCAGATTTTACCGCTCCATTTTTGGTGTTTTACAATGTTATTTAACGGTACACCAGTTTCTTTCATTAAATAAGCTACAAGTTTCTTAGCGTTATCTACTGCTTTACTGTAGTTTCCGTCACTGTTAACTGCGATTTCAATTGCAATAGATTCTCTATTACCTGGACCATCACCGTCTCCTGCGTGCCATCCGTTCTCGTTTAATGGTAGATGTTGATAAATCTCTTTATCGTCTACTGTAAAATGCCACGATGCAGCTCGGTCCGTGTTACCTACTGCTTGGTTATATAGATATTGAGCATGGTTTCTAGCACCTGCTCCTACACTTGTATTATCAGTCTCATGAATTGTAATATACTTTGGACTCATGTAGTTTTGAGGACGAATATTATCGTTACCTGCTGGAACAATCCATTCAGTGAATGGAACACCGTTTATTGTACTAGAGGTGCTAGGTGATATGGGAGACAGACTACGTTTTGTTCTGTTTGAATTGTTAGGAACAGTTAATGTACCTGTTTCTTCATGAATACCTTCTGAACGTTGAAGACTGTCTGTTTTTTTCTTGTCGACAGTACCTCCACCACGTCCATCTACCCCTTCAAAACTAGCTTCAATACTTTTTAAAGCTTGTTCATCTGATGTTGTTTTACTTTGTTCCTGAACGTTTATAGGTTGCTTACTGTTTACTGATTGTTGTTCCTCTGCGAACGATACCAATGGTGAAGATAATACCGTTAATCCTGCCGTGAATGCTACTACTTTTTTATTAAATTTAATGTTCATTTTGAATTTGGTATACCTCACTATTTTAATAGATATACCTTCCTCCTCATGCTTCTTTTAGTGTGAATAATAGTTTAAATAATGGTAGCCTGAACCCTCAAAATAACGGATTGATTTTACATTTCATATGACAATCCGACATCTATAAGTCCTACTTGAAATGTCAATACTTTAGAATTATAACACAGCACGGTTGCAGTCATCCCAGGACTCTTACAAGTAATCTCCTAATCTTGTACATAATGATAGTATGAATCTAAAAAAGGGGCATTATCACATCGCTATCAATCTAAGGTTTTACACTACCCATAAAGTAAAAAATACGTTATCCTTTCTGTGGAATTATAGGAAAGGATGGCATATTTTTTCTTTATGACTCTTTCGATTCTTGACGAACTTCAACCGATTGCTGAAGAATTACAGCAGCATATGTCTCCTCATGTTCTATAAAACCTAGTCAAAGAAAAAGGATTTGTACAACGAAAAAGTAAATATCAAGCACAGGAGTTAGTTGCTTTATATGTATGGCTATTATATACCAAACGTACATTCAATGGATAGTGACGTAACACTTTATGTATGTCGAACAATTAAGATAGCTCCTTGCCATCCCTTTTTCAAAGCCAATTCATCTCCCACCTACTCACTAGGCTTTGACCCTTCACGCTCCTTGAGGAAGGAGTCTTCTTGGCTAAAATGATAAATTATACTATTAAATTCTTAACAGTTATTATTATGGAATCGACAATTGCAACAAATTTTCTTCTCTAAATCTCTGCTTAAAGTGCTGGGATTTTTATTTTTGCACGTGCATTTCCTTTTCTTCTTCACACGTTTCAGATAACACCAATAGTAAAGATTAGGTCCTTCATGTCCCATTGATCGTCTATACAGAGTTTTAATTAACTTGCTACATTCCGGACGTTCTTCTATATCATATTTCACGATATTTCCACCACTTAATACTACACATGCGGCTTCCATTACATACAGCATCCCAACTTATTCTTTTATTATTTTGAAAGTACTGTTGAAACGATTGAAGGTTAATATAAAAACATATTATCTTTAAGTCCACTTATAAAAATAAGTGGACTTTTTTATATAAAAATTATTAGAATTTTCTGTATTGATTTTCTAAAGTTTTATTCAGAGGTTATTATTATCATATTCAGAATTATATAAAAGTGTCAAAAAGATAGATATATGCAAAAAATGGAATATGTGAAATTAGGGATGGGGAGTGTTATTTTTGAAAAAGAAAGTTTTATCTTCAACACTAGCTTTATCTATGGCTTTAGGGACATTTGCGACATTAGGTACGCCACGTACATATGCAGCAGAGCAAAAAATTCAATACAACCAAGAATTCCAGACACCATCTTATATGGGGGAAGAGTGGAAAGCGCCGAAAGGACTAGATAAAAAAGAAACGGTGTTCGAGTATTTAAAAAGTAAGAAAGAAATGTTTAAATTAGCAGGAAATATGGAAAAGCACTTTGAAATTGTATCTGAAGAGAAAGATGAAAAGACAAATACAACGCATGTGAAATTAGTTGAGACGCATAACAATGTGCCCGTTTATGGATCGGATCAAACGATTGCACTTGATGAAAATAACAATGTAAAAGCATTTTTTGGACAGGTTGTTCCTGATGTGGCTGGTAAAAACATCCCCGCTGAACCCAACATCTCACAAGAAGAAGCTGAGAAAATTGCAAAAGCAGATATCGAGAAAGAAATTGGAAAAGTAGAGGATTACGATAGTATCAAAAAAGATTTATTTGTATATGAGAAAGACGGCAATTACTACTTATCATATTTAGTAAAAGCTTCTATTTCTAAGCCAGAACCAGGATATTGGCATTATTTCATTAATGCGACAAATGGAAATGTTATCAATAAATATAATGCAATCGATCATATGGAAGGCTTCGGTTATGGCGTACTCGGACAAAGAACTTCATTTAAAATTGAGCAAAATAAAGCAGGTTCATATCATTTGTTGGATGGTACACGAGGGAATGGAATTCATACTCTTGACGCAAGAAATTCCTCTGTACCATGGCTGTATGAGGAATGGGAAAGATCTCGCTTCACAGGTTGGGAAGTAGTAAGTGAATCAAAAATGTTCCAGGATAAAGCTGCAGTTGATGCCCACGTAAATACAGCAAAAGTATACGATTATTTCAAAAAAACATTTGACCGTAACTCGTTTGATAATAAAGGGGCAAAATTAATTTCAACTGTTCATGTCGGCGATCAATGGAACAATGCAGCTTGGAATGGAAGTCAAATGCTATATGGGGATGGGGATGGCGAAATATTCTTACCGTACTCCGCAAGTTTAGATGTTATTGCTCATGAGTTAACGCACGCAGTAACAGAGCATTCTGCGAATTTAGTATATGAAAACGAACCAGGTGCATTGAACGAATCTATATCTGATATTTTTGGAGCGATGGTAGACCGTGATGACTGGCAGCTTGGTGAGGATATTTATACACCAGACACCGATGGGGATGCGCTCCGCTCTTTAAGTGACCCAACATCAATTTCAATTCCACCAAGTCCAATGCATGATTTTCCAGATCATTACCCAGATCATTACAGCAAGCTTTACACTGGTGAGTTGGATTACGGTGGTGTTCATATTAACAGTAGTATAAACAATAAAGCGGCATATTTAATTGCTGAAGGCGGAACACATTATGGAGTATCAGTAAAAGGCGTTGGCCGCGAAGCAACGGAGAAAATTTATTATCGTGCACTTACAAAATATTTAACAGCAAATTCGAACTTTAGCATGATGCGTCAAGCTGCAATTCAATCAGCAAAAGATTTATATGGTGAGAACTCGAAAGAAGTACAGGCAGTAACGAAGGCTTATGATGCAATTGGTGTAAAGTAAGATTTGAACTACTCACCACTTAACGCCCTTACGGACTTTTTGAAGTGGGAGATTCCTGCGAACACCGGTGTATCCACCGGTTATCTTAGCAGGCTCTACCCGTAGTCCCTACGGTGAGAACATAAGTATTTTGTACGTTAACGCACCACACTCCCTACTTTAGCTTGGTTTTCGCAACTTCGGCAAGCATGGGGCGATAGAACGTTGAAGATTTTACGGTTGCAACGTTTTTCTGCAACCAACCTCATATCTTCAGTTTTCGAAGAGCAATCTGTACAAGTAAATGATAGCAAACATGTTGGCTTATGCCAACCGACATTCATCTCCCACCTAAAATTGGTGTTTCACACCTTCACATTTTTGAGGAAGGAGTCTTCTGTCGGAAAACGATAAAAAAGATCTGATATTATTATGTCAGGTCTTTTTTATATCTTATTTTTTGACACCTAAACTCACTATGAGAAACTATATATATGTAAAATGATAAAGACATTCATATAGCTAGGACCCTCAGCTTGATAATATGGTAAAATGAACTCCTTTTGCAGCATGAACAACACAGTTTGACGGCATATGTGAAATCATTAAGGAGGAAAACAAATTAACTCGGCCGATAAAAGAACTGATTGAGAACATGTTATTATATTCTTTATTATCTGAAGTAAAAATACTAATTACATATTAATAAGATGGTTATTTTCTCTTTAGCTATTTTAAAGTTGTTGGTATTGACCAACAAAATAGTGCTGCTATATATATATGTCTTATTCATATTATTTTATATTTTAAATCTATATCTTTTTGCTCCAAATGTCCTTCAGTAAGTTCATCAATCTTATCTACATGTTACAAAATCTTTTCATTATGAGTAATAATAATTTTGGTTTAAGGAATATGAAATAAATTATTAATTACATAATCTGCTGTTTCCCCATCTAAATAATAGTAGGTTCATCTAAAATTAAAATGGGATATTTTTCAATAATACACATAATATAACTAATATTTGTCCATCCGATAAATTCATTCAATCTTCGGATATAACAACATCATTTATTCTTTGAAATTGAATATAATTACTTAGATTTAATTTTTGAATAGAATTTTGTGTTTTTAAATGATTATATCTAATATCGTAATAATCTAAATTCCCCAAAATCCCTTCTAAAGAGCACTTCATCTTGAAGCATTAACCCGATTTTCTTTCTAAATTCATCACTCTTCTATTGTTTAACATTTTGCCTATCTATTAAAATATCACCATTATCAGGATCAAGTATTTTTAATAGCAAATCAACTAAAGGCGATTCCCCACTACCACTTTTTCCAGTAATCACAATACTTTCATGTTTATTAATATCTAAATTTAAATTTTATCATTTTAGCCAAGAAGACTCCTTCCTCAAGGAGCGTGAAGGGTCACAGTCCAGTGAGTAGGTGGGAGATGAATTGGCTTCGAACAAGGGATGGCAGGAAGCCATCTTAATTGTTCGACATATAGAAAGTATTACTCCACTACCTATCGAATATACGTTTGGTGTATAATAGTCATATACCGAAATGGAGGTGAATTAAATAATGATGAATAAAGCCTATAAGTTTCGTATCTATCCAAATCAAGCACAAGCAATTCTAATTAACAAAACGATTGGGTGTTCTCGTTTTGTATTCAATTATTTCCTATCCTTATGGGATCATGCATACAAAGAGACAGGAAAAGGCTTGACCTATGGTACATGCTCTGCCAAATTACCTGCCATGAAGAAAGAGCTTGTTTGGCTAAAAGAAGTGGATAGTATTGCGATTCAGTCGTCTGTTCGCAACCTTGCGGATGCTTATACGCGCTTTAAATCTAAGAAGAACAACGTACAATCTTATACCACAAAACAAACAAATGAAAACATTGCCGTTGTAGGGAACAAAATAAAGTTGCCGAAACTAGGCCTTGTTCGATTTGCCAAAAGTCGCGAAGTAGAGGGACGTATTGTAAATGCTACAGTTAGGAGGAACCCTTCTGGTAGATATTTTGTGTCACTATTAGTTGAAACAGAAGTACAAGAACTTCCAAAAACACATTCTTACATTGGAATAGATGTAGGACTAAAAGATTTCGCTATTTTGTCAGATGGAACACACTATGAAAATCTGAAGTTTTTTCGATCATTAGAAGATAAGTTGGCGAAAGCACAGCGTGTGCTTTCTAGAAGAATGAAAGAATCTTCTCGCTGGAATAAACAACGAGTAAAGGTATCTAGAATTCATGAATACATATCAAATACTAGAAAAGATTACTTGGACAAAATTTCAACTGAAATCATCAAAAACCACGATGTTATCGGTATAGAGGATTTGCAAGTATCGAATATGTTAAAGAATTATAAGTTAGCAAAAGCAATTAGTGAGGTATCTTGGTCGCAATTTCGATCCATGTTAGAATACAAAGCAAAATGGTATGGCAAACAAGTCATTGTCGTATCGAAAACATTTGCTTCCAGCCAATTATGTTCTTGTTGTGGATATCAAAATAAAGACGTTAAAAATCTAAACCTACGTGAATGGGGCTGTCCTTCTTGTTGTACACACCATGATAGGGATATTAACGCAAGTATCAATCTAAAAAATGAAGCGATAAGGCTTCTAACCGCAAGGACTGCGGGGTTAGCCTAATCAATTAGAGTTCGATAGAACTCTTTACTTAGGAATCCCTCACTTCTAAACGAAGTGAAAGTGGGGTTAGTTCAAAACTATTAACTATAATATACCCTTTCAAGAAATTTTAAAAAGGTTGAAGTAGCCAAAAAATATTTTCCGGAATAATTAGATTAATTTCTCTTTTTTGTATATTTATGTTAAATTATTGTTATCACTACAAATTTATTGAATAATTTTAATACTCTCCCCTTTATACTATGGTAATATGTTTTTCACAATACATATTACCACTATAATTGCAAACATATATAAACCCATATTTAGAATTTTTAAGATTCTTTCATAGCATTAAGATATTTTTTACCTTTTAGTTTGTTTATTCTTAATTTTTAAACTAAAATAATATATATTGGTAATAATTAAATAAAATTCCAATAATTATAGGAAGGAGAAAATTATGAAGAGCATTGTATTATTTGATGGTGATTGTAATTTCTGTAATCAGAGTATTCAATTCATTATTAAGAGGGATCCTAAAGGATATTTTCAATTTGCATCGCTTCAAAGTGCATTAGGTAAAACATTATTAAAAAGGTATGAAATAGACGAAACAATAGACAGCATAGTATTAATAGATAAAAATAATAGTTATATTAAATCAGATGCCATACTAAACATTTGTAGAAATTTAAAAGGTATATGGAAGATTTTCACTCTTTTTATATTAATTCCAAGGCCGATTCGAAACTTTTGCTATGAAAAATTCGCAAAAAATAGATACCGATGGTTTGGTAAACAAGAACATTGTATGTTACCGTCACCAGAAGTAAGAAAAAGATTTCTGGATTAATTCCGAAAATCTTCAAACTTTATATTATATTGTTAATCTTATCAAAATAAATACGCTATTCTTTCTTGCAAATTAAAGGAAGGAATAGTGTTTTTTTAACTTTTTTTACAATATTTTCAAATCCTACTTTACTCTCTAATTCTCCGTTATATCCCAGCGTGGATGCTCCTGTAATATAGTCAATTTCTACGAACTTATAATATTCTATCCCTAAAAAAATATCTCTAGAAATTACCGAAAGTGAACAAACATGTTTTTGTTAATACATATCCACCTTTTTACCCCTTAAGTCACCTTCGAACTTTACATGGAACAAAAAAGAAGAGAGATTTCTCCCCTCTTCACCAACAAAGGGGATTAAAATGTGTGTGAAGTCAAATGAGTAGTTTTGGTTATTCCACACACAAACAGGTCTTTTTAGAATCAAAACAATTTTATATTTACTCTTTTTCACTTTTGTAGAAAACACACTTTTCGTATCTTTAATCGCTTGATTTTTAACTACACTTGGAAGGTTGACTTCAATATCCTTTGTATTTTTCTTCGTGCTTTTTTTCACTTCAACCATTTCAGATACCAGTGTATTAATGAGTTTAATATAATCAGAACTACTTTGTTCCAATAGCCTAATTTGTTCTTTTGTCGAAAGCACTTTAACTTTGACCGTGACATTCCCAGCCGTAATAATAAAATAGGAACGTGCCCACAGGCTTGGCAAAAAGCACGAGATGAGAAAACTATTCTCTTAAACGCTTCGACATCACTCTTATTAATCACCTCAATAGTGTATCAATATTATAATAGGAATAGCATCCAAAAATCTCCCTAACAATATAAATCCTCCCTCTCCAATTCCCCTTAATCTGAGCAATTGGTACATCCTTACTGTTCTTTTTGTTTTTATCATCACCTTTTCAAATCATCTTCATATGTTGTATATAGATATCTCCTTTCGAATTGCAATGATGCCTCTTTCAAGTCCTAATGTACGCCGTACAAAGAGCACTTTTGAAAAGTGCTCTTTGTACTTTGTAATACACTCCCTCTATAATAAAGTAATTTTAATGTATGAATAATTTACAGCTGCCTTGTAGTATGAATTGTAACTATTTGCACACACTATAATTGGAAGGCTTGAATCATTGTCATTGAAAAATGTTCAGCGCTTCCGCTCCTTAAGAGAACAGTCTACGCAACTGTTCTCTTTTCCTTTTTTACAAAAAAAACAGGACAAGCACAGTTAACTACGCTACGATTAATTGCATTGCAACATTCTCATCGTTTCCTCAACAATTTCTCAATATTTTTCAAGGACAATAGCACACTTCCTCAACCTTAATAATATCTTAATATTAAATACTGCAAGGAGGCGCTAGAAAATGACTTGGTTCATTATTTTAGGATTTATGCTTATTTTAAGTATAGGCGGCTTTCACCCACATAGTATTCATATCATTTTCAAAATAGATTCAGATACAAAAGCTATGCCAAATTGGTCTTTCGTTAATAAAATAAACTTTCGAACATTTAAAGAGTTGTTAAAAAACCCAAACAGGAATAAATTCAAAAGCCTTACCATAGGAGAGCTGTTTATCCCTTTAAGTCTATTCAATAAATTATTTGGCAAAACATTAATTTTTTTAATCCTATTCTTCTATTCTCAATTCTTAAACTAAATATAATATGAGATGAGTAAAAGAATAGCAGTCGCCGACCATAACAAACAACAGACCACCTATTACAGACGGTCTGTTTTAAAACAAATTGACTATATCAATAGAATAAGGATACCTTAATTATTCAGAATATTCTTATTATTAGTGAAAAAAATCGTAGTTTCATATAAGCTATCTATTTCCTGTTATTATCAGATTAAGCCTTTACAGAGAAAAGGGGGATATTATGACTGTTCAAGAAAAAAGTAATAAGCAATTGATGGAATTATTAAATGAATGGTATGAAAAAATTCGTTTATATCATGTAAAAGAAGCAAAACAAACACATCTACAAGTAAAAGAAAGCTTAAAAGTAATAGAAACTGATCCATATTTATCATTTTATTACTCACTACTAGATTTTAGATATAAAGTCTTGGTAGATGGAGTGAGTATTACAAAAGATTCCTTTAAGAATATAGAAAAACTCCCTAATATCGAAGAGGAATATTTATTTTTATCTTATTATTATTATTTCTTTAAGGCAATCCACTTTACAATTATAGCAAATTATAATGAAGCGAAAACACATTATGAAAAGGCAAAGAAACTTTTACCCTATATACCTAACGAAATAGAAAAAGCCGAGTTTGAATATAGAGTTTCAACTTACTGTTATCAATCTTATCAACCATTTAAAGCGATTCAGCATGTAGTAAAGGCCAAAGAAATATACCTAGACCATGTAGGTTATGGAATCAATATTGCTTTATGCGACAATGTATTTGGTTTAGCATGTATAGATCTAAGAGAATTTGAAAAAGCGGAAGAATGTCTCAATACGGTTATTGATGTTTTTAATAAGTATGATGAAGAACATTTATTATTAAGAGCACGTTACAATTTAGGCTGGTTATATAATATTCAAGATTTATATCCATTGGCGATCCGACAAAGTTCTGAAATTATAAATAAAATACCGAATCATTTTAAAGCATTATTTGTCTTAGCAAGAGCATATTATAAATTAGAAGGCATTGAAACAGCTAAATCATATATCGAGCAAGGAATAAACTATACGAATAAAGCAGGAAATGAGGAATATAAGCACCGTTTTGCAGTATTAAATGAACTACTCACAGAATTACCTAGAATTAAACTAGAAAAAGTAGTGACTGATGCAATTTCTTATTTTGAAAAAGAAGAAATGTGGGATTGTGTAAAAGAATATGCAGAGGTTTTAGCACTTCAATTTTATGAGGCAGATAACCATGTTAAGGCAAGCAAATATTTCTATATTAGCAGTAATGCTGGTAAGAAACATTTGAAAAAAGGAGCGTTAAAGTGATGAAAAAAATAAAAAAGATTGTATTAAGTATGGTAGTAATAAGTGCATTAGCATGTGGCATGAAAAGTTTACATTCACCTCAACAATCTTCTTCTAATGGTGGAGATACACCAGCACCAACAATACCTAGTGTCTCTGTAGAAGTATCTATTGATTAATGTAATACATTATTCTTGGTTTTAAAATCAGAAAATTCAATCTTTTAATAAAAAACATTGAATACAATGGATAAAATATTGAACCCTTAGTCCGAAACAGATTTGTTTCGGACTATTCTCGTTACTATAATTATACGTAGAATAGTAGACTAAAACTTCCACTTAGTCCTGTTCTGTAATTTCTTCTCTTTTTGAAGTAAGTCCTTTAACTTTTTTAAATAATCGATTTCCATACGCAAACATTCATTTTCATCTTTTAATGTCCCTATACCCCCTTTAATAGTTGCATTATTTAACTTTGATCTTATCTTTTCCATAGCTGGACCCCCTTTCTTCTTTTTATATTGGAATTCTACGCCTTTTAAATCATATATTTCCCTTTACCTACGAACTATTCCAATAAATTCTTTAACACAAACAATTAATTTATTTCATGTGTTTTTATTTTATTTCTCAAAATTTGAGATATATCTTTTGAAAAACCCCCTGTATTCCTTCCATATTTATCTCTCCTAAATAAATCGTAATACATATTATACCCAACAAATTTATAAGCTTTAATCTTATTTTTAACAAAGCCTTCTTATTTTAAATAGACATAACACTTCATACTGTCAACTCCCCCTATATTGATAAATATGAAACATCTAATTTATTTGACATTTCAATGACTTATGACAGGAAAATATATACATTAAATTAAACCTAATGTATCTTTGGTTTGTAAGTCGTAGTTAGTTGGCCAACTTTCAATACAATTTAATACTTAAAAATAAGGAGGATTTAAAAATGAATCAAGTATTAAGGAAAAGTAAGAAAAAAATGATGTATCTAGTCGGCTCACTTCTAATTTCTCTATCAATGTTTTCAACTACAAGTTTTGCAGCTACAGAAGGTGCTGTAAAAAGTGTTACAAATAGTAGTTATACTGGAATTACAGCTGATATAAATCTACCAAAATCGGTTGTTGTTAAGGATGGATATGTGAATTGGTACTTAGGTATTGGAGCATCTAAAGTTGAAGGTGGTATTTCAAAAACACCAAGTGGATATAAAGTGTTTCTTAATTCAGGATATAATGAATCAGGTCAAAACAATAAGTATTGGAACACACAATATGATACATCAATTAAAGATGGTGATCGAGTAAACATTAAAATAATTAATAACGGCAATGGTACGGTTACTATGTATGTAAATGGAATCCCTAGATATGCAAATCAGCCTGTATATGGCTCATTTTCTCAATACGAACCAGTAAAAATGGTTCAGGGCGTTGAAGATACTGGACGTAATTCTTTTAGCCAAGCTAGTTTTTCAAACGTACTTCTAAGAACAGATACATCTGGAGCTACCTACAAAAGTTGGAACGGTTCAATTTCTTCCTCATTTTCTAAACACGGTACTTATGGTAACAGTTTCACAGTTTATTCTCAAGTGCCATTAAGCGCAAGTTTACGCTAAAATTGTTCTTGTATACGAATAATTTTGTGAAAAAGGTAGCTGTACTTTTGTACAGCTACCTTTTTCATATGGTGAATTTTTAATAGATATTGTATCAGACATAAGTTACATTCTTCATATTTTAACTTCTTTGAATTCAATAATACTTAATCAGCTTGTCTTATTACTTCACTTAACGTATCGAGATACAGCTTATAGCAACTACAACACGCTTTATTATTAATAATACCACTCTTCTTAATTTAACTTTAATTCCATTGCATTGATTTTTTAATAATAAATATACAACTTAGTAATGATAATAGATATACAATAAGAATAATATACAACTGTTTTGGTTCAATGCTATCGATATAAAGACTCATAATTGGATATGACCAAGGAAACAGTATCCAATAGTTTGTATGCGAGATAAAAAAGCTACCCAACCCGCCTATAACCCCTACTAATAATGAAAGTAACGGGATTTTATAAAATATTATATTTATTAAAAAATGTAAATTCACAATAGTTAAAGAGCTAATCACCATAAAAAGTATAGAAAAAATTAATCTTTGATAAACAGTCCCAAGATTATCAACCGTTAATACTATAGGTATACTAGTTATGACTAAAGCACATATTAAATAACCAAAAGTAATTATTAAGCAAAACAAAAACTTATTACTTAATATAGTTTTTAAAGTGATTCCGTGATAAATAGCAGACATATATCCTTTTCTTCTGAACTCGTTTACAAAAGAAAATGACACTAATAGACCTATTGCAATAGGTAAAAATAATCTACAAAAAAGACTTAGAATCGCTATATGCATGAAAACGCCATCTTTTGATTGAGATGATACAGTTAGAAAGATTTGAAAACTAATTGGTATCAACAGAAATACTAGTAACAGGATATACAATCCATTATGAAGACTTTTTTTATATTCACCTAATATACCCACTTATTTCACCCTTTATTATTCATATGTATAATATTTAAAACTCACAGCTAATAACATAATTCCTAAAATATAGATTGAAGAACTTGCAAGATATATTAAAATAGTTGTTTCTTTCATCATTACATCACTTACTATATTCAATGCATAAAATATTGGAAATGTCTTTGTGAATACTACAGGAAATAATCCATAAGTTACGCTAAAAAAAATCCAAATAACTGACAAGGACGCCGCAAGAATTCCCTTTTTTATAATCAAATGAAAAAGTAATTGAGAATATGGTATTGCTAAAGATAGAATTGTACAAAGCATCAACATTTTCAAAAAATAAAGTATAGATATTTCATATCCATTTATAAAAATATAGATACCCATAACTGAAAAATTTAAAATATTAAAGATTAAATAAAACAGTATAAACAATAAATTTTTAGCTACCAATAATTTAAATTTTGAAATTGGCTTTGTATAGATAATGGCCCAAGTACCATATTTATTTTCAGAAGAAATGATAAAATACCACATACAAGCAGAAAAAATGCTTAATGTTAGTGTATTAAAGTTTACTGTAATTGCTATAAGATTGGTAGATTGAAACATATCGGGATTATTCTTGTTAAAAATAAAATAACTTATACACAAAAAGCTTGATAATAATGAAAAAAACAAAGAAAATAACAATAATTTTCTCCCACCAATTTTCCTCATCTCACTATTCACACTTTTAAAGATAAATTGCATTATGATAGTAACTCCTTTTGTTTAGTTAAAGATAAAAATACTTCCTCTAATGTTAGCTTTTTAGGGCTAACTTCAAAAATATCTATATCATTTTCAATTAATATTCTGGTTAAATTAGGAACACTATTTTGATCTATCATTAGTTTGAATACCCCTTCTTTTTCTATGCTATAAGGTATATCCTTTGTATTTAAAATCCTTTCTGTGGCAGTAGTGTCATTAACATGAACAATATATTCTCTAGAAGTAATAATACTGTTTAAATTCCCTTCATAGAGTAAGTTACCCTTATGCAGTAATGCTATGTAATCTGCTATCATTTCGATTTCAGCTAAATTATGACTAGAAATAAATATTGTCTTCCCCTCATTTTTTACTAAATGAAGTAATAAGCGCCTTATCTCGTGTACTCCCTCTGGGTCTAATCCATTTGTCGGCTCATCAAGAATTAGTATTTTAGGATCATTAAGAATAGCAAAGGAAATACCTAGCCTTTGTTTCATTCCTAAAGAAAAATCTTTCACTTTTTTATCTTTTGCTTTATATATTCCTGTAATTTTTAATACTCTGTCTATTTCATCTAAAGGCTTATTAATCATTTTTTGTACATAGGCTAAATTTTCATATGCTGTCAAATTAGGATAGTAGGTAGGTGAATCAATAAAACAACCCACATTTTCAAATAATTCTTCTTTCCAATCTTTGATATCTTTATTATTAAATAATATCGTTCCTTTATCTAATGGAATTAATCCTAATAGCATTCGCATTGTTGTTGTTTTTCCTGCACCATTTGGTCCAATAAAAGCATATAAACTTCCTTCAGGAACAGATAAGTTTAAATCCCTTACAATGGATTGATTGTCAAAAGACTTTGTTAAATTTTTAGTTTGGATTGCTAATTTCATTTTGTTCCTCACTTTCTTATTCTCAAATAAAAGTAAGTATCTATTAAATTCTTGATCTATTAGATATTCTATTTACCCTTTACCTAATGTTTGCAATTTGGATTTAGAAAATATTTCTCGTTGTTTTAATTTTTTATCAGTAAGTTCATAAACTCTATCTACACGCTCTAAAATATTTTCATCATGAGTGATAATAATCTTAGTGGATGGTATGGCAAATATATTTTCAATAACAGCATTTGCCGTTTCCCTATCTAAATGGTTAGTTGGTTCATCCAAAATAAGAATCGGATATTCTTTCATGAACAATCGTAACATAGCCAACCTTTGTCTTTGGCCACCGGAGAAATTTGTTCCTCCCTCTGAGATTAAAATATCATTTATACTTTGAAATTGAATATAATTACTCAGATTCAATTTATCAATAGACTCCTGGATTTTTGAAGGATCATAATTTATATCAAAGTAAGATAAATTCTCAGATAAACTTCCTCTAAATAAAACTCCATCCTGAGTCATTAGTCCTACATTTTTTCTTAGTTCCTCACTGTTCCAATCTTTAATATCTCTATCGTCTATTAATATATTACCCTTATCGGGAGTATGCAATTTTAATAATAAGTTAGCTAAAGTGGACTTACCACTGCCACTTTCTCCAACAATAGCAATACTTTCGTTATTTTTAATGTTCAAACTTAAGTTTTCTATTATTTTTTTGTCATCAAAACTAAACGAAATATTATTAAATTGAATCGATCCTCTAAGAATGTTTACTTTAGTATCCGATCCATCTTTTTCTAGTTCCTCTTCCAAGATATCTAAAGTTCTTAATAAAAGTGGTTTAACTGAATTCCAATTTAAAATTGATCCTATAATTGTTGAAACCGGAGAAAATATAATACTAGATATAGCAATAAAGAAGAAAATATTACTTAAATCCCCTTCTCCTTTACTAAAATTATAAAATCCTACAGCAAGCATTATGATAATAAATATTGTTGATAGGGAACTATTAAATGATTCTAAAGCATTTTGTTTTAGCGCTCGTTTATGTACTGTATCTAAGTATTTATTATAATCTTTTTGCCATACAGATTTAATTCTAGAAAAAATCCCTGTAGCCTTTACATAATACATCGCTTTTAATGATTCATTAATTTTCCCTCTATGTTCTCCTAGGTAATACGTTTCGACTAAATTAGCATTATATATGAATTTCCCTAAGGAAATATTGATAAATAGGGAACTAGCAATAAAAAACATCAATATTAAAGTATAAAAAGTCTCAGTATATAATAGATACATCAATAATGGAATGATAACTACTATTGATATAATCATTTCAATTAGATCCTCTAAAATATATCCTCGTATTGATTCTAGGCTCATGATTCTTACATTTAAATCCCCTGCATGACGTGTAGTAATTTTTTCTATGGGGGTATTAAACATATGCTCAAAAACTTTTGTTGTACTTTTTCTATCAATTTCTTTCTGAAAGTTTACTTTTATAATAGAAGTTATAGATTTTATCCCTATAACAACGATTAAACTTCCCAAAATAATTAAAAGGTATCTTACATCCACTTCCTTTGAAGCATTCAAAATATCCATAAACTTTTTCAAAATAAAGGGGAAAGCAAGAATTGAGATTTGTGCTAACAATGCTAATAGTGCTAATAAAACAATCTGGCTAGGAGATACAAAATGATCAATATATCTAAGTAATATATGTTTTTCACGCCTTTTAGTATTTGGCTGTATATCTTTTTTGTTTTCTATTACTAGGATATAGTCACAGAACATTTCCTCAAAACTTCTTATATCAATTATCATCGGCCCTGCCTTAGGATCTACAATATAAAATTTATTTGCTTTAACCCTTTCAATAATTACAAAGTGATTAAAGCCCCAAAATGCTATCATCGGCTTTTGTATCCTTTGTAAATCAGTTATATTTTCTATCCTATATGCAGTTGCAGAAAGTCCATACGATTTACTAACTTTTTTAATATCCAACAAACTCCATGCCGATTTTTTATTGATAATTTTACTATTTCTAATTTCCGAAGCTTGTACTGCTGAACCATAATAATGCATAATCATTGCTAGACAACTAGGCCCACAATCAAAAGATGTCATTTGCGGTATAAATTTAATTTTCTTCCTTAACATATTTATCACCTATTCTAGGCATTAAAGTATAAAATGCTATTTAGTTTATTATCCTCTAACCTTTGTAAAAAATACAAAATACTTCCTAGCCCTGTAAATAATGCGATTTTATGAGGATTAAAATCTTCTATATCAAAATTATTCAAAAAGTTATTTGTTACTTTCATAACAATTTGTTTTTCATTGCGCTCGAGCATACCTCTATTTTCTAGCTCCAATAAAAAGTCTAGTTTCCCCATTAAACCATGACATAAACAATAATCACTATTTTCATGTAATGTACTTAAGATTTGTTTTTTAAAAAAAATTAAATCTGATTGTATATCCTCATTTTGATACGATTCTAAAATTTTAATTCTCGAGATTCCCATTCCACTAAATCCTTTACACCAGCTATCTGTATACTCATATTCACTCATACTCATTTTCTCACTTTTATGTATACCATGTATTACTCTATCGTACTTATTTGTTTTTAATATGCCTTTTAACTTATAAAATGCGAGAAGTTGTCCTGATAATCCATGAACAAACCCCTTTAATGAATCCTCTAAATTTAGAGTATCGTGAGCTTTCCAATATACAAATTCATTATGTGTTTGCATATTATTGACAATGTAGTCACCGAGATTTTCAGCCACTTTAAGCAATATTTTATAATTAGGATTAATTTGATAGAACTTAACTGCCGTTAAAATTAGACCAGCTGAACCCCCTAATATATCAAAATGCTTATCGCTATATTTACCTTTTTCAATATCAGAGTTGACATCCATAAATATTTGCAATATCAATCTTTCATCGATAGATGTTATATGTGGTAAATTTGTTAAATAGTAAGAAATAATTGCATTAACACCATTTACAAAACCATAATTATTTTTATTTTTGTTTAATATTTCTTGCAGGGCTTTTTGTTCAAGTTTATTTATAATTTCAATCTGATTAGGATCAGCATTATTTCTCAATAATGAACTTATTCCCAATAATCCATCATATATTCCACTATTCAAATGGTTTATCTCAAGCTCCCCTTGCCAATTTGTTTTTAATCCAATAAAATCTACAGCACCGTCTTTTGATATATAACTGCCATCAAGAATTTTCCCTGTAATTGCTTCCTTTATTTTATTTGTAGGTAAATTAGTTCGAAAATTAATTGTTTCCTTTACTGTATTCAGCTTATATAGATTGTCATTTTGATTAGAAAGGGATATTTCTATAATTTTTCTTTGTAATAAAAAGTCAGCATATGAAATTTTTTTAAATTTTGTTTCTAGATCTATTTCATTATTTGATAAACTTTCGCAAGACTCCCATTCATACTTATTAAAGAAATATGGAACATCATAGGATAATAGTGCCTCTATCTCTTTTTGAATAATATCTTTCCTAGTAGCCAAGTATATGTTTTTTTCAAGAATATTCCGCAAATATTTTATAGTCTTTAATTTATTCTCTAATAAATCCGGAACATTTAGTCTATCTAATAAAAGGGTATAGACTTTTGTATTTCGATATACTTTTCGATAATTCCATTTAGAAACACTATTTTTTAATATACACATATACTCCTCTTTGTTTTTTAAAACTGAGTTATATGCATTCTCAAAACCTTTAATAATATCATCTATATAATTATCATACTCGTATATATCATCGTTAAGAAACGGTAAATTCTGAACCGTATCTTCTACTATTGTCTCTTCTCTTATTTCAATTGGATTCGATGTAAATTCATTTTTTATTTTAATTGTTTTTACCAAAGACTTCATTACTCTCCCAATTGCACTGTAATCTCTTATTACCTCCCTACCTCCACTAAACCTTATAGGTAGCATTCTAGAATTTAATACTGAATTAGATAATATAAAACTACTGGTTTCTTCAGTAACACTTGGATTTAATGTACTTCCTAATGTCTCAAAATCAATTATGACTGGTGAGGATTGTTTAGCTATGATATTTTCATTATGTATGTCACTTCCATTAATCAAATACATTACCGAAAGCACTACACCTAAATTATAATAATAATCTTTAATTTGCTCATTAGATTCACATGATTCATGATTAATGTATTCCATATATCCATAATTTCTTTTATTAACTACTTGCGGAATAAAGATATCCGTATTTAAATCTTTATTCAGTTGATTAATTAAACTATGATATAGTATAGAATTTTTCAAATCGACTGGTTTTAAAATTACCTTATTATTAAATTTATCTTCTAAAAGAATTGTTCTCTTTCCATTATTATGGTAGTCACCTAGGTTAATAACTTTTTCTACATGCATAATATTAAAACCCGACATTTTATGAATTTCTTTTTGATCTTTTTCAAGAGCACCTTGCAACCAAATCATATAATTTATTTCATTTTCAATGATTGTAAAAATTTTTTCGTTTAATACGGGTAATATTTTAAAAAAATTCATATAAAATTTTTTAAAATGAAAGAAGTTCTTTGTAAAATACTTATATTCTTCATTGGTATCCATTCCTCTTAAAGCATTTTCTACCCTAAGTTTATTTATGTATACAATTAAGGATGGCCTTAATACTTGGTATAGTCTTTTTTCTAAATCAAACATTATCGATTCAGAAACCTTCTCAAAATTACCAAAAAAATCAATTTTATTTATTATCATATTTTTAAAGAATACTACATATGTTTGTATTATTTTTTGAAAGTTATAGTTTTCGTCATCCTTAATGACATCATTACATGAAAAACCCTCTAAAAAGATAACAAAATTTTTTTCTAGATATTCTTTTGTTACTAAAGAATGTGATCCATTATCTATTGTATTCAAAATTCCATGTGAATTATTTTTCATAATAACCTCTTCTTTTTATAGGTAGGAGAAACAGTTAGAAATTCATTCTCATTAAAGAGAGTAAGGCCTTTCGCCTTACTCTCTTTAACTATTAGTAGCATTTTTTACAAATTCTTTGTCCCATAATCGTGACACATGCTACAGGCACATTCCAAGGACAATCTTTAGTTAAAGTTTCAACCCAACCAGGTCCTGCTCCACCAACTAATTGTTCAATCTCTTCATCTTCTACGACTTGTAAATATTTTTCAGTTTCCATTTCAATACCTACCTTTTATTTTTTTGAAAATGATGTTATAAATTCAATAATTTACCACAACATTATCTAAAAACAATATACCATTAAATGTTAATAAAAAAAAGATATATTTATAGAAAAATAAAATAATAGGATATTTAACTATATTAATATAATTAAAGGAGACTCACTTACTATATCATTAAAATTTAAAGGCTATTTTCCAAGTTAATATTTTTAAAATTTTATAAATTTATTAATAATCAATGCTGTTTAATAATTTAAATAATTCTTCTAATACCTGAATAACGATTAAGAATATTAATTAAACTTGTAAAAAATAGATTTTCAGAAGATATAGCTCAAGAATATTTTACCATAAAATAGGATAATCAATTCTTTTTTTAATAGTATAATGCTTCGTCAGAAAATTTTAATCATGAATTGCAAAAAGCATGTTAAAAATAAAAAGATGAAATTGCAAGTATATTCACTTCACAATCCCATCTCTTCTAAAAATTGTATATCATCAACTCTCTTGATCCTCGCAATTCTACCAAATTAATAGCAACACATTATGTAGATATAGGTTTATACTATTCTACATTTAAATACATGTAATATTGCCTATACTTTGTTATTTTCATGTGAAACTAATTCACTATATATCTCTTTCTCTATATTTTTCAAGAGAATTTCCAACCTATTTTTTGTAGCTAGATTAAAATGTGGATTTAATTCTTTTATTATAAATTCAAGTATCTCAAAGCTTATGTAATCTCCTAATTCAAGTGAATATTGATCACCCAAGAAAGTTTTTAATTTTTTAGAGATCTCCACTTTATCTTTTTTGGTAATATTTACCCCATCCGATAACAAACCTCTCTTAGATTAGTCTTAAATACTAATTCAAAAAGTTTTTATAACATAATAAAAATATTTTGGAATTAATATAAATCATATAATGAAATTTTTACAAATAAATAAAAAATATACATCATAATCATTAAACAATATATTAAGCATCGTAAACATATATTGGCTCGTCATAAAGGCGTAAACATTTTGACCAATTTCCACATAACGTTTCCCATTCACCAGCAGGATATACTTCCGTACGCAATATATGAAGTGGTATACGTAAATTCAATAACCGACCACTAAGCGTCGTACGAGTAACTCCCGCTGGCATTAAAAACTTTGCTTCAATTACCTTTTTCAGTTCCATCAACGAGTATTCTGGATAACTCATCAATATTTCATTTGAATGAGGCCAGACCTCAGTATCATTTGAATGACGGCGTACCGTATACTCATGTTGATATAAGCTGACAATACGATGCCATATCTCTAAATGATTAAATAAATCGCTATTTAAATCCCTTGCATATAAAAAATGTACTTGTTTATTTGCTTCTGTAATTTTTGCAAGCAAACGTTTATTAGCAATAATCTTACCTGACCAAATTATTGTAGGTTCTTTCTTTAAATTATTTACCCATTCCCCCATTGGTAATAAATGATTCCAAGCACGAATTTTTATTTTTTCATCAGGTACTACCTGTACAGCAACGCGTTTACAACCTAATGCCATCATAGCCTTCATACGATGGGCACCATCAAGTAACAGATAATTACCATCACTAAGCTCAGATACTAAGGGAGGATTCCGTAAAACACCTTCGCTTTCCATTACACGACAAATTTGTTCCAATCTTTTGTGTTCATATGATTCATGAAAGCGAATTTGCTTGGGATGTAAGAGATCTAAGGCCGAAATAATTTCACTCATAAAAACAGCTCCTCAAATAATTACATAAATTCTAAGCTTATCAAATAACTAATTTTCTATAATGATTAGTCGTGTTTACCGATATTTAGCAGCTATTAGACAATTATTTCAAACTACGTTTAATAATTTTACTAGTCTTCTAATAAAACACCTATTTCCTTTTCCCTAGCCCTTTGATAGTAATAAGCAGCAATGGCTACATCAAAAATGGCCATACCCATTGGATTAAATAATATTGCTTTGTCATAAGGGAAGTTTTGCAGTGCTCCTCGGATTACAACGTCAGCAATTGATACTGTATCTTCTTTTTGTAAACCTCTTTCAAGGTGCATCCTTTCAACATCAGTTTTTTCACGACAGACTTCTTCCCAATTATCAACAACTAGGGATTTTGTATATTCTAAGATATCAGGCTTAAAATCACGAAGAGAAACATTGAGTAGTAGCGCTCCATCTTTAGGTTTCTTATCAATATAACCTTCTGCAGAAACAGTACAAGTAATAAAAATATCAGCATCATTATAGGCTTCTTCATAAGCATTAACCTTTTGAGTTTTAGAATAAATATCCTCAGGAATTAATTCGTCTTTAATTCCATTGATATCATATAGGTAAACACTTTCGATTTTATCGCCTAATAGGGCAGTTACCATCTTTAAATGCATCTGACCAATAGGTCCAAATCCAATAATTCCAACTTTAACATTATTTAAATCTCTTAACTTGGCAAACTCTCGAATCATTAACCCTGTTACAGAAGCTGTTCGTATTACACTGACCATTGCTGTATTAAGCGTCGCAAATGGTTTTCCAGTCATAGCATCATTTAATATAGTAACTGAATGAGCACGTTGAATACCTTTCTCAATATTCTTCGGAAAACTAGCTATCCATTTGATTCCTGAAACCTTAAATTCTCCTCCAATATAAGCTGGCATAGCAATAATTCTATTAGCCGGATCATCAAAACGTAAGTATGGCTTAATTGGCTGAGAAAAATCTTCTGCATCAAGACTTTGTACTGCCTTTGAAATGACATTTATTGTTTCTTCCCAATTAACACCCATTTCATTGATATGTTTAGTATTTAAATACATCATAATTGCTTCCTCATTTCTATATCATTTTTATAAAGAAACTAATTGGTCTTCTACTGATTTTTTTGTATTAAGCCATTCTACCCATTCTACGTTGTAAATAGTTGATGTGTAAGCTTGTCCATTATCAGGACACAAGAAAACAACATTAGGTGTATTTTGAACATCCCTATTTTCAAAATACTTTTGGATTGCATAATATGAAGTCCCTGATGATCCACCAGCAAATATTGCATGTTTATTAAATAGCTCATAACAACCTGCAACAGTATGGACCTCCGGTACAATCATTACATCATCAATCAATGCTTTTTTAACCATACCAGGTATCATACTGGCACCAATTCCTGGTATGTACCGTTTACGAGGCTTATCACCAAAAATAATGGACCCTTGACTATCTACCGCAATAATTTTAATATTAGGGAATTTTTCTTTTAATCGTGTAGATACCCCAGCGATAGTTCCTCCAGTACTCACTCCAATGAAGGCATAATCTAACTGTTTAAAATCATTAGATATTTCTTCACCAATTCCTTGATAATGGGCTTCAAAGTTATCAGCATTATTATATTGATTTGTCCAGTATGCATTAGGAATAGTATTTAAAAGTTCTTCCACCTTATTTAAACGCGTTAATAAATAGCCACCTGTTTCATCTCGTTCATCCACTTTAGCTACTTGATAGGAAGTTGCTCTCAAAAAATTCTCATAACTATCATTAATATTTGGATCAATAACTGGTATGAATTTCAGGCCGATATACCTACAAAGAGTAGCAAGAGCAACCGCAAAGTTACCAGATGAAGATTCGATAATTGTAGAATTTTCAGTCACTTCACCGCGACTTATTGCTGATTTTAAAATATGGTGAGCAGCACGCACTTTAACACTATTCATTAAATTGTGATATTCTAGTTTTGCATACAGATTAATCTTTTCATGCTCTAATTTAATCATAGGTGTGTTGCCGATTACCCTTTCTAAACTCTCTAATTTCTTGAGCATAATTTGCTTCCTTTCTTGGTTAAAATCTAAAAAAATAATTAAAGATAAATAGTTGTAAATGTTCTTTCGAATGTATTTCAAATAGAACTTATACCTGAAAGACAATAAATGCTAGATTCTTTAGTATCGATAAGCTAAGCACCATTCAAGTACTGCCATAGCACTATTTAGCTTGTTTTCGGCCTGGGTAAATACAATACTTTTCGGTCCATCAATAACTGTTGCTGCTACTTCTTCCCCCCGGTGTGCTGGGAGGTCATGCATGAAAGTAGCTTCCGGATATAAAGTCAAAATTCTCTCTGTCACTGCAAATGGATTAAAGGCATCTTTCCATAAAGGATCTATTTTGCTTGTCCCTGTTGTTTGCCACCTTGTTGTATATACAACATCCACTTCACTAGGTAACATTTTTATATCATGACATTCAATAACTTTAGCACCAGATAATCGTGCATATTCTTTTGATTTTTCAAGCACACTTGGAGACACTCCATAACCAGCAGGTGTAAAAAGATATAACTCCGTACCTGGAAAACGAGATAAAGAAAGAGCTAGAGCTGCAGCACTGTTATTACCTTCTCCCATATATAAAACCCGTAATCCAGCTATTTCACCAAATTTTTGTTTCATTGTTGTTAAGTCTGTTAGCGCTTGTGTTGGATGTTCTTCCGTACTCATTGCATTAATGACTGCCATACGACTTTGAGATGCCAGCTTTTCCATTTCCTTTTGACTATCTGCAGTTCTTGCTACTAGTGCATCCAGCATTCGCGAAAGTACTTGAGTAGTGTCTTCTATAGACTCCCCTGTATTTTCTTGCAAATCATTTGGACCATACGTTACAATTTGTGCACCCATCTTTAATGCTGCAACAGAAAATGCCGATCGAGTTCTAGTCGATGTTTTACGGAAGTAAATCCCAATTATATTTCCCGCTAATATTTGATTAGGTTGTGATTTACCTGTGGCAAACTCTACCCCACGAGTTACAATTTGGTTAATATCACTATCAGTAAGATCCTCAAGAGTAATTAAATGTTTTCGAATAGCCATTATTATATTACCTCCCTTTTGAATAATTGCATGTAACAAAAATGTATTTACATATGTATGTAAATAAAAACTACTAAACAGCTAAAGTAAAAATAATAGATTGGAAATATAATTCATGTGGATCCATTACCACACTTTTCTATAATTTTTTTTAAACTAATGTATAGCAGTTGATATATAGCCTATATGAACTCGAATACTATTTTTACTCAGAAATACTTACATATAATTCTATTGTTAGTCTATATTCCTATTTTTTATGATATAGCTCTGCTGAATATATTACACACTACAACACTAAAAATATACTCAAAATACAGAATTTTCAGCTTTCTCAATTCTTTCATCAATTTTCTGTCAATTCATACTCAAATTATCTTTTTTACTAATAATATACATACAATGTTGGCTGTTTCTTTTATAGCCCACTTCTAAAAAATCCACCCATTCAAAAATAACGTTTTCCGGATTGTCAGTTAAGATACAAATTACTGCTGCAGTCATTAAAGAGTCCTCTTTAAAAGAGATATACTCCTTCTACTGGCTCGCTATTTTTAGTTATGATAACCTCTTAATTGTTACAGCTATAACGCTAACAATTGTTATTGCAACCATTGATCTAAGTAAACAAACAATGAATGACATACTAATATATACACAAAGTAATCTATTAAGCGTAAAATGATTGCATCTCCAGCAAGTTTAATTACTTATTCAGATCTTTGCTTTTATAATTTTCAAAATTAAATTTCCGAAAATTTTCTTTCCTTAAGGAAATATCGATCATTTTAAACTATGTAAGAATGCTTATCTTCTATAAAGTAATTACACAAATCAACAAAGTCAATTTCAATTATTGATTCTGGAAAACTATCTAAAGAAGCACAACAAGAAAGCTTATAATCTTTACCAATAGTAAACTTTTTATAATAAACCTCATTAGATAGCATGTCACCATAAAATATTATATTTTTTTTAATAACAAAAGAGTTTAAAGGTATAGTTAGTCCTTTCCCTATCCATTTAACAAAGCTTTCTTTTATAGTCCATAATTCATAAAACACATCTAATTGTTGTTCTACATTTAATGAATTTAAATAATTAAATTCTTCCTCAGTAAATATATTTTTAATCATTGTAGTATCCATGGGCCGGACTTTTTCTACATCTATTCCTACTTCTTCCTCATGAATAGCTCCAACAACCCAACTTTCGGAATGCGATATATTAAAATGAAAATTATTTAACTCATCCACATAAGGCTTTCCGTATTCATTGTATTTATATTTAATATCTTTATTTTCTTTTGAGAAATTTGTAATAATTAAATATCTTATTATAATGTCTCCAATTAAGGCGCTATATTGGTCGGGCTTTCTTTTATATTTCTGTATTTTCATCTGCTTTTCTTTTGAGACCAAACTCATAAGTTTCTGCATAATGTTATGTTCTATATTTCCTGGCACACGTACCTTATATATATTCATTATTTCCTTCCCACCTAACTTCTTATATAAATATAAAAAACTCTCAATGAATAATTCCTATTTATTTTTGATTAGTAAAAAACATTTTCAGAGGATAATATTCTATTTTACATTCATATTTTCGACTTATTTTCTAACCTCTTTATGTCTATTATTGAATGGGCTCAAAGAAAAAAGTCTCATAATATGTTATACACGAATTTATGAGACTTTTAGAAAACTAATAGTGTACAATTTCAAATAATATTTCACCTATTTACATGTGCTAATAAGAGCATTTGTTTAAAACTCATTTTTATACTCTTTACCAACTCATGAATATGCGGTTTCTCTAACATACTCAGATGGGAACCTGGCACTTGCAAAGCGTATACTTCCCCTGATGTATATTCATTCCATCTGTTATAATCTACTAGTGGGTGAATGTCATTAATAGATGCATTAAATAGAAAGATATCTGCTTTTATTTTTTGTTTACAATTATATTTTAGGTATGCATATCTATTAGCTATCATTACTTTTAACTTATTCATCATTGGATCTTCAAAATTTTGCTGACAACTATTTTTATTCAATGTAAATTTTTTCAGTAAAGATTCTATTAATTGTTCTTCACTCATTTGCTCAAAACTAATTTTCTCAATCCCTAACTGATCATTGAATTTTTCCAATTCTTCAAAGGCATTCTTAATATTTAAACTAAGAATCTCCTTACCTTGTTCAATAGGATGAACATCAAGTAAACCTAGAAAACTAACTTTATCACCTAGTTCTTCTAATTTTCTAGCCATTTCAAATGCAACTATTCCTCCAAAAGACCATCCTAATAAGGCATATGGCCCTTCTTTTTTTACTTGTTTAATCTCTTCTATATATCTTACCGCCATTTCCTCTACAGATAAGTTTGAAAATCTATTATCATCATATCCTATAGATTGTAACCCATATACAGTCTTATCCTCTCCTAATTCTCTAGCCAAATCATAATAGTTTAATATGCCCCCTCCTTGTCCATGAACAATGAACCATTGACTATCCTTGTTTGTCCCATTTTGAATTGGAATTAAACACTCACTGTCTATTCCTTTATTCCTACTTATTACATCACTTAATTGTTCAATAGTAGCATTTTGAAATAATAAACTTAATGGCAGTTGCACATTAAACATTCTCTTGATATTTTCGAATAACTTTAATCCCTTAAGAGAATGACCACCTAATTCAAAGAAATTATCATTTATACCAATATTATTTACGCCTAATATACTACTCCAAATATCAATTAAACTACTATCTATGTCATTTCTTGGTGGTACATAATTACTATTGTCCAGTGTATTTAGCTTCGGTAACTTACTTCTATCTATTTTCCCATTTTGTGTTAATGGTATATTGTGAATTGGTATGAGTTGTTGAGGTATCATATAATGTGGTAACTTTGTTGCCAAATATGCTCTTACCTCTGGAATAGGAATATCTTTTTCTGTAACTACGTATGCACATAAATACTTTTCCCCAGCTTCATCTTCTTGATCTATTACTACGGCCGTTTTGATTGTCTCATATTTTAACAAACTCGCTTCTATCTCACCTAGTTCTATTCGATATCCCCTTATTTTTACTTGATGATCGACTCGGCCCAAGTATTCAATGTTACCATCAGGTAGCCACCTTGCTATATCCCCTGTTTTATATAGTTTCTCACCTCGTTCAAATGGATGATCAATAAATTTATCTGCTGTTAATTCTGTTCGATTGATGTATCCTCTAGCTAACCCTATGCCAGAGATACATATTTCACCTGGAACACCTATAGGTTGTATCCTATAAAATGAATCCAATATATAAATTTTAGTATTTAACAATGGTGAACCTATCGGTACGTTTTGTGTTGTAATTTCTTTATTACTCTCATATCGATAAGATGTACAACAAACTGTAGCCTCTGTAGGTCCGTATCCATTTAATATTTGGAGGTTCCCCCTAAATAGATGATCGTATTTTGCGAGTAATTCTGTTTTAATGGGTTCTACTCCCACAAGTAGCTTATTTAACACTATCTTCTGGTTATCTCTAACAAAATAATCATATATTTCATTTAATAAAGTAGGTGGAATATATGATAATGTAACCTGTTCTTCAAGAATAACTTGTACAAGTTTTGATACATCAAACTTCTCACCTTGATAAATAGTCATTCTTGCGCCATATATCAATGGGACAAATATCTCAAAAATAGTAACATCAAAAGAAATACTACTTGAGAATAGAACGTTATCAGTTATCCCTATATCTTGAGAGAAATCTTCATACATTGCACACAAAAAATTAGTCAAGGATCGATGTTCAATCATTACTCCTTTAGGTTGTCCTGTAGAACCTGATGTATAAATAACATACGCTAAGTTGTGAGGTTCTATCATCATTTGCATGTCTTCTCCTGGTTCTTCTTCAAAAGACATATCCATTAGATCTATTACATTACCTTGGAATTCTATCCCCTTTATAATAGAGTTTTGATGTACTAATACATGTGAACACCCACTGTCTGTCAGCATATATTCCACTCTTTGTTTTGGTAAGGCGGTATCAATTGGTAAATACGCCCCACCTGCTTTTAAAACACCTAATATACCTATAACCATCTCGATGGATCGTTCCATCATCACACCAACAATGGATTCTCTTTTAACTCCTTGGTCTAATAACCTTCTCGCCAACTGATTAGCTTTTATATTTAATTCATTATATGTAATTCCTTTTTCATTACATACAACGGCTATTTGATTAGGGTTCCGTTTTACTTGTTCTTCAAACATTTTATGCACTAATAAATGATTAGAATTTGAATTCTCTTTTTTGTTAAATTCATTCATAATACAATGTTCTTCTTCTATAGATAACATATTAATATTACGCAATCGTACTCTAGGGTTATTAGTTACTTCCTCAACTATATTTGTAAAATGTACCATTAACCTTTCTATTGTCTCCGCTTTAAATAACTTAGTACTATATTCTACTTTTAAATGAATGTTATTATCTATTTCCGTTGCTACTAATGACAAATCAAATTTTGAAACTGACTGCTTAAACGGATACGGTGTAAATTCTAATTCACCAATAGATATTGGATTCATATCCATGTTTTGAAAAACAAACATGGTATCAAATAATGGATTTCTACTTGTATCCCTATGCAAGTCTAAACCTTCTAATAGTTCTTCAAAAGGATAGTCTTGATTTTCATAAGCTTCTAATGTATTGAGTTTTAATCTACTCAAAAACTCAATAAACTCATCGTCATTTTCTAGATAATTTCTCATTACCAAAGTATTAATAAACATACCAATCATATGATTAGTATCAGAATGAGACCTTCCAGCAATAGGCGAACCTACAATAATGTCTTCTTGACCTGTGTATCTAGATAAAAGTATGTTATAAATGGCCAATAAAATCATATATGGCGTAGTACCAGTTTCAGTTGCTAGCTTATTTACTTTAAAAGTTAAATCTCTTCCCAAATTAAAAGAACAAACATTACCTTTAAAGCTTTGTATAGTCGGTCTTTGAAAATCGGTTGGAAAATTTAAAACCGGGAGTTCTCCTTTTAAAGTTGTTAACCAATAATTCTTTTGTTCACTAATTAGATTCTTATAGTAAGGTCCATTTTGCCACATCACATAGTCTTTGTACTGCACTCTCAATTTTGGAAGCTCATTTCCTTTATACAATTCTACAAACTCTTTTATTAATATCCCCATTGATAAACCATCAGATATTATATGATGCATATCTACTACAAGGATATGTCTTTCTTCTGCTATCCTTAAAAGCAACACCCTTAATAATGGAGGTTTTGATAAATCAAATGGACTTATAAACTCATGTATTAAATAATCCGCATCTTTTTCATTTACATGAACGTATTCAATATTGAAATCTACATTAGGCTCAATTTTCTGCACTAATTCCCCATCTAAAATTTGAAAAGAAGTTCTTAATATTTCATGTCTCTCAATTAAAGATTGAAATATATTTTCAAACTTATCTTTACAAATATCCCCTTCTACTTTAAGTATTGTGGGCATATTATAAGTTGTATTTGTACCATCTTCGAATTGATCTACTATAAACATTCTCTTTTGTGACGTAGAAGCTAAATAATACTCTTGTTGTTTTACAGGTTCTATGGAAATATAATTACTTTTTTCCATTTCTAATATACATTTTGAAAAATCAACCAAAATAGGAAACTTAAATAGGGATTTAATAGATAATTGCACATTAAATTCTTTATTAACGATAGAAATTAGCCTAGCAGCCTTTAATGAATGACCACCTATCTCAAAAAAATTATCCCGTATTCCTACCCTTTGTATTCCTAATACATCTTTCCAAATCTCAACTAATTTTCTTTCTGTAGAATTTGTCGGCTCTAGATGACTAGATTTCAAATTATTTATAGGTTGAGGTAATTTTTTTCTATCTATTTTTCCGTTTTGTGTTAACGGTATGTTTTGAATGGATATGATTTGTTGAGGTATCATATAATATGGTAACTTGGTTGCTAAATATGCTCTTACCTCTGGAATAGGAATATCTTTTTCGGTAACTACATACGCACATAAATACTTTTCTCCACTTTCATCTTCTCGCTGTATTACTACGGCGGTTTTGATTGTCTCATATTTTAACAAACTTGCTTCTATCTCACCTAGTTCTATTCGATATCCCCTTATTTTCACTTGATGATCAACTCGTCCCAAGTATTCTATGTTACCATCAGGTAGCCATCTCGCTATATCTCCTGTTTTATATAATTTCTCACCATGTTCAAATGGATGATCAATAAATTTATCTGCTGTTAATTCTTTTCGATTGATGTATCCCCTAGCTAACCCTATGCCAGAAATACATATTTCTCCTGGAACACCTATAGGTTGTAGCCTGTGAAATGAATCCAATATATAAATTTTAGTATTTAACAATGGCGAACCTATTGGTACGTTTTGTATTGTAATTTCTTTATCCCTCTCATATTGATAAGATGTACAACAGACTGTAGCCTCTGTAGGTCCGTATAAATTTAATATTTGGAGGTTCCCCCTAAATAGATGATCGTATTTTGCAAGTAATTCTGTTTTAATTGGTTCTACTCCCACGAAAAGTTTATTTAACGATATCTTCTGATTCGCCCTTACAAAATAATCATATATTTCATTTAATAAGGTAGGTGGAATATATGCTAACGTGACCTGTTCCTCAAGAATGACTTGTACAAGTTTTGGTACATCAAACTTCTCACCTTGATAAATAGTCATTCTTGCTCCATATACCAATGGGACAAATATTTCAAATATAGTAACATCAAAAGAAATACTACTTGAGAATAGTACATTATCACTTATCCCTATATCTTGAGAGAAGTCCTCATACATTGCACACAAAAAATTAGTTAAGGAACGATGTTCAATCATTACCCCTTTGGGCTGGCCTGTAGAACCTGATGTATAAATAACATATGCCAAATTTTGAGGTTCCATCGTTATCTGCAAATCTTCTACTTGTTCTTCTTCAAAAGGAATATCCATTAGATTTATTACACTACCTTGAAATGCTACTCCCTTTATAATAGAGTTTTGATATGTTAGTACATGTGAACACCCGCTGTCTGTCAGCATATATTCCACTCTTTGTTTTGGTAACTCGGTATCAATCGGTAAATACGCCCCACCCGCTTTTAAGATACCTAATATGCCTACAATCATCTCAATAGAGCGTTCCATCATCACACCAACAATGGATTCTCTTTTAACTCCCTGGTCTAATAACCTTCTCGCCAACTGATTAGCTTTTATATTTAATTGTTTATATGTAATTTCTTTTCCATTACATACAATCGCTATTTGATTAGGATTCTGTTTTACCTGCTCTTCAAATAATTGAGGAGCTGTTACAGTCTCACAAAGTAATGTTTTATGAACTCTAGTCGTATGATTGAAATCAAATAATATTTGATTCTTTTCTGTTTTAGGCATTACATCTAGATCCATTGCAGATTTATTTGGATCTTTCATTAATATATCTAAAATATTATATAAATGATTAACTATTCTACTAACTAATCCTTCACTATATAAAATAGAATTGTAATCCACTTGAACCTTTAACTGTTCTTCATTTTTCATAAACCTAATAACCATATCAGAGTTTATTTTATCTGTACTCTCATAACAATGAATATCATCTAACATTACTATTGTATTTAATAAGGGAAGATTATTACTCTCTCCATCTAGACTTAATAATTGAGTAAGTTTATTAAAAGGAAAATGACAATGTTCATTTGACTCTAAAATTGTTTCTTTAATTTTATATATTATTTCTTTAAAATTATCTTCTTGATTTATTTGAGTACGTAATAATAAAAAGTTGTTTTGAAAAACCGTCTCTTCTTGACCTTGTTTAAAAACTGGCATTCCAATTACTACATCATCCTTATCGGTATATCTACTTAAGAGATATTTCACACCTGATAATAAAATAGTGTACAGTAACATATCAGAATTATTGCTAATTGCTACAGCTCTCTTCGCAATATCCGATGGGAATTGACAATAATAACTTTCTTTAGAAGCCTGAATATTATTTAAAGACAGACAATCACAAGGAAATCTACTTAACTCAACATCACCTGATAACTTGTCTAACCAATATTCTTTTTCTTTTTTAAATTTTTCACTAGATAATAAAACCTGCTGGGTAAATTTATCAAGCATTTTTTCTTCCCACCATTCTCTATGATATTGATACTAAATACTACATATTTAGTGGTTATGTTCCCCATAGACCTATCCGTTTTATCATGAGGGGGCACAATCATACTCGTCATTGGGAGTCTTCTTCCTCAGTAATAAAACTCCCAATGACGACCAATTAGATTGCTACTTTAACGATAGAAGTTTCACATAAAGCATAGAAATGCACTTTTCTCTTACTCAGATACATCTCTTAATTTTTTCACTTCACAGATTTTACCCTATCTAGTATTTTCATAATTAACTCGCCCACGATGTCAGCTTGATGTAGTAAAAACATATGACCACCATTAACTGTTAGAAAATGAACCTCATTGCCCCATTCTACCCACTTCTTAGCCCCTTTTACTGTATAATTAGAGTCTGTTGTTCCACTAATAATATATAGGGGCGCTTTCAACAATGTTGTGTCATCATTTATATAATTCTCAATGGCACGAAAGTCTGATCGAATAACTGGAAGGATATAGTTTAAAAGCTCCTGATGTTGTAATACTTCATCCGGTAATCCTCCCAAAGACTTTATATAATCTATAAAGTCTTTATCATCTAAATGATTTGTTTTTCTTCTTATTTCCGGTGGATTCATAGCAGAGATAATAACATTTTTAGGATTTATGCCCTTACTTTCTAAAATTTGAGCCATACGGTGAACTATAATTCCTCCCATGCTATGGCCAAATAATGTAACCTCTCCCTCTAAAATTGGTTGCATCTCCATTAAATATAAATTAACAAGATCATCTATGTTATCAACTAGTGGAGAAAGATTAGGACCATGGCCTGGAGGATCAAATGAAATAAGTTTTATATCTTTCGGTAAATAATTCTTTAAAGGTAAAAAAGAATTCGAATAGCCCCCAGCATAAGGAACACAAACCAAATATTTGTTACTATTCAATCCTGGCGATAAATCTTTAATTAATTTTCTCAAGTGACTTCTCCTTTATTAAATAAAATTTTCATCAAATAGTTGTTTAATCAAACAAATTATCAATTTCTTCATCACTAAGGTTTAAGGTTTCAAAATCTGATGAAGTAAATTCTTTTGTTTGCATTTGACAACAGGATTGGATATATGTCTGTAGTCGTTCTAGATAATCTGAAAATAAATTTTCTACAAAATTCTTTTGAAAATGACTTGTACTAAATGTCACATGAATTTCTAAGCTTTTATTCTTAACCATGGCCACAATATCCAATAATGCAGTAATATGATTATCTTTTGATTGTTCACTGCCACTTTGATAATCAACAATAGTAAACCATCCATCCCCGAGAGAATTATCTATCTCTCCTAAATAGTTAAAACGAATTATATTTTGAGTTAAATCTTTGCAAGAAGGAAACTTCTCTTTAAGAATTCCATATCCAATTCCCTTATTAGGTCTTTTACGAACCTCTTCTTTAACACTCTTTATTTGATTAGCAATATTATGTGAAACTTGTAATACAATAGGATACATCGTTGTAAACCACCCTACTGTACGTGAAATATCAAGATGCTCAAATAATTCCTCTCGACCATGACCTTCTAACTCAAATTTAATTTGATCTTGGTTTGTGTATTTACCTAAATTTTCTGTCAACACAGCAAGTAACAACTCCATTGGTTGTGTATTGTAAGGCACATTTGCAGTAGTTAATAGTTTTCTTGTATCATCTGCATTCAATGTAACGGTAAGAGTAGTACAACTTTCAACAGTACTATTTTCTTTTTCTCTATTAATTTGAAAATTATTATCTAGCGTGTTATCTATGGATTCCCAATAATCTAATTCAGCACGTACTAAATTAACTCCTCGACTATTTAAAGCTTCAGACCAATCTTGGAAAGAGTTAGTTTTTAATGGTAGCGATGGAACTTCTCCTAAATAAAAGCTATTCAAACATCGGTTTGCATCTTCAATTAAAATACGCCAGGACACAGCATCAACAATAAGGTGGTGTGCAGTTAATAATAACAACTGTTGATCATTTGAAAGCTGGAATAAGGCCCCTTTAAATAATGGTCCTACATTCAAATTTAAACTTCCTTTTAACTCTTCACCTTTTATATGAACCTGATTCAAAGCCATTTCAATTGGAATTTCAGACAAATCAAACATGGTAACCTTAGAATCAACAATGGACATATCTTCGTCATAATAGAAGTAATCCTGCTTATCCTCATACCTTAACCGTAACAAATCATGATGATGCATGATCGTATTTAACATCTCATTAACATATTCTTCTTTAACCGGCTTCTTCAAAGACAGTAATACCGATTGATTCCAATGATGCGGGTTCTTAAACTGTTGATCAAGGAACCAACGCATAATAGGAGTAGGCTCTACCTTTCCTGTTACCAATGTTTGTGAGACTGTAACATCTTTTTGTTTAACTAACATTGCTGCCAATTCACTTACAACTGGATAATTTAGTACATCTTTAACTCTAACTTTCCATCCCAGTTCTTGTAATCTAGCGCTCACTTGGATCGCTTTAATAGAATCTCCACCTAAATGATAAAAATTACTATGCAATTCGATTCTATCAGTCTGTAATATTTCCTTGAGAACTTCACTAACCATTCCAGTAACATCTTCATCTACTTCTTCTAAATGAGTATGATTAGAACCGTTATTTAACATCGGATCTGGCAACGCTTGACGATCTACCTTTCCATTGATAGTAAGCGGTAGCTGATCCATATAGATAAAAAATGAAGGAATCATATAACTTGGTAGCATATGCGAAATAAAACTGCGTATTTCTATATTTTGAACACTGTCTTTCAAAACAATGTAAGCAACTAGATGATTTGAATTATCCTCACCTTGCCAATTCACCACTACTACATCTTTAACAGACTTGTGTTGTAACAGTGCATTCTCAACTTCCCCTATTTCAATACGATATCCTTTAACTTTCACTTGAGAATCCATCCGTCCTTGATACTCAATTAATCCATTTGGCAACATGACAGCTAAGTCACCACTTCGATACATCTTCTCACTCGAAATAAATGGATTGGATAAAAAACGTTGCGCTGTTAAATCCGGACGATTTAAATAACCTTTAGCTACCCCATCACCCGATATATAAATTTCTCCTTTTACACCAATAGGAACCGGCTGAAGATTCTTATCCAATAAATATATTTGAACATTATCAGCTGGTGTACCAATTGGTACGGATGCTCTTCGATCTAGATCTGGATCATAACGATGAATCATACATCCAACCACAGTTTCAGTTGGTCCATATTCATTAATTATTTCAACTTTACCGCTAAAAAGATCATATATCTTTTCGGCTACTGAGGTTTTCAAATCCTCTCCACCCACAATCAATCTGCGAAGAGATGAAACTCTTGGGGGTGAATAGTTATTTAACAATGCTAAATGTGAAGGCGTAACTTTCAACACTGTTACTACATTTTCCTTGAGTATTTTTGACAAAATAAACTCATCTTCATTATCATGATATATTACTAACAATAAACCACTTATTAAAGGAGTGAATATTGAAGTTACTGTTAAATCAAAAGAAACGGATGAATATAATGCAAAAACATCATTTTCACTACTAATATAGTTCTTTTTAGCCCAGGAAATATAGTTAACCAATCCACATTGAGTGATTACAGTTCCTTTAGGATTCCCCGTGGTTCCAGAGGTATAAATTATATATATTGGATCATTTGGTGCATTTACTAGGTTTAGATTGGCATTATCTCCTTCATAAAGTTTCTGATCACATATATTAATTTTCTCACCTAAATATTCTAAATTACCCTCATTTGTATAGTCAGTTAAAAGTAATGTTGTGCCGCTATCATTCAAAATATAACGAATTCGGTCCTCTGGGTAGGAAGGATCTATAGGCAAATATGTACCTCCAGCCTTAATAACTCCCCAAATTGCAATTACTATCTCAAGTGAATGTTTAGCTAGTATACCCACGACTTGACCATTTTTGACTCCTTTTTCTCGTAACTTTCTTGCTAACTGATTAGATTTCTTATTTAATTCAAGATAAGTCATTGATCTATCAGCATGTTGAATTGCTATTTTTTCTGGTGTCTGTTTTACTTGTTCTTCAAATAATTCTTGAATAGTTTTTTCTTTCGGATACACAACAGCTGTATTGTTAAATTTCTCTAACATAAACTTTTGCTCATCATCCGATAACAAAGATAATTCTTTTATCGATTGATCTTCATTACGTAAAACTTGTTCTATTAAAGCTAAAAACCTTTCATGCATACAATTGATTTGATCTTCTTCAAAATCCGCGACTTTATAATCATATTGAATTTCTAAACCTTCATCTGCCCATTCCTTAATAACTAACTGCAATGAATAGGCTTGGTAACCACTGTAAAACTCCACGTTTTCTAAAGAAAATCCATCAATAGTATTTTTAAGTTTTGTATTATAGTAATTCACACTATATTGAAATAAACCATCGTATCCTTTACTAGTCAATTGCAAGTCTTTTACCAATAAGTTATAAGGATAACGCTGGTGAAATAGACATTGTTTTATTTCATGATTTACTCTTTTAATGAAAGATAGAACACTCTCATCTTCATCCACATTTAATCGTAACGGCATTGTGCTAGTAAACATACCTACTATTTTCTTTTCTAGTACACCGGAACGATTTAGTACAGGAGATCCAATGATTATGTCTGATTGATCATACATTTTATGAATATAAATAAGCATAAAGGTTGAAAATAATGTATTCATAGATATTCTATGTTTTTGTATAAAAGACTGTAGAGCAACCGATTTTTCTTTTTCAATTAAAAATATCTTTCGTTTCCCTTCTAGAGAATGAGATGTTTTTGATAAAAAGAAATCTGGCAGATTCATAAATTTCTCATTCCAATAATTCTTATTTTTTACGTATCGAGGGGATTCCAGATATTTCTCCTCTGCTTGTAAATAAGACAGATAAGTAGATTCAACCGTATCATTTATATGCTCATCATTCTTTAACTTAGAGTAAAAATCGATAATTTGACTCGTCATAAGTTGGATTGTCCAACCATCAGCTATAATATGATGAAACTTAACAAAATAGGAGCTTTCTACATCACTTATTTTCAAGAGCACAAATTCAAACAGAGGGCCTCCTTTAAGTGGAATTTGTTTTTGAAATTCATCCTGGGCCCATTTTCTAGCTTCTAAACTTGGATTATGATGATTAGAAAAATCAATTAAACGTATTGGTGTAGGTTCAAATGGTGATATATATTGGTGGGGTTCTCTATGTTGTTGAAAAATCCGTAGACGTAAACCATCATTTTTCTTAATGAATAATTGAATTGCTTTTTCTAAAATTGTAAAATTAATTTCCCCATTAATAAGAACCATCCCTCCGATGTTATACATAGATGTGTTTGGATAAATTTGTTCATTATACCAAACTCTTTTTTGTGGATGCGTAAGAGAATGCTTTACAATTGTTTGTTGCATATTTCCACTTCCCCTCTATCCACATCCGTTGGTGTTTCCGGAAATTGTATATTAATATAGTGAGGATAAGGATTTATATTCTCAAGATTATGTTCTAAAATTAATATTCCATTTTCGTTGCTAGTTTCCTTAAATCCAGCTAATCGGTACGTAACAAACATCATACGGTTACGGTCAGTCTGTCGAAACTCAGCCAAAAAGCGTTTACCTGCCTGTTTTGTCCTTTCCATTAGATATGTGAGGAGTATAGTACCAACGCCACGGGACATTACACGACAAGACATGAGAAGAAGTTTTAGGCAGTCGGCTTCCTCCGTCCTTTTTACAAGTGTTAAACCAATCTTCCCATAGGAGCCATATTTGTCTGATAACTCACAAACTAATAATAAATAATCTGGATGATTACGATAATAGTTTAATTCATCATAATCATAGGTAATACCAGTCGAATTTAATTGATTCGTACGTACTGTTAACTCCTCTGCACGCTGCAAATCTTCCTCACGAGCCTCACTAATCACAAAATTCATCCCAAGTGAAGCTAAAAATTCTTCTTTTGGGCCTTCATATTCTTCTTCATCCTTCGTTCTCTTAAGATTTTCTAAATACATCAGTCTTCGACGACGTGAATCTTCTGTAATTCTTTTTGGTTGTAGTCGTGGCAAGTCTAATAACGACTTATATTCATTTACATGTATACACAGAATATCATTATGAACACTCTGTACTTCTTCTAATTCAAAAGGTTGGTCATCAATGAACGCAAAAGTATCAATACCTATGTTTAAATTTTTTCTAATTTTCTCAATGGAACTAGATTTAGAGTTCCAATGAATCTCCGGATATAAAAAATACTCTTCTATTCCAAATTCCCGTAATTTAGCTATTGCATCTTCGTAGTTATTTTTACTAGCAACTGATTGCAGTATTCCACGTCGATCTAATTCACATATAATTTCATAAATTCCAGGTTTTAAAGTAACTGTACCACTCTCTAATAAAACACCATCCCAAATTGTACAATCTAAGTCCCAAACAACACATTTAATTTCCTTACTCATGATAATGCCTCCTTTGTTTTATTCATTTTCACAGTTCCCATCTCCATCACTATAAGCTTATCTGCCAAATGAAAATATTGATCGTCGTGAGTAATAGCAATAATACATTTACCCTTCGCTCGCATTTGAGGTAACAATTCTTCATAAAAGAAGCGTCTATAACCAGGATCTTGATCCGCTGCCCATTCATCAAATAAAAGTATAGGTCGATCTTCCAAATACGTAACCAGCAATGCCAACCTTTTCTTTTGTCCAGTTGATAGTTGCGTAGTAGTAAAGCGCCCATTCTCAATGCCAACCTTGTCACTCAGTTGGAGAAGTTCTAAATAATGATCGATTTCTGCTTTCATTCCTTCTGTATTAATTCCATATAGCCTATCAAAAACATGAAAATCACTCAGGATAGCTGAATAGTATTGATTCAATTCCTCTGGAGCTATTTCTTTTCCATTTAATAAAATGTTACCTTCATTAGGTTCATATAACCCAGTAATCAGTTTTGATAAAGTAGATTTTCCACTCCCATTACCACCAGCAATAAAGACTATTTCTCCAGAATTAAACTCCATGTCTATTGGACCAATACCAAAACCAGTAAAATCTCCATCTTTATTCTTATACTTATAACTTACATTTTGTAGCTGCAAACAAATTGGCACATCTAAGTACTCTTTTGTTGTCGCGATTTGCTCATTTGCCTTTATATGATCTACACTCTTCACCATTTGTTGAATACGTTGCCAAGAAATACGTACATTTACGAGCTGAGGGATACCGCCCAGTATTTCATTAACTGGACCTGTCATATACAGAAAAACGATTACATAGTTACTTATCGTCTCTTTCGGCATATTAACAAAAATTTCTGGAAATACGAAAACTACAATACCAATAACAAAAATGAATAATAGTTCTCCCAGAACAAACACATTTGCAAATTTAATATCTCCTATCGTTCGTTTAACACGATAGTTATTACAGCTTTCATTCATAACTTCTCGAAAATCGTTTCGTTTTCCAGTATGAAGCCTAAGCTCTTTGAAACCATGCCTTAGATCACCAATCAAACGAAAATATACATTCTGAATATCTCTTGTTTCATTCCAAACTTTATCTGCTTGTCGTCCGATCAAAGAATATACCCCTGCAGTAATAAAGATGATACACAAGGATAGTAAAAAGGCATACATATTCATTACACCAAGATAGAGAAAACAAAATAGTAACGTTAATAAACTTGTTCCAGCAGTAACTAATAGATTGAGAGAACGAGAGATAACTTCCGTATCGTTATTTAATGTCGCCTCTATTCGGCCCTTCTCAATCAACTCCAATTTGTAATAAGGAGTCTGTAACAACTTATCTGTTAATTCCATCCTTTTTTCATAAACTAGCTCGTTTGTATACGATACAATGCTAGTTCTAATAATACGTTGTGAAAAGATATACATAACGATTCCAAGTACAAAGTAAAACAACAAGCCATTTTCCAAATTATTTGATCTAACAAACGTTTCATTAATCACAAAAATGAGAAAGGCATTACCAAATCCTGATATTAATCCCAAAACAATTAAAGTCAAAAGCGACTTTCCCTTTTGTCTTGGAAAACAAAGATTTAAGAATGTATGGATAACATAGGCCAAACCCACCCCAGCAATTGCATATATTGCAAGTACAACAGTTGAAGGAGCCCAAACTTTTATAAATGCCCACGGAAGCCCTCCAAACAAGAGATTTGGTAGTTGATAAAGTGCATAAATCATTAGCCCATATATCGCAACAACTAATACCATATGTAACCATGTTTTTCCCGTTGGTAATATAAACTTTCTTTTTCTAAAAATAATCTCCCTGATTAAATGAAATAACATGACCAATAACGTTAGTAAACACAAAGATGAGATCACAAATAAGGCTGTTCCTATTTGATCCGTTTTCTTATATTCATCATAGAGTAACGGTTTAACTTCTTTATCTATCATCATATTTAAAAGACTGCTACCGATATAGTAAGTGTAATTACTATTCAGATTTGCTAATACTACGACCCCTATCTGTTCCTCATCACGGAAACCAATATACGATGAATAATTTGGGTTACTTCCACCATGTGAAATTTCCCCTCCACCACTTTGATAGACCTCCCATCCAGCTGCATATGAAGCTCCATTGCTATCTGGGGCAACCTTTCTATTCGCTTTATGAGAATCGTTAATCAATTCCTCCGGAAACATCCTAGGCTTTTCAACCCCAAGCTGTAATTTTAACCATCTTTCCATATCATTTATATTTGAAATAAAATATCCAGCCGGTGTATTCCCCCTATAATTAGGAGCGTCATAGGGTAATGATTGTAAGAAATTACGCTTGTAACCTTGGGCCATGTTATCTAATGGGACCATCTCACGTCCAGCGTATGTACTCAATAAATCCAACTTTGATAGCACATGATCTTGAACATATCTTTCAAATGATTGATTAGTTGCCTTCTCGATTACTAAGCCTAATAGATCGTAGTTAACCGTAGAATATTCAAAACTGCTACCCGGCTCTCGGTTTAGTCCTATTGGCATAACATTTCTAATCGTTTTCTCAATAGAATCTTTGCCATTGGTTATAGGAATATATCCAATGGCCTTTTCCGGTATTCCACTAGTATGGTGTAATAAGTCATAAAGTGTAATTTCATAAGGTTTTCCTTTATACTCCATTTCAAACCATGAAACATATTTAGTTAAAGAATCACTAAGTTTAATTTTCCCTTCTTTTTCTAGCTGCAATACAGCTAATGCCGTAAAAGCTTTTGAAGTAGAACCTAGCTCGAAAAGCGTCTCATTCGTAACTTGACGTTTTTTGTCTGTATTGGCATAGCCATAATTCTTCTTATAAATCGTTTCGTTTCCTTTTACAATTACTACTGAAAGTCCAGGAATACCCGCTTGAGATATTTGTTCTTCTATATGCTTCTGTATTTTCTTCTCATTAAACTGTACCGTTTCCTGTGCTTCTACCTGTCGATAAGGGAGTCCTATTAAAGTCATTAAAATGATAAACTTCAACCATATGTTTAACTTCATATTTTTAGCCCTCTTTTAGTTAACTTGGATTAACTTTTCAATTTTCTTTTTAAATGGTTGCACAACATTTTGACCAATACGTTCAATTTCATGCTCACTAATCTGAGAAGTAATAAGAAAATAATTTGCCCCTATTTCCCAAAAATCGGTTAACGTCGAGATGACTTCCTCATAGCTACCAACAATAGAAATTGAATTAGATGGGTTAACTAAACTTAGACCTCCCCAAAGATGATCATCTATCCACATACTATCTTTTGTAATTAAATCTTTGTATCGGCGAAGTCCAACAGAATCTGCATTATCTAAAAATAGCTTAGTCATCCGCTTTAAGGCTGCTGGTGTTCTCTCAAGTAATTCATATGCTTCTTTATATGCTTCTTCCGAAGTCTCACGAGCAATGATGTCTACTAAAATAGCACCTGGAATTTTCTCGCGCCCATATTGCTTAGCGTAATTATTAACTGTTTGATAGTGTTCTCTAAGACTTTTGCGGTCTGTTGCATAAAGTATATAAGCATCACCATACTCTGCAGCTACTCTCATTGCCTCCTCGGAGGACCCCGCTACAAAGTAGCGGGCACTTCGAGAGAGATCTTCCTTTGGATAAATATCACTATTTTCTACTTGATAAAACTCACCTTTATAGCTAGTTACTCCTCGTCTTAATTGTTGTAACAGCTCAATATATTCTTTTGTCCTAGCATATCGAACATGGTGCGGTTCTGGTAATCCATCACGCGCAAGGACAAGCGAGGCACTTCCAGTTACAATGTTAATATCTGCACGATTACCAATTAAACTATTTAAAGTATTCAATGCTTTTGCTGTTACGGTAGGAAGCATCTGGTTTGTATTTTGCGCAACCAAAATCTTTACAAACTCCGTATTCATTCCAATCATAGACGCTGCTATCATTGGATCAACAGATGTTGGTGCAATGGAAACCAATACCGAGTCAAAGTTATTCTTCTCAGCTCTTTTAGCTTGATTAACATATTCCTCTAGAAGTTCTTTTGTTTGTGGTGTTGGAATAACAGGTAATCCCCAGCAAAACTCAACTTTTGACGGAACTACTTCTTTATTAATCATGTTGTTCCCCTCCCTTTACTACTTTCTACTTTTTAAAGCAGATAATGTATTTTTCATAACCGATTTCGCTTTCAATAACTCTTTTTTATTTGTTAAATTGTTATTTACTTCTTGATTACTTAAATATTTAGCAAGAGATTTAATTGACGTATGCTCATAAAGAACAACTATAGGTAAGTCTCGTTTAAAGGCCTCTTTTAATTTCACATTAATACGAACAAGATCTAAAGAACTCATTCCTAGATCGAAGAAATTATCGTAAATTCCTATTTCTTCGATTCCAAACATATCTTTTAATAATTCGTATAATTGTTGTTCAATTTCATTAGTTGGTGGTCTATACGTTGTGGAAACATCTAAACGATTCTGCTTTAATCTATTCTTACTTCCTTTTTCCAATAGTTCATTATAATAGTTGGCACCATTTAAAAGTTTCCAATGTAAATCTATTGGAGAAACCACGACTTGTTGTTGATTTCTATTGATGATACTACGGAATACTTTTAAACCCTCTTCTACAGTTACACCATCATGTAATACACTTTCCATATCCATATTAAATTGCTTTGCCCATATTTCAGCCGACTTAAGTGACATACCCACCTCTTGCCAATCTGGCCAATTAATAGCTACAGTGAACACTCCATCATGAGCCCGCTTATAAAACGCAAATGCATCTAAAAATTCATTCGCTGCATTATAACCACTCTGACCAAATTTCATATGATACGCCACATTACCAATTGATGAACATAATACGAAGAAATCAATTGGTTCATCTTTTAATAAAGCATCGAGTACTAGTGTACCTTTAATTTTCGGAGCTAAAATTTTATTATTAGATTCTTTTTCACGATTCATCATAATACCTAGATAATCAGCGACACCTGCTGCATGAATTACGCCATTAATAGAACCAAAACGAGATTTAGCCTTATCAATTGCCTGTTTCATATCATCTTGATTGGAAACATCAGAACTTAGGATCATGTATTCTGCACCTTGAGACTCCATTGTCAACAAATCAGAAATAACTCGGCTTACACGCTCGTCTTTATTTTCTAAGTACTGTTCCCATTGATTACGAGGTGGGAACTCTGAGCGGCCAATCAATATAAGTTTGACATTTTGTACTCTATTAGCTAAATCTTTTGCAATTTCAAATCCAATTCCACCAAGTCCACCAGTAATTAAATAAACGCCACCCTCTCGTAATCTATCAATTTCTACATCTTCTTCCTCAAAAGGACTTTGAATAATCGTTTGCGCCCATCGATGACGTCCTCGATAAGCTACAACTATATCAGTAGAATCCACAAAACTCTCCATTAAACCCGCTTCTTCAAACATTTGTTGAGAATCTGTATCCATATCAATGGTACGACATTTTATATTTTGAAACTCAAGATTGCATATTTTTGAAAAGCCTAGAATTGTAGCTTGCTCTGGCTTTAAGTTCAGCTCTGTACCTGTAACTTCAAACATACGGTCAGTAAAAATGTTTAACTGTAATGCTCCCTCATAATTAATTTTCCCAATTGCTTGTGCAATATAAAGTAACGAATAATATCCTTCATCCATTGATCGTTCAATTCTCTCTTGATCGAGAATAACCTCATTAACTGGATTAAAGCTCCAAGCATGTATAATCTTATTTGGTAATAAATCTTTTTGTTCTAATTCTGAAAATAGCATTTCATAATGCATTTTTTGAGATGGACATATCGTATATAAACCGTCGGATTTTTCAGAGAAAATACCACCTGTTTTAACTTCAATTACATCATGACCTTCTCTTTTTAATTTTTCTATCAGTCGATTGAATCGATTTAGATGATCATTGAAAATAAGCCATTTATATTTTTGTTCTTTCTTTATTTGTATAGATTTTAATGTTTTGCGTTCCCAAGAAGGCAAATAAAACCAGTCTTTAATATTAGCCTGTTTATTATGGCCTCTTGTTTCCTGAGTTAAACTCTGAGATTGAGTATTAAAAAATGGATCAGCTTTAAATCGTTTTTTCATGAAAGGATACGTTGGTAAATCTAATAACCTTTTATTCTCACTGTTATTAAAAGTATTCCAATTTATAGTTCCACCTTGCATCCATAACCGTCCCATTTGCTTGCATAAATGCTCGAAGTCATTTGATTTATCCAGAGGATGACGTAACATGTTTAAAGCCAATTGATCTTTACTTCTATTTAAATGTTTTAATACAAAAGTTGATAATGCATTACCTGGGCCAATCTCAAGGCAAATTACATTTTTCAAATGAAAAATTTCAGATAATCCCTTTGAAAATTGAACAGTACTTCGTAGATGCTGTGCCCAATAAGAAGGTGATGTGGCTTGATTTGCTGTAATCATTTCACCTGTAACATTAGATATATAAGGTATTTTAGGACTTGATAGTTTTATATTTCCTACAGCTTGCTCAAATGCATCTAGAACTTCATCCATCATTCGAGAATGGAAAGCATGCGAAGTAAATAGACGCGTTGTCTTTACTCCATGATTTAAAAGTAATTCCTCAATCTTATTGATTGAAAGTACAGTACCAGAAATTACTGAATGTTGAGAGGAATTTACAGCTGCTATATCTACATCATCTGTTATATAGGTTTGTAATTCTTCAACAGATAAATTTACACTTAGCATAGCGCCTTCTGGTACGCTATTCATTAACTTCCCTCTAATCATTACTAAATGTAATGCATCTTCATAAGACATTACTTCTGCTAAACAAGCTGCTACAAACTCACCAATACTATGGCCAAACATGACCCTTGGATAAACTCCCCAATTCATTAGAAGCTTGGCTAATGCATATTCAATAGTGAATAGTAGAGGTTGCGTCATTGAAGTTCTATTTAACTGTTCAGTTGCTTTATCCTCTGTCTCCTTTGTAGGATACAAAATATTTTTCATATCTATATCTAACCAATTTGAGAGTAAGGCTAAACCTTGATCAACGTGTTCACGAAATACAGGTTCATTTTCATATAAATCTCTACCCATATTGATATACTGTGATCCTTGACCTGAAAAAAGAAAGGCTAAAGGTCTACTCTCCATTGCGTTTGTTTTCTCTAGTCCCGTATCACCAAGTTTTTCTATGGCATCCTCTATTCCATTAGCAACTACAGCAGTTCTGTATGGAAATTCACGACGACCTTTTTGTAATGTATAAGCTGTATCAGATAGTGATATCTCTGGATTCTCCTTCAAATGCAATAATAGATCGTTAGTAGCTTTATCTAAGGATTCCTCTGTTTTTGCTGAAACAGTTAATAAGTTACAAGATTGTTTTTCAAAATTCTTAGCATTGTCAGGAACAGACTCTAACACTATATGTGCATTAGTTCCACCCATCCCAAACGAACTAACACCCGCTCTTCTTACTTCTTCTTTCCATGGGATAAGTTCCGTATTTACACGAAACGGATTTTTTCCAAAATCAATGCTAGGGTTTGGGTTATTATAATGAAGGCTCGGCGGAATTTTCTTGTTTTTCAAAGCTAAGACCGTCTTTATAAATCCTCCAACTCCTGCTGCAGCATCTAAATGTCCAATGTTCGTCTTCACTGATCCAATTAAAACTCTACCTGGTTCTTGCTTACCAAAAGCTAACTTCAATGCTTCTACTTCTATAGGATCACCTAGTTGCGTACCAGTACCATGAGTTTCTATATATGAGATTTCTTCAGGCTTAACGCCAGCTATTTCATGAGCCGATTTTATAACAGCAGCTTGTCCATCAACCCCTGGCGCTGTAAATCCAGCCTTATTGGATCCATCATTGTTTACTGCAGCTCCCTTAATAACTCCATGTATTAAATTTCCATCTCGAAGAGCGTCCTCTAACCTTTTCAGTACTACAATGCCAGCACCATTTCCACCCACTGTTCCTTGAGCATCCTTATCAAAAGCTCGACAATGACCATCTGGTGAGAAAATCATACCATCTTCATATAAATATCCTGTTTTTGTTGGATAAGTTATACTTACTCCCCCGGCCAAGGCTATGTCGCATCGTCCATCGATAAGATCTGCCCATGCGTTTTGAATAGCAACTAAGGAGGTAGAACAAGCTGTTTGTACTGTAATCGCTGGTCCTTTTAGATTTAATTTATAAGCCAATCGAGTAGCAAAGAAATCTTTTTCGTTTAACAACATTGCTTGGAAATCTTCTAATGTATTAGAAGATTCACTAGCAATAGAACGAAGCCAGTGGAAATTTGGTGATCCTCCAACATAAACTCCTGTATCCATATGAGAAGAATTAACCTCACCTGCTTGTTCTAGTGCTTCCCATGCGCATTCATGAAGTATTCGCAGTTGTGGATCCATCATTTCAGCTTCTTTTAGACTGTAATCAAAAAATTCATTATCAAATGCATCTACATCTTCTAAATACCCTTTAGATTTTATATAATTAGGTTTTTGAATCACTTCTTTTGGTATGCCCATCTCACTAAGTTCTTCATCTGTAAATGTACGAATGGATTCTATCCCTTGTTCTAAATTTGACCAGAATTGCTTAAGATTAGAAGCGCCTGGCATACGAACCGCCATACCAACCACTGCTACATCATTTTTATTCATAGATAAAAGATTTTCTTTCTTAACTTCTTCAGGTTGGTGTTCCATAGTATTATCACTTCTAAAGTAGGAAGCTTGATCATGAACCGTTGGGTATCGGAATAACATAGGCATTGTAAGTTCTTTTTCAAACTTGCTTCGTAAACGAGAGAACAATCGAACCATTTTTAAGGAGTTCCCTCCAACATCAAAGAAATTATCATACAACCCTACTTTTTCTACCCCCAAAACTTCCTTCCAAACATCAGCTACCGTTGTTTCAAGCTCATCTAGTAAATCATTTGGTTGTACTAACTTAGTAGGCTTAGGCAAAGCACGACGATTAACTTTTCCATTCGTAGTTAATGGCATTTCACTTAAAAGTACAAAATACATAGGTATCATATACGAAGGTATTTTGTCAGTAAGATAATAACGTAATTCATTTTGAGATATATCTTGATCAGTTAGTATATAAGCACACAGTTCTTGTTCCTCTCCAAAAGCAATAGATAAAACTACCGCTTCCTTCACATCCGCATGCTGTTGTAAATGATGTTCTATTTCTCCTGTTTCAATTCGATAACCACGTATCTTCACTTGATGATCACTACGACCTATATACTCCATTTCGCCATTTTCAAGAATACGGACTAAATCTCCTGATCTATATAATCTTTCACTTGGATTATAAGGATTCTGTATAAAACGTTCACTGTTTAGTTCAGGACGATTTAGATATCCCCGCGCAACTCCATACCCTCCAACATAAAGTTCCCCTTGCATTCCCTTAGGTGTAGGATTCATATGTTTGTCAAATACATAGCACGAATACGTAGGAAGAGGCACGCCTATAGCACTAAGATTATTGTGCATTTCTTTTTCTCCAATTTCCTTATAAGTAACATGTACTGTTGTCTCAGTTATTCCATACATATTTACTATGACCGTATTAGGTGAACGCTTAAACCAACTTTGCAGTAAACCTGGCTTCAGCATTTCCCCTCCAAATGTAAGTAACCTAATTTTAAAAGCAAGTTTAGGCATCTCTTCAACTACTTGTTGAAAAACATAGAATGCAGATGGAGTTTGATTCAATACCGTTACTCCCTCATCTGCAATCAACTGAGCAAGTTTATACGTATCACGGATTGTTTCTTTTGTTGCCAGGACAAGACGTCCACCATAAGTAAGTGATCCAAATATCTCCCAAACTGACATATCAAAACAGAAAGAATGAAATAGTAACCACACATCATTACTAGAGAATTTAAAACTATTTGGTTGATGCATGACAAGTTGTATTACATTACTATGTTCAATCATAACCCCTTTAGGACGTCCTGTTGTTCCAGAAGTATAAATGACATATGCTAAATTATTTGGGGCAACATCTACTCTCTCGAAATCTTGCATCGGTGTCTTATTAAGTTCTTCAATAAAAAGTATTGTGCTATCAAATTTAACTTTATCCTCAAATAAATTTGAGGTTATTATTACATTTGAACCACTATCTTGAAGAATAAAATCAATGCGTTCCTGCGGATAATCAGGATCAATTGGAACATAAGCCCCACCTGCTTTTAAAATACCAAGTAGAGAGATAATCATATTAAATGAGTAATCCAACATTACAGCTACTGGCGAATCTAAAGTTACACCTTCTTTTAGAAGAGCAAATGCCACTTTATCCGCACGCTCATTCAATTCTCCATAAGTCATCTCACTATTCTCAAATGTAAGTGCCACTCTCTCAGGATGCTTTTCAGCTTGCATCTCAATTAATTGATGAAGTGTTGTGTGTGGGAATGTAGCACTTTGATTTTGACCACCTTGAAGCAAAAACTTTTCTTCTGCCTCATCTAACATCTTAAGAGTTTGTATTGGTTGTCCTTCATCTAAAAGCATTGAATCTAATAGTTGTATAAAATGGTTAGTTATACTGGTAATAATGGATTCATCAAATAGATCTTCAGGCCACATCATTGCAAGTTTAATAGAATCGAAACACTCTATTGAGACGGTTAAATCATAGTTGGTCATTTCATTTACTTCATAACCTGAAATTCTTACACTTTCATCAATTTCTTTCAGCTGTTCTATATCAAGAGGATAATTCTCAACTACCATAATAGTGTCAAATGACACGTTTAAATCAACAATTGGAGTCGTTTCATATTCAGTTCTTCTTTGGACATCACTTTGAATTCTTTGTAAAAGATCTGAAACAGTCATTCTCCCATCAGCACTTACACGAAGTGGTGGTGTATTTATAAATAAACCTACCATTTCACTCAGACCGTGCATTGGAATTGAACGCCCGGATACTGTTGTACCGAATATTACGTCCTCTGAATTTTTGTACCTTTGTAATAATAGACCCCAGGCTGTATAGAATAATGTAGCCAATGTTACACCTTGATTACTTGCAAAACTTCGAAATCTATCACTTTGCTCTTTATCTATCTCTTTTACATATGTTTTTGCTTTTTTTAGTTGATTAGAATTTTTATTGGATAAATTTATTTGTTCAGTTAATTCATTTAAATATTGTTCCCAAAAAAGCTTTTGTTTTGATTTATCTTGTTTTTGTTGCCATAGTATATATTCTTTAAATTTCTTTTTATTTATAGATGATGGTACATCTCCCTTTATTAACTCTCGATATACCTTAATAAACTCTTGTAAAATAATACTATTACTCCAACCATCAAACAAAATATGATGATGACGTAAAACCATTTCATATTCGCCTTCGTTCAAATGGCACAGTTCGATAGAAAAGGGAACTGTTTGTAAATCAAAGCTTTCTGTATCATTAGATACTTTGCCATCACTATAAATAATGTTCGGAGTATGCTCTTTTAGTATAAGTTGTACAGGTTGTTTAACTTTTTCCCATCGAAAAATTGTACGCAGCATTTCATTTTCCCGCGTTACATAATTCCACGCCTCTTCAAACTTTGGAATATTAATTTTTCCAGTTAAGCAAAGTCGAAGTTCTTCATGATATAGCTTTCCTTCGGGTTCTTTCAAATAATGATAAAGAATACCTTCCTGCACTGATGTAAGGGCGATTACATCTTCAATATCTTCTTTATGAATCTTTACTGCTTTCCTCATTAACAGAACCTCCTACAAGTGTGGTATGGTGTGAATATTTATCGGAACCTAATAAGGCAAGTGCTTTTCTATCTATCTTTCCGCTATCCGTTAATGGCATTTCATTTACACGTACAAAACGGTTAGGTATCATATAATCTGGTAAAAATAAGCGAAGATATTTTTTTAACCTTTCTAACTCAATATCATTTTCTGACTCATAGAAAGCTATTAACTTAACTACCATCTCTGATTCTTGTCTTACAATTACCGCACATTGTAAAACTCCTTCACAAGACATTAAACACGATTCTATTTCCCCTAACTCAATACGAAGCCCATTAACTTTAACTTGAAAATCAATTCTTCCATGAAACTCAATATTCCCATCCGATCTTATTAAAGCTAAGTCACCAGTTTTATATATACGGGTATCAAGGGAATATTGTACAAACTTTTCTGCCGTTAATTGCGGCCTATTTACATATCCACGTGCTAATCCTATACCTGAGATACATAATTCTCCTATATGGCCTTCCGGAAGTTTATTACCATATTTATCAACAACAAACATCTCAATATTCTTAATTGGTCGCCCTATTGGAACGCTCCCTTCTGTAATCTCATGTGTCGGACAATCATAAGCAGTCACATCAATGGTTGCTTCAGTAGGTCCGTACAGATTAGTAAGAAGTGTACCATTAGAGAAATTTAGCAACTTATTAAAACGGTTTACATGTTGAGACAGTAGTGCCTCACCACTAACAAATACTTGTTTCAACGATTTTATTCGGTTAGTTTCACCTGTCACATCAAGATAGTGTAAAAATGCACTTAACATAGATGGTACAAAATGCATAATTGTCACGTCATTACTTTCAGTTGTCTCAATAATAGCCTGTGGAAACTTCTCCATCCCCGGCGCAAGAATACATACTTTGGCTCCAACTATGGCCCACCAGAACATCTCCCATACGGATACATCAAATGTATAAGGGGTCTTTTGTAATATAGTATCCTTTGAACTAATTGGATAAGCCTCTTGCATCCACTCAATTCGATTTATTAAGGCCGAATGCTCAATCATAACACCCTTAGGTTTCCCGGTTGAACCGGAAGTGTATATTACGTACACAAGATCAGAGGGTTTGTTAATACACTCTAGATTTTCACTCTTTCCTTCATAGGAAATCGAATCTAAAGCCAACATATCAGCCTTCAAACTATCTTGAAAACGATGTAGGATTTGCTTTTGCGTAAGTATTAATTTAGCACCGCTATCTTCTATAATGAATTGTAATCGTGATGATGGATGATTCGGGGAAAGCGGAAGATATGCTCCGCCCGCTTTCAATATCCCGAAAATTCCGACAACCATTTCGATAGATCGCTCTACCATAATACCTACAACTGTATCTGGACCAACTCCACCTTCACGTAAAAGACGAGCTAATTGGTTACTTTTTTCATTTAATTCCTTATAGGTTAATGTTTCTTTTTTAAAGATAACAGCAACCTCATCTGGCGTACGGACTACTTGTTCTTCAAACAGCTTTTGTATACATGTACTCATCCGGGTTGTATCACTCCTTTAGTTACAGGTATTTTTTCAATGGCACGTTTCGCTTTTTTAGCAAATCCCTTACCAAGTAATAGCTGATGAATCTGATTACTCCCCTCAACGATCTCCATTGTTTTGGAATCTCTAAAGCACCTTGATATTGAATAATTATCATTACAACCAAGTGCTCCCATAATCTGTACAGCATTCGTTGAATGCCTTGTACCTGAGCGCGATGCAAAATATTTTGCAATCATAATCTTTTCAGTAGCATCAGCTCGATGTTCATTTTTGGCCTTACAAGCTTCTAAACTAAGGAGTATAGAAGCTTCTAAATCTACTCCCATATCCGTAATCATATGTGAAATCATGCCATGATCAATTAGAGAGTTACCAAATGCACTTCTATGTAATACATGATTCCCACAGATTTCTAAACAAGTACGTAATACACCAAGAGCAGCAAAGGCAATTGAAATACGCCCAAATTCTAAAGCATACGGTGCAAGGTAAGTAAAAGCAAATCCTGGTCTACCAATGATATTTTCTAAAGGTATTTCTACATTATTGAATTCAATTTCTGCCAAATATGCAGCTTTAAATCCAAGCATGTCTCTTATATGAGTAACATTTACACCCGCACTATCTTTTGGTACTAAACAGGCAACTGGTTGTTCACCATTTAGTTTTCCAAATACCAAAAACACATCAGCAGCTGCACCAAAAGTGATCCACTTCTTCACTCCATTAAGTATTAATTTATCCCCGTGTTGATCGAAGTTCGTTTTAATCATATTTAAATCTGATCCTGCTCCAGGTTCAGTAAGGGCTAATGCAGCTATTTGATTACCAGATGCAAGTAATGGTAACCACTGATTTTTTTGATTTTCTGTTCCCCATTTTAAAATCGTTTCTGTTACCATCGTATGGACATTAAATAATCCCGAAAGAGAGACACTACCTCTTGCTATTGCTTCAGTAAATAACCCATACGTTACATAATCCCATTCTAATCCACCATACTCTGCTGGAAGTGTTCCACCTAAATAACCATTTTTAGCACAAGTCTTTATTATGTCTGATGGAATGCCCTGTTCAATCTCCCAACTATTAGCGTAAGGTTCTATATTTTCATAAACAAAATCCAAAAAATTCTGATACATTTTATATTGAGATGGCTCTAAGTATTGTTTCATGTCCATTACCGAACCATTTGCTTATTTCTTATAAAATTACCAATAGAATTTACAGACTTATAGTTATCCATATCTAAGTCATCCATAGTTACCTTTATGGCAAATTCCTTTTCAAGAAAAGTCATCAATTGGATTGCAAATAAAGAATTAACTAATCCTTCTTCAAAAATCTCAGTATCATCATTAAATTCAATACCTACATGATCTTGAATATACATATGAATAATTTGTTCTAAATTTTTATCTTGCATTTTATACACCCCTATTTGTAATTTTTAATTTTAATAAGCGTAAAAACCTTTACCACTCTTTCTACCACATTCACCTGCATCCACCATCTTTTTAAGTAATGGACAACATCTAAACTTTGGATCTTGATATTCCTCATAAAGTACATTCAAAGAATGTAATACTGTATCTAACCCAATTAAATCTGCTGTTTCTAATGGACCCATTGTATGTCCAAAGCATTTTTTAAATATATCGTCTACCTGTTTAGGCGTTGCTACACCATCCATTACAACCCAAGCCGATTCATTCATGAATAAGTGGGAGATACGGTTAGAAACAAACCCAGTCTGATCATTAACCACAATTGCATCTTTATCTAATTGTTTGAGGAAAGATTGAGCTTTTTCGACCGTTTCATCTGAAGTTAAATACCCTCTAATAACTTCTATAGATGGTTTCATATATACCGGATTCATAAAATGCATTCCTATTATTTTATCTGGACGCTTTGTTACTCCTCCTACTTTTGTTATTGAGATACAAGACGTATTGACTCCAAAAATTGTATCCTTTTTACAAATCTCATCTAATCTTCTATAGATCGGCTCTTTAATTTGCCAGTTTTCTGGAACATTTTCTACTATATAATCACATTCAGCCACTTCATCAAGATTAGTAGAGCTACTTATTAACGAAAGTACTTCTTCCTTATGCATTCTAGGAAATGCTTTATTAATTAGAGGAGCAAAGCGAACTGTCTCTAATATTTTCTCTTCCGCTATTTCTAACTGCTCTTCTGTAACATCAATTAATACCGTTTCTAGACCATGCAGCACTAAATCTACTGCCATGCCGATCCCCATTGTTCCAGCACCTACAATACCAATTTTCTTGAACATTTATCCATCATCGCTCCCTTAATATATTTATAATTTATATCTAAAAACTTTTACATTGAAGAACTCTTTGCAGGTAACGTTTTTGTTCTCTCTCTTTAATCTGTTTTTCAGTAAGTGCTGTTTTCATCATTTGGATTGCTTCTTCTACATCACTTTTCTCCACTGAATACCCCGAATTAATTTTTTCTTCCAATTGACTTTGGACCTTTTGAAATGGGAGTACTACCTTTTTCTGATAATCACTTAAATCTGTATTATAATTTTTTGTACTTACAACTACAGTTAAACACCCTGATATAACTTCTTCATAATCAGATTCTTGTAATGTAAAAGAATTTTTTGTATTTAGGATATCTTTCTCCCTTTCATAATTAAATGTCGATATAGCAGGGTTAATAGCTTGCAGAAGATACTTCAAGACTTCCTTTGGTCCCATTTCAATAGCTTTCATAGACCCTTGATTCATTAGATAGTGAATCATGTCCAACCATTTCACAGGCTTTATTAATTGTAAGTAAAGGTTTTCTCTTATATTTTCTACACCTTTATACATTGAACTATCATGATTCGCTATGACAGGTACTAATGGCTGTTTCATATCTATATTTTCTAGTACACTCTTATATTTTTCAGCAGCAGGTTGCATCATAGGAGAATGAAATGGCCCACTTAATTTAAGGGGGATTGCAATTCCCCCATGCTCTACTACCATTTCACAAGCTAACTGAACCGCAGAGTTTGTACCAGAAATTGATGTTTTATTTGGAGTGTCATAAGCCGATATATATACTTCCTGTCCCTTGGTTAACAATTCTGAACAAATACCTTCAACAATTTCTGGAGCAAGATTGTTAACCCATGCCATAGTTCCATCTATAGTCAATGCATAGCTACTCAAAATCGTACTACGTTCTTGTACTAATTTTAAGGTATCTGAAAATGCAATTGCTCCAGAAGCACATAGAGCTGTATATTCTCCCAAAGAATATCCAATCATTGCCTCTGGTTTATTGCCTATTTCCTGTTCAAAAACTCGAAAAGCTGCCATGCTAGTTGTTACTAAAGCAGTCTGTGAATTTTGTAACTTTTCAAGGTCAGCTTTGTATATCTTCTCCATACAAAGGGAAGCCATGTCTATTTTTAGAGTGTCACTTGCTTCTTCAAATATCTCACGTGCTACAGGGAAGTTTTCATAAAGGTACTTACCCATTCCAGAATAATGGGATCCTACGCCAGGAAACATAAATACAATATTCATCTTTTTATCTCCCTTTTTTTCATCTTAAGCTATCTTCAACTCTATCTAATAAAGCTCGTCCCTCTTCAGTTTTTCTTAAATTCACTAAATCAACTACATAGCGAATATCTGATACATCATTCCATCCTAAATCCAGTGCAAGATTCATATGCTTTAACGAAAGATCGATTCTATCAATTAATGAATAACCACATGAAAGTAAAAAATGATGCCATGCATTTAAATCTCCTATAGTACGAGCTTTTTGTACAAACTCACTAGCTTTATTAAAATCTGAATAGTATCTTAGTTGATGGTATGCGGTAAAAACGAAATTATCTAATTCGTTATAAGGAAACACATAAGCTGTATAGGTTTGAAGATTTGTGAATCCAACTTTTCCCGCTAGTTTAATAGATGGAATACGAAAATCCTCTGTCTTCCAATGTGGTGTTCTTCCTTGTTTTAAACAGTCATCCAAGAATGCTCTTGCAGCCAACCAAGCATACCCTTTACCTCGCTGGAATAAATCATAAGTATTAATTCCAATTTCCACATCAGTATCTGTTGCAAAAACCGATAAGCAACTAGTTACAACTTGTTCATGTACCATTACTACATAACCAAATCCATTTCGGATGAAATCCTGAGTTGACTCCCAAAAATCAACAATATCATCCCGTACCATTGCGAACTTTTTATCTGATAACATGTCGATTGTAATGCGTTCCACCGTTACCTCATCAGGCATATTAGGTTTAGATAACTTATTATAAGACTCCGGATCAAAAGTAAATGTTACTCGAGTGTAAGGTTTAGGAATAAACATTTGCAATTGTTCCTCGACAACCTGTTTCCATTTTGATTCGGGTAATAATTCAACCTGAAAAAAGTCATCCCCTATCTGCTGAGCCTCAGGTGCAATTACTTCTTTAATAAAAGTTGGTAGACTTGAAACAAAATTACTTGTAGGATCACCTAATAAATAAAAAATTTCTTGTTCTGCCCATACAAGTGCACATCTAGGGTTATTAGGATTATCCACATAAATATGTCCCTTATTGTAACCATGAGCTATACCATTAAGTATTGGATGGTTCTTATAATCAACGAGAAGTGGAGATATTTGTTTGAATTCATCCTTTTCTTTTACCAATTCATAAATCATATTCTTAAAAGTCCTCCCTTTTGAGAACAAGTGTGAAGTGCATGCTGCGCAATAATTGGCTGAAGTACCTGCGAGGTACCTTCAATAATTTCTAAAACCTTTGCTTCCCTAAATAAACGCTCAACAGGATATTCTCTTGAAAACCCGTTTCCACCAAACACTTGGACAGCGTCTGTGGCTACCTTCATAGCCATCTTTGAGGCAAAATATTTTGCAATGGTTGTTTCAATTACAGCATCAGTATGTCTATCCTGACGCTTTTTCCCAGCCTCTTGGCATAACGAACGAGCTGCTTTTATATTTACACTTGCTTCTGCTAAAATTGTTTGAATTGCTTCATATTCACATATATATTTATTTCCTTGTTTTCTTCTTCTTGAATAAGCTACCATTGCTTCTAGTGCTTCTTGAGCAATGGCTACTCCCGCCCAGGCAATACTATATCTACCATGATCAAGAGCTGTGTTAACTACATAACTCCATCCACCCCCAATTGGTCCTAACAAATTTTCAGCTGGTACCTTTACATCTTGCAAATGAATCTCAGCTATATGCGAGGAATTACTTGCTAACAGTTTACTCATTTTATTTGTAGAAACACCCGTCATTGACCGTTCAACAATAAAAGCGCTAACTTTCCCCTCACTAGACGCAAAAACTAAAAAACAATCCGCAATGTCAGCAAAAGAAATCCATTTTTTGTGCCCATTAAGAATAAAATGATCATTAACTTGTTTATAGGAAGTTCCAACCGCTTTTGCATCAGAACCAACCTCTGGCTCAGTTAGGGCAAATGAAAATAATAGGTTCCCCTTTGCCATCTCAGGTAACCATTTTCTCTTTTGCTCTTCAGTCCCCCACCTTTTAATTGACTCCCCTACTAAAGATACATGAACTGTAAGTAATTCACGAACCGAATTACAAGCTTTACCAATGATTTCAGTAAGACGACCATAATCTAAAGAATCAAGAGAAAGCCCACCATATTCTTTTGGTATCGTTGCACCCAATACACCATAACTTGAGATTTCTTGTATCACATCATAGGGAAGCTCTTCATTACTTTCAAACTCACTTGCTCGAGGCCGAAGCTTCTTTTCCGCAAACTCATCAACTACTCCCAGAATCTGTTCTGCATTACTCATACTGTAAAATTCCCATTCTTCTTTTTGTTAATTAGATCAACCATATTATTAATAGTAGAAAAGTTAATAATATCAAGTTCATCATTATCTACTACTATATCAAACTCCGTTTCTATGAAATTTAACATTTGCATAGCAAAGAGCGAATTTACATAACCTTTTTCAAATATGTTGTCATCATTAGCAACAATAGTTTCCTCTGCATTAAAAATAATAAGATTTTTTTTAATGTATTGACGTATTTTTTCATGATTATCCATGTAATTACTCCTTCTGAGACCTGGGAAATCAATTAAACTATATCCCAATTAAAATCAGTCTCTATTTTTATTTTTTCTTTCTCCTGAGTCGCAGATAAAACAAGTTCTTTTTCCTCACTTGTTAACATTTGAATATCTTTTAGACTAACATTAGGATGAGTTGTTATTTCTTCTAATAGAAGGTTAAATCGCCGTCCAAATTCTACTATTGTTGATTTATCAAATAAAGATGTAGCATATTCAAAAGTGAATTCATATATATCTTTATTTTCTTCAGCAATAAGAGTTAAATCAAACTTACTTGTTAGTGTATCTGTGTTTGTTTCCGTGCTAATTTCTAATCCATCCACAACTGTATGTTTTTCATCAGAATTTTGTAATACAAACATGACATCAAATAAAGCACTTCGGCTTAAGTCTCTAGAAAGATCTAATTTTTCCACTAACTGATCAAATGGATACACCTGATGTTCGAAAGCTTCTAACGTATCGTTTTTCACTTTTTTCAAGTGATTAATAAAAGATTGATCTGGATTTATTTGATAACGTAATGCAATTGTATTTACAAACAGCCCCATAAGAGGTAACAGATCAGCATGCGGCCTACCTGCAACTGGTGATCCTATAATGACATCCTTTTGTTCCCCATGCTTGTACAGAAAAATAGTGAAGGTAGCCATAAGTAACATAAAAGGTGTCGTATCAGTTTCTAGTGCTATTTTTTTTATTTTTCGAGTAATTTCCTTGTTTACTTGGAAATTATATTGTTCACCCTCAAAACTCTTTACAGGTGGTCGACCTCGATCATATGGTAATTCAAGAACTGGTATATCCCCTGAGAATAATTCTTCCCAGTATTTCTCATGGATATCAAATTCTTTAGAAGATAATAATTTTTGTTCCCACGCAGCATAATCTTTATATTGCAAACGATTTTCCGGCAATGTTTCCCCAGCATATAGGGCCTTAAAATCATTCATAAATATACTTAAAGACACGCCATCTGTTATGATGTGATGAAGGTCAATTACAAGTAAATAACTATTATCTTTTAACTCCTTTAGTCCAGCCCGCATTAACGGAACCTTAGAAAGATTAAATGGTTGCAACCATTCTTTATACTCTCCCTTTATCATTTCTAGCTCAAATGTTACCTGTTCTAATACTCTCTGTACTAACTGATCCCCCTGCCACTCAAACTGTGTTCTGAGTATTTCATGGCGTTTAATAAGCTTTTCAAAGACTAATTCTATCCTTTTCCAGTCCACCGTTCCTTTAAGAATAAAACAACTTGGTACATTGTATGTCATCTGTGCCCCATCCATCTCTTGTAATAACATCATTCTTTTTTGAGTCGATGAAACCGGGTATACCTCAGATTCCGGTACTATTTCTATATCTTGCAACCTATTTTCTTTTGAATTTTTAATAAAATGACTTAAAGTGCTTATTGTTGGATACTCAAAAAGATTTGCCAATGATAATTGCACGTTAAATTCTTTCCATATTTTAGCGTTGATTACAGTGGCATGAAGGGAATGACCACCAAGTGCGAAAAAATTATCTTCCACACCAATACAAGGATTACCTATAACTTCTTTCCATATATCAACTAGCTTTCTCTCCATATCATCGAGTGGTTTTACATAATTAGTAGTCTCCATCGATGGAAAAGAATCTATAATTACATTCTTTGTATTACCTTCTATAACAGAAAAAAGAAATGTCATTATTTGTTCAGCTAAATTTTGCTCGTATTCAGCAGCATGGTGAATTTTATCTGAAATGTTTACTATTCCTTCTTTAGTTACTGATTTTGTTAAGTGCATTTTTATCAATGATCCACGAATTACTCCCCAATTGGCAGCTGCTGTCTTCATAGATTCAGCGATAGTTTGGAAGTCAGAGTGATAACGCTCACCAAGAAACGAAAGCATTTTTGAAAACTTCACTCGGCCATCTACAACTTGACCTAAATGTGAGAATAACGGAACATCATTAAAGTCTAAATATCCATCTGTCTCTTTATTTAAATCAAACCTACTTATTAGTTTCGTGGCAAAAAGGTGCATTTGTGAAAAAATATGTTTTTCATCTTTTATATGTTTTATCCAATTTGACAAATCGGTTGTAATCGATTGTATGTCTGTGATTTCATCTTCAGTAACTTTTAAAGTACTTACTTTTTGATAACCCTTATGAAAAAGTTCTGTTGAAAGTTGTGCATTTTTAACCATAAAATATGGATCGGTAATAATTAAACAGTCTTCTTCGGGCTCATATCCTACAATAACAAATGAATGAACAATATGATTTTTTAGATAATTCTCATCCCAAGGAAGCCAGTATGCATTCATGGTTACCACCACAGGAAATCCCGAGTATAATTGTTCTAATATAATTTCAAATCCTTCATCGGATGAATCTGTATCAAATATAGTACTTTTTATACCATGATATTTTTCTAAATCACTTACAAAATAACCAGACTCTGTATATAAACCATCCCCTAGATTTCCATTATCGACAGGAGAAAAACCAAAATCCCATAATCTAGCGTACATTAAATAATGTTTACGCTTAAACCAATTAGCTAACGTAGCAATTACATCATCAATACAATTCTGTTCAGAACTTTTACAAGGCTCTACATCATATAAGATTGAAGAAGTATAATTTCCCATTTACTCACCTCTATATTTTTACCAACAGGAAAAACTATTGTAATTTGGTTATTTCTCTATACTAAGTTGACAGAGATATGTATATCTTCTTTAAAAAGCTATCAATTATTATTAACGCATTTCATATAAAGAATCTTATTTCTCGAATCACTTTTTTTTTAATCATTCTATAATAGGGAGGAGAATTCCCTAACTCATAGTCACCAGAATAAACACTAACATTCTAGAAAGCTAAGAGGGAAAGCTCCTTTAATCCCACAGTATAGCAAGTGTAAATTTAAACTCTTAAAAGTCGTGTTTACAATATGAAGTAATACTAATTATTTTTCTTTTCTGCTATATAAGCAGCTAGTTGTTTAATATTGCGTTTTGTATATGCAACTAAGTCGTCCGTATTAAGATTCTCGTTTTCTAAAGCAAGATCAAGCTCAATAGCTAGTAGAGAATTTCCTCCTAAGTCAAAGAAATCATCCTCTACACCGACAGCTTCAATCTTCAATATACTTTTCCATATTTCAACCAAACGAGATTCTAACTCATTACTAGGAGACATCATACTCTCCTCCTCATTCTTAGGTAAAGATCTAGGTGAAGGTAAGGAATGTCGATCAACCTTTCCACTTGATGTTAATGGTATGTTTTCAACTTCAACAAAGAAAGTAGGTATCATATAACTCGGAACTAATTTCGCAAGATGCAATTTCAAATCAGAAATGGATACAGGTGATTTTGCTACGAAATAAGCTACAAGTTTTTTCTGCCCATCTTCATCTTGAATGTCTACTATCACTGCTTCTTTAATTGCATGATGTGAAGATAAAGCATCTAAAATTTCCCCTGGCTCAATTCGATATCCTCTAATTTTTAATTGTTCATCATTTCTACCGAGGAATTCTATATTCCCATCAGGTAACCAGCGTGAAAGATCTCCTGTCCTGTACATTTTCTCCCCTTTTACAAATGGGTCTGGTAAAAACTTTTCTTCAGTTAATCTCATTTGATTTACATATCCTCTTGCAAGCCCTTCTCCCGCAATATACAGCTCTCCTACCGCGCCAATAGGCTGAAGTCTCTGTTTTTGATTAAGTATATAAAGCCTTACATTCGGAATAGGCTTTCCAATAGGAATAGTATTATAGTTTTCACTTTCTTGAAGTGAAAATGTACTTGCGATAACCGTCGCCTCAGTAGGACCATACATATTTTCTATTTGAGTCGATAGTCGATGCTTTTTAAATTTATTAACCACCTCATGTGTCAAAGCTTCACCCGCAAGTAATATATACTTTACTTTATTTAAAACCTGGCAATTTTCATTATTAAGTGTATTTACGAATGCTCTAAACATAGACGGTACAAAATTTAATAATTTTACATCATATTTATCTATAGTTCTTAAAATTGCTCTTGGGTTTCGATGTTCCCCATTGTCCATTATTACTAATTTACTACCTACTATGGTCCACCCAAACAACTCTAGAACAGATACATCAAATATATAAGGTGTCTTTAGTAGATACGTATCTGATTCATCCATAGGATATAAATGAGACATTGAGAATAAGAAATTCACAATACTACAATGTTCAATCATGACTCCTTTTGGTCTACCTGTAGAACCGGAGGTGTATAAAATATAAGCTAAGTGATTTGGTTTTCCAGTAACCTCCAGGTTACTTGTATCACCAACGTACAAATTTTCTTGCTTTAAATCAATAATCTCTCCTACAAATGGAATTTCACCTACGTATTTAGATTCTGTAAGTACAAATTGAGGATTACAATCCTCTAAAATATGTTCCATTCGACGCTTTGGATATTCAGGATCAATTGGTACATATGCAGCTCCAGATTTTAGCGCAGCAAATATAGCTATAATCATTTCTACGGATCTTTCCACAACGATACCAATTTTAGTTTCCTGATCTACACCTTTTTGTCTAAGAATACGAGCAAGCTGATTTGCTCGATTATTGATATACGAATAACTGTACGGTATATCATTTGAAATAACTGCGATTTCTTCTGGTTTAATTTCAACCTGATCCTCAAAAAATTGATGAACTAATTTACCCTGAGTAAAATCTAATTTTGTATTATTAAGTTCATTTAACATCCTTGTGGATTCACTTTTACTTAAAACATTAACGTCTTCAATTTTCGCTTCAGGATTAGCTACCATCCACTCTAGCGTATTTATAAAATGCATCATAAACCGCTCTATAGTTTGCGGATAATATAGTCCTGTCGCGTATTCCAATTCTAATCGCAGACCCTCTTCTTCCGGAAATACTTCTATACTCATATCTACCTTTGAAGCTTGATGCTTAATTTCGTATGATTTAAATGTAATATCTTTTATTTTTTCTGATGTTCTTCCGATATTCTGCATTACTAACATGACATCAAATACAGGATTTCGATTAGTATGATAAGCCATGTCTAACTTATTTACTAACTCATCAAATGGGTATTCTTGATATTGAAATGCTTCTAGCGCATTTTCTTTTATTTCATTTAAGAATTGAATTATCGTCTTTTCCGCTTTAGGATGATTTCTCATAGGTAGAGTATTTACAAACATACCTATGATAGGCTCAAGATCATGATGAATTCTTCCTGCAATTGGAGAACCTACTATAATATCTTCCTGTTGCGTATACACATGTAATACTATATTTAGTGACGAAAGAAGTACCATATATAAAGTAGCTTCTCTTTCATCCGCAAAGGATTTTAATTTATTAGAAAGTTCAGGTGTTAAATGGAATACTAATCTATCACCTTCAAAAGTTTGATTTAGCCCACGTGGCTTATCGGTTGGGAACATAAGAATTGGTAACTCACCTTTAAACTTCTCTACCCAATACTCTTCAATTTCTTTCAGCCCTTCATCATGTAAACGGTTGGTTTGCCAATTGGCATAATCTTTGTATTGTATTTTAATAGGCTCTAAGGCTTTGCCTGAATATAAATCTATAAACTCTTTTTCTAACTTCGCTAAAGATACTCCATCTGCTATTATGTGATGAAGATCAAATAGTAACAGATATTGATTGAATTCTAATTTCATTAAACCGACGCGCATAAGTGGAGCCCTATCTAACTGAAAAGGACGAACAAATTCCTGTATTAGCTCTTCAATTGTTGATCTATCAGATTTATATAAATGTTCAATTCTAATATCTAAACTATCATGAATAAATTGAACTGGTTCACCTTTAATAAATTGGAATGAAGTTCTTAATGATTCATGACGTTCTACTAATTCTTTGACACATTGTTCTGCCTTTATAAAATCAAACTCACCTTCTATTAACATTGCACCTGGTATATTGTAGGCAGTTCCTATTCCAGCAAAGCGGTTTAATATATATAATCTTTTTTGTGAAGAAGAAGCTTGATAAAATTCTCTATCAGGTACGATCTCAATTTGAGAATAATTTTTCTTCCCTTCATATTTCTCTATATACTCCGCTAATAGCATAATTGTAGGCCTTTGAAACATTTCACGTATAGGTACATCTACACCTAAACGTTTATATATGTGTGAAACAACAGAAGTAATTTGTAATGAATTACCTCCTAATTCGAAAAAGTTATCATTCACACCTATTTTCTCTATTCCAAGTACTACTTTCCATATCTCAGAGAGCATTTGTTCAATTTCATTACGTGGTTCAATAAATAAAGCTGTGGATTGCTCCCAAATTGGATCTGGAAGAGCTTTCCGATCTATTTTACCGTTTGATGAGATTGGAAACTGCTCAATCGGGATGATGTATGCAGGAATCATATAAAAAGGTAAATACTCTCTAAGGAATTGGCGTACCTCTTCTACTTTAGCTGAAGAATTCATAACAACATATGCACATAAAACCGGAGCATCTTCTCCCTCTTTTTTACGTGTAATTACAATAGCTTCACCAATTTCAGGATATCGTAATAGTTGCTTTTCTATTTCTCCCAATTCAATTCGTAATCCACGAATTTTGACTTGATCATCCATACGGCCTAAATATTCAAGATTTCCATCTGGTAACCAGCGTGCCAAATCTCCAGTACGATATACCTTGTCATCTATAATAGAAGAACCCTCTTTGTTGATTTGTATAGGAACAAATTTCTCCATAGTTAACTTAGGTTGATTTAAATAACCTCTTGCTAATCCTTCTCCTGAAATACACAATTCCCCAGGAATTCCAACGGGTTGTAATTGTTGATTATCACCCATAATATAAACTTTTTGATTAGCTAGAGGTCTTCCTATTGGTAATTGATTCATAAATTCTAACTCAGCGTGCTGAACATGATAACATGTAGAATCTACAGTTGTCTCTGTAGGTCCATAAGCATTTGTTAAATTTGGTCGGCAGTTTTCATTAAATAAACCAAGGAACTTCCGTGCTAATTTCGGTGGTAATTCCTCTCCAGCAATAATAAAATGTTTAAATGAATATTCTATTTTTTTATCTATAAAATTATTTAATAATCGAAGATGCATCGGCGTTCCATCCGCGATATTTATTTGCTTTTCTTGATAAAAATTAATTAGCTTCTGCCCATCAGTTCTTGCTTCCTCTGGTACTATAAATAAACTATTTCCTAATAAAAGCGCACCAAACATGTTTTGTACTGAAGCGTCAAACTCAAAAGGTGAAACTAACCCGATTCGCATAGAGGAACTATATTTATCATATATTTCATTTTTTAACCCGAATATTAAATTTACAACACTACGATTTTCAATCATAATTCCTTTAGGATTACCTGTTGTTCCAGAGGTAAAAATAACATATGCCAAATCGTAAGGTGTACTTACTGAAGGGAAACTAACCAATTCTGTTTTAAGTAGTTCATTAAAACTTACCATACTACAATCCTGGATTTCCCTTGTAAAATCTTCACTAATAACTTCTGGTTTTACTATACAAAGTGGAGATTTACATTCTTTTAGCATTGCCTCTATCCGTTTATACGGCAAATATATGTTAATAGGTAAATAAGCAGCCCCACTTTTTAAAATACCTAGCAATGCAATTACTGCATCAATTGATCGATCCATCATAAGGCCAACAATGTGTCCTTTTCCAATTCCTTTTTTATGTAGAGAACTGGCAACCAGATCTACCTTTTCTTTTAATTGAGCGTATGTTATTTCTCTTTTGTCATCAGAAACAGCAAGTTTATTTGGATTATGCATGACTTGTTCTTCAAATAACTGTATCACCGTTAAATGATGCGGGTAATCTAACTCAGTTTGATTAAATGTGATTAACTCTCTTATATCATTATCACTAACCCAATCTAAATCTATATGCGGCGTATTCGGTTGTAGTAAAGCTTGCTCTAACAAGTCTATAAAATGATGACCAAATCGCGTAATAGTAGATGTTTTGTATAGATGTTCATTAAAATACATATCACCTTCTATACACCCATTTACTTGACGGAAAGAGAATATAATCTCAGCATTGCTCTCTCTTAAATAATTTAAATCTTGAATTTCCTCTAGCAAAATTGCAGTACGGAATGGATAATTACGCCCCTCTGGAAGGTAGTTACTCAAAACCGGTTGTAAACTTTCCAATGGGAAATTTTGATTTTCTAAAGCATTAACCATTACTGTACTAACATGCTGGAGAATTTGTCTAAATGTCATATGTTCCTCAAGACCATGTCTTAAAACTAACAAAGTATTAATAAGGTTAGTATCACTGTCTTGTTTTAAAACAGGTGTACCAATGCATATATCTTGCAATCTAGTATATTTATTTAACAGTAAAGTAAGTCCAGCAGTAAGAATCATGTGCAATTGAAGATCTGATCCATTTGCTAACTTTAAAATCTTCTCGGACAATTCCTCTTTTAGTTTTATGCTAACATTTGATAAATTCACCTGTTTGTTTGATGTCCGGTAATCATAAGGGAAATGGCAATCAGCCAGTTCCCCTGATAAGTTTTCTAACCAAAATTCTCTTTCCTTTATTCGTTCATTTGCGGCAATTACTTTATCTTTATTCGCTATTCGTTCAACCATAGTTACTCACTCCTGACAATAATCAATTAAAAGTTAAAATCCCCAAAATCTACTGATACCTTAACTGGTTGCAGTTCTTGAATTTCTTGTTTAAATGAAATATCTTTTAATAAAATTTCAGGATGATCTACAATTTGTTCAAAAATCTCAACATAACGCTCACATAACTTTTGAACCGTGTCCCTAGTATATAAAGAGGTTGCATATTCCATAGTCAGTTCAATTGTATCTTCCAATTCAACCACTCTTAGCAATAAATCCATTTGCGCGCGCTTAAAGTCGTGATCATATGTCTTTAGTTCTAAACCATCGATAAACATATGATCTGCATCCATATTTTGCATAACAAATGAAACATCGAAAAGTGGGTTCCTATTATACGTTCCTTGAAGTCCTAATTGATTAACCAGGTCCTCATATTGACATTTTTGATGTTCAAACGCTTGTAAGACCTGTTCTTTTACTTCAAATAGGAATTGAGTAAACCTTTGTTCAGCTCTTGGATAGTTCCTTATCCCTAACATGTTTACAAATACTCCTATAATATCTTGTAAATCCGCATGTGGGCGACCAGTAATTGGTGAACCAATAACAACATCCTCTTGGCCAGTATATTTACCTAGCAAAATATTATATACAGAGAGCATTAGCGTATATAATGTAGTTTCTTCTTTTGCTAATAAACGCTTAATTTTCTTGGTAACATTTGAATCAATAGTAAAGGATATTTTACTACCTTTTAGATCTAATATTTCAGGTCTTGTATAATCAGTAGGCATTTTCAAGACAGGTACACCATCTTTAAATTGATCTAGCCAATACTGTTCATGTTTGAGAGCAATTTCTTTTTCTTTTTCACTCTGCTGCCATTCTGAGTAATCCTTATACTGTATTTTTAAGTTTGGTAATTTCTCTCCTGAGTAAAGCGCAAATAGATCTCTAACGAAAATATCATAGGAAACTCCATCGGTTACTATATGATGTAAATCAATAATTAAAATATGTTTTTGTTCTTCCAATCTAATTAACCCTACACGGAAATATGGAGCATTATTAAAATTAAATGGGCGAATAAATTCATTAATTATTTGTTCCACTTCAGATTCAAAGCCCTCAATTTGAGTAATATGGAAATCAGCATGATCATGAATAATTTGTACCGGTTTATCATTTTTCATTTCAATAGTAGTTCTAAATATCTCATGACGCTTAATTAATTGAGTGAACGCCTTTTCTAAACGTTCAATGTTTAATTTTCCATTTAAAAGAATAACGGAAGTATCATTATAAGCTGTACTTTCTGGATACAATCGGTGTAATACATAAAATCTCTTCTGAGCTGAAGAAAGCTGATAATGAGATTTAGGTTCAGCTGGAACAATAACATCAAATTCACTCTTATCTGCCCTTGAAATATAATTTGCTAGTTTCTCAATATTTGATAGAGTAAAGAGTTCTTTAATAGGAACTTCAACATTAAACTCTTTATGAATTTTTGAAACAATAGTAATAGCCTTAAGTGAATCTCCACCTAGTTCCAGAAGATCATCATGAACACCAACTTCTGAAACTTTAAATATATTTCTCCAAATTTTTGAAAGCTTTTCTTCTACCTCATTACGAGGTGCTACATATTCAGTCAAGAGTTGTGGTCTAGAATGGTATAACGTAGAATCTAATTCTTCTTCCTTCTCATCATTGAAAGAATTTAATAACACCCATTGATCAATACGCGCTTGCAGTTCTCCTGGAGAATGAATCAGTACTTCCCCTTGTTTCCATGACAGTGCTATATTAAAAGCCTGAACTCCTTCTTCAGGTGTCATAGATAATTCATGTACACTTGCACCTATCTGCATATCTTTTTCTTCATCTTCCCAGTATTTCCAATCACTCCAATTGACACTTATCCAAGGCAGGTTGGAATAACGATTTATATATTGTGCAAAAACATCCATGTATATATTTGAAGCAGCATATGATACATAACCTAATCCACCTAAGACCGCTGAAATTGAAGACATTAGAACACAAAAATCTAAATCTTTATTTCGTAAGCACTCTTCTAAATTGAGAAGACCATAAATTTTTGCAGAAAATTGTTCCTCACAGTCCTCTTTTTCAAGTTCCTGAATTAAATTAAAAGTCTTTCCACCAAGAATACCTGCACCATGAATTACACCATTAATCTTTCCAAATTTTTGTTCTGCCTTATGAATTGCTTCGTATAGTTGTGATTGATCTGTAACATCAGCAGCAAGTACATAAACTTTAGATCCCGTTTCTTCTATCTCTAAAACTTTACGAATTCTTTCCGAATACATCGTATTTTCCTTCAAATGCATATCCCACTCATCACGATTTGGCAGACCTGTACGTGTAAGAAGAACTAAGTTGGCTTGTACAGTTTGAGCCAAGTGTTTCGCAAGAATTGTACCAATACCTCCGAGCCCTCCTGTAATAAGGTAAACTCCATTCTTTCTTAAAGGCAGTTTCTCTTTAGCTGGTTGTTCTAGTTGTAAAGGCTCGTAAGTTTGAACAAATCTTTTATTTCCTCGATAAGCAATCATCTTATCATTCGTATTTGAAAGACATTCTTCTACTAATTGATTTATTAGCCTATTCTTCAATTCTTTGTTTACAGGTAAAACAACATCAATACTTGAACAAGAAAGATAAGAATACTCTTGCGGAACAACTAATGACGTTCCAAGTACAGTTGATTTTTCTGGAATTAATTCTTCATCACCAATCACTTGTTGAACACCATTTGTAATGATTTGAATTGAGATTGAATCAGAGATATTCTTGTCTCCTAGTGCCTGAGTTAAGTAGAACATTGAATAGAATCCTAAGTTTTGTTTACAATTTACATATTCAATTGAGGCTTGTCTTTCCTCATCCGTAATTCCCCACATATGAACTATTCTTGTAGGTAAACCACATATTTCTTGTACTTCATCCAATAACTTAACGTAATCTGTACGCTCTTCAGGATTTATAATGAAGCGATCGTTATTCTCCTTATTAAAACCAAAACCAGGTTCTACTGTAACTACTCTCTGCCCTTTATTTAATAAGTCCCTAACTAGTTCATTACCTAATCCTTCTTGATCTACAAAAACAATCCATGTCTCATTCACATCATGATTTGATTCAATCAATGTAGAACTTTTCCATTGCGGCGTATAGAACCATTCAGAAATGTTGTTATTCTTACTAATTTTAGATTGCTTACTATTAAGCTTTTGACCTAAATCATACGGATTACCTTGTAATTTATAAGATATTTTATTGAAAGAATACATTGGTAATGGGATACGTCTTCTCTTCTCATCTTTATAAAATTGTTCCCAATCTACAGAAATACCTGTTACCCACATTCGAGTGATGTGACTGAATAAGAAATACATATCTGATACATCTTGTTGAACAGATCGAACCGTATTAAATATTCTTTCATTACCATTTTCATAGTCTAAAAGGCGACTAGTAAGCCTACTAAGGTCATTTCCAGGACCAATCTCTATGAATAGACTTGTATTGTCCCTATTCAACTCTTGAATTCCATCAGAGAATCGAACAGTTCCACGCATATGTTTTACCCAATAAACTGGGTTTGTTGCTTCTTCAGGTCGTATCCAAGTACCGGTCAAGTTTGACAAATAAGGTATTTTAGGTTCTCTAAGTGTCAATGTACTCACATAGGAGGCATACTCGTCCAGGATTGAATCCAGTTCGTGTGAATGTGCTGCTCCTTCTATTGTTACTCGCATACACATTAAACGCTGTTTCTTTAATTCATTCTCAAAATCTACAATCGCTTCTTCTGTCCCAGAAACTATACAAGCTGGACCATTAACTACTGCTAAAGAAATGGTATGTTGATATTCTTTTTCAAAAGAATTAATCAAATGAATTAATTCCTCTTCTGGAAGTGGAACGCTAAGCATTACCCCTGCAGGAAGACTACTCATTAGCTGACCTCTTTTTACAACCAATTTAAGTGCATCTTCCAAAGTAAATACTTCTGCTAAACAAGCAGCCACATATTCGCCAAAAGAATATCCAATCATTGCTTCAGGTTTAATTCCCCAACCCATTAATAGTTTCGCAACTGCGTATTCAAACGCGAAAAGAATTGGTTGACTAAATTCCATTCTTTTTAATTTTTCCGTGGCCTCATTAATACTGAAAGTAGTTGGGTATAACACTTCTTTCATGTTTACATTCGTAACAGATTGAAGGATTGCAAAGCATTCATCCATAGCTTCACGGAAAATTGCCTCTTGTTCGTATAATTCTAACCCCATGTTTACATATTGCGATCCGTTCCCAGAAAATAGGAAGTTAATTTTAGGATGTTCCTCTTTTACATTTGCATATTGTACTCTTCTTCCGTCTGGCTGGTTTAATTGTTCAATCCCTTCTTGAGTACTGGTACAAACTAAAGCTCTCCTATGCTTGAATTCCTTACGTCCAATTTGCAATGTATAACTAGCGTCTGCCAAATTCAAATGAGGATTCTCTTCAAGGTGATTTCCTAAATTCAAAGTCATACGATCCAAAGCATCTTTCGATTTTGCCGAAATCATTAACATCTGGTATGGTCTACTATTTGAGGTTGCTTCAAGTTTTGGTGCCTCCTCCAAAATAATATGTGCATTTGTACCACCAATACCAAATGAACTAACACCTGCACGTAATGGTTTATTTTCCTCTTTCCACTCATTTAATTGTTGATTTACATAAAACGGCGTGTTTTCAAATCCAATTTGCGTGTTTGGTTTTGTAAAATTCACACTTGGCGGAAGAACCTGATCTTTCATCGCAAAGACCGTTTTAATTAGTCCAGCAACACCGGACGCTGCATTTAGATGGCCCACATTTGCTTTAACAGATCCAATTGGTACAGATTGTTTTTCATTAGAGTTAAACACTTCACTAAGCGCCTTGATCTCAATGGTATCTCCTAGTTTAGTAGCAGTTCCGTGTGTTTCAATATAGGAAATGGACTCAGGTTCTACATTTGCTTCATGTTGCGCCATTTTAATAACTTCTACTTGGCCCTCTACACTAGGTGCAGTGTAACCAATTTTCCGATTCCCATCATTATTAATCGCCGTTCCTTTTATTACTGCATGTATAGTATCCCCATCATTTATAGCTTCCTGTAAAGGCTTCAGAACAACAATCCCAACACCGTCTCCAAAAAGCATTCCATTTGCATTTTCATCAAAAGGACGACAATGACCATCTGAAGAAAATAGCATTCCTTCTTGGTAGGTATAACCTGCTTTTTCAGGTTGAGTTAATGTAATTCCTCCAGCTATAGCAATATCACAATGCCCCTGTAATAATGCTTGGCATGCATTATGAATAGCCACCAATGATGTTGAACATCCCGTAAAGATATTCATACTTGGTCCTTTTAGGTTAAATTTGTAAGAAATTTGAGTGCTTAGCGAGTCTTTGTCGTTAAGTAACGAAATTAAAAATTGTCCAGCTGGTTCATTTGCCTCTGAAAGAGTAGATAACACTTGCCAATATAAGTTAGGAGATGCGCCACTATATACACCAATTAGGCCCGGGTATGTCTCAATATTATATCCAGCATGTTCAAGGGCAGACCACGCACATTCATGAAATACTCGTAGTTGCGGATCCATTAATGATGCATCTTGAGGTGTATAATCAAAGAATGGAGCATCAAAATTATCAGTTCCCTCTAAATACCCTTTCGCTTTAACATAATTAGGGCTTTTTACTTCCATAGGATTCACACCAGATTCAATTAACTCTTCATCTGTAAAAAATTGAATAGACTCTGTTCCAGACTTTATATTATTCCAGAATTCATTTACATTCTGTGCTCCAGGAAAACGTCCATCTATTCCTATAATTGCAATATCGTTATCTTCTTTCGTTTTTCGATTAAATCGTTTTGTATGTTTAACTTGATTCTTTTGTTTATCTCCACTTAAGTATTTCGCTAAAGAACGAATACTTGGATACTCAAACATAACTCCAATTGAAATCTGTTTTTCTAATCTATTAATTAATCTCTCATGAATTTGAATTATATGAAGTGAAGTTGCACCAAGATCAAAGAAATTTTCATTTACATTTACAGTATCAACACTGTAAAACTCTTTCCAAATCCCTATAATTATTTCCTCTACTTCATCTTGATTTCTGAACTTATCTCCCGTTTTCGTTTGAGTTTCCAATTCAGAAATTCGTTTACGAGAATTCAGATTAATCCATTGATCAAAACGTTTATTTAAATCTCCTGAAGAAATAATTACCTGATTTAAACCACTTAAACCAAGCACACATTGGAATGTTTTTTGTCCTTCCTCAGATGTCATTTCAAGCGCTTCTATACTTTGAGCATTGAATATTTTATTAACCTGTTGAGCTCCCGTATACTGCCAATCTCCCCAGTTAATACTAGTCCATCGATTATTAGATGTATTACTCACTTTGTCTGAAAAACTATCTAAGTAAAGGTTTGCTGCTGAATAGGCTACAAAACCTAATCCACCCAAAATAGGTGAAAGTGATGAAACAAGATAACAAAAATCAAGATCATAATTACTCAATAACTTATCAAGAACTATCACACCATGTACTTTAGGAAGAAATTGCTCTTCACATTCAATCCTACTTATCTTTTCCATTGGACACTGAGCTGATTTAACACGTAAGACACCTGCAGCATGAATTACTCCATTTATGTGACCAAAATTAGCCTCGGCCTGATGAATCACGTTTCTCATCTGCTCTTCATCAGCTACATCTGCAACAGCTGTCATTACTTTTGCTCCCAATGACTCCAACTTCTGAATATGGTTAATACGTTGACATAATTGTTCATTTTCAATCTGTGATTGAAGAATTTCATCCCATTCTTCACGATCAGGAAGAGCTGTTCTACTAACTAATATTAGTTTAGCCTTTACTGTACGCGCCAAATATTCTGCTAATTTAAGGCCTACTCCTCCCATTCCACCAGTAATTAAATAAACCCCTTCCGATCGAATATTCGGAATTTTTGAAGCTAATTCATTTTCATTTATTACTAGCATTTCACTTACTTTTTCATCAGGTATAGGCTCATAGATTCGAATGTAACGAGTGTTATTTCGAATCGCTATTACAGTGTCAATAATGTCCGTTTGAATCTCAGAATATAAGTTTGATATTAATGCTTCTTCATTATCAGACAACATAAAATCTACACTACGGCATCTAATATTTGGATACTCTTGTGGAAATACTTTTATAGGAGCCAAAAGAGTAGATTTTTCTGCAATAATAGACTCGTCTCCTACTACCTTTTGCATATTATCCGTCATAACATTTATATTGATAGGATAAAGTAAATTAAATTTACTAATTGTCTTTGCAAGTGATATTAATGAATAGAATCCAGTATCTAAGGTCTCGATACCTAAATCCTTATTATCCACATTCCATAGGTGAACAATCTCCTCTGGTAAACACTCTTGTTTTTGTAGCTCATTAAATAACTGATAATAATCTTCTTGTTCAGTAGGGCATATTGTAAATTCATTTAAACTAATCTTTTTATATGAAGGACCCACACCGACTGTTATAACACGATGTCCATCTCTTTCAAGTTTTTCTTTAAGAGCTAAGCCTATATGCTCATTGTCTAAAAATAACAACCAACTTTTAGTAGATCCTTTAGTTACATCTACAATTTCTTTTTCCATCCAACCTGGAGTATAGAACCACTCAGCTATATTAGAACGTTTCTTTATCGACGTTTCTTCACTATTAGTTATATTTTGCTGTTCAGCTGGATCTATCCAATATCGTTTTTTCTCAAAAGGATAAGTTGGTAAGGCAATACGTAATCTATATTCCTCTTCATACAGTTTACTCCAATTAATTTCTACCCCTAACTCCCACGCTTGTCCCAATACCTCTAACAAGTCGTTTTGTAAAATAATCTGATTATTATTAATTTCAGAATTTAACAACTCTCCAATATGTACAATCACAGAATTAGGATCTACATCCTTAACTTGTGTTAGAAGTTCTACTTTTTCTCCATGCGTCCATTCTGTCTGTAACTCTGTATAGTTCTCAACTAATTGATTCAGGACATCTTCTGGCTTAAGAGATTTATTATAAATATCTGAAACCATTCCAACTAAGCCTGTACCAATAATGTTAGAAGGACGTACATCACATTCAATTAATACATCAATAATCGATTGCAAGCAGACGAAGAAGGTTAAATCTTCAACCAAGCTATCATCTGTTCCTTTAAAGAATGCTTCTTTCAATGCTTTTCCAGTATACATTTGGGCATCATTCATATTACGCTCAAATACTTTTAAGAATAATGGTTCCTTTTGGTATAGTTCTTTTACATTCTCAATAATTGATGAGTATTCGCTAGGTAACACAAATACCAAATCTGGATTTTCTTGCGTTTTCACGTGAAAATCTTTAACTGTTTTTAAATTGTCTATGGCGCTATCTATATCCTTACATAAGACCGCTCTTCTATACGAAAATGATCGACGGCCAGTTTGCAATGTGTATGCTACATCTGCTAATTCAACATCTTTATTAGATTCCAGATATTGAACCATATTTACTGTAGCATTATTTAAAGCTTCTTTTGATCTAGCAGAAAGAACCATTAACTTTTTCTCTCTAGTAGAAGCAGAACTTTTAACTTTAGGCGCTTCTTCTAATACAATATGAACGTTAGTTCCACCATATCCGAAAGCACTCACACCTGCTCGAAGAAGATCATTATCTTCACTTTGCCAATTCACCAAATCAGTATTGATATAAAATGGGCTATCTATAAAATCAATTTTCGAGTTAGGGCGCTTCACATTTAAAGTTGGCGGGAGTTGTTTATGTCTCATAGATAAAACTGTCTTTATAAGTCCCGTCACCCCTGCAGCTGTATCTAAATGACCTACATTACTCTTAACAGAACCAATTGCACAAAAAGATTTCTTGTCCACATCTTGAAACGCTCTCTTTAGTGCCTCTACTTCAATAGAGTCCCCTAATGGCGTTGCCGTCCCATGCGTTTCTATATAACTAATAGTAGAAGGATCAACTTCAGCAAAACTATGAGCTGCTTGAATTACTTCAGCCTGTCCCTCAACACTCGGTGCAGTATAGCCTACTTTTCGACCTCCATCATTATTTGCTGCTGATCCCTTAATTACACCATAGATTGTATCCCCATCAGCAATCGCATCTTCTAATCTCTTTAGTATTACCATACCTACACCATCACTAAAAACTGCACCCTGGGCTTCTGCATCAAAAGTACGTACTTTGCCATCCGGTGAACTTGTCATTCCTTCATGGTATTTATAACCATTCTTTTTAGGATACGTTATAGATACTCCACCTGCAGCTGCAATAGAGCATTCTCCAGTTAACAATGATCTACATGCAAGATGAATGCTCAAAAGGGATGTAGAGCATGCTGTATATAATGTAAAACTCGGTCCCTTAAGTCCCAGCTTATAGGATGTAAGCGTTGAAATTGCATCTTTATAGGAAAGAGTACCTGCCTCTGAAAACTCAACCACACTATCACTGTTTAATAATGGCGTGTGCTTCATCCAATTAAAATTAGTAGATGCTCCTACGTATAACCCTATTAATCCTTCATAATCAAATGGATTATAACCTGCCATCTCTAATGCTTCCCATGTTGTTTCCTGTAACATACGGATTTGGGGATCCATTATTTTCGCTTCTCTAGGTGTATAAGCAAAAAAGGATTCATCAAAATATTCTACTTCCTCCAAATACCCTTTTGCTTTCACAAAATTAGGATGTTGTAAAACATCTAAATTAACACCTTCTTTAATTAACTCATCTTCAGTAAATGTAGAAATTGAATCAACACCATTTTTTAGGTTATCCCAGAATTGGTTTATTTCATTTGCACCTGGAAATTTACCTGCCATTCCAATAATCGCTATTTCCAAACCAGTTTTACTATCATCTTGATGCTTCATTTTCACTTTCCTCCTATTTTGTTTAATTCGGATTTTCTATGCTTTACATACTCTTAGCTACAATACTTAGAGCTAATACTCCTATTTCATAAACTTAAGCAAAAGAAAAAACACATGAAATTACCCATAAAGTAGCTAAAGTGATTTACATACCTGACAGAAAACAAAAAATTTTAATTACGATTTCTATTACTGGATTTCAATGATATTTTGAGCAATCATTTTTATTCTAAAAACCCAATACTTTGGTAATAATTCTGTTAATATTACACTTTATGTAGTTAGTAACATATTCACAAGAAGTTTTCTTTAAGAAATTAATTTGTAGAGTAATAATTTTGTAGGGGATCTATGTTATAAAATTAAGCATACTTTTTCCAATATCATATAGAAAAAAACAAAAAAGTGACATACAGTGAATATTGAGAAATAAAATTCATTTATTCCATATCTAACCAAAATAGAACGAATTTTCAATTTTAAATTAGATTTTCTTGCATTTATAATTGCATTCTCTATAAATCATCTATGGTGAGCTTTTAAACTTTAAACATAAATGAAATTATATGTGAAATTTTTTAATTTAGATGAGGATCTATACGTGAATCCATTTCAGAGGAATTACATATGCTACAGATTTAATATTCTTCATAAAGTTATATACATAAACTAAATTCCTTCAAACGTTTTAAGAAAATATTGAGTATGAACATCGTTAGTGGAACGGTTCCTACCGAAGCCAAACTTATTTCTAGGATTGCTGACTTACAATTATGCATTGTACGACTCCTAAGACAGACCAAATAAGTTCCATATGCTACAGTACTGTTTATCCTTCCGTTATGTTTCGCTATGCACATACAATATTTTCATCTTATACCCATAACTAATGTCCTGCAGACGCTTTATATTATCTTCAAACCCACTATTTCACTAAACTGTAAAATTAAAACCACTAAATTTCCGAATAAACTGAAAACTCATGAGAAATTGACAAGAAATCTCAATAAGATCTTTTCAATATATCTTAACTTCAATCTCATGGAATCAGGACTCAATAATGATGCTATACGGGGGAATGTTCTACTAAATAGAATTACTAAAAGAGATATCTATAGAGAACCCAGATCTTAAAGAGAATACTTTAGATTTTGTTGAAGAAGTAGCGCAAAATGTAGAGCAAGGTGCAGCTGTAAACCCCTCCCTTCTTAGACGGGATAAAGCGGCTTTAACTGATATTAACTCAATGGGCGTTCATGGCTCCCAAGTTGCAGCTAAGATTGGCCAATTCATTAGTATAATAAGTGAATCTATTTCATAATTTTCGTTTTTTAAATTCTATTTTATTGTTAAGAATTAAAAAACGGTTCAAGAACAAACATATATAAATTTAAAAGCACCCATGGTGGGTGCTTTTTGCTTTACTATGAAATAAGTATCCAACTTGGAATATCACTTTTTGAGAAAATTCAACTACAACAGTACAACTAATTTTATATTTTTTTAATTTGTAAAGCCATCATTAAATAACCAAATAAAATGCCAGTGATATTAGTATGCTTGCTTAACATTACTAGGTTCTATGAGTTTAACATTTTGTATGTTTTGTAAAACTGATTTCCACTTTAATCTTTAAACATGTTTAGAAGTTTGCACCTTCTGGGATAATAAAAAAATTATTAACTGTATTTTCATATATGTTAGTAGCGATTTTGAATTCAAGATTACATATGGTAAAATAATAATGAAATTACATATAAAGGGAGATTGATATTATTGCCGATTTCAGAAAAAATAGTCATTTCCAAAACCGCGAGGGACTTATTTGTAAACCGAAATAATAGAGCATTATTAATTTACAGTCAGCATCCAAAAGAAAAATTTCCAATCTTATATAAATTGGCAAAAATCCATTTAAATAGTAATGCTAGAGACATTGATAAGGTATTTGAAACCCTTCAGCGGAAAGAAATATTATTATTAAATGAAATGCTAGGTAATGTTATTAACATATGTAGGAACGAATGGATTGGCGACGTTGATCCATATGCAATTATTGAAAATGAAAAGGAAAGAAAAACTTGCTCACTATGTAAACAAAAAAATAATAAATTAGTTTTTCATATAAAAAATAAATTTAATGGAAGAAGAATAAATGTTGGTAGTTCATGTATTAATGATTTTTCTTCTTTAGAATATCCTTCAGGGGTATCTAAGAAAGAAGTAATGAGAAGTGCAAATCAAAAATATAAATTGCAGAATTTAATTTTCATGTTCCCTGGTATTGAGGGCATTGTTAACAATTGGGAAAAAGAATTAGAAATTTATGAGATACTCATCCCTCACGAAATAGAACAGGAATACTTGGAAACAGGAGAAAAATTAAGGAATTCATATGATAATTATATTAACGGGAAAGTTAATAAAATAGATGCTGGAACCATAAAAAAATATTTAAATGACAGAAAAGAATTTTTGGCTAAAATGAGTAAATACGAAGAACTCAATAAAAATCAGGATTTTATTGTAACAAGGAAAATGGTAAATTGGTTACAGCGCAGGCATGATTTTAAAACAATTGAGATATTAAAAATTAAAGGATATATAACAAAAGAAAGTGCATATAAGGTTTTAGAACCCAATTTTATAGAGTCGTTAATACCAAAATTTAATCTACATTTTCAAAAAAATAATATACAAATCGTAAGTTATAATAAAGAGTATTCTTATTTTAAAATAAAGCCTTTCTATAACCTTAATTTTCATTTAAAAATAAGCTGTTCTAAATTAATAAGGACTTTTAGTTCATTAATATTCGATAATAAACCAAACATAGCTCCTAGTTTAAAAAATATCTTTCAAACTGCAGAATTATTTTCTGAGGTTGAACAAGAAATTGTGATTAATGAGCTGAATAGAATTAAATCCAATATAACTATGAAGTTACTTCATTTTGGGTATGATTACGACCATTTTGAATATAATGAATTAGACTTATTTGATAAGAGAATTAATAAATTTATCGTAGTAAAAATGAATAAATTCCTTGAAGAATTTAAGGGTGTCGCTTTTGGTCTAATGAATCCCAAGGAAATTGAAAAATATGTAGATTATGAGTTAAGTGGTAATTCAAAAGCATACACTCATGAAGAATTGTGGGCAATCCGTGATAGAAGAGATGATACGATCGAAGAAAACTAGAAGAAAGCAAGATATGTAGAATTCCTCATACAAAAAAAACAACTATTTTTTTTCTTCATCCTTGATTGAAGTATAAAAACAAATTTAGAAATATGCAATATTGCATAAAAATGACCTGTTACTCTTGCTATAATTTTAAATGTAAACTGTTGCATCCAACATTTTATAATTTTCTATATTCATTAATATAGAGACCCTAATCACAGGAAAAAGGGAAGAATATTGGTGGTTCTTCTCTTTTTCCTTATTTTTCAACTGTTGAAGCATATATTCTATAATATAAAATATGTTTATTAATGAAACCTGTTAAAGTACAAACTTTTAATTGGCAAACGAGAAATAAATAATTCATTATTATTTCTGCTATATTTAAAGGGCTTTTTTCTAATACAATAAGAAAAACAAAAAGAACTTGTAGAAATCACTACAAGTTCTTTTTGCTTTAAAGCGAATACACGGAACACATAAAATATCTCATTATTCATAATGGGGAAACCATATTGATTACGGCTTGATTCCATTATATAACAAATATTAACATCTAGAGTTTTAATGTTTGAAAATTATGTGAATTAATAAAAAAGGTCCACCTTTCCTCTAAAAATCTCATTTATTAATTTTATATAAACCGTTTTAAATCAACGCTGATATCATAATAAATGAATAAAATGTATACATAAATAAATAGAGAAAAATATAGGATTCTTATAGAAAGATATATATTTATTCGTCTCTCTTCTCTCTCTTCAATCATCATCTCTCTTTATATAGATGTCTCAAATAGAGATTAATATGTAATTTCTATATAACAAAGAAAAAAAGAGTAAACTAATACTCTCTTGTCCCATCATAAAAAAAGTTTGATTATTAAACCGCTAATTAATTTACATTTATCTTTGTTAATCTCGAACTTAACTTTCAATTTCCCCAAATTGAATTTTATTTTCATGTGTCCTACTCTCCTTTTCGATTTGAGAATTCATTTTAGTTAATCGGACACAGACATATAATTATTAAGTTGTTAGAGCATTTTTTATGCAAAAACAGTGTTTTAAGTGTATACTTTTTTCTATTTATACGAAATGTAAAGAGATAGTATAACTCAATGATTCAAAAAAATGAAAGTAAACAAATGGGTAAAAGTTTACATTGGAGTTTTCAATCATTTTATAACTAATTTTGTAATAAATTTCTCGATATGGATATACTTGTTAATTATAGTTTAAATATTCAAAATTAACAAAAAATAAATTATAATAACAATATGATGGTTATCCTTTTGTTTACTCCTTGTGCTAAAGATAAGATCGTGTTCCTGGATCTTATCTTTTTATTTTTGAATTTTAGATAAAAAAAGAAATCCTTAATAGCTTAAGGATTCTGCAACAAGAAATTTAATCTTCTGCTTTATAAATGGTCAATAATCCTTTGCCACGGAATCTATCGATTCTAAACTGACAGCAAACTTTCTATTTACTATATGATAATGTCACTTCAGATTCTTCTCCTGTAACTGTACAAAATCAATGTTTAAATTAATTAATTTTTCATTGTAATCAACCAAACAGAGTGTTTATTACTGAGCTTTACCCCTGATGAATTATCTGGATGGTTGGCATAATAATGGATCCAAGCTAATCTTGTATAACCTTCTACTAAATGATAAGGTGTTTTGTATCCTGAAAATTGTCTGCTATCTAATACAATAGGAGGGACACTCCATGTACCTTCGTTAAGCCAACTTTTTACTACGGAATTAATATGACCATAAGGACTTTTTTCAATTTTCCCATTAATGTTTTTTAATTCTCTGATAACTGGAAGATAACGTCCTTCTTCACCATATTCCCCAGGTTTTATTTGCAAAATAGCCTCAATATCCCACGTTTCTTGTTTGAAAATAACAGTAGTAAGATCAATATCTAAATATTCTTCTAGAACATCATGTTCATCAATAAAGGCGAACAACCACTGCTCAGCAACTTCCCTTGGAACAGGTACTCCACTTTCTTTTGCTCTCAATAGCCATCTTTCAAAACTCTTTTCATCTTGCCAATCTTTTTCATTCTTCTGACGACGTAATTTATTCCAAATACTATGCATTTTTACTCTCCTTGTTTCTTAGAAAGGAGCAAAATCAACTGCACTCCCTAAAGTGTTCGACTTCATTCTATTGTAACAGGCTTTCGCCATGCATGAGAAACATGAAGATCCAAAAAGTACACTTAATCCTCGAGCGACATCTCATACCGAGAATCGTTTCCGTACCCCAACTAGGGTATATTGAAATATAACTAATTACTTGTATAACTTATTTTATTAATCGATATTACATTACTAAAGGATGGCTCATATCAAAAAAGACACCTAATAATTCCTTAGCGTACGAAATTCGCGTTTTGTTGGTAGAACCTCTACATAATGAGCACAAAAAATGTGAGAGTATATTCACCCTCACATGTGTTTAAATTATTACTCAGGATATTTAGTTTGTTGTTCCATATGTTTTGCAACGTTAATTAAGGGTTGCATCTCCTTTAAAAAAGCATTTACATCTCTAAAGGAATCCATAAAATAATACTCATTAAACTCATCATAACAGCTAGTGAGTTCAATTATAATTCTAGGTGCATTCTTGTACTTAGGTTCAAGATAAAGCGTATTACATCGGCAAAGAATCGTAAATAATTCGTTAATTTTCCCACCTAGAATAAAGATAGCTTCATAGTTATCATCAAATGATACAATATGGCTAGCTTCATATTGAAACCGTCCATTTCTAAATATAGTTCCTGTAATTTCTCTATGCCTTATTGATGTTTCCACTGTCATAATCATCACCTCAAAGAAGTGATTCTATGCATGGCTGCTAAACACCTTTTACAAGATGGGTGTTTTTGCTCATCCTTCGAGAAATCAAGACTAAAATGAAAAATAAACAGAAAATATAAGGCTCTTACTTTGTGGATATGACCACAAAGTAAGAGCCTTATTTCATTAAATTTGTTCATACATTTTTCCTTGTAGTCTTTTGTTTTCATCCTTTAATCGCCTATTCTCGTACTCTACTTCCTTGATTCGATCCCGTAATAATTGAATCATTGCATCTTTATTTTCATCACTCATTTTCCGTTTTTCGAATTTTGGAGATACAGCTCGTTGCTGTTGTTTACGAAGCGTTTCAATTCGTTCACGAAGGGTAGTATGACTATACAAGTAAGACTTGGACACTTCTGCGAAGTCGGAGACAGAGTTGAAATTAATACGTCTATTCTCTTTAATCAGTTGTCTAATTGCTTTCTCAACCTTTTGTAGGGTTTCTTCTCGCTTCTTTTTAGCCAAGGCTACAATAGCATCTGTAGATCGTTTATGTTTCATGATGATACACCTTTTTCTTTAATAATTTGAGCATCAAAGAGAATTTTTTTAGCACTCTCCCCCCGATGAGACTTGCCTTCGACAAGTTGGTTTCTAATTTTGATGAGGTTATCCAATTGTTCCTTGGTTTTCATGGGGTTACAACATAAGGACAACCTTCCTTCTTCGAAGCCAGGCAAAACCCAAGTGGTACTCTTATAGCCTCGATATTACTGCGTATATATTCCCAATGGATCAAGTCTTCGTCCATGGCCATTTCATTTACTTGACCATTATCTAAATTTACACGAAGGAGAGGTCCTTTTTTCTTTTGTGCCTTTTCCCATTCTCGTCTCAATGTATCATCGGCTATCTTAGCATAGACTAGTGTCATTTCTGGTGTAGAGTGGGCAAACCATTTCATAATGTGAGTAAGATTCATTCCTAGATTAATCAGCTCCACACCTTTGGTGTGCCGAAAGGCATGGTTTCGAAAATGATAGATACTTTCATCTTGATCCACAATGTTGTATCGTTTAGCCAAACGATTTAATGCTCGTGATATATTCCCACTACAAAATGGGTTCCCCTTACGTTTTCCTTTTGTATGAACGAATAAGTATCGATCAGGATTATTTTCTATAGTTGACATATCTTTAGTTTGTTCAATGACAGCTTGAATAATTAGTGCTACATCTTTATCTATAGGAATACGATGTTGTTTAACATCAGTTTTGGGAATATCTCCTTGAAGATAATAGTTTCTGTTCGTATCAGTAATTAAGCAATTATAGTAACGAATATTGAGTATATCACTTATTCGCCATCCTGTAGCCATAAGTAAAATGATAACAGGAATATATTTCTTATCGCTATCTTTCATAGGGGGATTGAGTTCATCAGGATTATGACTTAATAACAATTCTAACTGACTCATTACTGAGTCAGGAATATATTTAATCTCATTTTCATTCCATCGTCTTTGTTTTGGGAAATCTTCCTTGAAGAACAAAGTGAAAACAGGTGTAGTAGGTGCTTTAGGATGTTCAGTACGTTGTAAGTAATCTATAAATACTTTTACTCCATACAAATAATCCGCTTTAGTTCCTTCAGATAAATGGCCCAAATTATGGTTAACGTATAATAAATATTGTTCAATATGTGATCTTTGCAAATCAGTGATACCGTTCCAATTAGGATAATATTTTTGTAAGAACACTATAAAGTGTTTGATTCCTCTTAATATTGTTTGCAATGATGAAAAACTACGTGAAACCGTTGTAAACTTAGCATACTTTTTAACAGCTTCCCTATAGGATGGATGAATATCATGAAATGATATTCGATATTCAGCTTTACTTTTAGAATAGCGTACATTAGGAATATTTCTTACATCCCATATATCTTTTTCAAACTCTTCTCTTATGTCATAGAAATCAAACAGAAATTGATACGCTCGATTAAAAAAAGCAATAGCTTTACTTGAAATCTGTCCTTTTGAATTTGTGATGTTGACATTCCTATTAATTAAATAACTTTTGTATTTCATAAGACCACGTTCATATGGTATCTCTATAAAACTATGGATGTTAGGATAATGTTTGTTTAAAAAAGCAGCTAAATGTTTAAACGTAAATGAATAACTTAATAGAGTTCCAATAGTTACACTTCTATTTAATATTTCTATTGCAAAGAAATATTTTAACTCTTGTCGAATATAGAAAGAAAATGATGTGAAATCTATTCTTTTTTTATTTGATCGCCAAGATTCTTTGCTATCATATACTTCGAAGAAGTTATCCCTTAAATCCCACACATCGTTTATCCGATACCCCTGTAATAGCTGCAGTAATTCATCTTTTTTCTCTAATGTAACCTTCGGTTTATAGGATGTATTACTTACTATATTCATGATTCTCCTCGTCGTTCATCTTTTTTCTTCATTGCTTTCTCCCAATCTTCTTGTATATCTTCCATTGTGGGATGGACATACATTTGCATAGTAGTCTGTATATGAGCATGTCCAGCGCGCTTCTGAAGCGTTTCAGGTCTCATTTCTCCTGTCTTCCATAACTCCGTTATGTTGGTATGACGAAGCATATGAGGAGTTACTTCCATTTTAGTTTTTGTTTTCAAACGTTTGAAAAGGGACTGTACGCTTGCATAATCAAGTGGAGTTCCTTTCCGATCCCCTGTTAGTTTGATGAAAACAAAATCTGAATCTATCTCATCTGTATGTATCTCTAAAATATACCGCCGGTATAAATCAGCCAATTCTTTTGAAATATCTAGAGTCCGAGGACTACATACCGTCTTAATCTCAGCGCCATTAATCAATTCTCCACGATCCTGAATATGTATTTTTCTAATCGTAGGGACAATATCGGATAAATGAAGTGAAAGTGCTTCACCAATCCTCATGCCAGTTTCATATAAAAGAACCAGTAGAAACTTATCTCTGGTGTTACAACAAGCATCAATTAAGATTTGTACTTCATCCGGGGACAGTACTTTTAATGTCTCTTTTGAAACTTTTAGTTTGAGTATCTTAGTATCTTTCATTTTATTCTTAAAGGTATGATGAAGAAATCCCTTGAAATTCCCCCTTGAAGCTGAAGATTGCTTTTTTAATCGTTCTGATAAAGTTATCGAGTAATCTTCATGCCTCATAAGATAATCATAAAAAGCATAAATCTTCTTTATCTGAAAAGACGTTTTCTTAAAGTACTTTATTTACGTTATTTTTTCAATATAGATATTTAGTAGATAAAGAAAAAAAAAGGAGCATTCCTGTTCGTTTAATACGTTCAGAACGCTCCTTAATTATAGTCTTGTTTTCCCGAAAAAGGGGAATAAGACAAAATATATCAAATAGATGTTATATATATATCTATACAAGATAATGGTACTGCAATGATTCAAGGAATAACCCGCCACATCTTAAAAATTTTCCATTTAAAGAAGAAATCTATCAGGAAATATGATAGGTTTTTTATTTTATTATATAAATGATTAGAAATGTTTATATAAGTAGTTAATTATGCTAAGCATCCAAGATACGATTTATCCTAGAAGGGGTACGGCAACGATTCCTTCATTATGAATATATAATATTCCTTATTTCATCGGATAAACGATAATTAATTTTCAACTGAAAACCAAAAATCCTTAAAATTTCTTCGCCATGTTTTTTCATGTTTTCATCTTGAAATCTATATGCATCCTTCTCATAGGGTAAACTTAGATATGATTCAAGATCCCCATCAATCGTATCAATCTCTTTCTCATCTTGGAATAGATTATTTTCAAATTGCCATGCATGACGAATCTCATGATACAGATTACCAATTAAATTAATGACTTCTGTAGGATTTCCTTTTACATCTTGAAAAAGGAATAGAAAAATTTTAATTTTCCCCTCTTCCCAAATGGTTAAGCCCGCCGTTTCTATTTCACCATTTAATATTTGTTCATAATGTTCTCTCTCTAAATCTGGCTTATTATCACGCTCTTTTTGAAGCTTTTCTCGGGTCTCATAAAAGTATATAGTGAAATTTAAAGACATATATTCTTCACCTAATAGCGCAATACATTTTTTAATTTTTATTTCTAAGCTCTTATTTATTTGACGTATATTTAATCCCACAGCTATTCCTCCCAAAATTCCTATCCAATTATTCTAATTATAACAAATAGTGTTCTATTATATTTTTTAATAAACAAATATTTCTTGAGATTTACCTGTTTACAAAGGTATATCTTTACAAACAGAAAGGGATTATGTACGAAACATTAGAATATCAAGTTTATAAAGGTGATTAAGTTTATTTTATAAACGTTTTTTCAATGAATACTTTTACAAACCTTCATTCTTAATTAACTCCAATGTTGTATTCAAAATCTTTTCTTTCGTTGATATGAATACTTATCTTTCAATTTTTATATCCTTACACCACATTTCTAATTCCATAGGAGGCATAATTATATTACAGGTATATAATTTCAAACCCTCTTTTTCTACTTCACCGATTTCAATATTATGAAGAAAATATGGTAACTGTTCATATGTAAATGTTTTTATTGGTTTTTCTTTTACATATCCCATACTATGTTTGAAATCTATTCTATAGCAACCGCTAAATTGAAAATCTACGTCGCCATTTTCATCCTTATAAGTTAGGTGTACCTCATCACCAAAGTAGTCGCATACTAATTTAGTAACCCATGCATCACAATAGTGTAACTTTTTAAATTCTGCTTGTATTCTCTGTACGTTCATTTTCGACCTCAATTCTTACTTTTTATATGGAATATGAGCATCCGGACTTTTATCATCTACTATACTACCGTTTACATCTAATGGATTTTTGTTCTCATCATATAAATATACATGATCATATTTTGTTACTTTATCTGGTGAATCTATCCTCATCCTTATTGTACCATTACCATTTCGAACATGAACAAACTCATTATTCTCTGCATATTTCCATCCTTCTGGAAGTTTTTCTAATATTTCTTTTTTAGACATATTGGGAAGGAATCTTTTCCGTATCCCTAAATTATCTTTTCAGGAAAAAGAACCTGCTTTCCATGGAAAACAGGTTCTTTTTCATAATTACTTCTCCGCTATACATACTTTTATTTTTTGTGCTCAAATAATTAAGATTTTCAAACAAAAAATTCCGAAGTGAAATCCTTCTTCTCTTTTGCTCAAAATAGATAGAGTATACTACAACAGTATTGGTTCTTTAATTAATGTTAAATACTCTATACTCATAGCATAATTTAATAACAAATTGATATACTCTTGATTTGGCTCTACACAGTGTATATTCTTCAAATATCCTTGCGTGTATAAACAAGAAGGTATAGCTACTGATAGCTCTTCTACAGATTCTAATAAAGGCATTATGAGCTCTAAAGCTTTCTGTTCATCAGTAGTTAAATTCGTATTAAAAAACTTCTCTATATATTCTTCTTGTTTCATTAACAGGATATCGTATCCAAAAGCTTGTAAACTATTAATAAATTGTTCCCATTTTAGCTGAATTGGATTACAAATATGCATGGTTTTATTTACTGTATTGGCCTTATAAGATAATTCAGTAATAGCTAAACTTCCATAGTCTACAGGCGTTAAATCTACATACGTATTGACGTCAGGAGCTATGCTAGATAGGCATATCCCTTTTAATAATCTATAAAATGCGTTTTCATTAATATTGTATTGAAATTTACCTGTTTTAGAGTTACCCACTAAATTCCCCACACGGTATATTGTGGCACGAACTCCTTTTTCCATTGCTTCTCTGACCATTTTCTCGCCTTGAAACTTACTTTCTAGGTACAAATTATCTAAATTTTGCCCTCTATCAAAATTAGACTCAAAGAATTCAAATTCTTTTGGGTCGCTTTCAGCCTGACCTACTACACTTAAAGTCGATATATAATGAAAACGTGCATTTGTGTTCTTAGCTAATTCCAATAAGTATTTTGTAGACTGAACATTTACCTTTTGAAAATGCTCACGTTCTCCATAGTGTCTAACTTCTCCACCACAATGTATGATTGACTCTACCCTATTCTTTAAATGGCCCAATTGCTTTAAATCTAGACCTAGATTCATCAAAGATAAATCTCCTTCAATTAACTCTACTTTCTCCTTCAACTTTTGGAGGATTTCTTTACCGAAATAAAACTCCATTCTTTCTTTTAACTTTGCACCAATTACTTGATCCTCATTTTTTCTTACTAAACAGTAAATAGTCGCAGATGGCAACTGTAATAACCGTTCTAAAATATGTGCTCCTAAATATCCTGTTGCCCCTGTAAGGAAAACTGTTTTTGGATAATTAACCATATCTAACTCACATTCTTCTAATTTAGTTCTTTCATAAACAGGAGTCGTTTTCGTTTCATTTTCCATACATGCTACATTCATATTTTTCTCTTTCTTGAACGAAATATCTTCCTTCTCTTCAATATGAGAGGCTAATTTTTCTATGGTTCTATACTTAAAGAAATCTTGAATTTTCAAGTTAGGGTATAACGGTTTTAATTTGACTAATGCTGGCATAACTTTTAAAGAATGTCCACCTAAATTAAAGAAATCATCTTTTAAACCTATAGATTTTACGTTTAGAACTTCAGACCATACCTTTGCAATGTTTTTTTGTACTTTAGTTTGAGGTTTAAGTTTACACTCATCTTTTTGCTCATGACCAAACTCTATTTTGGGCAGCTTTTCAAAATCAATTTTACCGTTCGCCGTTATCGGTATTTCTAACACATGAGAGTAATATTTAGGGACCATATATTCTGGCAATACATTTGATAAATGTAAAGCTAACTTATTTTTCTCTATCCCTATACCGTCCACTGTTTTATAATAAGCTTGCAGTAACATTCCATCTTCCGTTTGTGTTACTACAGCCTGACTTATCCCCTCAAGTTGTAACATTGCATCTTCTATTTCACCTAATTCAATTCTGTGCCCTCTAATTTTAACTTGCTTATCTTTTCTCCCCATAAATTCTATATTTCCATTTGGTAACCACCTTGCTAAATCACCTGTTCGATATAATCTTTTACTATTATCTTCTGAAAATGGATTTGAAATAAATGCCTGTTTTGTTTTTTCTTCCTGCTTCAAATACCCTTGGGCCAATCCTAAACTTTCAATATATAATTCACCCATAGCCCCTACCGGACAATGTTGCATATACGAATTCAATATATGAACCTTTGTATTAGAAATAGGAATACCAATTGGTATGCTTCCTAAAAGATTATTTTCGCCTTCTAAAACTGGTATGAAATAATACATTGCTGAAACGGTTGCTTCAGTAGGGCCATACTCATTTACCAGCTGTACTTGGTTTTTAAAAGTATTTTGCCAACTTCTAATGGCATTTGTTGATGCAGCTTCCCCTCCCATTATTATAAATCTTAAAGAACGTATCTTTTCGCTATCCAGTTTAGTTAATGAAGTCGATAATTCATTGAAGAATACTGTTGGTAAGTCAGAAATAGTTGCTTGAATTTCTTGAATGGCTTGAGTATATGCGACAGTTGAATAGCGCTGTTCATCACTTAATACATATAGTTCCGCTCCATTTAACAAGGTAGAAAAAATTTCTGATACCGAAGAATCGAAACTATGGGAATAAAACTGTGTTACTTTATCATTTGGAAAGATCTGAAATACTTCATTTCTCCATTCAACTAAATTTAATACTCCTTTATGCGTTAATAATGTACCTTTTGGTTTTCCTGTTGAGCCTGACGTATAAATTACATATGCCAAGTCATCTGGTTTATTTAAAATTTTCACATCATCATTTATAGTCGTACGATATATATCCTCTATTATTGAAACCTTATAATCACTTACATACAAATGATTTTTGAATTTGTTACTCGTTATAATTCTACATGCCTCACTGTCACAAACTATATAATTTATTCTATCTTCAGGGTATTTTACATCGATTGGTATATAGGCAGCACCGGCTTTTAATATTCCAAGCATAGAAACGATACTATTCATACTTCTATCTAAAAATATGGCTACTTTATCACCTCTTTTTATACCTTTTTCGAGTAAATGTTGAGCTACTTGATTAGAGCTCATATTTAATTGTCTATATGTTAAAGATTCCGTTGCAGTCGCTATAGCAATCCGATCGGGTTGTCTACCTACTTGCATATAGAATTGCTCTTGTATATTTTGAAAATAAGGATAGGGTCTTTCTGTATGATTTACGTTTTTATATAAAGATTCTTCTTCCTGTGATAGAAATGAAAGATTTTCATATGCCACTGTTCGTCGATGAATAAAGGCGTCCAGTATAGTAAGTAAATTTTGAGTAAACCTATTAATTGACTCTTCCTTGAAAAGATTAATATCATACTCAAATGAAACCCCTACATAATCCAATCCTTCTTCAACAGCTAAAGAAATGTCAAACTTACTAATATCTTGTTTATTAGGTAACAACTGAAGCTTGTATGCATCATGTTGCTGCAGAATATCTTTCTGATAACTAAACATAGTAGAAAAGATCGGGTTATTTCCAAAGCTTCTATCAGGATTTATTTGTTCAATTACTTTATCAAATGGGTACGATTGGTTTTGGAAAGAATTCAAACATTTTTCTCTCACTACTTGTAATAGCTGTGTTAAATTTTTCACATCATTTAATTGTGTTCTAATTGCTAGGGTATTTACAAAAAATCCTTGTATTTGTTCAAATTCTTGATGATTCCTTCCAACAACTGGTGTACCTACAATAATATCTTTTTGATCCGTTAGATAATGTAACAATTGAATATACGCTGCCAAAAATAGCATATACATAGAAACATTCTCTTGTTCACATACTTGTTTCAAAGACTCTTTCATTTCATTATCTAACTTCATTTCAAATACTGTACCTTTATTTGTACTTTGACGATTCCTACTAAAATCTAAAGGAAGATTTAATATAGGAAGAGGTGCTGCCAGTTCGGCCATCCAATAAGATTTTTCTGTATCCCATCGACCTAAATTTAACTGTGCCTGTTCCCACTCTGCATAATCTACATATCGATTAGAAATAGTTGGCAACTCAGGATTTCTACGTTTAGCAAAGGCACTATATACCCTCATTAATTCATCTAATAAATTCCTTACACTCCACTCATCTGTAATAATGTGATGTAAATTGATATATAAATAAGACTTTTTCTTATTCAGATTAAAAATTCTAATTCTAAAAAGAGGGCCCTTTTCTAAATCAAATGGTGTATGATCCGTTTGATTTATTGTTGTACGTATATATTCTTGTTGTTCTTTTTTAGACATATGTTCAATCTCATCGTGAATCAAATCAATCGCTATTGAGTTTAAGATGACTTGTCTAGGCTCCCCATTTCTTTCAATAAACACTGTTCGTAGCATCTCGTGTCGTTCAACTAAAAATCTTATAGTGTCTTGTAGAATATCCTTATTTAAACTCGGCTCAATATATATGTGTAGTGGTGTATCATATACTCTATTAATGGCGTTATACTTATTTAAAAACCAGATTCTTTTTTGAGCACTTGATAACTGATAACTTTCCTTATCTGCGACTTTTAATACTTGCATCTCCTGTTCTTCCCTATCATGATTTACTGCCATTAATTTATCGATGTAAGCAGATAGACTTGCAATCGTTGTATGCTCAAAAATATCTCTAATTTCAATTTTTAGATGAAACTCTTTTTGAATTTGATTTAACACTTGCACAGCAATTAATGAATGTCCCCCAAGTTTAAAAAAGTCATTATCTCTGCCGATTCTATATTTCCCTAAATTTAAAATCTCTGTCCATGTTTTTGCCAATCTTTTTTCTGTTTCACTTATCGGTGGAACATATTGCTTCTGCATGTTTGCAAGTAAAGATGGGATTTGTAATTCTAATTTTTTTCAATCTAGTTTCCCACTTGGTGATACAGGAAAACTTTCAAGGTGAAATACATGATTTGGCATCATAAAATCTGGTAAACTTTCGCTTAAGAATGTTTTTAATGCCTCTTGTTTTAGTTCTGTATTGTCTTTTGATAAATAAAAGCTAACGATTTTGTCGTTTTGATAAGTGAATACTACAGCATCTCTCACTTCTGGATGTTTAAATAATGTTCCTTCAATTTCATCCAGCTCAATTCGATACCCACGTATTTTTACTTGATTATCTTTCCTTCCGATAAATTCTAAATTTCCATTCGGTAAAAGACGTACTAAATCTCCAGTACGATACATCTTTTTATCGTAATTATAGGATTTATCGAAAGAAATAAACGCCTCTTTTGTTTTTTCCTGTTGATTTAAATATCCGTTGGCAACTCCATCACCGCCAATAAATAACTCACCTACTACACCTGACGGACATAATGTATTGAACGGACTAACCACGAAAACTTCACTATTAGCAATTGGTTTACCGATTGGGATATTAGAAATTTCTTTTTGTATCTCACGATTTACTTCATACATGGTTGCACATACAGTAGTTTCAGTAGGACCATATGCATTAAGAACTGGAATCTTTAACCCTAATTTACTTTGCCATTTACGAACTGATTCAGCAGGTAAAGTTTCCCCTCCTACAAATACACGTTTTACAGAATTTAATTTAAGTAACATTTCTTTTGGCATATCAGCTATTAATTTAAAAAACGCAGTTGGTAAAACCACATTTGTAATACCATTCTTTTCAAGAACATTTATAAATTCCTCTGCTGAACGTTTTTCGATTTCAGAAATTAAATACATTCTTCCTCCACATAGCAAAATCGGAAATATTTCCATAATGGAGGCGTCAAAAATGATCGTTGCAAATTGTAAAAACACATCCTCTTTTCCTAAATGAAATGTATTGATTACTGAATACGATAAATTAACTACGCCTTTATGTGGTACAACGACTCCTTTTGGCAAACCTGTTGAACCTGACGTGTAGATAATATAAGCTGCATCTTCTATGGTATGTGTAGACGCAATATTTTCTATAGAATTAGCGTAATGAAAATCTTCTAGATAAATTGTATGGATCGCAAACCGTTCAACCAATCCCCTGAATTCTTTCTTCGTAATAATCATTTGACTTTCGCTATCTTTTAAGATGTATTCTATTCTTTTTTCAGGAAACTTTGGATCAATTGGTACATAAACTCCACCTGATTTTAAGATGCCTAGAATCCATACAATGGTATCAATCTCTCTCTCCATTGTAATACTTACACGTTGTCCCTTTTTCAAATCATTTTCACGTAAATAATTCGCTATTTGATTTGACCTTTGCTGTAATTCATAATAGGTAATGGATTTGTCCCCCATTGAAATCGCTATTTGATTTGGCGATTCTAATGCTTGTAGATTGATTAATTGATCTAATGTTTTTGAATTAGGATATGTAAGAGCATTTGAGTTCATCTCTTTGTATAGACGATGATCTTTTTCTAAAAGCAAATCCAATGAATGAATAGGTTCATTCACATTCTTCATTAATTTTTGTAACAAATATATATACCTTTCGACTAAATCACTAATACTATCTGGTTTATATAATGCTGAGTTATAGTCAACCTCAATTTTATTCTCTGTTTCCCCTTCGTATCTCATTATTCTCCAGGTCATATTAAAAGGATTTACTCTTTTACAATTTGTTAAAACTGTTGACTCCATATCAGGAATTTTTAATTCCGGTATCTTCATCGTATTAAATGCTGTGGAATATACCATATTATCATTTGTATTTTTAATTAGATTTAAATCTTTTACTATATGTGAGTATGGATTATGTTTATACGTAATAGCTAGATGAATAGATTTATTCACTTTATTAAGTATTCCCTTAAATGTTTCTCCCTTTTCTATTGTTATACGTATAGGTACTGTATTAACAAAATAGCCAAAAGTATTTCGTTCTTCTGTATGTGGTCTAGTATTAATTGGAATACCAACAATTATCTCTTCAGCATTTGTCATTTGATGAAGCAAGGTACAATAAGTACTTAACATTACTCGATAAATACTTATATTATTTTTTTTAGCAAAACATTGTATTTGATAAAATAAATCTGAATTAATATTCTTACTTATATTTTTATCTGTATATCTTTTTTCATTCATTTTATTAAAATCAATAGGAAACTCTGTAGGAGTTAAGTCACCTTGTAAATAATCTTTCCAATAAGATAATCCCTCTTTATATATTGCACTATCAATAAAACTCTCCTCATACTTTACGAGGTTCTGATAAGGAGATTCAAATTCTACATTCGTCTTCCCTTGAAGTAATTCACCATACGTATTGGATAATTGTCGGATGAAAACTCCTAAACTCCATCCATCGTAAATAATGTGATGAAACATTAAATGTAAAATAAATGTATCTTCGCTGAATTTAATGATGTGGAATTTAAACAAAGGCCCCTCTTCTAAACTAAATTTCTCATTCACTATAGATTCTAAGAAATTTTTAAAAATAGATTTTTGTTCTGTGTTTTTAAAAGCAGTTAAATCCTTAATTGGTATATCAAATTCTACATTCTTTCGAATTAATTGCTTTATTTTTTCATCCCTCTTCTTAAATATTGTACGTAGCGCCGGATGAGATTGCACTATTACGGTAAGCGCTTTCTTCAAGACCTCTATTTGAAGTTTCCCTTTTAACTTTATTATAATCGGTTCATTGTTCATTCCTTTTTCTATTTCCATTTGATGAGCTATCCATAATGCTTCTTGGCCTACCGTTGCATCCAATTCTTCTACAATTTCATATTTCTTTTGTATTTCCTTCATATGAATTTCTCCTTTTATAAATATTTAAAAACGGATAATATTTACAGTTACAACTATATGTACATATTCTGTAATTTGTAAATCTATATTTTCCGACTAAATTCAACATTTATTTCGCTTATTGCATAGTTATTAAAATTATGAATAAAACTCATATTTATACTGTAACAGTTCATACTTTTATTCAATTTAAGCATAAAAAACCATTTCACTAATAATTCTAATTTCTTTTTATACAGTAATCTTACATATTTTATTAAAGGAAATAGTCTAATTTATACTCCAAAAATAAATTCAAGAATATTCCAACTGGTCACTATATATACTTCTAATAACATAAACTGTAAAGGAGGAGTCCGTACATAATGGAATATAGATTATTAGGTAACACCGGGTTAATAGTTTCAGAGATAGGATTCGGTTCGTGGGCGATTGGTGGAGATGAATGGGGAGCAGTAAAAGATAATGAATCACTTGATGCAATTGAAAAAGCAATTGACCTAGGGGTTAATTTTATTGACACTGCTGATGTTTATGGATTAGGTCATAGTGAAACGTTAGTTGCAAAAGCCATAAATAATCGCAGGCAGGATATAATTCTTTCTACAAAAGGTGGATTAATTGGTCATCATTATGACCCAAATCAACCAGCCGTTTATGGAGATCCTCAAAAGATCATTAATGCGTTTGAGGCTAGTTTACTACGGCTTAAAACGGATTATATAGATGTGTACTTTTGTCATATTTGGTGGGATAAACCGGAAGAAACAGAAGCCTTTCTACAAGCTTTCCAAACCTTAAAAAAATCTGGAAAAGTGAGAGCTGTTGGCGTTTCTACTAATGATTTAGATTATATAAAACATTTTAATCAGAATAATGATTTAGATGTCGTACAATTCGATTATAGTATTTTGAATAAAGAACCTGAAAAAGACATCCTTCCTTATATTGAAAAACATAATTTAGGTGCTGTGATAAGAGGTCCACTTAAGATGGGAATTTTAACTGGAAAATTTAATCATGAAACTCAATTTCCAGACGATGATTTAAGAAAAGATTGGCCAAAAGAAAAGTGGTTTAAAGATAGCTTAAACAAAGTAGAGAAATTACGTTCACTTGTACGATCAAATCGAAGTTTAGCGCAAGTTGCTTTACGTTATGTTTTAAGTCACCCTGCCGTTTCAGTTGCTATTCCTGGTGCAAAAAATGCTACTCAGGTTGAAGAAAACTCTTCCCACTTAACTCGTCCATTATTATTAGATAATGAAATTGAATTCATTAAAAAGCTTTGATCAGCTCGTTATTCTCCCATAAAAATCAAACTGATTTAGCTACCAAATCCATACCATTACTTCTTCTCCACTAGAACATACCTTTAGCACTTCCACCCTATTTTTTTATCTTTTTCCAACAATATCTACAGTTTATAAGGTAGTTGAGCTCTTATATTCAACTACCTTATAATTGTTTTACATTATATTAAAATATCTACTACATTAGTTGAATACATGCTAGAGTATCATGCAAACTAAAAAAACAATTAATTCAGAAATATTTTTAGAAACTTCATTATCTCACAATTACTTTTTTTGAAATTAATCAAAAAATTTTTCTTTACTTTAAATTCCATAGTTCATATAACCTTCTATGGAATTACATTTTTTTCTAAATAGCTCCTCATTTCTAAGCATTCTAAAGGGCAATTACAAATTATTACACCCTTATGTTTAACCAAGTAAAATAAAAATCCAGTTTTTCACAAGGAGAAGTGACTGCATGCAAGATATTTTAAAACTATTTCCAAGCGTTGACGGAAATGAAGAAAAACAACAACTATTATTAGAATCTATGCAGAAAATAATTAAAAATCTTGACCAATTAAAAAATGAAGAGCGAGCTACTTTAGGTAAATGTGAGGAAAAATCAGAAGGATACTACAATGACTTAATTCACCAAAGTCATATTCCACTAGCTGGAATTACTATGTCTGAGGTTATAGAAGAGCTAAACCAATTTATGAATGGTCATCCGTATCCAAATAAATATTACTTGTCTAACGCTGTACCACTACCAAGTATACCTTCACTATTAGGGGTAATAACCATGGCCCTTTTAAATGGTAATGGCGTTTGGGATGTATATGGTCCAGGGGCAGCAGAAGCAGAAGTGAAAGTGGTATCCATGCTTTCAAAACTGATAGGTTATAATCCACAAAATAGCGGTGGATATACCACATGGGGTGGACAAGGTTGTGTATTTTCGAGCTTACGTTTAGCAATTTCTAAACAATTCCCATTAGCAAAAGAACATGGTGCTCCACAAAATGTATATTGCTTTGCTTCTGAAAATGCACATTATAGTTTATTAAAGTCAGCTGAAGCAACTGGCATTGGGTCAAATCACTTAATAAAAGTGAAAACTGATCCTTATACAAATTCTATGGATATAGAAGATTTAGAGGCTAAAATGATACAAGTTATTAAAAATGGCGGTATCCCCCTTTATATTCTAGCTACTATGGGGTCAACAGATACATTTACCATTGATGATATAAAAAAAATTAAAGAGAGCGCTGAAGCAATACAGAAAAAATATAAATTAAAACCTATTTATATCCATGCTGATTCTGCAATGGGCGGATTCTATAGTTTCTTTAATAATTATAGTTTTGAAGAAAATCCACTCTCATTTGAATCTAATGTAAAAAATGCCTTACAATACGTACAAGATAAAATGCAATATATGTCCCTTGCAGATAGTGTATGTTTTGATTTTCATAAATTAGGACAAACACCTTATACTTCAAGTATTTTAATCGTAAAAAATCATACTGATTTACAACTGATGGATATTGAACAAGATGATACACCTTATCTTGGTAATAGATCATATGGGAGTTATCATACAGGATATACTTTAGAATGTTCACGAGCTGGTAGTGCTATTCCAATGTATATCAATCTATTAGCCTTTGGAATTGAAGGATATCAAAAACTACTAGCAAATTATATACATGTAAATCTATTATTTAGAGAAAAGTTGGGCAAGGCCCTGCCTCAAGTCGCAATCACAAATGATTTTACATATGGACCAATTACAACTTTCCGTTTCTATATGAATGGAGATGGCCAAGAAAATTGGGAAAAAGAACGAATAGGCCTTGCAACAAAAGAAGAGATTGAGGATACAAACCGATTAAATATAGAACTATTTAATTACCTAGGAGAAAATCGTGATCAAGTATTTTTTGGTGATACAACTCGTTCTTGTGTAGTAGATGTAATAAACAGTTATGATAGAAATCCGATTTCTACATTGAAATTCTTTTCAATCTCTCCATATACAACTGTTGAATGTATAGATGAGATCGTAGAATTTCTTTATAAACATATTTCGATTGCTACTAAACAGATTCATTCATATGTTTAATAACCATTTTTGTTAGCGCTTTAATAATTAAGCTTAACTAAATGAAATAAAATTTTTAATCCTTTTAATTACTATTAACTATATCAGGAAAGAGGAAAAACATATGAATATAGAGCTACTAGATACACACCACGTGAAAGAGGCAGCACATTTACTTGCACATTCTTTTGTGAATAATGAACCTCTTGTAAGCAATTTACAAATTCCTTTTGCTTCTTTTCACAAAATGTGCGAAGAAATGATGAAACAAGCTGTATCTCAAGCTATGTCATTTGTAGCAATAGAAAATTTTCAAATTGTTGGAGTTCTTTTAACCAAAAAAGTAACCCAGCCACTAATAGATACAGAGAAAGCGATTGAACTATGCCCGCAAATGGAACCTATTTTTCACCTTTTAGATACATTAGAGACAGAATCTATTGAGTTTTCTCATTTAGATAAAGAAAAATTGGTCTATCTAGATATGGGCGCTTGTCATCCAGATTGGATGGGAAGTGGTATAGTCACTACCCTGCTTTCACATGCCATTCAAGAAATAAGTAAAAGAGGTTTTGATTTTATTGCTGCTTGTACAAATAAAATTTCTCAAAACATCCTAAAAAAACTGTTTACGACCTATGAAATGAATGAAATAGTGTATAGTAATTTTCTTTATAAGGAAGCATACCCATTTGCTAATACAACAACTTCCTTAACAGCTCAATTACTATATATACCTCAATCTCAATTTGTCATTAAAGCTATATAAATTTTTGAAGAAAACTAGCTGTACTTTTGTGCAGCTGCTTTTTTATATAGAGTAAATAAGTAGTAGATATTCAAGTTAACATAAGTGACACTTTTCACACTTTAACTTCTTCGAATTCAATAGCCACTTTCTCAGCATGTCTTATTTCTCTGCTTAACCTATCTAAAGATCTCCTTCTATTTATTTCAACATGTTTCATCATGCTTTAATTTCATATGCTCCGTTTTTTCATCTATACAATTAACTTAGACACTTCTCCCTATTTAATGACTAATCTTTTACTTTTTAAGTAATGATTGATACACATCTTCCCACCCTTAAGTACTTGAAAATTCCCACCTAATAACCCCTTAACAATCCCTGTAATTCTTACAATTCTCTTTCATTTTATTTATCTATTCATTCATCCCCCATATCCTTTATCTACCTAATCTTCCCCAAAGAATCCAATGTAAAATTCATGATAAAAGAAAACAACCGTATCATATGTAAATTATTTAAGGAAAAAGAGTGAGAATTACTGGATTCCCCTTTCTTTTGATCTTTTTTAGAAGCTCTTTAAAGTCTAATTCTATTACATTCCTGCTAGGTAACCTGTCTACTAATCATTAACAATTTGTATAGCTATATAAAGACTCTACTAATTCATTAAAGGAATCTCCTTCCCCCTATCGAATTAATGTAGAGGAAAGGAGAGGAATACATGGAAATTCTAGGATTAGATCCTCGCGCATTAGCGACTTTAGGTGCACTTGAATACACCAATCGTCGCAATAAATTAATTGAAGACTCGGAGAATAACATATACGAGTGTAAAGAAATAAAAGAAATACTTCAATCACTCCCTAAAGAGAAGCAGATTGAGGTTCTTGAGAATCAAGCTCACTTTGAAGCTGTGGCAAAGATGATTGAACAAAACAATTTAATTCTTTTAGAACAGATGAAAGCTCTACAGCTAATTCAGAAATAACAAACTTATGATTGATTAATTCTACATATGCTTCCATAAATAATGTATCTTTATTTATACCATTAGCCTCTGTTTTTACAGGGGCTTTTGTTATGCGTTGATTTATATTTTGAATTTGAATGGTTTCTTTCACATGTACGAATAGATCTTCTAATAAACCTGGTGTAGACTCTAATTCTTGTTTTTCAATTTCCTCTGTGACAGCACTTATAAATTCCCATAGTACTTTTGCACCTAATAGTTCTGCTAATCGTTTTTCACGTATTTCAAATGTTTTCATGTTCATGCAAATACCCCCTATAATTTATATATAATGATAAAAACATTATATTTTTATGTAAAATTGCCTAATACATTTTCTAAGCTTACATTTCTAAAAAATCACAACATCATCTTAAAAGTCTAACATTATTCAACACACTTCGTGTTGTCCCGAATCAAAAAAAATTGTTTGGACTGTAACACCATAGAAATTAGCTAATTTTATTTTTATATTATCTCGTGGGATTCTCTGTCCATTTTCATACATCTGTAATGTACTAACACTGATTCCCACAGCCCTTGCCACCTCTTCTCTAGATCTTCCATTTCTTAAGTTAATTAGATTTTCAGCTACTCTTTCATAATTCATACATTCTCACCCCTAAAGACACATTTCGTGTTGTTAATTAAAATATAAACCGCACAATTTGTGTTGTCAATAAATTATAATTATCAACTTTTAAAAATTTTAATTATTTAACACATAATGTGTTAATATATTATCAGGTGATAGAATGAAAACGTTTGGAAATATAATTCGTGATTTAAGAAAACAAAAAGGCATTACACAAAAAGAACTTGCCCAATTGCTTCAACTAAGTGAAAGTACAATTGGTATGTATGAACGCAATGAACGTCAACCTGATTACAATACCTTGATACGTATAGCAGATTACTTTAATGTGTCTACTGATTTTCTTCTAGGGCGAGATTTTAATGTTAAAGAGAACAGAAACGGTAAAGAACTAGATCAATGGTTAAATGATATAAAACTTGCTCCATCCCAAAAACGTGAAGAATTAAAACGTTTTTGGAATTTTATAATGCAGGAAGAAAAGTAATAAATTAAACCCCACCTTTACAGTGTGGAAGTCTTGAGTTCAAGCCCTTTCCGGGCCCATATATTACAGTAAAATAGCGTTCTATTCAAAGTTAGAGCGCTTATTTTTGTCCGATAATTTATTCATTAATTTAGCCGAAATATTTGCGTTACGCCGCCAAACTGTATGAAATGGAGGCCTCCTATAAATTTGTTTCATTTTCCATATTTAAAGTTACCACCCTTCTTTTAACATAAATTACATTAGTTTTTTTCTAGATATGTATATATGTATGTATTGAATTTACTTCTTATAGCTTTTGTTATTTAAAACATCGTTCTAAGGTATTATCTGCAACTAAAAAATAGAAGCTTAAATTATATATATATCACCACGCTAGAAGGTGAAATTTAACTCTATACAAATCGAAATAAATTTAAGTAACAAACAATTTTTTATAATTGTTTGTTACTTGAATGATATATAGTGATTCAATCGAGAAATTCATAAAAAAAAACGTTATTCTTTCCTATTTAGCTTATTTAGAAAGAATAACGTTTTTTTACTTTGGGATAGCAATGTGTGAAAACAGCCCTCTTTACTACACAAAGACAACTATAAAGATAGCCCCATAAATAATACAGTAATCACATAAGGTCCCCTCATACATGTCTTTTTTATTTTTTTGAGAAATGCTGCAACAAAATCTTTTAAACACTAGGAATCAATGCTCTTTAAAAATTCATTTTCTAATTCTACTATATTTTTTTTACGAGCTTTTATTTTTCTTACGGGCACCCCAACATACATATACCAATCATCTAAACTTTCTTTTACCATACTCATCGCGCCAACTGCCGCTCCTTCTCCTATTACTACATTGGGAAAGATAATAGAATGAGCACCAACAATGGCATGCTTTTTTAAAATAACTTTTCCAGCTTTCACATTTTTAAATTGATGTGGAACAGTCGGTCCCATTAATGTATTTCCGCTAAAATCATCAATTGCTGCATATACAATTGTTTTTGATGAAATATTTGCAAAATCATGCATTTCAATCCCCATTTCTCCTCCAAATAACGCTGTATATGCCGCTATATGCGAATAACTTCCAATTGTAATTTTGCCACTTAAAATGCAAAAGTCATCGATTCTTACATTATTTCCAACAGATATAGCACCTGGATTATATATGCTGGTTTTTTTACTTATTAATACATTTTCCCCGACAGATAGAAAGCCAATTTCGCTCAACTCTTCTTGACTATAAAAACTATTCATCTGTGGACACCACCTTTTGCATTAAACACATTATAATTTTCTCTACGATTTCTTTTGTCATTCCTTCCCATAAAGGTAGACTAATTATTCGTTTTTCTATTTTATTTGTATTTGTTAAATCTGTAGACTTATATTTTTTAAAGAAATCTTGTTGATGACAACATGGTGAAAAATATGATCTAGCTTCTATCTTTTGCTTTTTCAACTCTTCTATTATCTGCTTATTGTTAATTTTTTCTGAACAGAGAATAGGCATAAATTGATGAATAACTGCTTTTGTCTGTTGAACTTGCCAGCCTTTTTTTATTAATCCCGTACTTTGTAATAACTGTTTATACCATTCAGAGATACGATTTCGTTCTTGAATTTTTTGATTCCATTTATTTATCGTTGTAATCCCAATAGCTGCTGCATATTCAGTCATTTTACAGTTAAACCCCATCATCGTACATTCACGATTATGATCAAATCCAAAATTACCCATTCTTTTAATTTGATTTATCTCCTCCTCATTATGGCTGTATATCATACCACCTTCACCAATTCCGAAAGGCTTTGTTGCATGAAAGCTATATACAATCATTCCACTAAAATTCTGACCGTAATGTATACCCTCATGCATTAATCCAAACCCTGGTGCCGCATCTACAACAACTGGAACACCCTTTTTCTCTAATTCTTCATAGTCTTTCAAGTCCATCCATGATCCGAATGTTGCATATGGAACAACAACTGCAACCTCTTCTTTTAATTCTTCTATCTTATCCAAAAGTACCGTTTTATCCATACACCAATCATCTAATGAAATATCAATAAAATAAGGCTCCAAGCCACACCAAATAGCTGCCAATGGAGTAGCAGGGAATGTAAAACTAGGCATAAGAGCATACTTTCCTTTTTTTCTTTTCTTACATTGAATTGCCGCCATTAACCCTAGCGTTGCGTTTGCTACTGTTGTAACTGCTCCCCTGTTCTGAAAAAATTCCGACATAATTGTTTCTTCAAAACGTTGATTTATAGGTCCATAATTTGTATATATGTGGGATATATCAATTTGCTCTAATTTATCTAAGTACTCGTTTGCAGGTACAATTGACGCACGTAAAAAAGGAATATTCTCCATATGCATCTATTCCTTTCTATCATTTTCGGACAATATAGAGCATATCCGTTTCAGATAATCCGAATTTCCTAGCAATTTCTATTCCTTGTTTCTCAGCTATGTTATACAATTCTACCTTAAAGCCCGCATCTGTTAATCGTTGAATAAATCCCGATCGATTATAAATCCTAACATGATCTTCTTGACCAAAGGCTAATTTTCTCAATAATGGCGTTACAATAGATTTATCCTCTATAATAAAATCTACATTCATTACGATTGGCACTTGAATAATTCCCCATCCATTTGGCTTTAGTACCCTATATAATTCTCGCATTGCTTTTTCATCGTCAGGCACGTGTTCTAATACATGGCTACATAAAATAACATCAAAGGTATTATTTTCGTATGCAATTCTCGTAATATCAATTTCCTCCATTAAAGAATCCTTCGGTTCTAAATCCCCACATATATAAGTAATGTTTTTAAACTGGTTAAGCCATCCTCTTACCTTCACTTCAGGTGCAATATGAAGCATAGTATAATTCCTACTTAACAAATCCGTTTCTGTTTCAATGTACGCACGATACAACCTGTCACGATCCATCGAATAGCAAACTGGACAGATACCTGTATCTTTATTCCACATCTCAAATTCATATTTTAGAAAATCATAATGTGCTGGCCAAGGAGAAAAACTTTTAAATTCTTGATTGCAATATTGGCAATAACAAATATTTTTCTCAAATATATGAGTAACTAGTTTAATTAACCCGCTTTTTATCTTTTCATTATAAATTTGATCTAGTTCTCCACTTCTTACTGCATCCTTCAGTATAAATCCCGCATTCTCCAAACAATAAGATAAGCTCTCTTTATAATCTTGTTCAGTATTTAAAAACCCACTATTATGTGCATCTGTAATTAATTCAATCCATTCTTCAATTGTCATTAATATAAAGTACATTTGTTTTTGATTTTGTCCACTATGTTGTCTAAAGTAGCTAAGAGGTTCCTGTATATAAACTACTTTTCCTTTCCTCATCATATCTAACCAAGTTGCAATGTCATTAATAGAAGAATACGCTTTCCCCTTAAAATAACCAAATTTCCCTCCAAAAAAATTGCGATTAAACAAAACCGTTGTCGGTTCTCCAACTACGTTTTTCAAGTTTTTCAACATATAATTCCCTAGTGTTTCCCCTTCAAAAATTGTAGTTTCTGTGGCAATTTTCATATTCAATGTAGAGGGGGGGAATACCTCTCCATTCTCATCAATCAGTTCACGGTACGACGTCACAAATGCAATGTTTTCTAATTCAAAAAAGTATTTCATCATTCTCTCAATCTTTTCAAGATGAAATAAATCATCATCTAATAAAAAATTTATATATTCACCAGTAGCAAGCTCTATACATTGATTAAAATTTTCAGCCACCAATGGATTTTCATTTTTAACATATGTTATACATTCATGTTCTTTTAAGTATGGCTGGATCATTGTTTTTACTTCATCATTTGTACTATCGTCAGAAATTATAATTTCAATATTTTCATAGGTTTGATTCAAAGCACTTTTGAGGGCTAATTCTAAGTAATGAGGTCTATTGTAGGCAGGAATTAGTATACTGACTTTTGGGAGGTGCGAGTTGATATTCATACGCTGTTTTTTCTTTTCAATATTTATTTTCTTTAGCTTGATTTGTTGATAGTAGTCCAATGAATATAATATGGATGATGGAACAATTCTTCTTGCATAGTCTAGAAAATTTGTAATAGCTCTGTCTAACTCCTCTTCGGAGGATAAGAAACCATATTTTTCTCCAGCTATAATAATACTATGAGAAAAATCCTCTAACCCATCCATCATTTTATTAGATTCTTTTAACTGCTGATTTGAATGTAATCGAAAGTAACTGAGTGTCTCCGCTATATATACTGCTTTCCCTTTACTCAGTAAGGATAACCATGAAGCTACATCTACGTTGCAAAGATACCGCCTTTTATCAAATACACCATACGGCTCTGTTAAATCACTTTTACGAAATAAAACCGTTGTCGGTTCTCCTATATAATTCTTTTGATTCATAATCACCATTTTTCCTAATTGTGACCCATCTATAATCGTATCTGTATAAAATAAACGCATCGTTGAATAAACATCTGGCAATAGGTTTCCTTCTGCATCCATTACTTGGCGATGGGATGTTACAAGCTTAATTTCATTATCTAGGTCATTTAAAAAGTATTTCATCATTTTTTCAATTTTATTTACATGAAATAAATCATCATCCATTAAGAAGTTTATATACTGACCTTTCGCTTTATGCAATAACATACGTGAGTTCTCAAATTGTCCAAGAGTTGACCTATTTTTTATATAAATAATATTTGAATGATCATACAAGTACTTTTGTAACACTTTCTCTGTTTCGTCGTTTGTACTATCATCCCCTATTATAATTTCTATATTAGGATACGTTTGTTCTAATACACTACATAAAGCTTTTTCAAAGTAGTGTGGACGATTATACGTAGGAATTAATACACTTACTAAAGGCGTTTGATTTATTTCCTTTTCATTTGTACCATTTTCCATTCTATTCCTCCGCCTTTTTATTTATTTTCACTTTTGAAATAGACATGCTACTACAAATCTATTTATTAGACGAACTAGATCTGAAAGGTATTGCGAAAAATAAATAGCTTTAAAAACAGCATCTATGTTGACATAGTGTAGAATAAACCTGGATAACTTTTTTCGTCCCATTCTATTTATTTGTAAAATGCGGCATTCTTTTTTCAATAAATGCCTTTACCCCCTCCTTCACATCCTCTGTTTGAAATACTTTTCCAAAGTAACGCGCTTCAATCTCAAGCCCTTCTTGTAAAGGTACTGCTGCCCCTTCGCGAATTGCCAACTTCATATAGGCGAGAGCTGGAAGAGAAAATTTACTTATATCCCTTGCAATCTCTTTTGCTTTATTTAACGACTCTCCTCGAGGGGTAATGTAGTTAACCAAGCCTATTTCTTTTGCTTCTTTAGCTGTAATCGATTTTCCTGTGAACATCATCTCTTTTGCTTTCCCTTCTCCAATTAATCTAGGTAAGCGTTGGGTTCCTCCAGCCCCAGGAAATAAACCTAACGTAATTTCCGGTAATCCAATTAAAGACTGTTCCTCTATTATCCTTAAGTCACAAGCAAGTGCTAATTCACATCCACCACCTAGTGCTAACCCATTAACAGCAGCTATAGTCGGTTTAGACAGATTCTCTAGTTGATTAAGAGGTTGGTGCAATTCTAATGATTTCATCTCGGCATATTTTTCACCTTTGCCCATCCAATCTGGAAATTCTTTTATATTCCCTCCTGCTACAAAGGCCTTTTCTCCACTTCCAGTTATAATTACGACTGAAATACCATTATCAATTTCTATTTCCTCTAATACATCTACTAATTGTTGAACTACTTCTAAACTTAAAGTGTTGACTGGTGGATTTTGAATTGTAACGACAGCAATACTTCCTGCTTTATTACAAGTTACTACTCGTTCATTCTTCATAAAAAATCCCCTTTTAAACTACCTAATTTTTCACAACACCAAGCATCTTTACTTCACTCACCATCAGCCTAAATTTCCGGATATGGTTCCGCTTTTAGAAATCCATCAATTTATTGTATGAACTGTAGAAGCATAAAATGAGCAATCCTTTCTTGGCACCATTTTATAATCTCAACATCTTTTTAAATTGTTCTTTTACTATATTAATTGGCTTCATATTTCTTTGGTTTCCGTTACGCAGTTTCTGAAGCTGGGGTGACTCGTAGGAAAAATGAGATAAAGAGACTGATATATGAGGTACATTAAAGGAGAACAATTTAAGCAAGACACTATTTTAGTAACCATTTGTATTTAAGTCTTCCTTAACTAATTTGTTGTAATAACAAATAAATCACTTTATCACTTGTTTGCTCTCTCACTATATACCTAACAGTCACTTCCTTTAAATGACATTCCTTTTTTCACGTTTTGTTTCTGCTTGGATTTCTCCTCTTATTTGTTTTATCTGCTCTTTCAAAAGTAACAATCTTTTTATTTTGTGGGTGAATTGTGGGTGGGTTCGCGGGTGGATTCGTGGGTGCCCCACAAAATAAAACAAACCTAAATAACTTAGGCCTGTTTTATTTTTTCATCTGTTCTTTCCTATTTAAAATATCCTTTTTAAAAAACAACCTATCTCGAACCATCTCTTTAATCGGTACTAACGTCCCCGACTTCACCAACTTATTTAAATTCTGCCTTGAGCATTCTAAAATCTTCAATGCCTCTGAAGTATTCACTATTTCATCATTTACGAATTTTATTAGTTCTTCCTGAGATTCAAATTTATACATTTTTCTTCTCCTTTATATACAAAATAACCATGTTGATTATCATTAGAATTATCGCTAGTATGGTACCGACGATACAGATATAACCCCAAGTGTTTAAATTATTATAATCAAGAATTGGTACAATAAACACTAAAACAATGACTACAGGTAGATTCGTCCAGATAAATTTTTTCATAATAATATGGAATGTGATATAATCTTAAATGCAGGAGAGGTTTCCCTCCCCTGTGTGCTTATTCTGAGTCGTTTCCTTGGTCGGGGCGACTCTTTTGTTTTTCCTCTTTTACCTTGTAGTATGTATCTACGATGTTTTTAACACCTGCGGTTACTTAAGAGAAAACCGTTGCTGTTGTAGCTATACACCTAAGATTATTATCCAATCCACTTTGTTCACCTCCTATTCTTTATACTCTTATAACACACTATAAGTTGACTTAAGTCAACAGTATTCAAGAATATTTTTCCTGTAAATCTAATTTTATCCTATGAAATCGACATATATCTGTTATACTTAATATCGCAATATATTTTAGGAGGAACTAATTTGAAAAAGTATCTATTATTACTTGTCTCTGTATTTTTCTCCCTAGCACTTGTGGCTTGTGGCTCAGAAGAAAAAACAGAAGAAAAGAGTGCGCCTACTGCCTCAGACCAAAAAGGTATTAAAGAAAGCAATTCGAAAACTAATGAAAAAACATTGCTAACTAAAGTTGGAGAAAAGCAAAAATACAATGCTCAGGGCGGAGTTATTGAGCTTATGAAAATTAAAGAAATTAATCAAACTATTGATGTAGCTCCAATTAAAATGACTGTTCAAAACATCAAGCTATTTGAACTATCTGACCTTTCAGAACAAACGTTAAATGCGGCTAAAGAAGTCTATCAAGCTACACCTACTAACGATGGAAAACTACATTATATTCAAGTTATTTATACTGTGGAAAATACCTCAGATGAGAATATTAGCTTCTCTAATTTTGATAAGATAGTGCTAAGTAATGGCGAACAATTAGAAGCAAATCGTAATTTCATTACAGAAAAAAGCACTTCCTTTGATTACTTTGGGAAAGTTAAACAAGAACGTGTCCTAGGTTTGTTCTTTAATGGAGATCCAAAAGATATTACTAATGTCAAATTCATTACAAGTTCAACATACCAGCAAAAGTCGTATGATACGATTACTGATGGTCAACAAGTTCAATTTGATTTATAAAATAGCAAAGCCCTCTCATTCGAGAAGGGCTTTTTTATTTTATGGTACCTCTACATATGTTCAATTAGCTGTAATATAGAAGACACTAATTTTTGAGTTTTTCACTTTATATTGCGGTGAATCATTCACCGCTACCTTATCAATAAAAGATGAAATATTTATATATCTTATTTACGTAATTTATGTTATGGTTTCATATGTTAATTAATTACAATTCTTTCAAAAAGGAGTATACATAATGAAAGCAAAGAAACTAATAACGCTAGCTTTACCTGTTATGTTAATGGCAGGCTGTACTACTGAAACATACGGACTAACGCAATCAGAGTATAAACTGGTAGATAAGCATTTTAAAGCTGATAAATTAATAGAAGATATGAATAGAATGCACTATAGTGATGAACAAATTGAGCAACAACTAAGAGGTGCATTAGCAACAATCAAGTCTGAACAAGAAGAAGCGAAAAAGAAGTCTAAGCCGAAAGAAGAAATCCAATTAGACTCCTATAGTAAAGAAGAGAAATCCGATACAGGCAAATCTAAGAAGGATATAGATAATGTTGAGGGGTATCCTACAGATACGGTAGGTAAGAAAGACGTAAGTACAAAGAAACTATCAGAAAAAGAATATGTCACTCGTTTATTTGAGTTACGTCTGGACTTACAACAAGAATTAGATCGACTAGATAAAGAAATTAAAACAATGTTTGATGATGGTGGAGAACTTACAAAACCTACTATAGATGCGATCACAGATACAAGACTGGTACTAAATGAGTTAGAAGCTGTAAACCCACCTGTGTTCTGCAACTAAAAAGTTGTGCGAAATGCAATTTTTTTTGTTAGCACCCCAACTCATTTTATAAATTCATATAAGAATGTTTTAATCGATAACTTTCCCCTGAAAATGTTAACAAATAACTATGATGAACCAAACGATCTATTATGGCAGTTGTTAATCGTTCATCGTGGAAAATACTATTCCATTTACTAAACTCTAAATTTGTTGTGATAATAATACTTTGTTTTTCATAACAACTGGCAATGACTTGGAAGAGGAGCTGCGCTCCTTCTTGGCTTACCGGTATATATCCCCATTCATCACAGATTAAAACCTCTGTTTTTTCTATTTGATTCATCATTTTATATAGCTTACCTGCATTTTTTGCTTCAATTAATTCGTTTACTAATGCAGCTGTTCGATAAAACTTTACACTTTTCCCTTGATTACAAGCTTCTACACCTATAGCGGTAGCTAAATGTGTCTTACCTGTTCCTACCCCACCATATAATACAAGGTTTTCTTTTCGTGTTGTAAAATCAGTCGATTTAAGGTCTTCTACACTTAATTGTTTTGGTAGTTCCACTTCAGTAAAACTATAATTTTCAAATGTCTTTATCACATCGAATTTTGCTTGTTTTAACAACCTATTCTTTTTCTTAATTTGCCTGTGCTGTACTTCTAGAGCTAACAGTTTCTCCAAAAACTCTTGATGTGTAGCTGCTTGAATAGAAGGATATTGTTCCACTATACGGGTTCCTAACTTTAATTCTCGGCAATAGAATTCAATTGAATTTTTCATGTAGCGTCATCCACCATGAGTTTGTCATAGCGTTTAAAGTCTATTTCAAATACTACTTTTTGTTCAAGTTCCGATGGAACTGGTACATCCACACATTTTGGTAATTTTCCATTTAACCGATACCAAGTTGTTAAAATGCTATCAGAATCTTGACAACCACCTTGTAGTGTTTGAATTAACGCTTCTGTCGCTATCGATGCATCTCCATCTTCATGTATCATCTGAGATAATACATGTATTGCACGCTTTTTCTCTGCTGTTTGCGTTAAATATTCTTTCCATGGATGTGGTAATTCTTCATAAAAAGCTAAATTTTGAATGGACTTAGGACGCTGTACCATTAATTTCAAATAAGGAATCCACTTCATTGATTCTAATCCTTCTCCATACAAACGTGGATGGCTTACAATTTTTTGATAGTTCTCATTTAAAATTTCAATTTGCTTATAAGTAACTTTGAGCCATACTTCTCTTTGAGCAAATTCAGGTGCGGTAGAATAAATGTTTTTTGCATAGCGAACTTTCCCGTATTTATCAGCTTTCGCTTTTTGTAAACGGTGAACATCAAACGCTACCTGTGGTAAAGGGATAAAAGCTTGGTGATCTACCTGAAACAACTTATCGATATGTTCTTTTTTACGATAATGTCGGCGATTCATATCATGATCACAACGTTGTAATAATTCCTGATTATATGCTTCTAAATCTGGAATAGATGGTATCGGAACAAAAAAATTACGACGTATATAACCGACTTTATTTTCTACATGACCTTTCTCATGGCCACTGTTTGGATTACAAAATACATGTTGAAAATTATAATGACATGAAAACTTTTGAAATTGTTCTGTCAGTATACGTTCTCCCTTTTTTGGAATACTTGTTACTGCCGCTGATAAATTATCAAACCAAATTTGATGAGGTACACCTGCGGTGTATTCAAATATTTGCTTTAATCCCTGTAAGAGACATTCTTGGTTTTGTGCTGGCAACACTTGTACATAACTGGCATTGCTATAAGGAAAGGAAACCGCTAGATAGGAACCTTTTGTTTCTATTCCTTTTTCATCTAGATAAACAAGATGGCCAAAATCTGCTTGCGCTTCTCCAGGTGAATGCTGTAAGGGGAGATAACCTTCACAACTCTGATACAATTCTTTCTTTTTCCGAGATACATAATATTGAACAGTCCGTATAGAAACAGAGAGGTCTCCACCATATATTTCAATCAAGCGTTTGTAGACACGAGCTCCGGTATGTCTTTGCTTTACTGGAACCTTTTTATCTTCTTTTAACCATTGATCAATTTGTACTTTGTAAGGATCTAATTTGCTTCCGTGTACTTTTCTTGAGGTTGGAACGGTATTTGGGTTCTCCAGATACGCATATTTTTGCACAGTTTGAAAACTATGCCCTGTTTCTTTTGAAATGGCTCGTAGAGACATCCCTTTATACTGGTGTAAATATTTGATATGATGTTGTTGAATCATTGTAAGCATCCTTTCTCCTCCTTCTAACTGTCTTTTCTCACAATTAGAAGGTTAGTGGAACGAGAGGGGTGCTGACAATGATTTTTTATTTATCAGCCTGTTAACCTTTTATTTTGCATAATGCACTACTTTCATTTTGCACTAAACACCACCTAAGAAGCATGAAGAATTCCATGAGTATGTTATAAAATCGGGTATAAAAGATAGTAGAGAAGGCTTAAACCGAGTAGAAGAAGATGTTAGAAAGTTTATGGTTGGTGGTATTAGTACTGCAAGACTAAAAGAAGTTGTAGAAAAAGGTATGCGTGATATAGACTCTGGACCTGAAATGTGGGAAACATCATTCGAAGATTTTGAAAAAGAATTCCCTGGAGTACAACAGAAAGTAATGGATAAGAAACAGAAAGAAATAAAAGACGCTAATGAAGGAACTGTTAATATCTCCGCAAACGGTAAAGAGTTAGTCGCTGATTGGGGTACATATAGAAATGGTGAATTTAATTTAGGTTTTGACTTAAAGAAAGATGGTACATTCTTAATGTATGAGAGTGAAGACAAAGAAGAGCGTAAACAAACTCATATGTTGGGTGAATGGAAGTACGATGGGATTAAGAAAATAATGACTTTCACGTATAAGAAGTTTATAGAGCATGGTTCAGAGAAAGAAGGTATAGACTTACCACCATATGCGGAATTCAAGATAAAATCCTTTAACGGTGATACATTTGAAATGATGGAATTAGAAAGTGAAGTAGTTATGAAAGCAAGGAAACGCTAAGAAAACAAGTAAGCAGGATAAAGACGTAAACAATAGAGTATAGAGTGAATCTATTAAATAAGAATTAAAGGAGTAGGAGAAATGAAGAACAAGAAACTAATATGTATAGCACTCCCAATCATGTTATCAGGGATAGGTTGTTCAAATAATGACATAGAAAAAGAAAAGAAAACTGATAGCTTACAAGTAGCAGAGTCAGAAAAGAAAACTGAAACAAGATCTGATAAGGATGTTATAAAATCGTTAAATGAAGAAGTAGATAAACTACATAAAGAGAAGGACGAGTTAGAAAAGAAGATACAAGATGAAAAAGCTAGTAAAGAAAAAATAAGTAAAGAGAAAGACGAGTTAGAGAAGAAAATACAAGATGAAGAAGCTAGTAAAAAAGAAGCAAGCAAAGAGAAAGATGTAATTAAAAAGGAAGACAAGATAGAAGACAATACGAGATTCAGTACTATAAAAGAGTATCAAGAGACAGTGTATAAACTTGCTAATAAGTTTGAATCTGAATTACGCGCAACGAAACCAATAATTGAAAAAGATAAAACACTATTGACAAATAAAGACGAATTAAAAGCGCAGTATGATAGAGTACAAGTACAGGCTGACAAGATAAAATCCCTTCACCCACCTCAGGAGTACACAGATTTACAAATCGGACTGATAGATTCCTTAATAGTATATCAAAAGGCAATAGACGGCATGTTTTCAGGTTTAGACGAAAGGGATAAAGAAAAGGTTAAAGGGTATGAACAATCTGTAATGGATGGTTTGGCATACTTTAACGATTCACTAAACGCAATAAAAGAAATAAAGGAATAAGATATGTCCTTTATTTTAGGAGGTACATCTTCATGAAGTTTGTACGCTCTATATTTAACTCATTTCATTTACTGAGTAAAATCATAAATCCAATACTTAAGGCATTATCTAAAAGTAAATTCTAAACATCCTAATAAAAAAAGCCGACTCCTTTAATGAAGTGACCCCCGAAAGTTAGACAGGTCGTTTCATTAGGCAGCCTCTAGGGCATGAGCCCGGTATTGTACTGGGCTCATACCCTTTAATTTTGCCTTAATTCTTTTATGATTATAGTATTCTATATACTTTGCTAATTCTTGTTTGAAATGTGTTATACTTTCAAATTCTTTTCGATACAGAAATTCCGATTTCATGATACCGAAGAAATTTTCAATAACGGCATTGTCATAACAGTTTCCTTTGCGAGACATACTTTGAGTTATGCCACAATTCTTAAGAGAATGACGGTATTGTTTCATTTGATAGTGCCAACCTTGATCAGAGTGAATGAGGAGTTTATCCGGATTGGTTACACAATAAAGGGCTTGGTCCAACATCGTTGAAACAAGGGAATAGGTCGGTCTTGAACCAATTGTATACGTGATAATTTCACCATTAAATAAATCCAACATTGGTGATAGGTATAACTTCTCCCCAAATAACTTAAACTCCGTAATATCTGTAACCCACTTTTCATTTGGTTTTTCAGCTTGGAAGTTGCGATTTAAAATATTTGGCGCAATTTTCCCAACTGTCCCTTTGTAAGAGCGGTATTTTTTCATACGAACCAGACATTTTAACCCTAATTCTTTCATAAGGCGATACACTTTTTTATGATTTACTTTGTGTCCACGATTCATAAGTTCATCACGAATACGACGATAACCATAACACCCATCGTGTTCATTATAAATAGCTTGAATCAGTTCTTTTACCTCCGCATTTGGATCAGGACGATTAAAACGTTTCATCCAGTAATAGTACGTACTACGTGGAATGTTTGCGAGTTGAAGTAACTCCTTGATAGGAAATTCATGCCTTAACTCGTAGATTACTTGCGCTTTGTCTTGTTTGGTGATTTTTCTTTGTTTTGAACTAAGGCATTCAACTTTTTTAAATATGCATTTTCCATACGTAAACGCTCATTTTCCGCTTGTAAGGCTTCGATTGATCCTTCATCTACTGGCTTTATTTTTTTAACTTTCATGGTTGGACGCCCCTTTTTCTTTGATTGTAGGGCATCCAATCCTCCTGTTTCATAAGCTATTTTCCATTTCCGAAGTGTTTCATAAGACGGTATATTGAAAAGTGCCGCTGTTTCTCTGATAGATGTCCCGTGTTCATTCATATAATAAAGTACATCTAGTTTATACTGGGCTGGGTAGAATGTATAGCACTTTTCAAAGGCCTTTTCACCTGAAGACTCATATCGTCTAATCCACTCACGAAGTACGCTAGGGTTAACTCCTATAGATTTAGCAATTGTTTTTCCACTTTCTGTACCATCTAAATATCGTTTCACCGCTTGGATTTTTTCTTTTGAAGAAAATTTAGCCATAAAAAATGCACCTCCAATTGTTAGACTGTGTCTAACAATTGGGGTGCACTTCACTTGTTCATGAGACAGGTCTTTAGACCAGTCTATCCACCCTGCAATTCCACACATAGTGTCTACCTTCTCTCAAATAGTATAGAAACCGACTAAAATCAAATATCAGTCGGTTTTCCGTAAAAAAATCCGACTAAAAACATCTTTTAGTCATGTTTATATAATAAAATGAATTGAATAAAAAATCAAATAATTCAATCGATAAAGAAATCACTCTCCCCTTTCACTTGAATTCTCATCATCCGATTAAAAAATTATTACCTTAAACTTTCATTTTTATCTTAAGTGATACAGTTGCATTCTATTATAGTTATATACTAGAAATAAGAATGGTGTATGTTATTCTATAAGAAGCAACTAGGGGACTTTCTATTAAGTTTAAAAAAATGACAAGTAGAATGATAAAGAATGTAATGAAAGAAAACTTCGCTAAATATTTCAAGGATAGGGTGTAGACAATATAACGATTCTCCTTTACTACTGAGTAATATGTTGTTGTTTCTGAACCTTTACTTATTTATAATAAAAAGCTTATACAATTGCATAAGCTTTTTATTTCTTGCTATATTAGATATAGGGGTATCTAATTAAATTAGATTATTTAGGCACCCTCTTCCGAATCCCATACTTCAATAAATTCAAAACCTTTTAATTCACTTTGTTCAATAAGAGCCTTCAACTCGTCTGAAATAAAGACAACCGTCGGATGAATTTTTCCATTTATGTAAACTTTAAAAATCATTTCATTTTGAACTATATTAAAATCAAATGCGAACTTTTCACAGCCTACTATAAGGCCTGTAATCAGTTTTTTAAAGATTGCTTTATCTCCATCAATTGCATCTAGTACATTCAACACGTGGACCAAGTAATATACCTCACTAGTTGAATTGCGTAAGAGTGGTAAAAATTCAACATTATCACCAATTAAAGGTTCAAGTACTTGCTTGGCTTTTTCACTAATCATTGGTGTACCAGTTCCTCCCCAAAATTTAGGTAAATCACTATGATTATCTCCTTCAATACACTCTATATATATTTTTCCCCATGAATTTGTTAAATGAGTTATCGAATTTATTTTTCCATCAATATATTTTTTGTGGTCTTCTTCAAAATTTAATAACTGGAAAGACTCATAGTTATCTAATACACTCTTTAATACCCATATTTTCATGCTTATTCCCCTTAACTATTCTTTTATCTTCTAAAGTAAAATAGAATATTACGTAACAAAAAATCGGTTACTACTATTTACTTTGTGATTCTAAAATATATCTTGAATATAAATTACCATCACTTTCTATACTTATTCATAATAAAAAGCTTATACAAGTGCATAAGCTTCTTATTTTTTACTCTATTAGATATGGATTCACATTACTAATCTAATTAAATTAGATTAAATTTCTTTACGCACCCTCTTCTGAATCCCACACTTCAGTAAATTGAAAACCTTCTAATTCACTGTCTAAAATTGCATTTTTGAATTGATCTGATACTAAAAGATAGTTAGGATGTACCTTCCCATTTATATTCAATTTAAAAATCGGTTCGTGCTGGACAACATAAGGAATAAATACAAATTTTTTACATCCTATTATTAAACCTGAACTTAACTTATCAAAGATTGTTTTATTAGTATCAAGTGCTTCCAACACCCTTAAAACATGCATAGCATAGTATTTTTTGTTTGTTTGTTTATGAATTAATGGTAAAAATTCAATATTATCTCCTACCATAGGTTCTAAAACATTCTTGGCTTTTTCACTAATTATTTGTACACCAGACTTTCCCCAAAAAATAGGAGAATCGCTTGATTTCCCTTCATCTGTTACCTCAATAAACTTAGGCGTCCACGAATCTGACAAACTTACCATAGAATTAAAACCAGTTTTAAAATATTTTTTATCCTCTTCATAGTTCAATAATTGAAAGGTTTCATAATCATCAGTCGAGCTTTTTAATTGCCAAATCTTCATATATATTCTCCTTTATTATTGCCATTTATATAGTTATTTCTTGGGTTCATTTAATCGCAAATTACCCTCTAATAAATCTCTTCTTATCCCATGTAACACTTCAGCTATATCAGCTTGAGTACCACCCATTTCTATAACAGAATTCAACCTTTCTGTTACTTCTCTTATATACTCTTTTGAGTGGCTACCTATATGTAAAACTTCAGTAGTTACATAATCATTTATTTTATATGGTAAAAACACCCCATTGACCGCAGCATCATAACTTATCCCTATCTCTTGTAATAATTCCTGAGCTTCCACAGCCCTAATATCATTCCAAGGTACTATGTGATGTGCCGCATTAGGATATGGAGGTGTGTCAACTCCTGCATCTTTAAGTTCTGCACGTAATTTTTGAGATGCTGTATAAGAATCAGGATATTCGTTTTTCACCTCTACTCTATCAAGAACCTTATCTGCATATTCCTGAATTACTTCTTGAACATCTTTAACTTTACTTCTTGCACTAGTTTTGGAAAACATAAATGTTTCACGAGCTTTGCGTAAAACTTCAAATGTTTTTATTTGATTGCTTCCAAATCCACTTGCACCTGCAAATGCCAACCGATCCGTCAGTGGCAATTTATTTACGAAAGAAGACATTCCTGTAGAGAATTTTGCTCCTTTTGCTAATGTAGTGACTTTACTTATCCCCTTATCACCAATAAGTCCAAGTCCAATTTGTGTAAAAGCATAACTTCCCCACTTAGCACGACTTTCAGCGTCTCCATTTATTACATCATTAATAAACGAATCTGATAATGTGTTCCACATAGCAGGTAAGGTTTCATTTAAATGCGTAACAGCGTACCCCATGTTCTCCCATGTTTCCCATTTACCAAGTGCCACAACACCATCTATTGTATCTTCAACTGCTTGACCCGTACCTTCTAAAATACCATCTATAATTTTTTCAGAAGTAGATTTTTCAGGAGGTTTCTTGCACACCGCTTCCTCTTCCATTGATCCTTCCTTTAAAAGATTATCAACTTGACGTTTTCTTTCATCAGCAATTTCTTGGATCGAAATGGTCCAATCCATATTTAATCCTTGTGTACTAAACGTACCACTTACAGGACTAAAGCCTTTTCCACTTTGGACTTCAGCAAGGCCGGCAGTAATACTAGCCACTAGTTGAAGAGCTGTGTTGTAGTTATTACTGGACGTATAGTTAAATTCATATAGATGCTCTAATTTTTCTTGCAGTTTTTTTCTCATCTCCACTAAAACAATAACCATAGCATCTATTCCAGGCAACACTGTAGCAATACTAATCGATTCTATACTTGAGATCATTCGATTAATTTCTTGAATTTGCTCTCTTATTTCTTGTTCAATGACATCTGTGGAAGCAACTTGTGATTGAAAATCGCTTGGAAATGCATCATTTTGACGGATTAATTCTTCACATAAATAAATGATACCTTGTGCTAAAGGACGAAAAGTTTGGACAAAAAATATTTTTGCACTACTATATGTTTGCCCTTGTAAAACTGTATCAGTTGCAAAGGTATCAATTGATTGGATTGCTTGCTCCATAGCTTGGATAGTAGCGACACATACAGCATTCATGCTTTGGGTTTGATTTTGTACTTCCCCTAAATACATATTTAAACTCATGCTTTATCCTCCCTTTTTAATCGCTGTTGCCGATAGATAAGGTCGGTTTCTAAATCAATAAGATTGCGTCTTTCTTTAAGTAATGTTTCTTTTTGATTTTCCAATTCCAATGTTAATTTCCGCTCAATATGTTGCGACTCTTGAAGCTTATTCATAAAAAAATGAGAAACATCTTTATCACCATGCCATGTTTCTAAAACCCTATTAAATAAACGGGTTTTTTGATTTCTCAATTCGTGAAAGTCCATTTCTGCTTGTCCCTGGATTTGAATCTCTGTTTGATTTCGATCCTGTTTTTCAAATACTATCCGTAATTCATGATTAAGTTCATTTATTTGCTTTTCCACATCTTGACTCATCTTATTCTTCCTACCCTTCTCCCTTTACCGTAGGTTGCCACATTAGCGAAATGTCTTTTGTAGTTCGTTATCCATTCTTTCAAAATCCTTAGCTACTAAATGAATATTATCAATTGCTTGTTGAAAGGCCCCACAAAATTGTCTAGTCAAATCTAGCATTTGTTGATTCGCTTCTTGCGCCTGAGCATTAACAGATAGTGTAGTACGGCTCGCCTTTGTTATAGAACGATTTGTCGCACCTTGAATTGTATCCGATGCATTTTTCATTTGTGTAGCAATTTGTGTAGCCGTTTGAAAATTACTTTGAAAGTTTCCCATCATTTAAACCCCTTCTAGTTCCAAAATCATCAAGAAAATTATACCATGTAAGAATATTTCAATGTATCAAATATTTCTAGTAAGGAATTGATAGCTCTTAATGATAAGAATGAAGCTTTTCATACCGAATTTCAATTAAGGATCGCTTCAACAGATGTAGTTGAACTAGAACTATTAGAACAAATTGAAGAGATTGACCGAATCAGAACAAATACTGAAGTTACAAAGCAAGTTATGCCACTAGCAGGTATGGGTGCAATGAGGAACAAATATTTTTATGGAGTTTGGTTTAGGATGGATTGGAGATAAAGGAGCAGGCCAAATTGGAAAAGTAACTTCCCTTGGAGACTCTGTAAAGTTAACGAAATTTTCAGGTGATACACCTTATATTTCAAGCCACTTACCATTAAAAGATCGATTTGCTTTTGCTGGTGGAGATGGTTTGCGATCTAGATTTGACACACCAGACTTTAAACAAGCTGAAGAAAAACTCTCTACCTATCAATTTGCTAGTAGTGGAAGAATTAATAGTAGCAGAACTAATGGTGGCAATGTTCCGTATAGTTTTGATTCATCACTTATGGAGCACCTTTTTCATGGGGAACTAAAACAAAAATGGTGGGGACTAAAAGCTGTTGGATATCACCATGAAAGTATGATGGGTGGAGGAGAAATAGTTAGAATTACCCATGCACCAAATTCTGCGGGAGTATATAGAGCAAAAGTAAAAGTAGACGGTGAAACAAAAAACGCGCTTTCTTCATTTTTCCCTAAGGATTGGGATAGAGTACAGGTACTTGATTCTATCAAAGAAGCATACGATAATAAGATTCAAGTCGATACAGTTAGATATGTAGGACAAACATCCCACGGATTTAAAGTAGAAATGATTATACAAAATAATGAGATAATAACAGCATATCCTGTTTATACTAGGAGGCAAAAAATGAAATATACATACGAATTTTATCGTGATGGACTTGGCGGATTAAGAATACGTTTGCCAAAAGAAATTTCTATAATTTCTCATTTCTTGGAAGATATTTTAGATGATGAAGCAGATGAGTATATACAAATTTTAGATAAAGTAGTAGACCAAAAAGTTCCGCAATATGAAATAGAAGGGAACGTAGCAGCAGTCTACATTGAACCTAATTACACCAGTGCTATTAACTTATTTATGAGTGCTCCAAATAACCAATGTAAAATTGAGACCTCTGAATTTAGAAAACTACTTGTGTTGTGGCGAGATACATTGGTAGCAGAAGGGAAAGATATAGAAGTATAAAAGAAAACTACCTTCTGTGATATTTAGATCATAGATGCTAAACTCAATAAAATCAAAGGTAGGAATATATTAAATATATTCCTACCTTTTTATTATGTGGCGAGACTCCACATCCATTAACTTAAAAATTTTTTATTTAACAGGAATTGTACTTGCAGGAATATAAAAGATTTTACAATTAAGATGGCTTCCTGCCATCTCTTGTTCGAGGCCAATTCATCTCCCACCTACTCACTGGACTGTGACCCTTCACGCTCCTTGAGGAAGGAGTCTTCTTGGCTAAAATGATAAAATGTTAAAAACAGTTTTAAAATGAGTTTCTTTTTCACCTTGTAAGCTGTAGAGCTTTCATATATTCCCCTTTTCTTTCAAGGGCCTTTTTTGCATCCTTAGCCGTTAATGCAAAATCTACTGCAATGTTCTGTAATAACTCCTTATTAGCTTACCTGAAGAAATCTCTTAGTTGTTGATTTGCTAACCTTTCTTGTTTACTATCAATCAATTAAAAAAAGAATTTTTTTGTTTAAGGGCTACTTTAAAATCTTAAGTTGATGGATGTGTGAACGAACCGCTACTAAAATTCTTGCTTTTAAATCATTATTACTGTATTATATTTACATAGAAATATAAGGATTATAGTATATAAAAAGCGATCAAATCTATAAGTAAGATTTAAATCCTTTTCCAAGTCAAAAAGACTTTGCCAAAATCTAATATAATTTATGCTTGTCTTTTTAATATGTATCTAGTAATAACATATTTTTTATCAATAGAATTCTGTTTTCAATGATAGGAATTAGTGTTCTAAACAAGGAACCATACAAAGTGATCTGAAAAACCTGAGAGATATTGTATGTAGTTTGCTCATCTCCCGGTACTACAATAAAAGAGCCTTACCTCTCTAGGCAAGACTCTACTAGTTTAGTTGTATAATATTTACGTAATAACTAAGAAACAGAAAACATATAACACCAAATAGCAGCACCCTATTACTCCTCCTACAGCTAATACCTGTTTAACCCAACTCTTAAATTTTTGATTACTGTAAATCGCTTGCACTCTTTCCATATTTCCTCCTATTAAGGACAACCCTTATAGACTCTCACCTTGCTATGGTAACATTAAAAAATGGCTAATAGAGGCCTAATGTATAAATATGCAATATTGCATACATAAATGTATTGTTATAATTGTAAACGCTTACTATAATAAAGTTATAAAGATTCACCAAATCTTAATACGAAAAAAGGGGAGCAAATAATATGGAAATCGCAATGGCAGTTTTAAAATTTCTAGGTGGAACAATCCCATTAATTCAAGAACTTCTAAAGGCATTTATGTAAATTCACTATTTAGCAATTATTTATAAAAATTATCATACAAATGATCTGTATATCAAAAATGAATTGATTTACAGATCATTTGCGTGAGCAAGTTCCCTTTAACATGACTAAGGGACTTTTTTAATTTTTAAATATGACTAATGTCTCCCATTTTATCGTACTGATTACCTATACGAGGTTTTAAAAGAACCACCTTGACTAAAATGATAAAACAAGAAATCGAAATGAGCCCCTTTTTTATTTTGTAAGCAGTAAAGCTTCCATATAATGCTCTTTTCTCTCAAGAGCTTTTTTTGCATCATCAGCTGTTAATATATAATCTACTGCAATGCTCTGTAATAGCTCCTTATCCGCATTTGGCAACTGAATCGTTATCTCTTCCACACTACTCTTATTATTTCCATTTATCTTATTAAATTCTTGAATACTTCTTGCCAGCTCTGCTAATTTTTCCATATGCACAGGATTGTTTACATCCAAAAATATATTACTTCTAAAAACTGCCGTAACGTATTTCTTTACATTTTTCTTTTCTTTTTCTGCTTCTTCTTTTTTATCAAAAACAATATTTCCCATATACATTTGTTCAAACGTAAATATATCGTTATTCTCTTTTCCAACATAATATGTATTGAACTTTTCTTTTACATCATTCGCTTCTTTTTTGATTTTATAATTATCACTATCTACTTTTGGAGAGATTCGTCCATCCAAAGCTAGCTGAAACTGCAAATACGGTTCATTTACTTGCTGTACATGAGCTATCCGTACATCTGGCCCCAGTAAATCTTTATAATTCCCCGGTATTTCAACTTCATTTAGTTTAATAGAAAAACCATACTGCGATTTTGTATAACTTTGAGCTTTTTGTTCAATTTCTTTATCCGATATATCACATGATGTTAATAGTATTAAACTAAACATCATATTACATGTTATTTTTGTTATTTTCATATGGTATCTCCTTTTATGCCTACTTCATATGCAGAAATACTAATATAGATTTCCGATAAAGTCACGAAGTTTAACAAAAAGAAGAGCAGTTTTAAATTGCTATGTTTATACAATTTTATATGAACCAGAGTTAAAATTAAAGGAACTAAATCGTGCGTTTTCTCTTTATTCAACCATTTAACTTACTAACACTTTTCATAAGGTATTTACACACTGCATTTAGGTAAAGAAATACAGAAATGTGTTTTTTTCTTTGTACTATCTAAATTTATGCTCCCTCCATGTTTTTCTACTATATGCTTAGCAATAGTTAATCCAAGACCTGATCCCCCATTATTTTCTCGAGAATCATCTACTCGAACAAATGCATCAAAAATACTTTGTTTCATATCCTCAGGTATTCCAATTCCATTATCTATAATGTTTATATATACTTTGCTTTCATCCTCAATTAACGATACAAACACGGTCGTACCTGCCGTATTATACTGTAGAGCATTAGATATTATATTAGAGATAGCACGGTATAGTAACCTGTTGTTAATTGGAGCAATCATTTCTTTAGAGGGTATTTGATATTGAAGGATTAAGCGCTTCGCTTGAAATAAATCATAATATTCTACAAGCAATTCACGAATAAACTCAGATACATCAGTTGGATGTACTTCAAAAGGATAATCAGAATGCTCTAATTTAGACAGTTCAAAAATATCTTCAGTTAATACCGCAATGATTCGAATCTTATTATATATTACATTCAAAGTTCTTTCTCTTTCACCTTTTTCTGTAATGATCCCTAGTTGTAATGCTTCAACATAACCTTGAACGGTTGTAATTGGTGTCCTTAAATCATGAGACAAATCTACAAGCATCTTCTGCTTGGTTTCTTCCAACCTCTTCTTCTCTTTCTCTATTTTATCGAGTTTTTCCGACATAACATTAAACGAATCCTGTATTTGCATTAACTCAAAATATGTTTCATAGTTTAACCTTTTATCATATTTCCCACTAGCAATTTCCTCAAATCCAGTTGCTAGTTTATCCAATGGCCTGGTTATTTTCCTAGCAATTTGCCTACTAAATATATATACATTCATAGAGAAAAATACAAAAAATAAAACGATTGTAGAAAGTAATATCTTATAAAAAACATATACGTATTCCTCATTTTTATCAGAAAACGTATATTCATACTTTATTGCTTTTTTAGGAACCTTAACAAGGCAATATAATGTTTCACCTTTTTTCGTTACAAATGTTGCTACAGATGAATAATAAGGAAGTTGATCATTATCAAAAAATAAAGTAGTAAATTCTCTTTGTGAATATGATAAAAGCTTATCCTTCTTTTCCCCTTTGGTATAGATAACTTGTAAATTTTCATTAAGAATTTCTACCCAACCACCAAATGATTCTATTGATTCTGAATTAATAGTTTTAAAGTTTTCACGCACTACTTCACTTGCTTTTAAATTATTTAGCTCTCCTAGTTGCTTTTCTGTTTGGTACATCAAAAATATAAATAAGGTTATCACCGTGAAACCTATTGCTAGTGCAAATATAACGTAATTTTTAATTAAGATATATAAAACTTTATTTTTCATAAAGTTCTTCCTTCCTAGCAAATCTATACCCAAGTCCCCGTATCGTTTTTATATAAACTGGATTCTTAGGAGAATCCTCTAATTTCTCTCGCAGTCTACTAATATGAACCATAATCGTATTATCATCTGCACAGTAATAATCCGACCATACATTTTCAAAAATTTGTTTTTTAGTAAATATTCTCCCTGGTTCTTCCATAAAAAGTGTTAAGATTTTATATTCCGTAGCACTGAGAGAAATGGATTCGCTTGATTTATAGAGTGTACAAGAATGATGATCTAATACTAAATCACCCATATGAATTTGCTTCTCCTTACCTTCTACAGCCCTATCATTAAATTCATAGGACCTTCTAAGATGAGCTTGAACTCTAGCTATAATTTCTAAAGCACTAAATGGCTTTGTAATGAAGTCATCTGCTCCAATCCCTAAACCTATAATTTTATCTACTTCTTGAGATTTGGCTGACAATATAAGTATTGGAAATTGTAACGTCTCACGAATTTTTTTGATTAATTGGTAACCATCCATTTTAGGCATCATAATATCAACAATAGCTAAATCAATATGATTTTCTTCTAGACACTTTAAGGCAACTTCACCATTTGAAGCCTCTACAACAAAAAAATTTTCCATTTCTAAAAAAAGCTTTAAAAGATCAATAATATCTTTGTCATCATCAACAATTAATATATTTTTTTCATACTCTCCCTCGCATCAGTCGGAATTTTCAAAAATCTATTTAAGGTTATTGTAAGATAAATGAAAGTGACATGAAAGACTAACCGTTTAATATACAGATATGAATTAAAAAAGGAGGCATTATCACATGAAAAAACTTGTTGGAATTGCGTTAGCAGCTACCATTGGAATTGGAGGTTTAGGAACTTTTGCTACTACTAAAACTCACGCTGCAGTAAACAATCCAGAATCAACAAAATCGGTTTATCAAGTATCTGATGTGCAAGGTGAATTTATACACATTAAAGTGGGGAAACCTTGGTCAATGACGCCAAGCGGAAATCAATACAAATATGTCTTATTTAGTGAAAATAAAATTTATGTCAACCCTAAAACTGGTGTAGTAACAGCATATGAAGAAGGAGCAGCTGAAGGCAGAGTACTCGATAAAAATGGAAATGTTGTTGCTATTTGGTATATTACAGCTTTTAAATAATGAAGGGTTAATTTTACAAGGTTGAAAAGAGCATCTTTAAGTTTATTATGAAAGTAGTAAAAGAATTTCAAAACTTCTAATTACACTAAAATAAAAAAGCTTATCCTTTAACACGTAATGATAAGCTTTTTTATTATTGTTTTCATTTTTTGTTTTAGGAAGTATTTCTTTAAGTTGATAGCAATGCGGTGCTATCCCATCACTATAAAGCTAAAACTTTATAGTGCCCCCAAAACAGAAACAACGGGTTGCATTTATATAAATAGCTTTTAAAAAATTAATAATTTTGTTTAGGGATACTTTAAGTTTTTAGCTTGAATGACATATAGTGTTAACTCATACTGAGTGATTAGACTATTAAACTTAAAAGTGTTGTTTTTAGCATTCTAAATAATCGGGTTCAATGTATTTTTCTGTTTCAGGAGAGCTTTTAATTTCTATTGGATATTTCTTAAAAGCTACAACAGTGATCCTATCTTCTTGAACTAAACTTCTGGATTCATTTATAGAAGAGAAACCTGTTCGCGTTAAAAAATTGTATAGAGAGGATTTTGTCATCCAAAAACTAGTAACGTTATCTAATGATGCCCATTTTGATTTTAAACGTTCTTCTATTGATGAGTTAGCAGAGTGTTCTAGCATTGTGTGTCCCTTATATTCATAATTTTTATAAAGTACTGATACATTAGGAGTACAAGTGATATGAGTATCAATTATTACAAACCTTTTGCATACTTCATACACTTTTTCTAAAAAGGGGAATACATCTGGGCAGTCTAAATGATATAAAATACCAGAGCATAAAACAATATCAAATTGACCATATTTTTCAGCACTTAAATTTCTTACATCATCTTGATAAAAGGTTAAGTTTTCCAAACTTAATAAATCTTTAGCAAATATAGCTTTTTGTATGTTTGATTCTCTTCCTTCTATCCCTACAACAGTTGCTCCTTGCATAGCAAACTCAATAGCGTAATGCCCCTCTAAACAAGCTAAATCTAAGATTCGAAGATTTTTAAAATCACATTGTGTGATATCTTGAATCATTGTCACAATTTTTTTTAATGCAGGATTTGGTTGTCGAATATCTCTTGTATATAGAGTATCCGTTAATTTAATATCATAAGCGGTCCATTCACCATATTTACGAATAATGTTTTCTTTTTCGAGAACAAAATCTTTCATGATACGATTCGCCACCTTTAACATAATATTATGTGTAATATATATCTTTATAAGATCAATATATGCGTGTATAACTTGTATTTAGACGAAGGTAAACATTTTAATCCAAACAAGAGAAGATGATTCATGTGAAACAATTTACTAAATTTCCTCTGACATTTTTAGTTATGTTCCTAGCCAATTTAGCGAACTATTATTTTATCCTATTTATGTAATAATAAAGGCCTTCCTAATTATAGGAAGGCAACGTTCTAAAATGAAAACCTATATTTGATTACTAATTAAATTACCTCAAACTGATAATATACACTTTTCCCATTCTCCCTAGTTACTTTAATTTCAGCAAATCCTTTACCAATGACATCCATTCTAACCTTTCCATTGCCCTGTACTGTATATTTGACAACTTTTTCTCCATCTATTGTTGTATACTTTGCTGCAACTCCATCTTCTGTTCTAGATTGACCAACACGCCAACAGTCACTGCACTTTTTTGTGCTCTTAGATATCATTTCATTTTTTACATGTACGCTGTTAGTAGATGCATCAGCAATACCATTTGTACTCAACAAAATTATGGAAGTTACTAAACCTATTCCCAGTTTCTTTAACATTATTTCATCCCTCCTGTGATAATTCATAATTTTATATTAAACTGAGATTCTTTCAGGTAACTTTCATTTACCTTACAATAACCTTAAATCCCTTTCTGTAGATATCGAATTCTTTGGAAGAAAGAATTCACATAGTTTATATTGATTTTTTAAACATGGCCATGTTCAGGTAAAGGTTTGAATATGTTTTCAATGTGGATTGGCCCTACATTATTAGCTATATGTACCTTTCCGTTCATTTTCTGCCATTAGTTCATGTGTTAAATAGAAGCAACTTTTCCAAAGTGAAAAAATAGAGAAATAACAGGTGTCCAATTTATGGATTTACTTGAAATAAAGAAATATACTTTCTATAAAACACTGAAAGAATATAAAGAAAACAAAGTAGCAGCTAACTTATAACGAATTGGAGCTGAAAGTTTCTTATATTCTATGTACTAACAGTTTAGTGTAAATAGAAAATCCTATTTTATAAGATGTGTTTATGCATATATCAAGGGATGATACGAGTAAATTTATATTAATAAGCTTCGTTTAACGCAGATGAAGACAAATAAGAAGCGTCTCTTTTCTTTCAATTATCCTAATTTTAAAAACTTTAAATTGGATTCAATCTTATTTATTTGATTTATAAAATAAACATAGTTTTTGTTACATCTTTTTTTTGAGTTCTAAACTAGATTGTATTAAATTTAGATATAACCATATACTGTGTCAAAAATAAATTATCACAATATAAATCCTCTACTAAACTTAATAAAAAATTCTCTTCAAATATTTGAAGAGAATTTTTTATTAATATTGCATTTCTTAACGATTTCTAGAAAATTATATCATATTTTGTTTTTTTACAATATCTTGTTATTGGGTTGATTTATAATTTCCTTTCACATATATTATTTTCACAATGACCAACAGGAACAATCATACGTCTTTTTGCAATAAAATCATAAGTTCGCTGGCCAATACCCATAAATTTCCCTAAATACAGAAAGATAAGTATTCCCCACATAATCGGAACCCTTTTACAAATTTGTATTATTGAATCAATACCTGACACGTATTTTTCCTCTTTTAATTTTCTAGAATGCATACGTTTTTCTAACGTTGTAAGAGGTATTCCAATTTCAGCTTTTGAATTAGAATATTCCCGAAAAGATTTAAACATAAGTAAGTTAAATATATCGCCCTTTTTTAACTTAGTAACAACGTTTTTACACATAGGACAATACCCGTCGTAAAGTACTATAATTTTTTGGCTTTTTATCATTGTATTTTATTGTAGTTTTTGTATTCGTTTATTAAATATATCCTTAATTTTATTATTTACATTAATTAATTTATCTTTTAATTTAATGTAAGACTTATCATCAAATAATATTAAATCTATTGTAATCATTGCTAATCCAAACGCAACTAAGCCCATTAATACCGCTATCATTATATGAAACATAATAGAACATATAGCCATTAGCCACTTTGTTCTTTTATTCCAAATTAAAAAAGGAAAAGCTAGCTGAAAGATCACTGTGGCATATGTACCTACTGTAAAAATTATAGGATTTTCATAAATTAAAGGGGCAATGCTTGGTAAACTATATTCTTTGACTTGTGTTACATAGTATAGTGCTGTACCATGTACCCACATCTTACCTTGAACTTTAAACAAACCAGAAGCAAAGTATAAGACCATTAATTGTACAATACATGCAAGCACACCGAAATTATGAAGTAAAGCTAAATAACGATTATTTTTTTCTTTTGCTACATTGTTACTTTTCATTGCATCATACGAAAAATATGCAATAGTATTTACAAATAAAAGATAAAATAAACAAATTATTAATATATTGTTTCCTCCATCAAGAGCATACGGATTTCTTTCATATAGTGACCATATCCATATAAAATTTAAGATTCCAATGAATCTAGTTTTATATCCGATAAGATATAAAACCCCTATTAAAATTCCAGTGAAAAATATAATATTAAAATAGACAGGTGAATTAGATAATGAATAAATTGAAAAGTTATCTATTTTTATATCCTGGCTAAAAACCTCCCATGGATAAACTCCATTGGCTCCCCATAAAAAATCCTTTTGAAATATCTGTAGAACATAAAAATATAATATATGTATCCCAAAACCTATCCTAACTAAACTAGCACCAATAAGGTGTTGTTCATTGCTAAATGATTTCAAAAAACCATTAAATTTCTCTGAAAAACTAACAGATTTCTCCATTAAACAATCCTCCTTTTAAAAAGACACTACCTTTGTATACGGTAAGGTTGGTATATCTAAATAAAGTACATTTCCTTCTTTTCCTTCTTTTCCTTCTTTTCCTTCTTTTTTCTCTTTTTTACTTTCTTCATCATTTATTCCAGTAAATTCTTTAAAGCTACTTATCACTATCCTATTTTCTACATTTACAAATTTAGCATCTGGATAAGATTTTTTTAATGCATCACAGGCGATCCTATGAAGAATTAAAAGATCTGATGGTAATTTATTCAAATCAGATTTACTTATATTAATATCCTTTTTATATTCTTCAGGGTCCCTATTATATTTATTTACTACTTGTCCAATAACTGAAGAGTTTGTGGCTGATATTAATCTCATTGGGGTAAATCTATTTTTATGTACCGCTGTTATTAAAGGTTCACTCACATTTACCCAGTCCGTAAAACTTTTCTCTCCCTGTTCGTTTATTATTTCACCTCTTGTCCATAGATGTTGGTTGCTACTAATTGGATTAGGTGCAAATAGCCTCCAATTTTGTTTAAAAAGCGGATTCATATAATTATTAATTTGTGAAAAATACATTTGTTTTATTGGTGTTTCAGGAGCATTATAAAAAAAGTGATTGTAAAATGTACTATAAAAATTGCAGACAATAAGAAAAACCAGCTGGTAAAAACAATGTTTTTTTTAACCATATTCATTATTAACCTCCTTTAACTATTTCGAGAAAAAAACCATTAAACATTATATTTGTAATGTTTAATGGTCTTCAGATTAACTTTTATCTTCCGAATGCTTCTTGGAAATTTTCTCTATCTAATTTACTCATCCCAAATTTATAACTAGTATCTACACCTGCTCCTTTGTTTCTCGCAGCACCTTCTTTAACGTTATCAACAGCCCAATCAAGCGCTTTCCCTACACCCCAACATGCTACTGCTTCTCCAGCAAATCGTCCAATTTGAGCCCAGCTTCTTTCTTCAATGTCGCCTGATTTTTCGACAGTAGCTGATTCCATGTTTTTAGGTGTATATGAAACATCCGAATTTGCCGACACTGCAGTCGCTGATAATAAACCTAACGCCATAGTAGTTGTTAAAATAATACCTTTTTTCAATTTAATTCCTCCAATTACTTTTTTTGTTTTTAACACATTTCATATATTACCATATTTTAAAATATTTGCAATATTTTTTATTTAGATAACATTTTATATATATTTAACGTTCCATTTCCGTATAAGCTAGTATCACCTCTTTTATTAACCCCATATTTATAAAGAAATCTAGTAGATTTATTAGGTTGTTTTTTTAAATGATACTTGTCAATAATCAATGCTAATGCTCCCGAGACCTTCGCAGATGCTATTGAATTACCAGAAGTAAAAAAATAATCATTATCTGGCCATGTACTCAAAATTTGTTCCTTCTTAAATAACCCATATTTGTTATAATCATCAAGGTTGTTTTCCTTTAACAACCTAAAATCTCCACCTGGAGCAGCAATATCTATAAAACCTAAGCCATAATTAGAAAAAAGAGATAATTCATCGGATGGACCCACAGAGGCTACTGTGATTACCTTAGATAAGGCAGCAGGAACATCTAATATTTCACCTATATAATTTACATTATCTTTCTTCATTTTTTGTTGTAAAAAGCTTGTCATTTGAATTTTATCCTTTACATTGAGAGCATCATTACCAGCTGCAGCTACAATAACACTTCCTTTTTTATGCGCAAAATTTATTGCTTTTTGGTATGCCTGTATCTCTGCTAAATCCCCAGTTTGTTTTTTTCCATCAATAACTTTAGCACCTTTAACCAGATATTCTCCGAAACTTAAGTTTATAACATCATTATTGTCCTTTGCTGCTTCTACAATTGCTTTAATAACCCAAATTAGTTCTGAGGATTTTTTACCAAAAATTCTATAAGATTTTATTCCAATTCCTGGAGCAACACCTTTAACGATACCATTTGCTGCAATTTGACCTGCCACATGCGTACCATGACCTAAATTATCATTTAAATAATCAGGATCTCCAGTTTCATAGGGTTCGGCTCCTTGAAATCCGCCCATAGGAACTAAGTTTTTAGATCCTGTAACTATATTGTTTTGTAAATCTCGATGATTTACATCTATTCCTGAATCAATGATACCTACAGTCACATTTTTAGTACCTGAAAATAATTTGTAGCTTTCTCCATTATTAGTTATTTGTTTCATGTCCCACTGTAAATCCCAAGCTGAACGTTCTTCAGGTTTTTTTGAAACGGTTACATTTTTCTCGGTTTCTAATTCCTTTAATCTTAAAGAAGGATTATATGTTTCAACTAGTGGACTCTGAGCAATCTGGGCTACAGTTTTTGACGAAGCTTCTATTTGAAAAAGCCCAAGTTCCCTTACTTCGTAAATGATTCTCCCATTGGTATTATCTATTAGTCTCTTAATATCACTAAAGTTTTTTTCATCTTTTAATAAAAAAGTATAATATTGATGTTCTGTCGCATTAACAACCTTATATGGAAAATAAGTTATGAATAAAAATACTAAAATTATAGATAAACATAATTTTTTCATATTTCTCTCCTTCGTCTTCTATTAGAAATATATAAATTTTAGGTATTATGTGTATTAATTTAATGTATAATAAAGTTAAAATATTGAAATTTCAGGAGGTTTCTTAATGAATATACTTTTGGTTTTATTTTTTATAATTTTATTTATAGTCGCTTTACTCAATTTACTAAAAGAGTTCAAAAAAAAGAAAGCTAATACAGCATTGATTGTATTTGAAATTATAGTTATGATTGGTGCTCTATGGTGGTTGATTAAAACTTTTAAATAATCAGAAAACAGATGATAGAGAGTGTCCTAAAGATAAAAGCTATATTGTTAACAAGATTAAATATTTACTTATACAACATTCCTCCTTTCAAAGATTGTGAATTGTTTTGTAAGAAACTAGTAATAATTATATTATACTTTTACATTTAATTACATATTTAATTTGGAAAATATATAAATTTTAGTTTTTTTTGGGATTTTTTCTCTTTAGTATATTAAAATTTTAATTACCTAATTTATACGGTTTTTAAAATAAGAGATATTTGAATTGAAGAAAAACAAAAAAATGCCTCCTGTATAAATACAGGAGGCATTTTTCATTAATTGCTTAAAGCGCATATCAAAATTCTCTAGTTTACTTCAAATTTATTTTATACTTTCAACTTTTTTAGTAAACATATGACATTTCCTATTGAACTACCCCCACTTTCACTTCGTTTAGAAGTGAGGGATTCCTAAGTAAAGAGTTCTATCGAACTCTAATTGATTAGGCTAACCCCGCAGTCCTTGCGGTTAGAAGCCTTATCCCTTCATTCTTTAGATTGATACTTGCGTTAATATCCCTATCATGGTGTGTACGACAAGAAGGACAGTCCCATTCACGTAGGTTTAGATTTTTAACGTCTTTATTTTGATATCCACAACAAGAACATAATTGGCTGGAAGCAAATGTTTTCGATACGACAATGACTTGTTTGCCATACCATTTTGCTTTGTATTCTAACATTGATCGAAATTACGACCAAGATACATCACTAATTGCTTTTGCTAACTTATGATTCTTTAACATATTCGATACTTGCAAATCCTCTATACCGATAACATCGTGGTTTTTGATGATTTCAGTTGAAATTTTGTCCAAGTAATCTTTTCTAGCATTTGATATGTATTCATGAATTCTAGCTACCTTTACTCGTTATTTATTCCAGCAAGAAGATCCTTTCATTCTTCTAAAAAGAACACGCTGTGCTTTCGCCAACTTATCTTCTAATGATTGAATCCTTATATTCAATCTATATATTTTTAAATTATAAAAATATATAGAAAATTCCCTATTGAAAGATAAAGTAAAAAATGGTATTATTTACATGAAGGTAGGTGAATAGTTCACATGAATAAAATCGATATTGAAAGAATTGATCAAAGATCAGGTTTTTGGGATTGGATTTTTGGAGGTACTACTGGAGGAACATAAGATTTAAAAAAGGTGTTTTAGAATTTAATTCTTAAAGCACCTTTTTTAAATCTTATATATTGAGGTGGTTTTTATCATGTTTTATAAAATAAAAGATATACATCCTGTCACTTATATAAGTGATACAGAAATTATTATTGGTAAAGATCGAAATTTTATGAGTGTATTGAAAGATAGCGATGGTTTTCTTAAAGAACTTCTTAATTTATTAGATGGAAATAAGAGCGTGACAGAAATTTTTAAAATATTACACTCTAAATTCCCTTCATTAACCAAACAAGATGTATGGGATACTATCAAAGAATTAAATAATTACGGTCATATAGAACAGTGCTTACCTAATCCTATTATAGATAATAATCGACATTTAACAAATCTTCATTTCTTTTCAAACTTTTCTTCTATGGATAATTCAGCAGGGAACATTTTAAAAGAATTACAAGAATTAAAAATTGGGATTATTGGTCTTGGGGGACTGGGAAGTAATTTATTGTTACAATTGGCAGGGTTAGGCGTAAATACTATTTATGTAGTAGATCCTGATAAAATTGAATATAAAGTGCGCCCATAAGGGCCTTGTAAACTCTGATTTAGTAAATCAGCGGGTGAAGTGAAACAAGATAACAACCCGACACCGGTAGCCTTATCCGTAATCGAAAGTGAGCGGGGAGTGTAGCATGGCTGCAACGGGATAAGTCACTCTAATGTCATGAGTGCGACTGAATTTCTAGGTGTACCGTGGTAAACAAGGTTGAATGCTAAACTGCGTGAAGGATAAATCAAGGGGTCTTATCGACGACCATATCGAAATAGACATTGAAACGATATGTCTCTAGTTCAGCTCATCTATTTTTTGTGGAGAGAGGTGTGTTTCACACTAGAGAACCAACTAAAGTACATTAGTAAAGATTGAAAGTCCCAACCGACATTACTACAAACTATTTACAAGGTACTAAATGGGGATTACCTAAGTGGAAGCGCCATTTATGGCTATAGAGGATGATTTCAAGGTAAAAACCAAGAAATGTGGCTCTTGAATATTCCATATGGTAACGGAGCCTTCGTAGTAGTCAGAGATAGGGAAAGCCTATCACACTAACGTATGACAAATTACGTTAGGTCATGGTTGTGAAATCAGGATGGCGAAGGAAGGTAGTCAATTAGTTCATGATGATAATAAACAGGAAGGAAGCGAGATGCTGATGAGAAATCCAGTTTATGTATTGAACACCTTGTCGAAGAATACTATTAAAGAAAACTATAAGTTCAAAAGATTATATAGAAATCTTTATAATCCAGAATTCTACTATAAAGGTTATCAAGAAATATATGCCAATCCAGGTAATATGACCAGAGGAACCATAAATAAAACTGTTGATGGCTTCTCAAAAAATAGAGTATCTAAAATCATCAACAACATTAAAAATGGTAACTATAAACCTACTCCTGTTAAGCGAGTATATATTGATAAAAAAGGGAGTAAGAAAAAACGTCCTCTTGGGGTACCGACATTTGACGATAAACTTGTCCAATTAGTAATAAAGTATATCTTAGAAGCAATTTATGAACCAAACTTCTCTGAGAACTCACATGGATTCAGGAAAAATAGGGGTTGTCATACAGCTTTGAAACAAATTAAAAAGAGTGGTAATGGAACTAAATGGTTTATTGAAGGTGATATTCAAGGTTTCTTTGACAATATCGACCACCATATCCTAATTAACCTACTAAGAAAACGTATCAATGACGAAACACTCATCGGATTAATATGGAAGTTCCTAAGAGCTGGGTACATGGAGGATTGGCAATTCCACAAAACATTCAGTGGAACACCACAAGGAGGGATTCTCAGTCCTCTTCTTGCCAACATATATCTAAACGAACTAGATATATACATGGAAAAATACGCTGAAAAGTTCGGAAAAGGTCAACCAAAAGACAGAGAAGTTGATAAAAGATATCAATACTTACACCTCAAAATAAAAAGAGGGCGTAAGAAAGCAGACTTACTAAGAGAACAAGGTAAACACAATGAAGCTCAGGAATTAATCGAGCAAGTCAACGAATGGGTTAAGGAAAGGGGACAACGTCCCTACTACAATCCAATGTCGGATAAATTTAAGTCACTAAAATATGTTAGATATGCTGATGACTTTATTGTAATGATAATCGGCAGTAAAGATGATGCCAAAGCCATTAAATCTGATATAGCTCAATTTCTCAATGAAGAATTAAAATTAACTTTATCAGAAGAAAAAACACTTATCACCCACTCTAGCAAGAAAGCAACATTTCTTGGGTACAACGTCAATATCACTAGAAACGAGTTATTTACCAAATACTCGGTGAAAGGTGCAAAAAGAAGACATCACAATCTAAAAGTAAGACTTGAAATCCCCCATGAAACATGGCGAAATAAATTACTTGCCCTGAATGTTTTAGAAATGAAGTATGTGAATGGGAAAGAAACTTGGAAACCAAAGCATAGACCGGAAATGGCACACCTAGATGATTTGGAAATACTACATAATTATGTATTACAGATCAGAGGGATGTACAACTACTACAAATATGCAGTTAATTCAACGGTACTCCAAAAATTCAGTTACGTTCTAGAATACAGCATGTATAAAACATTCGCCAATAAATATAAAAGCTCAATCGGAAAAATTAAGGGGAAATATTGCAAAAACGGTGTATTCATAGTCAATTACAAAGATAAAAAAGGCAAACAACACTCTCATTCTTTCTACAGGGAAGGATTTAGAACGGTTGATATAACTAAGATGAAAACACAAGAAAATAACATCGACAACTTGTTAGCCTCAAGAGTTCATATGTCAACAACTAGTCTTATGGATAGGTTGTCAGCCAACAAATGTGAACATTGTGGTAAAACCGATTCTAACTTAGTAATGCACCATGTCCGAAAAATGAAAGATGTTGAGAAAGGCAAAGCCAAATGGCAAAAATTAATGATTGCCCGTAGACGCAAAACATTAGCCGTATGTGAGGATTGCCATAATGAAATTCACTATGATATGAGAGTAGAACTTATAGCGAAAAACAGAAAAAAATAACTTTGACAAGCAATTGATGGAGAGCCGTATACTCTGAGAGGAGTACGTACGGTTCGGTGAGGGGTTTTGAGAAACCTATCATAGCAATATGACAAGGCGCTCGCTTCCTACTCTACAATTTGAATAGGCAATTTTTATATAAATTATCTGATATAGGTGAATATAAAGTGAAATCAGCTATAAATAATATCAAAGATTTCAATGATGAGATTTCTATAACAGGTTTCACAAAACGCATAAATAGTGTAGAAGATTTATTAGAGATATTCCCTGAGGACATTGATATCTTAGTTTGTGCAGCAGATTCCCCCCCTATATATATTCAATTATGGTCTAATTTATTTTCACAGATAAGGAATATTCCTCTTATAACAGGTGGATTAGGGTGTGTGACAGGTCAAATTTTAACTAGCATTCCTAATCAGACACCTTGTTTAGAATGTTTTTATCACGATTTATTAGAAAACAATTCCTTGAAAAAAGATAAATTATTAGAGTTAGAATCTAAAACAATTACTACTGCCATAGGTCCATACATTAGTTTAATAGCCAATCTTATTTGCACTGAAATTATTAATTATTCTTTAAAACACCCTTTGGCATCTAGTGGAAAAAAATTATCAATTAACTATTTAACATTGGAAATTACCCATGAAAAAGAATGGCTTCCAAATATAAATTGTATTTGTAAAACTAAGAAATTCGACTCTAATAAAATATTACTTGAGCGATTCTAAAAAAGATACTATTAAATATGTTTTGGGGATTGCTACCCTGTTTCTTAACATACAGGGTATCGTAATGAACTATAAATTAACAAAAGAGATAAAAATGTAGAATAAAATGTGATATTCAATTTAAAAAAGGAGGATTATATTTATATGTTAAAAAAATTTGTGGTAAGTGCATTAACATTAGGTGGATTAGTTATAGGGGGAATCTCATCACATGCTGATGAACATGATCAATACTTCGGAAACTGTAAAAATGTCACGCAGAATGTAGAAGCAAATGAATACGTAAAAAACTGTGTTAAAATATTCCCGAACTCCCCCTTCGGTCCAAATGTAATAAAAATACCTAAATCTTTTTCATATGATGATGGCACTTATCAAGGAGTACTCTATCTAGTTTCTCAAAAAAATACTCTGTATTCTATCGTTGCTAATTATGAAGGCACTTTAAAAAAATACAAATGAAATATAAAAGATAAATTCTTTTTATATTAATTGAAATGTTATGACTAAAAATATCAGTCTTAATGTCTCTTCAAACATTCTATATGAATACTTATCAAAAATCTAAGGAATTATATATAGTTAAATAAAAGTAATGGCTGAGGTTTTTAAGATAGGATTACAAATTGCTTTATTTTCAAAAATTGATGGAATTGAGTGGGCTGATCAAATCATTGAAACATTAAATATTCCTTCTAATGAAATTATAGAAGTATCTCTATTCAGTAATGATAAGTTAGTTGACATTGCATTTAAATTTAAAAACATAAAGAAAATATATGATAAAAAGTTACCCGTAAAAATTATATTGGGACTGTTTTGTGAGAAATTTATTATGAATGAAGAAAATGCATTGAAAATAAAACCATTTATATCTAATTTGATACATAATAATTACTGTGAGAGATTCAGTTATGTAGATGTACAGCTATATCATTCTAATGAGAAAATTAATTTAGCCGCATATACTATATACGGGACCTAAAAGATATTAGTCAAGAATTAAAAAGCTTTTTATCTTCTTATAAGGATTTTAGTCAGTACTTTTGTTTTGGAGATACTACAAAAATATTAAATTGATGGAAATTAAAAATTTGGGAGTAGATTCTCATAAAAGAAGACTATCTAATTTAAGTACTGGAAAATAGAAGTTAAAGTGGAAGAAGGCGTTGTATTATTAAAAGAATTCATTCTGCTAGCTAATAATGAGTTAATTTAGAGAAAATAATATAGCTAAATGAGATGCTGCTAAACAGCGGCGTCTCATTTGTATTTTTATTAAATTACAAAATAGATGAATAGAAATTAAAATTTTTATAACTTATATATCAAGAAAAGTTATACACCGAAAACAAGATCATAAAATTTATTTTCTATGTTTTCATAGAACTACTCTTCACTAAAAATTATTATTGTTTTTGAGCATTCACTATTCCTTCTTCTAATCCTTTTTCTAATTCTTTCTCTAATCCTTTTTCTACTTCTTTCTCCGATTCTTCAATCTTCTTATTGTGCCCCTCTACAAATCCCACTAATATTTCTGTTATTATCGACATAGGTACACCTTTATCCAATAACATTTTAAGAAATTCAAATATAGAGAGACCTTGTGAGTTAATTGAATTATATTTGTTATTAATATATTGTTCTATATTTTTTTCAGAAAGTTGATTATTCCCAGTCTTATTTTCAGGAATGTATTTTTGATTATTGTTCACCAAATATGAAGCTGTAGTACTTGGACCTGTTCCCTTTAAAACTCTAGTATTTAAAGGATAAAGCCTGTTATTTATGCTTGAACTGATTTTCATCGCTCATTTTCTTGTAAAATGTCGCTTTCTTCATGCCAGCCTTGTCCATGAACTCAACAGCTTTAATCTTTCGCTTTCCATTCCTTGCTTGTTATCCTCTTTCATGTACCAAGCATTAGAATTGAAACCTTTGAGATTACTGTTTCCTTAACCGCAAAGAAAACGCTAAACTTCATATATACTTTTGAGGATGTTATGTAATACTAATTGGTTTTTATGATAATTATTCATAAGTAGATAATTCACTACGCGCCTCGCCTATTGTATCCCTAGCAATTCTTAATGATTTTAAACATTTACCTAGTTTCGCTAAATCTGTTTGGCTCGCAGCATCTCCATAGTTGTCTATAACAAATTGCAAGTTATCCATCGCCTTTAAAATAGATGAATGTAGACCCTTTAATTCTGTTGGGGGTTCTACATATCGTATACTTGAGATGAGATAAGACATTTTATAGAAAACATCGCCTACATCTGAAACCCATGATTTGTTTATAGTACCCTTAATTTCTGCATCAGCCTCTAAAATGCTAAATCGGTTTGCCACATCAGATAGGTCCTTTAAATAATCATCCATTACCCACGCATAATGCTGCTTGTCTAAATGTTTATAATTACTTGTTTCGGCTCCTTGCTTTACTTCTTTTTGATTTCCTATATTTTTTTCATCTGCGGTTAATTCCTCAACTGCTGCTGTAATGGCTTTTATACCTTTTTTGCTACCAACAAGAGCGTCGATAGTTAAAATACTACAGATAAAAATCACAAACAAGGCAATCCACTTAGCCCATTTCGGCATAAAAAAACTCCTTACTTGATATATTTCTCCTAAATTATAATACAGGATTAACGCTCGTTATAAACACTATGTCTCTTTACCTAATACCTTACCTTCTGTTTTCCCAAAATCGACATCTTGAAATAAATCTATAGCATGTCAAAAATCCATTTTAAAATAATACATCATTAAATTTTAATATAACACTATATTATTTTTCTATCAAGAATATTTTTTCCAAACCAAAAATCATTCATAGCCTCCTCTTTTCACCATTAAACCTAATTTATATATGATAAATAAAAAAGAGGATCTCCCCATAGTAGAGCAGATCCTCACTTTTACTTCACATACACATAGGCTTCGTTTGCTGTAATATAATATGTTTTACCTTTACTATTGTGCACTCTATATTGTGGTGAATTATTTACAATTACCTTTGTATCAATAATGAATCCTAAACCCATATCTACAGTACCGGCAACATCTTTATCCTGCCAAGATGGAGAATCATAGAAACGTATATTATTTACTTTTGAAATAACTCTTTTACCAATTACTGTAGCAGGCTCATTACCTTGGTAACGAATATATGAAGAATCATAATAAATCCATTGATTACCACCAAGATGTAACCAGTTTCCTAATTTACCCCATACTTTATAAGCCTCACCTTTTTGTAGCTTACGAATAATACTATTTTCTGTTGATGGTCCAAAGCGGAGATTTACATTGTATCCTTCAATATATGCAATACCATTCGACTCTACTGTACCAGATATTTCATTTGTTTTTTGTGGTTTGGTATCCACTGTAACCGTGCTCCCGTTATAAACCTTTAACACGTCTGCTCGGAACTTAGCCTCAGATACGCCATAACTACGAAGATAATCTAGTGGATCTTCATGGTCTGTCCCACCTAATTTATACGTAATATCCCTATGTGTCCATAATCCTTTAGAGGGATGAATATTTCGTTCTCGCAAGATTTCCCCAATTAATTCTATATATTTTTCATATGAACGTTTAAATTTCAATGGATCACTTGTCTCACACAATTCAACATGAACAAATCTAGCATTTGCTGCTGGACCTGCCCCCCATGCCTGATGTTTTGTAGATGCAATTTGAATCTTTTCATTCCAATCCACTGCGTAGTGAACAAACGCTGAACGCCATGTATGAGACTCATATTTTTGAATATTAATTGCTGGCGCCTCTGGGGTAGCTGTAGAATGTGCCACAACACCTTCATAAGCTCCTACACCATAACGGTATGGTTGTTTTGGTAAATCAGGAATAAGTAGCGTTCTATCAGCAAGTGCGTTTGTTCCAATTGATACTACTAAAATCATTGCAACAACTATAGATAAAATATGCTTATATTTCTTTTTCATTTTCTATCGGCATCCCTTTTTATAATTTTTGTATGGTCAAATAATCCACTAGCTGACAATCCGATAATCATTCCTTGAAATAAATTCATTTTAATATCTTGAGACAAAAATAAAACACCTAGCGTAATGCCAAGTGTTAAATTAAATAACGGAATATATTTTGTTTGCAGTCCAGTTGTTTTTGCAATTTGTGAAATTCCTACAACAACCCCAATCATTGCTGTAATTTCAATCATTACATACCTCCTCCTTTCAAAAAGAAGGTAAGAGCAGCTCCAATTAGTCCACCAATAATAAGGCGTAGGATCCAAGTTGTATTAGCACTGATTTTGTCTAATTGCTTATTAATATTAATAATGTCCTTTTCATTACCTGTCGTCCGCATTTCTAAACTTCTAATCTCTAATCGTATATCCTTAATATCTTGCCTTATTTCCAGAATATCACTTTTCACCTCTTGTAAACTATCCATTTTGCCACCTCTTTCCCACTTCTTATTTGATTCAACATAAAAAAGCCTACATTACATACGCTTTGCTTTACATCTCATTATTTTTTTGTTTATCAGCTGTATACATATACTTCAATAAAATTTCCTGCATTTAATAAATTTTTTACAAAGTTATTAACTTTCATAAATTAATTATCATTACCTGGTGTCATATCTTTATTTGGAGCCGGATTTTGAATGAATTGCATAACTAACTTCTCTAGGGCTAATATGGTTTAATTTGATTAATAATTTGGTTCTGTAATTGATTGTTTCCTGAATTTGTATTCTGTGTTTGTATTGGAGTTTGATTTGTCATTCTGTTATCTCTCCTTGTAAACAACCGAAAACAAACCCGCCTATGTTTGCTACGTTTTCTCTTTCTTCTCAGTTGTTAATTGCACTTTAGAAATCGTCCTTTTATACCTTCTACTCTTTAATTTTATTCTTTTTTGTTAATACAATGTCTTTATTAATCTGATCAATCGTTTATTTACTGCTTATAATTCAGGAATAAAAAGCTACTTACATGTACCATTCCATGGCGTTAATAAGACAAGCTCACCATTACTGATTTTTTATTTAAATCATATCACCTTTGGCAAACCAATATATAAATTACTAATCTAAAATCTTGAATGATTATTTCTTTGGTGACTCTCATTCTTTAACCTTATCTCACATCAAAATGTTCTTCTTTTACCCATGCATTATTTCCAATCGCCAAATAACCATCTTTTCGTGCCAAAATTCTATATGGAACAGACCCGTCTACAAAACCTGTATAATTACCGTTAGGACCATCATATGTGTTAATACCACCGCCTGGGGGATATTTTGAATAAGCACTAAACCATTGCACATCAAAATGTTCCAGAGCAGCCCATGCCTCGTTTCCTAGACAAATCATAGGATTTTCATACCACGCTGCATCTATAATAAGATACGGTGTTTTATCATAAATTACCCTCGTAAAATATCCTCCTTGCGGTTGGCTATATAGATTAATCCCTCCATTATTCGGATATTTATTTACAGCAATCCCCAGACCTACTGGCTGTATTGGTTTATTATTATTGTTGTTAAATGCTTTATTTACCTTCTCAATGAATTGATCCAATCTTCCCTCGTCAAGCATACGGTGTGGACAATGTTTCCCACTCCACGATTTATGTGTACGTACATTACTAATTGGAATGTTGAATTGTTTCATTAATTGAGCTATAACAATTGCTGCATTATCTTCCGCCTTATAATATCTATCCCCACCGCTTAAAGAATAGCAAATTTCCACTCCGATGGATTTACGATTACCATTTCCGTTACCATCACCAGCATGCCAAGCATTACGATCAAACGGAATACCTTGTACTGCTTCTTTGTCATCTACTGCAACATGGAACGAAACTGCATTATTATTTCCAATCATATAAGAAATTTCATTTTCAGCTGATGCATCATTGTACGTATTATGTACTGTGATAAATTCTGGCTTCATTGCATTGGGACATTTTATACCATATTTACTTGAATCCACTAATTTTTTTCTAATCTCCATTACTGAACATCTCCTTTTTATTCTCTCGTTTTTATTACTTAAAATTCTCACTGCATTATTTAGTACATCTAGTAACCTAATCTCCATACGGCCAGCATTTTCTCTAATAAATTCCTTGTCTTCACCTGCTAAAAAAGAAAAAGAGCAACTGTTTATCAGTTGCTCTTCCTTTAATTCCTCTCTACACTCCTACACCATCGTTTTAAACGAATTCATAAAAAAGTATCACACTGCTTCTTCCATTTAATTTGATATTTATAGATTTCAAAATACTATCTCACATTAAAGTGTTCTTCTTTTACCCATGCATTATTTCCAATATCAATATAACCATTTAGTCGTCCAAAAACTCTATATGGAACAGATCCATCTACAAAACCTGTATAATTTCCGTTAGGACCATCATATGTGTTAATACCACCGCCTGGGGGATATTTTGAATAAGCATTAAACCATTGCACATCGAAGTGTTCCAAGGCAGCCCATGCCTCGTTTCCTAGACAAATCATAGGATTTTCATACCACGCTGCATCTATAATAAGATAAGGTGTTTTATCATAAATTACCCTCGTAAAATGTCCTCCTTGTGGTTGGCTATATAGATTAATCCCCCCGTTATTCGGATATTTATTTACAGCAATCCCCAGACCTACTGGTTGAATTGGTTTATCAGTATTGTTACCACCACCATCTTTCCCCAAGTGATCTAACGGATTCACAGCATTACTCTTACTCACATTCCAACGCCCTTTATGCAATTCAAAATGTAAGTGTTGGCCACTAGAATCCCCCGTGTTTCCCATAACTCCAATAGTTTGTCCTTGTGAAACATAATCACCTTCTTTTACTGTTCGAGAACCACTACGCATATGAGCGTATACAGTTTCCCATGTAATTCCATCAATTGTATGCACAATCATAATACATTCACCATAACTAGATGAAAAATAAGAACGACTAACTTGACCGCTAGCCGCTGCATAAATAGGGTGATAACCTGCTTCAGCAAGGTCTACCCCATGATGATCTGGTCTGCTGCCTCTAAAACCACTTGTTACTCTCGTTGTATCTGTAGGATAAATAAATTTTGTCATATTAGTCTCCCTTTCTATTTTTACACCATTTAAAAAAGGTACTTAAATGAGCACCTTCGTTCACTGTCTATATTTATTATTTTTTGGATATATTTTAGTTGTTCAAATTTTAAGATGAACAGAACGAAAAGCTATCCTTCATTATTTAACATTAAAATGTTCTTCTTTTACCCATGTATTATTTCCAATATCTATATAACCATTTAATCGTCCAAAAACTCTATATGGAGCAGATCCATCTACAAAACCTGTATAATTTCCGTTAGGACCATCATATGTGTTAATACCACCGCCTGGGGGATATTTTGAATAAGCACTAAACCATTGCACATCAAAATGTTCCAGAGCAGCCCATGCCTCTTTTCCTAGACAAATCATAGGATTTTCATACCACGCTGCATCTATAATAAGGTACGGTGTTTTATCATAAATTACCCTCGTAAAATATCCTCCTTGTGGTTGGCTATATAGATTAATCCCACCGTTATTCGGATATTTATTTACAGCAATCCCCAAGCCCACCGGTTGTATTGGTTTATTGTTATTACCAGCTTCATCAAAATCTACATATTGCTTAACAATTTCAGAGTAGAAGAAATTCCCTCCATTTTTATATCGGTAGCCACCATTGTATGCAATGGCAATAGGCTGACTATACTTGACCATAGCACCAGTTGTATTACCAAGTGATGGCGCAACAACCGTTTTAGAATACTGATCTGCCACCGGTAATGAATGTTGTTTATTGTTAGAAGCTAACCAGCGAAGGTAAGCTCGTCCAAAATTATATGATTGAACAATGGCACTTAAATCTGTAATGCCATTTTTCTTTGCATCATCAAAAGCTCCTTTTAGATGCTTTACTCCATAATAAATTGAATCTTTAGGATTTTTAATTGTATTCATCGCCCAACCTTGTGATTCACTGGACTGCATAATATCAGGTGTTGTTTCAGAGTTTCCTCCACTCTCCACCATAATAATCCCAAGTACATAGGGAACTAATTCAGACACACCTTGTGCTGAACATTCACTTTCTACCATTGATTGCCAACGTAACACTTGTTGTGGCAGATTCTTTGTTTTAACTGAAGCAGCTAATATACTCATTACTAAATCTCTCCTTATTTTCCTATTATTTTTTCTATAAAACTCTTAATCTACTAAGTACCTCTAACACTTAAATGAAAATTATTTTTTAAAATTACTTCATGTTGCTCACCTTCTTTCACAACAAAAAGAGCAACCATAAAAATAGTTGCCCTTTCGTCGAAATCTTATATTACTACTATAAATCACTTTTTCAATACTTTCTGTACACTGCATGTATCCTACAAAAAGGTAACATTAAAACCCATCTACAAACTTGACAATCTTTCTTATTTCAGCATGTTTTCGTCGGATATAGCCTGTACTATAATGCAAGTCAAACGCTATTTGTTCTAAGGTCATTCCATCAATATACTTCATTTTGAGTATTTGATGATCTAATCCTGTAAACTTATTAATTAAAATCTTTAAATCAAATACTTCATTCATCTTATGTCCTAATTCATATTCAATAGCTTCAATCCGATCTTCTACTTTAGCCCCTTCCGATTCAGCAGTTAATCGTATATTTTGCAAGTCCCCACTAGTCCAGCGCTTTAATTCTGCTTTTGATTTGTCTAAGTTATATTCTAAATATGCAATTTCTTCTTCTAGTTTCTGATAATCTTTGAGCCAGTCAAACATATAATAATCCCCCTACTTTTCTTTATTTAAATGCTGCTTTTATTTTTATCACCAAAGATAATCTAACCTTATTATCAATTTAATAAAATTTATAAATATTAATTATGATTTATATTTTTTTAATAAAGTTTTTAATCTCTCACGCTCTTCTTCAATAGTTAACTCATTATTTTTTATAGGCTGCTCTTCTGGAATATCTTCTTTTTCATGTAACCATTCTGGTACCATTTCATTTCGATTGGTATTCCCTGACCCAAATTTTTTTTTATTCTTACCAAGATCAAACTGTGCATCTAGCATAGCTACATCCTTGAGTGTTTTTACCTTTTTGGCTTCCCAATTTTTAAGAATCCCACGTACATATCTCCACTTTGGTACATTTTCATCAATTGATCTATTTACTGCTTCCCCAATTAGTTCACTACCTAATGATTCACAAAATGCACCAAGCTCTATAATTGCTATTTCACTTAATGAAATTCTATTCTTCATCAAAAATTGATGACTTATTTTAAAATCTTCATTTGTTAATTTTTTTGAGAGTAAACTTTGTTTATTATCATGAATATGATTTATATTTTGTATATTAGTATTTAGTTCTTTCGTACTTTGTATATTAGTATTTAGTAGCTTGTGATTATCCACCGGTAGGTTACCAGCAACAGGTTTTCCAGCAGGTGGGTTTGCCACTGGTGGATAATCATCCACTGGGATTTCGTAAATAATTGTCTCCCATCTAACAATTTTGTTTTTTTCATCTCTAACAGGAAATCTTCTAATATATCCGTACTCTTTTAATTCTTGCATTCCAGCTCTTAAGCTATTAATACCGTCTTTTGCATGTTGCGATAATTCTTCTCTATAAAACACCCAATCATCTGGAAGTGTAAGTATGTAAGCTAATATTCCTTTCGCCTTCCAAGAAAGCCTCTTATCCTTTAGACCGGTATTATTAATAACGGAATAATTATTATCTTTTTTTACTCGGAAAATCCCCATATTATCTACCTCTCATATTTTCAAACCTTTTTTACTTACTTATTGCAACTCTTAACTTCTCCATGACAAAATCTACTTTCCACACTTTTTAAACCAAAGTGCGGTTAAAAAGAACTTAAAGTTCGATTTATTACTAAAAAAAATATCATCTACACTCTTATCAAAAAACTGTGCAATCTTCCTAGCTGTCTCCATTGATGGCGTTCTTTCTTTTTGATCAATCATTCGAATATAGCGTTCAGTTACTCCGCAATAGCTAGCAATTTCTTTATATAAGTTTTTTTTCGAATCGTACATTTTATTTCCCATTATCACACCTCCATAAGAACAATTAGTTCTAAATACAGATTAAAGAACTAATTGTTCTTTGTCAATGCATAAAAGAATTTTTTGTGCTAAAATGAATTCAAAGAGAACAATTAGTTCAATTAGAGAGGTGAACGATGTGATAGGACTTAGAATAAAATCCTTACGAAAAAAAGAGAATTTAACTCAAAAACAACTGGCAGAAAAAATCGGCGTATCCCAAAGAATGATAGGTTACTACGAATCAGAAGAGAGGTTCCCTCCACATGATGTTTTAACTAAATTAGCTGATTGCTTTTCAGTTTCAGCTGACTATTTACTTGGTCGATCTGTTACAGGCGAACCAAACGAACAAGTAACGCCAAAAGATGAGAAAGATATAGCAAAAAGAATGGAAGAAATAAAGAAAGATCTACAAGGCGAAGATGGCTTAATGTTCTCTGGTGAACCTATGAGTCAAGAAGCGGTAGAGTCATTATTAGATGCGATGGAGTACATTGTAAAACAAACAAAAGTAATCAATAAAAAATACGTGCCTAAGAAATATCGTAATCCAGACGATAACTGATGCAAGCTTAGGAGGGAAAACATTGAAATTCGTCATTAGAGATCTAGTCCAACAACTTTGCACCAAATACAACACGAAAAACCCCTATGAGCTTGCAGATTACTTAAAAATACATGTACTAACATGGGATTTACATGAAGAAATAAATGGTTTTTATAAATATGAAAAAAGAAATCGTTTCATTGTTATTAATACTAATTTATCTCCATCTATGCAGAGAACTGTTTGTGCCCATGAATTAGGACACGCGGTTCTACATACTCATGCAAATACACCTTTTCTGCGTAAGAATACATTCTTTTCCGTTGATAAATTAGAGATAGAGGCAAATACGTTTGCTGCGCTTTTGTTAATTGACCAAAAGACCATTCAGCGTGGTGATACAAAAGCATGTATAGCATACAAAAATAATATTCCTGTTGAACTTTTGGAATTTTACAAGCCTTGCTAAAGGAATTAAGATGTTTTAATTGTTGGTTCAAACGCTGACGAGAAAAAGAGAGTGCTCCATCTTTAAAGCAAAAGAAATGAAATAGTATCTATTGTTTAAAAAATCTATACAGTTAAAGCAAATAAAAAAATGCACCTCTAATTGTTAATTATGTGTCTAACAATTGGGGTGCACTTCAATAACAGTAGGTCTGTTTCAAAAAATCAATAAGCCCTAATATTGTCTATCCTTCACTGTACGAAAATCAATACACTACTTAAATATTACTTTCCTTGTACAGAAATTCCTAATACATAGTAATCTGGATGTAGAGTAACTACAGACTCCCCAGGTTTTACCCACTGTAGAGGACTTACATTTAATTCTACGCTATGATTATCTTTTTCAAAACGATTGATATAATCCTTATCATTTTTTACAAAACTATCAATTTCTTTTTTTAATTCTGGATTTGGATTTACTAATCTATTAATCTCTTTATCAAGAGTGAAATTCGGATTTATCATATACATCCAGTTTTTCGCTAACTCAACAGTTGATTTGTCAACGACAAACATGAAATAGAAGTTATCTTCATCCTTCCCAACAAACGAAAATGAACCATGAGAGTCAATCATTCTTGGTAAATTAGGAGTATATAGATCAATTTCTGATGCTACATATCTATATCTGAAATTCGCATTATATTTCTTATTTACTTCAGTAACAAGATTTTGACCTTGTTTAGAAATAGATCGCTCTCTTACAGATGAAATTTCAATTGAATATCTATCAAAGAAAAAATCATCTGTCACTAACGCATTGGGAATACCTATTGGCGTTACCCCTGGTTTTGGCTCTGGTTTTGTTTCTTTTTCAACTGCATTAATAGAGTTATATAAGAACTGACTATACGCTTCACGTGTTACAAACATTTTTGGAGAATACATATTACCTCCAGTACCAATTGTAACCCCATTTTCCTCTAATGCACTAATTGCACCGTAAGACCAAGAATTTTTATCAACATCTGAAAATTTTGTTGTTTTCGTTGCCTTAAATTTAAAAGCATTTGTAAGTGCTTGTGCCATTTGTTCACGAGTTAAAATATCATCTGGACCATACTTCCCATCACCAAATCCATTTACAAATCCTGCTTTAGCAAGTGCTAAGATTTCTTTTTCAAACAAATGTCCTTTAATATCAGTAAAAGGATTTTTGAAGCTAGCATCTGCATCTGCTGATTTTAGGTACATATAAATCATTCGAGCAACTTGCCCACGAGTTACATTGTCACCAAAGCCAAAGATATTATTTCCGTACCCTTGCACTACTTTACGATTTGTTAAATCATAAATTGCTTTTGTAGACCAGTGATTTGCTGGAACATCTTTAAATGTTGTATCTGCCTGTACATTTGATAAAGATGTTAAAGTTGTTGCTGCAAGTACTACACCTGTTAAAATTATTTTTTTCATTTTCATGCTATTTCCCCTTCTTCTCCTAATTATTTTTACGAATGAAAATATACTTTATTTTCCAACGTAATCATAATAACACAAATACATTATATTTATATATATTTATTTATTGTTTTTAATGATAAAAATACTAATCCCCCCAGAACACTATAGACTAAAAAAACTCTTCTTGCCTATAGAAGAGTTTTTACTACATTTTTACTGTTAAATAGCATTTTCCTTTATTTTAAGTAAATGTCTGCTGTATTCTTTTTAAACTAGCCGAGATATTGTTTTAGTATTTCTAGCCCTATTTTCAACTCTTCTAATGAGTTTGTAGAGGATAGAGCAACTCGTAAATACTGATTAGGCATGGTTTGTGCCGTAATAAAGCGCTCGGAATGAAAAACCCGAATGCCGTGCCTCTCCAAATCTGTTTCTAATTGAAATGCATCATAATGATTTTGAATAGGTAGCCAACGGTAAAAACTAAAAGGATGCCCTACAGGCTTGTTGGAAGAAAAATATCCTGAATAAATTTCGTTTGCAGACTCCGCTAAAAATTTCTTCTGCTTAACAATTTCATGAGCTTTTCCTGATAACACTAGCTCTGTTATCACCTCTACGTCTAAAGAAGATGTTTTAACATTGACATTAAATATAGCCTTTAAAATATCCTTACGTAAGGCATCCCCGAATACCATATAAGCAACCCTTAATCCTGAACAAATGCACTTAGAAGTTCCACTAATATAAACACTTTGTTCTGGAAGTAAATTAAACATTGGTTGCTCATAATCAGAAATAACCCCTGCTGTCAAAAATGCATGAATATCATCCTCAATCAAAATTATTTGATGCTTTCGAATGATTGCTGCTAACTCTTTTTTTCGAAAATCTGAAATCATAATCGTAGTAGGATTAGAGCAAGAAGGCATTAAAAAAATACCATGAATATCTAATTGACTACATTGCTTATCGAGTTCACTTGGGAGCATTCCAAATTCATCCCCTTGAATGGGTACTAATTGAATATGTAGCATTTTTGCCAATTCGATAAAATTTGAATAGGTGTATATATCAGTTGCAATTCGGTTTCCAGGTTTAAACAACGCTGTCAATGTAATTGCTAAAGCATTTTGTGCCCCCGAAACTATTGCTATATGGTCCTGATCCACATTAATGCCGAAAGACTTCATCCAATTGAGACCTGCCGTTTTTTGGTGCGGAAGACCAGTTGGATCATTGTAATTTAATAGTTGCTCTAAATACTTTTTATCTACGACCTTTTGAATAGTCTCTGCGACAATACTATTAGTTTGCTCAAATGATGCTACTAATCCAAGATCAATACAGTTTCTGATTTCCTCTGTAGAAATAGTAATGGAACGAGTTGCATTAGGAGCTACAAAAGTTCCACTCCCTGTGATTGCATAAATTAGGCCTTTAACTTCACATAGTTTGTAAGCTCGGGTAATTGTTGTAAAGTTTAAATCTAAAAAATCTGCTAATTCTCGTTGTGGAGGCAATTTTGTTCCTGGAGCTAAAAAACCATTTACAATATCATGTTCAAGTAGTGCTGCAATAGAGGAATAAAACGGACGCTTTAATAGTTCCTTATTAGGTTTCCAAGACATAGAGTAATTTTCAAATGAATTTACTGGCATGTTTCACCTCTACGATTAAATTTTTATAGGATAAATTTTAATAGTTAAAATTAAGATTTATAAACTTTGAAAAGTATTACAAGGATAAAAACTCATCATTATTTTAAAGTTAGAATAACACACTTCCTCTAAAGAAAATTGTAATCCATACAATTTTCTTATTCATTGTATGGATTTTATGTGTTAAATTTGTATGCAATAAAGCTCTTGATTAAGGATGTGAATAATATGAAAAATAGAAATCAAATAAGAATCGCATTCCGTGCAGCTTTCCCTTATACAATACCTATTTTTGCTGGTTTTGTATTTTTAGGAATTGCTTATGGAATCTACATGAACTCTCTGGGTTTCAGTGCAATATATCCAATTCTAATGAGTTTAATCATATTCGCAGGATCAATGGAATTTATTGCAGCTAATTTATTACTGGTTGCTTTTAATCCAATTCATGCACTTTTTCTTACTTTAATGGTGAATGCACGGCATTTATTTTATGGTATTTCTATGCTAGAGAAGTATAAAGGAACTGGAAAGAAAAAGTTTTATCTTATTTTTGGACTATGTGATGAATCTTTTTCTATTAATTCTACTGTTGATATTCCGAAAGGTGTTGATAAGGGTTGGTTTATGTTCTTCGTGACACTGCTTAATCATTTGTATTGGGGTATAGGAGCAGCAATTGGTGGTATTTTTGGCTCCTTTGTACACTTCAATACAAAAGGACTAGATTTCGTTATGACAGCACTTTTCGTTGTGATTTTTGTTGAACAGTGGATGAGGGAGAAAAAGCATTATAGCGCTCTTGTAGGACTGGGATTATCGATATTTAGCCTAATTATTTTTGGTGGAAACAATTTCATAATTCCTGCAATGATTATGATTTTATTAGTACTTACTATCCTAAAAAAACCAATAGAGAACGTAGAGGAGGTTTCCGTGTGACAATGAGTTTACTGCAACAAGTTATAACAGTGGGTATAGTGGTTTTAGGCACAATGATTACAAGGTTCCTTCCCTTCTTAGTGTTCCCATCAGATAAACCTACTCCGCAATATGTCCAGTATCTCGGTAGGGTACTACCTTCAGCTGTCATAAGTCTTTTAGTTATTTATGCTTTTAAGGATCTAAACTTATTATCCGGCAATCATGGTGCTCCAGAATTAATTTCAGTAGGAGTAGTAATAATGCTTCACATATGGAAGAGACAAATGCTTCTCTCCATAGCAGGTGGAACAATTATCTACATGCTGTTAGTACAATTGTTTTTTAATTAAATTTATAATGACAAGTAATTGATCCTATCATCCTTCTATTTTAGAAATAGGATCATTATATTCAATAAACTAAAGAATAAGCAATGAATGCATTAGCATGCGCAATTCTTTTCGATAATACAGTGAGCTTCGAGAAAGATTACTATTAGACTAGTTATAACGCACCAGTGGGCTAAATCTAATTATCAATGTTGTCTCTACTTCTGTAATATTTTGTATTTAAATCCAGCTACAAAAAGTATGAAGAAGGTTGGCAAATATCTTACCTCTTAGTTCAAAGCATATTAATTTTCCTAGGTAAATACAACTTTATTGTTAGGAATTCTCTTTCGTTTTGTCCTTTAAGGGAATCAGAACCTTAGCTCTTCCCAAATTCTCTTAGCGTACGAAATTTGCGTTTTGATGGCGCTACCCTATCGCTATCAAGCTAACAAGACAAAATACTCTCTAAAATGAAAAAGGCGTTATTCTTTCTGAGAAATCATAGGAAAGAATAACGTCTTTATATTAATATTGCAACCCGTATCTAAAACCGCAATAGCTATGTCCTTTCCTTTTTCTCCCATACTAACGGAGAAAACTCATCTCTTAACCTTAGGAACTACAGGGATAGCATAATCAATCAAAATCCACGAGGTTTCCGTACTTAGAAATCTCCCACTTAACGATCTTACAGCCTATAAGAATTGAAAGTAGTTTAATTCTCTAACATGGATTGTGGAACAACTTTTTTTCCCACTACTTTAAATTCAATTTCCCCTTTTTCTCCATATATTAGTTCTATAATTGGAATAGTTACCATTAATTTTCCCTTCTTTTTTCTTTCTGTCTCTAAATCAATTATTTTCATGTCACAATCCCCTTTATTTATTATAAACAAGGAGAAAGCACTCATTTGAGTGCTTTCTCCTTGTTTATAAGTGGACCTTGTAGGACTCGAACCTACGACCGAACGGTTATGAGCCGTTTGCTCTAACCAGCTGAGCTAAAGATCCAAAGCATAAAATTTACTTCATAAGACGTTTTCATATATATCATTTTACCATATAATGTATCAATCCACTTTACTTTTTATTTAATATGCATATTTACATCGTGTTAATAATGTTTATATTCTGCAATCCTAACCTTTTGTAATTAGTACTATCTTTTAATACCTTTATAGAGGCCTGATTAACAGTAAAAAATTCATATATCAATCATATTAAAAATGATATAGTTACAACATTGAATTGTTTATATTTTCAAATGCTTTTATGCCATATTTCTTTATATCAGAAATTGTAACTAAATTATATGCCTGTTTCATTGTATTAAAGCAATTATCTATCTCTTCTTTTTCCATAATAGGTTTACCGGGATCATTATCTTCTAATTCTAGATGCGCAACTTCCCATGGTAAGTCAAATAGAATCATTTTTTCTAAACTCTTCCCACTATAACAACCTAAAGTATTGATTACACAGTCTAATATTTCCTTTTCTATTTGAGTTAATTGATTTGTACTATCATAATTAACTTCAAGATTGTCGTACTGATATACTTTATATTTATTAAAAATAACTCGATATACCGGGCCATGACTTCCTACTTCACAATCATCTTCAAATAAATATGTCCCAGTAAGCACCTTACAAAATCCTTGCGCATAGTATAACAGCTTTTGAAGAGCTAAAGGAGTAATATCATCATTTTTATATAGCAAATAGTTAGCAACTTCCTCGATTTTCGTAGTCTGCGTAGAAGGAATATCATCATTTTCCTGTAGCTTTGCGATTGCTTCTTTAGAGACTCTATATGCTTTTTGAGTAATTAAATCTTTATTTCTTTCCAAAATATCTAGCATAAAAGATTGATCTCTACCTAATCTTTTCAATATATCCGAGTACTGCTTCGTCGGAATATCTCCATTTACATACCTTGTTAGGGTAACCTCTCCCCAACCTAAAAGTAAAGACAATGGACGTTTTCCAATCTTATATTTTTCTAAAACCTCTCTTATTTCAGAAATAGTAACTAACTGTTCCTGTTGTCTATAGGCATGATCTAATTGTTCTAAATTATAATCATGAATGTTAGGAACAAATATTTCAGATTTACACTCCTCGCAATTTGCTTCTTTACCTACATAATGATATTGCTTCCCTCTAATGACTGTCACTTTTGAAACATCTTTAGTAGAATACTTTACCATATCTCGACAAAACTCACATAAAACCAACATAAAAATCCTCCCTCATTCTAAAACCATTAGTCACTTATCTTTACCTAAAAAGATAAGTGACTGGTTTATTCCTTTTATGAAAAGAAACAACAATCATGTATTTGTTCCTGTCCTTATTTTCAATTAGATTCATCTTAATATATATGTCTACCGACTTCTTTTGTCCCCAATTATCTAACTCATATTGTGGACAAAAGATATACAATTTTTCATGAGCAAAATTTGGATTTTTATTATCAACTGCATAACAAAAATCACGTACTCCTATATTAAGAAGAATCTCTTTCACTTTACTAGCGTTAATCTTATTAGCCTCTAAAAATTCACTATTCTCTTTCCTTTTTTCATTTCGAGAAACCGTAAATCGATTATTTTTAATTAATTTTTTAAACTCTAATATGTACTGCTCAATCTCCCCAATTGTAAAATTAGTGTGCTTTTTTGTCTCCCTATTTTGAAAGCTAATATGCATTAAAATTCTTTCCCCTTTCAAATCGTACCTCATATTTACTAGAATTACAATAAAAACGTATCAATTGATACGTTTTTTTAAAAATTCACAGTAAAATTCTATTCACCCTTCTTATAATGAGTACATTTATGTCGTCTACAAAACTTCTATATAATTATTTTTGCTGCGATTCGTAAATCTATTATGTATCTATTTTACAACCACAGTTTCATATATCCGTGTATACATTTAACGTAAAAAAACTACATATCCCTCCAATTTCCCTGATAAACAAATCAATTACTCATATGTTTTCTCCCCCTATATAAATTTCCTATCTTAATCTGTTGTTTTATACAGAAATATATATTTATACCTGTTTAAACCCAAACAAAAAAGGCCTCCTCAAGTCGATTAATTGTGCATAGCAAAATAAGCTAATTACACTAATCGGCTCAAAGAAGCCCTTTCAAAATTAAAGTAAGAAAAAAACTTACTTCTACAACTCAACCACAACACATAAGGTGTGGGAATGAACGGAATCAAATAAACTAACAATATACCTATATATTACAAAATACATAGGTTTATATCAAGATATTTTAAAATATTTCCAAATGCTGATTTTCATTCTTTATTTTCTTCCAAATAAAAAAGCATATATATACTTTATTCTTTCCAAAACTGTTCCAATAGAATGACAATCACGGTACCCACGAGCAATCCATTCCTTAAAACATATTGTAAGGAAGAAGGAATGCCACTAAATGCGCTTTCTGGAAGAAACATTATTCCTAAACTGATTAATAATGTAATTCCTAATATAGTTAATCGGCGTTGATTTAATTCTTCGCTTAAAATCGATTGAAATGAAATGCCTATTACTTGGACAAATGTTGCTAAAAGTGCAGCATTGGCAATAGGGCCTGGAAGCAAGGATATAAAGCTTACGATTGAGGGAACAAAAGAAATTCCTGTTAATATAAGACTTGCTATAAGGAACGACTTCAACTTTCTTTGTCCTGTTAATTGAATAAATCCTGCTGATGCAGGTAATGGTACAATACCAATTGTAGAAAACAACGACGAGATAATATGTGATATACCTCCGACCCATACACCACGGTTCAATGTTTGCTTTTCATTTTCTTTAGATAAGGGAGCTACTTGTTTTACAGCTGAAATAGCAGCAATTGTATTTGCAACTAAAAGAAATGTAAATAAAGTTGCAGTTAGGGTCATTCCAATATCCAATCTAGGTGTGCCCCAAGCAAATATCTCTGGTAACTTAACTAGCGTTGTATGTGTAGGCATATAAGATGATTCTCCTAAAAGAGTATACAAAAGCCAACCACATGAAATTCCAAGTAACACAGCGTACCTTTTCATCCATCCTGTCCCTTTAATTGATAAGAAAGTAATAAGTGCAAAAACAAAGAGCGCAATAATAGCTGTTGGATAATCAGGATGAGTTGCAGATCCTTGTAATCCCATCATTCCTTTTAGTAACACACCACTAAGTTGAAGTGCTAAAATTAAAAGAAATGTCCCTGTAACTAAAGGAGTAAATAAACGTAAGATTCGATGAACAAGCCCTGTTATACCAAGAACGAAGAGTAATATACCTGCAATAATTAACCCACCTTCTAAAAGTTGCAACACGTCTTTTGCACTTTGCCCCTGATGCATAGCAACTTGTCCCAGTATGACAAATATACTTACCCATGAACCGGCTGGACCATCCGCTATGGGATAGCGATGCCCAAACCATGCTTGTATAAATGAACTTATTCCCACGACTAAAAAAGTTCGCTGCATTAATGTTGAAATATCTTCTACTGATAAATGGAATATGCCACCAATAATGATAGGCAATGCAATTGCATTTGCTAATAGAAACACAAACCACTGTAGAATACTAAAGCTTGTATTAAAGTATTTTTTATTCATATTATTCTCCTTTACTGAAAAAGAATCTCATAGTAAAAATCCATCCTTTCTACACAGTTAGATTAAAAAGGATGGATTTTGTAAATCTGTAAAATCAATTTAATTGTATAGATAGATTTTTAATTAATTACCATGCACGAAATGGTAAGAATTTCCCATTAAGTGTAATAACGATACGAGGATCGCCACCTTTTGGATCTTCTTGTGTATCCACACCTAAATTGAAGTTAATTGCACTCATTACACCTTCACCAGCTTTTTCTAAGATTAATTCTCTAAGAGTTGGTGCGTATTGTAACATCATTTCATATAATCGATATAAGATTGGGTCAGTAGGAGGCATTTGCATTACTTGACCTCTAAGTGGAACTACTGTTAATGCCTGAACTACTTCTTCATCTAATTCTAATAGTTTACCGATTTTTTCTGCCTCCGGACGTGTCATTGTAGCCTGCCCTAATAATGCTGTTACAACCCAAGTCTCAGAGTTTTCACTTACTTTTGAAATTTCTTCCCATGTTAAACCTTTTGCGATTTTTGCTTCCTTAATTTTTTGCGTAGCTTCTTGTCTATTCATATTTAATAACTTCCCTTCATTTAAGTAATGATTAATGTTTCATACCATTTAATGTTTTATATCCATCAACTACTACATCTAATTTACCTGTGTGAGGATCAATAACTAAACCATGTACAGGAACATCTTTTGGAATAAGTGGATGATTTCTTACTAAATCAACATTAGCTTGAGTCGAATCACAGATATCATCGAATCCAAATAGCCATTTTTCAAGGTCAACACCAGCATATTCAATTGCTGCTAAAATTTCTGGTGAAGCTACTCCACGATCTAATATTTTTTGAAGTGTTCCTTTGGGATTAGTTTGGCTTGCACCACATCTATGGTGTCCGATAAGAAAGATTTCATCTGCATTTAGATCATATACTGATGCTACAACACTTTGCATAACACTATCGAAAGGAGAAGCAATCTTACCACCTGCATTTCTGATAACTTTTGCATCTCCATCGTGTATATCTAAAGCTTTTGGAAGTAGCTCAATTAAACGAGCATCCATGCAAGAAACAACAACCATACGTTTCTTAGGCATTTTTGTTGCTTCACGGGGGGCGTATTTCTTATTTTCTACAAATTTTTCATTGAACGATAAAATATCTTGTAATAACATATTTGTAACCTCCTTTAAATCTAGATGTATTTTTTTGTTGCGTCCTCTGTGTTATAAGTAAATATAACTAATAAACAATGCGATGTAAGAGGATAAACTTAGTATAGTGAATTGTATCGATAAGCTGAATAAGTTGGCGAAACACTTTCTGCTTTTCTACTTTCACGATGAAAGGATTGGTTTATATTATTGATCAAACAGATTTTGAGATACTGAAATTATTAGGAGAAAACTCAAGAATACAATGGAAAGAACTAGGTCAAAAAATACATATGACTGGGCAGGCTGTAGGAAATCGAATTAGGAGATTAGAGGATTTAGGGATTATTGAACAATATACAATCGCTATAAACCGAATCAAACTAGGACAAACCGTGACTGCATTTGTTACTTTGTTTGTCACATCAGCTAATCATCAAGAATTTATGGATTTCTTTCAAAAAGAAGAAGAAATATCTGAAGTACATCGTGTAAGTGGTGAAGGATGTTATTTATTAAAAACACATTTTTCTTCTAATGAAGAATTGGATAACTTTCTAGGTCGACTATTAAAATATGGGAATTATCGTGTTAACCTATCAATAGGGAAGTTAAAATAAAGTCTTTTTTCTTCCGAGGGGATAAGTTATTTTCTAATCCTTATTTCTATAGAGATAATAAGAGCCTTACTACAATTTATGTGTAGTAAGGCTCTTTAAATACTTATTAAATGCTATCTAATTGGCAGGGACTACCACATTAAAGGTAACCCCTTTTCATAATTATTGACTTACTTTTGCTATCTCCTTTAAATATCTTTGCATATTTTGATTTACTGCATAGACATAACATCCATTTATTCCGCGAGATAATAATACATAATAAATACGTTTAATATAGGATGTTAACTCCTCATTATTTATATCTGTTCCCTTAATTGGAAGACCGTTTCGATCTTTATATTCTTTTGGATTCACTACAATCTTAGCCTTATTTAAATCATAGTCTCCATTTTCTTCACCTGCGTAATCACAATCAATTTCAGCTCCTAAAATCACTCCAACATAATTTAAATCCGCACCTTGTGTAGTATGTATACATCCTATTTCCTCTATACTATTCTCAAAGTTAATCCACCCTTTTACCTTTGAGTTCCATTTGAATGTCTCACCTGTAACGGGATCTTTTATATCATAGTGATTTTTATCCTTTTGTGTAATCCATTTCCAAGAATATCCTGCGACTACGCGACATAATTCATGTTTTTTATTTAATATTTTCATAGATTCATTCAATTCTGTAATAGAATCCATTACCTTAAAGTCATATCCCTGTAATAACCCTTCTTCATACACTCCAACATTATTTGCTATTTGTAAATATTTACGAAGCCATGCTAAATATTGATCTCCAGATTTTAAACGGAATTGTTTATGTAAAGGATGCCTCTTATAATTCGCTGTCAACTGCTGGAATACATCTGTATCTATATCTGCTGGTCGAATTGTTTGGTATGGATCATAAACCACAGTTAAGTGATACGCAAATGTTTCTATTAATTCCAACTCAGTTGTATAACCATTATCGGTGACTAAATGTTTTAAATCACGTGCTTGTTTACCAAAATATTGTTTTAGACGATGTGCTTCGTCCACAAAAACATATTTATATTTTGTGCCCCTACTTTTTGCCTGCTTAATAAATTGTGAAGGTGACAGTACTGTAATACTTTGTAGACCTAGTTTGTTCATCAAGCTCTTATATAAATTTAATGAGTGATTTTGTGGAACAACAAGTGCTATATCCTTATAATTCAATCCCTCTCTCGCTTTACCAGTTTCACTGTCATAAGCAAGCGCATATAAGATGTTTGTTAATACAATTGTTTTACCAGTACCCGGGTCCCCTGTAATCAAATGTCGACTATTTGATGTAGTAAGCATTGTATTAAAAATGTCTTTACAAACCTCAATTTGATTAGCCGATAACTCTTTAAACGGTGAATATTTATAAATAAATTTATTATGTATCTCACCTAAATTCTCACTTGTTACCCCTTCTTTAATTAACCCATTCCAAATTTCTTTAAACATACTTTGAACATCTTCAATGCCGTTATAAGAATGAATCTTTTGGCCCCTTACTTTATTCAGTAAGTTAAATTTATCATCTGTAGATAAATATTCAATTAACAATGTTTCAATATGCTTAATTGAACTTTCATTAAATAATTCACTTTTTATTACAATAACTTCATTGAATGTTTTAGCTTCATCACTTATATGTGCAACAAAACGCTCATATATATCTGTAGACTTACCTACATATAAATTCTTCTTATCCCGCTGAATATAGACTACTGGTATTCCATCTATTTTAGGATCTCTGATACAACCTTGCTCAAACTCTTTTCGCTTCTTTTTAATTATGTAAAATGAAGATAATTTTGCTGCAAATGATAGCATTTGAATAACTCCCTACTTTTTAATTTTAAGAATACTTAAGGATGTGTGGATTTCATACTTTTGAAATACAATCCGTACATCCAAATCATGATCTCAACCATCTGCTTTCTCATAACCATTTTAAAAAACTGTAAAACGATTTTCGCTTTACAGTTCGTTATATTTTTTATTACTCCCAAATGCTTTTTCTACAGGATATTTCTCTGCATTCTTTTCCAACTTAGCATGTACTACTTCTTCTAGATCGATATCTAATTTATCACTTAGCATAAGTAAATAGATCATTACATCGGCCATTTCTTCTTTTATTTCCTGCATTTTCGTCTCTGTTGCTTCTTCACTAGACTTCCATTGAAAAGTCTCAAGCAACTCTGATGCTTCTAAATTTAAGGAAATTGCTAGATCCTTCGCATTATGAAATTGCCCCCAATTTCTCTCATCTCGAAATTTTATTACTGCCTTTTGCAAATCTTCCATCACTATTAATCTCCTCTCAATTACTTATTATCTCTTTAAAACAAAATTCATTACATCTGGAATTCCATCTAATTAACCTTAATCCAAATATAATTATCTTCATATTTAACATTTAATTTTCATCCAATTCCCTTCATATAGTCCTCTAATTGTCTTTTGACACTCCCACGGCTAAAGCCGCAAGTCCTATACCTTACGGTGTAACGGATGGGATTCTTGAATGACTAAGCATTCACAGTCCATTTCTGTTTTGAACAGCCTTCAAGATGAGGGTGTGCCATCACCCCTCCTAAGACAGACCATATAGGTTCTTAGGCTGATTGACTATTACCGCCAACCACAGTTGCGTAGCGAATATTCATCGCCCCAACAATATCACGATGTTTCTCAAACCCACATTGGCACTTGTATTTTCTGTCTTGCGCCTTGTTCTTTCCAGAACATTTCGGACATGTTTGACTTGTATAAGAAGGGTTCACATATTCGACCTTTATGCCAACTAATGTCGCTTTGTACTCGATGAATTGTGCTAAACGATGGAATGACCAAATGTGTAGATTTTTTTCGTTTTTACGGCTTGTTCGTGCCGTCTGTCTAATGTTCGTTAGTTGCTCTAATCGAATGACAGAAATATTATTATCCGTTGCAAAATCAACGATTCCACGACTTACTTTGTGGTCTTGGTCTTGCATCCATCTTTGTTCTTTATCATCAAGTTGACGAAGGGCATTCAGTTTCTTAGCTTCTCCTAATTTCTTGCGAACACTGCGAAACTTACGTTTCATAAATTTATTTTGCCTACCGTTCCCGAAGAAACGAACTTTATCATCATCTGTGATAGCTACCGCAGGAACTTTGAGACCTAAGTCTACTCCTAAAATCTTTGTTCCCGTTTTTTCGTTTGTAGGAATCGTGACAGATATTTGAGCAATCCATTTAGCAGATTTCTTCGTGATACGAAGTGTGCCTAACTTGTGCTTCAACAATTCGAAATTGCGATTATATTTGTCGATTAATAAAGCGCGAACCTTTAAACGAGTTGACTTTCCGTTTACCATAAACGGAATTGAAATGTGTGTGAAGTCAAATGAATAGTTTTGGTTATTCCATACACAAACAGGTCTTTTTAGAATCGGAACGATTTTGTATTTACTCTTTTTCACCTTTGTAGAAAACACACTTTTCGCATCTTTAATTGCTTGATTTTTCACCGCACTTGGGATATTGGCCTCAATATCCTTTGTACTTTTCTTCGTGCTTTTCTTTGCTTCAACCATTTCAGATACAAGAGCATTAATGACTTTTATATACTCGTGGCTACTTTGTTCCAATAGCATGATTCGTTCTTTTGTTGGAAGCAATTTAACTTTAACCGTGATGGTTTGTGGCACAAGTTTCACCCCCTCTTTTTTTGATTTTCAACATAATGTTTTATTGTCTCACTTGATACACTTCCAGCAGTAGAAACAAAATAAGAACGCGTCCATAGGCTCGGCAAGTGTTGAAGATGTGGAAACTCTTCTCTCAAACGTTTTGATGTCACTCCTTTAATTTTTGCCATTGTATCAGCAGGACTAAGTGTTGGTGGTGTATTTAAGAACAAGTGAACGTGGTCTTTGTCGCATTCCATTGCAACAATAGAAACATCCAATTCTCCGCATATTTCTTGAACCAACTCCTTGAAACGTTCTTCTAATTTTGTATTAAGAAAAATCTTTCTTCTGTATCGCGGGCAAAACACAAAATGATAGTTAATTAATGACACGGTTGTTTTGGTTCTTCTATAATCATTCATCATGTTCGCATTGTATCAGTTAGATTATAAAACTGCAACGCGAAAGATAAAAAAATAAAAGATACCAACATTTTGGATACTTAGAGTGCCACAAACCTTGCGGTTTTTAGTGCACTCCTTATCCAACCTCACTTTCATCCCATGCCTAAAGGCGAGGGGCTTTCTCGTTCGGGAAGGGCTGTAATTGCATAATCATTTCTGTTCCACATTGATTACAGTTATACATGTACCATTCCCCTTTACTGGATAACACAATTCGTCTCTCTTATATTCTTCCTGTCCTTGAAGTTAAAAATTATACTATTTTACTTTAAAAATATTCCTCTTATGCCACTTAAAGTATAATTTATTCTCCGGTTGAATTCCTATCTTAGCTTTTGGTATTAATCCAAATTTCAAATAATCTGTTTCCACTATTAATGAGGAAATATGCAGTCGTCCCTGGCCATCAAATGTGATAAACCCTTTATCATAAAGAGCATCATGATTACAGCACAGTAGTACACCGTTATACGGATCTAAGCGTTCCATACTTGTACTATCTTTCCATGGCTTAGAATGACTTGCTCTTAACAATTCTGGTAAATTTATTCCACATAATGCACATTTTCCGTTCCAAATCTCCATTAATTCCTCTCTAAATTTTTGCTGTCCAATTCGGATTTTTGCTTTTACTTCGGATTCCGTCTCAGCTATAACTGGAATTAATGTGTTATTTTCTGTCCTTCTTACCGGATCAACTGCTAACTCTAATTGCTCATCATTTATTTTATAAATGTTTGAATCACCAATTAGTTCCATTAATTTAAGGGCTAATTCTTCATTACATGGATATAAATAACCTTGGTTTCCATTTGCATCTGATTGAAAAGGTGAATATTTAATTGGCAACAGGTGCGATATCTCTTCAAATTTCTCACGTATATTAATTGGTTTTTCTAACTCATGATATTTTAAAGATACCAAATAGCCTTCATCATTCCATTGATCATGGCTTTTCATAATCGATGGTTTATTCGATTCCTTACAATCCTCTTCAGCTATACTAACTGCTACAATGTTTCCTTTTACATAATGAAAGACTTGATCTCCCTTTTTTACTTCCATCATTCTCTTCCATGAATGGGGTACATTATCGCCTTTATCTTCTTTGGGGGACCAAATAATTTCTAGTTGTTTTTCCTCTTGATACGTATGCCCCTGCATAACAATAAAATGATTCATATACTCTCTCCTAAAGCGTTAACTCATTACGCTGTTTTCTATTTAATATAATACTAAAAAACTCTCCTATGATTAGCAAATTGTCTGTTTCATTTTCAATACCAAACAACCTTTTCTACAGAAAAATTCTGCAATTCCTTTTACTCAACAATTGAGAAATTCAATTTTATATCCATTTATAAAAACAAAAGAGTTGACCCAAAAGGTCAACTCTTCTATTTTAAATTTCTTATTTCTCTTCTTCTTTTTTTGCAATTTCCCGTTCATTTTTAGCGATTAAATCATGAAAATGCTCTTCTTTATTTTCTTCAATATAATTCATAAGGTCTTTAAATTCCATTTATATCGCCTCCTGTATTTATTATATCAATAATATAATAAAATGTCAGGATAAAATCCATTAATTATTTTATAAAATTTATACGATATATACTCACTAAAAAACAAGAGCTGATTTCTCGATAAATTGATTATTTCGAGATTCATCAACAATAATTTCTTTTGCTCGTTTTGATTCTTTAAAAGCAAAAACTTCTGGTTCCTTCCCAGTATTATCATATAAAGTATAGCAATCTATTAAATCTTTAATTTTAGAAAAAGTAGTCGCTACTTTCATATGGCTTTCTTCAATTATATTTTGGGGTACCAATCTTCCTGTTATTTTAAAACGCAAATTGGATCGCTCTAAAGCAACCTTTATTGGAACATCTACAATAATTACTTTAATACTAAAACCTGCTAGTCTTAATTGTTGAATTAACTTTTTGTATTTTACTTCATTTTTCATTGTACCATCATACATAAAATTTATTTTTCTTTTCATGCAGATTTTTAAAAGTTTCATGGTAATATCACTACTTTCATCATGAACTAAAAAAGCTGCTTGTTTCATTAACTCAATATCCCCAGATTCTGTTAACTCTTGATATTCTGGTATTTTTTCTTTGATCTTATCAGGATCTATCCAAACCATGTTTTGTTTCTGATGTTTATATCCCTTACTTACTAACTCTCCAATTGAGCTTTTTCCAGCAGCAGAACCACCACCAAGTAATATAGCTTCAGGTTCCTGCTCTTGCTGCGGTTGATCATTTAGAAATAATTTAATGATTTCATTATGTAAAACCTTACGTTCTATTGTATACTCCCCATTAATTACGTACTTTTCTCTAGTTGGTTTCAATTTTTATTCTCCTCTTCTATAGATGCATTATTGTGTCCCTTTAAAATTTGAGACCTTCCCCTTTAACTGCGCTTATTACTTCGGTATTTTGAAATCTCTATAAGAGATTTAACTTACTATAATTTCATATAACTCTTTTTGTTAGATGCTCTATCCTTTATTTCTTTTTTTACACATTCCTTCTAAACAACGATCTTTCTCTCTGACTCAATGTCTTCTACATATATCCACTTAAACAAAAAAAGGACTTCTTTAAGTCGATTAATCGTGCATAGCAAAATAAGCTATATACACTAATCGGCTCAAAGAAGCCCTCTCAAAATTGAAACAAGAAAAAACTTGCTTCTACAACTCAACCACAACACATAAGGTAGGTGTGGGAATAAACGAAATCAAATAAACTAACAATATAACTATATATTACATAATAAAATTATAATTCTCAAGGGTATTTGATTAAAATATTCCTACAGTGCTTCTACCGTAGGAACATCAGCGGGTGCCCACTTTAAATGCTTTAAGTCCTTAATACTCATCCATTTTAGCTCTGCATGTTCAAGAGCTTTAGGCTTACCTGCCAAGATTCTAGCTTTATATGTAGTAAGATGAACAACAATGGTTTCATACTCGTACTCAACTTCCTCTACCTTCTCATCTACAACAATTGTACATCCAAGCTCTTCTTTAATTTCACGAATTAATGCAGCTGATGGTTCTTCTCCTTTGTTTATCTTACCACCTGGAAACTCCCAATAATCAGGTAACGTCATTGTCGGAGAACGTAATGCACATAAGACTTCATTATTTTCATTAACAATTACCGCACCAACCACCGATACTTTTCTCTTCATACTTACACACTTCCTTATACAGATTAATTAATACTTACTATCTTATATTAATTCATATTTTAACACCAAGTTTTCCTTTTAAATGATGATTAACCTTTCATTTGCTAATGAATGAGCCAAAATAAAGCATCTAAAATCTCTAATATACTAAAATCTTTCGAGTAAACAAGACAAAATGAAAATAAAAAAATGGAAAATTTGTTAACGACAATGATATGCTTACATATGTATATTTGTTACATAAATACATTAATTTTATTGAATGAGAGGTGATGAATTGCATCTCAATATTAAATCATTACAGTATTATAATTTATGAGCAAAATCTAGTATCTTAGATAAGGAGGTTCTTAAATGAACTGGAGAAAAATTTTTGGTTATCGCTCTAAAACCGCATGGAAAATGTTTATTGCTTCCATTGTTTATATCTTTATTTTATTTTTAATACTTCAAGCAATTATTCCAAATTCTATCCGCCCTGCCCTTGTTAATATTGGTTTTTTGGGATTTCCGTTAAGCTTACTTGTTTTAATTATTGGATTAATTAAACCACAATTTGTGTTACCCAAAATACAAATTAAAACCAGAAAGAAAGTAGTATATTCATATTTATATCTAGCACTAGCTTTCTTTTTAATGGGTATTGTATTTATTGATGGAAAATCAACTTCCAATCAAACTGTACAAAAGGCAGACACCAAAGTTGCCACTTCACAAGATACTAAAAAAGATACAGCAGACACAAAGAGTAAGGAAGAAGCTCAACGTAAAGCTCAGGAAGAAACTGAACGTAAAGCTCAAGAAGAAGCTGACCGTAAGGCTCAGGAAGAAGCTAACCGTAAAGCTCAAGAAGAGACTCAACGTAAAGCTCAGGAAGAAGCTAACCATAAAGCTCAAGAAGAGACTCAACGTAAAGCTCAGGAAGAAGCTAACCATAAAGCTCAAGAAGAAGCTCAACGTAAAGCTCAGGAAGAAGCTAACCGTAAAGCTCAGGAAGAAGCTAACCGTAAGGCCCAGGAAGAAGCTAACCGTAAGGCCCAGGAAGAAGCTAACCGTAAGGCCCAGGGAGAAGCTAACCGTAAGGCCCAGGAAGAAGCTTCACAAAAAAGTAATGCTGTTGTTTCCTCATCTAGTGGTAATCATAACGGTTCTAATCGGAAACCTTTCCAAAATGATCCTAGTGATGACAAAGAAGCCAATACCACTTGTAAAGGACAAATTAAAGGAAATGCCAATTCGAAAAAATACCATGTTCCTGGTGGACAATATTATGATTCTACAAAAGACAATATTGTTTGGTTCTGTTCAGAAGCTGATGCTCAAGCAGCTGGTTATGTGAGATCTAAAAAATAAAGTCAATTACATTAGAAAAGGAAACACTCTATAAAATGTACCCTATAGAATAGACACTTGAAAAAAGTCTATTCTATAGGGTATTTCTTGTATAATAAAAGGAAAATTGGGATCGGAGAATGTTGAAAATGACAAAAAAACTATTTACAGAAAGAGAAATTCAAATTCTATCAAATAACCTATACGTAAAATCTGTAAGTCAGAAAGGTATCACTTATACAGAGGAATTTAAGCATATTTTTATTGAGGAAAATGAAAAAGGAAAGCTACCTCGAAATATTTTTGAAGAATGTGGTTTTGATATAGATATGATTGGAATGAAACGAGTTATGTCATCGGGAAGTAGATGGCGTGCTGCTTATAGAAAAAATGGTGTATTGGGTTTAAGGGATACACGTATCGAAAACGCTGGAAGAACTCTTGAGAGAGAGCTTACGTTAGAAGAAAAGTATGCCCGTTTAGAAGCCGAACGAAACTTACTAAAGGCGGAAAACGAATTGCTAAAAAAAATCAAACTTATGGAAGGGAGGATGAGAAGGAAATAACACTACCACCTAGTCAGAAATTCATCTTGATTCGTTCTGTCATCATGAAATACAACTTAAGGAATATGGTCAGTCATTTGTGTAAAGTAGCTGGTGTATCCCGTTCGGGATACTATAATTACTTTTCAGTTTCATCTCAAGAACAACGGAAACAAAAGAGTGATCGAGATGAAATCTTGAAGGAAACCATATTAAAAGCACTTCGATTTAGAAATAGAAACAAAGGGGCTCGTCAGATAAAGATGACATTGGCGGGTCAGTTTCAAGTTGTCTACAATTTAAAGCGTATCCGTAGAATTATGAAGAAATACGAGATTATCTGTCCGGTTCGCAAAGCGAATCCTTATAAAAGAATGCTTAAAGCTACAAAAGAACATCGAATAGTACCAAATCAATTAAATCGGGAATTTAAACAAAATACCCCAGGGAAAACACTTCTTACAGATATCACCTATTTAGTTTACGGTAAGAATCAAAGGGCCTATTTATCTACAATTTTAGACGGCTCAACTAATGAAATTTTAGCTTACCATGTTTCAGAACAGATGACATTAGAGCTCGTAACGACAACTCTCCATAAACTAAAAAGGAATCCGCGGATTCGATTGACTGAAGGTGCTTATATTCATTCAGATCAAGGATCCCACTACACAAGCCCTACCTATCAAAAGCTAGTTAAAAAGCTAAACCTAGGACAATCCATGTCAAGAAGAGGAAACTGTTGGGATAACGCCCCACAAGAATCATTTTTTGGTCATCTGAAAGATGAAGCTCATATAAAACCTTGCGTGTCCTTTAATGAATTGAAACAAGAGATTAAGAAATATATGACGTATTATAATCATTATAGATATCAATGGAATTTAAAAAAGATGACTCCTGTTGGATACAGAAACCATCTTCTTGATGTTGCCTAACTTTTTTCAAAATGTCCTTTACAAAGGGTACAGATTACTATAAGCGTTCCCTTTTCTAATGTCAAAATATTATTATCCATTTATTAATAGCGAATAATAAGCTACACCCTATTAAGAGATTAAATATAAGCTGCTTTAAAAGCTTGTTGGACAGCTTGTACTTCAGATGAATTTTTACCATATAAGTTTGTTGCTATACGAATACAACCCTCTTTTAATTCTTTAAAATCAGAAATCATATTTAACTCATCTTTATTCACATAATACAAGATATTAAACATCTTATCTTCTTCCAAAATCCCTTTTCTCTCTTGCTTTTCTTTTAACTCTAACATTTCAAATTCCCCGTTATTATTTATTTCTATTTTCCTATTATCCCTATACATAATTACTTAGGTATAGCTCCCTTTCCTCCTGTTAAAAAAATATATTTTGATCAAATCTTTAAATTGAAAAAAGAGGTTATTGTTATAAAAATTACAATAATACATACTACTTGAATCTCAACAAATATAAATTGATAGAATATTCCGTCTTATATTGATAAATGCTATTAAATAGATTTTGATAGAGGAAATTTCTGATATGATACTAATTGCTGCATAATATCTTTGGAGAGGATGAAATTGAACAATGAATGTTCATATACAGGGGAACGAGCAAATAACTCATTTATTAAATGAATGGTATCAAGAAATTAGAGCTAGGCATGTAGACGCCGCTCAATTACTTAAACAGGAAATCGAAAACAAAATCCATAACATAGAGGAAAATCAAACGATATTATTATACTTCTCACTACTAGATTTTAGACATCAATATTTAATTGATAGTTTAAGTATTTCTAAAGATAGCTTTAAACAAAGTGATGCTTATAAAACTCCTACAGACGATTTCCTTTCATACTATTATCACTTCTTTAAAGCCATTCATTCCAATGTTACTGGCAATCATAGCCTTGCAAAAATACATTACGATAAAGCTGAATACCTATTAGAAACAATTCCTGATGAGATTGAACATGCTGAATTCCATTATGAGTTGGCCATTTTCTATTGTCATACACATAAATCGATTTTATGTATTAATCATGTAATGAAGGCGAAAGATATATTTTCAAAACATCCTGGGTATGAATTGAAAGTTGCCTTCTGTAATAACCTATATGGATTAGCATGTACTCATTTAAAGGAGTGGGAATTAGCTGAGGAACACTTTATCTCGGCTATGGATACATTCCAAAAAGAAAATTTAGAATACAATATTTTGATTGTTCGTCACAATCTAGGATTTATGTATGCTACACAGAATTTATCCGAGGTAGCATTACGTTATTTATCTGAAGTTAATCAGAAGCTACCTAGCGATTATAAAGCTGTTTTTATTGAAGCTAGGGAACATTATAAATTAGGAGAACATCAAATTGCTCAAGAATTAATAAAAAGAGGCCTACAGCTTTCTACTCAATTGGGAATTGAAGGCTATATACACCACTTTAAGATTTTAGAAAAAATGAATCTAAATAGTTGTGCTACTGATATAGAAAAAACTGTTTTAGAAGGAATTTCTTATTTTGAACGCGAAGAACTATATGAGTATATAAATGAATATACTGAAAAGTTAGCAACCCAATTTTACAAAGAAAATAATCATAAAAAAGCCAGCTATTACTATTATGAAGCTAGTAAAGCCAGTGAAAAAAACTTTAAAAAAGGAGCATTAAAATGAAAAAATTAGCGGTTAGCTTACTGGGTATCTTAATTGTTGCAACAGTAACTTTTGGATCAAATTCTTCAACAGGCTCTCAAAGTACTATAAATGTTATTAAATATTCACATGGACATACTGGATGATGAAAGGAAGGATTATACCTTCCTTTTTCTTATATTTTAGAATTCAATACGTATCCCCCTCCTACATTTATTTATATAAATTTAAGAAATAAATAATTCAAAAGGTAAAATAAAAATACTACAATTAAAAACTTCCATTTGTTTCTTTTCGTTGGTTTTCCAGCATGTTGTATATAAAAAAATAAGGCAATACCTGCCATAGTAATTAAAAACATTTGATAGTAATCCATCATTTGTAATACCCCCTCCATACAAAAAATAAGAAGTCTCTTTTTAAGAGACTTCTTATTTTTAATACAAACGACATACATAGGCTAAACACATACAATAAAGTCAGGATGATGTACTTTATTGCCTTTTTATCATAACATATAATTTGTAATTTTTGTTTAATAATCCCACTCAATGAAACTTTATCAACCTTAAAATGTTTTATGATAAAAAACAAATACAAATAAAATTAATAATATATTCACTTGATGCAGACGGAATATTCTCAAAAGATATATAGTTCGGTTACAATATCATTCATGATTTTTTAATTTTTTCCTTCCCTTCTGTTAAGAATACTTCAAAACTTGACTGATTACCTTATGTTAATACTTTATATATGCAAAATTACATACTAACCCTTATTGAAAATAATTCTCATTGTAACTATAATGGTTTCAGGGATTGAAATTTTCACTTTCGTTTCAAATCTCACAATATATTAAAGGAGGAAATACTATTATGAAAAAATTGATTTTAGCAGGGGCACTAGGAATTGCAGTATTTTCAGGTATAAACTTACCAGGGGCTGAGGCATCAAAAGCGAGTGCAGCTACTACGAATTTAGAAATTCAAGAAGTCACAAAATACTACTCTATGAGTTCCTATGAAGTGTCTCAAAAAGAATCATTTAATCTTAAAAAAGGGGAAGAACTTACAGTCTTTGTACAAAATTCAGGGTTCCCAATTTCTTATACGGTCTTTGATGCGGATAATCAAGTAATTGGCACATTTAATGCTAATTCCCCATATGGTCGCGTATTTAAAGCGCAAAAAGACGGTAATATTTCTGTACAATTTCAAGCAGGTGTAAATTCTACGTACATGAAGAAGATGAATTTTACAGCTAAATTTGCTGTTTCTAAACTTAACCAATAATAAAAAATGTAACGATCCTCTTTAAAAACAAATTAAAAAGGTATATCCCTTCAATGGGATATACCTTTAGTTTTAGTGAATTTTATATTGACCAGATAACTGCTCTTGCGCCATACGAACTAAACGTTTCGTAATCTCTCCACCTACTGAACCATTCGCTCGTGCTGTTGAATCTGGTCCAAGTGTAACACCAAACTCCTGAGCAATTTCATATTTCATTTGCTCAATTGCACTTGCTGCAGCTGCTATTAAGATTTCGTTTGAATTATTATTTTCGCGAATTTGCATTTTTTAAACACCTCCGTTGAATTTGGTAATATCATGCTCTATTTCCAACAAAATATGCAAAAAAATTATTCGTTTAGCTATTTTACATATATACCTAAGCTTTCATCCCTTATGTGGGAATAAATAAAGGTATAGGTCATACCCTATACCTTTACCTTCTTCTATCCTACTTACTTTTAAATTCCCCTATTAACCCCTGTAACTCTTGCGAGAGCCAATTTAGAGAATTTGCTAACTCTGCAATATCTTGTACATATAGTTCTTGCTCTTTCATACTTGTCTCCACATTACTACTACTATTCACATATGTATTCGCAATGTGTGATAATTCATTTATAAACTGAACAATAGTTTGATTATCTGTTAGAATTTCACTTGAATGATTCGAAGTCGCTTTAATTTGATTTGTAACAGATTGTGCAGATTCTGAAATCTTTTCAAAAAAAGCACCACTACTTTGAACAAGTGTTATTCCTACTTCTACTTCCTTTGAACTCTTCTGTATGGATCTTACAGCTCTCTCTGCTTCATCCTGGGTTTCACCAATTAATTTAGCTATATCCCTTGCAGATGCCTCGGTTCTTTCCGCTAATATATGTACCTCGTCCGCAACACCTGAAAATTCTTCCCCCATCTCTCCAGCACATGAGGATTCAGTAGAAGCATTTAAAGCTAATAAATTTGTTTGATTTGAAATGGTTGTAATTACAGTAAGAATTTCATGAATTTCCTTAGATCGTGCTTCGAATGCATAAATACTAGAAGATACATCCTGAACTGTATCTTGGATTCTTTTCATTTGATTCACGATTTGCTTAATCAAATCGTAGAGTAGGAAGCGAGCGCCTTGTCATATTGCTATGATAGGTTTCTCAAAACCCCTCACCGAACCGTACGTACTCCTCTCAGAGTATACGGCTCTCCATCAATTGCTTGTCAAAGTTATTTTTTTCTGTTTTTCGCTATAAGTTCTACTCTCATATCATAGTGAATTTCATTATGGCAATCCTCACATACGGCTAATGTTTTGCGTCTACGGGCAATCATTAATTTTTGCCATTTGGCTTTGCCTTTCTCAACATCTTTCATTTTTCGGACATGGTGCATTACTAAGTTAGAATCGGTTTTACCACAATGTTCACATTTGTTGGCTGACAACCTATCCATAAGACTAGTTGTTGACATATGAACTCTTGAGGCTAACAAGTTGTCGATGTTATTTTCTTGTGTTTTCATCTTAGTTATATCAACCGTTCTAAATCCTTCCCTGTAGAAAGAATGAGAGTGTTGTTTGCCTTTTTTATCTTTGTAATTGACTATGAATACACCGTTTTTGCAATATTTCCCCTTAATTTTTCCGATTGAGCTTTTATATTTATTGGCGAATGTTTTATACATGCTGTATTCTAGAACGTAACTGAATTTTTGGAGTACCGTTGAATTAACTGCATATTTGTAGTAGTTGTACATCCCTCTGATCTGTAATACATAATTATGTAGTATTTCCAAATCATCTAGGTGTGCCATTTCCGGTCTATGCTTTGGTTTCCAAGTTTCTTTCCCATTCACATACTTCATTTCTAAAACATTCAGGGCAAGTAATTTATTTCGCCATGTTTCATGGGGGATTTCAAGTCTTACTTTTAGATTGTGATGTCTTCTTTTTGCACCTTTCACCGAGTATTTGGTAAATAACTCGTTTCTAGTGATATTGACGTTGTACCCAAGAAATGTTGCTTTCTTGCTAGAGTGGGTGATAAGTGTTTTTTCTTCTGATAAAGTTAATTTTAATTCTTCATTGAGAAATTGAGCTATATCAGATTTAATGGCTTTGGCATCATCTTTACTGCCGATTATCATTACAATAAAGTCATCAGCATATCTAACATATTTTAGTGACTTAAATTTATCCGACATTGGATTGTAGTAGGGACGTTGTCCCCTTTCCTTAACCCATTCGTTGACTTGCTCGATTAATTCCTGAGCTTCATTGTGTTTACCTTGTTCTCTTAGTAAGTCTGCTTTCTTACGCCCTCTTTTTATTTTGAGGTGTAAGTATTGATATCTTTTATCAACTTCTCTGTCTTTTGGTTGACCTTTTCCGAACTTTTCAGCGTATTTTTCCATGTATATATCTAGTTCGTTTAGATATATGTTGGCAAGAAGAGGACTGAGAATCCCTCCTTGTGGTGTTCCACTGAATGTTTTGTGGAATTGCCAATCCTCCATGTACCCAGCTCTTAGGAACTTCCATATTAATCCGATGAGTGTTTCGTCATTGATACGTTTTCTTAGTAGGTTAATTAGGATATGGTGGTCGATATTGTCAAAGAAACCTTGAATATCACCTTCAATAAACCATTTAGTTCCATTACCACTCTTTTTAATTTGTTTCAAAGCTGTATGACAACCCCTATTTTTCCTGAATCCATGTGAGTTCTCAGAGAAGTTTGGTTCATAAATTGCTTCTAAGATATACTTTATTACTAATTGGACAAGTTTATCGTCAAATGTCGGTACCCCAAGAGGACGTTTTTTCTTACTCCCTTTTTTATCAATATATACTCGCTTAACAGGAGTAGGTTTATAGTTACCATTTTTAATGTTGTTGATGATTTTAGATACTCTATTTTTTGAGAAGCCATCAACAGTTTTATTTATGGTTCCTCTGGTCATATTACCTGGATTGGCATATATTTCTTGATAACCTTTATAGTAGAATTCTGGATTATAAAGATTTCTATATAATCTTTTGAACTTATAGTTTTCTTTAATAGTATTCTTCGACAAGGTGTTCAATACATAAACTGGATTTCTCATCAGCATCTCGCTTCCTTCCTGTTTATTATCATCATGAACTAATTGACTACCTTCCTTCGCCATCCTGATTTCACAACCATGACCTAACGTAATTTGTCATACGTTAGTGTGATAGGCTTTCCCTATCTCTGACTACTACGAAGGCTCCGTTACCATATGGAATATTCAAGAGCCACATTTCTTGGTTTTTACCTTGAAATCATCCTCTATAGCCATAAATGGCGCTTCCACTTAGGTAATCCCCATTTAGTACCTTGTAAATAGTTTGTAGTAATGTCGGTTGGGACTTTCAATCTTTACTAATGTACTTTAGTTGGTTCTCTAGTGTGAAACACACCTCTCTCCACAAAAAATAGATGAGCTGAACTAGAGACATATCGTTTCAATGACACTCCCCGCTCACTTTCGATTACGGATAAGGCTACCGGTGTCGGGTTGTTATCTTGTTTCACTTCACCCGCTGATTTACTAAATCAGAGTTTACAAGGCCCTTATGGGCGCACTTTTCCCTCTACAGAATGCTGTTCCATGTCTTCCAAAGCATTGCCAACTTGTTTTGCAGCTCCTTTAATTTCTTTCATCTTACTTTCCATTTCTTGAACAATCCCTAAACATTTTTGCACTACATATTCATGAGAATGTGCTCCTAAATTTAATCCTGTAATAGCACTTGCAATTTCTTTAAAGGCTATGCTATTCTCTTTTGTACTTACCGACAATTCCTGTGAAGATGTCGAAACTTGTTCAGCACTCTCCCTTACTTTATCTATAATCTTATTAAACTTTTTAATAGTGTTATTAAAATAGATATTAGTTATCCCTATATCATCAGATCTTTCATTCAATTTAATACTTAAATCCCCTTCACCAACTTTACGTAACCCTTCTTGTAAATCCTTTAAAGGCGATAGAGAGTTTCGTGAGATAAATATTTGAATTGTAATTGCGATAGTTAATGAAATTATAATAAATAGTAAACCTTGTATCATAAAGTTTTTCTTTGTAAGTGGAATAATAGAAGCTTCCAAATCCGCTGCAACAATTGCAATTATATTTTTATTTTCATCTGTAACTGGCTCTAAAATTGTTACCCAGAACCCTAATTCATCTTCATACACTTCTGTCATTTGTGCCTGTTTTGTTTGTATTACTTTATCATATGTTTTCATCCAATAAGTAGGCTGCTCATAGTATTCACCTGGTTTTACAGAAACAGTATTTGCTAATTCTGTATCCAAAGCTACTATTTGTAATTCAGCTTTTTCATTTAGCTTGGCTCCTGTAACATATGTTTGTCCAACACTTTTCATATCTTTTATAGATTTATTTAATTGCTCTGTCAATTTTTCTTTCTTCACTCTTTGAGCTGTGGGGTCTTTTGCTACATCTTTTACTATTTCTAGATCTAATTGATTTAATACCGCATCACCTGTTTCAAAAGACTGCCTCTCAAATATAGACATCATACTATTTTGAAACATATTAAAACTTAACGCTCCCATACTTCCAATAAGGGTCAGAATTACTAATACCGTTAGTAATACATTTTTTTGAAGCAACGATAGCTTATGCCAATATTTTTTCATTGATTTCTCCTTTCTTATTTTCAACAATACAAAAACAAAGTAGTAACATATTAAGAGGTGCTCTTTCTGTTATTAATTTAAACTTTAAAATGGCATACTAATCGTTCAACCAAATGTTCCAATTTTTTTCATTTACAATTGCATCTTTTATATGTCCAGCTGCTCTTGGAAATCTATTAAAAGGAAGACGTAATACTTCTACCACTTCATCTTTTCTATTTGTACTGATTTCTTCTAAATCGATGATATTAAAGGATTTGCCTATAATAATTGCTATAATGTTTTATAGACGACTAAGAATATTTAAAATTCCATATTTATCTCCTAAAGATTTTCGAATTAGATTTGTTGCAGTACCTTCAGCAAGGATTTTTTATAATATCGTTAGTTTTAAATAAAGATAAGAATTTTTAAGAGCCTCATCTTTAGTTATTTTTATCTTGCAGAACAATAAAATCTGAAAGTTTAATTCAATCTCCTATTTTATAACTTTTTCCCTTATTTTTCTATAATATTATAATATTTACCTGTACAATCTAAACTTAGACTCTTTTGGCCTTTACTCTTCAAGTGTCTTAAATTCATATGAGGTAGCGCAGAAAGTAAATTTTTAATAAAAAACTTTTGTATTAAAAAATGCAAAAATACATACTCCTCCAAAACTATATGCACTTAAATATTCATATAGTAAAATAAACAGTACAAGCGTGTCCTATACAGCATATTTCCTTAACTGGCTTGATATTATATTCATCATAAAATTGGTGTGACCTTAATATCTCACTTAGCTCTTTAATATTTTAATATTAACAATATAGTGTTAATATATCGCTACACCTACATATAAGCCAAGAATTCAATTACAGAACGGTTTTCATCAATAGTAGACAAAAACATGTCAAACAAAAAGAGACTCAATTATTTATTACTTTTCGTATAGATGTAATAAAAGATTATAGGAGAAATATATATGCTCAAAAAAATAAATAGATTTATGTTTGCTTTGCCTACCATTTCTTTTATTTTTCTTATTTTATTAGGATCATTTTTATTTGTAATACCATTAGATCTATTCTTACCTGAAATACAAAAAAACCCAATAACAGAAGCACCTCTTATTCTTCAAGTTTTATTAGGGGTATTAGCGGCACCTATATATGAAACAATAGTTTTTCAAGTATTTTTATTTTGGCTATTAAGTTGGATTCCTTACATTAAAAATCACGATTACCTTATCATATTAATAGCTTGAATTATATTTGGATTAAATCATCCATATGGAATCACTTATATAGTTGGTACAACGATAATTGGTCTTTTATATAACTATGCTTATTGGGTATATAAAAAAAAGAATGAAAAATATCAGGTTACCATGTCTGCTTTTGGGGTTGTTTTTTTGATTCACTTATTACATAATTCTGTTGCTTTTATAGCTTCAAATTTATCATTTTAGCCAAGAAGACTCCTTCCTCAAGGAGCGTAAAGGGTCAAAAAGCCAATTTAAATATGTAGAAGAAATGAATGCATTTGCTTGTCCGATGGGGTGTATTTTAGAGTATGCGACAACGGATCGTGAAGGATATCATCAATATAAATCCAACCCAGAAGACTACGCTGTTTGTCCGCTACGTGAGGTATGTTTTTCAAAGAAACAAAAAGTTATCACTCATCATATATGGGAGAAATATAAGGATATCGCTAGAAAAAACAAACTAACAGTTACAGGGAAAAAGTTTTACAAAGTACGCTGTTCAACTATAGAGCGAAGCTTTGCGGACGCCAAAGAACTACATGGCTATCGATATGCTTGATTTCGGGGGCTGAAGTCTGTCCAAATGCAGGCTTATCTCACCGCAACTTGTCAAAACATGAAAAAAAATAGCCCTCCATCTGACCAAAAAAGGTCTGGTGGAGGGCTATTTTTTTGAAACTCTATTATTTTATATTGTTTTTATTCGCTAAAATCAAAAACAAACTCATCTTATGACCGCGTTTCTTCTTACGAAATTAAGTAATTGTTTCAATAGCTGGTTTTTTAGTCATAGAATTACTTTCTCTCTCAGCTTTATTATTCTGTTCTTTCGCCTAAAATTCCAATATCCCCATTACTTCCTTCGTAAATAGTTTGAAATCAGTTAAATGTTTTTCAATAATTTGACGAACAATATCTAAATTTACACTTTGATAATCATGAACAGCAATATTACGAAATCCAACCATCGCCTTTAACTTATTTGCTAGATCAGCGCTAAGTAATCCTGCTGTAACCAATAAATCAAAGGCCTCTCGACTAGATTGGGGTAGTCCTAATTTTTTCCCAGCAACAATATGCATTGCTAGATCAATACTCGCTTCACAAGCTCTTTGTATATTCAATATTATTGAATCTTGTTTTGTAAAGTCCTCTAAATTTTCAGGGTCATTTCCATACACATCTTGGATTCTTTTTATACAACGCTCTATTGTAGAAATTTTATTTAAAATAACCTCATTCTTCATATATAGAACCTCTTTTCTTTATATCATCAAATACTACCTGTCGTTCTTCATTCAATTTTGAATACATTTTTAAAGTTTTCATTTCAAAAATAACCTTACGTTTTTCATCGGAACAAAATATTGTCTTTCCTGTATGTATAATCTGAGCTTGAAAAACTGTAGAAGCTTCGGATAAATCAACTAAATCAACATCTCTCTGAACAATGTTAGCTAACTCCTGTGCTAATAAAAAACGTTCATAGTTCCCTAATGTTGTGTCACTTACATAAGCTATATCAATATCACTATCTTCTCGTTCTCTGTTCTCAGCCGTTGATCCAAACACAATTATCCAATAGGGATTCACCGTCTCTTGTAATTTTTCTATAATAGCTGTTATCATGCTTTGAAAAATCATTTAATTAATCCCCCTTATTGTACTTGAATTTTATTATATCATAACCAATCATAAATCCTTTAAACGACTATAAATACGTAAACAAAATTAAGCTTTTTTAGTACTTAACTCCTCACAAAATCAGAAGCTTATTTCTGACCTAAAATTATTATAGTTCAGGAGTAGATATATTGTAGCTTTGGATCTTAAATAATTGTTAATAATCCAACACTTTCCTGTTAAATGCCTTTTTTATTTTCTTCCTGCAAAATTAAAAGACTGACAATAACTGTCAGCCTCTTACTTTAACAACTCTAAAGAACTTTCGCCTATTTCACAATATACATTCTAATAGTTTGAGGATATATTGCTCTATTGAACTACCACCACTTTCACTTCGTTTAGAAGTGAGGGATTCCTAAGTAAAGAGTTCTATCGAACTCTAATTGATTAGGCTAACCCCGCAGTCCTTGCGGTTAGAAGCCTTATCGCTTCATGCTTTAGATTGATACTTGCGTTAATATCCCTATCATGGTGTGTACGACAAGAAGGACAGTCCCATTCACGTAGGTTTAGATTTTTAACGTCTTTATTTTGATATCCACAACAGGAACATAATTGGCTGGAAGCAAATGTTTTCGATACGACAATGACTTGTTTGCCATACCATTTTGCTTTGTATTCTAACATTGATCGAAATTGCAACCAAGATACCTCACTAATTGCTTTTGCTAACTTATGATTTTTTAACATATTCGATACTTACAAATCCTCTATACCGATAACATCGTGGTTTTTGATGATTTCAGTTGAGATTTTGTCCAAGTAATCTTTTCTAGCATTTGATATGTATTCATGAATTCTAGCTATCTTTACTCGTTGTTTATTCCAGCGAGAAGATCCTTTCATTCTTCTAGAAAGAACACGCTGTGCTTTCGCCAACTTATCTTCTAATGATCGGAAAAACTTCGGATTTTTATAGTGTGTTCCATTTGACAAAATAGCGAAATCTTTTAGTCCTACATCTATTCCAATGTAAGAATGTGTTTTCGGAAGTTCTTGTATTTCTGTTTCAACTAATAGTGACACAAAATATCTACCAGAAGGGTTCCGTCTAACTGTAGCATTTACAATACGTCCCTCTACTTCACGACTTTTGGCAAATCGAACAAGGCCTAGTTTCGGCAACTTTATTTTATTCCCTATAATGGCAATGTTTTCATTTGTTTGTTTTGTGGTATAAGATTGTAAATTGTTCTTCTTAGATTTAAAGCGCGGTGCGCTATTTTGTTTTTTAAAAAAGCGCATATAAGCATCCGCAAGGTTGCGAACGGACGACTGAATCGCAATACTATCCACTTCTTTTAGCCAAACAAGCTCTTTCTTCATGGCAGGTAGTTTGGCAGAGCATGTACCATAGGTCAAGCCTTTTCCTGTCTCTTTGTATGCATGATCCCATAAGGATAGGAAATAATTGAATACAAAACGAGAACACCCAATCGTTTTGTTAATTAGAATTGCTTGTGCTTGATTTGGATAGATACGAAACTTATAGGCTTTATTCATCATTATTTGATTCACCTCCATTTCGGTATATGACCATTATACACCAAACGTACATTCGATAGATAGTGGAGTAATACTTTCTATATGTCGAACAATTAAGATGGCTTCCCGCCATCCCTTGTTCAAACCCAATTCATCTCCCACCTACTCACTGGACTGTGACCCTTCACGCTCCTTGAGGAAGGAGTCTTCTTGGCTAAAATGATAAAGAATTATATATTAATCCACCTTTAATTTTTCTTTTACCTTTGTAGGGAGGTCATCTTTTTTCACTTCTTCCCAAGATTTCACACCTTTTTTCTCAGAGTAATATATACGTAAAAACGCTTCTTTACGAAGGTTTTTTAACGCTGTAAACTCCATTTCTTTCTCTTTACCATCCTTATCAAATCCAGGTAATTTATATTCGTAAGTCGTATCCCCATTTACATTTTTCTCTTTTAATTTTTCACCATCCTTGGTAATTTGCACATAATATGTATCTGTACCAAGACGATTTAAATTACACCCGGATAACAACACAGTAAACATCACAAAAAAGCTACACATAAGCACTATTCGTTTCATATTATTCACCTCATATCTTTTCTCACAAAAATTATATCCTAATCTATTGGCTGCCAAAATTCATTTCCATTACGCTAACATTACGTTTTTGTAAGGTAGTAAAAACAGCTTAAAATAAAAAGGATATAAATTCATATTTCTATTGAATTCATATCCTTTGTTCTTATTGAGTAAACTATTTTGTCCCATGCTTAATAGGAGGTATTTCTATTATTCTGGGAAAATAAAGCTAGAGTCCTCTCCACTATTAGCGGTATCTTCTTTCGGGAATGTAATAGTAGATCCTTCATTTCCCTTATTTCCTTTATTTATTTCTTGTTCCTCAGGAAATACAATGGAAGAATCATTACCTAAGTTTGGTGAAAAACCAAGTTTAGATAAAATAGCTTTTAAGTCAGGTAAAACACCAATTTTATCAGAAGTTGGATCATTTGATTTCGTTCCGGTGCTAGAATCACTTAAAATATCCCTAAGTTGACTTGGTGTATATACTCTCCCCTGATTATCTTTTGCTATTCCTTGAATTGATGCTGCAGCACCAGCGATAATAGGTGACGCGCTAGATGTTCCAGCAAAACTAGATGTATATAAATTTGTTATAAATTCACTTGGTTTAGCATCTGTAGTATCTACTGCATTCCCCCATCCATACACATCCACTCTACTACCGTAATTAGAGAAATATGAACGCTTATGAGGAACCCTTGCAGAAGCTGCCCCAACCATAATTGCCCCTGAATCTTTAAAATCAGGACTATTACGATTTAAAACTTGTTTACCATTACGGTCTCTAAATTGATCCAAGTCATTTCCGCCATTTGCACCTGCTTCAATAATAATAATTCCCTTATTTGTTCCCATACGAATTGCATCAAATATGTCTGGTTTTACTTCCACAGGAAAATAGTTCTTATCTCCATATCCATCGTAAGTTGCTTGTGCCTCTAGTAAAAGAATATCTCCAGCTTGCATATTGTTAACCGCACTTAAAATAGCATCAGCTGTATTATAATTTCCGTTATCCCTAATCTGAGATACAACCTTTACCTTAGCTTTCGGTGCGATCCCAATTCCACCTATATTATTATCCTCTGCCGAAACAATTCCTAAGACTGAGGTACCATGATCATGGTGCTCGCTTTTATTCTGTCCAGATATCAGTTCAATCTTTTGATTCACTAAATCCTCATGATTAAATAACCACCCATACTCCATATCTACGAAAGTAGTTCCTTTTCCATCTCCACCTTTTATGCTCCAGGCATAAGGTGCATTAATTCCTAATGGTGCTGGTTCAAGGTAACCTTGTCTTGTAAGTCTAGGCTCATCATATGGATTAACAGATAAGTTTGGCAAACGCTCTGCTGGTGGCGCCTCTTCTTCCTGTAAATACGCCGTTTCAACAAGAGATGATTTTTCAAATTTTGTAAGTAATGCTTGTACATCAATATCATCTTGAGTTTCTACAATATAATAGTTTAGCAAATTAGAAGAAATATGATCGGAATCTTTTATTTCTTTACCAAGATTTTTAATTTCTTTAGGATTTAAAGAATTAAAAAGTCGATTTATAGTTACATTTGGATATTCAGCTAAAATTCCAATTAATTCAGGATCTTGTTTTTCTTCTTTAATGAATTTTTCTATTCCATCCTGATATGGTAAATTCACTTCATTTTTAAATTTTAAAATTAATTGTTTAGTAACTTGCTTATGTACAGTAGAATTCAATTGCTTATTTGAATAATTATAAGTAGCTGCGTAGGCAACTTCTGATTTTTCACTTGGAAGTATACTGCCTACTCCATTAAATGCTGTTAATGCAATTGAAGAAACTAGAATTCCCTTAAAAATTTTCAAAACGCACACCTCTTTTTATTTATATATACTTATAAAAAAATGTATATTACCTAATTTCTTTTTATACAAACGTTTTATATGTAGGACTATATTTTCAACTCCATTCATTCTTTAATATTTGTTTATACATCATTAATACAACCAATTCATACCAACAACTTTATTAATTCAGTTGCACAACTGTAACCATTATAGTTACACCTTTGCGAAATAGTCAACCTTAAATGCAATTTTGCATGTAAAATCATACATACTTCTACCAACTTACTCCCAATTATTTCAAGAGAAGTTAAACTTCTATCATTTTGAGTAATTGCATATATATAATATAAAACATATAAGGGGGGTTAAAACGTGGTAATCTCAAGACAAGATTCCTGGACTGATGATAACGATTTACTTCTCGCATCAACAGTACTTCAGAATATTCGTAACGGTGGAACACAGTTAGCTGCATTCAAAGAAGTAGCAAAATTACTAGCTAGAACACCCGCAGCTTGTGGATTTCGTTGGAATTCATATGTGAGAAAACAATACCAAGAAGAAATACAACTAGCAAAACAAGACCGAAAAATGGGAAACAACATTCCCCTCTCCCCATCAGAAAAAGAAAAAAACTCTTTGTCTATTACATTAGATGATATTATTCTCTTTCTACAAAATTATAAAGATGTGAATGAATTGACAAAATTACAAAATCAAATTGAAGATTTAAAAACAGAGAATCAATCTCTTCTACAACGTATCACTATGTATGAAGAAGAATATCGTATGTTACTGAACCATATCGATAAGACAAGAAATTTAATTGCAGTGGATTAAACAGCATAACTATAATGACTTTCCAGTAGGATCTTCACCCGCCAAAACCACCATCAATAAAGAAAATTCAGACTATTATTGGTAATAATAAGTAAAATACACATACATAATGTATGTGTATTTTTACTTTGACTATTATTAAAAGAAATATTTAGTCTATGTTACATCTTTTCTAATATTTCTTGCCTTTCACACCATTTTGTTAGCTTTTCTAATGCTTTTTTAGATAAACGTTTTGTTTTATAATTACAAAACCTAGATAATGTAGACGGAGAAATACTCATTTCATCTGCTATTTCACGAATGCTTACCTTTTTTTCATTGTGTACTTTCAGTATTTTGTCACGGATCTTTTTCTCTATTTGTTCGACTGATTCTACAGTCTTCTTTATTTCTTTAACAACTGTTACTTCCGGTAACTGCTCTTGTGGTTCCTCTATACTCTTCTTTCCTATTACCCTATCCATTGACTGTAACATTTCTTCAGGTGGCAAAATCGTTATTCCTAAGTTAGTGTAATAATTTTTAAACCAATTACGTTTCCCAATTTGTTGTTCATCCAGTGGATCACTATACTCCCAATGAGAGATTACTTTTTCATTTTCTAAATCCATTAGAACGTTTTCTAACTGTTCTCTAATACGATTAGGCTTCCAATCTTTCGGGATATCCATTACTGCTAGCAGGCCTTTGTCCCCACCTATAGAATATGGCTTTTTCAATGATGAATACATTTGTCTAATTCTCCATTGCCATGTTAAGTATCGTATTAACCTTTTATGATATTTGTGTCTATAACTATTGTATTCAAGTGCTTTTTTAGACAATAGAGCTGTTGTATTATTTGATCCATACAAATAATTAGTTAAAAAGCTACCCGGCTTAATACGACAAGATTCAATACCCATATATTCATTTGTAACACTATGTCTCCACAATACAACCGAATCTAATACAAATAATCGTTTAACAACCTCACGCTTTAATTCTAGTCGTTCCCCTTCATCTTCACGGTCATTTAATACTACGACTTCATTCTCATCATTTAAATAGATAAAAATACTTGCTAAAGCCGCAATTCTTTTTGCTATTTTAATTTTATCTTCCGCTCTATAGTATTCCTTATTTTTGACTACTGTTTTTGGAATATTGCACATCTCTAAAACTTGCTCATAAGAAAAATCAATGAATTCGTCTGGAGATTTTGCTTCGTTTATCCATTGTATTGTAATTGCATCTAGACAATCTGCCGTTAAATCATCCATATTACTCATTACATCATCGACAAGAGTATTCCATCGAGCAGCTTCTTCTATATTAGTAAGTCTTAAATCTTCATCTTTGTGTGAAGAAAGCTGGGCTACACCATTAGAGGATTTTGTTTCAATAGGATATTGTAAAACCTTACTCAATTCATCTTCTTCAAATTGATTTTTTGCAATCCCATCTCTTAGCTTATAATAAACAGCAGAGTTATTTACCTCATAATAATCCTCATGGTTTACTATACTTGTCTCTTCTATATTTTGATCATTTTCTACTATTATGGAACTTGAAGAAGCTATATTTTGGAATTCTTTGTCTATAAATCCTTCAATTTCTTTATATATTTCTTCCTTATAGGAATCAATTTTGGCATAAATTTGTACTAATGTAGTACCGGATTCTTGTTTTTTCTCTAGCCAAGACACTAATGCAGTAAATGATGGGGAAGCATGAGGTGATGTGAGTACTTTATTATTATTGTTTTCAACATCTTTAAAATATGCATTCCACTTATTCCATACTAGCTCGTTAGTTTTATAAATTGGCTCAGAGATTAACAATGCATCTCGAAACATTTGTAATAAGTTATCCACTTTCTTTTCCTCCCTAAACCATGGATCACAATAAAATAATTCTCAGTATAAAAATCTTAACTACTATTATATTTAATTTATTGTAACAGATATTTACAAATTTTTGTTTCTTTCTTCTCTATTCTGCTTTTCTTGCATTCCTTTTGCAACTTTCTTTCCTGAACTTGCAACATGCTGCTCTTTCTTTTCCCTATTTCTTCTTACTTGCATTTCTTTTGCGCCTTGCTTTCCTTAATTCCTTAACTTGCAACATACTGCTCTTTCTTTTCCCTATTTCTTCTTCCTACATTTCTTTTGCTCTTTGCTTTCCTTAACTCTTCAACTTGCAACATACTGCTCTTTCTTTTCCCTATTTCTTCTTCCTACATTTCTTTTGCTCTTTGCTTTCCATATATTTCTCAACTTGCAACATGCTGCTCTTTCTTTTCCCTATTTCCCCTTACTTACATTCCTTTTGCGCTTTGCTTTCCTTAACTCTTCAACTTGCAACAGGTTGCTCCTTCTCTTCCTTATTTCTACCTACTTGCATTTCTTTTGCGCTTTGCTTTCCATATATTTCTCAACTTGCAACACGGTTGCTCTTTCTTTTCCCTATTTCTTCTTCCTACATTTCTTTTGCGCTTTGTTTGCCTTATATTTCTCAACTTGCAACATACTGCTCTTTCTTTTCCCTATTTCTTCTTCTTACATTTCTTTTGCGCCTTGCTTTCCTTAACTCTCCAACTTGCAACAGGTTGTTCTTCCTCTTACCTATTTTCCTTTACTGACATTCTTTTTGCGCTTTACTTTCCTTAACTCTTTAACTTGCAACATGCTGCTCTTTCTTTTCCCTATTTCTTCTTCCTACATTTCTTTTGCGCCTTGCTTTCCTTAACTCCTTAACTTGCAACAGGTTGCTTTTTTTCTTACCTCTTTCTCCTTACTTACATTCTTTTTGCGCTTTGTTTGCCTTATATTTCTCAACTTGCAACACGTTTGCTCTTTCTCTTACCTATTTCTGATCAACTTGCAACATGTTTGCGGTATCCTTTCCCTAACTTTTCTATCATCTTTACTCTAAACCTTTATATACCAAGGGTTTAGGTGCTTTTCCATTTACTTTTATACATATCATCCAACTTGCAACACGTTTGCGGTATGCATGCCCTTATTTTTCTCACAAGATGCAACACTGTTTGCGGTATCCTTTCCCTACTTTCATTCTATAAATGTCAACAAGTCCTTTTATATCAAGGGGAATTATTACAATTCATTTTTAATCATTACGTTCACTAACTTGCAACATGTTTGCGGTATCCTTTCCCTAACTTCCCTACCATTTTCACTATAATTCTTTATATACCAAGGGTTTAGGTACTTTTTCACTTACTTTTATACATATCACACAACTTGCAACACGTTTGCGGTATCCTTAACACAAAAAAAAATCATGAAATTCTCTTATCCCTTGATACAACTAGCTTCATAAGCTGTTGCAAGTTGCTAATTTTCTTCTTAAAGGAGCACCTTTCATCATTTTTCGATTTGCTATAATCAAAATTGGTATATTTTATAGTATTTTGACATATATTTCTGAATTTGTAGAACGGAGGTGAAAAAGATGGGAAAATCATTTGTGATACGTAATCAACGTAGCTTAAATGGGAAAACAACAAACGCAGTTTTAGTAACACTAAAGTCTTGGCAAAAGTTTGTGGAAACATTTGAGGAGAAATACTACAGCTATAAAGATACATATTTAGAAGATATTTTGCAGCACATGACATACGAAGAGCGTATTGCGGATGTAGAAGGTTTTGTTGAAAAAGCCAAACCATCTTTTTCACGTCGGGCAATGTCTACACTTGCAGAAAAAGCAGGACGAAAACATAAATTATACGGTATTACGAATGCTGATCTTGAAGTGTTCTTGTACTTACATAAAAAATGCTATACAAACGGCGTCATTCCAAATGTAACCATACATATGATGTGGGAAGATTATAAGCAATATAAAGAAGAATTTGCTTATATCCAACACTCTCAATTCTATATCGCATTAAAGAAATTAAACTTACATAACATTATCTCCATCGAAAATGGAGTAGATGGCCGTTATACAATCAAACTCACTCATTTTATGAATGAGGAAACAGAAAAAGCAAATCCGTACGTATATATTAGTCCTGTTGTATTTACAAAGGATTTCTTTAAGCTATCTGTAGCAGCTAAGAAACTATTCTTAGACATCGCAATGCAACAACATACGGAAACAACATTAAAGCGTTCTTTGGACAAGCAGGACGAAAGAGGAAACAAAACTCACTTCGGTGGGATGTATCGTTTCTTACATAAAAAGTATCCGCATCAGATCCGTGCGGTTATCGAGGAATTAACAACTGCATTACCATGTACGGGGAATCCCCTATTCAAAATTTGCAAAATGCAAAAAGGTGTAAAGCATACAAAACGATATACGACATTATATCTGTCTATCCATTCAGACTTCTTATGTTCGAAAGAAGCTGGAGAAGAACAACATAGGGATCCATTTACACCAAAAGCTACCTATGCTCGAAAAGCGAAATTTATCGAAGCAGTCCTACAAGAGATGAATATCGGTGAACTTTCTGCAGACATGAATAAATTCATTCATGTATTAAAGCATACTTGTCATCGTCAAATTCGCAGTGTAATTCACGGACTACGTGACATGGTTGATCGAAAAGAAGGATATCCAACGAAAATTGTATATACATTGAAGAAACTATTGCATCAAACATCTCAATATCAAATTCTCGATACAGCAGCAAAAGAAGGTATCTACCCTCTTATTGCGCAGCATATACCAAAAGAGAGAAATAGTGACCGTGAGCAAGCTATCTTTAATTTCGGCCTACATTATTCTATGTACTCTCTTCGTAATATTAAAAAGATGTTTAAAAATGTGCATGCATTATTGAAGCAGAAGTTTGCGGTACCAGTAACAGAAGAATCTTATCACCGTAATTATCTAAAATACCAGGAAGAAACGTTATTTAGAAAATATGCATATGATCAGGGAGTGAATCTCCATGCATATATCGCTTTAGAAATTGAAATGCGTGAAAAACTAAAAGTTCGTGGCCATAAAGAACGCACAATTCCAAGTGATGTACGTGAATGGTTTATTGAAGCAATTGATAAACTACCGCAAGAACAACTGCGTGTGATTGAGCTACCAAAACAGTTTAATTTACTAGAGTTTATGCGTACCTTCGAACGTTTAGTACGTGCTGGTGTAACAATAACAGCTCCAGATCAGGTGCTACACGCAATGGAAATAAAATAATAGTAACGAGCTCTCTATTTTTGAAAAAATCGAAATTAGAGGGCTATTCGTAGTTGTTTCATTCATACTCCTTTTCTACTACTCTATTTATAAATACAAAATCAGAAGGACTTCATGTAAAATGAAGTCTTTTTTTATACACTTCTATACAAATTCTCTTCTAGCACTATATAACTCTCCACATAGTGCTAGGGAGTATTCTTCTAATGTAATAAAACCTATCTCATAATACCTACAAAAAATCAAAAATAAAATTATAAAAACAGTGGATATGAGGACAAATATACTCGAATGTGAATAGTATTTTTCTGACATCATTGTAACTACTAGTGTTGTTGTATATATCTAATAAAAATCATCAATAATAATGTGAGTTATGTGTAAATACTGAGTAATGTTAACAAATAACTACATTTTCTGAACAAAATGTGGATAATTGAACGTTAGATACTGCTTATTTACCAAAATAAAGAAAATAAAGCCTATTTCCATAGTTGGATAAATATAAAGTAATTTGTATCAATTTTTTTCCGATTTCATGTAGAAACATATGCTTTTCTTTCTGCTTTTTTGTAGAATTGAAAGTCTAATAATTATTGAATCTACGGATACATTTTCTACTATTTATGATTTTTTACGTTCTAATATCTAATTTTCCCTTGTGAGAGTAGGTCTTTTCTCTATTTTTGATAGCCTATAAAAGTTTTATCTTTACTTCTTTTTAATATATAAGATATATATTTATAATAGATTTTACAATTACTAATATGATTATTAATAAGATGTCAGACCTAATTGAAAATATTTGTAAAAACCGTTATAATAATGGTAATTAAACATATCATTACTCCCATGTAAAAGGACAAATCTATGAATCCTTATTAGGACTAGATTTGTCTTTTTGTCATTGAAAATAAAAAAAAACATATAAAAAAGGAAAAGGGTTGTTTGTCCGTTTTCCTTTTTTATATGCCAGCAACCGAGCGCAGCAAAGGGCGGTAGCAGGTCTTTCACTTATTTTTTGTTATAATATATGATAAGAATTTAGATGATTATAATGAACAAGGGTATTAGTTTAGAAGTAGGATTAGAAGGATTTTTTTGCTTATTTAGGAGAAAATGAACGTAAAAAATCTAGGGTTGAACGTTATAATTACGATATTAAAGGTTTTTATAAGTGACTAAGAGTAAATGAGAAACTCCTACATATCGAATCATGGAGTGGAACTACCTAAAGAAAATTATTAGGAGTATTTCTATGAGCTAGAAAACAAGACACAGAATATGGCGGTTCTTAAATAAATTGAACTTGTCTAAACTTCAGTATATGATTTTCACCTCTCCTTAATTCCTGATCAATCACTCAGTGATAAGGATTTTATGATCGAAGCAGAAAAAAACTATTAAAACAAACTATACTTCCAACAAAAGGATTAACAGAAAGATAAGTTAAATATGGCCCTCTTATTATGGATAGAAACGCTTTTATAATAGATTTAGTAGTAAAACTATGGGTTGTCCTTACAAGAGCTTGTATCGCCTAATATGAGCCATATACAGTTTGTTAGAAATACCTTAGTGGTTCGTGGTGAGAATGGCATAAATAGATATATCATTATAAAAGGATTATACGAAAATTATCTACAAGTACTATAAAACTATTTCGGAACCTTTAAGAGCTAGAAAGTATACAGATAATTCCTATTTGTGGCATTTAATTTTAATCATGGAACATATGGTTGGGTGTACGAAATCCTTTTAGAGGTTTCCAAACACATTTTTGACTATGGTAACAAATAACTGAGGCAGGGAAAGGTTTCATGTGAGCTAAGTACCTAGCAGGATCTAAATTAGATTTTGCAATGAATAGCCACTCTTCTAAATCCTCAGTATTTTTCATATAAAACTTGCCCCGCTAGTGCAATTTTGTATTCCATGGTTACATGAAACTCTTCAGGTCCATATACTAAAATATCAACTGGTGTTTCCATCACATCGTAAATACCCCAATTGATAAGATTAATCACTTCTCTTTTTCTTGATCCTACACCATCCACAATAATACAAAGATCAAAATCACTATCTTTATTTGGTGTGCCATAAGCATGAGAGCCAAAAAGGATAATTTTTTGGACAGAAGATACGGTTTCACAAATTTTTTGTACTAATAGGTTTAGCTCCCTTTGTACTTCCTCGTTAATCCAAATCACCCCTCGGAAAATAGAATTATATTGACGTTTAAGTATATTATACATGCGCTTCTCTTCTCCTTACTATTACATATTTATTTTCATATTGTGCCCTTGTTTCCCAACGTCCTCCAATGCTTAATAATATTTGTAAACCTTCTTGAAGTCTTGTTAGAACCCATCATCACAGATATCTTATTCCTTAACTTGGTGAAGGACGAAAGTCCAAAGGTAAGTGAAAGTTAAATTAGGGGTTACTTGTAATAGAATGGTTTGTTCCTCTGTAGTTGTATATGAAGCAATGTTCTGTATGTAAATACCTCTAAATACCACCTTTCCAGTGGTCTTTAGAGGTACTTTGCAATTTAAGTTTTTTAGAAAGCTGTTGTTTTTAATAATAGTACCTTGGAGGTAGTGGCTGTGGATTAAGTTCTACAAAAATACAAGGAGGTAGTGGTTGCGGGCTGAGCTGTACAAAATTATCCCATGACCCATATGGAATATACTGCATAGGATTGGGTGTAAATGATGTATATATCTGTAGATGACAACACGGAACTATATGCATTAATATTTCATCTCCTTCAAAATAATAATTCGTTCATGACAATTTATGTATTTTAGATTTAAGTAAAGTAGTAATACTGCCTAATTTTTAAAAATAGTTAAATCCAATTTACTAGAACAAAAAATACATTCATGCAATGAGTATATAATTGGGTAAGAGGGGAAATTTTATGGGATTTGAATCAAAAGAAACAGTCTTATAAATTGCTGAAGCGGATAATAACCACTTAACTAAAACATACTTTGATCCAGGCTGGATTGTATTCAACAGTAGTACTGGGGATAAAAGTGATGTTCTTATATCTAACATTACTGGTACAGTTATGCTAAATTCTGATAAGGGTAATCAAGTTAGTTTATCATACATCCTAAATAACAACATGACCCTCTTGGGGGAAGCAGTGTGGAATACGGTTTTTTAGATTCTTTATTTAACTAAAGATGGAGGGTTCCTTACTGAATGGCGGGATATTGTATCACCTGATTGTAGCTTAAAGAATTATCCTTTCAAGCACATGTAGCCTATTCCACGCAATATTATGATGATTTTGGGCAAATTCGTACTTTTATTAATACCTCCTCAGCACCTTGGTATCCTTACCCTAGGTAACAAAAATTATTATTCAGATTATAAGAAGAAAGGGTGTCTCAATTTTAAATTATTGGCTTTTATCGCTAACAATTTAATAAAATGTTACCTAAAAAGAAACTCTAGGTTAGCCAATAATGTGTATAGGGTGCAGTTTCTATTTCATTTACAATAATCATTATACATGCTCCTCTGCAGTGTAATAAAAAAGACATTGAACAAATACGTCCAATGTCTTTTTCCCTCTAATATACTTGCCTTGTTTATCTTGTATTTATATACCAAGTAACTGCTTCTTTTTGGCGTTAAACTCATCTTCTGTAATAACACCCATATCACACAGCTCTTTGAATTTCTTTAATTCGTCTGCTGTTGATATTGGAGCAGATACTGCTTGTGGTTGAGCTTCATTAGGTTTGCTTTTTAAAGCATCTAGAACTTGATGGATATGATTATTAATGGATTTTGCTGAATCTTTATCTAACGCAACTTTGATCTTTTCTTGCGGAGTATCAATTGTTAGAAAGCCTAACCACATCCCTATTTCAAAAGATATATCATTTATCTTTTCATGATCTACTGCTTTGAATTTTTCACCAGTCATTGTTTTTTGTCCGAACATAATGCGTTTATTACTTATGGCGTAGGCATAATAACCATCATGCTTTGTTGTAGATTGATAATCGTGCATTCCGATATAAGTCATATGAATTTTTTCGCCATTCATCAAGTTATCTTCTAATACCTTGAAGTGTTTTACACCCCACTTTTCATTAAAGCCAGAACCGAATGTATTATCTATACAGAATTGATACATTCCTTCAGCGCATGACAATGGATCCTCAGCAAGTTTTGCTACCTTTGCATCGATTGTAGCTTTCAATTCTTCGATAGTGTCCGTACTTACACTTACAACACCCAAGCCACCTGCTTTATGAAAGCAATCTGGGCATAGCCATGCATCAGATTTTAGTATTTTATAACGATTTAAACCAACCTTTATATCACAAACACCACATACTGCCTTTTTAAAAAAAACCATAATTTTCCCTCCAATTATATATATCGAATAGTAGCAAACAAACCTAACGTTCTACGTAATATTATAATTTAAAAATATAAGTATAACACACCTAAAACACTATAGGATGCCAAACAAAGCCTTAACCATTTGTTCCTCTATAGTTTAAAAAGAAAAAAGACATTGAAACAAACTAATCTGTACCCTTTGTAAAGGACATTTTGAAAAAAGTTAGGCAACATCAAGAAGATGGTTTCTGTATCCAACAGGAGTCATCTTTTTTAAATTCCATTGATATCTATAATGATTATAATACGTCATATATTTCTTAATCTCTTGTTTCAATTCATTAAAGGACACGCAAGGTTTTATATGAGCTTCATCTTTCAGATGACCAAAAAATGATTCTTGTGGGGCGTTATCCCAACAGTTTCCTCTTCTTGACATGGATTGTCCTAGGTTTAGCTTTTTAACTAGCTTTTGATAGGTAGGGCTTGTGTAGTGGGATCCTTGATCTGAATGAATATAAGCACCTTCAGTCAATCGAATCCGCGGATTCCTTTTTAGTTTATGGAGAGTTGTCGTTACGAGCTCTAATGTCATCTGTTCTGAAACATGGTAAGCTAAAATTTCATTAGTTGAGCCGTCTAAAATTGTAGATAAATAGGCCCTTTGATTCTTACCGTAAACTAAATAGGTGATATCTGTAAGAAGTGTTTTCCCTGGGGTATTTTGTTTAAATTCCCGATTTAATTGATTTGGTACTATTCGATGTTCTTTTGTAGCTTTAAGCATTCTTTTATAAGGATTCGCTTTGCGAACCGGACAGATAATCTCGTATTTCTTCATAATTCTACGGATACGCTTTAAATTGTAGACAACTTGAAACTGACCCGCCAATGTCATCTTTATCTGACGAGCCCCTTTGTTTCTATTTCTAAATCGAAGTGCTTTTAATATGGTTTCCTTCAAGATTTCATCTCGATCACTCTTTTGTTTCCGTTGTTCTTGAGATGAAACTGAAAAGTAATTATAGTATCCCGAACGGGATACACCAGCTACTTTACACAAATGACTGACCATATTCCTTAAGTTGTATTTCATGATGACAGAACGAATCAAGATGAATTTCTGACTAGGTGGTAGTGTTATTTCCTTCTCATCCTCCCTTCCATAAGTTTGATTTTTTTTAGCAATTCGTTTTCCGCCTTTAGTAAGTTTCGTTCGGCTTCTAAACGGGCATACTTTTCTTCTAACGTAAGCTCTCTCTCAAGAGTTCTTCCAGCGTTTTCGATACGTGTATCCCTTAAACCCAATACACCATTTTTTCTATAAGCAGCACGCCATCTACTTCCCGATGACATAACTCGTTTCATTCCAATCATATCTATATCAAAACCACATTCTTCAAAAATATTTCGAGGTAGCTTTCCTTTTTCATTTTCCTCAATAAAAATATGCTTAAATTCCTCTGTATAAGTGATACCTTTCTGACTTACAGATTTTACGTATAGGTTATTTGATAGAATTTGAATTTCTCTTTCTGTAAATAGTTTTTTTGTCATTTTCAACATTCTCCGATCCCAATTTTCCTTTTATTATACAAGAAATACCCTATAGAATAGACTTTTTTCAAGTGTCTATTCTATAGGGTACATTTTAAACTGTTCAATGTCTTTTTTTCTTTTTAAATGTTTGTATACTCAAAGTATAATTTTTCTGGTTTTCCATATATGTTAATTTCATTTTGATATAGGACAGCTAATGGCTGAGACATCTCAATGCTTTCCACATAGGATAATGAAGCAGTTGCTTCTATTTTTTCTTTAATCTCATTAGGAATGGCTGAGTAAGATAAGTTATTCATTTTACTTCCTAGTTTAGTATCTGTAGCAGCTTCATAATAAATTTCGGTAATTAAGACTTCATTATCATCTGGATTATACATGTATCCTCGATTAACTGTAATCATATTATATAACTCCTCTCAAGTTTCATATTCTAATTCCTTGTGCTTTTAGCATTGCAACAAGTACTTTACATATTTAAATTTCCTTGTTATTCCTTTCCGAATGCCATTATGAATTAATACTTATTATCTTACTTCATCGTCAAATTTTGAAGTTTTCAACAATATAAAGAGGCGATAAAGGTTTGATTTTATAGATAGTAAGTTCATAACTTTTAACGTATTTATTAATTTTTTTCTTTTGAAAGGTTTAAATGATACCCCCTATTGATAATGTTGGCATATCCAAAGTAATTGCATATTCATATTTCATCATAAATATCCTCTCTTCTAAATAAAAAGCACGAAATATGTGCGTTTTATCCATATTTTTTATGCTATACTCTGTAAAAATTCATATAATCTCTCCTCTAAATTAAACAAAAAGCACAAAATTTGTGTTTTCTCATTTAGCATACTTTTAATTCTGAAGGTTTATGTATAAGTGATTCCTAACTCGAAGACAACACAAAAAGGACTTCTTCAAGTCGATTAAAATGTGCATAGCAAAATAAGCTATATATACACTAATCGGCTCAAAGAAGCCCTTTCATAATTGAAACAAGAATACAACTTGTTTCTAAAACTCAACCACAACACATAGGGTGTGGGAATAGACGGAATCAATTAAACAATAAATATAGATTTATATTAAACCATTTTTATATTATATTCAATTGTTTTCAATAGAACAGGGATAAGAAGGAAGTTTATATGCAGATCCCACATGTATTGTATAATAATGCCCCTAAATCCCCTGCTATAAATCCCCTCTTATATTCAGGCCCTGGTGTTACTTCATGTACTGTATTTCAAAATATAGTTTTTCGGGCTTTTGATTTTGAACTAAATAACAAAGTATTTCCTTAATATTTTTTTCTTCTACTTCAACATTTTCCATATAGGTCATACTTTCGTTTTCCTGGACCTTTTCAAAAATAGCAATAGGTACTTTCACTGGATCAAATATCCTCATTTTACTGCCTAACTTTTTTTCTGATGTACCATCATAGAAAATTTCATTTACTATTACCTCATTATTATCAGGATCGTACATGTACCCTCTTTGTATACGTAGCAATATAGTACTCCTTTCTTGTATATTCCTCCAATGAAATAACTATATTTGTATATAATGTTATTTTATTAACAGGTATCAAAGAATATTATTTCGCAAAATCCTTGCTTTGTATAGAGGTAGATACAGGATTATTAATTTTGTTAAGTTTTTTTGAATATTCCAAGCTAATTATAAAATAAACAAGCCACCCTTGAAGCGAAAACTTGTAAGGTGGCTTAGTTTTCTATAAATAGCTTTGTATCTAATTGTTTAATCTCCCCTTCTGCAAGAGGTTGATAAAAAGCGTGTTGTAATCCTTGAAAATGTAAAGATTCCCCTATGCATAACAATACTTTACCAGGAATTAAATCAAGTAATAGTTCATTATTAATTTGCTTTGCTTGTTTTTTAGTAGAAACATAAATAACTAAGATTGTAGGGTTATTCCCTAAGTCCTGCATAATAACATCTTTTCCTGACTCTACAAAAGTCTTCCATCTAGCAATTATTCGTTTTAATCGATCCTTTTGATCAGATAATAAGGTGGAGTATACAACAAAGTTAAATTTACGTTCTTTTCCTCCATTTACTATAAAACTTAAAGAAGGGGTAAAAACCCCTTTACTAATAGATGGATGCATAATATGACCTAAAAATGAAGGAGCGTAGCGTAAATGACAAAGTAGGTCTATGTCATGCCAATAACGCAGGTGAATATATTTACCATGATTGTCAAGACGCTCTGGGGCAAAGAAGAACATATTTCCTTGCCAGTATTTTAGTAGTTTAAATCCATTATTTGATAAGGTATATGTTTCTTCAAAGATTTCTATATCCAAAATTTCTACTTGCCATTTTTCTATAAATTGATAGTAAAGTAATCCTTGAATTGCATTATTAATTTTCTTCCGCGAAAATTTATTCTTGAATAGATATAATAAATGATTAAACCGAACGGATGTATGAACACCAATAAAATTGAGTATAGCATATTGTTCCTCTGTTAAAAGCTGCTTAAACTTAACTAATTCGTCATAAGAGTGGAATACATAGGTTTTATCCAAATCATGTATCCGATATATTTGAAGTCCTTGTACATCCTCACTTGATAAATGAGGAATAGAAGGAATATAAGTAGACATTTGTTTCTCTATTGTACGCATAATCATCGATTAAAATTGGTAAATTGACGAATTAGATTTTTTACTTTGACCTTGCGGATAATTTAGGATACGTACAGTTCCTCTTCTATTTTTAGCATCAATATTAAGCAGCTCACATGTAACAATTGTTTGGTTTATTGCGTCATCCACGGTTGGATTTGCCAGATTACGACCCTTTAGCCCTTTAAACTGAATACCTGGTGCAACTTCTACGAAAATCCCAGCAATAGCATCTACACCTACAATTTTACCTATAAAGCGGTCACGTCGTTTGTTTAATTCTAATAATTTTTCCATTGGATCCGTTTCTAGTTTCTTTTTATTCCCTCTAAACTCGTAGCGCCCATCCTTTTCCACTACTTTATCGATGATAAGCTCTACAACATCACCAATAATAATATCCGCCGAGCGAACGAATGAATGGGACCATTGCGAGTATCTTACTCCCACTGTTACACCATGAACTTCAACCAGAATTGTTTGTGCAGATGGAATATGTCCAGAAACTGTTCCTGTGTATACTTTATTCCCCTCTTGTTCTACTATTTCTTCATATAATTTTCTTTGCAGTGCAAGTTCTCCTGCGGTGATAGATACAACAGCAAAGTTCCCTTCCTCAGTTTTTTGGAAATGCTCAATAATAACAGGTTTTGATCTACCTATCAGCCATTGAGGATTTTTAGGAATATTTATACCTGCCTCTGTAATTGGACAATATGCTGTCGTATGAGTACCAATTTGCATTGTGAGCACTTGTATCCGCTCAGATGTCCCGTTTTTAGTTGGGAATAATTTTTCAGATACTACGGTAATTAAGCCTTTCCCTACAGTACGTTCACGTTTCATACGAGCTAATTCTTCTAATTCATGTTCACGTATTCGTTCAAATTGATTGAAAGTTGTTTCTATAAAGGTTTCCTCTAGCGTGCTATCCGGTTCAAATGCCATCCCTAGCTCTTTTGTAATATGAGTATTTACCTTATCTTCTACCATTACATTTTCCTCCTAGAACGTAAAAAAGGACACACCTGTACCGTTGGAATGGTACGTAAGGTGTGTCCTTCACGTAAGTCATGTTTTATTTGTATAATTATTAATTAAAATATAACGTTTTTATGTAATTTGTGCAAGTTTTATTTTTTGAAAAGGTAAAAGTTAAAATACTATATCTAACCTTTCCTCCTATTTTAAGCTAGCTTTTCCCTTAAATAAAGCCTTCAATAAAAAGTTATTTTAGGTTTCTTTAGGTATTAATCAAAAAAATCATCTAATTCCTTACTCATTACATTAGATGTATTTTTCTTTTGTTGCTTGTTTTTGTCAAGTAGTGAATTCGTATTGTTATAATAATTTTTTGGTTTGGTTTTTAAGTCCTTTTATCGTTCTGTATAGCCCATATGTTTATATTCAGGCTGTTCTTCGTTAGTTCCAGTGTTCTCCACCATATTCTTTTCTAAGTTTTGATGAACAGTAATGCTAATAGATTCGTAAACTTTTGCAATCTCTTTATCAAGTTTATTTTCTTTAGTGGGATTAACTGTTTTTGTAGCTGGTATCGAATTAGTTTTAATATTTGTTTTTGCTTCCTCTGATATTGTAGTTATAAGTCCCTCTGTTGGAAGCTTTTTTTGCAATGGATAGGTCTCAACAGGAATTCTTAAATGAATTGGGTAATTTATGTCCCTAGTTGGTTCCAACACAGTATTAGGTAACTTTTTGTTCCCTTCTGCTAGCTTCATATTATTTTTAGGACTTACAATTTCCATCTGTTTCTCCTTTGTTATACCCAGCAGCTCGCCATTCATTTGTAAGGCATCTTGTAATCTTGAAGCACGTGTATAATCGATTTTAAATGCGCTCTGTAGTGCATTTATAGAAGCAGTCCCTGATTCCTTAACAAAGGATACTACATCATCGTATAGGATATCTTTAAAGAAGCTTGTTTCCTCTTGCTTGGCTTCTATGTCTTCGTTTGGAATGCTCTTTTTTCGTGAAGTTATATTATCTAAATCTGTATTAGATGAAGGAGTAGTATTGATTTGAGAGTCCCTTGATAATATCGATGTACTATTATTGTTTGTTTCTATGGAATGATTTTGTCCTATTTCATCACCATGCATAGGTGGAAATGATTCTATCTGTTTTATATTATTTGCATCTACATGTTTTATAGGATTTGATTTTGCGATAGATTCTTCAATGAGTCGTAGACGTTCAGTTTCCCAATATTGTCCAGACTTGAGCTCTACTTGAATGATTGCTTGAGCAAATTCCTCCTTAGGTACAAAGTTACTAGTAATTTGTTGTACAGGTTGTACATGATTGTCTTGTACAATACGTGCAGCACAAATGAAGGCACCTTGTGCCATGATATCTCCTGGTGACATAACGACTTCTTTTAGTTTTTGATATGTCGAACCTAAGCGACTAACGGGGTTCTCTTGCATAGGAGAGATCCCTTGTTCAGATTCGGATTCTTTAAATTCCTCTGTTTCACCAAACATGCCAGAGAAAATTTTAGCATCATATGGTGTTACATCACCAAATATCATCTTGTTACGGAACGAACCTAATAAAGTAAACATATACTGCTCTGTGAAATCCAAAGCTAATTGAGATAGTGTTTGACTTACAATTGTCAGAATGACTTTATATTTACGAGATTGTGCAGGGAACTCTTTGAACGGGCGCACAAATGTGTAGCATCCTAGCCCGAGAGGGCTGGGGTAGCTACTAACCCTTACGGGTCGCGATAGGTAAAGCTTTGAAGTTATCTCTACTTTTTCCCCCGCCCCACACCGTGCGTGCGACTTTCACCGCACACGGCGTTCCATCGGTTCAGATTGATAACCCCTAACAAATTTAGTTAGTATCATCCTTATTCTTTGCCTCGCGATTAAGATAAGGTGAACAATGAGATATATTTCAAATGTGTAGCAGCTCACGGTATTTCTTTAGTTTCGGTAGTTTGTATAAGATACTGCCTTCTAAGTCCTTTTGATGTATAAGCTTATGGCATCTTATGCACATGGTGGCAAGATTGCTGAGTTTGTTGATTTTCTCTAAAGGTAGTCGATTATTAACGTGATGGCAATGTATGTTAGTTGGAATCAACCCCGTCTTACATATTCGGCACTTTCCTTTGTCGCGATTATATGCATAATCGCGATTAAGTATATATTCAAAGTTATAGAGTCGTTTGTTCTTAGTTTGTCTAAGCATCTGATACAAGACCATTTGGTTGATTTGATTGTTCGAATAAATGGTTGGTCTCATTTTCTTATCGACCTTGCCATGTCTTCTCGAATAAATTATCCTTCCTATCTGTGTATAGGGGGTCGTATCATAATTGTATAGGAGTGCTTTAGTACTAGGTGTAAAACTCATTTTGGTTAATCCTATCTTAACTCCATCGACTTCAACGAAGGGAACTTTGGTTTTATGCCCTTTATGCCTATCTTTACGATTATCAAGATTTTCAGCTGGAGTAAGCATTTTTTCGAATACTCCTCCACCATGTTTGTTCTTAATAGACTTGTAGAATGTATAGCGTATTTTGTCATCGCATCTAACGAAAATTCTAGCAGCATTTCCTATACGGAAATAATTACTAATACCAATAATTTTGGCGTTAATAAGTTCTATTTGGGCGGCAACATCGTGAGGGTTGGTTGTTTTCCGAACATTGTATGTATCTCGAAGAATTTCTCTCATTTTAGAGTTTAATTTCTTTTTGTTCGGTATAGCTTTTCCTGCAATACGGTTTTTCAGTCTCATCTTTTCAGCTCTGATGTCGAATCCTAGGAATTGGGCTGGCTTCTCTCTCATATCGGTAATAAATGTTTTCTCCTTTGATAATTCTAATTTGAGTATATGTTTGTAATACTTATCGATTTTAGTCAAGAGTGTTCTTGCCTGTGCTTTATCCTCGCATAGAATTATCCAGTCGTCTGCGTATCTAACAAGAAAACATTTCTTATGTTTTCTAACTACTTTTCTAAGTCCTGTACTGAAAGCGTGTTTAACAGTATAACGCGCGTAGTGTTCTTCGAACTCCTTAGCTATCATCCAGTCAAAGTTATTTAAGTATATGTTCGCTAACAGGGGAGATATAATTCCACCTTGTGGAGTTCCCAACTCCGTAGGGAAAAGTTGATTATCTTCTAGTACACCTGCTTTTAACATTTTCTTAATAATAGTTAGGAATCTCTTATCCTTTATGCCCATATTCCACATTATTTCAACAAGTTTATTATGGTTAATATGGTCAAAGAAACTTTTGATGTCACCTTCGATGGCTACGTACGTTTTTGACCTAGAAATGGTATTCAAGATTCTGCCTATCGCATAGTGACATGAACGATAGGGACGAAAACCATAACTATGGTTGAAAAACTTCGCCTCCGCTATGGGTTCTAACACCATTCTTGCTGTTTCTTGGATTATCCTATCTATCATGGCTGGGATTCCTAGAGGACGCTTTTTACCATTGCCCTTGTCAATGTAATGCCTTCGAACGGGTTTAGGTTTGTAGTTGTCTATGTGTTCCCAAATGAGTTTGATAAGCTGTTCCGTTTCCATTTGTAGGTAGTAGTTCACGTCTTTCTTGTCAATTCCTACCGTTTTACTCCCACGATTGCTTTTAATGTTGTGAATTGCCGTTTTAATAGTCTGCTTGTTTTTCATTAGTTCTATCATGCCATGAAAAGAAGAGTTATCTTCTTTGGCCTTTTTGTATATTAGGTCTAACTTATCTTGGAGCTGTGCTTCATTATCTATCAAATGTCCTTTAATCCTCATTACATCTCCCCATTATTCAAGCGATTGTAACGATGTGCTGTTTAATTCCCACTCTAGAAGAGGTTCATATAGACATTTGAAATATCCATTGTTATTCTGAATCGACTGGTCCCCTTCGCTCCACGGACATTACTCCGCTTCCTCACTACTACGAGACCGCTGCCACTTGCATTGTTTCAAGCAGGATCACACTCCCTATGGCAATGCAAGCTTCCCAAGTTCCATTTGTTCTATCCCTTATTTTACATTCCTTTAGGTGCCCACTTTACGCCGACGGTACTCACCAGTCTTGAGTAGCTCTAACATACTGGTTCAGCATAATCGGTAATTACGAAACCGATTATGTGCAAGGATTAGAATTTCGAACCTCTCCTTGTTCCCGTTATTCCTTCCGATTGCTCACGTTAAGAAGGGATTCCCTCACGACGCTTCAAGACATGGATTCCTTTCGTCACCATTGGGATGTTTTTAAAGACCACCGCACCATATAGGCATTAGTGAGTTGTGCCATCAGGTTACGACCTTACCTAACTTCAGACCCTAACTCGTGTGTAAGTTAGCGCATGTAGGGGTATCATGGCTAGGATTAATGAGCTATTATCCTAGAATGGGAGTTTCACCCATAAAATTCGAACAAATAGTTAGGCTGTGTAGGAATCAGCCCCTCCATTTCACGCCGCTACGTTTATAGGAGAACTTGGTGTACCATAATCAGGGAATTCATCCACAATAATATGATGGTATGGTGAAATATTTGGTTCTCTTCGGAATACAGCATTTTGCATACTTAATAATACGAATTTTCCTAGTACATTAGAAAGATCTGCAAGTTCTCCTTTGGCTGTATTTACTAGTAAAATACCACCCTGCTCTAGGTAGGGTAAGTACCCAGCGCCTTATCATATTTCTATGATAGGTTTCCATGTACTCCCCCCCGAACCGTACGTACTTGTCTCCAAGTATACGGCTCTCCATTTATCAATCCAACTTACCTGAGTGTAAATCTACGTGACATTGATGGCAGAGTGCCATAGTTTTTCTTTTTCTAGCAATCATCATTTGCTCCCACATTTTCTTACCTTTTAGGTCTTTTAACTTCCTTATGTGGTGCATTTCGATTGCTTGATTCTTTTTGCCACACACTTCACATTCTTCAGCTAATAATCGTTCAATGAGACTTGTTCTTCCAGACATTTTTAAAGTATTTGGGAGAATATCGACTTCTATGTTGGTATCTATACTTTTTTGTCTCTGAAATCCTTGGTCATAAAGATATCTTATCTTTTCACCGTTTTTAGTTTTGTATCGTATACCAAATTTCCCATTAGTTTTATATTTGTTGAGTATTTTTTTAACACTTTTTTTGTACTTGCTAGCGAACGTCTTATACATACTATATTCCATTATGTATTTGTATTTATTTATAACACTTACGTTGTTCGCCAATTTGTAGTATTCATATAGACCACGAATTTCTGCGTTGTATATACTTAGAATCTCTAAGTCGTCATTATCTTTTAGATAGGTTCTGTGCTTAGGTTTCCAAGTACCTGTATTTTTGTAAATTGTTAGTGCATCTTTTTGAAATAGGTTCTTTATCCATTTGCTTTTGGGTACGTATAGTTTAGGCGTGTAAGAAAATAGCCTTTTCGTCCTTCTATGGGTTGTTTTCGCTGTGGCTTCTTCTCTTGAAATTGTAATATTGTAACTGAGAAATTGTACTAATTTTTCACTATGGGTTATGAGAGTCTTTTCTTGTGACAACTCGAGTTCAAGGGTTTCTTTAAGAAAAATCGTAAGATTTTCTTTGACCTGAATTGCGTCTTCTTTACTACCTATAATTCCTATGAGGAAATCATCTGCGTACCTGGTATATACAATTCTTTTGTAGTTTTCGTCCATAGGTTCTTTTGAATGGATAGAGAGCTGTTCTTTGTGTAGTTTGTTCCACTGTAGTTTAACTTCTCTTTTTTCTTCCTCTGGCATTTGTCCCCATTGTTCCTTATGTTTCTTTCGTAATCGGTATTTCTTTTCCGATAGGTACCCATAATCACGATTTGTTTTTCTTGTTGACCCTTTATCAAATTGTTGTTTGTAAATCTTCATAAATTTGTCTAATTCGTTTAGATAAATATTTGATAGTATGGGACTGATTATACCTCCTTGTGGAGTGCCAGAGAATGTGTTGTTATATGTCCATTCTTCGAGATAACCTGCTCTGAGAAACTTCCAGATTAACCTTATAAACTTTTCATCATTAATCCTTCTTTTAAGGATATTTATAAGTGTATGATGATTTATGTTATCGAAGAAACCTTTTATGTCTCCCTCTACAAACCATCGTACCCCTCTATATGTCTTTTGAATTTGAGTTAACGCAGTATGACAGCTCTTTTTAGGTCTAAACCCATGTGAATCATCTGAGAACGTAGATTCATGAGTACTCTCAAGGATACTTCGTATTATTTCTTGAATAATTTTATCATCCATAGAAGGGATGCCTAGTGGTCTTTTACCACCATTAGCTTTCTCCCTATAAACTCGTCTAGCTGGATAAGGGTTGTAAGTCTCGTGTTTAATTTTGTCTATAAGAGTGTTAATTCTTTCAATACTCATTCCATCGATATTCTTTCCATCCGTACCTTTGGTCATATTACCTTCTTTGGCATATATCTTAGAATATGCCATGTAATAAAATTCTGGATTATACAGGTTTCTGTATAGCCTCTTGAACTTGTAGTCTGTATTACTAGCCATGGTACGTAGGCTGTTTAATACCTCATTTGGATTTCTCATAGAGCCTCGCGCTCCTTCCTAATTTGTATTAAACTGATAAACTGTTTCCCTTCGCCTTGTAATAGGCTTTCCCTATCTCTGACTACTACGGAAACTCCGTTACCTTATTGGATATTCATAAGCCACATACCTTGTTTTGCACTTGGTATCATCCTTAATAGCCGGTTTGTGTTGGCGTTCCAACTTAGGTAATCCCCATTTAGTACATTTAGAGATAAGCTTGTTATAGTGTCGGATGCGACTTTCGTCCTTTTCCACCTACAGTGGATAGTTAGTAATGAGTCTCTGGGAAATGAGTCTAAGGTTATAGAACTCGACCTGCTTTACCATTTAACATCCACCTGATTAAATGGTCATTACTACACAACGTTACTAGTTACCTTTCGTCATGGGGTTCGATATCCCCCTTTGGACTATCGTTTAAGCAGTTTAGCTTTCATCCTTGTCTATACATTTCATCTGGCCATTCAGTCGTAATTGGGTAACTAATTAACTTATGGCTTTACCAACATGCTACACTCCCCGTTCAGTTTCCTTCATGGATAAGTTGGTTAATGATAGGCTTTTGTGAGACCTGAGCCTACAACTTTGCTAGAGTTGAATCTCTAAATGCCCGTATGGGCGCACGTGAACATCAAAATCAAAATCTGATTTTCCAAATAAAACACGCCGTATTAAAACATTTGAGGCTAAATCTTTTAAGATGTTACGCAAACCTTTTACATATTCTTCTTCCCGGTCATAATGCATTGGTTTTCCACGATATTTTCCTGATTTATAAACGGCCGGTTCCCCTTGGAAACCCGTTTTTTCACGAATGGTATTATATAGCAATAGGTAAGGTTTTGAGGCACTCTCCACCTTTTCCCCTGCTCCACACCGTACGTGCGATTTTCACCGCATACGGCGTTCCATCATTAAATTAACTAATCAATAATATCCAAATTACATTTCTGACGAAACATATTGAGTTTTTTCAATTGTTTTCCATCCAATTGAAGTAAGTTTTTATATTTAACAATCGTCTCTTTCTTTGTTGCATGTATAAGTGTATGAACTAATTTATGAACAATCACAAGGTTTTTAAAGTCATCTTTTCCTCCTAATTTTCTGGGGGTTACATGATGACAATGTACCTCTCCAGCTTCTAGGAATGTTCCCAAAATTGAGCATTTCCCTAACTGCATGGAGTACCTAGAGATTCGATTATCCTCGTACTCCAAGTTGTCATTTCTTTGTGTGAACATCATTTTATTAATTTCGTGTTCTACACTTTGTTTAATTCTCTTGTGATTTTTTCTTCCCTCAGTGGTGTAATTACAGATATTTTGACTGAAATTCATTGCATTTTCAGTTCGAATATCTGCTATTGGATATAAATAGACTCCCATTATTTTGTATGTTTTATAGTTGTTTTTATGAAGTCGTTTATATAAAACCGAAGGGTTTATTGGTTTTTCAAATACATGGTTTTTAAGTCGATTATATAAGGTTCGTGATAGACGATAGGCTATTAGGCGAAAATTATAATTTACATGCGTAGCAGTTCGGTAGTAGTTTTTGATTCCTAATATATATTGATTATATTTGTTGACAGATATTACAGTTGGTTTATGTTGAATTTCTTTGATTAATTTTTTGGTTTTAGCTAAAATAGTTTTTATTTGTTTACTTGAAACATGAGTATTAGCAACAAATTTATTCTTCTTTTTAACTGCTTTTAATTTGAATCCTAGAAATTCTGATTTACCCTTTGTAATATTTGTTATCTTTGACTTTTCTCTTGATATATTAAGCTGTAGGTGATTTTCAAGGTATTCTTTGACCGCATGGAATATCTTCTTTGCAGATTCGTGAGAATCTGTAAAGATTTTAAAGTCATCTGCATATCGTACGATAAACATTTCTTTTAACTTTGTAGACTTCAGTGCTCTATATTTGTGAAGGCTTGTGTACTTGTGTTTCGTATCCATGTTCTCCCATTGGTTCGAGATCCACCAATCTAGATCATTCAGTACAACGTTCGATAGTAGTGGTGATAGAATACCACCTTGCGGTGTTCCTTTTGAAGGTATACCTACGCCTTCTATCGGTGATTTAAGCATTTTTGAAATAATGCTTAGCACCCTGTTATCTTTTATTCCAATGTTGTATAGCTGTTTTATTAGCTTGGTGTGATTTACATTGTCAAAGAAACCTTTTATATCTACATCTACTATATGATGTTTATTCCCTTTATTTATAAGAGATTGACATCTAGCTATTGCATGTTTTGTCGCTCGATTAGGTCTAAATCCATAGGAATGATTGTAGAATTTTGCTTCACATATTGGTTCGAGAACTTGTTTAAACATTTGTTGGATTAGTCTGTCTCTCATTGTAGGAATACCTAAAGGCCTTGTTTTACCGTTTTCTTTAGGTATCGCTACCCTTCGTACTTTTTGAGGTTTATAATCATTTAAAGCTGTTCTAATGTCCTTTATGAAGTTTTCTACATTTTTCATTTTGTAATTATCTATGGTTATTCCATCTGTACCTCTTGTCTTTGAGCCTGTATTGGCTTTGATATTGCGGTATGCGAGTAGTATATTTTCTTTTGATGTTATAATTTCATATAATCCTATTCCTTTTGTGCAGTTATATTTACTGCGCTCATATAGCGTGTCAAAGGTGGATTGCATACCGTAGTACTCGCTGTTTCTCAGTGTAGCGTTCATCGATGGATATATTGCTCCTTCCTTTTGGAAAGTCCCATCATCATACTCGACCTTATGAACTTCATTTGGTTACTATTGTTTAATTTCTTTAATGACTCGGGGTTATCCCTCCACTATGTTTCCATAATTTCATCGGTACTGTACCCCTGCTTTCACGAGAGTAAATCAATTTCGGCTTTATACCTTATATGAACCAACCCCAAGATAGTGGTTTAAATAGTTGTCTCTCGCTTCCCACGTTCCGATTTAACTAGCTGTACATCTAATTTTAGGTGGATACTATAGGCCTGTAAGTTCTCTATGTTCATTGTTACATAGTACGAATTTCATAGGTTCGATTCTTACTTTTCGTTGACTTACCCCATACAAGGGATACAGTTTTCACTGTATTCGAATTTTAGACCCGTACATTCGTATCTTCGTCAGACCAGTTGGTCATTCTCACCATGATTAGTTTATAGCCAACCGCATTATCAATTGCCATATACATGTTGTCATGTACTTAGGCTTTCTTCATGCGTCTTCACCTAGCTTCATACAGTGCAGTCTATCAACTTTCTCTGCATGTAGGAGTATTATTGGGAGTGTTTCAGCTCAACATGAAGGCTTTCATTCCACTCACTCGTTAAATCAGTTATTACTATCTGTGTTAATCTAGATAGTCTTCTCATTTCATAGTTATAAACTATTTATAGAGAAACGTGTCGCACCAAACCATTCATCAATACCTTTTATAATCTTATATTCGTTTTTTTGGTCACGTGAAGCAACACCACTTTGAACAAAATCATATAGTTTTTCTACCTGTACTTTTAATAGTTTGTGCATACGGTGTACACGTTCTACATCGTCGTAGGGTAAGCGCCCAACGCCTTTTCACATTACTGTGATAGGTTTTCAAACGCTCCCCTCCGAACCGTACGTACATGTTTCCATGTATACGGCTCTCCACTTATCCTCTGAATTTCAATCTAATCTTCCAGCGTGCAGGTCAACATGACACTTTTTACACAATGCTAGTGTCTTGCGGTTGCGAGCTATCATGATTTTTTCCCAAAGTTGTTTTCCTTTTAGTTCTTTGAGTTTTTTAACATGATGCATTTCGATAGCGGTGTTTTCAGTTTGACACCACTCACATTTACTAGCCTTAAGGCGTTTGATTAGACTATTGCGTCCTGCATATATCATAGTATTTGGAACAATATCTATTTCTCTATTAGTAGTTGGATTTTCATAAACCCTTTTCAAAGGTTCATTATAGAAATATCTATGCTTCTGACCAGTTTTAGTCGTGTAAGAAATTCTAAAATTGCCTTCATGATTAAACTTTTTCATTATTTTGCTGACTGATAGTTTGTATTTGCTTGCAAAAGTTTTTACCATGCTGAATTTCATAATGTAGCGAAACTTCTGTAGGCTGTGTACATTTTTTGCTAGTTTATAGTAATTATATAAACCTCTAATTTCACTATTGTATATACTTAGAATTTCTAAATTGTCGGAGTTTATTAATTCGGCCCTATGAATAGACTTCCAGCTACTATCTTTTTCGATTTTAAGAACTTTGAGCTCCTTAAGTTTTCCAATCCATTTTTCCTTAGGCATGTAAATTTCGCACTTGTTTGATGCATACCTTTTGGCTATTCTACTGTTTGAGCCTTTGTATACAGCTTGAAGGTTACTTATAGTTACATCGTATCCAAGGAATCTCGCTTTCATTTTACCGTGTGTAATGAGTGTTTTCTCTGATGATAGTTCAAGATTTAGTTTATTCTTTAGAAAAGCCGTAAGGTCTTTCTTTACTTCTTCTGCAGCCTGTTTTGAACCGATTATCCCTATTAGGAAATCATCGGCATATCGTACATATTGAATTCTCTTAAAGCTAGAATCCATTAATTCTACTGAACTCATTGTACGTATATCTTTTTGAAGCCTTTTCACTTCACTTGTAATCTCAGTTAATTCATTGTGTGGAGCCAGTGCTTTTCTATCTGCGAATTTCTTTTTTAAATACCAAAGTCTCTTATATTTTTGGGTATATACTATGTTGTTTTGTCGGCGTGTGCCTTTATCAAATAGTGTTTTATACTCTTCGATATACTTATCAAGTTCATTTAGATAAATATTTGATAGAATTGGGCTAATTATTCCTCCTTGTGGAGTGCCACTATAAGTATTATTGAATTTCCAATCCTCTAAATACCCCGCTCTAAGAAATTTCCAGATTAAATTAATGAATTTTTCATCTTTAATTTTTCTTTTTAGCAGTTTGATCAAAATATGATGGTCAATATTATCAAAGAAGCCTTTGATATCACCTTCTACCCACCACTTAACTCCTTTGAAGATTTTAGTTGCTTGTGTTAGTGCTGTATGACAACTGCGATTACGTCTAAATCCATGAGAATTGTTAGAAAAGGTCGGTTCGAAAACAGCTTCTAGGATGTTTCTTACGATTTCTTGAACTAATTTATCATCTATAGAGGGTATCCCTAAAGGCCTCTTCCCCCTATTTTGCCCCTTACTGATATATACTCTGCGAGATGGAGCTGGTTGATAACTTTGATTTTTAATTCTTTCAATAATTATATCGATACGTTCCAAACTCATACCATCAATGGTATGCCCATCTGTTCCTCTAGTCATGTTCCCTTCTTTTGCATATATTTTTTGATATGCTGCAAAGTAGAACTCCTGGTTATATAGATTTCGATACAGACGTTCAAATTTATAAGCTGGGTTAATTGTTTTTTTATTCAGATTGTCTAATACTGCTTTTGGATTTCTCATTGTGTCTCACACACCTTCCAATTTTGTTTTAGACCGGATAAGTTGCCTTCCTTCGCCATGTACTAGGCTTTCCCTAGCTCGGACTACTATGAAGGCTCCGTTGCCTTATTGGGTATTCAGAAGTCACACACCTTGTTAGTAACTTGGTGTCATTCTTCATAGCCAAATTCGCATGTATGCCGGTGGCATCCCAACTTAGGCAATCCCCATTTAGATAGATAAAGAATAGCTTTCATAATGTCGGATGTGACGTTCGACCTTTTCCACTTACTGTGGCTGGGAGGGAGAGGCTCACTGATAGCTTATATGTACGACCTAAACTATCCTCTTTATAACCTTGTTCCCTAGTAATGTATTAACTACCTTTCATTACTCGTATTGCTGACCACCCTTGGTCTATCATTCAAGCAGTGTAGCCTTCATCCTTATTTATGAGTTTTACCTTGCCATTCAGTCGTGATCTTAGTAGTTGACCAACTTATGACTTTATCACCATGCTGTTTTCCCCTTTAGGTTTCCCTTCTAGGTGAGGTGATTGGTAATAGGTCTTTCGTGAGCTAACCTAGATTAGTGCTATTTAATCAATTCTAAATCTACCCTTATGGGCGCACGTACATATCTATTAAGTCATCAAAGGTCACATCTTTTTGTGGGTTATGTAGTTTTAATAAATAAATATGTTGCTTAAGGTGGTTTCGTTGTGCTTGTTCAAAGAATGCATTATTTGATTCCGACAAACCCTGGATAACCATTGCAAAAACCTCGGCTACTTTATCAACTGGTCCACGTAAAATATTAATGTTTTTGGTATCAGGGTTTGTGGGATCAATATAATAAATTGAACTTTCAGGAATTTTGTGTGCTTGTACTAACTTAAATACCTTTTGACATAAATCATTACTCGGTTCAATAACAGTTATCCCATTTAAAAATGTTCCTTTTACTTCTTCGGTATCATAATTATTCTTTTTATACGTATTTTCAAACTTATTTATAAAACGTACCATCCAGTGTAAATCTTGATTAATCATTGGAATAATTAAACTAGATGTCTTACCAGAACCAATAGGACCAATAATAATTCCATTTAGGGTTCTATCTTTCCCTTTGATTCGAATCATTTCTTTGTGCTTAATATGAGGCCCTATCTCAACATCAGGATATATTTGTTTCTCTTGGCTATTAAACCACTTTTGCAACTTATGATTTTTATATTCGTATTTTTGTACCCACTTTAAGATTTCTTCTCTGTAACGGACAATATGGCCACTATACCAAAGAGTAAACAAAATCATAAATACGGTCGGTAAGAATACAAATATCATGGTGAGTGTATGGAAATTTCCTGTTAATACATCCCCCATTGCTTGATATTCACCAAAATTAACATGCTTTGCTTTATTCATAAGATAAGGAATAACTTTTGCATGGATAGGAGTAGTTGCAAACCATAAAAACTGAATATCTACTGCAATATGAGAAGCAATTAAAATTAATAACTTGCCATTTTGAAATTGCAAAGCTGGGATACGGCTGTAGAACCTAAAACTAAATTCTCCTAATAGCAAAGAGAAGAACATTAAAAATAGTGGTACATATGTAATTTCTATAGGATAAGACGGTGGTTCAAATGCATAGTAGAGTAACTGTATGTAGTTTGCCACACCAAATCCAAATGAAAGGATAAATCCGCTAATTAAGGCGATTGTAGTGTATAATGGTAATCTTTGCTTAGATGTCTCCATAAAGGTTCACCTACTTTTTACAGACATAGTTGGGCTTTATGGTGTAATGTAAAACGATTATGAAGTTCTGGCCTGAATTGTTCCTTTGATTTTTTTAGAAAGAACTTCGCTGCATCTTCAGTTTGTTTTAAATATAAGTCAATACTATCTCCTTCACACAATTGGTTATATTCTTCTTGAGTGTAAATGTCAAGATAAACATGTACATTTTCGCTTGTTTAAGCATGTACAAAATCAATCATTTTCTTTGCTAAAATGATCTTTAATTCGATAGGATTGTCCTACAATACTGACCACCGTGGCATGATGTAAGACACGATCTAGTATGGCATTGGCGAGTTTAGGGTCCTGGAATACTTCGTCCCAAGACTTGAAGTTGATATTGGTCGTTAGGATGGTACTACGCTTTTCATAACGCATATCGATTAATTGAAAGAATAATTTTGCATCCTCCGGATCAATAGGCAAGTACCCAATTTCATCAATAATAAGTAATTTGTATTTTGTATAGTGCTTTAAACGAGATTCTAGGCGATTCTCAATCTTGGCACGTTTTAAATTTTGAAGTAAATCATGACATTTAATAAAATAAGTACTTGTTCGCTTTTTAGCTGCTGCTATACCAATAGACGTGGCCAAATGGGTCTTACCAACACCACTAGGTCCTAAAAATACTATGTTTTCTTGTTGCTCTAAGAAACGTAGAGAAATAAAATCTAAGATTTGTTGTTTATTAATACTCGGCTGGAATTCGAAATCAAACTCATCAACCTCCTTTCTATGAGGAAATGCGCCCATTTTCACCATAGAATGAATCATATTTTGTTCTCGTACATCAATCTCATAGTTTGTCAGTTTAACAAGTGTCTCTACGAAGGATAATTCATTATTAATGCTAAAATCGACTACGTCACCTAAATGTTGTGCCATTTGTTTTAATTTTAAATACTCTAGGTTTGTTGTTAATTGTTGATAGCTATTCTTCATTTCTATATACCTCACCAATTACTGATAAATTTTGTTTCGCCAAATTGTCAATGTTCGGATATTTAGGTAGTGACTTAGCCAATGCTTTTTTATAATGTTCTTCTTTATAATTGAGCTTAGATTGGCTGATTTTATGTTGTACAATTAACTTCATGTTATGATAAACATATATTTGATTATCATATACTTGTAAACCGACGGTTTTACCTTGATATTCAGCTGGAACTGAGTATTGATTCGATTTGTAAGATATCATGCCTGATGTATTAACTTTTACAAGTTTATGCTTAATCATATAGGAATCTCTTATCGCGCTCTTCGGGAGTGGTTGTAGGAGATTCTTTTCCTGTTTTAGGGCAAACACTGGAATCTTACCAGTCCCTTGATGAAATGTTTGATTAATTCTTGCACATAATTTTTGCACAAATTCATGTAATTCTTCAAAAGTGAATCTTCCTTGATAAGCATGAATTTCGTCTAGAAGTTTCATTGGCGCTTCTACTTTCCCTTTGGTATTTGGTCGCCCTGCGATACAAGGTTGTACCTTAAATCCAAAATCTTGAGCGAATTGGGCAAACTTATTGTTAATCGTTCCTGTAAAGTGTTCTGTTCGAGCTTCATCCATTACCGTCTTCATATTATCCGTGACAATTACCTTCGGTACACCACCAAACATTTCAAATGCCTCTGTCATAAATGACATTAAAACACTTTGTGATTTTGAAATATTCAAATGAAAAACTTTAAATCTCGAGTAGGACAATAAAAGTACAGCTACATTCACATATACGATTTCGCCACTTTTGGTTTCAAATCGTATGCTTTCTTTCCAATCTAATTGAGCTTGTTCTCCTGGAGGTGTCTCATAACGGACACCCACTGAATGACCTGATAAAATACGCTTCCCCTCATCAAAATATGTTCTAAATTCAGGCTTTCTATTAATATAAGCACGAAATGCAGACTGTGAACATTTTAAACCGTGATTGTCTGTTAGATACTGCCATAACACTCGTTTGTAGTAGAAGATTTGTTTAGAATCACTAGATAAAAGAGCTGCAATCACTTCATAATATGTATCGATTTTCGATGTTTTATTTTTTGTCCCTTTTGGTGTAAAACCATTCAAATACTTATCTATGGTACGCCGATCCACATTCAATTCTCTGGCTAATTGACTTTTATTTATCTTCATTTTTAAGTTCCCCATTAGTTTTTTAAAATTTGGTAAGTCTGAAAGACTTTTAACCTCAAATTCTGTTTGAATATCTAGCTTAATATACATACTAACCACCTCAGAGTCAGTATGGAGAATCCAATTGAAAATGTACATATTTATTCAAGCGTTAATGTACATATTTAAGTTAGCATTTATACTTGAGAAAGTACTGCAATATTTATCTCTAGTTTGTTATTCGTCGCAGTTTCAATTATTACATCGTACCAATAATAATTAGGTTTCCCTGGAATTTTGATATCTTGTAGGGAAACGCAAAATTTAGCTCCCCCTTCTGTAATATGTTTAAGGACTAGTTCTGGAGTTTTAAATGCTTCTCTTGCTGAGAGCACTCCCCCAGTAGTAGTTGCAAATTGTAAGTTCATTGTCATTTTCCACTTCCACCTTTCTCCATACAAAAAAAGGCAAGCGACACCCACTGTAAAAACAGCGTGTGTCGCTTGCCTTAATTTCATATGTTCTGATTTGATTGTAGTTTTGAGTGTTTAGTTCAAACGTTATTCTATCACCTTAAATAATAAAAATCAATAAAGTTATATAAAATTATATAAAAAATAAACGATTAATATAATTCTACAAGTTTACGTCTTTTCGGATTAACGTTATTTGCAGCATGTACCATGATCTGTTCATCGGTTGCTATATTTGTATTTTGAATGGATAGAAGTAGTACATTATCATAAGTGTCCATCAGTAGAATATCTCTAGGATTTTCACGTTTAGGATAGATAACTACAAGCGGAATGCCTTCATCTCCATTCCTTCTTGAAAACACGACATCATCTAATCTTGCAATCATTCGGTAATCATTTTCATTTCCAAAAATAAAAAAGAAATCTTGAATAGAAGCTTTATCTCTCTTGTATGTGCGTCGAAGGCCACCATCTATTGATTCTTTAAACGTTTGAATTTTTTCGACAAAAGTGTAACGCCAATTGACATCTCCTACTGTACGTTGAGATAAAGGAAAAAGAATATCTTGTTCCCAGTTTTGATTATCATCTGTTCCTAGAATGATATCTGAAATAACATCCCCAGCATCTTTCAATGAGCAAATGTGTACATTTAGATTTGGTATATTCATTAATAATTCATGATGCTTCCGCATAGAAAATAATAGATTTTTCATACGTATGTATGGCGGTTCTGCATCTTCAGCAAGGAACATTGATTTGTCGTACATAACAAAGACAACCGTTACATCCTCATTTGTTTTTTTTGCATATTCTATGTACTTCTCTACTTTTTCAACTAAGGTAGAATTTGTCTCTTTGCACATGTCCATCTCAATATGGATATTTTTATCTTGGTATGAAATATGTTCATCAGGAATCAAGGCCAATTGGTTGTCCTCAATTTTTATATTTTTTTTCTGGTAAAAAGAACGAATATCCAATTCATATAATACTTCATTGGTTTGTGTCTTCTTTGTAGTCGCTAAAAGAGTACGGATCATGACTTCACGTGAACACATAGTGTGAAGAGAAGTTGTTCTTGAGTACCGTCTTTTTGAACTTTTTTTTGGAATTCTTCCTATTTCCAATAAGAATTCAATTGTCTTTTCTTTTAAGGAAAATAAAGCGCGTTTCGTAATACTATCAGCCCTTTTATCTATTCTTTTAGTTAGCATAGCTCCATATTGTGAGTAACGGTCAAGCTTTGTAAATATGCTAGCTTCAGAACAGTCTCTTCCCTCAAATGCACTATATAACTGCGTGATTTGCCTTGTTGTAAGTGCTCTTTTGTAATATAAAACTGTAAAGACAAATATGTCAGCTTCTTTTAAGTGAAAATGTTTTTGGGTACCTGATCTTCTATATTTATACACTTTTTCGGACAATGCATACACCTCTTATATTGAATTAAACTAAATTAAATACTTATTATTTTTAATATACTATTACATTGATGTGGTGGTTGTAAAACCCGAAAAAATAAATAAGACATTTTAATTTTTAGAGGTACTTCATTTTGTACGTTGAAGTTGAGATGAAAACTACTCTTATAAATCTCTTATAAATTATTGATTTATAAGGCTTTATTAAATCGTTTGTTTTGTTAGGACGAGCTACTACTAGATACCTAACAATAGTTATAATGAAATTCTATTTATAAAATAATGTTATGACGTCCTAACATTTATTAGATAGCCAATCTACTATTTTAATTGATTAAAATTATTCAAGATTTATAAAAAGGTTTATTGATAATAAAGAGTAATTTTTTCTATCCTTAATTCGAAATTCAACTTTTTATTTGTGATGAAACGCTCTTTTCAACTTCTGCTATTTGCTCAATGTAAAATTCCAACTTTTTCTTTTATGTTTTTTCTTGTATAGAATCATAAATTCACTTAGACAAATAATATTGTAGAGTAGGAAGCGAGCGCCTTGTCATATTGCTATGATAGGTTTCTCAAAACCCCTCACCGAACCGTACGTACTCCTCTCAGAGTATACGGCTCTCCATCAATTGCTTGTCAAAGTTATTTTTTTCTGTTTTTCGCTATAAGTTCTACTCTCATATCATAGTGAATTTCATTATGGCAATCCTCACATACGGCTAATGTTTTGCGTCTACGGGCAATCATTAATTTTTGCCATTTGGCTTTGCCTTTCTCAACATCTTTCATTTTTCGGACATGGTGCATTACTAAGTTAGAATCGGTTTTACCACAATGTTCACATTTGTTGGCTGACAACCTATCCATAAGACTAGTTGTTGACATATGAACTCTTGAGGCTAACAAGGTTCTAAATCCTTCCCTGTAGAAAGAATGAGAGTGTTGTTTGCCTTTTTTATCTTTGTAATTGACTATGAATACACCGTTTTTGCAATATTTCCCCTTAATTTTTCCGATTGAGCTTTTATATTTATTGGCGAATGTTTTATACATGCTGTATTCTAGAACGTAACTGAATTTTTGGAGTACCGTTGAATTAACTGCATATTTGTAGTAGTTGTACATCCCTCTGATCTGTAATACATAATTATGTAGTATTTCCAAATCATCTAGGTGTGCCATTTCCGGTCTATGCTTTGGTTTCCAAGTTTCTTTCCCATTCACATACTTCATTTCTAAAACATTCAGGGCAAGTAATTTATTTCGCCATGTTTCATGGGGGATTTCAAGTCTTACTTTTAGATTGTGATGTCTTCTTTTTGCACCTTTCACCGAGTATTTGGTAAATAACTCGTTTCTAGTGATATTGACGTTGTACCCAAGAAATGTTGCTTTCTTGCTAGAGTGGGTGATAAGTGTTTTTTCTTCTGATAAAGTTAATTTTAATTCTTCATTGAGAAATTGAGCTATATCAGATTTAATGGCTTTGGCATCATCTTTACTGCCGATTATCATTACAATAAAGTCATCAGCATATCTAACATATTTTAGTGACTTAAATTTATCCGACATTGGATTGTAGTAGGGACGTTGTCCCCTTTCCTTAACCCATTCGTTGACTTGCTCGATTAATTCCTGAGCTTCATTGTGTTTACCTTGTTCTCTTAGTAAGTCTGCTTTCTTACGCCCTCTTTTTATTTTGAGGTGTAAGTATTGATATCTTTTATCAACTTCTCTGTCTTTTGGTTGACCTTTTCCGAACTTTTCAGCGTATTTTTCCATGTATATATCTAGTTCGTTTAGATATATGTTGGCAAGAAGAGGACTGAGAATCCCTCCTTGTGGTGTTCCACTGAATGTTTTGTGGAATTGCCAATCCTCCATGTACCCAGCTCTTAGGAACTTCCATATTAATCCGATGAGTGTTTCGTCATTGATACGTTTTCTTAGTAGGTTAATTAGGATATGGTGGTCGATATTGTCAAAGAAACCTTGAATATCACCTTCAATAAACCATTTAGTTCCATTACCACTCTTTTTAATTTGTTTCAAAGCTGTATGACAACCCCTATTTTTCCTGAATCCATGTGAGTTCTCAGAGAAGTTTGGTTCATAAATTGCTTCTAAGATATACTTTATTACTAATTGGACAAGTTTATCGTCAAATGTCGGTACCCCAAGAGGACGTTTTTTCTTACTCCCTTTTTTATCAATATATACTCGCTTAACAGGAGTAGGTTTATAGTTACCATTTTTAATGTTGTTGATGATTTTAGATACTCTATTTTTTGAGAAGCCATCAACAGTTTTATTTATGGTTCCTCTGGTCATATTACCTGGATTGGCATATATTTCTTGATAACCTTTATAGTAGAATTCTGGATTATAAAGATTTCTATATAATCTTTTGAACTTATAGTTTTCTTTAATAGTATTCTTCGACAAGGTGTTCAATACATAAACTGGATTTCTCATCAGCATCTCGCTTCCTTCCTGTTTATTATCATCATGAACTAATTGACTACCTTCCTTCGCCATCCTGATTTCACAACCATGACCTAACGTAATTTGTCATACGTTAGTGTGATAGGCTTTCCCTATCTCTGACTACTACGAAGGCTCCGTTACCATATGGAATATTCAAGAGCCACATTTCTTGGTTTTTACCTTGAAATCATCCTCTATAGCCATAAATGGCGCTTCCACTTAGGTAATCCCCATTTAGTACCTTGTAAATAGTTTGTAGTAATGTCGGTTGGGACTTTCAATCTTTACTAATGTACTTTAGTTGGTTCTCTAGTGTGAAACACACCTCTCTCCACAAAAAATAGATGAGCTGAACTAGAGACATATCGTTTCAATGTCTATTTCGATATGGTCGTCGATAAGACCCCTTGATTTATCCTTCACGCAGTTTAGCATTCAACCTTGTTTACCACGGTACACCTAGAAATTCAGTCGCACTCATGACATTAGAGTGACTTATCCCGTTGCAGCCATGCTACACTCCCCGCTCACTTTCGATTACGGATAAGGCTACCGGTGTCGGGTTGTTATCTTGTTTCACTTCACCCGCTGATTTACTAAATCAGAGTTTACAAGGCCCTTATGGGCGCACAATTGTTTCTACCAAATCATAAATAAGTTAACAATATGTCTATAGATACTTAACATATTGGTTTTAGTCACTTGAATTACCTTCACTTTTTCTTCGTTAAACAAGGAGTTATCTTAACTGAAATAATAAAATTGAACAGTTGTTAATTTTATGTGAGGTTGTAATTGCTATCATCATTCCTCCTGCATTACAAAAAAATTATTGTAATGTAAGTATCACTTTGATGTTAATAAGATGAGATTTCCTTTTTAATAATCTAGTTTGAACAAATGTTTCTTTTTTATAGTAGAGATGTGATTGTTAGCCTACTACTTTTAGAATGTCAAAGTTGATTTATCCTAGTCCTCCCTTTTTAATATGTAGAATATTGAGGGTATTGATGCTGTTCATATGAAATTAACAACCTCTTCTACTGGCTTTTGAGGAATGAATGAAATTGACAA
>NZ_JARVGY010000014.1:0-5534 GCF_040460035.1 Bacillus cereus group sp. MG1 | reverse complement strand
CCCCATTATGTAAAGACTGTTTCGTCCCATTTGCTTTTACATTTCCATCTTGTTCAACTTCCAAGACTTCAAAATACTGTTTCAAAGTCTTTGTTGGATCATAAGGAAATTCAGCTTTTACAATGGGTAAATTAGAATACGTTTCTTTTACTTCCCCACCTTGTTTTTCAATCAAATTTTCATCAATTTTATCTCGAAACATAATTAAATAATCATCTTTCTTTGATAACTCACTCGCAAAAGAAGTTACACTTCCACTGCATAGTCCAAATAACAATACAGCTATCATAATAAATTTTTTCATATTTTTGATCCTCCATTACACATAAAAAATAAGGTGCAAAAGCACCTTATTTTTCTTTATATTTTTCTAATAAAAATTCACAAACATTATCTGATTCTTTTTGCTTATTAATTGCCATTAATAAATATTTAGGGTTTATCGGAATATTTATTGCCTTTAAATAACCTTCATATTCCTCAATAGTTGGTTTTACATTACAATCATAAATTACTTGTAAACTAATAGAATCAAAAAATTCTTTTTCAAAATCAAATGTATTTTCATTAGATAACCTTTTGTTAAATAAAGAAATAATATTTAAAATTGCTATCTCATCTTTTTTTTCTAAATCATGGTTAATAATTTGATGATAAAAAGAAAATTTATCAGGGTTTTCATGTAAAAGCATAGTTAACATTAATTCTTTATGATATTTTAGCTTAGAAATTTCTTGTTCAATATTCATATTAAACACCTACAATTCAATAATTATAAAACAAGACCAGTAATTGCACTTGCAATAACTCGAGCTGATCCACCAGGAATTCCGCATTCAAAAATCATAAAATCAATTAAATTTTGTTCAATATGACTTTCAAAACGATCTAATGCATTAGCAATACTTTTCGCATGTTTATTCAAATATTTTGCTTCTTTAGTTCCAGCACCCAACCATTTTGTAAGTGTCTGTAACGCATCTCCACCATTTTTTAAGCCCCAAACAACAGCTGATTTTTTCCACCCTTGAGCTGATACATCACCATCTTCATCTAAAGAAACAGTTTGATTTACATTTTCTACTTTATAATTTGTTTGTGGGAAATTCACTACATTATTTTTTACAGGCGTTTCTGTTTCAGCTGCAAAAGAAGATAAAGGTGCAACTGTTAAAAGAGCCGCAAATGCCATTGTTGCTGGAATGATTTTTTTGAATTTAGATTTAATTTTTAACATGTATAATTCCTCCAGAAATAAATTTTTTTAACAAAGATAAGTATGTCATATTTCAAAACTCTTTTTTCTGTATATGTAAAATTGCATATACTTTTGGAAAACAAAATTAGTAATCCAATGTTGAGTTTCCCTGTTTTTGGGTGTGAGTGCTGGCTAGGGGTTTGGGGGCTAGCCCCCAAGAACGTAATTTATTATCGGATAAGTTTATCACTTGGAACGATAGAACTTGGTGGTTCGGCTGGTATAATTACGAGTCCAAGTCGAGCAATTTAATCCCGTTTTTGGTCTGTTCGGCTTGGCGAACGCTAAAAACCAGCCGAATTTTGGAATGCAATGGAAGAAAGGTGGAGATTTTTTGAGAGTTTTTTTCAAAAAATACTACCTGACCATTGTATGGAGAAAAACCAACCCCTTATATAGATATAGAAAGAACAACATGGAATTTTTAATAAAAAAGTGAATAAACATGATTATATCAGGGGTTCTAGCGATTGTAATTAATTCCCAATATGTGGGGTAAAAACCACATATATGTGGGGTAAAAACCACATATTGGGAAAATATGTAAATAAAAAAGACTAGTAATTTTTACTAGTCTTTTAGTTCAAATTTTATATATGGTTTTCGTTCTTTAGAATTACCTTTTTTAACAAGTAAAGAATTAAAAAACCAATAATTTTGTTTTCCTACACTTTGTTTTTCTAAAACATTTTTCCTTACTAATGAATTTAAAACCTTACTAAAATATGACCTATCTTTATAACCACATAGTTTTTGCATAGTTGGTTGTAAAAGTTCAATTTGATTATTCCAACCGACATAAGGTAGCAAAGTAAATAAAACTGCTTTCTCTGTTTTACTAAGCTTCACTTCTGGATTATCACTTTCAATCCAAGCTTTTAACGTATGAAAAACAAATATAAAATTTGAATTCTTATGTAGATTTCTTTCAGTGATCGCCTTCATAAGTTCTTGAGCACCTGCACCAGCGTCAATAAAAGTACTCAACATCTCTGTAACTTCTAAAATCTCTTTCTTTTTCATTTGTTGTTGCTCCTCTCAATATTCCGAGCACCAACAAAAATACCAAAAATCATAATTCAGGTATTACCCTAATAATAAAATTATGATAATCTATATACGACAACAAGTTATTGGTATTTTCGCTGAAATACCCTTTGAAACGAGCCATGTTCGAGCATGGCTCGTTTTTTAATTTTATCACACATATTCTCTCAAAAGATTGTCAAATAAAGTTTCCCAAAAGTTTTATTTACTTTTTGAATGTCTTCTATCGCTCCATGTCATACCCTCGATGTCTACTTATTTTCTTCTTATTTTCACGTTCATGCTCCCGTTCAAAATGATTTTCTACCTCTCTTCCAACCAATTCATTTTTTACAAGCCCTCTAAACGTCTTAAATTGCTCTTTAAAGACTTGTTTCGTTTGTTGATATAAAACCTTTATATTTGTCTGTAAATCTCTTATATGAGCTTTTAATGAGCTTATTTCTGTACTTAATTGTTTGTTTTCCTTCTGTAACCCTACATTTCTCTTTTGAGATTCTTTAAGTGAGTCACATATCTCATCGACTGCACTATGTAATTCTTTGTTTTCTTTTACAAGATCCGTTTTTTGCAAACGTTCATAATCGCTCTTTATAATAACCGCTGCATCAACCTTTTTTTTCATATCTCTCCATTGCTCACGTGTCACCACGATGTTTCCTGTTTTCTTCTCAGTAATTTCTGGCTTTCCAAACAGTTTCGTTGTTACTTCTGTTTTTGTTTCTTCTCGCAAATAAGACATTGACACTGGCTTATCCGGAATTTGATTTCGAAACGTTTCAAATTCCTGTTTCTTTTCTTTTATTTTTTTATCTAAACTCAAAAATTGTTGCTGAATTTTTTGTAACGTTTCATTCTGTTTTTCGATGTAGTTTGTGGTTTGTTGTAATTGATTATGCGTTTCCACTACTTTTGTCTTTAAATGCGTTTTTACATTGGATAACTGTTCCACTTCTACTTCTAAATCTTGTTTTTCCTTAAAGGCTTGAGGCGATAAATGTTTTTTCTCAGAACCTTCTCCCCGATCTACATCAAAACCTTTTTCCCGCATTTCCAACGGGAAGTCCTGTTGCAAAGATATCAATTCTTTTCTCGTAAACATATCTTTTGCGGACAAACGATTGTCTTCTGTAATTGGCATCACACCAATATGCATATGTGGTGTCGCTTCATCCATATGAACCATCGCATACAACGTATTTTGTTTGCCATAACGCTTTTGAATAAAATCTAGTGAACTCTCAAAATAACGTTTCTGTTCTTCTAAACTTAATGAATGCATGTAATCAGGCGAAGCTGTTACTACAAATTCTGAAAGCACAACAGAATTTGCCCGTGGCTTTCGTTTTACTCGCTCACTGATCTCTTGTTTAATTGTGCTTTCATATCTAATTTTTTGTTGATTCAACAAATCATAATTCTGTTCACTTTTCGAATAATCGATGTCTAAATTTGATTTACTTTTTCCTTGTCTTTGATTATGTTTTTGAATCCCTTGCACATCAGAAATTTGAAATTTCTGCATGTGAATGATTGCGAATTTGTTCATGTTTTTCCCTCACAATTGTCTTCCGTAAGAGGACTACTTTTAAGGTTATCATAACATATCGAGAGAGCGAATCCAAAGTTTTGGTATAGCCCACTATACCAAATTACATTTGGTGTGGGCTCTGCGAGACCTTGTTGGCTTCGCCAAATCACGCCATAGCGTGACAAATGCTAGGGGCTTTGCCCCACACCCCACAAGGGGAACTTTTCCCCTTGACCCCATCCATCGAACTCCCCAACCCCTCAATCCTTGAGGGGCTCCCTCGCCGGTTGGCGTCCCCAAAACAATATGTTTTGAGGAACTGCCAAGAGGGTGATACATCTGACGTACGTGTCCACTCCTTATCCTCCCGATCCCTTTCGGGCTCGGTCCGGTACCGTTGACACTTACCTCAAAATTTCCTCTTTATTCGAGTAATCGTCCAGCTAGTGCAATTAAACGTGTATTAAATTCTCTATCTAGTGTAATAAAATCTTTTTTTCCTTGTGTTCGTTCAAGCAATTCCTGTAACACCAATTTGTCCTCATCTTCTAATCTTTCTTTTTCAACAACTACAGGAATTTCTTTAGGTGGTCTAACACGAACACCTAAAGCTGTCATTCTTACATAGTTCGAAACTGTTGTGCTATTCATTTTAGCTAATAACTCTAATCGTTCTTTTTCTTCTTCAGAAACATATAATTTGATTTGTTCTTTCGCCATTTTTAACATCCTCTTAGGGTATATTTTGTTCCTTTCATCATATCCCTTTATATACCCTTTTTCAATATATAATTTATAGTCCTTTTTATACCCTTTAATACTTATCCCTTCTATACCCCTTTAAAAAATAAAAGAGAGCCAACTATAAAGTTGGTTCTCTTTTATTTTTGATTCATCATTTGCAAAGCATGACTTAAATTTATTTTCCCATTTCCATATTCAAATGGACTTCCTAAAGGAGTTGCTGATTTTTTTAATAACTCTCTTACTTGTTGATTAGACAACATTCTATCATTCTCTAATAACAAAGATGCCACACCAGCTACATGAGCGGCTGCCATTGAAGTACCACTATCAAATCTATAAGAACCATCATTCCAAGTACTCCAAATATCTACACCTGGTGCCATTAATTCTAACTGTTCTCCTTTACTAGATAAGAACCCTCGTTGATCTTTAGCATCTAACGCTCCAACTGCAATTACAGAATTAAATTTAGCTGGATAAGTAATTGAATCTCCCTCTTTATATCCTTCATTCCCTGCTGATGAAACTAACAAAATTCCTTTTTCATATGCTTTATTAATGGCTTCTTCAAAAAATACAGATTCTTTTTTTCCACCTAGACTCATTAGAATAATATTCGCCTTATGTTCAATTGCCCAATCGATTCCTTTTACAACTGTACTATATTTTCCATTCGTATACTTATCTAATACTTTCACTGCATATAAATCCACATCAGGAGCAATTCCTGTCATACCGCTATTATTTTTTTGCGCTCCAATAATACCCGCTAAATGTGTTCCATGACCATTATCATCATCAAAATCTAAAACATTTTCAACAAATGAAACGCCATCTTTTATCTTTACATCTGGGTGCTCTCTATCAATACCAGTATCTAAAACCGCAACAGCAATTCCTTTCCCAGTAAGAGGGGAAACTCCTTTTCCTTTCGTAGATAAAACACTGGAT
>NZ_JARVGY010000013.1:0-8558 GCF_040460035.1 Bacillus cereus group sp. MG1 | reverse complement strand
AAATAGACCATGATACCAATTACATATATAATACAATTAGATTCTTTAACAATCATTTTAGTCTTATGATTCTTCAGCCCATTGAAGAATCCAACATCTTCAGCCCATTGAAGATGTTTTTTTTATATCTAAAATCCCATTTACTAAATCAAAAACATTATTTAATGTTATATTCGAAACTGGTTCTGGAACACGTTTTATCATAGTCGATAAAACCATTTCATCCGGCACATAAACTTTTATATTTTTCTTCGCTCTTGTAATTCCTGTATATAATAAATTATTAGTATTCAATTTCGGCTGACTATCTACAAATACCGCCACATTCTCATATTCACTACCTTGAGATTTATGAACTGTAAATGCATAAGCCGGTACAATTTCTTCAGTATCTTCATACTTGTAAAATACTTCTCTATCCTCTAGATCCAAACGAACACAAACACCACATTCATCGTAATCAACAATTTTTCCAGTATCACCATTACTAACATTTCTAGCCGAACTATTAGCAATAATCATGACTCTATCATTTAAATCATACTTAAAATCATCAAAACAAAGTGTAATATCTTTCTTTTCAGCTTGAACAATCATATTTATATCCTTAGCTAATTTCCTTGTGTTTGTAAGAATTTGATATCCATCCGAAATTAGTTTTAAAACCAATTCTTTCATATCCTCACCAAACAAATTATAATCAATACTTTTACGATTCAAAACATTATAAGCTTGTCCAAGTACAGCATCTTCACTTCTGAAAACTTGTGTTAATCGAACAGTATTAACAAAATCTAACGCTTCTAACTCAGGAATAATACTTGTATCATTTACAGGTGGCAATTGAGCATCATCACCCGCAAAAATGATTTTCACATGACTAGGAACTGCTTGAAGTAATTTCGCCAAAATCTCACGTGGAATCATTGAAACTTCATCAATAATCAGATATGCACAATCAATTATGTTATATTCATTCTTGAAAAACTTCGAATTAAAATTAGAAGAACATGTTTTATGTATAGTTAATGATTTATAATCCTGTAAATCATATTCCCTAAATAATTCACGAATCCTACTAGAAGCCTTACCTGTATAAGTACAAACAATTGTCTTATTTGGATCTGGTTTTAAACGTTTTAACAAATTAACAAGAGTATATGTTTTTCCTGTTCCTGCTCGTCCTAAAAGCAAAGTAATACGATTATCAATAAATGACCTCATCAATCTCACTTGGTCAAAAGTCAGGCCCTCTGTTCTATAATCACCAAGTCTTTCTACTAAGAAATCCATAGAAGACATTTGTAACAAGCGTTCATGAATCATATAACTATATTTAATTTCATCAGACAAATCTAATTCTCTAACTAAATGATGTAACCTTATAGCATGTTCATCTCGAAGCATTTTTGAATGCTCTTTTATAAAACCTTCTACTGATTCATAAACATCCCCAACATTTAAAGGAATTTCATAACTACTAGAATTCAATTGATAATCAAAAACACCCAATTTAATATATTTTAAATCTTTTTCATCTTTTTCTTTGAAAATCTTAATAGAATTACTAGAACTAATAAGTTTTTTAGAAATATCACCATCACTTTGCATAGTTAGAAAAGTATCTATTGTATCCTTTGTAACATAATTGGTGATTTTCGAAACATAATTAGAAACAATATCAGTATCAACAGAATCATAAGTTAAATCAGGATTTTTTCTCAAAGCATCTTCTACAATATAAGTGTTATCATAAACTTCACTCACACCTTCTACGGTAAGCTTCTTTAACAAAGTATGAGGTACATAACGATTACTCAAAAAATGATAATGAGGTTGTCCACTCTTATGAAACTCTAAAACTCTAATAAATTTAAAATCAACAAATTCATTTTCTTCAAAACGCTTAGAAATATTATTATATAATTCATCTCTTAAAGACTGGTCTTTACACTTACAATCATAAATATAAAGAAACCTTTCATAAATCAAATCACTATATATATCCTTAAACTTAGCTTTATCATCAGAACTTAAATTCTTATAATAAACTTTTTTACGCTTAGCAACAGAAATAACAGCATCATAACGAGAAATTCTAAACAATTCTACTTCAACATCAGAAAGGATTGTTTTTTCTTTCTTTTTCTCATACCATTTCACAGCTTTCTCATAACTAACTTTTTTTCTTTTCATATAACCTTCAATAGTGAACTCATTAGATAAGAATTTACGTATATTCTTAAAAATCTTTTCCAAATCATTAATACCGTCAGTAGATGTAAGAGTATTAAAGAAAAATAAACGCTCTCGTTGAGAATAAAAACGAACCATCTTTTGTATATGTGCGGCAATTACTGGCTGACATCTAGGACACTCTAATTTATTACAAGTTAAAGACTTAGCATAATGCTTACCAGTTTCTTTAGACTTCAGATGTGCTGTCTTTTTGCCACACTTAGAAACGTCTAAAGCCATAAACAAACACCTTTCCAAGTAAAATAATCAAACAGACATATATAATTTGAATTCATTCAAAAATTCATTAGGTTCTACATAAAATTTATTATAATGATCTATACAAGAACCAGTAAAAGTTATAACTCTATCGACCTGATCATAAGGAATAGATATCAATACAGATTCAAGAGTAAAAATAAATAACATCTGATCACTATAAACACCTAAATCGTCCAAAGAAAATCCAAAATCATTTTCAACTTTAAAAAAAGAAGTTTTCTTAGCCAGATCAGAAGGAACCAAAAGACCAAGATGTACAGAAGAGTCAATGCAACTAACAAGAACAAACTTACCGAGACTCGAAGAAACAATACCAGATAAACAGGAAGGAGAGACCACGAAACCACCTCCTCAAAAATAGTAAAACAAAAAAGTTCGACTCTATCCCCTATTAATATTAACAAGTTAAGTAAAGAACTACTCAAACCCCAAAAAACATTTTTTTGATTCACCAATAATAACTCTATAATAATCGCTCAACAAAGCGCCCATTTACACAGTGAACTGTCAAACAGGTTTTATTACATAAACTCAACGTTTACTAAAGTAAATATTAAGAATGTGCATGCAACCATTCTTTAAAACACTCAAACATTTTTTAGAATCCTCTTCAAATATAGGACAATCATAAACTCTAATAACTTCAATACCTTCATAAAACACAAAATTAACTCCAGTACAAATCCCTTTTAACATCAAGTTATCAGAATTAAAATCTTAGAAAATATCTTCTGCAATCTTCACAACTTCCTTGCTAAAAAAAAACACTTAATAAAACACCTTCAAAAGTATCATTCTCGCTTGGCGAAACAACTACATAATAGCCAGGATTCTTCCTAGCTATTTCCTTAAACTCCTTAATGTTTCGCAAGATAGCATTCCCCTTAAATCTCTTTTTAAAATTAATGTTTTTGTCTCTTTAACTTTTCAACTGTCGTCTCATTTTTAAATACACGTTTATTTAAAACATCAATCTCCACATCTTTTTCTTCAACTAACTTATATAATTTCGTAAAATTATCATCTATTTCCATACGATGTGCTTTTAATTCTTGTTTCAATTCCTGCACATCACCACTTACTTTATCTACCTTTTTATCAACATCATCTAGTTTTTCTAGAATTTTCGTTAATAATTCTTCCATACAAAATCCCTCCTTTATTTAGAAGCCTTAACAAATTGTTCAGCCATTTCCTTGAACATTCCAGCTATCAATGGATTTTGAAGCATAGATTCCATTTGAGGTTCTACATTTTCTATCATTGCCGGTATCATTTTTTCTCTAGTGTAATCTTTAATATCATAATTATTGTCTAGCCACTGACCAACAATAAAATTCACCAAAGCACTCACTGACATTCCGTAGCGATCAGACATATCATCTAACTTTTGTGCCGTAATTTCAGAAAACCTAACAGGGACACGTCTCCTCTTATTCTTTTCTTGAATTGTTTCATTTTCCATAAAAAAAGCCTCCTTATTACAAAAGCTAATACTAAAATCCACAAATCTAATATGTAAAAGTGCAATTCGCATATGCAAAAACACAATTTACATATTAAAAAAGAGATTTTGTATATACGGTGCTATTATATTGTATATACAATATAATAATGAATCCAAAATGGCACCACTATTTTTTTCTTTCTGTTACTAATATTATCTTAAAACTAGCATATAAACAAGAAATATTTAACAAAAAAAACAAATAAAAAAAGCCTTATCGGCTAAATTTATCTTTTAAAAAAATGCCACCATTTTTTTTTATTACTTGCTGCCACCATTCTTTTCACTTCTAACATTTCTTTCATTAATCTAACTAATTGCTGATCTCTATCTCCAACGCTTGTTTCAATCATCTTAGTTTGATTTGATTGTTCATTTAATTTAATAGTTAATTCATCGATTTTATTATTCTGCATTAAAATCAATTCCTTTAACTCTTCAATCACCTTATTATCCCCTCCATTTTCAGGAGATATATCGGTTATAACTTGATTCTTATTCGAAATACCAAACTCTTCACCAACAACTCTACAAGATTCTTCTATAGTCCTTCCTGGTTCCGCCTTAACTGATAATAACCTCTTAAATACTTCTAAATCATATTCACTAAACATTACCTGTCCTTTTGAATCTCTTAAGAAGTTATATCCGTTATATCTCTCAAACATACCATAATATTTTTTAAAAGTTGTATGATTAATATTTAATGTTTGTGCTGCTTGTTTTGTTGTTTGATATATAACAACCATTGCAATCACCTCACAAATTTACATTCGATATAACCGATATAACTCCTTGTTTTATAATTTATATAAACTTTATAAATCACAATGAAATTTCACGTCCCGTATTTTCCACAAAATTAAACCGTCCTTTTTAAAAAAAGGGACACAAAAAATTTTTTATGTGGGATATTCCCACACCCTTTACGCTCACAGCGGGTGTCCCCCAAACAATGTTTGGGAGTACGCAATAGCTTGGTTTACTATTCCTTTAGGCAACCCTACGGGACATCAACTTTTATTTAAAAAACTTTTTACAAACCAAAAAACTTTTCTAAATAAAACTCCTTCGCCTTGCTACGGCTTCTTACAGGCTTTCCATTTCCATCTACCGATTCACATTTCAAACCTTTCAGAAGTGATTTTGCGTACTCTGATGAATATATACATCGTTCCTTCTTTTATTCATTCTACCTTTATACCTGAAGTTATATCGGCTATATCTTCTATAACTCACAATTAAATCCAACTATATATTAAATACCTCTATAGATAACTACCTTGTTAATATTTTTCATCCTCTTAACGCTTAACTATCCCTGGCGCGCATCCGCCTAAGGCCGAATGCTCGCCATACCTAACATAACCTCTAGGGCGTAAGCACTAATTCTGCGACAAATATTAAAAACATTTTTTCTATAGAATCTCTAAATATATACTTATCTCTTCTTGAGACCCAAGCACTATATCCGTATTTAAACCTCCAACTACCCTGAATTTAGTCCTGCTGCCATTTCATTTTGATTTTTTTATAACAATTACTTGTATAAAAACCTTCATGCTTCGCTCCAATATACTTCAAAAACTGTCTTCCCTAATCTTCGCTATTCCTCGCTAATTACCACAAACATTAATTATTTAATCAATCGGATCTATTAGTAATGCTACATCAAAACATTAGTAACATAGACCTTATAAATATTTTGTAACCACAAAACGTATTACCTTTTTCAATTGTGGCCACAACCCTGTACACAATGAAAAATTATTCTATCAGGCTTTGACTGATACACGTAGACACAACTGTATCCCTCTCCTTATCCTGCATTTTCTTTTTTTAATACAAAATATTTACCAACTTAAAAAGCCATATAAACCTTTTTTAAAGAAGAGCATAAGGAAACCGAATCCCACTTTATAAAAAAAGTGGTGAAATAGGCTGAGCCTATTGGGTTTCTAGTTTGTGAATTACGGGATGCCTTTTTGGGCTTTGTAGCCCATTTTGTGTACGTTTAAAGCACTTTTGTGGCACGTTTTGTGTCCCTTGTAGCACCCTTTACGCCCCTTTAAATCAACGTTTTTTTAACCAAAAAAAGTGGGACGTCTTTTTTTTACTCATATGCGTTCTGTATGCGTTTTTGGTCATTTTGTATGCGTTTTGTATGTGAAAAAAATTAAAAGTATGCGTTTTGTATGCGCCAAAAGTGACCACTAAACGACCACGAAAACTGGGACGCCTATTTATTAATTAGTGGTCACTGGGTGGTCATTTTTTCATTCTGATGGTCATTTGGTGGCACTTAGTGGTCACTCAGTGGTCACTAAAAATGCACCCAAAAATTGAATTTGTGGTAAAATAAAAACGAAATTCAGCGAAGTTTTTTTCTGTTCACCTTCGCAATAACATAAACAAAAAGAACAGATTCATATTCAGCGGAGTTGTTACTCATTCACCTTCGCAACAACATAAAACAAAAGAATGATGATTAATTTTGGAGTATCCATACCTTAGTTGGAACTAAAAAATTGGTGTAGCCTTACCGTAGTAGGCATAAAAATAAAAAAAACGATATGTTAAAGCTATCCTTTTGGGTAACGTTAACATATCGTTTTTTTATTCGCTAATACAATAATGCACATGGCTGCTGTGCATTGATCCTCATCAACCTCTTCTTAAAAACTATTAAAATATACAACATTTATAAATGGGATTTCATTTTATCTTTTACAAGCATTATCAATCTAAAAGCAAAAAAAACAATTTCCAATAGCATATTATATACATTGAAAATCCATTGGAAACACATTGAAACTCCATTGATTTTCTCATATTTATGATATCACGTTTTTGTTAGGCTTTGTCTAACCTGTCACCTTTAGTGATAGCAAAAAAACCTTATGCTCTTTTCTATAAATAATCCTCATTTAATATAAATTTATATAGAACTATTTCTTAAATATATTATCTACCTCATCATAATCACGAAACGTTACTGTATCTTCACATTGAATATAAATCCCTTCTCCAAACCAAGCAAAATTCTTACCCCAGATCTTACGTAAAACTTCAAACAAACGTTCTTCTCCAGTATCCTTATCCAAAAGAACTCCTTCAATAATCTCATCATCATCAGTAAAAACCACTACATTTTGATTAATTAATCTCTTAATCTTAGATTCCAAAAACTTATCTTCTAACATAATAAAATCCCCTTCAATCTTCTTTTTTTGCACGTAAAAATAACGTATTTTTTCCGTACAATTTGTATTATACGACATTTTTCCGTACAATACAAGGAGAGGTGATAATAATGACAGATAAAAAAGAAAGAGTAGAAATGAGAATCCCACAATCAATATTAAAAAAGGTTGACGAATACAAAGAAGAAAATGGAATTTCTACTAGAACAGCAACAATTCTAGAACTTATAAGAAAAGGATTAAATAAATAAAAAAAATAGAAGGGATAATATACATATCCCTTCTAACTAATATCTGATTCTATATAATAAATACGATCAATATAATCTAAATTCTCAATATAGCTCAACTTGCCTTGAGTGACTAAAAAATCTAAATAACTACAAACGTGAACATAAATATGAGGCTTTCCAGTAAGATAACGTTTATCTAAAGAGCCTACCTCTTTAATCATAAATTCACATAGTTGTCTCACACTTACAGAATTAACATTTTGTATAAACTGCAAAATAAATTCTTGTTCAACAAAACTTAAAAATTGATACGAAATGTTCTTCTCAATAGAAACAGGTTTCACTTTCACAGGCTGACTTCTTACAGTTTGAACATTATCATCATCTAAATCAAATCCAAAAACAATGTCTTCATCAAACAGAGAAGCTTGTCCTTCTTCTTTTCCCTCATTTATTTCAAAATCTACAGAATCATTTTTCTCAACAATATTCTTCTTAAATGAATTATAACTTCTCAAATCACCTTTTAATCTCATAACCTGACGATCTAATAAAGGTAAATCTAATTCTAAATGCTCTCTAATATCTATAGGCATAATCAAATCATCAGGAATAGAACTTACACCTAAATTTTCAAATAAAGACCAACCAGATGAAATTTTATTCAAAATTTCATCTAACTCACAATCAATCTTATACATTCCCTTCAAAACTGCTTTAACAATACTAGAAGGTAAACCTGTATGTCTTTCAAAATGATCCTTACCAAATTTCAAAATTTTATTAGTAACTAAATTCTTAACAATATATTGATAGCGTAAAGGACGACCACACTCACACGGATGTTCATTAGAAACTTTCCCTGCATCAATATACTCAATAAACATCCATTGAGTAGATATATGTTCAGCATTCTCTTCTAATCCGTCACCTTTTAACCTAGCTAACACACTAGCAAATGCTGTTCGTTTACCTCTCTTCAAAAAATTATGTAAATAATCTTGTTGTTCATCAGACAAACTACCCATTATTTTATCCCTATCTTCAAGGTCCAAATAAGTACCATACATAAACAACAAATCCTTCCAAATAATT
>NZ_JARVGY010000012.1:0-9463 GCF_040460035.1 Bacillus cereus group sp. MG1 | reverse complement strand
TCCAAAAAGAAAAAGAAGAACAAGCTATTTTATATGTTCGTCATAACCTAGGATTTATGTATGCAAAACAAAATTTATCAGAATTAGCAATTCGTTATTTATCCGAAGTTATTCAAAAATCACCAAATAACTACAGAGCAATCTTAATTGAAGCATGTGAACATTCAAAACTAAATAATAAGAACGAAGCATCAGAACTATTTGAACAAGGCCTACAAATTAGTACAGAACTTGAAAATGAAGAATATCAACATCACTTCAAAATTTTAAAAGCAATAAATGAAGAAATCCCTGGAGAAAATTTAGAAAAACTAGTAATAGCAGGTAACAAATATTTCGAACAAGAAAATATATATGAGTATGTTCACGAATATAATGAAAAATTAGCATTAAAATTTTATCGTGAAGATAATCATGAAAAAGCAAGCAAATACTTTTACCTAAGTTCAAAAGCTAACCAAAAAAAACAAGATAAGGAGGCACTAAAATGAAAAAAACAACTTTTTACTTACTAGGGATCATAACTGCTTTCACCTTAACCTTAGGAAACACAAATACATCAAAAGAAACTCAAATATCCGCTGAAAAAAACATAATACAATATTCACATGGAAACACTGGTGGTTAACTAATTGATTTTAAAACTTTAAGCATACAAACAAAAAAGCCTTCTACTTCAGAAGGTTTTTTTTATAAAAAAATCACATGTTTCAAGGTTTTGATAAATAAGCATAATATTACAATTTTTAACATAATATTACATTATTTATAAATATGAAATAAAATGTAATAGGAATCTAATATATTCCAAATTACAAAAAAGGTGGTTTTATAATGAAAATAAAACAAATTTCAGCAGTTTTAAGTGGAGCTTTGTTAATCGGTAGTTTATCACCTAGCATTTCGCAAGCCGCAACACAAAAAGAAACACCAGTAAAAACAGAACAAGTACAAGAAAAACAAAACAATCAAAACAATAACTTTATTCCCATTCAAACAAACGAACAATTTAATCAAACACTTAACACAACAAAAACATTTACTCCATATGTAAAAGTAAATGCAGAAGGACTTTTATATATTAATGCAACAGCAGATGAAATTGGTATAACAAATGAGGAATATCAAAACTTCTTAAATGGATTAAACTTAGAAAATGAATACATTAAAAAAGGATATTTCACTCTAGAAAAAAATGAACAAGGAAACCCTGGAAAACTTTCCACAACACAAGCACTAAATTCATATGTTAATAATGACCTAAGTCAATTCAAAGAATTACAATCTTCTTCAGCTGGTTTTTATGGATGGGGATTCGGATTAAAACTAAGTAATTCTGAAACTCAATCACTAGCTGAAGCAATGGCATGGGGTAGTGCAGCAATTTGGGTTGCAGCCGAATTAGCAGCAGCTGGATATGTAACAATACCAGCTTCAGTACCATTGGGATTAATTGCAGCTATAGTTGGACTTGGAGCTGCTACATTAGCTGTTGTTAACAAAGGAAAAGGCGTCACAGTTGGAATTACATGGACAGGACATCCACACATACACCGTAACTAATAAATGAAAAAGGAGAACGATTTATGAAAAAAAACATTCGATTATTTGCATCTATAATCGTACTCTTAGGTCTTAGTTTATATAATTTGGTATCTAATTTACTGTTCAAGAAATCTATTTTAATTATACTGATCCTTATTTGTATAACAGTTAGCCTAGAATATATTTTCAACAAAAAAAAATACACCTACTTAAATAAAAACCTATTAATCTTTTTAAAAATAATTCCCTTAGTTGTAGCATTTTTCATTACATGGCTTTTCTTATTATTAAATGCTACATAAAAAACAAAAAATCTAAGCTTACAAGCTTAGATTTTTTGTTTTTTATCCACTTTATGCCCTCCTTCTCTTTACCCCCACTTCGCAAACCGGACTGGCTTGCCCGAATAGGCTAACACAGGCGGTCTCCATATAAAGGGTTCGGCTATGCCCATTCCGCTACGCTTCATGCCCTTTACATCGAGCCTCCAACCTGTGTTTCCTATGCCAGTGCGCCACTCCGTACTGCGAAGACTAGGGGGCAAAGGTCGGGCGTGGAAATCCTTTCATTCTCGTGTTCTGAATGTATACTTTCCTTACGGAAATATCTATTTTTCTAAAAACCTCTTACGAGCCTATAAAATCAAAACTTTGAAAGTAAACTAATATTTAAAAGTTTACTTTAGCTTTACTACAAAAAAACTATAAATAATTAATAAAAAAAAATAAAAACACTACGATCAAAAGATTCCATTTATTTTTTGAAGTCGGTCTGTTCACATATAGAATATATAAAAATATAGCTATAACCGTCATAAAAATTAAAAACATTTGATGATAAGAATAATAGTTTATAATATATATCACTCCTTCCATCCATAAAAATGAGAAGTCTTTTTAAAAAGACTTCTCATTTTCCTACAAAACAAACAAAACCGATCGCTCATTTAAATACACATATTAAACTCAGAAAACTGAACTTATTACCTCTTTATTATAACCTATATATTAACACTTTTGTCTAATGATTCTAAAAGTGGAATTTTATCAACAGAAACATAGAAAAGGATTTTACTACCTACCATCTGTGTTTTTACATTTTTTTGTATTAATTCAAAATTATGTATTAATTTATTCTTTTATTTTTAAATGGATAAGTGATACAAATATACAAACTATCTGTATCACTTATATCCAGCAAAAAGTCATCTCTTGCATTCTTCTATTCTGTTCAAAAGAAGAAGATACTTTATAAAAATATGCTCTTATTATAAAATTTGAGTATGTCTCATTGAAAATAAACAAAATATAAAAGAATCTTTGTTTTTTAAAAAAGAAAACATGCTATTTCTTTTTGTATTAACTTGTATATTTCCATATAATAAGAACCTTCTCATCTATTGTCACATATACTGTATTGATTTATAAAAGGCACACAAAAGGGCAATTCCTTAAAAAAACAGGAATTGCCCTTTATATAAACGAATTAAAAGAAACTACAGACATAATCATTATACACAAAATCTTAATATCCGTATATAAATATAAAAAATGAAGGGGGGTGCAAAATCTATCTACAGACTTTGCACCAAAAACAGATAAAAATAACAATCAATAGAAACATAGGAACAGGAGAATGTTTCTTAACTCATTATAACCCATATCCTTACATTTTTGTTGTTTAATTTGAAAATATGTAAATATTCATTCTCTTATTTTTGAATTTTCTTTCTATTTAAGTTATACTAAATTAGAAAGAAACGAATCTCCTTTAGGCTAGCAATAAATATACTAAATTTCACCCAAAAAACCAATTCCCGTGTAATGGAATTGGTTTTTTGGTGCAATTCAGTCAAACAGCAACTTGAACCCACATTTTCAAATGTAGTCTTATCAATCTTACCATACTTACAAGTACATAAACGCAAAAAATCTCTGTATATGCACACATATACAGAGATTTTTAAAAGGATGAAGCCCTTAAAGTTAGTTAGTGATGAATATTTATTATATCATAAATTCCTTTATAATATCGTTTCTTTCTGTTGTTCTTCTAACGAAATCTCTATCTGTTCAATTCGAAATGCTACAGGTGGATGAGTCGCTTCTAAACGCGCCCAGATCCCTTTTGGAGAACCTTCAGTTCCTTCTATTTTTTCTAAAAAGGACAACAAACCTGCTCCCATTCCTAATTCAACTGCATACGCGTCCGCTCGAAATTCTTCTTTTCTTCCAACAACTCGAAACGATAAATCAGCAACTCGATGTAAAACGACTTGCATGGCTTTTAATACAACCGCTGCAAGCGCCGCTAATACAGCCACAATCGGAACACGATTCGAGAGAAGAGATAAAATCGTTGCCATAGCCACTAATATCCATGTAGCTACTGTACCCGCTGTATTCAACGTATGCGCCATGACAGAACGCTTACTATCCCCATATTTCAAATGACCAAGTTCATGAGCAAGAATCCCTGCAAGCTCTTCCTCATTTGCTGTTTTTAATAATCCCTTTGTCACAATAAGGCTAAAAGCATATATATAATAATCCAATTCACAAAAGCTGTTAACATTAACACGTAATTAATCCTCCCATTTTACCATTCTTACCTTAATTTTTTTCCTTACTAGTTTATCACCTTGCTTTATTTTCACCAAAGCTTCCCCAGTCTGTAATGCTTTAATTTCATCTGGATGGAACACAAAATTTTTCACATTTCGCATACTTCCCAATCCCGTTACGCCCTGAGCCATATCCACTTGATAAGTAAAATCTAAACTATCAGCTGTACCAATTGCCTTTGCCAATTCTTCTGCATCACTTGGATCATTCTGTGCTTGAACAATTAAAGTATTACAATTTTGCATGATTTGTTTTCGTAAATGCTCACTCACTGTTTCTATATCTGCTAAGGATTGAAAAGCAAGCAATGCCTCAAATCCTGCACCACGAGATTTATTAATGACATCAATAACTTGCTGCGTAACAAGTACATTAAATTCATCAATAGCAACTGTTACATGTTCACCTTCTCTGTGTTTCATATGACTACTCACATTCGTTTTTAAATCATTCACAATCATTTTTCCAAGTTGTCGAGCGCCTTCCGGATATCGCAAACTATCCAATGTAAAAATAACCATCCCTCTTTCTTCTAACACTTGATGTAATGCGATTGTATTTCCCACTTCTTCCTGGAACAAATGTCGAAAATCTCCTTCAGCCAAAATAGAAACACGACTGGCCAAACCTTCAATTGCCTTTTTATCAATCCGCTTAATTTTTGGAATCAAATTGAAAACTTCATCACGTTTGAAAATACTCTCAGAAGGATCAGATTTGCTTACATCAATTTTTTCATCATCAAACAACACTAAACTATCTGTATCACTTAAATCGCTAACAACAACCTTTTTAGGCGCTTCTTCATGTACTTCTATTTCTGATTGGCTTGTAATTAATCCAATTAAAGCATCAGCATCACAATATTGAGAGACGCTTGTTAAAGTTGCTTTTACATTCCTAGCTTCAAAAACACGGAACAAATATTGTAAAAATTCCTGAGAAGATAACTTATAATGCTCTTCAGACCAATCAGACAACGTTAAAATTTTATCTGTTAATTCTGTTGGAGTCCCTACAGCCAAAGGATTATAGTGCATCCCAACTCCATCTGTATTGAAATGATAAAAAGGACGTTTATGCTTTTCAGCAAACTTCCGAATTTCTTCCGCAAGTTTCATATCTCCTTTTGCATCAATAAAAATCCCTGCTTGCTTCTTTAAAATTGCATATTCCAAAAATGTTTTAATCGTTATCGTTTTACCCGAGCCAGTTGTTCCAACTAATCCAATATGTTTCTTTAAAACATCTGGTGTTAGTATGATTTCTTGACCGCCAGTCATAGTTCTTCCTAAACGTACACCTTTTGGAATTTCCCCACGATCCATTTCTTTTTGATAGCTTTTTTCTTGTTGTTTTTCTTTTAAATTCACAATAACCTTATTGGCCAAACTCTTTTCTTGTTTCTCTCGCTCTAAAGAGGGACTATTTTGTACAGTTGATTCATCAACTCTAGTTGCCCATTTAAACACATTTTCAATCGCAATTACTAACCCCGCTGTTTTAACACCATTCACTAAAAAAGCTAACAACGTATTATGCTCTGGAAAAATAGCAAATACAAAATGCTTCAGTTCCATTGGCAATACTTGAAAATAATTTTCTACAAATGAAATCACAAATGACACAACACTAGATGCTAACAATGTCTGAAAATCATTCAATACCCATAAAATCGAAAATCCAAATGCAATCCAAAATACAATTCGTTTCTCTAATTTCCCTACTTGTGCTAATTCACCTATCTTTTTAAAAATAATTGCAATAAGGTAACCACTTGTAAAACATATAACTGCTGCAAAACGAATCCATTCTAATGAATTTCGATTTTCTTCATACTGATTAGTTGCCATATTTATATTCCTCTCTTTAAAAGTTAACCTTAAATAACCTAGTTAACTAAGGTTAACCTAAATTAAAATGTCATAATTTGAAATCTATCTGATACAACTGTTTGATTCATTTCTTCCCGTAATACTTTTGCAATGCTTTCTTTCTCTACAACATAAATCACACTCACATACTGCCCTTTTGCAATTCTCTCTGCATAATCTCCTATAATCTGTTTCACTCTTGTTCGATTCTTCAATGACAACTCTAACTCCACTGCATACTTCTTTCCATTCACAATCAATATTCCATCTGCTACTCTCATAGCTAACGCTTTAAACTTATCTTTTTCACTTGCCTTCCGAACTAATCTAGACTTAATCTGTCTTGCTGTTATCCAACTTGATCCCTCATATTTTTTTAACAACTTTACCGACAAATCCACTAATTTCTTATCATGCACAAAATTGTTTACACTCGGCTTTTTCCCCGCTGCCATCTCACTCTCACACAATTCCACACCATCTTTCGTTACCCAATACACATTTCCATAATCATATAAAATCCTCTCCCTCTTCAATACCCCCTGTTCTACCATCTCTTTTAATCTCCTATAAACAACCGTCTTTCCCAAACCAAAAAACTCCTGTACCTGTTCTGCCAATACAAACCCATGCAAATTTACCCACTCTACTATCTCTATATCTCTCTTCGTAATTGCCATATTTCCCTCTCCTACTCTTCTATCCTTCTATACATCTACTCTTCCAATCTCTTATCTTTACCACCTATTATTTTACCATATTCTTACCATCGTCTTCCATATCTATTTCCATACTTACTATTCGTCTATCCCTTCTTTCTATTTTACACTTATTCTTCTCTCTTTCTCTCTTATTCTTCTACTCTATTTCTCTTACTCAATTCTCATATTCCCCGCCCCTCTCCTTCTGACCTCCTGACCACTCACATGTAGACGTAGTATGTGAGTGGTCAGGAGGTTCGTAGCAATAGCGAAGAAAAGAAGGAGAGGGGCGGGGAATCGGCTATATACAGCGTCTAAATGCAACTTCAGTCTACATGCAAACTATGGAAAATAAGTATGGAACTATATATCATAATTTTTTCTATATGTTTTTTCATAGGTCTTTGCAAATAGCCGCGCCATAGCGCGGCTATTTTTAAACAAACGTTTGATGAAATCAAATGTTTGTTTCTTTTATAATTTTTCAATCTTTATATTTTGTGATTTTCAAAAGGTTTTGTTATTTTTATTTTTATCGTTTTGAAATCTATTATTTAATCAGGAACGCCCCTTGTAGTTTCCCATGCTAAGCGGCCAGAGCTGGCGCACTGGCAAATAAGTCATGGGGTGGAGGCTCATTGTAAAGGGCGTGTAGCATAGCGGAACGGGCGTAGCCAAACCCTTTACAATGAGAATCCCCATGATAGCCTATTTTGGCTAGCCAGTACGATAGCGAAGCACGGAAACTACAAAAAGGGGCAATCCTTCGGATTTTTATCTAAATATAGCGTGGAAATATAACGTATCTTAACCTCAAAAAACAACAAAAATATGGAACGAAAGAGCATATATATATAAGAGTAAGAAGGAAAAAAAAAAAAGTCAGTGTTATCAAGGGTTCATGAGGGGGGGAGTGTACAAATTTTTGCACACTAGTGTACAAATTTTAGTACGAAAGTTTGTTCGGTTCTAACATAAAAAAAAGAGAAATACTAGAGTATCTCTCAAAAAAAATAAACCGGTAAATTATGTATTTTTTTAGAATCTGAATCTAATGTGAAATTCTTCAAAATACCTTTAAAAATATGTTTCGTAACTCTATCAATTGATGTTTTTCTTGAAGCACAAATAATATTAGGATTTACTAACCAAGTTCGTTTTGTACAAACTCTTCCTGATTCATCAGAAAAGCCACTTTCGGCACAAGCTAATATTCCTTTATCTTTTAAATTCTTCATCAACTTACTTAAGCCATGCCTAGTTCTATAAGTCTCCTCAGCAAGATAAGTAACCGAAGCATTATTAATTACATCTCTATCAATACTATCAACATCTTTTTCAACTAAAACATGCGTTCCAACCTCTACATAACAACTCAAATCTAAAAGTAACAAACGTTCAGCATTAGTTAAATATCCAATCTTAATTAAATATCGTACATTAGCTTGAATGATTTGGGAAAATTCCACCTGAGCAAATGGATCTCGTTTACGTCCTACATAATACTCAGCACCCGTAAGATTTTGTAATGTTTCAAGAGCTTGTCCTAATCCTTCTTCTTGCTCTTTCGTATAATGATTCTCATGTTTCTTCCGTTCAATCTCTAAATCACGTTTTCTCGCATTTTTCTCAACTTCTGAAAAATCCACTATTTTTTTCATAAATAACTCTCCACTTCTAGTTTTTACAACTAGCAAAGAGACTTTTATTTTGTTATTATGTAATTAGAATTATTTTCTTTGAGTCTGATACTCTAATAATCTTTTAAGATACAAAAAAAGCCCCTTCACTATAGTTGTTGTCTAAGCAACTCAATTATAGCATGAATGGCTTTTTTTGTTGTATCTTGTCTGACTTTTTATATTCACAAAAAGAAATATATACAAATTCATACATTTTTGATATCCTAAAAATGTCAATAAGACAAATACCTTATTTATACCCATTAACAAAGAAACCTTAATACTTAAGGTTTCTTTGTTAATGGGTATAATTTTCAACCGTAATTTACTGAATATTAAAAATAATATATATCAAATTTAATAAAGTAAATATATGTCGAGACATGATAAAATGAGTGGAAATAATATACATTTGTAAAAAGGGGGCTACTTTGTGGACGTTCAAACAAAAAATAATGAACAAATCACAAACATGTTAAATGACTGGTATATCGAAATTCGTGCTAGACATTTAGGTAATGCACATAAATTAAGGTTAGAAATTGATAAAAAAATCCACAACATAGAAGAAGACCAAAATCTACTTTTATACTATTCACTATTAGATTTTCGCCATCAATATCTAATGGATCACTTAAGTATTGGTAAAAATAGCTTCGACAAAATTGAATCTTTTAACACACCTACAGATAATCTTCTCTCATACTATTATTTCTTTTTTAAAGCCATACACGCAACTAGCATCGGAAACTACAACTTAGCAAGAAAATACTATGACAAAGCTGAAATAAAATTAAAAGAAATACCGGACCAATTAGAACATGCTGAATTTTATTATAAACTTTCGACATTCAGTTGCCATAATCAACAATATGTTCCAGCCATTAAACAAGCATCTAAAGCAAAAGAAATCTTTTCTAAATACAAAGGATATGAATTAAACATAGGTTATTGTAATAACCTTTCTGGATTATCATGCACACATCTACAAGAATACGAATTAGCTGAAGAATACTTTATATCAGCAATGGATATAT
>NZ_JARVGY010000011.1:0-10657 GCF_040460035.1 Bacillus cereus group sp. MG1 | reverse complement strand
TTGTGTGACTCTAATTCACATATAGTCATACAAAGTAATATTAGTTTCACTTTAATGTTGTATGAAGGTATTGCATATTACACATTGAATTTTATTTGTGTGGGATATATGTGAAGGGGATGAAAGCAATATGAAGGTGTTTGAAGTGTTAGAAAGCCTCAAGAAAGGCGAGAAATTGAAAGAGATAGCTAATGTTTTAGGAATTAACAACAGCACGTTACAAAGAAAGCTGAAGGCTTTGGGGTATGCTTTTGATAGTAGCACTAAAGAATGGTTCTACAATGACAAAGATAACCCAGAGCCATTAGAAGAAAATATTATGGATATGGTGAAGCGAAATAGTAAAAGTGGTGTTAATGATTTACCTAAGATAATACAAGGTATTAAAAGCGAGACTAAAGGTGAATTAGGAGTGAAACATGGTAATACAGTGAAAGTATCTGAAGTTTTGACAAGTGAAGATATAGCAGACCTTCATGAAATGCTCTTATTTTGGCGTACAGATAGAGAAAGAACGAAAAAGCACAAAACTCTTCATGAAGAAATAAAAACTCTTAGAAGGGACGATAGGACGCGAAAAACGGTTATTTTGAGCAAAGAAGTTGCGAAACGTCTCGATAAACTGTCAGAAAGAGAGCGTTTTGACAAGTCCGACCTATTAGAATTGGCATTGGAGCATTTTTTGAGTGAATATGAATGAAAATAGATTGTTGTTTGTTATTAGGTCCATTATGGACCTTTTTATTTTTTTTAGGGAAGATTGTAGAGCTTTGTATAACGTCCTCGCAAATTATTGTTATTGATCTTACGAGGTTTGTAGAGCCTTGCATAATGTCCTCGCAAATTGTTGATGTGAGTATATGGGGATATTATCTAAAACTTTTGGAGAATGGCTATTGGCATCCTAAGGATGCCACAGAAGAATTGAATGGATTATTAGCAGAAGGATAGAAAGTAATAAAAAAAGAACCCTGTAAATAGGATTCTTTTTTTGTGGTTATTGACATATAAATTGTGTCTTTTAGAATGTATTCAAAGTTACTTATAGATTTTTAAGTCGTAATAGAATGACTAAGTTGTTTGACGAGAAATTTTGCATACTTTTTTTCGATTTCGGCTGTTATTATACCGTTTTCTAAAAGTATGTAAGTGTTGTTTTGTTCGTCAGTTAGTAATCTGATGTTATCATTTTTTGGGGAAATGGCAACATCTTTTTCTTTTTCATTGATATTTTTTAATTGTATTTGCGGTAATGGGGGTACAGTTTTGATAAGTTTGTTCATTTCTTCTTGAAATTCTTTTGTTTTAACTTTACCCATGTTTGTTTTAAGTAAATTACATTTTCGTAGATCTAGAGGGTTTCCTGTGATGTTGTAACATGCTTCTTTTTGTGTGTTGCATTCTAGGAGTAATCGAGATAGTTGTGTTTTTGAACTTTCACCTTTTTTTCTTCCGATGATATTATACCGCATTCGTTTTCCTTGGCTATTAACTAAGTAGTTTTCCCAGTAAAAATCGTGAGAATTAGCTATTTCGAAGCAATCTGTATCAATAAAGAAAGCAGTTTCTTTATTATTGGAGTCTTTGAAAAAAATTGCCGTATAGCCATTTTTTAAGTGTTCATATCTATTTTTCATGAATTTCCTCCTCTCGTTAAAGATTATAGAATATTCAGAACTACAATAAAAGGTTGTAATAAAAAAAGACGTGGTATTTGACCACGTCTTTTTTTATGTGTGCCAGGCATGGCAACTATCTAGGTGGTGGAAGTCCACTGTGGGGGTACACATCGACCAACCACTAAGGAAGCGCAAGGTACTTACCGTGAGGTAAGGGCTGGAGGAAGCGTGGAATAAAATCTTGGCTCGACGAACAGAAACCTGATATGAAGGCTTTATAAAGGGATGAGGCTCCATAACAAGTTAAAGTCCAAAAGATGTGCGTAACTTTGTAGAGTAAATCAGGCGAGTAAAAGAGGAAAGATAGCTGCCTTACCCTGGGAGATCTTGCGGATGTACTAACAGTACAGTCGAAAATGGTTAACCGCAAGAAGTCAGCCGAAGCCATAGTAGTGGAACAAATTCATGAAGGGCCGAACAGTTTATAGTGTTTCAACGCCATGAATGCGTAAGTGACGTACTCCGAATATGTTAATGATGAAAGTATGAGCGTATCTCAAAGGATAATCAAAATGGAGTTGTCACTTACTACGTGAAGGGAAAGGAGAAACGAGTGTGGAACTCTTAGAAGCAATTTTAAGCAACAAAAATATGAATGAAGCCTACTTACGCGTTTATAAAAACAAAGGTGTTAGTGGAGTTGATGGTGTAACAGTCGAAGAACTAAAGCAATATCTGAAAGAGCACAAGGACGAGCTACGTCAGCGCATTAGAACAAGGAAATACCAACCACAAGCTGCCTTAAGAGTGGAAATCCCAAAAGAGAATGGCAAGATGCGCAAGCTGGGAATACCAACAGTAGTGGATAGAGTCGTTCAACAAGCCATTCATCAAATACTCAGCCCGATATTTGAGAAGCAGTTCAGTGAATTCAGTTATGGTTTTAGACCAAAAAGAAGTTGTGAGATGGCAATTGTTAAAAGCTTGGAATTTCTAAACAACGGATATGATTGGATAGTAGATATTGATTTGGAGAGATTCTTTGACACAGTTCATCACGATAAATTGATGCGAATTATATCTAACTCAATACATGACGGAGACGTCATTTCTCTCATAAGAAAGTATCTAGTCAGTGGAGTTATGGTGAATGGGAAATATGAAGAAACACCAGTCGGAACTCCGCAAGGAGGCAATCTCAGCCCTTTACTGAGTAACATTATGTTGAACGAACTGGATAAGGAACTCGAGGGTAGAGGACTTCAATTTGTGAGATACGCTGATGACGCTCTTATCTTTGTGAGGAGTGAGAAGGCAGCGGGCAGAGTGATGAAATCAATCGTGAGATTCATAGAAAAGAAACTAGGCTTGATAGTCAATACAGAAAAGAGTAAAATCTCTCGGCCAAAAGATTTAAAATTTTTAGGGTTTGGATATTATTACACCCTCAAGGATAAGAGATATCAAACGAAACCACATCCAATCTCGGTACAAAAATTTCAAAGAAAACTGCACCAACTGACAAAACGAAGCTGGAGTGTACCGTTAGACTATCGAATATTGAAACTTAAACAAGTGATATTTGGATGGGTCAATTACTTCAGGAGTACAAATATGAAAGGTGTTCTGGAGCGAGTAGACCAGAAGCTCCGCGCCAGAATTAGAGTGATTATCTGGAAGCAATGGAAAGTACCGAAGAAACAAATCAAATCGCTTGTTCAACTAGGGATTCCGGAGGAAGAAGCGAAGGGATTAACCTACTGTCGAAAGGGCTTCCGATATATAGGGTTATCGAAAGTTGTTCAAAGAGCCATCTCAAATCAAAGACTAAAGAAGAGGGGATTCCCTTCTTCTTTAGAACGCTATCTAAAAGTTCACACTGTAATATAAACTGAACCGCCGTATACGGAACCGTATGTACGGTGGTGTGAGAGGGGCGAGAATAATTACTTTATTTTCCCTCTACTCGATTAATTTGAAGGTAATTTTGATGAGTTTTCTTTTATGACATTTAAAATTTCGTCAAAAGATAATCGCTGTTCTACCACGTTAACAGTGAAGTCTGAAGCTTCTTGTTCAGATATTTTTAATTCGTACTCATTGTATAACAGAAACATTTCTAGGCAAGCCAATGCCGTTCTTTTGTTTGCATTATAGAATGCATGGTTTTTAGCCAGTGATTCAAATAATGCAGTGGCTTTGTGGAAGATAGTCGGATATGCATCCTCTTGTGCTACTGTTTGTTGTGGACGGTATATTGCTGATTGTAATAACCCCGTATCTTTAACACCTCTTTGTTCGTTAGGTGAATACATATCGATAAGTGTTTCATTGATAAAAATAGCTTGAGTTTCTGTTATATAAATTGTCATTTCGGTTTTCCTACTTTCCTCCACGCCTGAAGGATAATTATCTGTTTACCAAATCTTTAAATGCACCGTCAAATTTATTGATGGTTCTGTTTAAGGATTCCAAGAACTTAGGATTGAGACCCTCTGGCATAGAAATTTTTTTGGATTTTTTTATAACGATTTGTTCGTTTTCTTCGTTAATTTCTAAACTTACAACGTCACCTTGTTTGATATTTAGAGTAGTGTAAAATTCTTGCGGTAATGTTAAACCTAAAGAATTGCCGATTTTAGTAACTTTACGTTCGATTTTTTGTGTTTCCATGTGGCGAGTGTTTGCTGTCATTTGGACTTCCTCCTTGGAATTTGCCACACTATTTTTTGGCGTAGTCTAATTGCCACTTTGTGTTTGTATTGAGTTTTTCGAATTATATAGTGTGATTTTATGTTTGTTTTGTTTGTTTGCTTTGGGTTTTTTCGGTCTTTTTAGTTTTCTCTTTTGTTTGTTGTGTTTAATCTCTCTGTATTATTATGACGTTTAGTTAGAAAGTTATAACAGTTAGAACGTATTAACCGTTAATACAATTATACTCATTTTTAGAAATATGTAAACAAATTTATATTTCGGTGCAAAAGATAGGGAAGATTGTAGAGCCTTGTATAACGTCCTCGCTACTTGTCGCTGACAAAAGAGGGGGAAGACAAGGTGAATTCGTTTGGAAGGGCATAGCGATACGCTATGCCCTCGCTAGTGGACGTTAGTTGTATTTGTACATGTCTCTTTTGCGTTAAATGTTGAATGTAAACTTTTACACATTAGTTTACATTCAAAAATACGAAATCATTGACTTTACATCAAAATTGCTGATACTCTCAACATATACAACAAAAAGTATACATTCAAAACACTGTAAATAAAGAGGGTATGGGCTGATGAGTAAAAAAGAGCATTTGATTGATGTACAACCGATTCGAAGCAAGGAGCAGTTGCAAGATATGAAATGGGCGCTCAAACGTCATTGCACTGATCGTGATTATATTTTATTCGTGATTGGAATCAATACGGGTCTTCGTGTGAGTGACTTATTGAATTTAGAAACATCTATGATTTTGGAATTGAAGAAGAAACGTAGAAAAGAATTGAAAATTAGGGAAGGCAAAACGAAAAAGGAACGAATGGTGAACATTACATCTATTTTTGAAGAGGTTTATTTGTATGCAGCAGGATTGGAAAGTAAATGGCTTTTTCCTTCTCGCAAAGGAGACAGGCCTATAAGTAAAATCCAAGTGTACCGACAGTTGCAAAAGGCAGGAGATTTCGCAGGAGTGGAATCTATCGGTACTCATACCATGAGAAAGACTTTCGGCTATTGGTTCTATAAACAAACAAAAGATGTTGCTATGTTGCAAGAAATTTTGAATCATAGCGCACCTAAAATAACGCTCAAATACATTGGTATCAACAAAGAGGAAAAAGACAATGTGCTTGATACGTTTTGTTTGTAAAAAAGAGTAGAGGTGCAGAGAAAGTTACCTGTTACTCTAATAAGCAGGTAAAGGTTGAGAATTTCTCACACTTCTTTAAAAAGCATCTCGGACAAGCACACAAAAATATCTGTTTTGGGGTTAAGAATTTGCTATGAATGATGACGTCACAACCCCCCTATGTAATACGGGTTGTGTGACCCCAAAAATAAAGGGGTTAAATCTATCGAAAATACAGGAACATCAAGGGTTTTCAGGTCTTTTATTTGTGTAAAAAAAGTGTTTTAAAAAAATGAGAAAAAAATACACTTTAAAATTTATGGAGAAAACCATGAAAGAAAGGATACTAATTGACGAGTTTATTTCTTTGTTACGCTATCATCATGTATTCCTTAAGGGGAAAATATTATAAATCTCTTAAAAACGTTTAGAAGTGAAAATGAAGCGTTTGGGAGATAGAAGAATTTTTGTGTTTGAAAGAAAAAAATGCCCTTGTCCACGAAGTGGATTGAGGGGCATTTTTTTATGATTTTTCGGACACGAAAAATACGGTTTTCTTCTTTCTTTAATACATAGGTAACTATTTCGGCAACGAAATTGATGCCTATGTATGGTTTTATCCCTTGATACACAAGGGATTTCTAAAAAAAAAGACTTGCATTCCTAGGTGGATAGATTTATCATTTTTAGTGTCGAATTAAAAACAATAACTACCAAGAAAGGAGCAAGTCCGAAAAAGGGATTCGTATACCCTTTTTTAAGCAATTCAGATAGGACTAATATATCAAACATGACAAAGAAAAATCAAGATGAAATCACTGGTAAATTACAACCTAAAAAGAAACAGAATATAAGAATTTATGAATTTATAGAGAAGAAAATGAGTGAGAGCGGGAGAGAATTGTTTAAATCATGTAGTACTTTTAATGAGTTTGTGGCTACGAAAGATAAAAAGAAAAAGAAACGAGTAAAGGGGAATGATTGCAAAAATCGTTTTTGTCCAATTTGCGCTTGGAGAAAAGCAGGAAAGGACGCAGTGAAAATCGCAACGATGATGGAAGCAATCAAGATTGAAGAAAAAAAAGAGTTTCTTTTCCTAACATTAACAACCCCAAATATTAAAGCTGATATGGTAAAAGGCGAGATTGATAGATTTAATAAAGCTTTTAAAAAGTTATTTGATAGACGTAATATTCAACGCTCTATTAAGGGTTATATTAGAAAGCTAGAAATGACGTATGATAAAGAACGATTTATCACTGAAGAAATGTATAACAATAAAAAGAGAAAAGCATATTATGATTCTCGTGGCTTGAAAGTAGATGATCATAACCCGAATTATGATACATATAATCCTCATTTTCACGTATTACTTTGTGTTGATAAAAGCTATTTTAAGAAAAAAGAACTTTATATTAAACAGGAAGAATGGTTAGAAATGTGGCGAGAAGTAACAGATATGCCAGAGATTACGCAAGTACATATTCAAAAAGTAGAGTTAATCAGAGAAGGAAATGCAGTTGCGGAGGTTGCGAAGTATTCAGCAAAAGATTATGAAATGTCAGTGAGTCAAGATGTGTTTGACGTGTTTTATTTAGCTTTAAAAGGTCGACAATTAATTGTGTACGCTGGATTGTTAAAAGATTATGCGAAAAAATACGAAAATGGCGAATTGGACAAGTATAAGAGTATAGATAAAAATGAGTATTATTATAGATTAATTGCAATGTGGAATAAGGATTTGATGAAGTTTGAACAAGAATATCAAGAGTTAACGGAAAGTGAGAAACAAGAATATAACGGTCATTTGATTGATGAAATGGAGGTTGAATAGTTTTGTATAAAAAAGGTGATATTGTTAAACATACCTGTTGGGAATGTTATAACGAAGAAATGAAAATTTATCGGATTTCAAAAAGTAAGGTCAAAGATGGTGAAGATGTATATTACTCATATAAATGTTGGGTTAAATGTGAAAAATGTGGTGCGGTTGATGATGTTTGAATGACAAAGAGAGAACCAGGCTTAATATTAAGTTTGGTTCTCTCTTTGTTGTATTGAAAGAAAACCTTCTTAGTGTAGCAAGTAGCATTCAAAAGTTTTTTTATGATCTAACTGAGAACTAACAAGAAAGATTTTTTCTTAAATTTAAATTTCGTGAATTTGTGAGTTTATTTTTAAAGTTTATTTCGAGATATATTTTGTTCTGATGATTTCGTTTTACTACTGTACGAGGTGAAAACCTAAGGTGTGCGCATGAATTTTTTTAGATATATTTATATCGATAAAATACCGCACGTTTTTTAATATTTTTTTGAAAATAAGTTTTGGGAAATTCTAAATTTTTTTTGAGGTTGATTTTGGACTTTTGATATGAGATTTGATGTTGAAATTTATTAAATTTGAAATCTCGATTTTTCGATTTTCGAAATTTTTGTTTTCCGTTTTTTCTGTAATTCTGTACTCCAAAATTACGGAGTTTATATAGTACCTCCATGACGAACTGAAAACGAAAAAACTTTGCTCGCATATTCAATCTATAGATACTTTGTATCTTTAAAAAGTTGCACCGTTTTAAATGAGTTATTATAGATCGTGTGATGAAAAAAAGATGTTTGGATTATATTTGAATTTGTTATTTCCGTGAATTTTTTATTTCGTGATTCCTGTATATTTTTAATCCTTTTTACTCTTAAAGTCTGTTTGCTTTGGTTCGCAAATGAAAAAATCAAAAAGTCACGCATAACTTTTATTAAATATATAAATATATTATTAAAACACCTAACCCTTTTGTGATGAAAAAATATAAATAGTTAAAGAAAAAAGACTGACAAAAATATCAGTCTTTTTTTCTTGTTTTTAGTTATAGAGAGTATCTTTTTATGGTATTTTCTACTTTTTCTCTCCAGTTTTCTATATCGTCAATTGATATTCCAATCTTTATTAATTCGCTTGGAATGAAACTGTTATCTAAAATCCATAAAGTGAGCCTTTCTAATGTGATTCTTTCGTTTCCAATCGAATAAATACGTTCACTTTGTTTGCAGGTATATGGTTTTTTACCAACATATTTTTCTACATAAAAGTATCTTTTTCCGTTTGCTTTGTAATTTGTTAGAAATGCCATGTTAATGCTCCTTTCAGGTATTTTTATGGTTAGTTAAAGAGTAGTTCTGTAATGTTTTTTCAACTTTTTCATACCAATATTTCACATCGTTTATGGATACTCCGATTTCTAGTAGTTCTTTTGGTATACGGTTGTTATCTAATAGCCACATTGCGATTCTTTCTAAAGCTATTTTTTGATTGCCGATTGCGTAAATGCATTTATATTTGTATTGCTTTGAGTAATATGGTTGTGTTCCAACGTATTGAGCTACATAAAAGTAAATGTTTCCTTTTACTTTTTTTGATATTACATACGCCAAAATAATGACCTCCAATTATTAAAATTCTATATCACATTGATTAATATTAACTTTATTAGGTTAATTTTTCAACAAATAAAGTATGAAATAATGCATATTTTGAACATTTTTATTTAAATAGGTTTTAAATTAGTTTAAATGAACGCAATAAATAACCTTATATGTATAGAAATTAATTTTCGTTTGAATGAAGTATGAAATAATGCATAATGTGATTTTTTATTCCATACAGGTTTAAAAATGTTTTATAAAGTGCTAAAGTTGTGTTTAAAAGGTTAAAAAACAACTATTATTTGCACAAAAGTGCCTTTATAAGAAAAATAGTATGTATATTTCATGAGAAAAAGGAGTATAAAAAATGAAAGTAGTAAATAACTTCCGTGTGATTATGGCGGTAAAGAATATAGATAATGTTGCAGAGTTGGTTAGGATGACAGGGGTAAGTCGTAACTCTATCAATAAGTTGTGGCGTAATGATAATGTGTCGTCTTTAAGAATAGATACATTGTTACCGATCTGTGAAAAGTTAAATGTTAAACTATCGGATTTAATTGAATATATTCCAGATGATAGTGAGACAAAATAATTTAGGGGCTATTCTATCTTTAGATAGCTTGTGTATGATGAAATCGGTATTAATATTTGCTAGTGGAAAACAGGTTATATTCGCATATGGTTTTTGGTAGGGTTATATGCGTATTTTAAATTTCGGCAAACTTTTATGACTGTCTTTTTCTGTTTGTTATCACATGAATACGGTCAATGAAATTATAGGCTTGCTAGGTGTTGACGCATCTTGGAAGATGAGAGGTAGGCAGATACTTCGTGATTTTGTTGAATCTTATGTGCAATCATCGTAATGCAGTAAAGTGAAATGGTGGAATTGATGAGTATTGAAAAAAGAGTCCCTATTTATGGGGCTCTTTTTTTATTTGTTACTAATTACTTTTAAAACGTCCACAAAACGTACTACAAAGGTCTCAAAGAGACCTACAAATAGATGTTAAAAGGACTCAAAACGACCTACAAGGGTGTTTTTTGAATCCCAGTTAGAGAGCTTTAGAAATTCAGTAGGCACAGCCTATTTCACCACTTTGAACTAGAAGTGGGATCGGATTTCCTTATGCTCTTTTTTATTGGAATGGGTCTAGGAATGAATATAGAAATAGCTGTAGTTCTATTCTATGGCTGTTCCGACAGTGATTCTCATAAAGAATGTGATTGTATCAATAGATTGGATGATGTTTGAAAAGTAGAGAATAGTTGAGGCTCTTCCTGTAAAACAAAAAAATAATTATGTTTGTAGAGGAAGTAGTCATTCCACTACAAAAAAATTCCCCTGGATCGTGGGAGGTGTGAAAAAAATGGCGAGTGTTGGCGAGGATATTTTGCAAGGCAGCGGAGACATTATGTTGTCATGGTGAATATAAAAAGAGACTTTTTAATATATGGATGTTAGCTTTTGAACGGTGGAGGAATACATACAGTACCTGTCAACGGTAAGCGGACGGAATGAAGCGATAGCGAAATGATGGAGCATTAAGGAGTTGATAGGGAACTTTGACCAAGACCCTCTTGCAGTCCTCAAAACGCAGTACGTTTTGGGCTGGCTACCGCCGAGGGAATCCCCTTGGAGAAGGGGTTGGGGGATTGATATTTTTATATGGGGTTGGGCAAAGCTTCAGTTAAGGAGTGTTGTTTGGATGCACTTATAGTCCCTTTAGACGTAAAGCGCAGCGGAACATAATTGTATTAAGAATATTTGTTCTCCATGCTA
>NZ_JARVGY010000010.1:0-11363 GCF_040460035.1 Bacillus cereus group sp. MG1 | reverse complement strand
AGGAATTAAGTCCTAACACTGAATACAAATATAAATTTGTTGCTGTATCATCTGATGGTATTGAATCTAAGGGCATAGAAAAAGTAATTAAAACTGATGAAAAGCCTAATTTAGCTAAACCAATTAAACCATCTAATCCTACGATAACACCTAAAGATGGTTCTCTAATTGTTAATTTAACGAATTATGATGCTGGTGTGAAAGTAAAGGGTTATCACATTGTTGTAGATGGAAAACAGGTAAATGATTCATTGGTTACAGCACGATCATATGCGATTACCGGTTTGAAAAATGGACAATCATATCAAGTTCAGATTAAAGCTGTATCGGCTTGGAATATAGAGAGTGATTTAAGTAATTCTGTTCCAGGTATTCCACAAGTGCAAGTAATACCTGATATCGCTTTTAATTTTGGTCTTTCTGATTTAATGGAATCTATTAAAAATTGGTTCGGTGGAATTTGGCCTATCGTTGCTTTTAGTATTGCTATTCCATTAACGTTTATTGTTGCGTTTAACACGAAGAAGTTATTTTTAAGGTAGGTGCTTAGTTTGATACAACCAGTTACATCTAAGGACTTAATACAATTTCTCCAGTATGCATTTCATGCTGGGGAAAACGTATTATTTCTAGCGTTTGTATTAATGATTACATTCTCTGTTGCTATAAGCATTAGAAGGATTATGGTGGGTTATAAGCAATCATGATGGAGAAGTTTGTTAAGTTCTTAAAAGGTGGATTTGAAGCGGTTATAAAGTCGTTAAAAACGTTTATTGATTTTTTAGCTACACCATTTCAATATCTATTGGATTTTTTAAAAGGAATCTTTTATTTCATAGAAAAGCTGTTTCAAGTTGTAGTAGCAATTATAAAATTATTCGTTGCCTTGTTTCAGTTTTTAGGTGCTGTAATAGCGGGATTCTTTAAAACTTTATTTCTATGGGTACAACCTAATTTTGATGGTGGGAATGTATCTTTTCCTAGTGCTTCGATGAAGGGATTTAAGACAGCGACAGATATATTACTTCCTACTGGTTTGTTAACAGTAGTTCCGATGGTTGTCACATGTTTTATTTGGTACTTGTTTGTTAAAAAGCTCATGGATCTATTCAGAGGTGGTCATCATTAATGAATGCGTTAATTGATACAATATTTAATCCTGTTCTTGGTTGGCTTGCGCAAATGGCAAAGTATTTAAATGATTTAAGCGTACCAGCAAGTCGTCCTTTGCGAATTAGTGATTACCTTGGAGTGTTTGCTTATCTATACGGTTGGACAACCGTTATAACGACGTTATTTGCTTTAGTTTTCGTATATTTTGTTTGCTATATCATCATGACTTACAGTAGTTTATTTATTCGATTTAAAGATACGGTTAAATGGTGGTGACGATATTGGATATTATAGGACAAGCTATTTTATTAATATTTTTTACGACAATTGTTTCTTGGATGGTAATAGATACATTGAAATTCTTTAGAGGTATAGAAGAATGATTTATTTGATATTGGGAGTCGTTAGTTGTTTATTAATTTTAGTTTGTGATGCAACTTCGAAAAAGGAGAGTTAAAAATGCAGGCTTTTAATGCAATGTTTGAGTTATCAAGTGCGATTTGTTTATCTGTATTTCTATTTATAGTGTTACCTTGTATGTGGTTAAAAAGAAAATGGAATTAAAAAGAGAGAGTGATTGAAATGTTAGCTAAAACGAAACGAAAAGTACAGCCACAATTTGAAGGACATAGAGCGTTAATTATTAAGGAAGAGGGTACATGCACTGTAGAACAGGTTATATCGTTTGATTCGGAGATTTTAGAAACGAGTACAGCCATGTTACCACGTGATAATGAATTGAGATTACTTGATGATAATCACGGTTATGTGTATCACATTTATAATTTAGAAAAACCGGCAAGAATTGAAGCGGAAAATATTAAAAGATTACGACGATCTAGTGCGTTAAAAGGGATTTTTGAATTTGAAACAGGAAAAAAACAATTTGATTTAATTGGTTTTATGCCATGGGTAATTATTGTTTTACTAGCTATTTTTAAATAATGGGGTGAACTGAATGAGTGAAGTGACTTTAGAAAAAACAGTTGTAGAAGAAGTGTTACCAGATGTTCAAGACATAATGAAAGAAGAAATTTTAGAAGAAGATACTTCAAGTGAAAGTATTGAAACGGTTCAATTATTTCAATACATGAAGGAAAATTCAGTGCCTTTGAATGCATCTCAGATGAAAGGTATTTTATTGCTTAATGAGAATGGATGTAAAGATATAGCTGATTATGTTATTTCTGTAAAAAAACAGAGTTTACCACTTGCCTTCTATGAAAAGGTTCTAAAAATATTAACTATGTTTGACAGAATTAAAGGTAATGCGAAATTAAGTCATTTACTGAAAGCGAATGCGAATCCATCATTATCACTTTCAGCTAATAGTGCAAAAGTAGTGAAAGGAAATGAACTTGCATGAACGTAATGGTCTTTGAAGGTCCTCTTGGAAGCGGTAAGACATTAGGAATGACATTGTTTGCACATCACTTTAAACAGAAAAGTAATTGCGTATTGTATAGCAATTATGGCGTAGTTGGTTCAAAGCCATTTACTGAAATAGAACATTTTAAAAATATTGCTCAAGAAAAATCTACAATTTTAAATTTAGATGAAGCTCATATTGATTTGGATGCTCGAAGTTTTTCGAGTAACTCGGTTAAATTCTTTTCTCAAGTATCGTATTATCTTCGAAAATTACGTTGTACGTTGTTTATTGCTTCGCCTAGCTTTGATGATTTAGATTCACGTATAAGAGGTATTACGAACGTTCTTGTTAAGGTTTCAAGTGATAAAAAATACTTTTACTATACGATGTATGACATTCAATCTAAACGTTATTTAAAGAGAATGCGTATAAGTAAAAAGAAAGCTTTTGTTGTTGGTTCAAAAATTTATGATACAAGTGCAATGGTTTCGCCAGTAAAAGTTCCAGAAAAACGCCAAGACTTTATGGAATTTTTAGAAGCGTTGAAGACGACCGCCGAAGAGTACGGACGCCAGTACAAGCATTCAGCGTAAGCTGTATGCGCGGTACAGGCGGGAGGACTTCATAAGATTATAAAAATTATATCAAGGAAGGAACGTTGTTATGGGGATTTTAAAGAAGAAAAGATTTCGTGAAGAAGTGAAAAGAATAAATAAAGCACATGAAGAGATGAAAAGGTTTCTAGATGTACTCATGGATCGCTATGGATTAGATGAAGAAGAAATAAATAATTGTGAAGTAATTAAACATCATTTTGACAATTTAGATTTGATGTTTAGTCAAATGGCTAAGTAGATGATTGAATATATTGTAGGTGCTAGTGTGCTGTGGTTAGGTTCGATAGTGATTGCTTATTTATTAGTTAGTGATATGGATATTTATTAGAGAGGATAAATAGTTGAAATGATACATGTGGATTGGTTGAAAAGTATGGCGAGAGATGGACTGTTTTATGGTTCATTCATTGCTGTAATTGTTTTCTTGTTAAATTGGTTTACGGGTTAGGTTTTAAAGGTATTCCTTCGCTTTTGAGGTTGGAGATTGGCTGGGGTGTGGGGCTAGCCCCGCAAAGCGTAATGGGTAAATAGAATAAAAGAAAATATAAAGGTCGGTAGTACAAGCGTTTAGGCTCGTATAATGGATAGGCAAGTTGATAGTTAAATATATTCACTTTTGAGTTTATCGACTTGGCGATGAAGAAAAACGAGCCTAAAAAAGTTATGCAAGAATGTAGCGCAGCGAAAAAGGTGGAGATTTTATGAAGCAGAGCGTAAGAAAATACTACCTGTTTCTTGTTTAACCTTTTAGCAAATACAGATAGAGGGTTGTTTTGATGGAAAATGTTATTGTTACGTTGTTTGGTACTCTAGGGATTTGTTTCTTGTTTAAAGGCATGTTAGACACGTTAAAAGAAGGGTGATATGTAATGGATTTGCCTATTTGTAATGAAAAAGAGGTAACTGTTTTATCTAAAACGCTGAAATATTTGAGGAGTGATCAATCTAACCAAGTTAAGGTACATAAGGAGTACTTAGAAGACAGAGGTTGGATATTTGATGATTTAAGTTATATAGATAGTCATATCTATGTAGTTTATAAAAAAGAGGTTGTGAAGCGGAATAAGGCGTTTTAAGGGGGATATATATGTTTAAAAAGTTTTATCGTGAATATATTCATGTATTGTTTAATATTGTTGCGATGTTTTTTTATTTTAGTTGGTGTTTAGTTGGTACTGAATTTAATTTATTAACTCTAATAGCAATTGGAATTGCTATTTTTATCTTTGTTAAGTATGTATCTATGGATAGGAAATTTGTTAATGAAAATATAGATAAATTAAAAGATAAAAAGATGATTTTTAGGAAGTATGCTATAAGTGGTGAAAATATTGGATATGCAGTTTTTACAAATTTTTTATTGTTTCTTTTGTATTTGGGGATATCGGTATATTTTAAGGATTTAAGTGTAATATCGCTTTTGTTTGCTTTTATTCTTAATGTTAGTTTGCTTATGTTGACTCTTAGAGTAATGAGTAAATTTAGTTTAAAGAATAGTAAAGTTTAAGAGGTGTATATATGTTTGCTAGATATCGTAGTCAAGATGATGAGTTTATGTCACAACTTCAATTTTTGGCTTTAGGTGCTATTATGACATTTCTAATTAAATTTGGTTGTATTTCACCTGAAGTTAATATGTTAACGTTATTTGTTCTTTTTGTTATTTTAATTGGAATCTATTATCTTTTTGTACTTTTATTAACAAAGTATTTTTATAGATTTCTTTCTAAACAACATGATAAGTTGCATGCTTATTTATGTAATAAGTATGGTGAAAAAATAGCAAATAGAGTTGGTTTGTCATTTCTTATAATTTTAATTGTGGGGATGTTGATTGTATGTTTGCTGATTTAAAGTTGAATTTTAAATTTTGGTTAATTGTAGTTTTTGATATATGTATGCTTGCAATGATCTGTGTTGTTACAACAAAGTATGTATCTGATATATATAGTGATTTGTTTATTTTTACGACAGGATTTTTGATATTGTTAATTTGGTATTTTGTTAGAGTTTATTTTAAAAATATTGTTTTGAAATGTATTAAAAAAGTTTAAAATATGATTTAACCATATACCTTTGTGTACACTTAAAAATATTTCGTGTATACAAAGGTTGTTTTTGTAATTTAAATGTGTTATATTGTGTATACGATAGTTTTGTAGGAGGTTTTAGTTATGCAAAAAATAAGCGAAGAAAGAAAACATAGGTCATTTCGTTTTACTGATAGTGAGTTGTCATTAATTGATGAATTAGTTGATATTGAAAATGATAGACGAATGACAATTGCAAGAGAAATGAATTTAAAATATAAAGCCTTAAATCGTACAAGTTTTATTTTATATATGGCTGAAGAAAGAAGACGTAAATATGAAGAACAAGGGGAGATTTAAATAGTTCTTTACTTAACTTGTTAATAATAATAGGGATAGAGTCGCACTTTTTTAAGATTAAATTTGGGAGGTTTTAATTATGGAAGAATTGTTACATAAAATTATTGATAAATTAGATAAGATTGATAGGGATATTCAGGAGATTAAAACAGATTTGAAGGCTCATCGTATTGAAACTGATGATAATTTTATTAAGTTATATCATTTAGTTGAGGAAAAAGATGTTGAGATTGATGTATTGAATAAACGTCTATTTAAGAATGAGGCGACAGTTGAACGTATTAAGAGGGAAAAGCATTAGGAGGAAATTGTCGATGGTATATAGTTATTGTGTGGATTGTGAGAGTGTGTATAACTGTGAAGATGAAAAGTGTTGTTGTGGAAGTAAAAAACGTTCTGTTGATTGGGAAGAGTTTGCTTTTATTATGGGTTATCCGTTATATCCTGTTAAGAAAAAATACGGTGTTTTTCATTTAGATTTATCTAAACGTTTAGATGCTGATGCTCTATGTGATCTTAAAGCAGATAATCCAGAACTTTTTTATGATGAGTTTAAAGGTTGGAAAGAAAGAGAATTGAAAAAGAGAAATTAATAATAAATATTTTGGAGTTAGTGGGTGTTTTGTTTGTCTAATTCGAAGGAAAATTTCCAGTTGCGAAATGAGGAACTCCCGTCCAGTAACACGGGGGTTCCCGGGCCATCTGATATTTACACTATCCCTTCCCTAGACTGGGTTCAGGTCACTTTTAAATCTGTACAGAATTCACAAAAAAATGCACGGAAAATCATTGATAAAATTTCCATTTTTTAATGAAGGTTAAAAGATTTATATATTGGTATAATATTTACAAGGAGGAAAATGGAAACTCTTTACATATGGTGTATGACATTGTATGCTTCAATTGAGGAGGTTATATAATGTCAAAAGTTAAAGGTATTCGTTTGAATTTAAGAGTTTCTGAAGATGAGTATAACAAGTTGCAGTATGTTAAAGAATGTTTACTTATGGAAGGTCTTGATCTTAAAGATTCAGCTGTTATTCGTTATGCTTTATTACAGACTTATAAGGATTATAAAGAAATGAATGATTTGTTGAAATCAAGGAATTGAATGGCTGATTTCATGTTTCTACTGGGGGCTAGTAACACCCCAGTAGAAAATACAGGTCAATCGCCCCCAAACGCTTGTGGCTCTAGGGTTCGTCCCTCTTTGTTTTTTTCACGGTTCTTTTAAAAAATTAGGCAAAAAATTCGCGGTTTTTATTTTGCTTTTATTGTATTGTTTTAGAGGTGTTTGTATGGAAAAACATATTGAAAAATTGTCTCTTTCGGTTTGTGTGGACTGGTTGGAGTTTACTTTTGTTTATGGTGAAGAGTTTGAATCTATTTGTAGTTTTTTAGGTCTAGATCCTACTGTTTTTTCTAAGGAGATAGATGGTTTTCACAAGTCTTATGGTTATTTGTCTAGATATTCTTTTGAAGAAATACACATTCTTATGCATGGTGCTGATAATCGTTCTAGAATTATTATGTCTGGTTCTGGTTGCAGATGGTTTGAAACATTATCCTCTGTTGGCTGGTATGGTTTGTTTGATAGGATTGCATTTGCAGACGAGCATGGTTTTTCTTGGATTAAAGTTGACCGTTTAGATATTGCTATTGATGATTTTGTAGGTTATTTTTCTGTTAAAAAATTAAAGTCTAAAATAAAAAGAAGAGAATGTTTGAGTCGTTGGAAAACAAGTTTTGTTGTTGAAACTTTTGATTTAGAACAGGGACGATTGCAGGGTTCTACGATTTATTTTGGAAGTGCTTCTAGTAAATTGAGATGGGTTGTTTATGATAAGTTAGAAGAGCAGAAAAAAAAGAATAAAGATAGTGATTCGATTCAAGGTTTAGAATTTTGGACTAGGCATGAGTTGCGTTTGAAAAAGGAGCGTGCTGATCGTGCTGTTAAACAACTTGTAGTTAATGATTTTAGTATTGAAGAAATGTATTTTGGTATTATAAATAATTATATTTCGTTTCGTGTTGTCGATAAGGAAGATTCTAATAGAAATAGGTGGAATATTGCACCTTTTTGGAGGCAATATATAGGACAAGCAAGTAAATTAAGATTAGCAGAGGCTTTACCTGTTGCAAATGTTGAGCGTACGTTTAAATGGTTGTCTCATAGTGTTTCTAAAAAATTATATTTGTTGTCTGAAATTTTTTCGCAAGATGATGATACAAAGAAAGAGTTTGCTAGTTACTTAGAAAATAAGGGCAAACAAAAAATCACGAAAGGGGATTTAGACTTAATAGAAAATTTCCCAATTCGTGACTTCAAAGAATTTTTAAAGATTTATAATGAAAAATGTCTAAAATAATTTTACTCTATTTTATAATGGAAGTCTAATACATTAAAAAATCCATATATTTTTAAAAAAAGACTAGAATTTTTTTCTAGTTTTTCTTATAATTAAATGTATGACAAAGGTGTACATAAAACGACATTGTATGACTAAAAAAGATTCTAAGGAGTGTAAATATGCAATTAATGAAAGTAATGTTAACAGGTTGTAAGAAAGTTGATTTCACAAATGATAATAATGAAAGAATCGAAGGTGTTAATATTCACTTTTTAACTACAACTGATAATAGTGAGCAATCTGGTTTTGGATATCTTCCTTCTAAGGTCTTTTTTAGAAAAGAGTTTATAGAAAAGTTTAGTTCTTTGAATTATCCAATTGTTGCTGAAGCTATTATTGCTTTTAATATGTCTCCTCGTGGTATTCAAACTAAAATTTCTGATTTTAATATTTTAGAGGAATTTCCTTTTACAGCTTTAAAGTGATTTTATGATAGATAAAATCGATTTAAATGAATTGTACAAAACTATTTCGGAAATTATGCCTAATTACTTAGTGCAGACTAAGAATGGTAGTTTTGCAGTTTTCCAGACACTTACCTATGGTGATATGTTAATTAGTTTCTTGTTATTGTTAATCTTGTTGGTGTTGACATTCAACTGGATATGGAGTGCTTTACGATGATCGAGTTTAATTTAGAAAACTTGTTGAATCAATATTCCTTGTTTGGATTACCATTTTTATTAATTATCGTGTTCACATTGCTGAAAGATTGGCGGTTTGATAGATAATGAATGATTTAGCGTTTCTAGATATGTTGTATTGGTTCTTCATGAATAATTCAGTTGTATTATATTCGTTAGGTTTTATAACCTTTCTTGTGTTCGTAATAATGATGTTCACCACCGTCAAAGCTTGGGGTGATGGCTATTAGTTTTAGCATGGACGTGGGAAGAATCTTGCAGTATGCCTTCAACATGTTTAGTTCAGTGTTACCAGTGATCTATTTATTCATTGGTGGGGCGTTTGCTATCTACTGTATTGGTAAAGTGTACAACACCTTTAGGAGTTGATTTCAATGCCTGAATTTGGATTCAGACCATCGATGTCTCAATTATTCGGTAACTTTCATATGAATTGGTCAACAATGATGCCATTGTTAGTCATTTTGTTTGGGATACTGTTCGGATTTTTCGTAGCGCATTTAGTAAAAGACAAATTTGATGATTGATTAACTAGGAGGAATTTATTTTGGAAATGCCAAAAATTTCATTAACTTATAATCTTGCAGATGTTGCAAATGGTTTAACTAACTGGTTAGGCGCTTACTGGCCTATTATCGCATTCTCTGTTGCTATTCCGTTAACGTTCTTAGTAGCGTTTAACACTAAAGATTTATTTACTCGTTAATCATCAAAAATCACTCCTTAAATAGCAAGAAGTTAACTATAAATTTAATAAAACAATCAAATAGCTGGGTGGATCGCCTAGCTATTTTTTGTTAGGAAGGATTGATATGAAAAAAGCAGCCATAATTTTTTTATGTACATTTTGTATTATTTTCCGTACAGTTCCTGTCTTTGCTGATACGCCATCATTTCAAATGGTAGGAAGTAAAGGGGTTTCCATAGAAAATAAAGGGCTTGTTGGCGGTTATTACAGTCTTTCGTTAAAGATTAGTGATGCTAAAGACGTAGTGACGTTTCAATTGAGTGAGTTGATGCTTGTTAATGATTGTAGTTTTAATTTTGGACTAGTGAAATGGACTAGGCCGTCACAAGAGAAAAATGAGTTTGATATTAAAGTCAAAGAAAATGGAACATATGCTTTTTACGTGTTTGTGAATGGGAAAGTTAAAGGATATGTTCGTTTTAAAATTAAAGGATTTCCTAAAAATGCTGAAGGTACTGGAGTAACTCAATATTGGGGGCAAGGTGCAAAGTATTATGAACTTCCTGAAGAACATGTAAATCCTGAGGATTTTCGAGACAAAGATGGAGAAAATAATGGAATTTGTGTGAATGAAAAAATTCCTGATGATAAACCAGGTGGTTCAGGAGATATAGAAGAACCAAAAGAGGATAATAAACCACCAGTTGAAGGTGGTGGTTCTGATAAAGCTATTAAAGAAGCTTTAGATAAAATTACAAGTGCAGTAAATGAAATTTCAAAGAATACGGGTGAAACAGCTAAAAATACAGGTGAGATTAAAAAGAACACCGATGAAATAGCAAAGAACACAAAAGAAATCGCGGATGCTGTTAAGGATATTAGGGATAATTTGAAGATTCCTGACGATATGGATTTGTCGATTAAACCTGTTCTTCCTGAGGACATAAAGCCTGATAAACCTAAACAACCTGATAAGCCTTTTGAAGACAAACAAGAGCACTTTAAAGAGGGTGAACAAGAGAAACCACCTGACAAACTTCCTGTTGCTCCTGAGCCCGCCGAATGTTGGGGGGATGTTTGTAAAGATAAAGATAATCAGAAAGAAGAAGATATGAAGAAAGATAAAGATATGGATAAAGAAGAACCAATGAAGCCTGATAAACCAATGGAAAAGGAAGACATGAAACCAGATAAGCCAATGACTCCTGATAAGCCAATGGAAAAGGAAGACATGAAGCCCGATAAACCAATGACTCCTGATAAGCCAATGGAAAAGGAAGACATGAAGCCTGATAAACCAATGACTCCTGATAAGCCAATGGAAAAGGAAGACATGAAGCCTGATAAACCAATGACTCCTGATAAACCTATGGATCGAGAGGGAGAAATGAAAAAAGATAATGATATGAAACAAGATAAGCCAATGACTCCTTGGGAAGAAATGAAACCAAGTGACGAAGGGAGTGAACTTTGTTGGCATGTAGTAAATGGAAAATGCGGATAAAGAAATTTTTATTAGTAGTGCCTTTATTACTTGGAATTTTATTTATAGGTGATACAAGTGCATTTGCTGAGGTTTCTCGTGCAAGTTTAGGAAATGATTTGCTGAAGGGTGTATCAGGTAGTATGTGTGGTTCTACAGTAACCAAGATAACTGATGGTAATCCTTCAACAGGAGAAACTTTGTTTAAGACTTGTCGGGAAATTCGATTTAAATTACCTAAAGTATCAAATGTATCAGGTTTTTTATATATAAAAACAAATAAGTGGACTAGTGATAAATTGGCTATTGATTTTAAAAAAGTAGATGGTCAAGTTAAAACTATTACGTATAATCAGGCTTCTGTTAATTCAAATAATTATATTCAAGTATTTGTTAAGGACGTTTCTGAAGTAGTGTTGAGGAATTTTGATGATACAGGTGCAATTGAGATTATGTCATTTGAATTATATGAGGGTAACGGAGATGAATTTTTTTATGAGGATATAAAAGAATTACAGCCGACTATTACATATGATTCTGTTACTTTTTCTTATAAGAATCCCAAAATAGATTTTGGTTATTTAAGAATTTATAGAGATGGTAAGTTGATTGTTGATAATTTTAAATTAGAGCAATTTAAAGATA